>WYDT01000013.1 GCA_013122435.1 Chloroflexi bacterium AL-N1
GTGTGGGGGGAGGCAGTCCCGCTCCCTTTGGCTTTACGGGGGAGTTGCACGACGGCGACCTGGTGCATCTCCGAGCACGCTGGTATCATCCTAGCACGGGTACCTTTACCAGTCGTGACCCCTTTGCCGGGTTTGACACGCAGCCCTACAGCTTGCACCCGTATCAGTACGCCTATAGCAATCCGGTATTGTTGAAAGATCCTTCAGGCGAGTGCCTTATTTTTCTCTCATATCAACCAGCTTTTGTTAATCAGTACCACATTGATCTCTTCCTTGATGATTGTAGTGGATGTTCTTGCCCAAAACCTCAAGAAGGTGTTCCATATAGACCTTGTGATGGGGTATCATTAACCATTATTAGTGGTGGTCCTGAAATCCCCGACGAACAGCTCTCTGTACAAGAAAGAACGGAAGGACTTGTGGATAGTTCGAAGCATCCTTGGGGAAAAATTAATGTTCGTCCTGGAAGCATTGCTGGCTCAGATATTGGAGTCGAGGAAATGGCATTTCATACTGGTCCAAAGGTTATTTTAGTTGATGATGATAGACCGTGTAGCGATTATACAAGTGCTATGTTTCCATATGCCTTGATGATTGACTCTGGTAATTATCCTTATCATCCCTACTATCGCAACAGTAACTCATTAGTTAGTGGAGTTTTGGAGTCTGCCGGATTATCTACTGATATTAATCATCCGCGAAGTGTGCCTGGTTGGGGTCGTGATCCTACTCGTCCTCTTAACATACAAGCTGAGAATTTGGCAGACACCATTGCTGAGGTTATAGAAAATGTGAATAATATTCTTGAGCGTGTAGGTCTTGGATCAAACGAAGATAATGAATGAAGTATAGTTTTACATTAGACATAAGGATAGGGATTATATAAATTATAATCCTTATCCCTATGTGTAGATCAGTTCTTGTCTTTGAGTAGCAAGAGAAACTAGTCACATGTTTACTAATGTCAGGAAGATTATATGTTTCAACAACCTAAAGAGGTTCTCTTATGGTTAGTATGGGTTCTCACATATAGTATCGGATGGGCAATCTGTTTTCTGCTGCTAGCCACAAGTGCGTTCGCAACTATCGATTATGACTCTACAACTAAATCTGTTTTTCCAACTAATCTACTTGATTTCGGGGTATTTCACGCCACAATTTGGGGTGGAATTAGTACTTTCCAATGGATTGTATTGCGTGCTGGATATTTTCCGTGGGTTGTGTGGTGGAGTCCATGGTGGATACTCACCAATATTGTAGGGTGGGTTACCTTTTGGCTTTGTGCTTACACAGTTCCATTGCCTGTAAGTACACTATCGTTGTTTGCAGCATGCCTACCTGCAAGTTTTGGTATAGGTATACTTGAATGGTTGGTGCTGCGTCATTACATATCACAATCTACATTGTGGTTAGGCGTTCATCCACTCGCATTCACTGGTGCGCTCCTCATACAGTGGATCACAAGTGTGATTCATATACAGACTTTTGGTGGAGTAGGTACCAGTCTTATACTTTTGCTGGATATTTTACTTCCAGGTGTAGTATATGGGGGTTCTCTGGGTCTTGCGGCAGTATTTCTTTTGCGAAAATGTAGATGCTGTCAGTCCAATAGCACACTATAGTTCCTACCAAAAGAGTGAATAAAGATAACTGTTTCTATATCATGTGCAAAGGACTAAATATTTGACGCTTAACAGGTTTTTCTTATCTGATAGAAGATATGTATTCTTGCAAGAGAGGCTCAGGTTGTTACTGGTGTAGATCCCTCAATGACGGCACCACAAACGCAATCTATGGGCTGGCACGAATCAAGAGCAGCGACGACACCTGGTACCAGCACGATGGGCTGGGCTCTGTCCGCGCCGTGCTCGATGGCGCAGGGGCCGTGCAATCCACGACGAGCTACGACCCGTGGGGCGTGCCCGTCCCCCCTGTAGTCCCCCCAGGTGTGGGGGGAGGCAGCACCGCTCCCTTTGGCTTCACCAGCGAACGGCAGGATGGGGACCTGGTGCCACTTGAGACCAGCTTGATGATGACAGCGTACCCGATACCCCACGGCTTAGTGCTATCCGTCGTCTGTGATAGCGTACTCTTCGCTGCACGCACATATAGTGCGCCTAAGCGGTTGAGCACACTCAAGGTCACCACGACGGCATAGGCGGGAACGCGTGTGGATCGGGAAGCTGCTTAGCGTACCTTTTCGTTCCATTGGGCGTCACACCCCATGACTACTTGGTCTTGAGCTAGCTATCAAATGAAATGAGTGTAACGGAATGTCTATAGACAAAGAGAGTCTAGCAGGAAATGCTGTAACAGAGAAGGTGTAGATGTACACAGTTATGTATACAAAAGTATACAATTTTAATGAAGAACATGTTAAATAGCGCGCCGCGAGGATATGGTTCTCTATCAGATTCTTAATAAACCCAGGTAGTAAAATCACATCATGATCTCACACATTGATCATATAAAATCTCAATATTATTATTTTCTCGCCTCATACGTGTATATTCTGTTATGTTTCTGTATAAAGATGATACAATTACATTACTTAAGCTTGTGACTTCACCAACAACACTCATCTACGATACATCTAAATAGGAGCGAGCTATGCGTAACACCATCTCATTTGGATGCTGGGTCAGACAAAGGCGTATGGAACTAGGTCTGACACAACAAGAACTAGCATACCACACTGGGTGTGCTTGTGTGACTATTCAGAAGATTGAGTCAGACGCATGTCGGCCATCATCGCACATGGCCAAACGCCTCGCCCAATCCTTGCAGATATCATCGGCCGATCACAATGAGTTTTTATCTTTGGCCCATTCCTACACTACCAGCATAACACCATCACCAAACACCTTACCTAACGATGTGAATATCTCTGGTTGGGCCCCACACCTTACTACCCCGCTCATTGGACATGAAGATGTGACAAAAACATTGTCAGCAATCCTCATGCGTACCGATGTCCGCCTCCTCACACTTACGGGCCCTCCAGGAGTTGGGAAAACCAGCCTTGCTATTCAACTGGTAACCACGCTTGATATTGACACTTCTGCACACCCAAACATCCTGGATGCCTTATGTATGTCGTTATGTGAGCGACAGATGTTGCTGGTTCTGGATAACTTCGAACAATTGCACACTGCTTCATCTGTACTAACCAAGATCTTATCCCACGCGGCACAGATAAAATTCTTAATCACCAGTCGCGTCTGTCTGGGCATCTCTAGTGAACATATCTTCACCGTACCACCATTATCACTATCTTTGTCGGATTAACTGACAACCGACATGATACACAACCCACCTCCTGCTCTCCAACTTTTTGTAGCACGTGCACAGGCAATCAATCCACAGTTTACATTCAACAAAGACAACGCCAGAACTATTCTGACCATCTGTCAGCGTCTGGATGGGTTGCCACTCGCGCTGGAGCTAGCGGCAGCGTGGAGTAATACGCTCTCACCACAGATGATTCCAGACCATATTGATGCTCAAATCCTCTTACACTCTACTTCATCTACGAACCTCCCCAAAGACACATATGTGCTACAAGCAACTTTTGATGCAAATTATCAATTACTGAATATATCTGCCCAACAACTACTTGCTCGTTTATCGGTTTTCGCAGGTGACTGGTCGCTTGAGGCCGCCTGGATGGTATCGGCTCAAATCAGTAATGGTTCCACAGAGTACACCAACTTTCTCAATCAGATACAAACACTGGTCAGCCATTCCTGGACTCAATCATCAATAACAATCGAGGGAACAATGCGGTATAAACTGCTTGCCACCATACGTAGTTATGCTGCAAATCATTTGCATAAACAACAAGATTGGTATTTCTATCACCATCGGCATGCACAATACTACTTACAATTGCTCGAACATATTGATATGAACAAAGATCAGACAACAGATCAGTTTGCTCTCACTATCGTTGTGCAAGAATATACAAATACGCGTACGGCTTTAGAGTGGGCACTCATCCATGACACTTCCCTGGCATATGAACTTTGTTCAACATTATGGTACTACTGGTATGTGCGGGGGCATATTCCCGAAGGGCGGTATCGGGTTGAGCGGATATTAAGGAGTCCGTATCAGCCGACATTGAGTACAACTTATGGACGTATGCAAAGAGCTGCTGGGTGTTTTGCCTACAAACAAGACAACTATGAACAAGCCCGCATTTACCTGCCCACTGCATTGACGATCTATCAACAAATTGAAGATATACGTGGTATCGCTGCTACGATGAACACCCTTGGCAGTATAGGACAACTTCTTGGCCATAATCAGCAGGCTACGGAATATTTTGAACACAGTATATGTTTATTCAAACAATTAGAAGATCAAAAGGCTACCGGAGCATGTCTTTTTAACCTTGGACATCTGTTACACGACAATGCCGAATATGAGCAAGCCCAAGCCATGTTTGAACAATGTTTATCGATCTACACAGACTTTGCAAATCCAGAAGGTTGTGCCAGTGCACTATTAAGCCTGGGCAGTATTGCCAAAGATCTCAAAAACTACCAAAAAGCCAGGCATCTGCTTAACCAATGTCTACATGTATGGCGTGAGCTGAATGAACCACTTTTTCTTGCTGCAGCACTGGAAGAATTAGGGTATGTCGAAATCGGTGTGGGCAATCTTGCACAAGCCCGTATGTGTTTTTATGAAAGTCTGCAAATTCGACAAGACCAGAACGATAGATTAGGAATGATCTGGATTATAGAGGGAGTTGCAGTCATTGAGGTGATGTATCATCATTACCACCAGGCACAGAAATTATTCACAACCGCAGACCAATTACGACACGACATTCACACGCCACGGCCACGCTCAGAACAACAACGTCTTGAGCCCTTTCTTCATGTACTGAAGCAGCGTATCAAAGAAGACAATTTCACGATACGACCGATCCAAACTATAGGACAAGTAGCTCCCCATCTCTTTGATCTCCTCAATGCTACTGATGACTCCATGAGCCCAGCAGTGATCCAATACAGTTGACTCTCTGAGTAAAGTACAGAGTTACGTCCTAGCTCTTCTGGCCATAGCTCTTCCAATGTCCAACGCCCTCCCGTACCACCCATTCCACCAGATACACGTTGTGCAATCGTCGCTGATGGTTCTGTGAATGTACGAGAGGGCGCAGGGTCGGCGGCAGTCATCTCATCACTACCGCCAAACACCACATTTGTGCCGCTTGCTCTCTCTGAGCAAGGCGATTGGCTCAAAGTACAAAGCGATCCGGATGGGTGGGTTGCGGCTGAATTGATAACATGTATGGACAGTTCACGTTTAGAGGCAGAACCATCTCTGCCAACGGGAAGCAGTGCACCCATACGGCAAAGAGGGTCTATCGGCATGTCAACCAATAGACCCATCAATAGGAGCAACAGAAACCGCAGTGATTAGCGCAGATCACGCCCGAACGGCAGCAACGACAACGGCATCAGCTTAAGGTGCTGCTTGGCAAAGGGCAAACCAACAATCGTGATCGCAAGGATCAAGGCAGCAAGCAGATGTGCAACCGTAATCTCCCAGCCAAACAGGAAAATCCAGATAATGTTGAACAGCAAGCGCAGCGGGCTCTCGGAGTCTGGTTCCTCGACGACTTCCTTACCGAACGGTGTGAGCGTCGCAACACCAAGTTTCATTGCTTGCAAACCAAAAGGAATTCCAATAATCGTTAAACAGATAACCAAACCACCAAGAATGTATCCCAAACCAACAATTAGGCCACCAAAAATCAACCAGATAATATTGCCAAGTAAACTCATTATAGTGTACCTCTGTTTACGGAAATTGTGCTAACTTGTACCCATAAAGGAGCGTCTTTGGATTAGACAACCAGACTAACTCGATTGTTGCACCACCGGGAAACACCTGTTCGATCATCTCAAGTTCCCCCCGCCGTTCTGGAGTCGCCAGATACACCGTTGGGCGATCGAGAAAAGGTGCCAGCGACTCGGGGTCCTCCATCGGGTCGTTGATAAACACAACATCCTGATCGCGTGCGAGAAATGTCACCAGCGACGCACTCCCCGAGTCTAGCTGCCACCTGCCCAGAACCCATACCCGCGCATCCGCAGGTTGTTGCTGCACATAGCGTGCCAGCGCATTGCCCGTGTGCGTGATCTCACCACCAATCTGTTCGCGTGGCAGAAACTGCACAAAATAACTGGCCGGACTGGCCAGCATCATGAAGCCGAGTGCCACTACCACACCTGCACGTGACGCGGCGGGAGAAACTGGCAGTGCATGTGGCAACTCACGTAGTAGTGCATCGAGCGCCAACGCCACAAAGATACATACCACCGGTGTCAGGGTGACATAGCGCGGGCTCCCCGGTGTAATGATCCAGATAGCGCCACCGAGTACGATACCGGCCACAAACCAGATCACCAGCACCTGATAGGGCCACTCGCGCACACGAAAGCATGCCAGCAAGAAGCCGAGGGGCATGAGCGCCGCGCCCATGCCCCACAACAAGGGCCGCCGCTCGTCGTAAAAACCATAGGCATCGACATAGCTGTGGAATGCCAACACACCACGCTGCAATTGATCGAGCACGATAGTGGGGACAGATTGACCGGTTACCAATGATTTTTCCTGTAACCACTCCCATGTTACACCCTCCTGAACAAACCGCAACACAGCCATATCTGGTTGTTGCACATAGGTCTGGATCAGAGGGGCAAGTACCACACACGCCCCAGCGATCACCAATAACGCTGGGACGACAGCCATATCAACCTTATGTCTCTCACTCGTGGCCAGTTTAACCAACCCAATCAATCCAAGCAGTACAATAATCACAAAGAACAGGCGTGTTCCATGATAAAAATACTGTGCGAAACCGAGCGTCACCCCAGCCATACCCAAAGCAACATGACTCTCTGTGCGCCAGCCCACCGCCAGCAGTAATACAAGGAGCGTCCCAAAGAACGGATCACCAATATTGTTCAGACCGACACGGCTAAAATGGATGTGGAAATGATAGGTCGCCAGCAGCAACGCCGTCATCGCTGCGACACGCCAGCCATACAGGAGACGCGCCATCACAAACGTGGTGCCAAGCGAGGCCGTCCCGATAATGGCCGAAAGCATCCGCAAACCGTACAGATTATCCCCAAAGAGTTGTAAGCTCCCGGCCTGCAAGAAAAACCATAGGGCAGGATGCGAAAGCCAGCCGGTAGCAAATGGGTCAACCGCCTCGCCCGATAAAACCCGTAACGCTTCGGTCCCCATCGCGCCCTCGTCACCAAGCATCGTGAGTGGGGCCTGCTCAAGTTGCACCACCCGTAATGCCATTCCCAGTAATACGACGCCAACCAGTGTCAGAGTGTCGATGAGGGTCCAATTGATGGTAGGTGATTGAAACATGCTCCGGCGGTCCAGCAGCCAGCAACCAACGACAAAAGCAAGCGTCGCTACGAGCCAACCAACGACACTCCAGGTTGGGGCGGCATGTACCCGCAGATACAGGGCAGCGCCAAGCGCACTGACACTCACCAGCCAAGCCAGTACTACGGGGTGAACGAATCGAATATGGGTAGCCCATCTGGAGCACGATGCAAACATGGCAAACATCACCAAACACATAATCTATGATGTGGCCATAATACACGATCTTGCGTTGGGTGAATGCACGGCTTGCACATCCACATAGCTATCCGTCACGCGTATAAACATGAACAAACAGATCCACATAGCCTTATCGAGAGGAGCAGATAAGATATGCGCCACACTCTCCAAAGACTCTGGCACCCATTTCCCTGGCTGCTTGCCGGGCTCTGGTTTTTGCTTTCTACCCTTTTCCTGGTCGATCTTATCGCGTCAGGTCAATTGCCAGTTGATTTTGGCAGCTACCTGCGTGCTGTTGAGGCGATCCAACGCGGTGAAAGCCCTTACTTCACTATCGAACAAAGCCGCGCCATCTGGCAAAGCTATCATCAGATCGAGCACGAGTTTCTCAATGGTACAGTATCCAATCCAGCCGAGATGCTTGATGACAACTTCGGACCGTATGTGTACCCACCAACCCTAGCACTGCTCATTGCACAACTTCATATACATGCGTTTATCTTTGTTCTCCTGTTGCTAGGTGCTGTCTATGGTTTCGGGTGGTTCTGGGTACGAAGCACCACCACAAACGGTTGGTGGGTACTGCTAATCGTCGGTTCGTGGGATGTACTGTCATCGTTTCTGGGGGCGAATGTCGAAATTGGCTTACTCGGACTCACGCTTGCAGCGGCTTGGTTGCTTTGGCAACAACGCGGTCTCTGGGCTGCACCACTCATTGCACTGGTGGTATTGATTAAGCCATTTTATGCGCTTTTCTTTGTCAGTCTTGGTCTGCTTGCACTCCTTAGCCATCCCTCTGGACGATTTTCCATATTCCGAACATTGAGCATTGCCGCACTCGGTGTCTTGCTCCTCATCGGCATCGAGGTCTATCGATGGGGACCAGAATTGCAGATCGAGACACTGCATTATCTTCGGAATATTGTTGACTATCAATGGTTTGGCCTACCCCTCGCCGAACAAACCCCGATGAGTATCTGGAATCGAACAGCACTTCAGGGGTTACTCAACGCTGGTATATCCGTCGAATTCGCACAGTTGGGTGCTCTGGCGCTGTGGGGACTCTTTCTGGCGATCACGATCTGGCGTGCATGGCGCATTCAACTTACGTTTCATGTTGTTTTCGCGCTGGCGTTTATGTTGTTCTACTGGGGGCGCCCTGTTGGATGGGGACTGATCTACCTTGAGGTGGTAATCGCCACAGTGCTCTGGCCGATCCTGGTCGGCTGGCAACGCGGGGCATTACTGGCTGGTCTGCTGGCACTCATGGCAAGTCACTGGTTAGCACTGATCTGGTCGGTACAGGGAGGCTGGCTACGACTTCTCACATTACAAAGCGCTGACTTTCCATGGGAAACCTGGCTGGTTGTGCCTTTGTGCTGGGGTTTACTGGTGCTACTGCTCCCCAAACTATCCTATCAGGCATATACACAAACATCTGTCGAAACACTGAATACAAACACATCTGTAGAACGTACGCAAGCAGTCTCATAAGATTCAGATGGTGACCCGACAGCCACACAACAGATTAACATCATAGGGCATCGTATGAGTAGTAACGGCAGCGGCATGTCGCCAGTGGGTAACCTGTTCTGCTCGGAGATCAACAATCAGCACATCACGTACCCCTTGAGCAAGGTACCAGGGTGGGTTAATGCTCATATCTTTTTCTTCGTAGTTGGGGTTGATAACCTCTATCACTGCCTCGGGAACTTGTTCCCACGACTCATCGATATCTGGTGGCTCTACGCAGAAGATCGCAATGTCTGGCCGTTTGAACGATCCATCGGAAAATTTTAATTGTACATCTGCCAGATGATAACACCCACAACTATAAGATCTATCGCTATCAGGTATTGGCTCAATCGTCGCACATACGCGGTCGATGAGCTTTTGCGCTCGTAGTGTGGGCAACAAGCGCCACGTCGATATGCCATTGGTAATTTCGAGTTTCACCTGGCCCGTCGCACAATTCGCTCCAGATAGGCACCCATATCCTCATCAAGATGGTTCATACCTTGCTCATCTCACATTACATAGCCCGTATTTAGGCACGAAACCACGAGATAGAGGAGTCATTAGCGCGGGGCTTTAATCCCGCGCCCAACCAAAACACATACACCCCAACACTTTGATTATGCACCGACTGACTGCGCTCCATTACTCGACACGATCATCTGCTCCAGCCGTGCACGTGCCTTGCCCTCGTCCAGACTCGACCGTGCGAGTTCCAGACCTTCCTGGAGATCGCTCGCATGGTCAGCCGCCACAAGTGCCGCTGCACTATTGAGCAGCACAATATCACGCTTAGGTCCGGTCTCGCGGCCATCGAGAATCGCCTGTACAATCGCTACGTTTTCGGCCACAGTGCCACCCAGCACCGCATCCTTGGGCGCTGATGTCAACCCCAGATGCTCGGCACGTATATCGCTCATGCGTGACACACGACCATCACGGACGTCAAACACTATGTTGGGACCACTTAGCGCCATTTCGTCCAACCCACCATCGCCATGCACGACCAAGGCATGGGCCGTATCAAGTTGCGCGAGGGCACGGGCTAGCTTCTCGGCCAGATGGGCATTCGCTACCCCCAGCACCTGGTGCCGTGCACGCGCCGGATTGGTCAATGGACCAAGGACATTAAACACCGTGCGAATACCAATCTCACGGCGTACTGGTCCAGCAAAGCGCATGGCCGGATGAAACTTTGGCGCAAACATAAAACCCATCCCAGCCTCCTGTAAACAACGTGTCACACCATCGGCATCTAACTCGATATTGACACCCAGACCTTCCAATACATCCGCTGAACCACAGGCACTCGACATCGCCCGGTTGCCATGTTTGGCTACTGTCGCCCCCGCACCCGCCGCCACGAACGCTGCCGCCGTCGAGATGTTGAATGTCCCCGAGGCATCGCCACCTGTTCCACATGTATCAAGCACCGGCCCATCATACGCAACAGGGGTGGCCTTCTCGCGCATGACCTGAGCCATACCAGCGATCTCGGTCTCGGTTTCGCTCTTGAGGTGCAGCGCGGTGAGAAATGCTGCAATCTGTGATGGAGTTGCCACACCGATCATAATCTCTTCCATCGCGGCAACGGCCTGGTCATGTGAGAGATCATTCCCCCGCGTCAACCGAATAATATCATCACGAATAGCCATAATGAGAGATCTCCATGCACTGTTAGATGCTAATAACGAGCCGCCAGAAAATTCCGCAACAACGATTTACCAACCTCCGTCATGATCGATTCTGGATGAAACTGGACACCCTCGACGGGCAAATCACGATGGCGCAATCCCATAATGATGCCATCCTCCGTCCACGCCGTCACCTCAAGACAGTCAGGCAGATCATCGCGCCGCACAATTAATGAGTGGTAACGCGTCGCTGGAAAGGGCGAGGGCAGATCAGTGAAGACCCCCACTCCACTATGGTGAATTTCAGAGAGCTTGCCATGCATAACCTGCGCCGCACGCTCAACCGTGCCGCCATACGCCGCACCAATCGACTGATGACCAAGACACACACCCAGAATGGGCATGCGTCCACCCAATTCACTGATCAGATCAACGCTAATACCGGCCTCTTTGGGTGTACACGGGCCAGGAGAAACGACGATCCTACTCGGATTAAGTGCTACAACATCCTCCACCGAAACCTCATCGTTGCGCTTAACCACCATCTCGGCACCCAGCTCGCTCAGATACTGGTACAAATTGTACGTGAAAGAGTCATAGTTATCGAGTAGCAGAATCATGTGGCACCTCCGCTTCACTGGTTGATCTGTCACGCCGGGCCAACTGTTCGGCTTCATCAATTGCCCGTAGCAAAGCCGCCGCCTTGTTGCAACTCTCATGGTATTCTGCCGTTGGATCGCTGTCAGCGACAACACCACCACCAGCCTGGACATAAGCTACGCCATCTTTTACCACCATGGTCCGTAGCGCGATACATGTGTCAAGGTCGCCATTAAAGCCGACATGCCCGACCGCCCCAGCGTAGACGCCACGTTGTTCTTGCTCAAGCTCAGCAATAATTTCCATCGCACGGATTTTGGGTGCGCCGCTCACCGTCCCTGCGGGGAAACAGGCCCGTAGTGCATCAAGTGCACTCATATCCTCGCGCAACTGGCCGGAAACGTGGCTCACCAGATGCATCACGTGGCTAAAGTGCTCCACAAACATAAATTCAGGGACACGCACCGTACCAGGCTTTGAGACACGCCCAATATCATTGCGCCCCAGATCGACCAGCATCAGATGCTCGGCACGCTCTTTTTCATCAGACAAGAGTTCGTGCGCGAGTCCCATATCCTGCTCGCTTGTCTGGCCACGTGGACGTGTTCCAGCGATGGGATGTGTCAGGACCGCACCTTCATCGACACGCACCAGCAACTCTGGTGATGCGCCAACCAGATCTCCCTCGGGCATGTGCAGATAGAACATATACGGCGATGGATTGATCGTTCGTAACGCGCGATAGATCGCAAACGAGTCGACGGACACAGGTCGGCTAAAGCGCTGTGATGGCACCACCTGAAAAATATCGCCCGCCATAATGTACTCCTTAGCCTTTAACACACATGCCTCGTACTCCGCCTGTGTCATATTTGAGCCAGGCTGTTGCTCAGTCGAAAAGGGCGCCTGTGTGTCGACTGCCCCTCGCCTGAGGCCGAGTTTCTGATCGTCAATGCCGGTAGACAAACGAGCCACCAGCTCATCTATCTGTCGGACAGCACGACCATACTCTGCCTCAAGATTATCAGCATCAAGATGCACATGACTGATAATCTTCATCTTGTGCTTCAGATGGTCAAACGCAATCAACGTGTCGACAAACTGCCAGATCCCCTGAGGCATGTCATAGCCTTGTGCGTCGGGGCGTGGTAAGCGCTCAAAACACCCGACCGTCTCGTAGCTTTGATAGCCCACCGCGCCACCAACAAAGAGTGGCAGATCCGGCAAACGTACCGGGCGATAATCGTGCAGGTACGAGCCCAGCATAACCAGCGGATCGGTATACAGCAGCGTCTGTTTGTACCCGCCCTGGTAGGCAGATGCGACTCCATCCACAAACCGCAATGTCATATAGGGTTCAGTGCCAATAAACGAATAGCGCGCCAGATGTTTTCCGCCCTCAACCGACTCAAGCAGAAAGCTGTGCGACCCACGTGCGACCTTGAGAAAGACCGACACAGGTGTCTCCAGATCGGCCAGAATCTCAGCATAGATCGGACATAGGTTTCCCTGATCGCGTAACTTGTAAACTTCGTCCAGTGATGGTTTGATATGCATAGCATGCTTCCTTGCGTTAACACAGAACAGCGTTGTGTGTTAGATACGATGCTCTATGAATGCATCATTGCTGCGATATAAAACGCAACCCCATCGCGTCTTTCATCATCCGTAACGTTTCGGCTGCCTCCCGCTGTCCACGTTCACTTCCAGCAATCAAGATCTCCTCAACCACCCGTGAGGTGCGTTCAAACATGGCACGCCGCTCACGAATAGGTTCAAGGAAAGCATTGATAGCCGCTGCCAGTTTTTTCTTCACCTCCACATCACCAACCTTGCCCTGAAGATAGCGCTCCTTGAGATCATTCACTTCATCCACATTCGGGTTAAACGCATCGTGATATATAAAGACCGGATTTCCCTCGACACGACCAGGAATGTCGGCACGCACGCGGTTGGGATCGGTGTACATGCCCCGTACCTTTTGCTCAACCGTTTTGGGGTCATCCGAAAGATAAATGGCATTATCGAGACTCTTGCTCATCTTCGCCTGACCATCTGTACCCACCAGTGTTGGCACCTCTCCAATAAGCGTGTCTGGCTCCGGCAAAACCTCGCCATAGAGATGATTGAAGCGTCGCGCCACCTCGCGTGTGACTTCCAGATGCGATGCCTGGTCTTTCCCGACCGGCACCAGATTGGCACGCACACAGAGAATGTCAGCCGCCTGCAAAACCGGATAACTCAACAAACCCACCGAAGGCTGCTCAATCTCTAAATCCTGCATCACCTCCTTCAATGTCGGTACCCGCTGGAGCCGTGGCACGGTTACCAGCATGGAAAAGATAAGCTGGATTTCAGCAATAGCCGGCACTAATGATTGAAGCATATAGGTTGAACGATCAGGATCAATCCCGACACTCAAATTATCCAGCACCACCTCGCGAATATTCTCACCCGTTTGTTGCAATCGTTCCAGCTCCGTACGGGTCGTGAGCATATGCAGATCGGCCACCAGAAAGAAGCAATCGTACTCATCCTGCAGCTTTACTCGATTAGCGAGTGTGCCAACAAAATTGCCCAGATGAAGCTTTCCTGTAGGACGATCTCCGGTCAAAATCCGCAATTTTTCACTCATTGTACAGGTCTCCTCATACTATTTATTATGTCAACTATTTATTGCATCACACTCTATTTATCAGCCCACCACTCACGGAGTTTTTCAGCACTGTGTAGCAACCAATCCCGATCCTGTACAAAAACCTCAAGAGTGATGGTGCCATCATAGCCACTTTTTTTGAGTAAATGAATTACCTTTGGCCAGTCAATACTTCCTGCACCAAGTGGCATATGATCGTCACTTCGACCGCGATTGTCAGACACATGCACATGGCACAGACGTTGATTGAACGCTTTGAGCAAGACTTCCAGGCGATCTCCACCTACATTCGCATGGCCGACATCAAGATGAAAACCCAGCCGTGCATCGGCATTGAGAATCTTGCGAATATCATCAACATGCAAACCAGACTCGGGTGGGTGTTCGACCATGATACGAATGCCATGTGGTTCGGCAAGCTCAGCCAGTTCAGCGAAACTCTTGCCATTGAGTGCCAACATATTGGCATACCCAAACGAGCCCACACCCCTGACGATATGCACATTTACCAGCTTCACACCCAGATCGGCAAAAATGGGCAACGCAGCGGCGACTTCCTCCACCGCTGCCCGCCGCACCCGCCCCACTGGCGAGGCAAACGGCAAAAACCAGGCTGTGTGACCAACCACCTGCATATGCGCCTCATTGAGCACCTGCTTCAATGCCACCACATCGATCTGCTCAAGGGCAGCCGCTGGCCCTTCAATCGTCAGATCGAGAAAATCGAAGCCGTGCTCCGCCGCCCAACGTGCTTCTTCCACCACATCTTTGCGCGGATCGTTCATCATGCCAATTAACAAAATCACCCCTCACTTTCTCATCAGTATCATTGTTTTATAGATCATTATCACTCAACGCTCGGCAATCCGGCCAATGCCATGGCAATCTCTTCCGCCGGATACTCGTAGTTTTGGAGTGTTCCAGCAAAATAATCGGTGTAGGCTTGCATATCGAAATGGCCATGACCACACAGATTGAACAGAATCGTGCGGCTCACCCCTTCTTCTTTGCAGCGTAGCGCCTCATTGATCGCACCAGCCACCGCGTGATTGGCCTCCGGAGCTGGCAGGATGCCCTCGCAGCGCGCAAACTCTACTCCTGCGCCAAACGCATCGAGTTGCTGAATTGACGCTGCTTCGATTTGCTCTAATTCTAACAAATGACTGACGAGCGGAGCCATGCCGTGGTAACGCAACCCACCAGAGTGGAAACCAGGGGGGACAAACGTGTTGCCCAGCGTATGCATCTTTACAAGCGGCGTAAGATGCGCTGTGTCACCAAAATCATAGGCATATTTGCCACGAGTCAGGCTAGGGCATGCGGCGGGTTCCACAGCCAGCACACGCACATCCTGCTCACCACGCAGTTTGGCCCCAATGAAGGGAAAGGCAATCCCCGCAAAGTTCGAGCCGCCACCAGTACATCCGACGATAATATCCGGGTAATCACCAGCCATCTCGAGTTGGGTCATCGTTTCTTGTCCAATGATCGTCTGGTGCAGCAGTACATGATTGAGGACACTCCCCAGCGCGTACCGAGTATCGACGTCCTGTGCCGCGATCTCCACCGCTTCACTGATCGCGATGCCCAGGCTGCCGCGAGAGTCGGGACTCTCGGCCAGAATCGCTCGCCCCGCGTGGGTCTCCTCACTTGGACTGGCCACCACCCGCGCGCCATAGGTCTCTATCAGCGCACGGCGATAGGGCTTTTGATCGTAACTCACCCGCACCATATACACATCACACTGTATAGCAAAGAGAGCACACGCCATTGCCAGCGACGAACCCCACTGACCAGCACCCGTCTCGGTAGCTAGACGCTTGACACCCTCTTGTTTGTTATAATATGCTTGCGGAATCGCTGTGTTCGGTTTGTGCGAGCCTGCCGGACTCACTCCCTCGTATTTATAGTAGATTTTCGCAGGTGTATCCAGCGCTTGCTCTAAACGTCGTGCACGAAACAGCGGGGTTGGGCGCCATTGCCGATAGATTGTCTGGACTTCCTCAGGGATATCGATCATGCGTTCCTGAGATACCTCCTGCATAATCAGTGCCATCGGGAACAGCGGAGCAAGATCCTGCGGGCCAATCGGCTGACCGGTCCCTGGGTGTAGCGTTGTCGGTAGCGGCGTTGGCAGATCGGCCTGAATGTTATACCAGGCGGTTGGCATGCGGGTTTCGTCGAGCACATACTTAATTGTTTCCATAACACACCTCCAGACAGATTTCGTAACGTCCTGTCACCACATAAAACAACCAACAAAAAAACCTCCGTCCCAATAGAGGGACGAGAGGTGTAAAAAGCTCTCGCGGTGCCACCCTTATTCATTGGTGCTTACACACACAACGCGCTCAACAGGTACACAATACATACAAGCATCTGAATACCCTGCGCCCAGATAACGGTGGCGTCTCCGACGGCTACTACTGAGCAACTACCCTGTTACTGTTTGCTCCGCAACTTCCAGGCCCATTCCATATCTGCCTTTGCACTAGCTTCGCAGCATACCACTAGTTCTCTGAGCAACGCATAGATATGTACTCTTCCTGTTCATAGTTGTTATCAATTTCATATTTCGCCAGAGTATACCAGTCGGCTCAATGATTGTCAACGAGCCATCAACACACGATACTGGCCATTCTCAGCAATACAATACACTTTTTCGAATGTAGAGCGCATTAATTCTTCATACCGAATAAAGACGTTTGATACGACGAGTAAGGTGCCGTCTGGCTCTAAAACGCGCCGAGAATCAGTAATAAACGCGTGGGCTATATCATAATCAATCGACTTCCCAACATGAAATGGTGGATTGGATACCACCACATCATATTGCTCATGGATCATCTGCAACCCATCACTAAGCAATGCGCGTGTGTTTGCACAGCCGTTGCGACGGATGTTTTCACGTGCAGCAGCAATAGACAGGGTATTCACATCCAACAGATCGACCTGCATGGCACCACGACGCTCTGCAACCAGACCAATAATCCCATAGCCACATCCGACATCGAGCACACGCGCATGCGGGGGGATGCTCAGATGTTGGAGGAGCAACTGGGTACCTTCATCGACCTTATCATAGGCAAATATCCCCGGCACACTACTCAACTGAAAAGTCGCACGCTCAACCTGTGCCGTAAATTCGTGCCAGGTTCCAGGGGCAATACCCGGCTCCATCGACCAGTCCGGCAGGGCTTCGTTGTGCGATTGTCTGGTCGCAGAGGCGCTCCGATTACGCTTTTTGTAACCCAGCGTGACCGCATTTCCAAACAATGCCTGCATGTCATTGATGGCTGGCTGAATGCCTTCATCACCCGGCCCAGCCAGATACAGCAATCCACCAGGTCGCAATGCAGTAAAGGCCTCGACAAGCCAGCGCCGGGCCAGTTTACGCCCCTTGGGAAGCTCAATAACTACAACATCAAATGCTGCGGTTTGTTCAGGTAATACACTGATGTCAGCATGGACCCGTGCATTACGGACCTCGTTGGTTTGCAGGGTTTGTTCGGCCATCATCAGGGCGATGCCGTTCAGGTCGCTCAACCATACAATGCCCTGTGGAACCTGACGCGCCAGAGCAACACCCAAAGCCCCATGACTACATCCTAACAACAGCACCTTGGCGTCAGACGAGAGGACCATATTACGGGCCAGTAATTGCATTGCTGGTGAGACATGCTCCCAGTTGGGCAACCCCGGTTTGGAAACAAAACGCATCGTTTCACCAGCAAGCGATGCTTCAAACGAGGTCGTACGATAATATGGATGCTGTATAGCTGCTGACACGCATTATCCTTGTTTCTTTTTCGAAGGTTTCTGTCGTTTTGGAACAAATCCGCTCCGACGCATCAGCTCAATCAACGTGTGATCACGCCAGAATAAGAACCAGCGCACCGCATAGTAAACACGTTTGTAGAGCTTGCTCCGGCGTACAATATCATAATCTACGAGAATAATCCGTCGTTCTGGTGCATCGGTGAGCATCAGGTTATGCGAGCGCAACAGATTTCGCCGCACGAGAAAACTCCACAAGCGCCACGGAAGCATATGTGTTTTGTTAAGATGTGCACGTTCAGCTTTACTGGTACTCGTACGGCCATACAGATCTGGCATACTCCCAGTGTTACGGTAGAAGACCAACGAACGGCTGATAATATCACGGAGCTGTGAGGCTATGCATACACGCTCAGCTTTGGATAGCGTTGAATAGTCGATATCATATAATTGACGGGCCTGTGCAAGAAACGGTTGTAAAACCAATACCTGGACGTGGCCATCACTATCGCGCGAGATAAGATAGTAACTTGGAATACTATGGTTTGAGCCCAGACATTCTGTAAATCGTTCAGCCGCAAACCGCATTTCACGTGCCAGTTCAACCGAATCAGCAACAGTGCCACCTAAATCACTCTTCAGCTTGATCACATATGCCTGATCATCAGTGCGATAGACTTCGGTTTCGTTGCCTCCTGCAACCCGCTCTACATGATAATCACGATCAAGTGGTGCAAATACTTCATCAGCATACAGCCTCGTCATGGGCATATCTCCCGAATACAAGGTAAGTCGTCTGCTTGTTAGACGCCTATCCTACCACACAAGTTGCATTTTATTGTAGAGATTACTTTTATGACATCTCCTGCAAATAACGTACCACCACCTCACTTGCGTTGATCCTGTGTTGATGATCTGTTGACGATCTATTGATGGTTGTTCGTTATGCTACTTCTCAGGAAATAGCTGTTTTTACATAGCATATATCAAGGAGGAAAAGCATTTCAACTACATGATTTTATATATATACGGCATAAATCGCTTTGAAAGCCTGTACATTGTACATATCCACGCATATTGGTATACAGGACACGCACACGAACAACCAAACAACACCAATTGTGACAAATGTAGCAAAACATGAGCTTACGATTTACACTGCTTACTTATGATACTAAAGTCTTTATAAAACTATTATAACAAATAATCAAAAAAGTGTATTAAGAAACGAGATATTTTCATAAGAACTATGAAATGCCGTTGTAACATCTTGAACTTACTTTATACCAGAACATTCGAATGTACATAAATTTGTATCGAAAATCCAGCTACTGCTCACTCATGTAGTAACTCGTTATCCAATATACACTTCATTCAACACAAGGAGTAGAACAATGTCATATATACCAAATTATCCTACTAAATGGCTACAAGAACTTGCAGAAGGACGACATACCGTCCAAGCAAAAAATCCAGTAAACTATCCTGCTCTAACCCTATTTCGTCCCAATAACACCCGACGCTCATATACGTTTGCAGAAGATGCGATGCGGAACCTGTCGACATCGGATCGGCTTCTCTTCGAGCGCTTTGGCTATGGTCCAATTACCACTATACCCTATACTTCGATCCACCATGCCTTTGAGACACAGGTGATTGCTAACCCACAAGCGATTGCTGCCCAGCATCTGGATGAGTCTATCACCTATGCGGAACTTGATCGTCAGGCGAACCGGCTCGCAGCGCTTCTCGCGCGCCATGGTGTCTCAAATGGCGACCATGTTGCACTTTTTTTGCAACGCTCAATTCCCATGCTGGTTGGTATTCTGGCGACCCTTAAGCTTGGCGCTGCATATGTGCCCCAACACCTTGGAGTTGCGCCAGAAGCACAGCTTAAACATGTCATCAATGCCGCCTCAACCAAAGTTATCCTGACTCTGTCCGAGTTTCAGCATCTGGTTCCCGTACCAGAAGGCCATGTATGCATTGCCATTGATGAAGTCATGCAGCAGCCCTTTAACAACACGTCTGAGTATGCTATTCCATTTATGCCACACACCCAGATTGACAGCAACGATACATGTTTTGTCCTCTTTACTTCAGGCACGACTGGCAGTCCCAATGGTGTAAAAGTTACTCACGGCAACGTCTGTAACATCCTGCTCACCGAGCCGGGCAGTCTTGGTATGCGTCCTGGCCTCAAAGTGGCTCAGATCCTGAGTATCGCTTTTGATATGGCCGCGTGGGAGATTCTTGGCTGTCTGGCTCATGGGGCAACCCTGGTCATTCGTGGTAAAGATTTTATGCAAGCCGTACGACAGGCCGATGTCGTTATTGCGACACCTTCCATTCTGGGGACTTTCGATGCTGATCAATGCCGTAACGTCAAAACCGTAGCCGTGGCCGGTGAGCCATGCCCAAAACCACTAGCAGACAAGTGGGCGTCATTCTGCACCTTCTACAACTCATGTGGCCCAACCGAAACCACGATTGTCAATACCATGCAACGGCATCATCCCGCAGCAGAAAATCTTACCATCGGGAAGCCGACTCCCAATAATACGATCTATATTCTTGATGAGGAGCTGAAGCCCTGTCCGATTGGTCAGATCGGCGAAATGTGGGCGGGTGGTGATTGCGTTTCTGCTGGATACATCGGCAATGATGAACTTACTCAAGAGCGGTATGCTCCCGATCCATTTCTGGGCAATGGGCGCATGATGTTCCGCACGAGAGACCTTGGTCGCTGGACCCCAGACGGTGAGTTGGAGCATTTTGGTCGCACCGATGATCAGGTCAAGATTCGCGGCTTCCGTGTCGAGTTGGATTCGGTATCAGGTGCACTTGAGTCAGCGCCATCGTGCAAACAGGCCGTCACCTTAAAGTTCGACAACCGCAACCTGGTGGCCTTTGTTCGCCCACAGACTGTCGATGTTGAAGCCGCGAAACAAAAGGTTGAAGCAAAATTGCCATACTACTGCATGCCCAAATTTGTGGTTGCCATGGACGAATTTCCTATGACAAGCCGAGGCAAGGTAGACAAACGAGAACTGATGCGTATCGCCATTGCACAACAAGCAGCACAACAAACCCAGGCAGGGGTATAGAGGAGGTCTGACATGACAACGCTCTATGGACACACCAAACTACCATCTGAACGAACCGTTTCACAAAAGCCCGTACTGGAACAATATGAAAGCGATGATCTTCCCAGCGAACAGGGCTATTTACAACGCCGACCTAAACACTACACCATGTCACAGTATCGACGCCTTGTCGTCCTAGTGGTTCTGGTCAACCTCGCCCTCCTTGGCTTTGGTCTTACCAGTGGCGGATGGTGGGCAGGTGGCGATATCGCACTTGGAACCCTCGCAAACCTTGTCGTAGGCAATATCGCCGTCGCTATTCTTATTCGGCAACAGTATGTGATTAATTTTTTATTCTGGATTGCTACCAGTGCCCCAACGAGTTGGCCGCTCTCGATTCGCTGGGTTCTCGGCAAAGTCTATCACTTCGGCGGTATCCACAGTGGCTGTGCAGGTGCTGCGACAATCTGGTTTGCCGTGCTGGTCGGCTCGATGACCTCCCAGCTTGCGAATGGATTGTCTGGTATATCAGTTGGCACCGTCGTCGTAACCTATGCACTTCTCGCACTCCTGATTGGTATTGTTGTGATGGCGCTTCCGCCGCTCCGTTCGCGCTACCACAACAACTTTGAGTTAACTCATCGCTTTGGTGGATGGGCCGCACTCCTTTTGTTCTACGTCCAGACTATTATGTTTATCAATGATCAGCGTGGCGACATCGGTCTTGGGAGCGCCTTACTCACATCATTTGGCTTCTGGATGCTGATCATTCTCACCATCAGCATTGTGCTACCCTGGCTACGACTGCGAAAGGTCCCTGTCAAAATCGAGACACCATCAAACCATGTAGCTTTAGTCCGCTTTAATCACGGCGTTACCCCCTTTGCAGGTTCTTCAACAACTGTTAGCCGCAATCCCCTTGTTGAATGGCACTCGTTTGCGAATGTGCCCACACCCGGCGAAGACGGCTTCCGACTCACCATCTCACGTGCGGGCGATTGGACCGGAGAATTTATCGATGATGTGCCTTCGCACGTGTGGGTCAAGGGCATTCCAACCGCTGGTGTCGGCAATATCGACAAGTTGTTCAAGCGGGTAGTCTGGGTAGCCACGGGCAGTGGTATTGGCCCATGTTTGCCCCATCTCCTTGCACAAGAAGTGCCAGCGCACCTGGTCTGGTCAACCCGCAACCCACGCAAAACGTACGGGGATAAGCTCGTAGATGAAATCTTGTCGGTACAGCCAAACGCCACCATCTGGGATACGACTGAGCAGGGCAAACCCGATATGGTCAAGCTGGCATATGCGGCATATAAATCCTTCAACGCTGAGGCAGTCATTGTTATTTCCAACCAGAAGCTCACACGCGAAGTCGTGTACGGAATGGAAAGCCGCGGTATTCCAGCGTATGGTGCTATCTGGGACTCGTAATCGACACGCTGTTATCAACTCTGCAATCTCCAACAAACGAGGTACTTATGACTATTCTGATTGAGCGCAAGGGTCACGTAGCTATCATCCAAATACATCGTCCAAAGGTGCTGAATGCCTTAAATGCTGAGGTCATGCATGAGATGGTGGCGGCGATGCAACCACTGGATCGCGACCCCGAGGTAGGCTGTTTTATCATCGCAGGTTCGGAAAAAGCTTTTGCTGCTGGTGCCGACATCAAGGAGCTTGAGTCCAAATCTTATATGGATATGTTTCACGAGGATTTCTTTGCTGGCTGGGATGCCTTCACTGCCTTGCGAACACCCAAAATCGCCGCTGTCTCAGGGTATGCGCTGGGCGGGGGCTGCGAACTCGCAATGATGTGTGACATGATTTTTGCCGCTGAAACGGCCAGATTTGGCCAGCCAGAAATCAAACTCGGCCTTATCCCCGGCATGGGTGGTTCACAGCGATTGACCAAACTCGTTGGCAAAGCCAAAGCCATGGATATGATTCTCACGGGGCGCATGATGGGAGCCGAGGAGGCCGAACGTGCGGGGCTCGTTGCTCGTGTTATCCCCGATAACGCACTGATGCAAGAGGCGCTGGCCGCCGCAGAAACCATTGCATCGTATGGCAAAACCACGGCGATGGTAGCCCGTGAGGCCGTGGATCGAGCGCTGGAACTGAGCCTGCACGAAGGCATTTTGTTTGAGCGACGGACGTACTATGCATTGTGGGCGACTGAAGATGCTCAAGAGGGCATGCGTGCCTTTATCGAAAAACGCCCTCCGACATTTACGGGCAAGTAACATAAGAATATAAAGAGGCAGAAGCGATGAAGCAGGTGGGTTGTCCCCCGACTCACCTGTCAACACAACATCTCGTTCAACACAGCATCTCGCTCACTAAACGCCATGCACCGCCAGCACATCGGCTAGCAAAGCAAATCCGGTGGCGATACCACCAGCCCCCGGCCCTACTAACGTCACTTCACCAAGCAGATCGGTCGTGTAAGTGAGCGCGTTGGTGGGGCCATTGACTCCAGCCAACGGATGGCTTAGTGGCAGGCGTTGTGGGCTGACACTGGCCACTACCTGACCATCTTGCTGGGCCACCCGTGCAATGAGCTTCCAGCGCTCCCTGGCAGCACGCGCCTCGGCAATATCATCCAAGGTGATTTGCGTAATACCCTGACACGCAACATCTTCCATGCGGAGGTTTGCGCCAAACACCATGTTGGCAATGATAGCCGCCTTTCCGGCTGCATCAAAGCCCTCGACATCGCTACTGGGATCAGCCTCGGCGTACCCGAGTCGTTGCGCCTCCGCCAGCACATCAGCATATGCCGATCCAGCTTCCATCTGGGTCAAAATGTAATTGGTAGTGCCATTGAGAATTCCCGAGACTTCATGTATTGTACATCCTGCCAGATCGCTCCATCCAAGACGCAGCGCAGGTGTACCAGACATCACCGTACCTTCATAGCCCAGATACACTTTCTCATCCTGTGCTTCTTTCAACAGCACCTGACCATGAAGGGCAATCGGACCTTTGTTCGCCGTCACCACATGCATGCCCCGATTGAAGGCGGTGCGGATATATGTCGTGGCAGGCTCACCTGTTGTCAGATCAGTTGCACTCACTTCGACCAGCACATCTGCGGTTACCCGCTCAACCAGTTCCTGTGGCGTCCAGTCAACACGAGCCTTGCTCTGTGGGAGTTGTCCGTCCTGTTCGACAGCTTGCAGCAATTGCCCTAGATCCAGTCCGTCTGGATCATAGAGACTGCCACGGCGTGTGGACACGGCTACCACAACGAGTTTTGCCCCGTAGCGTTGCGCTAGCCAGTCGCCCCGCTCAAAGAGGATACGTGCAAAACCCTGCCCGACGGCACCAAAACCGATAAAAGCCAAGCGATAGGTTGTCTGTTGTGGCATGTGCTTACACTCCTGATTATATTGACACTACATCAGGTATGATACCAGAGATTGGCTTGCTGATCAGCGTACGATTGTAGCATGCCCATGGTACACTTCCATAAAACAGAGCACTACAAAACAGATCAAGGATGTTGTATGACCGAAGCAATCACTTTCGAGGATGTTCAAGCCGCGCATCAGCGTCTACACGACACCGTCAACCACACGCCGATCATGACCTCGCGGACCCTCAATGCGCGTACTGGCCGTACTATTTTTTTGAAATGTGAAAACTTTCAGCGTGGTGGTGCGTTCAAATTTCGGGGCGCATACAATGCTGTGAGTCAATTGACACCCGCAGCGCGACACCAGGGCGTGCTGGCTGTCTCCTCGGGAAACCATGCTCAGGGGATCGCACTCGCAGCAAAGTTATTGGAGACACCTGCCGTTATTTGCATGCCCGATGACGCACCACAGGTCAAGGTAAATGCCACACGCGAGTACGGCGCTGAGGTCATTTTCTATGAACGTCGTATCGCAGATCGTGAAGCTTTTGGCGACCAGGTCGCCGCAGAACGCGGATTGACGGTCATTCCATCATACGATCATCCGCACATTATGGCTGGCGCAGGAACCGCTGCACATGAACTTCTCAACGCCACGCCCGATCTTGACACGGTGGTTGCTCCCGTTGGTGGAGGTGGATTGCTTTCCGGCAGCGCCATTGCCACCCATGGGCATAACACTGCCATGCGTATCTTCGGGGTGGAACCAGCCATCGCTGATGATGTGCGCCAGTCATTTCAGGCGGGCGAGCGGCGCTGTATTGCCCCACCAACAACCATTGCCGATGGTCTGCGTGTCCAGGCACCTGGCGCTTTAACCTTCCCGGTTATTTATAACCACGTGACTGATATTATCACCGTCTCAGAAGAGGAAATTCTGGAGACAGTCCGTTTTGCATGTACGCGACTCAAGTTGGTGATCGAGCCAAGTGGTGCGGTTCCGTTGGCGGCTCTTTTATATAACAAACTCCCCACCAATGCACAGCGTGTTGGGGTCATCATCAGCGGAGGAAATATCGATCCAGCCGTACTCTTAAAGCTATGGGATCACTAGCTACCGATGACGACCAGATCTTCCACAGGCTCAAGCCAGAATCCGCCTTGGAAAGCATACTCAACACCATTGAGAGTTGGTACTTCAGACGGATTAGCATCATCTGCGGTTGGTATATGACAGACGAGATACCCTGTCTCGGGTAGCTCCCAACCAGCCGCAGCGAGTGCGGCAGCCGCTTGAGCCTGTGGATCTTCAGGCAACGCAGTTTGATGCTGCATACGTGGTGCTAACGCAGCAAAGTCGCCATCACTACCTGGGCAACGCACTGCCACAGCAAGCCAGCGCTCTTGATCTATATCTGTTGTGGTTGTTAAAGCATCAGGTGCAAGCGGGATCTTCACTAAGCCCTCCTGTACAACAACTTGCGTTACTTGCAGAGGGTCACCCAGCAATATTCCATTTACCTGAGCATCATACAAACGGAACTCAAAATCGCACTGAGCATCGATAGATCCATTCCAGTGATGGGTCAGACTACCACGAAACATCAACGTGTCGGACTTCTCTGGAGTTGATGTTGTGACATTCTCTATATTGGGAAACCACCAAAATAGACTCAGCCCTAACCCTACGACGAATAGTATCAAAGCAATACCGATAGATCGTGTAGAGATTTTTGACATACAACCATCCTTACGAAGAAACCACATTTTGTAGACGAGAGGGTACCATATCACAAGGTCTTTGGAGATGACGGTCCCATCACAAATCGATGGCATTACACGATCAGACGCACGCACCCAACCCCAAGCACGACCGCACCCAACCCCAGGCTGATACTGCCCACCACATTCAATCCAGCCCACAGCCAGTGTCCCTGCATCGCAAGTTGGTAGGTCTCAAAACTAAATGTTGAGAAGGTCGTAAGGCTGCCAAGCAGCCCCGTTACCAGCGGCGCACGCCACTGCACCAGCCCTGGGTAGGTTCCAATGCACTCTAGCAAAATCCCAATGCAGAAACTGCCTAGAACATTCACCAATAGTGTGCCATAAGGAAACGCGACTCCCCATTGTTGTGCAGCCCAAAGAGAGAGCGCATAACGCAGATTTGCACCAACCACCGCCCCCAGCGAGATCAAAATCATCGTTATCACAAGTGATCTCCTACGAATGTATGGAGCGGAAACAGCAAGCTGCAAACGATGTAACCACTGCCATTTCACATGCTCAACCCTCGTTCCTCACTTTACGACCGATATACTGCACAAACAACATCAGTGACAGCCCAGCATACGATGAAACTACCACGCTCTATTCTACTCACTACCGTCAAGTGGAAAACGAAAGAGCACAGCAAAGACACATGTATCTGGGCTAGGAGCACTATATCTATGGTATACTATCGGCTACGTAACTTGTGCAACCAAACACGAATTATTGATATAATGACTCCAAGGTAGTATGGTATATTTGCACTCTTGTTCTGTTCGTTTGAATAGATGCAAATCTAGAGAGGAACGACCGTGACCGAGCCAATGATCAAGGCATGTGGCCTGATCAAACGATATGGCGAGGTAACAGCACTTGATGGTGTTGATCTTCAGGTACAAGGTGGGACTGTCTATGCACTGCTAGGACCTAACGGTGCTGGAAAAACCACTATGATCAACATCCTCACCACCCTCATCGAACCAACAGCAGGTGATGGTTTTATTGCTGGGAACCACGTAGTGCGGGAGGCCGAAGCTGTTCGTCGTATCATTGGAGTCACTTTTCAGGATCTTGTCCTTGATCGTGGGTTAACCGGACGACAGGTGCTCGATATTCACGGACGACTCTATCATCAATCGCGCGAGGTGCGGCGTCGGCGTATCGAGGAACTGATTGAACTCATTCAACTTGGCGATGCGATTGATCGCAATGTCAGAACATATTCCGGGGGCATGCAACGCCGTCTTGAGCTCGCCCGTGGTTTGATGACAAACCCACAGATTATCTTTCTTGATGAACCAACCCAGGGACTTGACCCACAGAATCGCGCTGCTATCTGGGACTACATTCGCTCTTTACGTCATGAGCAGGGATTGACGGTGCTTTTGACAACACACTTTATGGAGGAAGCTGAGGCACTGGCGGATATGGTGGGGATTATCGATCACGGACATAAAGTCATCGAGGGTACCCCAAAAGAACTTGTTGCGAGCATAGGTGCAGATGTCATTAGCATCACAGGTACAGGCGATAACTCCCATTTTCTTCAGCGAATCCAGAATCTCTCCTACATTGATCAGATCAGTCATAGTAACCATGATGGGGTTATCCAAATAGGAGTCGATAACGGTGCACGACGTATTGCAGAAATTGTTAGTTATGCTGGTGGCAATGGCTATGTTATTGAAGATATTGTGGTAGCACGACCAAGCCTTGGAGATGTGTTTCTCAAATACACTGGACGTGCACTCCGCGATAAGTAAGCATTTGCCACGCATATTTTTTGATACAGCATTCTGACACAACGCTCTTCCAAAAGTGGGACCAAGCTTCATAGTTTATGCCGATCTGGCGGAGCTCTCGATGTAATCAATAAAAGGTATCAACTAAAGCTGCGATTAGATGAGGAGCATGCGTATGGTTCGTTACTTGTTCAGGCGTACAGTATCAGGATTGGTTACCCTCTTTCTTTTCCTTTCTTTCATGTTCTGCTTTACCAATCTTATTATGCCGGGTGACTATGTATCTCAATTTGCACAAGGTGCAACCCCAGAACAACTAGCTGAAATGCGGGAAGAACTTGGGCTCGATCTCCCACTGTGGCAGCAATATCTGCTGTGGATGCGTGGCATAGTCAGTGGCTCACTGGGGATGTCCATGACCGAAGAATCTGTTTGGAGTGTTCTGCAAGAACTGTTACCAGCTACTCTCTTTATCTTTTTCACTGGCACGGTGATTGCTTTTTTCATTGGTCAGTGGTTGGGGAAACTGACGGCGTGGCGTGGCCCTGGAGTCGTCTCTGACACCACCACCATGGGCGCCATTATGCTGTATACGACCTTTCCACCATGGCTTGCCTTTCTCATGGTCTATATTTTTGCCCGTCAATTAGGCTGGTTTGAGGAAATTATCCTCTCCCCTTACGATAGACTTACAGCAGCAGTTTGGGAGCAAACTACACTCCAGCCATCAACGGTGATGTGGTACGTTGTTGGTACAGTTATAGCGTTTTTGTGTATCATCGGCATCGTCAACAATCAGCTTCGACACTTCACCAGACGAATTCCCACATTTGTGACCATTATAGGGTATCTCGTGCTCCTTGTAGGGAGTTGGTTTATGCTGGGCTTCGGTCTACAAACCTTCGATCTCTTACGGGTCGCAGGCCTCCTCATCATCACGTATGTGCTGCTTTCATTAGGCGAAGTTATGCTCATTATGCAAACAGGCATGCGCGATGTGCAACACGAAGAGTATATTAATACTGCACGGGCCAAGGGACTACCAACACATGTTGTACGCGATCGACATGCCGCACGCAATGCCATACTCCCAGTCTTTAGTCGATTAGTGGTCAGCATTCCCTACCTTCTCGCCGGACTCGTGATCATTGAGCAATCATTTAACTGGCCCGGCATGGGAGCAGGACTCTTTGGACAACTTATCGCACAGGACTTTCCCACCGTACTAGGTGTACTGTTGTTTGTTGGAGTATTATCACTGGGAGCACGTCTCATACTTGATATTATCCACGTATCGCTTGATCCGCGTTTGCGATATAGGTATGCAGCAAAATGAGTAAGGAATAAGGAATGACGAATGCTACTGTCAATATACATAGAAAGAATCGTTGGGATGTCTGGCAGTTACAATTCCATGCAAACCTACGTCGATTTCGTGGTGATTGTGTCGTCTTTTTCCGCAATCGTCTCGCAGTTGCCGGTGTTTTGTTATTGTCTGTTTTTTCCTTGATGGCCATCATCCATCCTATTCTTTTAGCCACAGTATGGCCACCACGGATCTACAATGTGCGAACAGGTTTTGATCCTATGATCATGCATCCATCTCTGCCTTCAGCGACACATCTGCTTGGTACTGACACTATCGGTCGTGATGTTTTCAGCATGCTTCTGGCTGCAACACAACCTGCTTTTGTGATCGGCATTACCGCAGCATTAACGACGGCCATTGTCGCAATCACCGTAGCTGTGCTATCGGCGTACTACCGAGGGATCGTTGATGCAATCTTCACCCACATATCAGACGCATTCTTACTGGTGCCAATTCCACTACTACTGGTGATATTAGCTACCCGCTTTGGGCAAGACATGACACCAGCACTATTTGGTACAATATATGGTCTTATGGCAGGTATTGGTGGCGGTGCAATCGTGATTCGGGGGCAAGCTATTTCAATTATGGAGAAACCTTTTATCGAGGCAGCCCGCTCCTCAGGGTCATCAGCATGGCATATTATCACTGCCTATCTCATCCCCCATATTTTGCCACTTACATGTGTCTATATGATGTTGAGTATCACTGGTGCGATTGTTGCTGATGGTTTTGCATCCTTTTTTGGTCTGAATCGTGGCTATATCAATTGGGGCGGGATGATTTACCTCGCATTTGAATACCTGACCATTAATCCACAAATTCCCTGGAATGTCTTAATTTCACCGTCAGTGGCACTCTCGTTATTTGCAGCATCCTTTTATCTTATTTCACGTGGTCTACATGATGTCGCAGAACCACGCTTACGTGGCAGATAAGTAGCGAAATACCCTTAACCTAGAGGATTTTACTATGAACGCAACAATCACTATCTGGTCAAAACACATGCATAAGTTCTTTCATAATTTTGAAGAACTTGGTGGCTTGATCATCCAACCGATGATGTGGGTCGCGCTGTTTGGGGTGGGTATGGGGGCACTGGTGTCACAGGTCAGTGGCACAGATTACATGTCGTTTATTCTTCCAGGCATTCTGGCACTCACCGCACTGGGTGGTGCAGCAGGCGGTGGGATGGCGCTCCTCGAAGAACGCATCCACGGTACGATGAAAGAATATCTGGTTGCGCCCATTCCACGTCTGAGTATTCTGCTCGGCAGTGCTAGTAGTACCGTCACCAAAGCCCTTTTTCAAACAGTGATAATCTTAGTCCTTGGGGTGCTGTTCGGTGCCCGTATCACTGCTAATCCACTGAATTTGTTAGCACTTCTGATCCTGATTATTCTGTTTACATTGTGTTTTGCAGGGATAGCGCTTGCAGTAGCCGCCCGTTCACGTAGCATTATGGGCTATCATGGCATGTTATTTCTCTTCAATTTACCGTTGCTGTTCGCTTCAAATGCACTGTATCCCCTCGACCAGATGCCAGGATGGATCAGCACTATCGCCTTGTTCAATCCAACCACCTATCTGATCGATGCACTACGAGTCATTGCTTTTAATGGACAGGCAGCGCTGCCATTCTGGGTCTCGCTGGGCGTGTTGTGCATCAGTGCGATTGCAGGAATGAGTCTCGCCTTACACTCTTTCCGTGCAGCCATTCGCTAACGGTACAGTTTTACGCGGTGGGTACACCACGTTCAGAAACTGAAATTACTTTGATTACAAACCTGTTATAACATCACAACAAATAAAGCGAGATCATAATAATGAAATAACGTTCACATTAAGGTTTTATCTAAATGTCATACTCTGTTTATAGAGCCTACAGAGAAGCAAAAAAGCTACGAATATGTGTCATAAACTCCTCACAACCGATTGCGAAAGTGGATTACACAGAGTACAATAGCAGGTGATGTGTAAGCCGTATGTTGATGTTGGAAACCTATGTCAGAACAGACACATATTCTCGTTGTAGATGATGATCCCAGCATCCGCCGGATGCTCAGTCTTCTGCTTAATGATACAGGTTATCGTGTCTCGACCGCCACCAACGGTGCCGAGGCACTGTCGTTCATGGATCTTGTAATTCCTGATCTGGTCTTAATGGATCTCATGATGCCTGATATCGATGGGCAGGAAGTTACACGACGCATCAAATCTAATCCCAAATATCCATTTATCCCTATCATCTTGATTACGGCACGTAGTGATCAGCGTTCCAAGGTTGCTGGACTAGACGCAGGTGCCGATGATTTTTTAGTAAAACCCGTTGAGTTTGCAGAATTGCTCGCACGTGTTCGTGCGATGCTCCGGCTACAACGCAGCCAGCGCTCACTCGAGGCAGAAAAACGAAAGACTGAACTTCTGCTGCACCTCACTCGACAGTTGGGCACGACCCTTGACATGGATAAACTCCTGAACCATTTTTTGGAACGGCTGGCAGATGCGGTTGGGGCCATGCGGGCAAGTATTATTTTAACGGTTGAAGATACTGTCCGCTGTTATTCCAGCAACCAGGAATATCATACAATCGCACTAAAGGAGATCGTGCAGCAGGGTGTCGCGGGATGGGTCCTGCGGTCCTGCCAGCCAACCATCGTTGCTGACACACGAGAAGATACGCGTTGGCTATCAACGAATGAGGTACATGAGACTGTCCGAAGCGTCGCAGCAGCACCTATCCTATGGGAAGGCAAGGCCATTGGCACCATCACACTGGTGCATCACACTCCCGGTCATTTTACGAATGGACATCTCGAACTCCTCATATCTGTTGCAGCACAAAGTGCCATTGCGCTCGAAAATGCAGAACTGTTCCGCCTGACACGTAGCCAGAAGGATTTGTTGGAGCGACGTGCTGAAGAATTACAACGCATCAACCAGGTCAGCCAACACCTGACAGAGCTGATGAGCCCCGACCAACTGCTGCGGCTGGTGGCCCACCTGACCCATCACACCTTTGGATATGAGATGGTGTCTATCCTCCTCTACAATGGCGAAGGATTAACGATACGAGCCGAGAGTGGACACTATGGAGACACAGCACATGTTGGCCTACGATTGCCACCAGAACGAGGTATTACCTGGCAGGTTATCACAACGCAAGAGCCACTTAACGTACCTGATGTGCAACACCATGCCTGCTATCTATCACTTGGTGGTGATGAATGGGTTCGCTCTGAATTAGCTGTCCCAATCCTGACTGCCCGTGAAGTCTTTGGCGTGCTCGATGTTAAAAGTAGTCAGCAAGCCGCATTCGGTGCCAATGACATTCGCTTACTCGATACCCTCGCACGCCAGCTTGGTGTTGCGCTCGATAACGCACAACTGTTTGATACAGAAAAACGCCGTGTTAGTCAGCTCGATGATGTCAATAATCTTTCGGTAGCCATTACGGCAAACCTGAACCCAGCCGAAAATCTACGTATTGCTGCTGATGCTGTGGCACATATTTTTGGCGTGTCGCATTGTGGCATTATTCTTTACGAACATGAAGGTCAGAATGGATCATGGGCTATCTCCAGCAATTCGCCCCAAACAATCAATACACACCATATTGATGAACTGCTCAATGCTCCCCATATCACGAGTCATCTCAACTTGACTGAACCCTGTATTATCCAAAACCTCACCGACGACGAGCGGTTGCAACGATTCGCACCACTCTTCGAGCAAGGCAAGTTTGAAGCGCTTGCCTTCGCACCGCTCTTTACACAGGGACGCCGAATTGGTCTCATTACCCTTGATATAACAGAGCAAACAGTGCTCTTTGGTCCCAGTGAATTAAAACTCCTTGAAACCGTTGCCAGTTTGATTGCTCAGGTGATGGAGAATGTACATCTGTACCGCCAGGTTACTGATGAACGAAGCACCCTGAATGCTGTACTGGATGGCGCTGCTGATCCGATTTTACTTATCAGTCCAGAAGAGCAACTGCTACTTGCCAATCGGGCTGCCGAGCAACAATTTGGTATCAACGGAACCAAGCATCAAGCCATTACATCACTGATCAAACAACCGGATCTCGTCCGTGCATTGAGTCAATCGAATGGACATGCCCCTATTCTCCCCAACGAAGTTACCATTGATAATAAGACGACGTTTAGTGTGAGTGTTGCTCCGGTGAAGAGTGCCACCAATGAACCACTTGGCCGTGTGGCTGTTATGCAAGATATTACTGCTATCAAAGAACTTGAGCGACAGGAACAAGAACGACTGCGGAGTGTGTTGCGACGCTATGTCTCACCGCCTGTGGTAGAGCGCATGTTGGCTGGTGGTACCGATTTTGGGAAGCCCGTTGAACGCAATGTTGCGGTTATTTTTGCTGATCTGCGTGGCTATACATCGCTGACAGAGGGCATGGATGCCCATGTTTTGGTCGAGCAGGTTCTCAATCGCTATTTCACTGCGATGACCGAAGTGTTTTATCGTTATGAAGGGACTATTGACAAATTTCTTGGCGATGGCATTATCGGCGTTTTTGGCACCCCTATTATGCATGAAGATAATCTCCAAAGGGCACTGGCCGCCGCCGTTGATCTTCAACTGGCCTTTGCTAATCTTCATAAACTCTGGGAAAAAGAATTGGGACTGTCCATTGGTATGGGGGTTGGCGTAGGCTATGGTCCTGCCGTCGTTGGTGATATTGGTTCTCCACAACGCCTTGATTACACCTTGATTGGCGATGTGGTCAATACCGCAAGTCGCCTGAGTAGTATTGCACAAGCTGGACAGGTGATTGTGTCATATCATCTCATTGATGCCCTTCCATTACATTGGACATCACCCTGGCCACTTTATGCCGTCGGGCGCGTGCCCCTCAAAGGCAAACAAGAGCCCCATCTCATTTATGAGGTGCAGTACAAAAACGTTGCGATAGTGGCCAAATAACTTAGTGATATACTCAATCGCGGCTTATCTGGCCGTATTTATGGCATACAACGCTACCACTTTTTTCACCCATGTCGTATTTATTTTCACCTAGACACCAACCCAATGGTCTCATCAAACACGTATATATAAAAGCATGATCGACTCAACCGCAACCGAGTCTAATCTTTGACGAATATACACGCTAGTGCTATACTATCGCACACGCGTTCGACAATTGCAGCGCTGTTCCAACTGCGAAAGTGGAACCATGCAGCGCTTTCTTATGCTCTCAAAACTGGATGATAGGTCAATCTAGAGCAACAAAACATCGTGCCAGTACAGTGGTACTGTTTTGTCGTCTCCAGTTTATGGAAAAAGGAATTGATACATGTCGAAAGACAAAATTGTCATCAAGGGCGCTCGTGAACACAATCTCAAAGATGTTGATCTGGATATACCACGCGATAAGTTAGTCGTACTGACTGGGGTATCTGGATCGGGCAAATCATCACTTGCTTTCGACACCCTGTATGCTGAAGGCCAACGCCGTTATGTCGAGTCATTGTCGGCATATGCACGCCAGTTTCTCGGGCAGATGGAGAAACCGAAAGTTGATTATATTGGCGGTCTGTCTCCTGCCATTGCGATTGAGCAGAAGAGTGCTTCGAAGAATCCGCGCTCAACGGTTGGTACTGTCACCGAGATCTACGATTATCTGCGGTTGCTCTATGCGCGCGTCGGTAAACCCCACTGCCATCAATGTGGGAAAGAGGTCGGGGCCCAGAGCGCTGAACAGATGGTCGATCATATCATAAATCTGGCTGCTGGCACGCGTTTTATGATTCTCGCACCACTCGTCACCCAACGCAAGGGCGAGTATAAAGAAATCTTTGCCGAGGCACGCACAGAAGGATTTTCACGTGTGCGTGTTGATGGCGAGATTTTTGATCTCAGCCAGGAAATCAAACTCAACAAAAAGGTTAAACACACAATTGAAGTGATAGTCGACCGTCTGATCATGCCACAGAAGACTGCACTAACCAGTCGACAACTATCACAGAAAGATATACAGACTGATAGTGGACACGCCATCGCGGTTGGGAAGGCCGAGTCAGGAGCGGTCAACGAATGGGATGCCTTTGTTACAAGGCTAACCGATAGTATCGAACAGGCATTACGTTTGAGCGATGGGATGGTGCTTATCAGTGTGCAGCCAACACCGGGCCAGACAGATGAGATCGATCCATCTTCGCCACCTGCACATGAGCCAGAAGAATGGTTGATGAGTGAACAAAACACCTGTGTTGACTGTGGTATTTCTTTTCCTGAACTATCACCACAGATGTTTTCATTCAACGCACCACAGGGCGCATGTCCACGCTGTAGTGGTCTCGGCACTCAACTGGAAATCGATCCCCAACTGCTCGTGCCTAATCCAGCACTGACTTTGAATGAGGGTGCCATTCCATACTGGGGCGAACTGCGGAAAAAACAAGACTCCTGGACCTATCGCTGTCTCCTCTCTATTGGTGAGCACTATGGCTTCGATTTGAATACCCCCTGGGAACAGCTCAGCCAAAAGGCGCATGACATTATCATTTATGGCAGTGGTCGAGAGCGTATCCGCTTCAGTTGGAACGACCAAAATACTGGCTCAAAGGGCGAGTTCATGCGTTCCTGGGAAGGGCTTGCCAAAGAGATTAAACGACGCTTCCATCAGACCGGCAGTGACTATACCCGTGAGTTCTATTCCTCTTTTATGAGCGAGCAGCCCTGCCCCGATTGTGATGGTGCCCGCCTGCGCCCCGAAAGCCTCGCCGTAACGGTCGGGGGGCGCTCAATCCGTGAAGTGTGTGCCTACAATGTCTTTGAGTCCCATGACTGGGCCCTGCGCCTCTCAGGTGAACAAAGTACACCACCTATCGAAATGGCTGTCAATGGTAATGGGATATACTCAGCAACCAACATCAGCCAGGCTATTGCAACACCACTTACGCCTACACAACTCGAGATTGCCAGTGAGGTGCTCAAGGAGATTCGAGAACGGCTCGGCTTCTTGCTCAACGTCGGGTTGCACTATCTCACACTGGGTCGACCAGCGCCAACGCTCTCTGGTGGTGAGGCACAACGGATTCGACTGGCCTCACAGATCGGTTCAGGGCTCGTTGGTGTGATGTACATCCTTGACGAGCCCAGCATCGGCCTCCATCAACGTGACAATCGCAAATTACTCAACACGCTCATCAAACTACGAGATCTAGGCAACACTGTCATTGTGGTTGAACACGATTTGGAGACCATGGAAGCCGCTGACTGGTTGATCGACTTTGGTCCAGGTGCAGGTGTCAAAGGTGGAGCTATCGTTGCAGCAGGAACACCAGCACACGTGGAGCAAAGTACGTCGCTGACTGGTGAGTATCTCTCAGGTCGGTTGGAGATCGCAACACCAACAGAGCGTCGACACGGCAGTGGTGATCGATTAGAGCTTGTGGGTGCACAGATGAACAACCTACACGAAGTCACTGCCCATTTTCCACTCGGGACATTCGTCTGCATCACCGGTGTTTCCGGGTCAGGCAAATCGTCATTGATTATCGAGACGCTGTATCCAGCGCTTGCTAATCGCCTCAACAAAGCCCAGCTTAAACCGGGGCCTTATCAAGAACTACACGGACTGGAGCACCTTGACAAAGTGATCGATATCGATCAACAACCAATTGGTCGTACACCACGATCCAATCCAGCCACCTATGTCAAACTCTTTGATCTCATTCGTGATCTGTTTTCTAAAACCAACGAAGCCAAGCTCCGTGGCTATGGTCCCGGTCGTTTCTCATTCAACCTGAAGGGTGGGCGCTGCGAAGAGTGCGAGGGTAATGGCGAAAAGCGTATTGATATGCAATTCCTCGCCGATGTGTGGGTCCAATGCGATGTTTGTAAAGGAAAACGCTACAATCGTGAAACACTTCAGGTCAAGTACAAAGGCAAAACCATTGCAGATGTATTAGAAATGGATGTACAAACAGCACTGGAGTTCTTCAGCAACATGCCACGTATCACCCGCATCCTCCAGACTCTTCACGATGTAGGTCTAGACTACATTGCCCTTGGGCAGGCAGCCACAACACTCTCCGGTGGTGAGGCACAGCGGATCAAGCTCTCGAAGGAACTTGCCCGCGTTGCAACCGGACGCACCGTATACATCCTGGACGAGCCAACGACCGGTCTGCACTTCGCCGATGTGCAACGACTGCTCAAAGTCCTCCACCGTCTGGTCGATGCCGGAAACACCGTCATCGTGATTGAGCACAACCTCGACGTAATCAAGACTGCTGATTGGATTATCGATATGGGACCCGAAGGCGGTGATGGTGGCGGCTATGTGGTCGCAACTGGTACGCCAGAAGAAGTAGCACAGGTTAATGAATCACATACCGGACAATTTTTACGCGAGCTTTTGGGTCAGGAAAAACATGCTGAAATTACTGCCTGACATGATGTATTTCTTCCAGACATAAGGGCTCTGTAGAGGTGATACCACAACCTCACAAGCGCCGGAGAACGGTTGTTAAAAACCATTCTTCGGCGTTTTATTTGTGCTCATGCTACCCACCATTCTGTCACCCTTTGTATTCTGACACGGCAATCATAACTAGTAATCTCTCCTATTATGTGGTTTAGTTCTCATTATCTATGTGGTACCCTGCATACCATTCAATCCATCATATCAATCTTCAAACTAATCAGTACTTTCATTTCTTCAGATTATATCATTGACAATTCATATGTTTTTCGTTAAAATAAAATCAAACGGTACAGTACGGTTTTATATACAAACATATATCCATTCAGGAAAGAGTATAAGACAATGATGATAGACATTTCATGGGATATGTCAGAACAAACAATAGTACGCAAGATTGCAACACAACCGACACAACAAACCCTGCCCGAACCAACCCTGAAGAAAGTCAAAGAAGGTGACCGAATGGCATTCCATGCCCATGTGAACGTGGAGTCTTTGCCAGAAGGCAAGCACCTGAAAAAGGCCACAATCTTTTCAAATGTCCCCAATGGTGGAACCTGGGAACTCATCTCGGACGAAGGTACAGCTGTTGGCGGACGCGGCACCGCACCTTCCCCACTCATGTACTTCGCTGCCGGGCTGGGGCTCTGCTTGATGTCGCATGTTGAGATGTTAGCAAAACAACTGGACATCAAGCTAGACAGCGTGCGACTTGAGCAACGTTCGGCTTTCTCCACGACACTTGATCTCGGGGGAATACATCCCAAAGATGTTTTCGGTAAAGGTGAACATGCAGAATTACACCTGTTGATCGAGAGTTCTGAGCCAACGGATAAACTGAGCGATTTTGTGGGCTGGTGTGCTCAGGCGTGTATGGCCCTCCAAACCGTCACACGCGCAACACCCAGCGACGTACAATTCTACATTAATGGGGAGTCAGCACGTAGTGTTACTGTTGCCTCTTATGACTAAGCACAGGTAACTTAACGCAAAATCACCATTGGTTGTGCAAAAGAGCAGCGGCGATCTACGAGAGCATTTCACAGATCGCCGCAATAACGCAAGCCTTAAACGCATGCAGAGCTTATATCTGTGCTGTAGTATTAGGTTGAGAAACAAGTCTGGTTGTTTGCCGACGGTGCAGAATGCCACGCATCACGAGCCCGGCAAACACCACCACACTTACCCACGCAAACACATCACCAATAATACCGTACAAGGTCCCCATACGCTGGGTGGGTATCTCTGCCTGTAAGATGCTGGTCTCAACCGGATATGACGGTTCCACGGGTGTCCCATCAAAATGAACATCCACATTATCATCAAGTGCAAGCACTGTACCTGTTGGAGCAATTACTGTTGAGTAACCACCACGTGTCGCTCGCACAATCGTGACACCATTCTCAATCGCACGCATACGGGCCATGTCGTTATGTATTTTGGCAATACTGGCCCAATCACCAACGGGAGCAAGCAATACATCCACATTGGCTGCACTGGCTTGTCGTATAAAATCGTGATGGTCAAGATCGTAGCATATGACACCGCCAATATGGCCATGCTCAGTTGCGACCACCGGAATCACACCATCGCCTGCGGCAAAGATGCCCTTTTCGACAACAGGCACGAGATTTGCTTTGTCATAGACCCAGGCAATCTTGCCATCAGGCTGGATCAATACCAGTTGATTGTTGTGTTTTTCCCCAACGTGAAAGGTTATGATCCCCATACCAAGTGTTACCTGATGTTCCTGTGCAAACGCCTGGCCCTGCGCAACCAAATCATCTCTATCTACACTCAGAGACCTGACAGATGCCTCTGGCCATAGAACAAGCTGAGCACCATCCTGAGCCGCAGCAGTACTATGGTAGAACATTTCATCGGTGAGTTCTTGAAAAGCCTCACGCACTATCCTTTCCTCATCATGTGAGAGCGCTGTTCCGTCAAACAACTTTTGCCTTAGGTCACCTTGTGGAAGTACAGCAAACATTTGCTCGTTACTGGGTACAACTGTAGCAATCTGTGTGGAAAGATTCTTGGTTGGAACAAACATCAGTCGTATCCAGCCATGCACCAGCACAAAGATTATAATACTGGCATAGACGAGCGACCAGCGGTATAGCTGACGATGGGTAAACTGCCGCTCCCAGAACCAATTAACGGTACTGGCCGTCCAACCAATGAGAAAAACAATACCCCACATACCAGAAAGAGCTACTAACTGAGCGATCCATGGCACATCGATCTGCGTATACGCGATATTGCCCCATGAACCATATGGGCTGGTAAGCGCATCAATATAGCTAAACGTAACAAGCGCGGTTGGGAATATCAATGTACTGGCAAACCCAGGAATACGACGATGAAGCCATCGATCAGCACAATAGGGCAACAAACCAAACAAGCCGGCAACGATCACGAGTATCGCATCAAATGGTACAGGAAGAGGATACACACCTCTTGAGACAGAATAGGTGACAGTACTAGTTGACAACCAGGCCAACACTATCGCCCAACGTGAGTGATATTGCCGTAGAAAGCGCAGCATAAAGATGGGAAAGAGCCAATTCGCAAGCGGCATATTCCACTGCCCAAATGTAAAAAGAGTAAGACCTGTAGCCGCAAGTAAATACCATAAGGGATGAAATGTACGTTTCATTTGTATCTCCATCAATACTACATCAATTACTTTACCTAATCAGGTGTGCTAATAGCTATTGATAGAGTAGGACTAAACCCCGAGTTAGCGCATCTAACGATGGTTGATTTTTAGAATGAGGAGGGTTTAGTCAAGTAAGTTGAGCTGGCGTGCACGGTCGACCGCCTCAACCCGATTACGCACACCCAGTTTGCCATAGATGTGGTGGCTATGAGTTTTGATGGTGCCGACGCTCACAACAAGTCGTTGGGAGATTTCGTTGTTGGAAAAACCCATGGCAATCAATTGCAGTATCTCTCGCTCTCGGTTGGTGAGTGCTTCAGGTAGATCAGTCGCAGGTTCGATCAATAGATCAACAAAGGCAGGGGCCGTATCGCGGGCGAAAGGAAGCAGTATTTGTAAGGAAACGTCTTCATCGAGAAAAACGCGCACCAGTTGTTCCGGGGCAGCCAGTTGCACCGCATAACGGAGCATCGCTAACGCCCGTTGCTGATCCCCTAAACCATGGTGTACCCGCGCCAGCAAACAATACAGGCGAATAAGATGAGTTGTGTAATCAAACTGTCGTGCGTATGTAACCAACCTCTCAAGTAACACTAATGCATCATCGAACTGTCGCTGCACCAGCAACACACGAACAAAGGTCGTAAGTTCTGATACGGTCGCCTGGTGGGGTACTGTTTCAACAGAAAAGTCAGTTTGTTGTGCCCAGATCTCAGCCGAATGGACATCACCAATACGCAGGGAAAAATCTGCCCGCATCGACTTCAAAGTGGCAGACGTAAGTGGGTAATCAACTTGCTCCAGCAATGTATTAATACGCTGAATAGCCGCTGTCGTCATTCCTTCTGCCATTTCGATCCGAGCCAACAATATACACCCTGTTACCAGGCTGTTCTGATCATTAAGCAGCTTGATCAACCGAAGCGCTTCGCCTGCTGACTCTCGTGCTGCAACAAGATCATTGTGCATATATGCAGCAGCGCCTAAACCAAGTAATGGTGCATAGCAAAAAACAGAACATGGGGCAAACCAGTCAAGTGATTGCTGTGATAATTGTATAAGGCGTGTGCATTGACCAGTAGATAGTAACAGTTGTTGCCAGGTGGTGAGGATGTGAGCCACGCCAAACAGATTGTGTTGCTGCCGACAAAGGTGTACTCCTTGTTCACACGCCAGGAGTACCCCATCCAAACGGCCCAAACCCCATTCAATCTGAGCCAAATTTAACATCAATATGCCACGCATTGGATCATCATCGGCGATACACGCAAGGGCATATTGGACTAAATCACTTGCATTAATCAAATCCCCTGCATCAATAGTGAGAAAAGCCTGCAAACTGATCAACTCACCTGGTAACGATGAACCCTTGTGATGAGTGATAGCAACAGACAACCAACGATGGGCACTTGTAACATCACCACGGAAAAAAGCCACCCATGCCTGAAACATTGATAATTCATAATCAGCAACGATAAACACTTCTGGAAAGACTGACAACCATTGTTGGATGGTAGCAATCTGACCATGCCTTATGAGCGAATCGTAGGATTGCAGTAAGATGTTTCGGACGATACCCCAGTCTTCAGCCATCTGTGCATATACCATCGCCTCATCGTACCACTCATACTTCAGACACCAGCGAGCCGCCCGTTGATAGTGGCTCGTGTACAAATACTCATCACGGGTCCGAAGAAACTCAGCAAAGAGATGATGATAGCGAAACCACTGACGTTCAGTGTCCAAAGGTATCAGAAAGAGATTTGCCTTTTCGAGTTTATTGAGCATCAACTGGCTATCGGTACATTCTGTTACTGCATCACACAGCCCAGATGAAAATCGCTGCAAAAAACATGTTTGAAATAAAAACTCGCGAGTCCTGAGCGGCAGACCATTCAGCACCTCATCTACCAGGTAATCCACCACATAACGATGACGCCCACTCACCCATAACGGTGCGGTTGTCTGCTCAAAGGAGATAGCAGCCAGTTGCAATGCAGCCACCCAACCTTCTGTTTGTGTATGTAGCTGATCAAGTGTGGTTGCCTCAATGTCACCCAACAGGCACTGCGTCTCATCCAGTGAAAACTGTAACGCCGCTGTCCGCACCTCATTCAGCTGCTGCCGGACACGCAACATCGGTAATTTGAAAGGTGGATCGCTGCGTGTAAGCACCATCAGATGCACATGTGCTGGTGCATGGGCCAGCCACAACTCCATTGCCTGATGAATTGCATCAGTGCTGATCAGGTGATAATCATCTAACACCACCACCCATTGCTGCTCACACGCTGTCAGATCATTCAGTAAAAGAGTAATGATAGTGGCTGGATCAGCTGTTTGAGTGCCCCGTAACACCTCATCAGCAAGCACACCGATGGAAGGATTATCTCGTTGGATGGCGGCAATCAGATAGGTCAGGAAACGCCGTGGCTCATTGTCGCCGGAATCAAGCGAGACCCAGGCCACTGGGTGATCCACCTGAGCTGCCCACGCCGCAATCAGGCTGGTCTTGCCATAGCCTGCCGGAGCAGACACAAGAGTCAGTTTGCCACACACCCCGGCCTGAATCTGCTCTAACAGATGTGGACGAGCAACAGCGTTTGGGTGCACGACAGGAACAAAGAGCTTTGTCTGTATCAACGGCAATATCATAGCTGTATTGTATACCATTGACCAAGTCACATCCATGGTTCTAACGGTGTTACACAAGTAGACAAAAAAGCAGTCGGTACACGTTACCTCTACAGATGAGTGGTAGATTGGAGAATAGTATGAACATTGAGGCACGACTTGATCACCTACATAACTGGGTTATTCGGCAGCCATTATTGCAACGCTTCACCGTGATGACACGCCTCCTCCTGGCCATTGGCTACATACCATCAGGATTGACGAAAGTGCTGGGAGACCCCTTTACCCAACTGAGCACCGAGACAAGCATTGGTTATTTCTTCGATGCGCTCTACCAATCCGGTTGGTACTACAACTTTCTGGGGCTAGCACAGGTACTCGCCGCAGTGCTACTCCTGATCCCACGTACTGCAACGCTTGGGGCACTCTGCTATTTTCCGATTGCACTCAATATCGTCATTATTACCCACTCAATGAATTTCACAGGGACCACCGTTATCACCAGCCTGATGTTTATTGCCAGCATCTATCTGTTGTGCTGGGAGTATGATAAGCTCAAGGTGTTCTGGCCACGCAGCCAGACCAGGCAACACAGTTTCTCTCAGCGTGAATACCTCTACCAGGCCGCATTTTGGAGCCTGAGCAGCGTACTCGGCTACCTCTTCCTCGCCCTTATGATCGTAGCTCCGCTTCAGCCCAATCACTTTGTCACAGCACTGGTTATTGGTGCAGGGGGTGGCGCTTTTGGTCTGGCCAATGCGTGGTATTTGCGACATACACACTTTGCAGCACCAGACACAACACAAACGTCATGTTCATCTGGTACAGACCTGACCACCATCCCCCATCGCGATTGACCACTGCAGATTGCTTGATCGATTATTAGCATTGTTCAGCCTGACCGTTGTACGAACTGGTCGGGTTTTTATCATTCCTGGAAGAGGCTATATATGTAACTAACAGAGTAATTTTACGTATATACTTGTAGAAGATTTCCAAGAAGTGAAAATAATTCCGCTTTTTACTCCTATGAGTCGTATAGTTTTATAGAGATGATGTAGAGGGGAGGAGACGATGTGTGAATCACGCGCTGCAATCGAAGTTGTTTCGCTCATATCCGTTGCGGCATTGGCGGCTGTTCTGATAGTTATTTCTATACTCGCCGTCTGGGACGATATGGCGTATGACGGGTGTCTGGGCACTTTATGCATGCCTTTTGTGTGGTGGTTAATACTATGCGTACTTCTCGCCCCAATTGGAGGTGTGCTGGAAGCATATATCATTCGCTTTCACGGACAGGAGACCCAGGCCCATGTCATCGATCACTATCGCGGCAATAATGCCATACCTATCTATCAGTATCGTATCGAATATACTTATGATGTTCCTGTTGACAGAACAACTTGTACTATCGTGAAAGAGTATGTGGCTATTACCAAAGATACTTTTGATCGCTATCCAGCCGGGTCATCTATTCCCGTTCGATACCTTTTCTATAATCCCTTTATATCCCAGCCTACAGGAAACGAACGTGTAGCGATAGATCTGCTGCTGTATATGTACGGGACAATGGGCTTTGTTGCAATAGTGCATACTTGTATAGAATATGTGAAAAAAACATTTACTAAATCAAGAACATGATATCGGAAGGGCATAAGCAAAGACCTAAACTATGTTTGGACGTCTCAGAGATTGCAAACATATGTTGGAGCACTCACCATGCAATCTTGATGCAATCAAAATCACTACTCAGTCGTGAGTGCTCCCTATTACTTTCCAATACGCTTAGTTAGTGGTTACAAGTGGAAGATATAAACGCGTATCAGACATTTGGTCTTTTGACTGAGCAAATACGGCAAACTCACCCGGTTGAGTAATCGTGTAGGTTAATTTATTAGCATCAACATCTCTATTTATAATATCAAGACCTTCAGTCGTCCACTCCTGCAATTCATCGTCCCAATACCGAAGTTCTACATCCATCTCATCTAATAACTGCTCAATCGCATCATCATATTCAACAGTCACTGTGGCAGGTTCAGCAAACGCAAAATCTGGGAGTGATTGAAAATCTTCAAACGCGTCAAAGACAAAATGAGGTCCAGCAAACGTCATATTCTCAGGGGTTGGCCTTTCCTTGACGACATCATCGTATATCAGCACAAGACTCTCTGAGAGTGCGTCTGTTGGCGCCATGAGTTCGGTGGTAAACGTCTGATCATTCCCATCTGAAGTGAATACCTTACTCTTGGTCTCAGTAGCACTCAACGTTAAGCCCGTTGCACAGGTATCATCACCACGATACACCATATTGGAAAGACGTGTTTCTTCACCCTCTTTATCAATGGGCATAACCTGGAAAAAGCACACATCATCGGCCACGTCATCGAGAGCAGTGCTGGTCTCAAAACTGGATTTTGCACTGGTCTCTATCAATGTTGTTGAGGTCGGATGGGTATCACCATACACCTGATAAGATGCAATCTCGGTCGCACCATTCCAGCTATACGCCAAACGCTCACCTTCTTCATCGGTTGTAGTCATAAGTGTTGGCTCAGTGTTGGGGAAGCCCTGCCACGGGAAACGAAATGCGCGATAATTCGCATATGGTGGATCAAAAGACAATTCGAATACCTTGATTCCCTCAGGAGTTACCTCCGTAGCTGCTGTGGTTACTGAGCCCCAACCAATAAGTGCATTTCCGTTTGGCAATCGTTGATGATTCCCCATTGCTACTGCATAGATATCTGGAGTATTGCGATATTCCCATACTTTGGTAACCGTCTTGTTTTCCTCATCAATCTCATACTCTACTGCACGTGAGTACTCTGGTTTTTCATACGACCGATTGTCATATAAAGTAATGTTGCCATTGGAGAGACGACGAATGTCATGCTGATAGCGGAACTGCTCGTCATTCTCGAACGTAAATTCATTCTGTTTACCGCCAAGACGCCAGATAACATCCCCCGTCTGTCGGTCTATTTTTGTGATTTCAGACAGGTTTCTACTGGAAATAAGAATATTGCCATCAAAATCAAGTTCGACCGCATTCCCATGAACATAATCAACTGTTCGAGTAGTGAGATCGACAAAGGTATCTGTAATAGCAATATGATCAGCACTATTCCACTCAAATACCACATTTCGCGACTCATCCAACTCCTGGACGATAAGATCAATTACTGTGGCATCTGATCGACCACCTATATCACTCAGATCGGCTGGACGATGGTGATAAATCATCAAAAGCACATGACCATTGGGGAGTATTTGTATGCCATGAGAGTCCGCAATATACCCATTACCTGCGGAGATCGTCTCGATAACTTCATATGATGAATCCATCACTCGATATGCGTTGATACCATATTCGTAATACGTCAACAGACCATTTGGCTGTTTCTTAAAGTCTGGGGCACGGATGCCATCAGGCATGGCCTTATGATAAATAAGTTCACCGCTATTATCAACAATAATAAGAAAAGAGTTTTCGATATCACCACCCCAGGGTCTATTATTAAGAAAGATGTAGCCATTATCTGTCCCTTCTGCCGGGGTAGTGATATTGATCGCAGGAAATGTATCTGGGACAGTCACATAATCTGATGCTTCTTTTCTAATAGTGTCCAAAGCAGGTGCTGTATCCTTTCGTGCTGCACTATGGCTTTCTGAGACGAAATCATCAATAGTTGGCGCATCTGTGTAGGGAAGTGCTTGTGATGAAACGGTGAAATCAAATGACACTGACTGTAGGGTGCTTCCCTTTGTCGTTTTAATACCTCGATCAACAGTCACAGATACCATTTCGCCAGGAACAAACATCTTGTCAGGATCGAAAATAATTGTGCGCTCATCATCAGCCACAAAGACGTTTCCCTCATGAACACCACTTTCACTACCAAGAATGTTGAACAGTTTCGCATGTACACTCTGGTCTTGAATAGGATCAGCGCCGCGCAAAGCAATAGTGGTTCCAGCAGAGGCATGTTGTGCATCTGGGCGAGGCGCTAGATACTCGAACGTAGTGGCAGACTTAGTCTGGGAAGGGACGACAAAAGTAATGAGCAGGATTATACTCATCAAAAGCAGGCGCATAGATTGCATAACTCCTCCTACAGTACATAATGGAAACCTTGTGGGATCTCATAGTAGCATGAGTATCAATAAGTTGCAAAATGGTAAATGAGAAAGCGCTTTTGGGATAAGACAATGTATGAATAAATGCCAACTTTTACTTTTGGAGCCATATAGTACACTTATATCTACTCGTTATAACACTCAATTCACATGGAGACAACTGTGCATTTCAAAGAAATTTCGCCCGCACAAAACGCGCAAGAGGTACAGACACGACACGAAGGCAACCGACAGGCGTGGAATGAGGCGGCGCAGGAATACGCAGCAAACAACGAGCAGCGCGTACAGGATCTACAAGCAGGGAAGAGTAACCTGCATCCGGTTGAGCGCCGTAATCTTGTACGACTTGGCCCATTCCAAGACTGGTGCCAAAGAGCCATCCATCTACAATGCGCGAGTGGCTACGATACCCTTTCCCTGTTGTTGGAAGGTGTTCACGAAGTCGTTGGCGTTGATATCAGTGATGGGCATATCGAGAATGCCCGACTCACCAGTGAGCGACTCGCCATGCCAGCAACCTGGTATCGTTGTGATGTCCTTGATACCCCTGATGAATTGAACGGAACGGCAGATCTGGTGTATACCGGGCGAGGCGCCATCAACTGGTTGCACGACCTCGATGCCTGGGCGAAAGTAGTGCAGCGCTTACTCAAGCCAGGTGGCATTATCCATCTGCTCGAAGACCACCCGGCATCGTGGCTCTTTGACCAGAACAGCGCAACACTGGTTGCATCAGAGCTTGACTATTTTAACCATGCCGAAGCAAATCAGGGCTGGCCATCAAGCTACCTAGGCGATGAAGGCAGTTCACTTGGGCCATCTGGTACACCTGTAACCGAGCAAAGCACCAAGTATGAACGCCTCTGGACCATTGCCGATGTTGTGCAGGCATTGATCAGCGCAGGACTCACTATCGAATATCTTGGTGAACACCCCGAGCCATACTGGGACGCCTTCCCACAGCTCAGGAGTGACCAGAGAGCTAAAATCCCCATGACCTATAGCCTTATGGCACGGAAAGCAACATAATGAGTGACGCCCTGGAAACACTTCGTTGCATTTTAAGCGCACCAGAGGCCAATGATATCGAGCAGATTGTGAAGTTGTACACCGATGCGAGAGTGCGGGAGTTTCTCGGTGGGCCAGCGGATGCAGATACCATCCGCACACAGTTTCGCATCATCATAGACACCGGTACAACCAAAAACCTCTGGGTAGTCCGCTGCAAGGCCAATCGTGCCTTCATTGGTGCGGTGTCGCTCGACCCACATCACGATGGTACCGATACGGAAATTTCCTATCAATTACTACCCAAATGGTGGGGAGAAGGCTATGCACAAGAAGCCGTACAGGCAGTTATTAACTATGCTCTAAAAGACCTTACATTATCACGTGTCATCGCGGAAACACAAACTGCCAATGTAGCCTCCTGTCGGTTGCTTGAGCATATCGGCATGCACTTTGAACGACATGTCGAACGCTTTGGCGCAATGCAATCCATCTATACAACGACGACTCGCAGGCAGGTGTAGGCCAGTCGCATGAAAGGTGTTACAATAGCGTCGGAAGCAAACAGGATGAGCAGGAATTGATATTGCTCAACCAAACTGAGCAACCTCAAGACAATGTGACAAACGCACATAGCAGACCAGGAGTTGCGAACCGTGAGTACTGAGTGGAGCAAACCAGCCAAGTATATTGTCGGGGTAGCATTGGCCTTGCTGGTGATTGGTGCGATCTATATCAGTCGCCCAGTCATTCCACTGTTGATCATCGCTGCCCTGCTTGCGTATATTGTCAGCCCTATCGTTCGCTGGCTCCACTTACAAGTGAAAATGCCCCAAGGTGTGGCTGTGCTGTTGACCTATCTGGGTGTTATCGTCACTGTTCCCATTGTTATCGGTCTGCTGATACCATCGATTGTCAATGCAGTAAATAATGTCCTGACTATTGATTATCAACAACTTGTTGTACGTAGCATCAACTGGACTCGGAATGTCCTTCTGTCGATTGAGGCAGTGGAAATACCGTTTGCACCACTCGATAATTCAATTGATGAAACAATTGGAACTTTCTTACTTGCTCTGGATGAAACAGCAGTTGCCGATGCCGTAGCACTCCCAACGCTCGATAACATCTTTCCTTTGCTTGGTTCAGCCATTACTGCAACCTTTGGTGTAGCTGTCGATCTCATTGGTTCTGCCCTCGCATTGCTGATCGTCCTGATTTTTATCTTGCTGGCCTCCATCTATATGAGCCTCAGTGCCCACACCTATGTCGATGGGATGTTAAAAGTTGTCCCGGAGCCATTTCGTCCAGAGATAGCCACACTGTTCGAACGTATCGGCACTATGTGGAATGCCTTTTTCCGTGGTCAACTCACGTTGATGATCACCATTGGTATTATTGTGTGGATTGGGCTGGAAATTCTTGGTATCCCAGGCGCCTTTGGGCTAGCCATCGTAGCCGGGCTGCTTGAAGTCGTTCCTAACCTTGGCCCAGTCCTGGCGACGATTCCTGCGGTGCTGGTCGCGTTGATTCAAGGTTCCACGGTATTCGATCTGAACCACGGCATTATTGCACTGATCGTCATCGGCTTCTATGTCCTGGTCCAACAGCTAGAAAATGCCATCATTGTACCGCGCATTCTCGGCGAGGCCGTTGATCTCCCGCCGCTGGTCGTGATGAGTGGCGTGCTGATTTTTGCGTCCTTTGGCGGCATTCTGGGCGCACTGCTGGCCGCTCCCATTATTGCCTCAGCGATAGAAATTATTCGCTACGCATACCGCAAAATCCTGGGTGAGCCACCCTTCCCCGATCCTGATGAGAAAGCCACTGAGCCAGAACGTGATTCACAACAAAATCCCCTGTCAACGCTCATAGAACGCATTCGGGCCATGCTCTCGCAGGGAAGTCGGCCCCCTCAGCCTGAGCAGAGGCGACCACCACAACCTGAACAGAGGCGTGATAAATAAGTCTGCATAACTCACTCATAAATAAAAACATATTTTCGCGTTCTGGTATACTGTGTGCTTAGATATGGTTCAATCAAGTATGCGCCACTGGTCACACACGACCCGTGGCTGTAGCGAGGGAATCCATGAACGAGCACGTGTTTACTGATCGTGATTTTCCCGACCATCTGCGTTGCCAATATATGTCGTTTCTCCGCACTCACTGGTGGTGGCTCTTTCAAGGGGAACAACGGCTACGAACAACAATGTGGCCCGTCGATATCGAACCAACGCATGTCGTGCTTGAGGAGTCTGGGATTCTGATCAGCTATGCTACCATAGTCAACAAAATGGTGGGGCACACAGATACCAGCTTTCGTACGGCTGCTATCAGTGCCGTTTTCACATATCCGGCGTGGCGAAAACAGGGCTATGGGCAGCATTTGATGAATCTGGTCACTGAGCGTATTCGCACCAACGATTATGACATTGCCATGCTCTTCTGTGAGTCGGAGATTATGGAACTCTACCACAAATCGGGCTGGCTGGCCATGCAATCGCCAACGCTAAGTGGCGATCCAGCGAATCCGAGCAGTTCAGCCGATGATGAATACCCCGAAACACGGATGATGCTGTTTCTCTCTGAGCATGGCCAAGCCCATCAGGCGGCATTCGACCACACGCCCGTCTACGTTGGAAAGCATAGTTGGTAAGCGATTACACAAACAGGATCGAGAGATACGACGATGGGGCAGACAAAACGCTTATTGTAGAAGGGTAATGAGTAATCGTATGACTACGTCTAAATCTGTACCGCAAGAAAGAGATATTACGGAGACGACACCGCCTCATCGCATATCGACACTGAATTTGACCGGACAACAGCTGACTGAGCTTCCCGAAGGTCTGGGTGCGATGACTAACCTCCGCGAGTTGTGGCTGGATCAGAACCAACTGACTGTGCTCCCCCACAGCATTGGCCAACTCACCCACCTCGAAACCCTGAGCGCGTACTACAACCAGCTAACGACACTGCCCAATGCAGTATGGCAATTGACACAACTGCGCGTGCTCAATATCTCGGTCAATCGCTTCTCAACTCTACCTGATGAGATCGGTAACCTGACCAACCTGGACATGCTCGATCTGGGTCACAATCAACTCACCGAGCTTCCCACAACACTTGGCAACCTCGTTAATATGACTGGATTTCTCTATCTGAGTGACAACCAACTCACGAGGGTTCCCGAAACAGTTGGCAATCTGAGCAAACTCGCCTATCTCAACATCAGCGAAAACCAATTGACCAGCCTTCCCGCAACCATTGGCAATCTGGCCAGCCTCGTCGAGTTGCGGCTGTACCACAATCAGTTGAGCACGCTCCCCGACTCATTGGGCAACCTAAACCATTTGCGGGAACTGCATGTGCATCACAATCAGCTTACCACATTACCGGAGCGCATCGGTCATCTAGGACAGCTCAGAAAACTTATTTTAACCAATAACAACCTGACTGAACTACCTGAATCGATTGGAACTCTGAGCAAAATTACGGAGTTAGACTGTCGAAACAACCGTTTAACCAAGCTCCCCGACACACTTGGCAACCTGAACCAACTTGCCTATCTCGACCTGCGGGCCAATCAACTAACGACACTGCCCGAAAGCATACAACACCTCGAACGGCTGGAGAAGCTCGATCTGCGGTGGAACAAAGCGCTGCAACTCCCCGGATGGTTATCACAACTGGAACAACGGGGATGTCTTGTGTATGTGTGATTATCGCTTGCGCCGCTGCTGCCGCCACCAACTGAGCCCAAAGGCTAGTGCCACGCTCAGATGAATGCACATGCTCAAGAGCCCTGGATCGGGATGGCCAGGGCGACCCGTCCAGCGGCGCGGACCATGCACCCGCAGTGGCCGGACCGATGGTGCGAGATCGGCGGCCCCAAATACACCCAGCTGGATATAGTTCCAGAACCAGTGATACCCCACCGACATCCAGATCGTCCCCGTTCGCAACCGCATGACCGTCAGCGCTAATCCCGCCGCTGAATGCCCGACGAATGACAACCAGGTCCACCTGTGAATGAGTGCGAAGAGCGCAATCATAAACGTGGCTGCTGGACCCGTCCCATACGCCTGGCGTAGCGTATCGAACCCATACCCCCGAAAGACCAGCTCTTCATTGCAAGCGACCGCCAGATCACCCAACCCGTTCACTACTAAGCTTTCACCAACTGCTGCAGGCGAGGTCTCTTCCCACCCCCATCCTGAAAGCTCTCCCCAACCTTTGGCTTTGAGCATAGACATATAGGTTAGAAACGCTGCCGTACCTAACCCCATACCCTGAAGTAGTCTAGGGATATCCTCTCGAGTCGGCATATACGGTTGCTGCATGCGCTCCTCAGGGGTAAGTCGAACCAGCATATACGTGAGGGCGATAGTGAACGGCAGACCTAACGCATGCACTTTTACTCCCCGGTAAGAGGTGGTACGTTTAATCGAACGCGATATCACATACATATACACCATAACGGTCATTATGTATATAAGACCACGTGTTGCTGGCGAACGGCGGAGATGTTCCACCATTGGAGTAGTTCGGTCAGGATGTTGATTTGGCTGATGTGAAGGTGTGTACATAATGGTGATTTCCTGAATATACAGTTGCTTTATCCTCGGACAGGTCAGAAACACAAGTAAATACAACGCGTGTTCCCTTACCCTGCTCCTGACTGAAGGCCAATTCTCCATCTACGGCACGTGCGCTCTCATACATATTACGAATTCCCCAGTGCCCTGTTCTAGGTGTAATAACTTTCCCTGTACACCCATTGTCGTGAATGACTACCTGAACATATTCATTGGCAGTATCGGGATAACGGAGATACACAACAATTTCAGATGCATCGGCATGCTTGATCGCATTGATGATCGCCTCTCTGGTAATACGTACTATCTCACGTTGTATACGTGATTCGATAGGATACGGAGTGTTTTCAACCTGTAAACGACAGATTCCTCGCCAGGTCGCCTGATATTTATCAACTTGCATCCGTAGCACGGCAGCCAATCCAAGAGGATCATCAATGCCTGTAGGATAGAGTTGTTCACAGATCAAGCGCAGCGTCTCACTGATCGTATGTTCACTCTCCAAAATAAGTTCCAACTCATGTCGCAATGCTGGATCAGTAATATGCTTAATCACTCTATGCAACGCCTCGATATTGAGCCGTACATTCACATTAATAATCTCATCATGTAATTCCCGTGCAATGGCCGAAGCCGTATCATCCTGCACCTGTTGAAGATGCTGATAGAGCTGACGAATAACGGCTTCAGCCTCACACTGTTGTGCATAGGCAAAGCTATTCGACAGTGCCAGGGCAGACGCTTCCAGAAAGCGTCGTAACTCAGTTATATCTTCATCACGATAGGGATCAAGATCATCACGCATACCAAGCAATAGCACACCTAAAAGATAGCCCTGTGGATGAAGAATTGGGCACCAAAGAGCAACATGCGGCTGTTGTAACGCCTGTTCCTCAACCAAACTAAGCGTAGATTGCTCAAAATGGGCAAAGACTTCACGTGTTTCATTCACGATTGGTAGGTGACAGAGTCTTTCTGTAAGCACCCCAGCTTCAATGTTGACAGGAAGCTGCGGCAATTGTTGTTGTACTACACGGTGTAACTCACTCGATTCATAGATATCACCCAGGTAAAATGCCACCGCTGGTTTACCAAAAGTGTTACTTACACCTTCACAGATAGTGTTTACAAGCTTTGAGGTATCAAGTGTGGTGGTTAGCTGTGTTGTAGCTACCTGCAATGCTTTATACGGCTGTCGATAGTTCAAACTAATAGATAACACACGCCAGAGAAGGAGATGAATAGGATGGTATATAAGCACAAGACAGGTTGATATCCAGAGAAAAAGGACTAAACTTTCTAACGAAATGAGTCTTTCAATAAGGAGAAATAGACCTGCCAATACGGTAATCGTAGCAACATGCACGCTCAATCGCATCACTGCACGATCCACATGATAGAGGTTTGGGGCTACTCCTCCAACCAAATAGGCCAATGGTATCAATCCTGCGATCAAATCAATCCAGTGCGATCCAACGAAGGCTGTACCTAAAATAGTATTTGGTATAACCAAGAGCGGTATCCAAAGTGTTACGACTAGAAAACAGGCTCCCGCAATAAGACGTATCTGTCGTCGGATATGAGCAATTTTAGTATGACGGTATGTATACCAGAGTAACAGACCTGCTCCTATAAAACCTAAAAACCACGCAATTGGTACAATTACACTCAATGATGAAACCAGCATAATGAGAGAAGGTTGATATAGCATGACCAATAGTAGCAAAACACTGTTGAGTAAGAGTATCGTTCCAAAAAGGCCATATCTAGCCACATGTAGCTGTTTTCTGCTGATTAACCGCGCCGGAAATCGTGTATGAATATACACAACCAGCGGCACCAGTGTGGTTATCATAAACCACTGAAGTATCATTCTAACGGGGAAAGAGGCATATCGAGCGACAAAAAAGCACCCTAGGGTTCCTGCAAGAAGCAACCAAAACCAGGCTACTATTGGTAAACCACCAGCTTCATGGCGACGCACCACTCCCAACATATAGCCAGTAAACCAACAAATCAGCGCAAGTAGAATATTGGTTGTCTTTGACAGTTGGAAGGAGAAGCTAGGGTCCCCATATGCCATACGGAAATTGTGAGGAATACCATCTCGTTCGATAGTGATGGGGATGGGCTCATATCTTGGGCCAAGGAGTGAAAAAATATACCACTGGGAATATACTTCATTTATAGCATGGTCATATAGGTGTGTTATGCGATCCCCCACCTGTAGTCCAGCATCTGCTGCGGCACTCTGTGGGACAATTTTGACAATTGTTGCATTGGAGGGATTGCTACTAAACCCAAGGTGGGGAATTGGCCAGAACAACAGGTTAGCAGTCAAAATACCGATAAGTGTGATCGCAGCCAACAGATGCGTACACCATACATAGACAGTTTGTGTAACCCTTGGCGACAATACCATACCCTATGCATACCTCATAAAATTTAGTCTCAATACTTACTGCCAAATGTTTGTTCAAACATCTGTAGGAGGCCTTGTTGGATCTCAACTGGCAGGTGTTTGACAAGTTCTTGCACATGGGCATAATAGTTAGCATACACATGTGACCAAAATGTCTCGGGAGTATGGTCGGTTGTCGCAGAGATACCATTTGGATGCGCCATTCGTAATGCCTCTGGCAGAGTAAGGGTTGCGTTGCTTTGTTCTGATGCGTCCAACAGATCATCACTGTACTGTGAAAGCATGCCATAGATATTGCCGACAACCGTGAGTGTCTCAACCAATTGCATGTCATCTGTCAACAACAGAGCGGTTCCACCAAAAGCGAGAGCAAAAGTTGCCCCTGTTTTGGCCTGTGCTATCTGCTCATAATACTCAAGAGAATTACCCTGATACGCAGATTTACTGGCAGTCAGGTCACGCTGCTGACCACTTGCCATCTGTAACATCATATCCGACCATAAACGCCGTAATCGTAGAATACGCACAACTGGAATCTGCTCAGGGGATAGTTCATCAAGTATACTGTCAACCAAAACATAATAACTAAAGACCAGATTATATTGTGCATTGGGTTGGTTGATAGTTGGCAATGGATCTTCGGCTGGATCACCGTCTTGTAGGTGGTCCAACCGGATAAGATAGGCATACATAAGCAGCCAGGCAGCCACAAAAGGATCGATCATTGTATTATTCCTATCTAAAAGTTGCCGTAAAGTAGGAATAACCAGTGACCAATGCGACTGTTTTATTGCCCTCATCTGATCATATGTTGTCATCTGATCAAAGGCATATTTTAACTCAGGGAGAATCCCAATATTTAGAAGACGCTGGCTGACATACTTAGTTAACATATGCCTCTCTTGTATTAGCTCCACCCACCATGCTCTCCACCAAAAGGCAACGTAGGTATTGTTACCAAAAATGTAGTTGCCAGGGTAGTTAGGCTGGGCAGGTTGCACAACCTTTCTCGTAAAGACAGACTATCTGGAGTTATTGATTGTTCGACATCGCTCTGCTCTGTCTGATCCTGATCTACACAGACGATCTCTTCTGGAACATTCCGTAGTTCTTGCATACCGCTCTCCTTATACTTTAATTCAACTTTACTGTAACAGGTATTGTATGTTTCTCGTGCTTAGTCGTCTATATGTGAAAACACATAGGTTGTATGTGAAAACACATAGCGCTTCAGATGTATGGTAGCCCAGCGTCTATTGGCCATAATAGATCTGCCGATACCACTCAACCAGTTGTGTACGTTCCTGACAGCCAGTTTTCCGGCGCAAAGTTGTAATGTAGTTCTGTGCACTACGCGGATCAATACTCAGTTCTTCAGCGATTGCGCTGGTGCCTAATCCATTGGATAAGAGTTGCAGTACTTTTAGCTCTTGTGGTGCAAGGGCATATTGTCTGTGTAATGCATCAGTACGTAACAAATGTTCCTCTACAGTAGGAGAAAGGTATGGTTGTCTGGCATATGCCGCACAAACTGCAGCGATCAACTGCATCGATAATTCTTCCTTAATAACATAACCATACACACCCATTTGCAGCAACTCTGGGGCCAGGTCGATACTCGAAGAGAAGACTACGATAGCCAGATCTGGGTACTCACGTCGTATCCGTGTGACCAGTGTCAATGGTGCACCGCCCATGCCACAGATATCTAAAACAAGGACGTCTGAATGCACAGTTTCCAGTAGAGTGAGCACTTCAATAAAGTTTGCCGCAATCCCAGCTACAGTTATGTAGGGGGAAGAGTTAAGCGTAGCTTCTAAACCATCACAGACCACCGGGTGATCATCAGCAATAATGACTCTTATATCAGGAATAGACATAAAATACACCTCCTCACTAAATACTCTCACGCCGATTATATTATAAACAGTATTATTTGTCACATATTTTAACTTATGACAAATTGTGGTACAGCAAATATCCTACTGTGCCTAAAAGTATGTGTTTTGACATATTTGTACATGGTAAGGGTGGTGTTAAGGTAGTATTGAGCAGAGAGGAGAACAGCATACATCACACAAAAATTTCCCTCTGCCCAGGTAATTAGTCAATATTATGTAGAAAGGAACAAATAATTTGCGAATAAAAATAATTTGTTGAGGTTTCATCAACTTGTTCTAGGTAAAGGTATTGATCCACTATGTTCAAGACAGAATATTCGGTATATTCTATATTATAGCTAAGGAGAGTAAATATGAATTATAGTAAAGTAATCAAAAATCGACGCTGGCGCATCGTCTATATGGCTATTTCGTTTGTATGGATATTGATGATGTTTGGGGCTACACCCGCATCAGCTTCATCCACTGCACCAGACAGGGATAAACTAGTTGATCGTATACTCAATGCTGGTCCCAATGCAGCAACAGAATATGCCGAAATGACACCAGAAGAACAAGCAGTTGTAAATGAGGCTTTTAAAACAACGAGAGAAGAAGTTTCTATCGAAATAACACCTGCAACTCATTCTCTAGCAGAGTCAGTAATTGGTAGCTCTTGTAAGGATGCCACAGCAACTGTTGAAGGAAGATCCTTAGTAGCAAGAACATATCTTTACCGATTAGAAATAGAATGGTGTTATAATGGTAGTATAGTAACTGAGATCAAACGAGATCAAATAATAGCAGAGGTTGGACCTACTCCATTTTGGTTCTATGATGGTGAAGTGAATTCACAAACATCAGGAGGTGTAAACGACTCTCAATATTTCCATTATACTCAGGGGAAGTTTAGCTACTGTCCAATACCAGCACAAATCGGATGTTTACAGAGTGTTCAGCCTTGGGTAGAACTGACAGTAAAAGGCGATGGAACTGTATCAAGAAGAACATCAGCCTAAATTTCAAATCGCAACGTGCCCGTTTGATCTATAACGGGCACGTATTGCAGGTATTAGTATTGGAGGCCAATAATATGAAAACAACAACACGAGACAGGCTCTGGGGATTTTTTTTCATTTTTGGTGCGGTGCCAATTAGTTTAATAATGCCATCTGTTGGCATCATTGGTGGAATTGCTTTAGTTGTTATAAGCAATATACTACGATCAAGAGCCAGCATGGCTACACAACAGGACTTTCTACGCTATGCAACTATTGCTGGGGTTGTAGCCATGATTACAGGTATCACAATCATTGTGCTCGGTTTCAATATTAGCAACATTTCAATACCTTCTTAATCACAAACTATTAGTATAGATATAGTGATTAATAACATTTACTGCGAATTCCGTCTTCAGTAAGCAGGGTAATTTTGCTATATTACATGCAGAAGCGCCTGGAAGACGATGTGGTCGTGTTCCAGGCACAAAATCGATTAAGGCTTCATATATACTTCTACTCAATATTTCTTTGTGATCCCACAACATCAAACAAAAACACGTGTTCAAAACTTCCTTGCTAAACTATATCAAGTGATGATGTACTGAGTTGTACATCAAACACTATTAACTTACCAGAATGAGGTGAGTTTGCAAAAAACAAACCGTATGATAGGTTTTAGATGCACCGAACCCTAGTAACATTAAGGAAAAACAGTGCCAGTTATAATCTATCGCTCATTATCAATTTGTTTATTGTTGACTGGAATAGTGGTTCTTGGCATCGCTACAGCCAATGTAGTAGAAGGTATCTTTCGCTTCACCATGGGGTTTATGGGATTGCAGGGACTGATCATGGCACTCATTTTGTGGCGAGATAGTCTGAGTACAGAGCAACGAATGCCTTTTGCTATCCGAGGAATAGTAGCTATTATTATGACGATCATTGCTTCTATATCAGCAGGGTATTTTCTGACATAGTGCAATTATGAAGAAGAGTAAATATATGATCATTCAAAGTTTGAAATCGACCTTCGTAGCCATCGTTTTAACCATCGGAACCATCTTAGCCAGTGCACCTGCAGCCTACGCAGCAACACCGGTCCCATCCACACCCTTAGCGGAAGAAGAGCGTCAACTGGCAGAACTCCAGCAAGCAGGCGAACAACGCTACCAGGCAATCCAGCGCATGGAACAATACTTGCGAGTCCATTCTGATGGAACATTCTATCTGACGGTCCAACGGGGAGCACACATCGGCGTTGAGGAAACCTTGTTCCAAGAACTCCAGCAAGGCATGGAAGCTGTTAATGACCTCATTCGCTCAGGAAAATTTCATATTAGCGAGGTCCAAACTCAAACTCCACAATCAGCTGTTATTATCAATTCTGGTCGTTTGACTGATAGTAGTATTGATAGTTGTTCCGGTCGAACTGACTACGAGCTCTTTTGGTGGGGTGTACGTATCTTTTTAAACTCTTGTGCTACTCAACAACTTCTTAGTGGAGCTAGTATATGTTTTATCATCCCGATACCGGGTAACTTTATAAGTTGTGGCCTTTTACTAACCTGGATGGGTGGTGCTATTCCCAGAATCGCAGTAGCCAGCACATCGGGGACTGATGTTTGGATTGATGTCAATCTCGCTTTCGGTATTACTGACGTACAACCTCAGTAATGCTGTAACGTAGTATGGCCAAGATATGTAACTATATGTATCTTAAAACATATCTACTGAATTACTAAAAGTAATGAAATGAAGTGATTTGCCCTTTTGTGTAGAAACAGAAGGGCAAGTTGTATTGTAGAGAAAATGACGTGATACAATAGATACACTGAAGATAGTGCTATATGTTCAAAAACTTCCTTACCAAACTATATCAGGTAACTGATGTATCTGAGCAACGGTTGATGGCCAGCCGTACCATCTTGATAGTCAACCTGGTCGTCATGGTGATGTGGTTGCCTTCATTTCCAGCACAGAACAGCAATACAGGGGGCATAGAATGGGTCATATTTGGTAATGCGCTCTTGCTCATTGCCAGAATCCTCCCGCGAGAACGTCAGCCACTTATAGGCCATCTTGCTGTTGCAGGGATACTTACTATGTGTACGGGTACGTTGCTTGCATTTGGCAATCTCATCCTGTGATCAGATCGTATAGTATAGTGACACATGTAGAAGGAGCATAATGATGAAAACACCCACCCGTGAGATGCTTTGGGGACTTTTCTTGGTTTTTAGTGCCGTGCCAATTAGCCTGATAATGCCACTGGTCGGCATTATCGGTGGCGTCGCCCTGATCATCACCAGCATCGTGCTGCGCGCCAAATCAACCGAGGCCCTACAACACCTATTTTTGCGCTATGTTACTATCGCCGGGATGGTAGGGATAATCACTGGCCTCACTTTCATCCTTGCCAATCTTAACATCACGAATAATTCAATACCAACCTAGCTAACATCTAACTACAAATACAGTTTTGACTGTCTGCATAAGCAGAAGGAGCACAATATGATTGGTAACTACTTCAGAAAAATCTACGAAGTACGCAGCGAAATCGACTATCGCTTTGATTTATGTCGTTTTCTTTTCGCTCTGAATACCGCGATATTCACCGTCTTCATGATTGCTCATATCACATCTCAATCTAACATAAACACGATTGTCGCGACATCATTGATGGTCGTTGGCAACATTGTGTTACTCGTCGCCCGCAGCCTACGCCGCGAACGCCAACCACTCATTGGTCATCTGGGCATTGTCGGATTGTTACTTATGCTTGCAGCGGTACTTATGAGTATCGCAACTACCTGGTCAACTATTCTGGGGATATTGTAAAAGAAGGGGAATGATATGATTGGTAATTATATTGAGAAGATCTATGAGGTGCGGAGTGAGTTTGATGAACGTTATGACATGAGTCGAATCGCTTTTTCTATCAACATAGGGCTTTTCACACTCTTTTTGCTTAATAATGTGTTAAGTAATGCAGCACCGATAGAAATTATAGGATCGGTATTACTTATACTCGGCAATGTTTTAGCGCTTCTTGCTCGGAATCTGCCTCGTGAACGGCAACCATTCATCGGTCATCTTGTCGTTATGGGGTTCTTGATGATGATTGTAGGTATGCTGATGAGTGTGATTGGTTAGTCAACGAACGATCTACTTCATTTCCCTTATAGAATACAACTTTTGAACAGCTAAATGTTGTCCTGGCAAGGGCCAGCCGTGGACCAGGCGCGGCGCCCATGCGCCACGCGGTGTTCTGGTGGTCGTCTCGATCTCCTAATTGCCACCATTGGCGTCGAGCAAACGTACTCGCAGCGGGTTATTACCAATGATGTCATAGGTCCAGACACACACCTGGCTATAGTTCGAGGCATCGACAGGTCGCTGATACAGATAGGCACCAACACCGTTGAACTCACCTGTACCAACCATTTTGACTGATGAGTTGCCGTTGTAAACGATATTCGTAGTCAGTCGACTCTCAGACTCGAATACCTTGTAGTAGCTCTCTGCTGCCTCGAAGTCTTGCAACAATGGCGCATTTGACACTTCGGCTGGTTGAGGCGCCACATATTCCGCCGGGATATCGACCGGACGCACACGGGCAGTAGTCGTGGCAAGGCTGCCATTATTGTTGTAGGCAGCATACGAGTCGTTGATGGCATCACGCACCGGACGAGTATCTTCGCGATCCAGCTTGATCGCCCCAAAAGTATTCAAACCAGCGCGCTGTGTATACCAATCAAACACGGCCCACCGTGTCTGTGTCATCAGAAAGCCTTCATCATTTCATGTCACGCTACCATCGGCATCAACAGCCCTTCGTTCCTCCAAAGCCCGGAAGGTTTCATCAAAAACCTCGCGTTGTAACAATTCCAGCGAGTCATCTGGTGTCGCGAAATAGCCAAACTCAGTGTTAAAGATCGGCTTCATGGGACATGCCCGGTTGGCTGCCGTCAGAACATCGCGGGGACCTTCGTAATATGGTCCTCCGCAAACAAACCAAAATACATCGTCCAGCCAGCCACATCCACTGCTTTCATCGACGAATCATCGGGGCCGCCACGATCAGTGGCTGCCGACTGAGTGACGAGACGTCCGTCGTAGTAATTCTGCTTCAGGTCGCGGTTGATGCGCGTAAGGAATTCACGGCGACGCTCATTCGAGATCGCCTCGTTGGTGCCGCTCCACAGAATAATCGAGGGGCGGTTGTAATCGCGGAAGATCATCTCGCACCACATCTGGTCGGCGATGCGTCGTTGCTTCTGGTCAGCAAAATGATAGGCATCGAACCACCAGGTCGGAATCTCTTCAGCAACTGCCAATCCCATTCGATCAGTTAGGAGATAGGTGTAGGGGTGGTTGGGGTAATGGGCCGTTCGCAAAAAGCTGACGTTCAGATCTTTGATGGTGGACAGGTCGTCGGAGATCCGCTCAATGCTGCCGATGGTTCGGCCCGTATCGATCCTCATGACAGGCAGTACCCGTAAAATACACCGGATGGTTGTTCAACAGCAGTTTTGGGGCATCCTTCGCGAGCGCGACTGTGCGTACACCAAACTGGGTATAAAACTCGTCCACAATAGTCTGTCGGTCTCGGAGAGTCACCTTGAGCACATACAGGTTTGGGTCCGCCGATGTCCAGAGATCTGGTTCGCGTATACGTAGATTAATCTGCATCGCCTGCGTACCACTCGGCTTTAAGCTAACCGCAAATTGGTCCGTTTGGCACCTGCAACAGGCTCACCAGCGATTGCCGCCGCTGAGGGTTCGGTCAGATTATTTTCGTTGACATCAGCGCGTAACACCGCTACATCGGCAACCAGTTGTTGCACGTTGTCTCCAGCATTGTGCACCACCAGCGTTGTCTCGATTCTGCCGTATTCAGCGGGACCACATCGGCACAGGCTACATGTACAGACGGCAGAGCTTCCAGATAGATATCCTGAATGATGCCGATATAGTTCCACCAATCGTTGTTTATAGCTGGCACAAGATCGGTGCGGGTGTCCCACGGCGGATTGTCGACTCGCCCCACCACCACATTCTCGCCATCATAATGCACCAGTTCGGTCACATCAAGTGCGAAAGGTGTATAGCCGCCCTCGTGATAGCCCACCCAGGTGCCGTTCACCTAGACATCAGCCACATAGTTCACCGACTGAAAAACCAGCCGTGTATGTTGTCCCTGCCAACTCTCATCAGCTGTGAAGCTGCGTCGATACCAGACACCATCCTCGTAGCGTTCGACCGATGTTGGAGTGGCATCAGGAGTAATGGTGTTTTCCGGTCGCGGAAGCATCATGTCATCCCAGGCTGAGTCGTCAAAATCTGCACGATGTCGGCCACCACCGACATCTTCGATCTGCTCCAGTGCCGTGGCGCGATCCGTCAGACTCAGATCGTGGTCAAAACTGGCGCGCTCCTTCTTCCAGGTTCCTGACAGATCGAGCACAGCACGGTCAGGTTGCAGTTCCAACGACGCCCACGGCCGATCATACGCAAACGGTATCTGTACATCATTGATAGAACGCAGACTCACCGTTGGCGCTAGCGTACCGGCTTCGCGTGAGGCATAGACATCGGTCGAATCGCTTGGTTGACTCGACTGGCTCCGTACTGGCACAACAGGCAACAACGACACAACAAATATGAACAGTGTCAGTAAGATAGGGAGCGCAATGCGCCAATGCATATAGCCTCTCAACATTGAGTTTCTCCTTTGTTGTGAGTGTTAGAAGAAATCCGAACGTATCATCAGATACTCTTGGTTCGTTGGCATCTTGCGTACACAGGTGCGTGGTGCTACTCTAACGACCATGGCTCATAGGCCGACCGCAGCAGATCTGCCATGGGCTTGGCTGTGGTGCGATCCATCTTATAAAGCCCCATGGATTGATACGTGGTAATCGCTGTGTGCCAATCGAATGCGGTCCACCAAACAATACCCGCAACATAACCATCTGGTCATCACGGATGCGGCTAATCTCACGTACAGTACGTCCGCTATCGGGCCATTCTTCGTGACGAGCCACCCCTGCCAGAAACAGTGGTTGATCGTTCAGCAACAGGGTGTGATCTTCTGTGTGAATCATACGCACACCAAACTGATACATGGTCGTATCGCTGCCCTGATCGCTCTGCAAAGCTGTTTCCAGCACATACAGATTGGGCGTCTCAGGGACCCAGAGTTGCACCTCGGGGATCTGTAGCGTGGCCTGCACGACTCGCGCCTCACCCGGTACATCGAGCGACACCGCAATGGGCTCACCAATAGGCGCATCGGCAATGGCACTGGCGCGTGGATCGTTTGACCAACCAACCGCTGTCGGGTCAGTGCCATGCACCACAAAACGTAGTTCGCCCTGTTGGGGCATTGAGCAAGACAGCGCTTACCTGTACTGCTCTTGATGTGTCCGGTGTGCATATGTCCGCACGTACCACATATAGCTTTGGTGTGGCTTCCAGATAGATATCCTGAATAATGCCAGTGTAGTTCCACCAATCGCTCTTCACGGCAAGAACGGTATCGAGGCGGGTGTCCCACGGCGGATTGTCGACTCGCACCACCACCACATTCTCGCCATCATAATGCACCAGTTCGGTCACATCAAGTGCGAAAGGTGGATAGCCGCCCTCGTGATAGCCCGCCCAAACCCCATTCACCCACACATCGAGTACGCAGTTCGACACCAGGAAATGCAGTATCACCTGTTGAGCACGCCAGTTAGCATCAACTGTAAACTGACGCCGATACCAGACACCACCTTCGTATGGCTCCGGGCCACCCAGTGATCCGATCACAGCAGGCATCTCATGCTCAACATTGGACAGTTCCTTATCAAACCACATCTGGTCGTCAAACGCCGTGGTATGGCGATCTGCTCCTTCCTGCTCGATCTGCCGGAGGCCATCAAAACCGCGTGAAGTCAGACTCAGGTTAGTATCGACCGTGACACGCTCTTTCTTCCAGGTACCAGCGAGATCAAGGTGCGGACGATCTTGCGGATCAAAACTCAGCACTGGCAGGCCAGACTGCCAGGCCACTGGCACATCACCACCGCCAACTTGCGGTGTAGACCGGAACTCAAGGCTGGGTGACAAACTTCCATTATCGGGTCCGAGCACGAGCGCGGCACGTAATTGATTTTGCATTAGATTCAACGATGCACATCCACTGATAATACATACAAAGACGAAAAGTAAGTAACCTGTTGAGCAACGGGGTACCCTGTCTGTAGAAACGGATAGCGAGAAAGGATTCCATCCTATTGTTCCCCTGTCTCTGTCAATAACATTGTACGATTCGCATGAGTCCGCCGCATCAAGATCTGATCGCCACCGAAAAAGCCCTCTAACACGAGTGAAGCCGCCCCACAGCAATCGCATCCTTTCCCAACTGTAAAAGGGTAATCGTTGCAACGCTGAAAGGTTGCCGCAGCGCATATCGCCCCGTGATTCGCTGGATCTGTGTAAGGAAATGGACACCCAACTGCGAGCCAACCCATCCACCAATGACGATAACACGTGGGTTGAACAGATTGAGAAGACTGGCGATCCCCACACCCAGATAATGAATATTCTCATCCACGATCCGCACTGCAGTGGTATCACCACTATGCGCCGCCTCAATAATCACTGGAATAGCTAGAATCTGGGCATCCTGCTGCAGTAAATGGCTGTTGGGTTCGACATCGCGGAGTCGCTCAATGATGTGTGATGCACCAATGTAGGCTTCGAGGCAACCACGACTCCCACAGCGACAGGAGCGCCCATTGATCTCAACCACCGTATGGCCCCATTCGCCCGCGCTGTTGGTAGTACCGCGATACAGATTACCCTGTGTGATAATTCCTGCCCCAACACCGGTGCCAATCAAAAGCACTACCAAATCCTCACCACCACGCCCGGCTCCAAACCACATTTCCGCCTGTGCCATTGCCTTGGCACCGTTATCAACATAGATCGGCATCGCCGACCGATCTGCGAGCAATGCCACCAGCGGGACATCCTGCCACCCCAACCTGCCGCCGAGACCGTTACCTGATCCGAACGCTGCACTACGCCGGGAACACCCACGCTTATGCCAATCACAGCATCAGACGACACTGCTGAGCGCTGTAACAACTCCTGAACACTTGCGACGATCTGATCAACCACTGTTTCAATCACTTTCGCCGTCAGTGGCTGGTTCAGGGTTTCGCGCGGTCGAAATGCCAGATCGAGCAAAACAAGCTGAACATGCGTTTCGCCCAGATCGATTCCTAAGGCGTGTAATCGGTCCAGCAAAATAGAGGCGCTGCAGAATCGTCTGGCGGTTCATCCGACGAAGGTCACGCGTTGTGGGTCGAGATGGAGGCATAACACAACTGGGGTTTCGTGTCTAACTTTAAATAAAACTTATTTTAAGAAGTAATTTAAGTAAAATCAGTTTACTGAAAAAGTATGCTCCTGTCAATCGCCGAACAACTGAATCTGTATTTCCGCAACCAGTTGTCGTAGCTACGAGGTTACACATAATCCTGAAGACTCATGCCTTGAAGAGATATCGGCTGATATTACATGAAAATAACTACATACCGTAGCATATTAGTGGTAAATAGGAAAAAGAAACTATTTCTGCTCTTTCGTGTTTTTATACATTCAAGCTAAGTTTTGTAATCAATTTGATAATTTCATACACTAAAAACATCCTGAAGTCATCAATACTATGGCTATTCGCAACCATTTTCTCCACCTTGGTTGCAAATTTGTAACAACACTTTAGTATTTTAGTATCGACTACATTATTTGTGACAACACACACTTTTTATTAACAAAGAGGTGTAGACGTGCAACAGCTTGTTTTCAAAATACGCTCAATGAAGACCCTTATCACAATGCTGACAGTAATAGTGGCCATTAGTAATTCTGTACAAGTAGATATCACTAATGCTGCAATACATTATCAGCAGCGCTCAACACAAAAACCTGCATTATCAACTGATGATGATATACAAAATACATGCCCTGCTACACTTATTGACTTTGATTATGATGCGAATGGCAACAGCTTAAAAGCTGGTACCTGGATTGATGAACAATGGAGTGCATTGGGAATCCATATTCGAGGTAAGGGACTCAGCACCAAACCAGATCAGGTCATTGCCTTCGATTCGAGACAGCCAACGGAAGGAAACTGGGATTTAGGAACACCCAATGAAACCTTTGGTGGTCCAGGCAGGGGGATCGGTGGCGAAACAGATCAAGCAGGTGCAAATAGCACAGTTGCTGGAAACCTTCTCATATTAGCTGATAATCTCGAAGGTGGTAATCCGGTGCAGAATCCAGGCGATTCTGCTAAAGGCGGAAACATCTTCTTTAATTTTGATTATCTCTATCAGGTAGACAGTATCACAATGATTGATATGGAAGGCAAAAAAAATGATTACCATGTCGATATTTTGGATAATCAGGGAGAAAAAATAAAACGTATTACTTTTGAGCCATTGGGGAATAATAGTTATCAAAAAACCATTATTGGAGAAAGCCAGGTTTGGGGTCTAAAGTTTGCCCTTAATGGTGGTGGAGCCATCGCTGAAATCGTCCTTTGTAACAAACAGACTGATTCAACGACTAATCCAACACTACAGCCCAGCACGACCAGCACCCCGAGCCCAACAGCAACAGCCACTTCGACCCATACGCCCATTCCACCCACGGCCACCAACACCCCGAACATCACCAACACACAGGACGTCACTAGCACACCAGACCAAACCCACACTACGACCACGCAATCAGACACCGAATGTAGTGTTGACTATGTAGTACGGGACCAGTGGAACACGGGCTTTGTAGCTGATGTCACCATTACTAACAATGGTCCTCCTATTGATGGCTGGACCCTCACCTGGAACTTTCCCAATGGTCAGCAGGTTAATAACGATTGGAATGCGAACATCACTCAGAACGGTGCTGCAGTCACAGCGACTGACGCTAGCTGGAATAAATCCATTCCTAGTGGTAGTACCGCCGAATTTGGCTTCCGGGGAACTTATATGGGTACTAACGGCAATCCAACAAACTTTTCCTTGAATAGAACTGGCTGTAATGGCGGTAGTGGGAATCCGACTGCGACACCCACCAGCACCCCCACAAACACGCCCACCAATACCCCGACCGCCTCGCCTACTCCTACCCACACTCCAACCACTACCAGCACATCCACCGCTACAGCAACGCCGACCAGCACCCCCACAAACACGCCCACCAATACCCCGACCGCGATACACACGAATACCCCAACCGCGACCCACACGCCCGTGCCTCCCACCAGTACCCCAACCGCGACGGCAACGGCAACCAACACCCCGGTACCCCCCACTGCTATACCCACGAATACCCCAACCGCGACCCACACGCCTATGAATACCCCAACACCCACCAATACACCCGTGCCGCCGACCAGCACCCCGACTCATACCTCAACCAACACTCCCACCGCTACCAGTACCCACACCCCCACCCCAACGAACACGCCGACCACCACCCATACGCCTATGCCGCCCACCAATACCCCCATCCCAGCCACCTCCACCGCAACAGCACTGCCTACTGCGACCAGCACCCCAACGGCAATACCGACGACCATCCTGTCCGTCACGGCAACCAACACACCAACGCCACCCAATACGGCAACACCAACCACTACACCACTACCAACAAGCCAAGAATCGGTTATCTTTTTACCATTAATTGTTCGGTAGTGTCAGAATCATTGTATAGAAACAGCGGACAGAGGTTTTGCACCTTCTGTCGGCTGTTTTTTATGACAAAACTTACCAGTGAAGAGCTAACTACCATCAAAAGCCGATAGGAGATGTTCTCCTATCGGTTGTGCAGTAAGCACATCCTATATGAGCAAGCAGGTTAGGATTGGATGATTGCACCGATCAAGGTATGTCGGAAATCGCGGAGTGGGCGTTCGACAAAGGTCGTTGACTCATACCCAGTCAAATCAGCAACAAACACGGTATGTGCATTCGGGCTGGGGCAGAAAACCTGCTCAACATCCTTGAGGCGTACGGTCACGGCCAGATTACCATTTGCAAAGAAGCGTGCTACAAACTGGAAGCCCAGTTTCTCTTCTGCGGGAACTTCTTCGATGGTGCAGCTAAACTGTGGCTTGTTGGTTATATCAACATGAGGAATCTGACGCTTCCAAGCGTAGAACAACTCTGGTACACCATTATCATCGAGCAGAATTGGGGCAAAGATCTGCGCGTCGTGACCACGGCCACCGACATAGAGATCGCTACCATCGCCGGGGGCCCAGATGTTGATGTCATTCCCGCGTCCACCATCAATGACATCGCTGTTGGGTCCGACGAAGTTCTCAACACCACCAACGATCACATCATTACCAAGCAACCCAATGAGCAAGTCGTCACCGTTGTTTCCAACCAGCAAATCAGTGTTATTCAAACTTTGTGGTCCTACGTCCTCTGGCTGAATAAAACTGTTCTCTTCGTTATCGTTGTCCAGACCAAAGATCACGTTCCCTTTTTCGTCACCTACAATTACAGCAGCATTCGCAGGCCGGGTAATTGAGGGCAACAATACTACCGCGAGAAGTGCCAGAATGAACACTATGATCAAGCTGCGTGATTGGTTGGTTAGACGACTTACTTTTGGCTGAAACATGTTTAATACCTTCCTTTTTCAATATGACATATGTATTCATGGGAAGTTTTTCCCTCTTGGGTGTCTTGCATCACCCGCAGAAAAAGATAACATTTATGCCTGCTCCAAACGATGGGCATTCTTCTAACATGCCTCTAAGGGAATAGCGTATGTTCAGCGGAGTAGGGCAGGAAAGGGTTAGGGGTTAAGGGTTAGCAACAGCACGCCCCTCAAGACCCGTGCTCTGAGATGCGACTCACTCAAGTGGTGTAGCGCCCGCATCGGCACGGTGATCCAGCGTGAGTGATATGCCGCCTGAGCCTGTCGAAGGCAGCAGGATTCTACGCTTCACGGAAGCTGCGTCGGTCGATGGTCTGTTCTCCGCTCCATCGCACTCCCCGTGGTATCGACCTCTGGGAGTGGCATTGCCGACAGGGTGGCCGCCACCCCCGGCTCAGGCGCTGCGCCCTGAGCACCCGCAAAGAATGTTGGGAGTTTAGATTATGATCGGGGTACATGCCTCGATGGTGCTCAATCCTTGTGGTGCCGACCACTGCGGAACCTGCGCCGATCAATGATCTGCTCTCCGCTCTCTACTCGCTAGACTGCCCTTCTCACCAACCACGACCGCACAGCGGTTGCAAACCCCGCTACGCCCAACATCACCTGCTGCCTTCGACAAACTCAGGCAGCAGAGCTGCGCCCCCCAGACCACCAGCCTCCCCATCACTTGGTATCGGCGACGGTCACAGGGGACCACCCGTCGAACAGTTTAACCCCTAACCCTTCTGCGCCTCCGTCTCTCTGCGTCTTTGTGTTCAAATTACGGTGGGCAGGCACGCCAGTGCGCGGGCCAGCCATGCACCTATACATAGAATGATCTAACCCTTCCCACGTTCTCCGCTCTATCATTTTGCCGCTCCACCGCGCTCCCTTCCTACTGTTCTCCGCGCCACATAACACCCCTATCACTCCGCAACACCGCGAAAGGTCGGTGCATACCCAGGAAACACCTCATCGAGTTGTGGATTGTTTAAGCGTTTCTGAAGGATTTCACCAAGAATATCGCGGTAGTCCGATGTCGCGGCGAGGTCGCCCGGGCCGACGAGTTGGTCTGCTGCCAAACCAGGCCAGTCCCCATGGACCCGCCCACCGTTGACACCGCCACCAAGCAACATCATCATGCTACCATGACCATGATCGGTTCCCAATCCGCCATTCTCCCGGACGCGCCGCCCAAACTCCGACATAGTAATCACCAGTGTCTGATCGCCATACTCGTGGATATCGGCATAAAAAGCGGCCATTCCCTGCGCCAGCGACGCAAGACTGCCGGCCATCCAGCCTTCGTTGCCGCCCTGTGCGATGTGGGTGTCCCAATCGCCCACGTCGAGACAGGCCACCTCAAGCCCAACTTCGGCTTTGATGAGCATAGCGACCTGCCGCAACCCCTGACCAAACTCGTCGTCGGGATACTGCACTCCAGTGGCGGGTCGGTAGCGCTCCGGGTCGAGCGACTCCAAAGTGGCCAGCACATCGAGCGTCGCCTGCCCTGTGTCGATGAGCGGGCCGTCAGCATATAGCGTCACCAATGCAGACTGCATCTGAGCAATTGATTGGGCATCGCCATCCATATGGAAATCGGTGATCGAACGGAGAGCAGCAGCGGGAATGCGCCCCTGTAGCGACCGCGGGATACGCTCACCGACGCCGATAGCCCGTAGTGGTGAAGTATTGTTGGTATCGAGCGAAGCCAGATGCCGCCCAATCCATCCTGAAGCCGGACCATTCTCGGTACTGATACCTCGCTCCATCAACTCCATCGCCTGAAAGTGTGAACGGCTCTCGTCGGGGGCTCCACAAGCCTGCACAAAGGCCAACTCCTGGCCTTCCCAGAACGGCATCAGCGGCGTAAGCGACGGATGGATGCCAAAGAAGCCATCCAGGTCCTGCGTTCGCAAATGCCCCTGCGTACCTCGGTCATCAGGCCGTGGGATTCCGATGCCAGGTCGCAAGCGGTAATATTCATCTTCGCCATGTGGCACTACAATATTCAAGCCATCAGCGGCCCCTCTTAAAAAAATACAGACCAACACATCCCCACGCGGTGCCGTATGTTTGGGCGCAAAGGCCATCCGTGGCATCCAGCGCGGGAGTGCAGATGCGAGCAGGTTAGTGGTAGTAAAGCGCAGCAGATTGCGCCGTGTTCGTACCATGAGCGTCTCCTGTTTAGCGCCACTGATAGTATGGCGAAGCGAGTAGCGTGGCGAGTATGATCAGCAAGCGTTCCGTCGTAAGCTCTGCGCCAAACTGCTCAACCAGTGCTGTTTTGTGCTTTTGAGAAAAAGAAAAACCTAGCAAGGTTGCAAATTGATCGAGTGCTTCGAGCGTGGTCGTCGTCCCGGAAGCACGCATCAGCGCCTCAAGGTCGATGGCGGTTCCCTCAATATTGCCCGTGGTGAGCGCCAGGGCAAAACGCCAGCGGGGCATCAGGGTATCGCGCCAGGCATCGGTGTAGTCGGGGTAGCCATCGGGAGTAGGCCACTGGAAGAGCGGCTGCCCCATAAGCGCCATGGCTTCGAGCAGATCTGGGCTGGCGTTGGTGTCGGCGTTGAGCTGTCGGAGCATACCCGCCACAAAGTGCAGTGGCCGTTTGAATTTGGGTGCTGCGGCGGCAAACTCCTCCGAGTGCAAAATGGTCCGCAGCATGTCTTTGATGTCGCCGCGGGTCTGGGTGAATGTGGCCGCCGCTGCTGCAACCAGGAACTCAGGCGGATCATCAGCGACAAAACGGCGTACCAGTTTGGTGGCGATAAAGCGCGCCGTCGCTGGTTGCTCGACTAACATATCGCAGAGAAGTTCGCCATCGCGTTGACCGTTGCCTGCCGGAATGTGCTGACCAAGCACTGTTTTCGCCGTATCATCGTGTTGGTCTTCTTTGAATTGAAACTGCCCCTTGCACAACACATCGTCGACTGACCAGCCGGTGAGACACCGCGCGACTTCTTGCACATCCTTCTGAGTGTAACCACCGTCGATGCCGAGGGTATGCAACTCCATCAACTCACGGGCGTAATTCTCGTTTGGGTTACCTGCGAAATTCTCCTGATTGTCGAGGTACAGCAACATCGCCGGACTTTGCATCGACGCCCACAACAGATCGCGGAAGTTGCCCAACGCATGCGGACGAATCACCTCGCGGTCGTCGATGGGTTTGAGCCAGGCGCAGGGCATTTTGAGCGTCGAGATGTTGAAATGATCACTCCAGAAATCGACCATCACTTCGTAGAGCTGTCGACGGCTGTAGATCGCTCGTACCAGCGCAATCTGTTGGAATTCACGACGGATGGGTTCCTCGCGCACATCAAAGATCAGCGACGTGTCCATTGCCAGGATGTCAAAGCGTTGGAGACGCAGTGTGGTTCGCAAGTCGTTTATGCTCTCCGGCGCAAGTTGCTCCTCGATCCACTCGTGCAGACCAATCTCGTTGGCATAGGCACGCTCATCGGCAGTTGGGCCAAACGTCATGCGATTGAGCGCATGCAGCATTGTGTCGTTGGCCGTGGGCCAGTCGTCGAGTGTGCGACGTGGGACCAGCCACTCCTGCGCCGGGCTGCAGGCAGCCAGCAGCGTCGACGCGGTGACCAAACCGCTCTGCCTAAGAAATTTACGACGTGTGAGTGGCATGCACGGCCTCCGTCAGGTTTGGCGCAGACTTCGTACGGGGCTTCCAGTGCAGAAGTGCAAAGCCTGCCGCACCGAGACTACATATGGCGACCAGTGGGAGAATGATGAGCCAGCCTAGCACCGGAAAAACCACTGCCAGGGAGAGTGCTCCGGCGCTACGTAACAGGGCGGTCTGTGACGAAATGTAAGTGGTCTCGTCGCGCAACCGATGAACCATCAGCGTTGCCAGTCCGGTGGCACCAATACTGGCAATGGTCAGCAGAACAAAGATACCCACCCAACCAAGCATTTGACCAAGGCCCGCCGGAATGCTCAATAAAATACCGATGGCTGGTACGGCCAGCAACAACCAGGACAGACCCAGAAAGAAGCAGCGCCATGGTGTTTGTCGTAGCCGCACATGTGCTCGTTCGACCACACGTGGAAGCAAAAGCGACCAGGTCATCAAGAGTCCAACAAAGGCGATTCCGGTAGTGAGTAGTGTTGCAAAGACGGCCAAAACGGCACCCATGTTCATAGTAGTCTCCTTGTGATGTGGTAATCGAATATCTCGTTGTTGTTTTGTGCCTGATCCAGAAAGGCTTAAGCCCGATGGCATTTGGTACATTGTGTCGTTGTTTATCTCCGCCACCGCCCGGCGCGTGGGCCAGCCGCCCACCTACGATATGGCGCTCCTCCGCTCTGCCGCTCTATCTCCTCCGCGCCGCCTGCGAAAGGCTCAGGCGACATATGTACCTCCACTCTTACTCTTTTATGTGCTCCATTCAGTGGACGGGCCAGCCGCCTACCTACGGTTGTGGGGGCTCTTCTTGACCGACGATCCCTGCCACCCCCCCGCAGTGCACCCATTTATAACCACCAACCGACTCGGCTTCCTGCACCAACTCGCCATCAAAGAAGAGGCGACAGGATACTGTACCTGATGATCTGCCATTAAATGCTGTTATGGCGACATGGGACCAGGTCTGTGTTGTAAAGTCCATACTCCACGGTGGTACGACTTCGCTCTGCTCGGTACCACCAGACTCGTTTTGATACGATAAGTGTGCATTTGAGGTACTCCCACTGACTTCGTAGCGTATCGTGTGTGTTTCTTGCTCACATGCTGTGAGCAGCAACATCAGAGTCGTGCAGATTAAGAAAAAATATCGATAACGAATGCGTTCCATAATGCATTTCCTTTATTTATTCCAGCGGTGTTGTTGGTCGTGTTTCGGAGCGTTCGTCAGGGTACGGCGCTGGTGCTGGTTTCTCTCGTCGAAAGAGCGCAATGATGGTGGCACCATAGCCAATCAGTCCGGCTACGATGGGAACACCAAACCACCCCACGATGGGTGCCAGTATCGACACCTCCAGCACTAACACACCTATGAGTAACCGATGCAGTTCACTCGGGTTATCAGGTCGTAAACGTACGCCCACAATCTGTGCAATGGCCGTGCCTCCAATAGCCATAAAACTCAAAATAATCGTGAGAATAATCAACGCCAATAGCCCCGCAAGCTCTCCTGCCGAGCCAAGTGCAGCAGCAATCAAGCCAAAGAAGGTGAAGTTGATCAGGCCCACGATAAACGAGCGAAGTGGCATCTGTTCAGCGCTCATTCGTGTGCGTGCGGTGTAGCGTGGCAACACCGTTTGACACAACACAGACAGTGCGGCGATACCTACTCCCACAACAGGAATGATGATCAATAGTCGGATAAGTTCGATAAGCGTCATGAGGTAGCCTCCTGCTGCGGATCATGTGTATGGTTGAGATTGGCGAGCAGGAAACGATTTCCGACCAGCCAGATCATCCCGGCGCCTGCGATGGCGAGTGTCCACTGGAGTGGGGAAACAAACAGATCGATATCAAAAGCACTCAGGATTTGTGGCAGTTCCACCGCAAATATGTTGAGTTCAACGAACTGCGCTGATAGCCAATCCATAAGATTGATTGACAGGTTGAACAACCACTCAGAGGTCAGGCGGATGAGTTGGGTTGACAGGTCCTGTGTGAGCACGGGCCCAGACCAGATCGCTAATGCGATACTAAGCGTGAGCTGTACGAAGAGTAGGCCCCACACAAAACGTAGGTGCCAGGTTGTCACTGGTAGTGCAATCTGTGTGAGCACTGCCTCTGTCAGATCGACAGGCAAATCTGCCTGTGACAGTTCATCGAATGCGACGAAAAGATCTTCGAGTGTTGCAAGTTCCTGTTGGCAGGTTGGGCATTCGGTGAGATGTGCCTCGATGTGCGCCTGCTCTTCTGGATCGAGTTGACCATCAAGGTACAGGTCGAGTGTTTCAGTGTCGATATGATTCATGGCCGTTCCTCTAGCCGTTGGCGCAGGTGTCGACGCGCGCGAAACAAATGACTTTTGACATCGCTCAGCGTTATGTCAAGCGCTTCGGCAATCTCTTCGTACGATAGTTCCTGGAAATGACGTAACTCAATCACGGCACGGTAGTGCGGCGGTAATTCCAGAATAGCGTTTCGTACAAGCGTGTCACGTTCGTTTGTCAGGTAAATTGTCTCAGGTTCAGTTGAGCGGTCAGGAAGCTCCCACTCGGTCGTATCATCAGTTGCAGCGCTGGTACGTGTGAGCGTCACCGTAGTAACCCGACGACGTTGCAGTGTGTTAAACGTGAGGTTTGTGGCAATCCGCTTGATCCATGGACCAAATGGTCGGGTGATATCAAAGGTATCCAGCGCATGATAGCTGCGTACAAACGTTTCCTGAGCCAAATCGAGCGCCTCCTGCTGTTCGCCGGTCAAGCGATAGATGACGTTAAACACATCGGTCTGGTAGCGACGTACCAACTCACCATAGGCGTCTGGTCGTCCGCTGCGTGCGCGTGTAACGAGTTGCTGATCGGTGAGTCGCGCCCACGAGTCCATGTGTCTGGTCCTGACCTATGATGTGCGACAGCACACCTGATTATGTATGTTCTACTTATTCATACAGCGTGGAGATGAAAAAGTTGCAGAGGATCTTATCAATGTTGCAAAATTGGTGGCAATACTGATTATTACCACCAATGAAGAGGGAGGTAACTGCTTTAAATGCATTATCTGTGTAATGGCTATGACGTAAGTTCGTGTAACGCGGCTACTAACTGATCAATTTCTTCAACGGTATTGTAGTGTACCAAGCCAATACGTACCATACCACCACTGGCCTCAACACCAAGTCGTTCGGTAAGATTAATCGCGTAGTAGTGGCCATCCCATGTGCAGATGTTGCGTTGGCCGAGTGCTGTTGCCAGTTCGCGTGGGGTGTAGCCCTCGATACGAATCGAGACCGTCGGTGTGCGTTGATCAAAGCGGTCAGGATCAGTAATACCATAGAGAGTGAGACCAGGAATGTCGCGTAGTCCGGCCACCAGACGCTCCGACAATGTACGTTCATACTCCTGGATGGTGGTCATTGCAGCACGCAAGGCATCGCGTCGTGATGTTGGTGTGGGGTCTGAGATTTTGCTGCCCAATTCAGCCAGATAATCAATTGCAGCAGTGACACCGGCCAGTCCTTCGTGATTCTTGGTACCGCTCTCCCAACGATCAGGGACAGCGTTTGAAGCCGGGCGCACTTTGTAGGGCTGGAGATTAGTAAGATGTTCACGTTTGCCGTAGAGAGTACCCATATGTGGGGCAAAGAACTTGTACGGTGAACAGGCCAGGAAATCACAATCGAGGACACGTACATCGATGGGGCCATGGGGAGCATAATGTACCGCATCGATAAAGACCAGTGCACCAACCTGATGGGCCAGTTCGACGACTCGCGCCACATTGTTGACAGTACCAACCGCATTTGAAGCATATCCTACCGCAACCAGCCGCGTCCGTTCGTTGATCTGTCGTTCGAAGTCGGCCATGTCGAGAGTACAATCTTCGATGTCAATATCGACAAAACGAATAACGGCCCCACATTCCTTGAGTGCCAGCCATGGCGCAACATTCGCATCGTGGTCCAGCCGTGTTACGACCATCTCGTCACCTGCCTGCCACTCACGACCCATAGACCGACTCAGCGCAAAGGTGAGCGTGGTCATATTGGGGCCAAATGCGATTTCGTCCGGATCACAGCCAAGCAGATCGGCCATCGCTGCATGTGCCGACTCGATGACTTCATCGGTGCGAGCACTCGTGACAAAGGCACCGTGGGTGTTGGCATTGGAACGAATGAGATAGTCGCTCATCGCATCAATCACGTGTTGTGGTACCTGGGTGCCGCCTGGGCCATCAAAAAAGATGAGCGGTTGGCCATTCTGTTTCTGAGCAAGTGCTGGAAACTGCGTGCGCGCCCAATGTGGGTCGAAAGGGGGCATTGAAAAACCTCCATTAGGTATTTTTGTTCTGGTATACTGGTCTGTGTAGGTATCATACTGTGTGTCTTGCAACCTTGCAACCTTACAACCGTCCTAAACGTATAAAAAAGAAACAGTATAAGGTTAGGGGGTATCGATGTCTATTTTCTCACTTTTTAATGACATAAAACGTATCAATCGTAAATCACGGCTTGAGGGCGAGAATATTACGACGATCTTTGGTAGTGTCAAGGTTGATTTTACAAAAACACCGCTGGAGCCGGGAGACCACTACGTACGTATCATGTCTGTTTTTGATAAAGTTAAAGTGCGTGTTCCTGAAGACGTTGGTGTTGATATAGATGGATTTACAATCTTTGGTGATGTTGAAGTGGAACATCAGACAACTGGTGAAGAGGAAAAGGGTGGTTCCAGCTATACAACCGGGAATTTTGAGACGGCTCGTGTACGAATATACCTCACAGCATATGCTATTTTTGAGGATATCGAAGTTATTCGAGTGCCGGTAACGCAATCGACAGCGATACCAAGACTTGAAACACCGTCGGAACAGCCAGAGTTTCACCCGCTTGACCCTCCCTACGTAGACGAGACTCGTAAACTTAGATGAGTGGAATGAAACGTAAACGAATAATCAGCTTAATACTGCTCTCTCTAATCATTGCTCTTTGTTTGCCCTTTGCTCTCATCGGGTATGTTCGCATGACTACAGACACCTATCGCTATGAGAATCTCGATGATGTTCCCAAGGAACGGGTGGCGATTATTTTTGGTGCAGGGGTTCGTTACGATGGGCGTCCTTCGCGGATGCTGGCTGACCGCATCCAGGGTGGTATTGATTTGTACGAGTCCGGTCGCGTAAGCAAGTTGCTCATGACAGGTGATAATAGCCGCGTCGAATACAACGAAGTCGTCGCGATGCAGGAATATGCGATAGAGCAGGGTGTTCCTGGAGCAGATATTGTGCTCGATTATGCCGGGTTCAGTACCTACGAGAGTTGTTATCGTGCCAATGCTATCTTTGGGGTGACTCAGGCCGTACTGGTTACGCAGGCATACCATCTTCCCCGCGCAGTGTATACGTGTCGCCAGCTTGGTGTGAAGGCAGTTGGTTTAGGCACACCCGATTGGGAAATCTATCCAGGGGTCATGATTCCCTACACGATGCGTGAGTCTATTGCGACGCTCAATGCCTTACTTCAGGTTCATATTATACGCCCAGAACCCACGTTTTTAGGTCAGTTTGAAGGGATATAAGGGCGCTCGATAAAACGCCCTTGAGCAGTCTTTTGCTTTGTCTCTACTATCCCTCAGAATACGTTTCCAGATACTTTTTGATCGTCATCAAGAACAAATCTCCCATAGCACCATCGGTAATGCGGTGGTCAAATGTGAGTGAAATGTAGCACATTGTGCGGACTGCAATCGCATCAACACCATCCTGTGTAATCACAACCGCACGTTTTTCGATTGCACCCACGCCCAGAATGCCCGATTGTGGCTGGTTAATGATGGGGGTGGCAAACAGGCTACCACTCACACCATGATTACTGATTGTAAAAGTGCCACCCTGCGTATCATCTGGTTTCAGGCGGCGTGTACGTGCACGTTCCGAAAGATCGTTCACTGCACGTGAGAGCCCCAACAGGTTTTTCTCGTCAGCATCACGAAGCACCGGAACAATCAACCCCTCATCCAGCGCTACTGCAATCCCTATGTTAATGCGGTGATTCAGCACAATGCCTTCATCGGTGTAACTACCATTTAACACTGGTACAGCCTGGAGTGCAGCTACACTCGCCTGCACAAAGTAAGGTGTAAACGTGAGTTTGACATTCTGGCGCTCAAAATCGACCTTGTGCCGCTTACGATGGGCAACTATTTTGCTAAGATCAACCTCGGCAACAGTTGTGACATGGGGGGCAATATTCCTTGAGCGCACCATGTGTTCAGCAATGATACGACGCATTGGGCTGATGGGGACCAGCTCCGCGTCCTCTGGTATCTCTACTGTTGGTGGCGTCACTGATGGTGCCACTGGTCGGGATGGTATCGGTGGGGGTGCTGTGGGTATCGATGCTGGTTGTTTGGCTCGCTGGGCCTGTTGCTCGATGAACTTTAACACATCCTGTTTGGATACACGACCACCCTGTCCGGTCCCACTAATCTCGCTCACATCCAGATTGTGCTCTGCGACCAAACGGGCTACAACGGGCGAAATGGTTGGTGCACCCGTCGTGGCAGTCCGATTCATCTGACGTGGTTGGTTATTGTTTGCGACAACCTGTGGTGTGGTAGCAGTCGCTGGCACCACTGTCTGTGCTTCGTCTGCCGTATCGAGAATGGCAATCAATGTGCCGACACTCACTGTTTCACCCTCTGGCACCAGAATTTCACGTAAGATGCCAGCACTTGGTGCAGGTACTTCTGAATCGACTTTGTCTGTCATAACTTCAAGGAGTGCTTCGTATTCACCAACGTGATCGCCAGGTTGCTTGAGCCATTTGCCAATAGTTCCTTCAACAACGCTTTCACCGAGTTGGGGCATTTTTATCTCAGTAGGCATGGATATCCTTTCTACATCCTTAGTAAGCTGCCAGTTCTCGCATGGCATCTGCAATCTGTTCAACCGACGGAAAGAACGCATCTTCCAGTGTTTTGGCATAGGGCATAGCAGGAGAATCAGGTCCACATACACGTCGAATAGGGCCATCCAGATGCTCAAAGGCGTGTTCACTGATAAGTGCCGATATCTCACCCCCCAAACCACCGGTCAGATTATCCTCGTGCACAATAAGCACTTTGCTCGTCTTAACAACACTCTCCAAAATAGCATCAACGTCAAGCGGTCGGAGTGTACGCAGATCAATAATCTCGGCCTCAATGCCCTCTTGTGCAAGTTGTTTGGCTGCCTCAAGACTATGATGCATCATCAAGCCGTATGCAATCACCGTTAAATCACTCCCCGTGCGTTTAATATCGGCTTTGCCGATGGGGATGCGATAATCTTCCTCTGGAACCGCTCCTTTAATGAGACGATAACATTTTTTGTGCTCAAGGAATAATACCGGATCGGGGTCTTCAATGCTGGTTTTCAACAACCCTTTGGCATCGTAGGGTGTTGAGGGAGCCACCACTTTTAGACCCGGGATGTGACAGAAGAGCGCCTCGATGCTCTGTGAATGATACAATGCCCCGTGAATTCCACCACCATATGGTGCACGTATCACCATCGGAACACCCCAATCGCCGTTGGAGCGGTAGCGCACACGAGCAGCTTCACTTACGATCTGGTTAAACGATGGGTGAATAAAATCAGCAAACTGAATTTCTGCGACAGGGCGTGTGTCATTAAAAGATGCACCAATACATGCACCAACAATAACGCTTTCGGCCAGTGGCGCGTCGATAATGCGCATCGGCCCATATTTTTCGTACAGCCCCTCGGTGACACGGAATACTCCCCCGCGTTTGCCAACATCCTCGCCAAAAACAAAAACCCGGTCATCTATCGCCATTATTTCGTCCAAGCCACTACGAATGGACTCAAGCAAAGTTATTTCAGCCATGGAAGTATCCTTATGTGTTTTCTAAAAAGAACTTTCGTTTGAAAAGCACAAACCTGACTGCACGAAGATGTTACTCAGCATACACATGATCAAGCAGTGTATCTGGATCTGGTAGTGGTGATTGTTCAGCAAAGGTTGTGGCATCATTGACTTCAGCGGTTATGCGCTCAGTAAGTTCTTTTTCGTTAGCATCATTCAAAATGCCCTCTGAACGTAAGAATGTCTGAAATCGGGCAATCGGATCGTGCTGACGCATCTGCTTGAGTTCATCAGCAGGTCGGTAGGTACGGTCGTTATCGTCACTGGAGTGCGGGGTGAGTCGAATACATTTGGCTTCGAGCAAGGTGGAGCCCTCACCTTTGCGGGCAAGTTCGACCGCTTGTTGCGTCGCGACATACGTGGACAGGACATCGGTGCCATCAACTTTGACACCGCGAATGCCATAGGCACTGGCACGGTCAGCCACACTATCAATCGCCATTTGTTGATTCATAGGAACCGAGATGGCATAGTCGTTGTTCTCGCACTGGAAAATAACCGGGAGTTTGTGTACTCCGGCGAGGTTCAGCGCTTCGTGAAAATCTCCCTGGCTGGTGGTTCCCTCACCAAACGATGTCCATGCGACAGCATCGCCGCCTTTGATTTTTTCCGCTAGACCGATGCCAGCAGCGTGCGGTATTTGCGTACCCACCACGCTAGACTGGGTTACAATTTTCAAGTCACGCTTGCTGTAATGCGCTGGCATTTGCCGCCCACCACTATTGGGGTCATTTGCACGTGCCAGGCTGGCCAGCATCACCTCACGTGATGTCATTCCCATCGCCAACACAGCCGCAAGACCACGGTAATACGGGAGCAGAAAATCTTTGCCCCGTTGCAGTGCAAATACCGCACCAACCTGAGCCGCTTCATGACCCTGGCACGAGATAACGAAGGGAGTTTTACCAGCACGGTTGAGCAACCACATCCGCTCATCCAGAGCACGTGCAAGAAGCATAACGTGATACATTTCAAGCATTGTCGGAGTATCAATGCTCTGTGCTGCTGAAACGGCAAGCGGTTGCGAATTTGCGGTTGTTGTCATGGACATCTCCTTTGATTGACTAGTGCCTATCAAAATAAAACACCTACGGCGACGAGACCATAGGCGAAGTTACATAGATACGATTGCGGCCAGCATCTTTCTGCACTCAGATGAGTTGTAGAAATTTTAACATCGCCATTGATGGTGTCCGCTGTGCTTTTGCAGTGTAACATACTCTGTGTGCTCATGCAATGTATACAAAGATGTTACAAACTTACCCCCCTGCGCCGTCGAGTGCGCCAAATTCAAGGGGATTAACATTAATACCATCTTGCCACACCTGGTAGTCAAGATGAGGACCACTCGACTGTCCGGTTGAGCCAACATAGCCAATAATCTGACCTCGTTGGATGGGCTGGCCATCCTCGACTGCAAATTCCTGGATGTGTGCATAGCCAGTGCGATAACGGCCACTGTCAACCCAAATATGATTTCCGGCTGGCCATGTGTCTCGTGAGACACGTGCAACACCACCGTGTGTTGCGTAGATCGGGGTATTCCATGTGCCATCAGGGTCGGCTGCGCCATCGCCATTGCTATCGATAGCCAGATCGATAGCGCCCCATATTGCGGCAGGTGCGTGGCTTCCTGTCCCATATCCCTGCGTCATAACAGTATTAGACATACCTAATGGATTACCAGCGGGTGGATTGGGGTCAGTCAGACCACGCCCGCTTTGTGGAACAGCTTCCCCGGCAATCGGAACTGGGCCTGAGTCACTGCGGATATCGCCCGTCTGGTTGCCCGGCCAGCTACTCAGTTGCACAGGTGGTGTCCGTGTTTGAAAGAGGAGATACACAACAATACCGAGCGCTATAATAACAACAAAGAGACGCAGATTGGAATGAAAAGGCCAACCATCATCGATCATCGTGATACCCCGGAACTGCGCCATTCGTTGACCATGTTTGTGACGGCACCAACATACGCTGGCACATTATTTTCGATAGATGGGGCATAAATAGGGATAATTTGCTCGACAGTATGAGCTTGCCGATCACCAATATATTCTTTTGAAATAAGGTGATACCAATCTTCGATACCCTCTTCCCAACTACCATAATCACGGAAACGGCCAAAGCACGTTGGATATCCAGCACAGATAATGTTTCCGACATTATGGGTAGTGCTTCCATCAGGCTTCATACCAGCCCATCCAGGATTGGTACCTGCACTCGATTCGTGGATGAAGAATGCCAGGGCATATGCGGGATCAATGCCGTACTGTTGACCAAATTGCATCCAGATTTCGCCAGTGCCGTTTGCAGGTGAGTTGTACTGAGCCAGGACTGTATCGATAAAATTCGCACTCACAGTTGGTTGGCCCATCACCGAATGCTCACCCGGTGGTGTGGCGAGTGCTGGAGCATTTGTTTCTATGAGAACTGCTGGTTCATTAGCTCCAAATCCAAAATAACTACTGAGTGTTGCCGTGGTATCAGAGCGTGAGGTAACGAGAATCAAAAGAATGCTGACAATTGCAACCAACATCACAAACCCAGGATGGCGCAATACATCAAAAAGAGAAGATCGTGACGCGGCATAGTGGCGCTCAAGCAAGGTTCGTTCGTGAAGAGCTCGTATTTCTTCAAATTCAGCCGATGCTTTCGAAAGCGGTGCAATGATCGGACCAGGATGACCTTGACGATCATCAATACGTTGGCGGGCACGTCCCGGTTGCGTACGCCGTCCGTCATACTCGACATCATCAAGTCCACGGTTTCGTTCGACAAGGCGAGGGGGCTGTCGTAGCGGCGGTGATGGCCGTTTGAACATGTCGGCAAGGACTTGTTTGTCTTCGTTGTAAGCTGTCTGACGTGTTCGTCGCTTCTCACTACTCATTGGTCACGTTCCAGTTGTATGCTTGCATGTTCTTCTGGTGTTGGTAAACGAAACGCACCGTCACGGTGAAGGTACACAATCTGTTCTTGACGAATCTCTACCAGCAAATCTTTGAGACTATCACCATCAACATCGTGCAGAGAAAGTGTTACTGGCGTAAGATCTTCATGTGCACCAACCAGATATGGTCCTTCGATAACCTGTATATGCTTTGGATCACCACCGGGAAGTTCAAACACCACAACCTGTCGATCAATATTCATGGCCGTAAAATGGGTGGGTGTATCACTTCCTGTTTGCCCTCCAACATAATCGGTGAGGTGGAATGTCCGTGGCCGCCCATAAAGGATATCATCAAGTGTAATCTGAGCCCAATTAAGCAACCGCATCCCTGCTAATGTACACGCGATCAGTGCCAGGCCGATAGCCGTTACATACAGTAGTGTGTGTATGGAACGCAACGAACTGCCCACACGCAAGCGTTGGGCTGAACGTATTTTTTTGCTCGTGACAGCCATGTTTGGAAGCCCCCTTACCAACATAACACCAGTAATGTGCATGAGGCGCGATGTCAACAAGATAGACACATTCCTCATATGAACGCGGCAAGGGTATTGTATTAGAACATATGTTCTTTGTCAAGTAATTCCTACATTCAGGCATATACTCATTTGTACTTTTTTAAGCTTCCTAACCTACTATACCTATATTATAGCTGAAAGCGGTGGCACGTCAATTGTTCGTCTTTGATTTGGACACCGAGATGACAGAATGTTGAGCGTGCGTTTCATCATGTTCGTGATTTTCCACTCGCATTAGCGCGTGGGCGGCAAGCGTCGGATGCAACTTTGTTGCGGCCAGCCAAGCCTCGATTGCTGCGGTTGGGAGTACACCCTGTTCGGTTACTATTCCTTCAATTCTTTGGAGGGGTGTTAAATCAAAATAATGGTTATGGACCACGACTCCTGCTGGAATATCATCCCAAATCTCGCTCGCAGACCATTCACGTTGATCTGGCATGGGGTAGCCCGGCGGCAGAAACTTTTCGCTACTACATAGTGTATATAACGGCACACTGGCTGCTTTTGCGGCCAGAGATAAGGCATATGTCCCTACTTTGTTGACCAGGCCGGCACCATTCAAGAGATCAGCCCCGACCATAACCAGGTCGGCACGTGAGACAGCCTCAATAGCGGCTGCATCGACGACTAACTTCACTGGAATACCATGGGCAGCCAGAATTGACGCAGTTTCACGCCCTTCACAAGCTGGTCGTGACTCAGCACAGATGACAGAGAAACGGCGCCCTGCACGTTGCGCGTGGAGCAAAGCATGCTGTACTGTTGTGCTGTTTGAGAGAGTCACCAGGGTAGTACCATCACTGATCAAGGCTAAAGAACCTTCTGCAACACGCAAAGCATGATGGCGAAGTTGGCGCTTAAACTGTTCTACGGCTTCGGTAATGGCTTGACGCAGGCCCTGTGGCGTTTCGCGTTGTTCCATCTTCCACATCACAGTATTTACGAGATTCACCAGTGGTGCCATGGCTGGTTGCGTTTGAATAAGTGCCCAACCTGTAGCAAATACCTCTTGTCGAAAACCATCTGGAGAGGCAGCCTCACCCATGCTGGCACGACGCATAAGAATATCAGCTGCACGTACCGCAATTTGAGCTGCTCCTGAACGATTATCTGTTGCTATACCGGCTATCGCATGGGCAAACGTTACTTCCACAAATATAATCTCCTCCTGCCGTTCCCGCGCCGTTACAGGACAGCAGGCCAATAGCACGCTACGTACCATCGGTGGCATAGGTGCATTTATCCAACATCTCTTATGTGCTCATAACACCTGTCATGAGTTTTGTCGGTGCAGTCATAATACATGGTATGTCCTGCTATAACGACATTATGAACAACAAAATAGTCTACGTTACTTTGAGTGTGCAACCGGATGTTGGGTCAGCAATCTGCGTACGAGCAGCTCAAGCTGCTCAATAACAAATGGTTTTGCAATATACGGATTGCCGATCTGTGCAATACGTGCCTGTGTTGCAGCACTCATCGTATCGCCAGTCACAAACACAACTCGTTTGGCAAGATCAGCATCATACTGACAAATCCTCTGATACAATTCAAATCCACTCATACCAGGCATTTTAACATCAGTGAGTATTAAATCAAAGATCGATTTTTGTAATATCTGGAGTGCGGCAACTCCGCTGTTGGCGACAACTGGCTGATGACCTAATTCCTGCAAGAGTCGCGCCAACAGACTACTTACTGGTTCTTCATCGTCAACAACCAAGATATGGTGTCCGGTAGGATTCCCTAAAAGCTCTGCGGTCTGGTATGCTTTGTTAGGTGTTTCCAGGGTTGTATCATCTCTGAGTAAAGGGAGTTCAATGGAAACAGTGGTTCCAACGCCTGCTTCACTCTGAGCCCAGATACGGCCACTATGTTCCTGGATGATACCAAAACAGATTGATAGACCAAGTCCTGTACCCTGTCCAACGGGTTTGGTCGTGTAGAAAGGATCAAAAATGCGGTTGAGTTCGCTTTCCGGAATACCAATGCCTGTATCGGTGACTGAACAGACAATGGTTACAGGTGTTTTACTCATGCCATCGGATGCTTCCCGGCTTCTCCCATGGCTACGCAGAGTAATGGTTCCTGTTTCATTGCGCTCAACTATCGCCTGATGAGCATTGTTAAGCAGGTTGAGAATAACTTGTTGCAGCTGATGTGGATCGGCAACAGTGGGGGCAAGATTAGGATCAAGTTCTGATACAACATTAATATTGTCTACACGCAGTTGATAGGCCCGTAAGCTGAGCGTGTCACGGATAACATCGTTGAGGTTAATCATACGACGTTCCGGTTTGTGCTCACGCGCAAATACCAGAAGATTCTGTACAATACGTGCAGCCCGTTCAGCTTGCTTATGAATGTGCTCTAAATCGTCGCGCACTGTAGGAAGAACATTGGTATCGCGAAGAATGAGCTGTGTGTAGCCCGAAATACTGGTGAGTGGATTGTTAAGCTCATGGGCGACACCAGCGACTAGTTGGCCAATAGCTGAGAGCTTTTCGGCCTGTGTAAGTTGTTCCTCGAGGCGCCGTCGTTCGGTGAGGTTACGGGCAATGCAATGAATGGTTTCGGTCTCATCATCACGTGCAAGTCGTGCACTCACCTCTAATATGCCCATGGTATCACTTGCACGAAGCACGTGCATCTCAAATGGCTGAATCGTTCGTCCTGCCAGAAGGTTCGCGAAATGTCTTTTCACTATTGGTAATGTATCGGTAGTGCAAAAATCGAGGATCGATTTCCCAAGCAGATCTTGTTCTGCGCGTTGGACGAGTGCAGGCCCGATCTTATTAATACTCAAAATATGGAGACTCTGATCCAACGTAAAAATAAGATCGTGTGCATTCGTGAACAGATCCCGATACCGTTCCTCACTCCGCTTGATCTGCTCGTAGAGGCGTGCATTTTCAATAGCGATAGCAGCATAGTCTGCAAGTGTGGAGAGCAGATACTGATCGTTTTCGGAAAAGATTCGTTCTGATTGTTGATTGTCAACTGCAAGAACCCCAATAACGGTATTGCCGACCAACAACGGAACTTGAATAAGTGCACGCACCAAAAAGCCCGTTTTCACTTTGAGGACTTCACCGTGATTGTGTCTATCAAGGCGAATTGGTTTCCCTGTGCGAATGACCTGGCCTGCCAGTGTGTCTTCGATGGGCATTCGGAGTTTCTGAGCACGTGCTTCACCCAAATTTTTTGCTGCACGTAAATACAACTCATTGGCATGACGATCGTGTAAGAGAAGAAAACCCTCTTCCGCACGTGTGATGTAGACTCCTGCTTCAACAATCCGTACCAGAAGCTCTTCTTGATCAAGCAGAGAACTCACTGAGCGCCCAATAGCACCAAGCACCGTTAGTTCCTGAACACGCTTTTGCAGGTGTCGTGTGAGTTGATCCTTCTCACGTTGCAAGCGACGTTCACGTAGTGCCTGGTCAATCACAGCCTTCGCTTCGGTGTCGCTAAACGGCTTGATAAGATAATTGCGTGCACCAAGGCGAAAGGCTTCGACTGCGATACTTTCGGAACCGTGGGCTGTCATCAGAATGACTGGAACTTCGTACCCTTCCTGTGCAAATTGACGTAATAAGTTAAGACCACTGGTATCCGGGAGTTGCAGGTCCAGGAGCACAAGATCGGGAGTGTGTCCACGCAAATAGTTGAGCCCTTGTCGTCCGGTATGCGACACGACCGAACGATACCCTAAATCTGGCAGGATATAATCAGTCAGCATTGAGCAAATCTGCTTGCTGTCATCAATAATGAGGATTTCTTCCATTGGTTTAGACTGGTCTATCGTCAAAATCTATATACTATCTATAACGTAGTAGTTGGACCCAATTCATCCCATCTTTTGCATATGGGACACGTCATTTTACACTATCTGCAGATCTGACCGCAAGCAATTGATTTTTGTAATGGAAAGTCATTGTGTCATGTGTCGATTCAGGTTATCATACTAAGCCATGCAAAAACATATTACAATTTGCAACCATTGCTGTAGAAGGTTATATGATTGTATTATGTTTATAAGCTCAATTATACCTTGAACTGCCAAGAGTTGCATATGCTTAGGAAGTTCTCATCTAAAACTCACATCGAGCTAACGCAATATTGGCATAATAATAAAGTAAAGAAATATGGGCACAGTAGCGCTATAAAATTGCTTGATTTTTGTAATGAATGATTATAAATTGAGGAGACTATTTTACTATGGCGGTAAAGCATAAAGCTCTGGGTGTGGTAGCTATCATCTTAACGTTGGTGGTTGGCGTCCTTGGGGGAGGTCTGGCAGGTGGTGGTGTGGCATACTACCTTGCGTACGAACAATTTTCACAAGGTGTCATAGCACAACAGTCGGTGCAGCCTCAACCGATTGGGAATATCGAGGAAGTCAGTCCCTCCGAACAAGGACAAAGCGATCCGGTTACGGTTCCTACAGTAGCTCCACCTGCGCCAGTGGCCAGTAGTGATGAACCAGTTGTGGCGGCAGTTAATACGGTTGCTCCAGCTGTGGTGACAGTTATTAATACACTTCGTGCCGATGCACAACCTGATTCACGATTGGAATTGCCATTCCCATTCCCCGGTGAGGAAGAAGCGCCCAATCCTGACGAAGAAATTCCTGAAGAGTTTCGTCGTGGTACAGGGTCCGGCGTAGTGATCACAGAGGATGGGTACATTATCACGAATAACCATGTCATTGAAAATCAAGAGTCTTTAGCTGTTATCTTCGCAGATGGCAGTCGTCAGGAAGCCACGCTGATTGGGGGCGATCCCTTAACAGATCTCGCCGTTATTAAGGTAGACGGCGCAGTACCCGCTGTCGCACGGCTTGGCGATTCGGACGAACTTCAACCAGGTGAGACCGCCATTGCCATCGGAAGTCCACTGGGCGATTTTAGAAATTCCATTACCGTAGGGGTCGTTAGCGCACTTAATCGTACATTGGGCGCTGGTGCACCAGAGGGACTGATTCAAACAGATGCGGCTATTAACAACGGCAATAGTGGTGGCCCATTGGTAAATCTGCGGGGAGAGATTATTGGTATCAATACCTTAGTCGTGCGTGGTCAAGCCTTTGCCCAGGCGCCGGTTGAAGGCCTTGGATTTGCGGTCCCCAGTGCTATCGTGCAAAATGTCAGCGAACAACTCATCACCACCGGTGAAGTAGTATATCCGTATCTTGGTGTGTCATACGTGGCAGTTGATGCTGATATTGCGGCAGCGAATGATCTCCCAGTCTCAACCGGGGCATGGATCACCTCATCTATTCCAGATAGACCAGCGGTCGTACCAGGAACAGTAGCTGCTGAAGCCAGTCTTCAGGAAGATGACATCATCGTGGGGCTTGGTGATATAGAACTCGATGGTAACACCTCACTCCGTCAAGCTTTGTTTGAGTTTCAACCCGGTGATACGATAACGCTTGATGTCATGCGTAATGAAGAGGCGATCAAACTTGAAATCACACTCGGTGAAAGACCAGAGAGCTTCCCATAATTCATTACAAAAGATATAACACTGCGCAACCCCCAGGAGCCTATCCAACGGTTCCTGGGGGTTGTATATAGCGCTGGAGAACCGGGGCTACATCAAATGGATCAACCACGATACACCCCATTGCGTACAGTTCAAGTGCACCGATATCGCCGCGAGTCGTAAGCGGATCACCTCGATCACCGATCCGCGCGATGAGCGGGACATCGCACCAGTCGTCATCAATTTGCGCCAGGGGAGGAGGGGCAATAGCCACATTAAATGTTCGCATACCTTGTTCCTCAATCAGTCCTCGTATGACCTGATACAGCATATCTGCAAAACCTGATGGCGGTTGTATAAGTGACTGGTGATCGCGTGTGGGGTGGGGTGGCATGTCGGCCAGCAAAACCACCTCGCGCTGGCGGAGTGGGGTCAGATGCACGAACGAACGTGTCGCCTCTATTGTGGGGAGTTGTAGGCCGAGAGCAGCATGTACCTTAACCAGATCATCAAAATAATTGACACCGTACTCGGCACGATAGGCAGTAGCCACCCGCCGCCATTGCTCGATGCGTGCATAATGCATGCCTTTGCCGACAGCAAGTTGCATATGTCCATGCATCTGAGTAGCGCTCCCCTTGGGAAGGCAATGCCAGAAGATAATGGGGTATATGGCCTCATCATCACGCATGTGAACTGCCTCAATCCAACGAAACGCGACATCCAGATAGTCACATAATTGATCGCGCCCAAAGTGCAGCGGATGCGGCTCGTCAAACAATACCAGCCCATGCCAGCCATCGCACTTGGCAACATTCGAGGCAGTGATGCAGTGTTGGCCACGAACACGCCCAAAGAGATCGGCAGTTGTGTCGCTAAGAGGGGTACGAAAATGATCTCGGTGGGCCAGTTCAGCGCGGATCCGTTGTTCTAATGCCTGATCATTGCCGGTCTGATCCGATGGCCGCAAAGCGCGCACAGGGTTGAAAATACTGCCTTCTAATGTGAAACGATTGGTTATTTTGACAACAGTTTGCTCACGTACACTATCGAGTGTGCCAAACTGTTGCTCAATCCATTCATACATAGTGGCTGGAGGATCGGTATATCCGGTTGCAACATTGATATGAAAAATGCGCTCGCATAGACGACGTATGGCAGGATCCATGTCTTTAATGTGATCGAGAATGGTTGATATCACAGCATACTCCATATCGTTCTTAATACTCTAGCACATACTATTTAGCATCATCATTATAGATGCAAATAACCGTATCGATTTTTCATCACATTTGCTCTATTGCAGTTGTTCCAGTTATGATTTATGATAAAATCAGATCGCTCTCTATATAGTTCAGGAACATGTCTATGGAATTACGCCATTTGATCTATTTTGAAGCAGTGGCGCGGTATCAACATGTCTCACGAGCTGCCGAAGATCTGGCCATTGCCCAACCGGCATTGAGTAAACAGATTCACGATCTGGAGCGTGAACTGGGCGTGGCACTCTTCAAGCGAGTTGGACGTAATGTCCGTTTAACAGAAGCCGGTCAGGCTCTGCTTATCCATGTACGAACGATCTTGTCGCAGATCGACATACTCCGCGCTGAGATGCGCGAGCGGGTGGGGTTGCAGCGGGGACGTGTGACGGTTGGTGTGCCGCCAACCGTCGGTACACGGTTGCTGCCACGTGTGCTGGCCCTGTTTCATCAGCAGTATCCTGGCCTTGAGTTGTGCATGTCCGAGGGTGGCACGCAAACAATACTCAAGTTGCTGGAGGAAGGAAACCTTGATCTCGGTGTCGTTTCTTTGCCAATTGAGTCCACCAACTTTGAGGTAACACCGCTCTTTTCTGAAGATGTGGTCCTGGTCGTTTCGCATGATCATCGTCTGGCTTCAGAAAAGTCGGTGATGTTGAGCGATCTGGCTGAAGAGGCGTTTTTGATCTATCCCCCTGGCTATGAAATGCGCGATGTAACGCTTTCTTCCTGTCGACGGGCAGGTTTTCATCCCCGTGTAGTATTAGATGGTGGTGAGATGGATATGATCCTAAGGGTGGCAGAGGCCGGCCTGGGAATCGCACTCGTGCCACGTCTTGCGCTCTATCACAGTGTACGGCTGGCGATCTTGTCTGTGACCGATCAGGATTTGCAGCGTACGCTGGCGTTGGTGTCGCCAGCACAACATTTGATGTCTCCTGCTGCGCGTACACTACGTGGTTTTCTCGCATCCGAACTCGTTGATGCTGCACAAGAAGTGATTTAGCTTCTCAATATGGACCAAGTGGCGGAGGGTATCGCCAAATCATCTCTTACCTCATACAGAAATCGCCCTACTTCACAGAGCGGTATTTCATTATTGTACCTAAAACATTGATTAAATAAACAACATTTGTTCTACCATTTTTTGGAAATCTATGGTACTATAAAAACGTACCAAACTTGACCACTTCAACAATGGTCACGTACATTGATAATATTTCTACACTTTTGCTCCCCTCATAGTTTCCGTCAAGTTTTCTTCCTTGAACGGCATTCTTACCCTATATCAGTTTGCCACATGTTCATATTGGTATGGCCCACGTTTTGTGGGGTCTGTTTGTACGCGTGTTTTGACGTGTGATCGTTATAACTCCCTCAAAAGTCAGGAGGAAAGTTTATCATGTCGATGAACGTTGCGATGTCGCGGACGGTTGAACCGTCACTCGTTTCCAAAATGTCCGATTCGGAGTTCGCCAGCCTTGTAGAACGTTATCAGTCCATCCGTCGCTTTACCGAACAGATCTGTGAACCTCTCGTCACTGAAGATTACATTATCCAGTCAATGCCTGACGTGAGTCCCACCAAGTGGCATATTGCCCACACGAGTTGGTTTTTTGAGACGTTTATTCTGTCTGAGGCATACCCCAAGTATAGGTCGCCCAATCCACAGTATGGCTATTTGTTCAATTCATACTATGTTGCCGCAGGGCAACGGCACTGTCGACCCAAACGTGGATTACTCTCACGCCCAACAGTTCAAGATGTGTACAACTATCGTGCACATGTAGATCAGCATATGCTGGAACTGTTAGAAAGGTTGGATGGAGCACAATTACAGCGGTGGGCACCTGTGGTGGAAATTGGACTACATCACGAGCAACAACACCAGGAACTTATGCTGACGGATATTAAACATAACCTTTCGATCAATCCTTTGCGTCCTGCTTACCGTGAAACAGAAGATGACGTATTCCGCATGGCTACACCTGAACTGCGGTGGATCAGCTTTCCAGAAGGTCTTCATTCAATTGGGCATGACGGCAATGGCTTTTCATACGACAACGAATCACCGCAGCATCGGGTTTTTGTTGAACCCTTCCAACTTGGCTCACGACTGGTCACAAATAGTGAATATCTCGCGTTTATCGCGGATGGTGGTTACCAACGACCAGAATTATGGCTCTTGATGGGCTGGAACACCGTGCAGCAGGAAGGTTGGGACTCGCCCCTGTACTGGGAACGCTATGATGATGGCTGGTGGACCATGACCCTTACCGGGATGCAGCCCGTGAATGAGGCAGCACCGGTGTGTCATATCAACTACTACGAGGCCGATGCCTTCGCTCGCTGGTCAGGTGCACGCTTGCCAACCGAAGCTGAGTGGGAAATCGCGGCTTCACAAGTCCCGATCCAGGGCAATTTTGTGGAGACCGGACAGCTCCACCCTGTACCACTTGTTGCTGCTGAAACAGATGATGTACCATCACAAATGTTTGGTGATGTATGGGAGTGGACGCAGAGTCATTACTCGCCATATCCAGGGTATCAACCTGTCCCTGGAGCAATTGGTGAATACAACGGGAAGTTCATGGCTAATCAGTTTGTGTTACGCGGCGGTTCGTGTGCCACATCTGTTTCGCATATTCGCCTAACCTATCGCAACTTTTTCCATGCCGATGCGAGTTGGCAATTTACTGGTATTCGTCTTGCAAAAACAGTAAAGGCATAGATATTCTATGAGTACAAGTCTCAACCTGCACGATTATCAACCGAATGGTGACAACACATATCATGAGGTTCTGGCAGGGTTACAAAGGGTGCCCAAAAAATTACCTCCAAAACTGTTTTATGATGAACGTGGATCACAGCTTTTTGATCAGATATGTGAGCTGGACGAGTACTATACCACACGTACAGAAAGCCATATTACCCAATCCAATATTGACGAAATTGCTTCAGTGATAGGTTCGCAGGCGCTTTTGATCGAGTATGGGAGCGGCAGTAGTGCGAAGACCAGAATCTTGTTGGATCATTTGACCGATCTGGCAGCTTACATTCCACTGGATATTTCGAAGGAACACTTGCTCACTTCAGCGACGGAACTCGCAAAAGTATATCCAGATCTCGAGATTTTGCCAGTCAGTGCAGATTACACCGCTGATTTCGCATTGCCGTCGGTGCGTAAGCCAGTGGCCCGTCGTGTGGTTTATTTCCCTGGCTCAACGATTGGCAATTTTGAGACTGAGGCAGCCATTAACTTTCTTGATCATATTGCAGCGGTGTGTGGTCCGGATGGTGGTCTGTTGATCGGGGTTGATCTAAAAAAAGAACCACATATTCTTCATCAAGCCTACAATGATCGGGATGGTGTGACAGCAGCGTTTAATCTGAATATGCTCGCACGACTCAATCGTGACCTGGATATGAATTTCGCAGTGGATCAATTCGGTCATTATGCGTTTTACAACGTCTATGAGGGCCGTGTTGAAATGCATCTGGTGAGTCTGGCCAACCAGACAGTGTATTTGAACGGGTCTACCATTGAATTTGCTGAGGGTGAGAGTATCTGGACAGAGTCATCATACAAGTACACACCAAATGAGTTTGCAGCGCTGGCGAGTCGAGTTGGATTTGAGGTCCAACAAGTGTGGATCGATGAGCAACACCTGTTTAGCGTACAGTATTTAACGATGACTGGGAAAACCATTCGGTAAGACAGAACTAAGTGTGCACAGTTCCTAAGACTTTGTACATTCCTGTTAGATGGGGTGCTCAAGCGCCCCATTTATGGTTTCAGGTTTGCTTCTCGGCTTTTGTGGGGCAGGTCGGTATCATTGAGCACTATTGTATTAACTTGTGAATTTTGGTACAATTAATATATAAGCAGATGACGTGCATCCAATCATATATACCATCCGAATACACAATAAGCACTGCTTCTCCATGAGGTTTCGTCAGTGCCAACAAAGGCTATGGGTATGTTTCACACAAAGCACCATTCGTTTTATACATGCATGCTGCTCCTGCTCATATCAATCCTGCTGGTGGCCTGCAGCACCACACCAGATGCTGACACAAACAGTCCTACTGACGCCGACGAGACGACTATTCGCCTGGGCTATGTGCCAGTGATTATCTTTGCTCCGATCTATGTTGGCATTGAGCGTGGCTATTTCGCCGAAGAAGGGTTGACTATCGATCTTACAGCACTGCAGAGCACCAACGATGCGGTGATCCAGCTTGCGGCAGGTAATTTTGAAGTGGCCGCTGCCGGAGGCAATGCCGGTGTGTTTAACGCCATCGAGCGTGGCTTGGAGTTCAAGATCGTTGCGCCCATGCACAGCGAAGCGCCACCGCTTGCCACACCACTGGTGATCAGTGCCAACCGTACCGATGAGATTCAGACCATCGCGGATCTCGCTGGCAAACGTGTGGCAATTAACGGCAATGGTGCGGCTATCGAGTACTGGATGGCTCAAGCCCTTGCTCAGGGTGGTCTCTCGATGGACGATGTTGAGGTCACGGCGATGCCCTTCCCCAACATGCCCGCAGCTCTGGAGAATGGCTCGCTTGACGCCGCTGTCATCTCTGAGCCACTGGTCACAATCAACGTGGACAACGGGTTGCTCTCGATACTGTCGGAAGACTACATTGATGGATTTACCGCTACGTTTCTCTTTATGAGCCAAAGCTGGTCGGAGCAAAACCCCGAGGCCGCACGCGGCTTTATGCGAGCGTATCTGCGTGCCTGCCGCGATTTACAGGGCGATTACATGACCCCCGAGATTGCCACTATTATCGAGACCTACACCGAAGTTCCCGCACCAATCATTGAACGAAGCAAACTGGCACAGTACGACCCCAATGGGGTGGTGCCAGTCGAAGATCTGCAGACACTCCAGACCTTTTTTATGGGGCGTGGATCTCTAGAATATGAGGACTTACTCGATATCGATCCCTTCGTCGACACCGATCTCGCCACAGAGGTCGCCGCCGAACTCAATCAACAATAAGGACATACCATCGTGATCAAGCCCAAGATATCCATCAAAAACCTGAGTGTCGTGTATCCCGAAAGTGGTGCTAGTGGCCCAGTTACTGCGGTAGAGAGTCTTTCGCTTGATGTGACCGAAGGTGAGTTGGTGTGTCTGGTTGGCCCAAGTGGATGTGGTAAGACCACCTTACTACGTGTACTGGCTGGGCTGGAGCAACCAACCGATGGCAGCGCGATCATCAATAGCTATATGTACGACCAACCGGCGAAAGCCATGGTTTTTCAGGGAGCGGGTATTTTTCCATGGATGACCGTTGAGCAGAATGTATCTTATGGCTTACAGATGCGTGGTGTTGCCAGGAGAGAACGTGTATCGATAGCGCAGCGCTGGTTGGCTGAAATTGGATTGGAGGGCTTCTCACAAGCGTACCCCGACCAGCTTTCGGGCGGCATGCAGCAGCGAGTTGGGTTAGCGCGCGCATTTGCCTTCGACCCAGAAGTGTTGCTTATGGATGAACCATTTGGTGCACTCGATGCTCAAACACGCCTGGTACTCCAACAGCTTTTACTTCAGCAGTGGGAACGCGATCAGAAAACGGTCGTGTTTGTAACCCACAGCATTGAGGAAGCTCTTACACTGGGGGACCGCGTTTATGTCATGTCGGCGCGACCGGGGCGGCTAATCCACGAGATTGTGGTGCCGTTTACACGACCCCGTGATGCGATTGCCTTACGTACCGACCCGCGTTTTAGCGCATTGTTTGCGAAGGTGTGGGATGTTCTGCGGGATGAGGTAGAGCGGGCGCGTGTGGCAGAGTCGGAGACTCTCATATGACCCAAAGCCGTTGGTTGTCGTTGCTTTCACCGCTCGTGCTCCTGGCGTTGTGGGAATTGGCTGTGCAGGTCGGCTGGCTCAATCGTCTTTTTTTCCCCCCTCCTACTGAAATCTTTGTGGCACTCGGCGAATTGATTGCTACCGGGCAGATCTTCCGCGACACAGGGATCAGTCTGATGCGTGTCGGTGTTGGTTTTGTGGTTGGGGCAATCCCCGCGATTGTACTAGGCTTACTGATGGGTATTAATCCGTTTGCACGACTTATTCTGCGTCCGCTGGCGGCAGCCATCTACCCCATTCCTAAGATTGCACTTCTTCCACTGATTATCGTTGTGCTGGGGTTGGGCGAAGCAAGCAAAATCGCTACCATTGCCATCAGCGTATTCTTTCTGGTTGTGCTCAACGTTGCTGCAAGTGTGCTCCAGGTTGAACCGCGCTATTTCGAGATTGCACGTAGTTTTGGTGCACAACCACGTGACCTCTTCTGGACCGTCGCGCTTCCGGCGAGTCTCCCCGGCATTATGACGAGCATCAAACTCGGTATGGGCTTTGCGCTCACCCTGATCGTTGGCGTGGAGTTTGTCGGTGCCGACTCTGGTATCGGTTGGCTGATCTGGCGTTCGTACGAGCTATATGCGATAGATCGGATGCTGGCCGGTCTGGTGGTCATCGCGCTGGTGGGCTGGCTGGTGACGGCACTCCTCGATTGGTTGGAGGTGCTGCTCATTCCGTGGCAGAGACGCGCCCACCCACGACAAAAATCGTTGCGCCCCCTTGCGACGCAGAAACCAGCGGATGTTGAGCGTGTTAATGGAACGTCTGTGCGGAGTAGAAGCTAGAGGCTGGGGACTAGATGTACTGCGTCAAGAGGTTCGCGCATATGGAGTATAGGAACCATGCTCCTGTGCGGCAGCCATACTGTCGCATTCCAAAGAACGTGCACCAACGTTCCAACGTTCCATCGCTTAGTTGCTCCATTACTCATCACTCTTAGCAACCTCTCTGCTCCTCTGTCCCTCTGTGTTACTCCCTGCCCCAAAGGGAGAAACGCTCCCACTTTCCGTATTAGCCTCTCTGTGCCTCTGCTCCTCTGTCTCTCTGTGTTACATTGCTTCCCTGTTCCATCACTTAGCCGCTCTACGCCCCATCGCTCAGCTGCTCAACCGCTCCTCTAGACGGGCAAGACTCCCAACTACGATATTATGGCAACCTCAAAGCTGGGAAATGAAGCATCCCTAACCCGTAACCAAACTAACCCGTAACCCCTATCTTGCAAATACGACCATTTTTGACGTTTATAGATTATAGAGTCTATACTACACCATGTCGAAAAACTTTGTAACACAAAGTAAAGGTGAGATGATATAAGGAACCATTTATGCCACAGGAACACATGAACGATATCATCGTTATTCTCCCCGGATTTCTCGGTAGTACACTACAGAAGCACGGCAAGGACGTTTGGGGGGCATCTTTCGCCACTCTCTCCATAACGCTGCGTAAAGCACTGTTGAACCGCGAGTTATTACTCGTCGGTGATGATCCCACTGTCGACGATCTGGGTGATGGCATTCGCGCAGTTGGGTTGATGAGCGACATTACGATGATCCCGAAGCTATGGAAGGTTGAAGGCTACTCGACACTCTGGAAGTTCCTCACAGAAACCTTCGATGTCGTTCCTGGTGTAGTAAACACCCCCAATCCCCATGCCAACCTCTTTGCCTTCCCCTACGACTGGCGGCGCGACAACTGTGTTGCGGCACGCTGGCTCAAACAGTTTATCGACCGCCACCTTCCACTGTGGCGTGACCACAGCGGCCAAGCAGATGCCAAGGTCATTTTGATTGGACACAGCATGGGAGGACTCGTCGCACGCCACTACCTCGAAGTGCTGGGGGGCTGGGAGTATTGCCGCGCACTCTTCACCCTTGGCACTCCCCATCGCGGCTCTATCGATGCACTCGACTACCTCAGCAACGGACATCACGTCGTCAGGGCCGATGTCAGCAACGCTGTGCGCTCCTTCACCTCGACCTACCAGGTGCTGCCCAACTACCGCATGATCGAGCAGGGTAACGACTATGTCCGTGTTGCCGAGATGAGCAGCATTCACGGCGTTGTTCAGGAACGTGCTCAACAAGCTTTCGACTTTCACAAAGACATTACCAATGCAGCGAAAGCGCGCCGCAGTGTTGAAAGCACCCGCGACGCATATATCACCTTTCCGATTGTGGGCATTCAGCAAGAGACCTTTCAGTCTGCAACGGTGGTTGATGGCAAGATCGTGCCAAGCACCAACATGCCAGCGACTCTCCACGCCTTCCCTTCTCACGGCGATGGCACCGTCCCCTACATTTCGGCGATTCCGGCAGAACTGGCCGAGGAGTACCGCGAAATGTTTATCGTCGAGAAACATGGTTTCCTCCAATCGCGCGATGATGTGTTGGAACAGCTACGTCAACACATCGTGCGAACACAGGTACCTCGATGGGATGCCATACTCGGTCCAAGTGATAAAACCAAAACCCCACTCCTTCCGGCGATCAGCCTTACCCTCGAAGATCTCTACTGCACCGATGAGCAGATTGAAGTACGCGCAAAAGTACTGGACACACCCGAACACCTGGGCGCATTGGAGGCCCAGATTACATCGCTTAACCAGCCCAACCAACCAAGCACCTACCCGCTCCAGGAAACCGACGATGGCTGGCGATTGACACTCGAAGACCAACCGACAGGTCTCTACCGCATCAGAGTACAGCCCTCCCACAGGGGCCCACAGTCGCCCACTGCCGTGCACGATGTATTTGAGGTTATCGATAGAACCGAAGTGTAGTGAGTTAAAACTATGATCTGGATTCACCGTAGTAGCGCCAGAGGGGAGCGGTAGAGCGGCGGAGCGGAGAGCAGGTTGCCTGAGCGTGTCGAAGGTAACGTGGTAGGGACAGCGTGATGGGGGGCGGCGGAGCGGTGGAATGTAGAGCGAGTGAACAGGTTAACACAAAGACAGGGAGGTACAGAGGGAATCAGGGGCTATGGGTTAGCGACTCACTCGCCGTAGAGATGTAGTTTTTAACCGCCGTACCTGTTCGCTGAGAGTGGAGTGCAGCAGTGAAAATCGAATCTTTCCCCCTCTGCATCTATATCTGACTATTCGACTCGTAACGGCCCTTGCATGATCTGTGCGCGCACGAACGCAGGCTCACAAGGTGGAATAAACTCACTGTGCCATGTCACATCTGCTTCAGCCATCGATTGCCTAAACATCTGTTCCTGTTCAAGATCATCCTTTCGTTCACGACCTCCCACTCTGATATCAAACGAGACATCTGGGCCACGTTGTGTTTCAACCATAGACTGCAAGGCCTGCACATCTTCCGGCGTCCAGTCTTGCCACGCTCCCCCGTTCGTGTACTGGTACATACAACTGCCATCCCAGTGAATCGCACGCTGCGTTGGACCTTTGAGCGGCCATCCACCGCCAACCCAGATGGGAAGACGCGGTTGTTGTACAGGCTTTGGGAGAAAAGTTACTTCTTGAAGGTTAAAATGCCCACCTTGACAGCTAAACGGTTGGCCACTCCATAATCCAACAATGATATCGAGTGCTTCATCGAGCATGGCCGCACACTGGCGGTCGTTGGTTTCCTCACCAAGATGGGCAAAATCAGCATCCCTCCCATTCCCGCACCCTTTGAAACAGTACATATACTCTCTGTCTCAGCAGGCATCGTTGCCCGGCCCGCTGCTTGAGCGGTGGACGGGTCGGTGAGACGCCATTACTCTCAAGAACTCAGCTCCCCCTGCTCCAACATTCAGCCGCTCAAATACTCCATCGCTTTTACCCACATGCTCCGCTTTTCCATACCTTAACAATATTCATACTTGCCACAGGTACCAAAAGAAGTGTAAACTGTCCAATATATATGACCGTATATTTATCGAAATCAATAATGCCTCCACATCCATAAACGATCAAGGTCACGGAGCACAACAGGCTCCAGAGGTATCATGAAATTGGGAGAGTTGAGATGCAGGTGCATTTTAGTCACAAGATTCGCCCCCCCAAACGGGCGCCGTACCTCGTATCACGACCTCGTATCAACGAGTTTCTGTGCACCATCAAGACACGGCGGCTGATTACACTCGTGGCGTCGGCTGGCTATGGGAAAACGTCCGCGCTGACCGACTTTGTCCACTCATCGGCGCCCTACCCGGTCTGCTGGTATACGTTGAGTACCTTTGATGAAGATCCCTGGACCTTTCTCTCCTACCTGACGATTGCGACTGCCCAACAATTCCCTGATGAGATGGCCCAGCTCATTGCCCTGATCGAAGGGAACAATCAGCCTTCGTGGCCTAACACCACCAGTGTCTTGCTGCGTGCCATTGACTCGATTCAGGAAGATTTTATGCTGGTTCTGGATGACTGGCACCTGGTTGATCATATCGAAGAAGTGCGGGATCTGGTCGCCAGTTTGCTCTCCGAATGCCCCAACTGTCATATCATTCTGGCATCACGCGTGCATCCGGGCATCCAGAACCTGATGCTGCTGGCTGGTCGACGCCAATTGATCGGTTTTGATGAAGATATTCTGCGTGTCGATGGCAGTGAAGTCGCCGCAATCCTCGGTGAGGAATACCAGACCGACATCTCATCAGAGGTTGCCAACGCCCTCAGTGAGAGGATGGATGGATGGATCACCGGCATTCTGTTGAGCTATGCCAGCACACCTGCTTCCGTGCCTCTTCAGGCCACCCGCCAGGACATCACCGTCGGGCATCCCATCTATCAGTTCTTTGTGGAACAGGCCTTTGATCGCCAATCCCCAGAGCTGCAAACCTTCCTGCTTGACTCAGCCCTCCTCGAAGACCTGCATCCGGCTCAGTGCGATACGGTCCTCCAACGGCATGACTCAGGACAGATGCTCAGTGCATTGCGGTCACAGCACCTGTTTATCTCCGAGATCGACGCAGGCGTGCTACGGTATCATCCGCTCTTCCGTGAATTTTTGCTAGAGCGCTACCGCACGACCAATGCCCCACACTACCACGCAACGGCCCTCCGTATCGCCGCGTGGTATAGCGCACAACACCAATGGTCGCGTGCCTTTGATATGTACCTGGTGGCCGACAATCTGCCGGGTGCCAGTGCGGTTATCAGTGCCGGCGGCGAACAATTGTTTATGCAAGGGCGGATCGAGACGTTAGATCGTTGGTATCAATCGATCCCCAATGAGCTACTTGATACGGTGAGTTTGTGCCTACGTGCTCGTATTCTGGTTGGATATCGTGGTAATTATCACGAGGCATCACTTGTGGCGCAAATGGCACATGCGAAAGCCCATCCTGAAGAAATGGTGCATGTCTATCTTATTAATGCGTACCTTGCACGCCATGCCGGAAAATATACCGAAACGATAGAGGCCGGAGAACAAGCCTTACAACTCGCAACTAATCCTATGCATCAGGCCATGGCGTTACGTATGATTGCCACCTGTCGACACATACTTGGAGCAACACAACAGGCTATCGAGGAACTGAAACAGGCACTGGATCTGGAACGTTCACGCGGTAATTTTTACAATGTCGCGCTTATTCAGCAGGATCTCGGTTTTTGTTATGAGCGAATTGGAGGTTTACAAGCAGCTGAAGAGTGCTATCGACAAGCTGATGCGTACTGGAATAATATCAATCACACAAGCCGACGTACCTATTTACTCAATAATATTGGGGTGATACAGCATCTTTTAGGTCGCTATCAGGATGCCACTCATACTTTTGCCCTTGCACTTCAACATGGCACTGATACAGATACAAAATACATACTAGCCTTTATCTATCTTAGTCAGGGTGACATGCTGTGTGACTTACAACAATGGGATGATGCAATCGCAAAGTATAATGATGCTCGTCAAATCAGTGACTCTCCTGACATTGATGCTTATCTTACCCTCGCACATGTTCGCCTATGGGTACGCCAGGAACAGTTTGCACTGGCAACCGAGTTTCTGAAACGTATTGATCTTGCCAAACATCCCCATAGCATCAGGCTAAACATACTTCAGGCCCGTATCCTGGTGGGAAAGGGTAAGTATGATCAGGCTCAAGAGATTCTTGATGATCTGTTTAGACTGGCAGGGCATAATCCAACTGAACGCGCCTGTGCCTATCTGACTCAGGCGGTGTTGTATGCCGAACAGTACCCTGATCAACCTGAACTACTGATTGACTCATTGGCACAGGCTGCTCACATCGCTGATCAGATGGGCCATGATCGTTTCTTGGGTCTGGATACCCAGATCAGTAGCCAGCTCTTACAGCGTGCCCAGGCTGCTGGCTGGTCCCGTGCTGCTACATGGCTGGACTATCGCCAGGAAGCCCTCCGTGTTGCTCAGATGATTAATCCAACCGATCAGCGACCTACTCTGGTGGTACGTAATCTGGGAACCGACCAGATTCTACTGGAGGGACAGGAGATCGATCTGGGTTGGGCTAAGGCCCGTGAAGTGCTCCACTATTTGTTGTTCCATCCCGATGGTGCCACCTCTGAAGAACTACGTGAGGCGATCTGGCCGGACCTCAGTCCTGAACGTAGCCGGGATGCGCTCAAACGAGCAGTATATCGTCTTCGGTCTGTGCTCCCCCGTGATCTCATCACCCTGCATGGACGGATACGCTATCGAGTCGATCCTAGTGATGTCCAACTGGACTACGATGTCCGCCACTTCTTACGCCTGCTCAGCACCTCCACGACCAGTGAATCTATGCTTTTAGCTCTTGATGCCTATCATGGACCCTTTTTGCCCCAGAGTGACTCGGAGTGGGCCAACCACCAGCGCACCATGCTGGAACAGCGTTATCTGGAAGCCCTCCACCGCACCGCTGAATGTTATGAACAGCTGCAGACACCCCAGGATGCACTGCGTCTCTATCGCCGGATTATTGATATAGATAATTTGGATGAAGCCGCCCATGCCGGAATTATGCGTTGTGCCCTGGCCATGGACCGTCGTGCCGCCGTCGTGGACCAGTATCGGCAGCTCCAACAACTGCTCCTTGATGAACTGGGCCTGACCATTGAAAAGGACTCTGAGGCCGAACACCTCTATCAACAGGCTGTTTCACTCACCTGAGTTACATTTTATGAGACGCGATATTATATCGCGTCTACTTCCGCGACCTACCCTCTCCGTAGCGGCTCCATGCTGGTGCCGCCTACCTTATGCCTCCATAGCCCTGTAGCGGCTCCATATTGGTGCCACCTGACCTTCACCTTCATCACCACGTAGCGGCTCCATGTTGGTGCCGTTGCTTAGACGCACCTCAACCATATCAAAGTCACTAAAAGGTCACTAACGGGTTCCTCCATGTCGAGTATAGTGGCTCCAGGTCAACCACAAACTCACATTAGTATCAAATGAGGAACCACACATGACTAACTCAAATATCATCACTCGCACTTGTATTACAATTGTTATTGTTCTATCTATCCTTTGGTCTGGTGGTGCTCCATCCGTACCTTCGGGATTACGTATAGGCAACTCAAGTAGTCAACAATGCCAAGTTGAACTTGGGCAGAGTGATTATGTGGCAGAAGTCTGTTAATACGGTAGGGATACGGGGAAGTGTTGCACCAGGGTATGGTTTCTTCGGTGGCATGTTAAGTAGCCATAACAGTATTTGAACATCTATTTATACTAAAATTAGGCTAATTTTTATAGTATACCAATCTCATTTGTCAGTACCTTAGGTTACCAGCCAGTTTCTCTAGATATTAAGGATGACAATTGAAATACAGAGACCCGTTGAGCTAATGATACAAATACAAGGAGTAAGACTACATTCTCGCTCCCTACGATTTCGGTAACCTGGCAAGGTTACCCAGAGGTCACCGACTCTACTGTATAGTGTCGGTGTTCTTACAACAAGTATATGGTTCAACTTTAGAGATGGTATGTGTATTGCATTCAGGGGATAGTGTACCAGGTGATTTGTTATTTAGAACTGGTAGAGAAAATGTTTCATCAGTAGGTTCTGGAGGAGATTAACTATGGTGATGCAACACGTTGAGTTAGAACGGTTCATTTGTGCAGCAGTGTGTAGTCAGCGTCTCGCCAATGAATTGCTAACCACCCCGGCAGTCGCACTTGACCGCTATGGGCATCAGCTCTCACCAATTGAGCGGGATATGGTTTTGTCTGTCCATGGTGCGAAGGATATCTTTGATTTTGCCGCAAGACTACATACCAAAGTACAGTCGGTTCGGTTACCATTCAAACGACGGTCAGTGGTTCAACATCAATAAAATAAGCTATCTTCCACAGATGGGAAGTGGTTGCATACAGAGGAAGACATCACGGAGGCGCTGCTTGGAGGAGGGATCAACTACAGCACACCAAGCGCGCTTCACTGGCAAAGACACACACGGATGTCTGTGGCGAGATATTCCGTGTGTGACGGTAGTGATACGCTTTGCGTGGCGATCTCCGCAACCTATCGACATGGGTAGTTGCACACATGGCGAGTCTCTTGTTGTACATCAACCACTTTCCATACTTTCTATAATACCAGACTTTGACGAATATGGGTAGGGGTATTAGCAAAATGCACAAATAATGGTTGTAATACGTTCTTCAGATCACACTACTGTATGACTACCCTGCGAACTACTTCAATCGCTGTCAAACCACGCACGTCGTAATCGCGCAGAGATGCGTGCCAGCAACACGGGATAGTCGCAAGAAATAGGTTGGACTTCATCGGCACCTGCGGCAAATGCTTCCAGCACCGTTGTGGTGGTCTGCAAAAAGACGATCTGTACGATAAGAGACTGTTGGCGTATCAACTGACACAATTCCAAACCTGGCCAATCAGGTAGTGTATCTGATATGATGATTAGTCTTGGCTGTGTGTAATGGTATATCTGTAGAAAATCACCACCTGCATCTGTACCCTGAACGCTCATTCGCTGATGCCGTAAATGATCGATCAACCGCCACCGTAGTGCCGAGTCAGTAATGCCAATTAAGATATCCAGGGATGCAGGCGTATCTGACTCATTTGAGTCTGTGATCTGTCGTGACATAGCCATTCCTTATCTTTACGCTCTGGGAGAGCATCAAATAGACCTAAAATCGCCTCTGACATTGTCAATGTGCAATAGGGAACTAAAATAGACAGTATAACTTCCCACATTACGCTTCACAAGCTATAAAAAAGACTAACATCTACAAAATCATCACATGCATGTATTAAATTCTTTTTTGTTATGCCCTTATTGTATAACATAAAATATAATAGTCAATAGGGAAAAACATAACATAGTTGCACCTATCTGACAAAATTTAACATAATTGTAATATAATCAACTATCATCACAATAATCTGATCTAATTACATATAGTCGCTTGTAATGGGAGCAAATGCTTAAATACCCACCAAAAAATAAAATGATTACACATCACATCAAAATAGACAAAAACTATCATTTATAGTTACTTTATAAAAAATAGCGTATAAAACACAACAAAAGAATAGGGTATACAGGTGAATAAGCAACCAGGAGTCCAAGTAGTGATTCGAATAGTTTTGAGCAGTAAGTAAACAGGTCAATCAATGGATGTTCGAGCTGTATATCAATAGAAACAACAAGGCCAGAGTATTGCGAACAGTACGCTTACCCTGGCCAGTGATGCCGTGTATCTCTATCGATTTGTGTTTACGCTCCGACGAGACTACCTTCCTCTTCATACACAACTTCTTCTACAGAGCGAGCTTGCTTGGCCTGACGGCGTAGGCGGTATTCCAACACTGCCAACAGTTCGTCTGAGGGTGTTGAGGTAGCTGCTGCTGCCTGTGCTAACGACATGCGACTACTTGAATCAATACCATATGTACGAAGCGTCAGGTGGGCACCTTTAATATTTTGAGTTACTTGATCGACTTTTTGTTGCTCGACACTTTCATTACGCATAATAGCCTCCTGAAAAATACATCATTGTTTTTTGTGACCCAGAACTGGACACACCATGTGTGGCTTTGAGTACCAACCTTGCACCTTTGCAATGTTGAACTGTATGGTAGCACAACACTTAGACATTTTCAACAAAAAACACACCCAATTATTTGGATGTTTTGTACAAATTCAAAGGCAAAAAATCCCGAGATACATTCGCCTCTCGGGATTATCTGACGTGTGTATTTTCAGTAGGTAGATCGACTCAACGTTTATGGTAGAGCAGCTCGTACCGAATTCAATGCATCAATACGTCCCCAGCCATAGATGTTGTTGGGTGTTCCAGAACTGGAGCAGCCAGTTGCAGAAATACTCTTTGCATTCTGCTTCATATTCTGGGTCAACTGATTAATTGAAAGACCTGAGTCGGCCTCCAGCAACAGGGCCACCAACCCGGAGACGTGGGGTCCAGCCATTGATGTACCACTCTTCACTGAGTAGGCCGTATCACTGCTGTTCGAGGCACTGCGAACGCTGACGCCAGGAGCACTCAGATCGGGCTTGGTAATCGCACCAAATGGCGATGCACCACGACTACTAAAACTTGCAATCGTATCATTGCTGTCTGTAGCACCGGTTCCAACCGAGTTACTGAAGCTTGCAGGTGAGCCCACCGTACCACAACCCGGGCCACTATTGCCATTCGAGAAGGAAGGGTAGATCCCAGCATTGACCCAGTTGGTCACCGCTTGCTGATAGACCGTCGAGGCCCCATTGCTGCTCCCCCACGAATTGATCACAACATCTGGGGCATTGGCAGCATTACCACCCGGGGCCAGGAAGAAATCGAAACATTCCAGAATATCGGTACTTGTGGCACTACCAAAGGCACTAAATGCCTTACACGCAATCCACTTGGCCTGGGGAGCAACACCAATACCTTTGCGCCCTACCGCAGTACCCATTGTGTGGGTACCATGGCTATTATCATCATATGGTTCTGCCTGGCCATTAACCGCATCAAACCAGCATGCAGTATTACTACTGGCATTCCTACATTTATAATTGCCACGCAGCGCTTCGTGGGACGCTCGTACACCTGTGTCCATTCCACCAACGACAACACCACGGCCTCTGATGTTGAGTTGACCGCGTACCTGATTGGCGCGAATCTTGGCAATATTCCACTCAACTGCGTTGATGCGCTCAAGTGGTTCAGACTCCATTGGCTTATGCAGTTGAATAGTTGTGTCTAATGCAATGCTTTCAACAAGACTCCAGCTTTGCAAAGACTCAACCACAGCTTTACTGGCAGTAATAGAGAAACCATTGACCGTCTGGAAAGCATGCAGTTCCTGTACCTCGTCCATCAGACCCTGCTTGCCAAGCACTGCACTAAGGGCACGTTCATTGCGTTCTGCGCGTTCACTCAACAGCCCATGTACCTCAGTGCGTTGAGCAATTTTGTCACCAGCGGTCACAACCTGATCCACACGTGCCTCCGTTCCATCATCCTGCACCAACACAATAAAGGTCTCCACTGCTGACTGATCCGCCTGAGTAAGCCAATCGTTGGTTTGGTCATCCATATCAATATCGTCTGCCTGTGCGGCTACATCGGATCGTACAGGCCAGACTAATGCGATCATGATGGTGAGAATCACGGACAGGGCCACCCAACGACGAGTGTGAAAGCGACTCATTACACAAACCTCCTGTATGCATATATCACGTCAAGACAACTGACTGTTTAGCATGGACACGAGCGCATTTCTATAGTATTGGTGTTATGGTGCAGAGTGAGATGAGTTCAAAACGTAGGCACGAAGGACAAGTAAGGATGAGAGTAGTGCAACATGTGCACCACTCTCGCATATCTGTTACGAACCCGTTACTTCGATATCATCAATAGCAGCTTCAACAAGACTTGGTGAACCTGCATCGGCGGCTTCGATCAAGAGATACACCGTTTGACCAGCAAATGCATCAAGACTCACCGTTGTCGATTCCCAGGCTGCATCATCATCATTAGCAGCACCGAGTTCTTCAAAAACCGTGGTTGTGGTCGAACCAACCACTTTGACACGTAAGAAATCATCGCTTGATGAGTTGGTGTAGTGAGACAAATAGTAGCTAAAACTAAGGTCATAGCTACTTGAGCCTGTGAGGGTGAAGTCAGGTGAACGCACCGAGGTAATGCCACTGTCAATGTCATTGGCACCAACCGAGGAACCTGCAGGTGCCCCGGTTACCAGTGCATTGCTGCCGCTGGCAGTCGCATCAAGCTGTTTGGGACCACTGATGTCGGTACCTTCAGGATTGCCGCGCTCCCATTGACCGGTGGTAGCAGAATCAGCACTGCCGGGGTTGGACGTCCAGCTTTGCACGGTCTCAAAATCATCAGCGAAAACGGTGCTGCCCGTTGGTGGAGGGGTTGGGGTGGGTGTCGGTCCACCACCACCCAGTGCTGCCTGGACCGAGGCTAATGCATCAATACGACCCCAGCCATAAATGTTATTCGGAACACCTGAACTCGAACATCCGGTTGCAGGAATACCGACTGCATTCTCTTTCATATTCGCCGTCAAATCATCGATCGAGAGAGTTGGGTCAGCATCGAGCAATAGAGCAGCTAAACCAGCGGTGTGTGGCCCAGCCATCGATGTACCACTAATCGTATTGTAACCTGTATCACTTGTGCGCCAGGCACTACGAATGCTGACGCCGGGTGCACTCACATCGGGTTTGCCGATTCCGCCAAAGGGCGAAGGACCACGGCTGCTAAAACTCGCAATCGTATCATTGATATCGGTTGCACCCGTACCAACAGCGTTGCTGTAACTGGCCGGTGCACCAACCGTACCACAACTTGGTCCGCTGTTCCCATTCGAGAATTCTGGATAAATACCCGCGTTGACCCAGTTGGTCACCGCCTGTTGATACCCAGCGAATGAGCCGTTGCTGTTGCCCCACGAGTTGATGACGATATCTGGAGCATTGGCAGCATTGCCACCAGGTGCTAAGAAGAAGTCAAAACACTCAAGGATATCTGTACCATTAGCACCACCAAACTGGTTAAAGGCTTTACAGGCGATCCACTCGGCGCCAGGTGCCACGCCAATACCACCACCGCCGACAGCAGTTCCCATGGTGTGGGACCCGTGACCCTGATCGTCATATGGTGCTGCTTGGCCATTGACGGCGTCTAACCAACAAGCACTATCACTACCACCGGCACACTTGTAGTTGCCAGACAAGGTCTCGTGGGTACCACGGACACCGGTATCCATTCCACCAACCACGACCCCGGAGCCATCAATGCCCAGTTCCGTTTGTACCTGATCCGCACCAATCTTGGAAATGTTCCACTCGACGGCATTGATCTGTGTTAACGGTTCTGCTGCAAAGGGCTGGTGAAGCTGGATCGTCATCTCCATGTCGATACTATCAACCAGTGCCCAACTTTCCAGTGACTCAACCACAGCTTTGGTGCCGGTAATTGAGAACCCATTGACGCTCTGGAAGACCTGCAGATCTTGCACCTCGTCCATGACCCCACGTTTTTCCAGCATAGCGCGCAGCAAACGCTCATTGCTATCGGCGCGTTCACTCAGCAACATGTGTACTTGCGTGCGACGAGTGATTTTGTCGCTAATCACCCTTGATTGATCGATACGAGCCTGGGTACCATCATCGCGTAAGAGCACCAGAAACGTCTCAGTTGCTGATTCATCCGATTGTTCAAGCCATGTCTCCGTTTCATCGTCGACTTGCACATCACGATTAACGGCAACACCCTGCATCGGCCAAACCAACGCAATCATGGCCAGCAATAGTGCTGCGATCCCAAACCAACGATACGTGCGGATACTGTCCATAGTGTTGATCCTCCAAAGAACTACAAGAAAAACTAGATATCCATGGGCGCTTATTTACGATTGGCTAATAGTAATATCGTCGATGGCAGCCTCGACTAAACTGGGCGAGCCTCCATCAGCGGCCTCTATGATCAAATAGATAGTTTGTCCGGCAAAAGCATCCAGATTCACTGTAGCAGTCTGCCAACTGGCGTCATCGTCGTTGGTGTCGCCAAGTTCTTCAAACACAGTGGTGGTGGTTGAACCAACCACTTTGATGCGTAAAAAATCATCACCTGAGGAGTTTGAGCTATGGGCCAGATAGTAGCTAAACTCTAATGTGTAGCTGCTCCCACCACTGAGCGTAATGTCTGGTGAGCGAATGGAGGTGGTTCCACCATCAATATCATTAGCACCAACCGATGAGCCTGCCAGCCGACCCGTCACCAAGTCATTGCTGCCACTTACGGGGGTACCAAGCTGTTTGGGGCCGTTGAAACTCGTGCTTTCAGGGACACCGCGCTCCCATTGGCCAGTCGTGGCCGCGTCTGCACCACCTGGATTAGCAATCCAACTGTTCGCACTTTCAAAATCGTCCGAGAAGATCGGCGTGCCAGTGTCCGGGGGAGGTGTGGGCGTTGGAGCCGTGCCACCACAGTACTCGCCCTCTTTACCAATCACACGATACGGGCAATCAGCCTGATCCATCAGATACAAAACAGCTTCACGATTGCGACTGGTTTCAGCGGGAATCACTTCATCAGGAGGATAGAAACCAGGATTTGAAGTGCGTGGATACATTTCAAATGTGTAAGCGAAAATACCATGCACACCATAGGCCCAATCAGTCATATCACCATCAGTAACGTACAGATCACTGGACTGTTGTGGTTCATAACCGTTGGTATCGGCCATCGCCTGCCCCATAGCTACAAAGACTTCGTGATCATCCTGTGACATATCACCAGGTACATCTTCGAAGGTGTAGCCATACGGCCATAAAATCAGCTCACTGTAGGTATGAAAGGTAATGGCAGTCGTGATTTGCTGTTCCCCACCGACCACACGACTATCGATAAAATCACGTAAGCTGGCTGTTTCAGGCGTTGAGAATGCCGATGAACCCCGATACGTATCACTGGCAGGATTGCCACTGGACCCACCACAACAACCCCAGCGATACCCATAGTTGCGATTGGGATCGGTACCTACCGCAGAAGAGCCAGCATTCGGCTGTCGATTCTTGCGCCAGAACCGATATGAGCTACCAGCAATATCGTACTCTCCGCCATCAGGATTGAGGTTAAAGACAATATAGGTTTCGCGATTGTCGACCAGGTTGGTGATCTGTGCATCACTTCCGTAGTTATCGACCAGCAAATTCATGATATACAACGCCATCTCGACGGTTAGGTGTTCACGTGCGTGATGCAGCCCGGTGAAGAGCACCTCTGCTTCATCCTCATCGGTTGTGACGTTATCACTAATCTTAACTACCCATAACTCACGACCTTCGTATGATTGTCCGATACTAAAGCGGTTAACAATCGATGGATTGGCCGAGGCAACCTGAGCAATTTCAGCACTCATTTCATTGTAATTGCTGTAATTGGAGTCTTGCGGGGGGAAATCTTGTATTGTCACCAGCTCTTCGGTTTGGAAACCCAGAGTCTCAATCTGCCGAGATTCAGATCCAATAGCCGTAACCACTACATAATCATCCCCAACTTCGTCAATGGCTGCACCTGTCCGTGCGATTGCGGTGCGCTCTTCTCGAGTCGACACATCACGAATAACATAAGTACGTCGTTCAAGGTCCATCTTGGGTGCATCAGGGCGTGTATCAGGATCTTCCTGATAGCCCATTGCCGTGATTGGAACACTGCCAATACTCACTAGAAGCGCACAAAACACGATTAAGATAACCTGTCGTGGATATCGCACACCAGTTCCTTTCTTGTACTAAGACTCAATACAGAGCAAAATATGCAGAAATAAACCAGCAAGAAAAACCAGCACCATTATCAACACGGATACTATAGCCACGATTCAGAATATCGTCTCTACTAAATGCTATTTGTTTCTATCAAGTGGGTAATATCAATACATGAGCGTATTTACTTTTCGTCTACTGCTGTGCTGGTATGTACTAGTAAAATTTCAGCTATGACATCATTTTGGTCAATTATTTAACTCTCAAAGTCTTAATACATAAATTATATGATTTATTTTTGGAGGTGAATGTATATAACAAGTATAAATACTACTATACATCAATCGCTTTGTCAAGAAAGAATTAACTAAACTATAGAAATACGATGATACTAGCTAATCACGCAGCAGAAGCGATGAAATCAGCAGATACTATTCAATTATGATGGCAGATATGCACGTGACAACAAAGCATCGAAAACAATGTGGTATGTGTATAACAACAGATTATTCCATGTTACAATTATCTGAATTCCCTGGTCTGCCTCTATTCCTACACAGCAACACAGATTATAGCGGGAGATCTGTTCACGGGGGCACAGGTATAAACGGATGGTTGTAATGAACGATGTATTTGAAAAGATCGTTGCTCTTATCGAGCAGGATTTTTACGACGAACTGTTTCTTTCGGAGCACTGGCCAGCCATCAGGCAGAGTCACCGGGCCAGGCTCGCTGAGGCAAACGCTGTAGCGGAGCAAGAACTTGTGCTCAAGAGTTTGCTTGAGTCGCTGGGCGTTAGCCATAGTCTGTTGATTGACCCTGAACTGGCACGCTATATTGCAACACAGTATAAGACGGCCACACCATCCAGTTTCCACATCAACACCTATGGTCACGTGCTTTTTTGTATCTATTCGTTCTTTCGACGTACGTCGTTTACGTTCGGCTGATGTAGCTGCTTTAGCACAAGCTATGTGTGACACAGCGACTATCATACTGGACCTGCGATTGAACGGAGGTGGCTCAGGGAGCGCGGTGGTTGAACTGGCCAGCCTCTTCCTGCCACCCCAAACTCCTGTATTGCAGATACGCACTCGACAATGGCAAATGCAGCAGGAGCCCTTCATCATCCACACGCTACCAGAGGAAGCGAACCTTGATCACGCGCTAGAGGTTGAACTGCTGCGCCAACATCATTGGGTTGAGTATCGCACTAAATCCAGGAATATGCCCATCGGCTCAGATAAACATGGGGTGGTGCTTATCGATAAACAGTGTTATAGCAACGGCGAAATATTTGTGAGGTGTATGCAGGAATACACCTCGGCAGCCATCGTAGGCAACAAAACCGCAGGATATGTGGTTGCAGCGGACGAACATGATATTGGGAAAGGATACAAGATTACGGTGCCATTCGCCGAGATGTTGAGCGGACAAGGGACACAGCTTGAAGGTGTTGGTGTCCAGCCAGACATCGAAGCAGACTTTGGAGATCTCAACGAGGAGCAGATCATCGACAACCTCTACGAAATGAACGTGCTGCGTAGGTAGCAAGATCACGTGCCTTTTTGATAGTCTTACCCTATGCCTTGTGTATTACCCTCATTACCATACCAACCAGAATCCTTGCCTGTCCGCTGTGGCGTGTTCGCAAGATGAGCATGCAGTCCTGATAAGGCGTTAGTCTGGGCAAGAGACATCTTCAAAATATCATTACAACCCTTATTGGAGCACAACTACATATGTCATTTCGCGCAAGGTTGGAAACGGATAACCATAAAGTGTTTCCTCTGTTACTTCCTGATGGAACAACCGGAGGAAAGGGGCTGTTAGCATTTATTATCCCACTTGAGTTATTGTGTCGTGGTGAAGTAGAACCAAAGGTGCGTAACTGGTTTGAAACACTTAAGCATGATCAGCCGTTGTGTGAATTGGTACAGCCATTATTACGAAGTTGGTATGATGGTCATTGGAACTATCAATTCGACGAATATGATCGATACCTGCAAAATTACATACACGCCCCAATGACAGAAGCGGCATTTAGCGAAATTCGCACACTCAACAATCGTTGGAGCAATACCCAGGCATTGTGTACAAGTACCAAAGAACTTCTACTATTGTTAACTAGTGAAGATAGAACAGAAACGTGGTGGTATCATCCTCAGGCTACGCTGCTAGAGCTACCGATACTCATCAACACCATTGAGCATGCAGAGAAAGGCAGCGCTACAGCTGTACGAATATGTTTTATGTGACCCATCCTGCTACATCTAGTAGCGTACTTGACTTCGAGTGCGCTCGAAAGTTTAGAATGAGAACCGTATGAATACAGGTTATACCATTCGAGAAGCAGCAGAACGTACTGGCGTAACTGTGCATACGTTGCGCTATTACGAACAGATCGGCTTACTTAAACCGATACAACGGACATCAAGTGGGTATCGATATTACACCGATGAAGACCTGGGCTGGGTTGATTTCCTCACCTGCCTGCGTGCAACAGGGATGTCCATCCAAGGCATGCTGCAGTTTGTGCGTCTTGCACGTATAGGTGAACATACTATATCAAACCGCTGTGATTTACTTGAGGAGCATCGCGTGGCATTACACCAGCGTATCCAGGAACTCCAGAAGTATCTGGGGGTGATTAACACCAAGATAACGACGTACCGTAAATTGGCACAACAACCTATCGACTAACTATATTCAGGAGCAAAGCAGGATGGATTACACCATTTTGGGCAACACACAAATGAAGGTGAGTACGCTCTGTCTGGGAACCATGTATTTTGGAACACGCACCGCAGAAGCGACCGCTTACCAGTTGCTTGATCAGTATATTGATGCAGGTGGCACCTTTCTCGATACCGCCAACTGCTATGCGTTCTGGGTAGACAATGGCATTGGTAACGAGAGTGAGGAAGTCATTGGTCGCTGGATGCTGGCGCGCAACAATCGCGACAATATCATTCTGGCAACCAAGGTGGGCTGTCGACCAGCTTTTGTGGGTGCCGAGTTTCCACGGCTGGCACAATCTCTGACCGCCGATGTCATCATTCACGATGTTGAGCAGAGTCTCCAGCGTCTCCGTACCGATTACATCGATCTCTACTATGCCCATCGTGACGATCAAGCAACGCCACTGGAGGAGACTCTCGAAGCATTTGCGCGTTTGATACAGGCTGGCAAAATACGTCAGATTGGCTGTAGCAATATTGCGATGTGGCGCATTGAGCGTGCTAAACAGATCGCACGGTCACACGACTGGCCAGAGTACTGTTGCACCCAGTTGCGACATACGCTATTACGGCGCAATCGCGGTGCAGACACCGACATACAGGTAGTGGTAGATGATCAACACCTGGATTATTGTGCCACACAACCTGATCTGACATTGCTTGCCTACTCAGCATTGCTCTCAGGGGCCTACACACGTACAGATCGCCCCGTCCCATCAGAGTATCAGAGCCACGATACGGAAGCGCGGCTGTCCGTACTGCGAACTGCCGCACAGGAGACAGGAGCGACACCAAATCAGGTGGTACTAGCCTGGATGATGCAGGGGGAGCCAGCCATCATACCGATTATCGCCGCAAGCACATCTGAGCAGTTGCAAGAAAATCTCGACGCACAGCAGGTAACATTGAGTCCTGAGCAATTGCATGCGCTGACGTATACGACGGGTGAATTTGGTTCTGGGAAATAAAGACTGATGTACTCTATCATAAAGACAGATAGTGCTTATACTTTTCGTTGATTGTGTCACTGGACAAATAGATTACGGCCAGCTTTATAATCATCCGCGTCGTTTCGTTATCCTCATTCATCATCGCCAAATTCAGAGCATCAATTGATTGTGTGGCATAGCGTGGGTATCGGGTAAACGCGACAGCAAGCGATACCAGACACTCGAATGACTTGCGGAGGCAGGGATACAACAGTGGGACATGTGGGTCTATCGCCTGCTGAATACGGCGTTCCAGATAATGCTCGCGCTGCTCATTTGAGAAGTGAGGCCATTGCTCACGTATCGGAGCATAGACATCCTCAGAAACACGTTCTGCCCAGGCGCGCCCCGAACTGATTGCTGCAAGCAGATCCGCGACACGCTCCTTCCGATACACGTTGTATGCCTCCAACATCTCTACCAGAAAAGGCACCACTATCAACGAGGCATCTCTCACTGTTCCGAGATGACAAACAGACTGTAATAGATCATCCCAGGCTCGATACTGAACTGATGGATCACCCAATACCATCTTCCAAAAAAGCGCTGGAATATCGGCGGCTGCTCCAAATAAGGTCGTGTAACGAGACCAATCAATCATGTTGATAGCAGCGAACACAGCCTGTATCTTATCCGTAGTCGATCAAAATACAAACCCAAACAGCCAACCTTATGCACATTTCGCAAGGATGCCTCGGTTTAATAAGAACTCCGATGAGTTGCGTTTAGATACATAACAAGATAATGAAGGGGCATCGAACCTTCCTCTCTTTAGAGCGATGGCACATCTCAGAATGGAAGCTTCTCTTCTGGAGAAGCATACGAAAAATCGTCAGGATAGGGGCGGCGATATCTACCGTTTTTTGATGTCACAAAGCCAATATTATGCTGTGTTGTCATCGGACTCTGCGTGTCGGCATACTTATAGATCTGGCGTAGATCCTCGGCAATACGTGCTTTCACCGCCTGTATCAAATCCATCGTCAACGACTGACAACTACTGACGGCATAACTAATGCTGCTCTGTGCCAGTTCTTTGATCTGTGCACCTGTGAGACCAGTCACCACCTGCATCAACGCCGCATCTGCAATATCGAGATCTTCCGGGAAATAGAGCCGTGCACAACGTAAGGCATGCATATCGTTAAGTTCACCAACTTGATAGACACGATCAATCCGGCCAGGGCGTTGCAAGATACGTGGTTCGATCCGCTCCGGGAAATTCGTGGTCATCAGCACAAAACTCCCAGCGGTATTCGATGGCTGATTGATGCCATCCAGAAAGTTGAGCACATCACTTGATGCCTCGTGCAAGCTGCTGTCGGCATCTTCGAGAACCGCCAAGGTCGCCTTTCCCTGGCGAGCTGCAATCTGAAGATGTGCGGCACATGCTTTAATGTCAGTCGAAAAGATTACTGGCATTGTGTCACTCAAATCACGCGCGAGTTCAAGGCACATGGAAGTCTTCCCGGTGCCAGGTGGCCCCACCAGCAATGCTTTACGAACCCCCGGTTGATCGTAGCGAGTAAACTGCTCAACATGAGCAAAGAAAAACGAGATATCTGCTTTCAATGATTCAAATTCAGGATGAATGGCTGGAAACGTGGCAATGCGTTTAATCTTGGTGTAGACCGTCCCTTCATGGTGCGTCCAACGAACGTTGGAGATCCCCTTTGGAATGGCCGTCCGTCGTTTTTGCTCTGAATAGACCAACTTGAGCCAGTTGTGCCAGACCGACTGCTCGGCAACCGTGATTTGAAAGATATCGCCAATATCGCCTTCACCTTCGACATAACGCGCACAGTACAAAAAACTCTCGTCGCTAAAGTGTATTTTAAATACCCCTAACTGTGGCTGCAGATCCATCTTGAAGTGATGTCGCCGAATGGTATTGGGGTCAATATCCACCCACATTGAAACAACCGTATCACTATCGATCGGTTGAATATCAACCACAGTAAATTTCGTGCGACGTTTACGGGCGCTAGCTGCTAAAAACAGGTAATTAGCATCTCGGTTAAACTCACAATGTATATGATGAGTCGTAGGCCGATCTGTTTTATAACGCTGAGTCAACTCTCGAGCAATGATTTCGCCTTTGGTGTTCATTATCTCTCTATACTCCAAGGATATATTTGTCTGTGCTCAAACATAATATAACACATATGTGTGACGTTTAATGTCGCACTGTAGGAGTAGACATAGATCCAGATACCGGAGGATTGCACTTCATTATAGCGTGTATACCGTTAGTGCCGGACCCTCTCTGGCCAACGAGTAGATATCGCGCAGTTCGCCGTAAGCTGGGTAGACCACACATATCTCAGTAAAGCCCACTTTCGTGAACGCCAGCCTGGTACGTGACACATGGTAATACTGTGTAACTGCAATAACAGCCGTATCGGTGCCAATAAGTTCCACAGCGTTTTCGGCTGTTCGATAGGTCGTGTACCCATTCGAATCGACTAGTACCCGATCTGGTGGCACACCATGATCAAACAGATATGGAGCCATAACCTGCGCCTCGTTATGACCTTCAATGCCTACACCACCACTGACCATGATGGATTCAACAGCACCTGTGTCAAATAGCTCTAACGCTTTATCGAGACGGGCTACGAGTCGCGCTGATGGCGCTCCCGAAAGATGAACTTTGTTGCCCAGTATCACAGCGTAATCAGCCTTTGTGTACGAAGAGGCCACGGCATCAACAACAATGAGTGCCATCGCTATGAGGTAGAGAGCGAGCGCAAAGGCCAAAAGCTTTCCCAAACGGATAATGATAGTGGGTATATTGTTCACAGATCACCAACGATACTTGTGAGGCCCCCATGTAACCCACGCCATCCCATCATAACCATAGTAGGGTACGACAGCCCGACCCGGTGGGGCAACCACATCAATTCGTTGATAATCCTCCGCTGATATATGTACGGCTATGGCTTGCAATGCGCTTTGTAAATGCTCTACTGTGCGCGGTCCAATGATCGGACTCGTAATGCCAGGTTGATTCATACACCACGCCAATGCGATTTGATAAGACGTACATCCCTTCTCGTTACTTAATGTTTCCACAAGCTCCAAGACATCAAAAGCAGCATCGGTAAAGTGACGTGTAGCGGCGCTCTTCCAAAAAACATCAAAACGAGATTCGTCCGGTGGAATGCGACCACGTTGGTAGGCACCACTAAGAAAGCCACCAGCCGTTGGAGACCAGGGAATAATAGCAATATCATAGGTCTGTGCCATCGGGACAAACTCACGTTCGAGCCGTCGGTCAAGCAGATTGTACGCTGGTTGTTCACACACAAAACGGTTGAGACGATATTCCTTGGAAACCCAGAGCGACTCGATTACCTGCCAGGCCGCAAAGGAACTCGTCCCGATATAACGTACTTTTCCCGCACGGACCAGATCATCCAACGCACGCAACGTCTCATCAATTGGTATATCGTTTGAAGGATGATGCAGTTGGTAAAGATCGATATGATCGGTTTGTAAACGATAAAGCGAGGCTTCACACTGCTCAATAAGCAATCGACGACTACTCCCGAGTGCATTTGGATCATCTGACATAGGGAAATACGCCTTCGTGGCCAGAACTACATTATGACGACGACCCATTTGTTTCAGTGTTTTCCCCACGATCTCTTCACTCCGCCCACGTCCAATCTGGAAATTGTCTGGCTCATGACCATAGACATTGGCTGTGTCAATAAAATTAATGCCTGCCTCAAGCGCCCGTTCAATAATGTCATTCGCCTCCGCTTCTGCGGTACGACCACCAAAATTCATACATCCGAGGACCAGCGGACTCACCTTAACGCCTGTACGCCCCAGTTGACGATATTCCATAGATCGGCTCCTCTCAGCTATATTTTGTCCTGATGTCGCTGTAGCAATTGCTGAAGCAATGGTTCAAACAATGCCTGTCCACGCAATTGTTTACGCCAACGCTCAGGAATAGCGTTCATCCCATCACGTATGCCTGCAATCCCACCAGCGACACATGCGGTGGTATCCGTGTCGTGGCCCAACGCAATGGCTGCTTTGACCACCTTCTCATAATTACCAGCCTGTACCGCTAACCGTGCCGAGTGCAAACAATCGATCACATAGCCGGTTCCCTGTCCTTCAGGTGGATTATCAGGACAGATGGACTGTTCTAATTCAACAGAGAATGGAGAATTTCTATCATAGATAGAACGAAGCATGTGTACTGCATGCTGCCAGGGATCAGGATTACCCCACAGCATCTGCCGTGCCCACAGACAGTACAATGCACAACACACCTGTGAGCGGGAGTGTCCGTGTGTCACAAGTGATTGTGTATGTGCATCCTGTACTAATTCGGTATCAGAACCACGATGCCAGAGTGCCAGTGGAAGCACACGCATGAGCGAACCATTCCCGTTGGCACGTTCGTGATCTGGTCCTGCTGTCGCTGCTGGCTGGCCCTGCGCCAATGCTCGCAACGCATGGGTGGTTTGAATACCCACATCAAACATATCGTTATCAACAGCCATATAGCCATTGGTGTACCATTCAAGCATGCGCTGGCCAAAATCATCGAGATCAAGTTGCTTACAGGCAAGGAGTGATACCAGGAGAATAAGGGCATGTGCACCATCGTCAGACCATGTTCCGGGCGCAACACGAGCATGCGCGCGCTGGAATCCCCATGGCGGAACCATCTCAATAGCCGCATGGCGAGGAAGATTGTGTGGTTCATGGAACTCGTATGGTACACCCAGCGCATCACCAACAAGAAGCCCCCAGAGACCACCTGTTATGCGTTCATCAATCGTAAGCATCCGGTCTTCTCCTTATAACTACAGTGCTACACTCGAAGAGTGTAGTTTCTGAATAAAATAAAAAAACGCCTGTATATAGTTTCCACAGACGCATTGTATACATAGTACTCACCTTCAGGCGATTCATCAATCTGCGAGATCTTTCGCACTTACTACTTTAGTTGGCCTTATTTGCACGAGGATCTCTCCCTCTACTGCGTTTCGTGCACCAAACTGGGCTGACCGCTCTCGGCCAACGTACCGTTGTGCAATAGCAACTGAGTATGGCAACAACTCTGTAGGACTCAACTCTTGAATTGTAGCAATGCCCTCGATTGACACAAACGAGTAAGGAAAACGCTCCTCATCAACGACCATAGCAACCCGTGGCTCACGACGGATATTCTGTGCTTTGACACTCGCACCTCCGGTCATAAAGATGAGATCGACTCCATCAAAGATAAACCAGATCGGAACTATGTGAGGTCGGCCATCACTCTGCACAGTAGCAAGTTTACCGATACATGTCTCCTCATTGATAAAAGCATGTCATTCTTCATCCTGCATGCGTATCATTCACAACTCCTTTTACAGATTGTGTTCCAGAATCTCTTGTGCAATCATCAGAATTCCCTCTGCATCCATCGTCTCACCCGAGTCACCATCCAACACAATACCATCGCTCAGCGAAGCAATGGCACCTGCTACATAGAGTGCACAACACAACTCTTGTAAATCATTGCCCGTCACGAGTGTGATGACCTTTGACTTATCCTGAAACGCTTTCTGCACACTGGATACGTTATCATAGGTCCATCCAAAACCCGAGTTGTTGCCATGAAATGTCGCAGACCAATAGCCGTTGTGAGTGCGGGGGTCGATCTGTGCATCCAACACAAGATCGACTTGCATCTCACTCAATTTTTGATTGACTGTATTCACTTCAGGCAAATCACTATCATTGATGAATACGAAATTTTCGACTGACATAGTTGGCTCCTATCATTATCGATAAAATCATAACATAGGCCATTGTCCAACGAAAAGACGAACATAGCAAGATACACAAAGTGACCAATTAGAAACAACCCCTTGACTATTATTTATATAACAACCCCTAGTTCACGCTTCCATTCGAGTTTTTTCTCAATAGCAGCAATCATAACTCCTGCAACATCTTTGCCAGTTGCATTTTCAATACCCTCTAACCCTGGTGAAGAATTAACCTCTAACAACAATGGTCCTTTCCGTGATCGAATGATATCAACCCCGGCAACCTTCAAATCCATTACTTTCGCAGCTTTGATGGCCAACTTTTTTTCTTCTGTCGTGACGGTAACCACGGATGCTGTCCCACCTTGATGGAGGTTAGCGCGAAACTCACCCGGTGCAGCCTCACGTTGAATAGCAGCAACGACTTTGCCATCAACAACAAAACATCGTAAATCCTTACCATCTGCTTCGCGAATAAACTCCTGTACCAGCAAATTTGCGCGCAGTGACTTAAACGCATTAATAACACTCTCTGCCGCTTTGCGCGTCTCCGCCAATACCACACCTCGGCCCTGAGCACCCTCTAACAGTTTGACAATCAACGGAGCACCACCAACCATATCAATGAGATCTCTGGTGTCAATAGGAGAATTGGCAAACCCGGTCGTAGGGATATCCAAGCCATTGTTGAACAGAAGTTGAAGTGAAAAGAGCTTATCTCTTGATTTACTGATAGCCGCAGATGAGTTCAATGTATAGACACCAATACTTTCAAATTGCCGTGTGAGTGCACAGCCATAGAAGGTAATGCTCGGACGAATGCGTGGAATAATGGCATCGAGTTCATTAAGAATATGTCCTCCACGGGCGTGGATCTCAGGAGTATTGGCATCTAACTTCATGTAGCAGTTTTTGATATTGAGAAAAAACATTTCGTGGCCACGTTCTTCACCTGCCTCCATAATTCTCTGATTACTGTAAAGATCGGGGTCACTGGCAAGGAGGCCAATCTTGAGTCCATTTTTGACCGTTTCATGACCCCCATACATGTTTTCAAGATCTTTTTTGCTCACTTCTCCAAAACAAAAGCTCGCAGCCGGATCAACCAGCATCCGGTCAACCATCGCTTCACGTCCAAGCAACATACGGTATCCCATCGAGTCACGGTTGGCCAGTGTGACTTCCACGTCCCACGACTCTGATCCTATTCTAATGGGGACACGAATAACAAACCGTTTCTCACTAACGCCACTTGAACTTTTTACTGAACGACGATCCACGATTGGAGCCTCACACCGGACGATTACACGACGGCTATTCTGCACTGGATGTACTTCAAAACTGACCCATACCCTACCATTACGTGTAAATGTTTGCATATTAAATGCATGGAGCGATGAGGTTTTCGCACCAGAATCTACCCGAGCCTTGATCGCTGGTATTCCTAAGCTCGGCAACCCACACCATTCTTCACTCCCAACGATCATTTTGGAACCATTTGATGACATACAGTTTCTCACTTTGCTACTAATGATAATAACTACCACACTAGATCCACATAAGCGTGGATCAGTAGCATCCTTTGTCACATCGTCTATGATAACAAAAACACAGCATCAAGATTTTTTACAGATGGACCTAACTTTGCCCTCGCGCATCCTATTTTTGTTCGACTCATTATCCTATTGACATTGATATATCGGTATCAGGCAACATACTTTTTTCTTGTCTTTAAATGCAGCTAGACTACAAATAGTCTAGTACGGAATATTATAGAGACAGATATCAACAGCCCATAACAAAGTTACAGGTCCAAAAGAGGCTATGAGGCAAGGGTTAGGTACTTACAAATCACGACACATCTTACGGACCAGAAAATCATTACTTTCAGGATGTTTGGAACAAGAGAGATTTTTGGGGCTTTGCAGTTTGCATATACACTATGGTTACTATCATTACGTAAAAGCGCACAACCATGTTTTTGAGAGTAGAAACTCCTATCTCTCTGCTCTCATTCCTCAGCAGATGGCTGGGACATATCGTCAAGCGTTGTAGCATGATCGATTGGTGCAATTTCTCCATTAAGATGGCAGTGAAAATGCAAGGTTCGCTCAACAGTGCCACTCGCATCCTGGCTGTACTGACATGCCCGCCGAATGACCTCAGCCACATGTTTTGGTTGCATGGGTTGCAGTTGAAAGTGCTGATCCCGCTGCTCTGGTGTTGCTGTGATAATCGGACCATATTGGAGCCATGGATCGTCAAATCGATAACGGACCAGCAACCATGGCGTTTTTACTTCGGGAAACCACACTTTAAGACACACATGATTAAAAGAGATTTGGCTGACTCCCCAGATATATGTTTGACCATCAATGGTTAATTGACGTGTTTTCTTTTTCATAGCATTGTTATTAAGTAAGTTGATTGTTCTTTGTCTCGTGTCTTCGTATCATTTACTTGTGGAATGTACTATTGGTTAATTGTACACTAATTACCAGCTTTCCTTCATGGGAATGAATATCATTATCATTGATCAAAAACTCCAGATGCCCCGATGAAGGTGCCACAAACTCACTTTGGATACCACAGTAGCGCCAGGTTACTTCGGTTGATATTTTACACAATAGGGCACCCGTCGGAAACTCGACCACATGCTTATAGACATTCCCGAGAGGTATTCCCAAAAAACCACGCTCTACTCCCTGTGCATCAACATATTCTGTAAATGGTCCAATACTTATCTTTCCACGAGCAAGTAGTGTCACTTGTTGACCAGCAGCGACAGAGATGTTGGTCATTACGCTGCCATTATAGTCATTTCCCGTATTAATCACCACAGTTGTACGATCCAAGGCGTAGATTGGTTCTGCAACAGGTGCTGGAGCCATTAATCCCAAAGCAATCGCCGTGACCCCGAACAGGATGATCAACCCAAGTGAATCCACCCATACGGGAGATTTCGAGTAAGCTGAGTCAACCACAGGCCACGCCTCTCGACTGAGAAGATGTGTAGCAGGTATAGTCGCGAAATGTTCCTGTAATACCTCATGAGCAAACAAATATCCATCACCAACTTTGCGTAAGAGAAGGCGTGCGGCACAGAAATCTAGAAACTGTGTATAGTTCCAGGGAATAAAACCACATCTCCACAAGATGAAACGCAGGACACCATGAGAAAGGAGGGTGCAACCACCAAAGGTCCAAGCACTAATCACTGCACCAGTGAGCGCACAGAGCAACCACGTTATGGGGCCACTCGCTACCAGTACCCCATAGATACTTCCTACCAATCCACCTCCTCCACTGGTCCAAATAGCCCTGCGAAAAGATCTGTCAATGATCCGTGTGCGTTTGAAATGCTGTAATTCTACCTCATCATATGTTAGTCCCAAGATGGTGCAGGTGAGCAGTCCCACCAGTATACCAGCCATGATACTTGCCATGACAGATCCAAATATGGCACCCAGTACACCATCGATTTTGCCGATCACCAGTCCACTCAACGTTCCCAGCAAGAATCCAGCAATGAGCCCGCCAGGCAGCATGCGAAGAGCCCGTCTCCATGACCAGCGATATGGATCAACACCCTGTACAAGTCGTGGACGAAAGGTAGGGGCACCAGCAAGAACACCCGCACTGGCCCCAGTCGTGCTGGCCATAATCGCTCCGGGAATGGATTGGGTAGTCAGCCATCCCACTAATCCCAATATCACGCTGCCCCCAACTGCACCTATGATAGCGTGTTGCACCTGATACCAGAATCGATGTTGCACCCTGACATCATGGCTGGCATTTCCACCGAAGAAACCACCAATCACACCCCCAGATATCATCATCACGACAATATCATGCCAGAAATTGATAAAATAGTGTGGGCCCATGTTATGGATAAGACCATATCCACCAACAATTGCAGCATACCCCAACCCCAATACGAGACCAACCAATACAAATCCAAGCATGCGATCCAGCAGTGTATAGACTCGGCGTAAGTGAGGAGACAACCAGTGTGGTTGGAGTTGGGCAATACTGAAAACATTACGAGATTGATGCTGCAGAACACTGGACAACCATATCAACCAATGTTGTGTTTGTTGTGACGTATACTGTTGACTGACACCACGACGTTTGAGCATATGTTCAGTGTATTGTGTAATAAGCTGATGGCGATAATCGTGAAGTGATGTATCAAACGACATAGATGTGTCGGATGTTGACTGAAAAACCGTCATAATCAGATGAAGCATCAACGGAGATGTTACAATCTCTGCAAGATCATCATCTGTCTGCAATGCTTGCTGAAGGGGAGAAAACCGCACACCTGCCTCAGTCAGATAGGTAGTGATGCCATCCGAGGTCAATGGTTGAAGCGTAACAACACCTTGCACATTGAATGAGGTCTGAAGTTCCTCATAATCGGTCTGTCGGCATGTTAGCACTAAATCGACCAGATGCTGCCTGCGAAAGTGTGTAATGGCCTGAACGCAGGCCACCTGACTGTGGGCGACAACTTCATCCAATCCGTCAAACAACAGAACTAACTGGTTTTCAGCAACCCACTCTTTTCCAAGTGATGGGGGAACATCATAGCGGTGTTGTAGTTCTTCAACAAGCCACTCAGCAAGAGGAAGGCACTGTTCTGACCATGATGACAGCTTGAATATTACTGGTATTGGCAGATGATCATGGTGTTCTGCGCGACTCAAAAGCACCTGAGCCAATTGCAACAACAGGGTGGTTTTACCTGCACCTGGTGCCCCCGTGATGAGTAATTCACCATGGCTGTTATCAAAAAAATATGTAATAGATGTTGTTGACACTAAAGAGGCACTGGTTGACTCTGATGGTTCTAATACCGCCTCCCATGGATAGATGGCACCTGGCTGATACACACAGTTTAGTCCAATAGGTGGGAGATCGCGCAAAGATGGTTCTAGAACACGTTCGATCCAGTAAGAGCGAACCTTCCATAAGAGGCGTTTTCGTCTGGTTCTTTGCGGTGAGTTAGATTTTGACACAGAGGGGGAATTGATTATCTGATCTTTACGTGCTTTGGTAGTAAACTCGTCAAATTCTCGTGTATCTGGCAACAAACCGAGCACTTTGGCCATCCGTTGCGTCGTCTCCTGCGATGGTCGTAGTCGGTTTTGCTTGCGCTCATAACTTTTAATCGTCTCTACTGACAAACCAACAGCCTCAGCCAACTGCTCCTGAGTCAGATCTCTGTGGCGCCGTAAGATCTTGAGGTACGAACCAAAGGGTTGGTCTTCTGCCACACTATTTCTCCACATTCGCTATCAACGTCTGTAAAAACTTGCTCCTCTCATAAAGACGAGACATACTTCCAAAACCCTACCTCTATTGAACGACCAATGGTCCCCTTTTCTAAGAACTCAAACATGTTATACTCAGTACTGTCGTATATTTTACAAGAAGAGACCTGCATAGAAAGGGTTACAACAGGCTTATGGCTGTACAGGAGATACAACACACAGAACACTGGTTACTCGGCAGTGCTACAGTGTTCCAGCAGGACCCACTCGCATTTTTGCTGCGATTAGCCAAAGAAGGTGGCCCGATTACACGGTTCCGATTAGGGCCAAAGATTTTTTACTTCGTCAAAGATCTCGATCTTATGCGTGATGTGTTAGTAAAACGCAGTGATGCAATCCAGCGAGGCGGGGAGGTTCGTCGCATTCTTCGTCGCACCATGGGTGATGGCATACTTGTATCTGATGGTAATCCTTGGCTGGTCCAGCGCCGTATGATGCAGCCTGCGTTTCACGCCCGACAGATAGCCCAATACGCCGATATCATGGTGCAGCATGCCGAAACGATTATAGACCAACTTCAACCAGGTAACACCTATGACTTACGCCAATATGTGAACCGCATGACACTTGGCATTGTCACCGATGCTATGTTTTCGGCTGATGGGGTGAGTAAGGCCGATAGGAGCAACGATTGATATGTTACAGGAAAGTGCCATCGGCGAACTGCGTGCGCCAGTGAGTGTGCCCGAATGGATTCCATTGCCATCTCGTAAACGCAACAACGCGTACAGCCGACGACTGCGTACTATCATCATGGAGTTGATTCAGAAGCGCTGTGAGTCTGGAGAATCACAGGGTGACCTGCTTGATATGCTCCTGGTTGCTCGTGATGAAAAGAGTGGACATGGTATGACTGATGAACCGATCTGTGATGAAGTCATTATGATCTTTCTGGCCGGATACGATACCACCTCACTCGCTTTGTCGTGGACCTTCTTCAATCTTATACATAATCCAACTGTTGAAGCAAAACTGCACTATGAATTGGATACGGTTCTTGATAGACGACAACCTACGTTGGAGGACCTACGCAATCTGCCCTACACTGAGATGGTGTTCAAAGAAACGTCACGTCATCAACCATCTGCATATTTTCAGACACGATATGTCTACAGTGATGTGAAACTTGGTGATATGCTGGTCCCCAAGGGAAGTACAGTTATGTTCAGCTCTTATGCCACACATCACCGTGACGATCTCTGGGATGAGCCATTTGTCTATCGCCCAGAACGTTTTGCGGACAACGCAGAAGCAGACTGGCACCCATTCAAATATTTTCCCTTTAGTCATGGTCCACATGTCTGTATTGGAAAACGCTTTGCCATGATGGAAGGAGTGCTGGTATTGGCGACCATTGCGCGACAAGCTACGATTCGTCTCGCCGACCCAAACTATGTTGTTAAACCAGTACCGCGAATTACCTTCCAGATGAGTGATTTCCCCATCACCGTCATCCCCAGGCGCTAACAGATATCACCTGTCGGCCCACCAGCAACACAACACAAACACCAACCTGTACAAACCAGATCGGCGTGGAAAAACCGCGCCGATTTTTCTTGCTCTGCAAAAAACAGATAGTACACTGCACGCAGCGAATACCCTCGAATGACATTTTGAAAGGTGTATACACGAATGTATACACGTAACATACCTTCTGTTGAGCACGAAAATGTGTTGTGATATGCCTCGAACACTACTGAGAAATTTATGCTCAGGGTGATCGCAGTCCGTGTCACAAGCCGACATACGCGGCGCACATAAATAGATTATGAAAGGAGTCTTTGAATGATGAAACAAATGATAACACGTTGGTTGCTTGCAGTTGTGGTCACCTATGGATTAGTCCTGACCATAGTATTGCCTGCCTCAGCAGCATGTGAGGCTTGTTTTGAAATCGAGTTAGCGGATGGCACTGTTAAGCAAATCTGCATCCCGCTCTGCTACATTGAAGTACACCTATTTGATATCCCACGCTATGCCGAGAGAGAAGTGCTCCATATTCCTGAAGTAGTCAATGTTCTTGAGGAAACCATCCTTGCGGAACCACAACCGCAACCGTGGGCCGAAGCGCTGTTGGCAGGACCTGATCCCGTTCCATGGTTACTGGTCAGTCCTACAGGCGAGCACATCTTGGCGCTGGATGTCGAAAATGAGCTGTTGATCGAGATCCCCGCTGAAGTAGGGATACGTTAGGGCAAATCTTTTATTCTGCTTCACTATTTCTGGAAGGACCTGTCTGTATAGCACAGACAAGTCTATAAGAATCGTTTGCAGTTCTATGTCTCTAACATGAAAGATCATAGGAGAAATACACATATGCGACGTCTTATACACTGGATCAGTTTACTTGCTCTGGTAGCCATTCTTGGTACATTTACACTTGGCCAAACGGCCTCAGCCAGTGCACTTCACACATACTACTGTTTTGTTACCAACGGCAAACTAGTTTGTGTAAAGGTTCCCGTTGCCGTGGATCGCTGGAAATGGGATGACTGCCTTCACTGTGGATTTGAGTGGAATGATCCGCGAATTCTTACTACAGTAGTGGATGACTTGCAAGTATTAGTGACGTTGGACTCACTCACCCAGTATCTCTCTTCTGATCTCGAAGGAGTACTCACCGAACAAATCCGAGTTGCTATGGAACAGCTTGATCTGCCTGCCGATGTCGCCATTGCCATGCGCGAAGGACGCAATAGCCGTGCCTGGTTTGTCAGCTACACAGCAGATGATGGCCGCACGGTCCAGCTCCATGTACCAACAGTGACCGAAATGTTCAATCCAGAACCAACACCCTGGATCATTGATGAACAGCTAGAGGCGGCTACTGTGCAGGACTTACAGATGCTAGCGACCATGCAAGCTGTTACAACCCAGATGAGTCCTGAACTCAGCGATGAGCTCCAGATCACCATACAGGAACAGATAGAGAGTCTTCCTATCCCAGATGACTCATTCATCGAGTTCTCGCGTTAGTTTCTCACGAGTCGTGTATGTGGCGAGTCAGCAAATATACTCGCCGCATCTTCATCAACACACAGGAGTTATGCTATGTCTACTATCACCAAGAAACGGATTATTATTGCCGCCCTCATCAGAAATGGTGAAACGCAGACGTTTGCTTGGAAGAATGCCCACCTCCATTTTAATACTTACTATTTTCATGTCAGACCATATCTCTTTGTTACTGCACCCGCTGACAATTTGATGCGTATGAACGTAGACATAATCGAGTACCAGAACAATGTCGCAACTAACGAGGATCGCGTTATTTTTCAAATTAAAAATCACACATCATTGAGTTTCAATTCATCCGCATCGTATGACCTACACATGACTCAAATATATTGAAAGTAGCAATTTGTCTTTCTCTGCGAAAAACCTAATTATTCTGAAAAGAGTATTCCATGAATAACAATGTTAATCGACGGCAATTTATGGCCTTGACCAGTCTTGGTGCCGCAAGTATTGCTACAGCAATTGCTGCGGAAGCCACAGAAGCCAACGCTGCCAAAACGACCCAACGTGAAACCAAACTGCGTGCACTAGTAGTTCATAACACAGCAGGAGATATTCAAACTGTCCTGATTATTGATGAAAGTGCCGAATTAGAGTTGGGAGGCAAACTTGAGTTACTACCAAATGATGGTGAACAGGTTCTCCGCGCTGATATTGCTGACTTTGGTTTTACACATGATCCCGATCCAACACCATGGATAGAACGACAAGGCATCATGATGGAGGAATTTCGCGTCGTGGAGGGCCGTGTGACGCGCCGTTAAAAACATAAGTTTACACCAAGCCACAGATCTTGTGAAACTATCTTTCTGTATTTCACCATCTGTGGCTTTTTTGCCCCAAATAAGCTACTTCTACCGTTGATCTGGACAATAAACATACGAAGAAACATAAAGGAAGATTGTCATGACCCCTGTACGCTTACTTCTTCGCCCGGCTTGTACAATTCTTATATTTGTACTCTTTTTTGGAACGGTAGGGGCTGTTCCTCGTACACATGCACAACATCTCACACATCATTCCTCTACATCTGCCTCAGACATCACAAGCACCGGAGTCATCGATCCTGAGCGTATGAGCACAACACCAACCGGATGGCAATGGTGGCGTGATCGCAGTGAAGCGCAAATCAATGCCATTCGAAATCAAGACCAACGTATCATTGATCTTGAACGCTCACCCACTCAGAGTAATCGATATGATGTTGTGTTTGTTGATAATAAAGGCACATATAAGCGATCTGAAGGCTGGTGGTATGGCTACACTCGTAATCAGGTAGTCGATAAAGTAGCCGAGAAGAATGGACGTATCATCGACCTTGAACCGTATATTGTCAATGGGCAGCACCGCTTTGCTTTCTTACTAATACGAAACGAGGGTGATGCAGCCAAGTGGTGGTGGTGGAACTATGATTTGACACCTGAACAAGTTGCTGCGGATATCGACAAACATAAAATTCGCCTGATCGATCTGGATGCCTATGTCGTCAACGGAAACACACGCTACTCGTATGTTGGAGTAAAAAATGAAGGTGTTGATGCAAAAGCATGGTGGTTGTATTTCAATGTCAGCCCGCAATATTTGAATGACCGCATCAATGAACACAAGGCTCGGTTGGTCGATCTCGAATTCCACAATAATGGCAACGTCACAGGGGTCATGGTCCAAAACAATGGAACAGCCTGGTGGTGGGCATTTGGTCTTACTCAGGAACGCATGGAAGAGATTGTTGCAACAACCGCTTCCCGCATAATCGATCTTGAGTCGTATGTCGTGAATGGAAAACGCTATTTTGCTTTTGTCTCAATTGATAATGCAAATACTGAAACGCGTCGACTGCGTGATTTGCTGTACAAGGCCTATGATAATCCCCAGTTTGGACCAAATGTTATTCGAGGTTTTCTCGTCAAGGAAGTAAATGGACAAACCTACGCTGACATGGCTGGTGGTCTCCGATTCCAACCCCTTAGCTCACTCAAACTACTCCCATACCTTCACGCTATTATGGAAGTAGAAAAAGCTCAAGTGTCGCTCAATGATGCTAGTGTATCGTGGACTGAAGCCACAGTCGACAATCCCAGTACAGACATAGATGAACGCAAATATGCGAGTTGCCTATCACCAGGAACAGTCAATACACAGCAAAACGCTGCCACACTCACCGACGCATTACCAACCATGATGTGGGAGTCACACAACCGGACCCTTGACGCCGTTCTCGACAAATATGGCCCAGGTAATATTACGACACGTGCCCAACAGTTGGGAATGACTCAAACAGAAATGCACTTCGGTTGCCCACAGCAAAATGGCCCCTCACAACCATGGGCGGCCAACCGATCTACCCTCTATGACTTTGCTAAACTTTTTGAAGGGGTTGACTCGCTCCAGTTTATCAAAAGTGAGATTACTCGCCAGGTTTTCTACAGTAACATGATCAACCTCGATTATGATGGAGCCGCTTATACCAGCCCCATTACCGGAAAAACAGTTGGTTCCTTGAACAACGGCTTCCTCCGCGATCTGGTTAAGCAAGAGGCTGGACCTGGAAAACAAGCTATTGTTGAGGAGTTCCTACAACATGTTGTGATTCGTGGCAAAGGTGGTAGTGGTGGGCCAAGCAGCAATGAGTTTGGTTATTCAGATGTCCTCCATGTGACGCTTCCATTCAAAGAAAATGGTAAAATCGTCCCCAAAAGCTTTGTCGTCGCATGGTTTGTCTACAAACTACAAACACCCAACAACTGCCCTGAGTCGAAAGCCGCAGATGGGGGCACATGTCAAGCTATCTGGCAGGCCGAACGCGATGCACTAGCGACTTTCCGTACAGCGATCCATACCATACCAATTCGTGAAGCGCTCAAGACCTGGACAACCTCAACTCCACCAATTATTCAACCACCCATCACACGGCCACCACCAGGTGAAGTAAACCGTGTTTTTCTTCCAATGCTGGTACGCTAAAGACAACATGTTTGGTGTGTGCTGCTCCATAGCACACACCACTATATCAGTGTAGTGACTTTAGCATTTGACACAAACTGTATCATTTTATAAGGTTGATATTATCAATTCACTTCAATATAATGCACACATACATTGGTTTCCCACAAGTCTTTGATACGACCTATTATTGTTTGACAATACCACATAAGAGTGATACCATTGCAGCCATTGGGCGATTAGCTCAGCTGGTTAGAGCGCTACGTTGACATCGTAGAGGTCACTGGTTCGAGTCCAGTATCGCCCACCAGATCACAAAAGGAAGGCATTGGTCTTCCTTTTGTATTTATTTTATCATGACTACTGAGTAACTTCCCGAAATACCTGTTGCGATTGATCAATGACTTCTAAGTCAACGGGAAAATAACCGACTTCTTCGATTACTTCATTTACGTGTTCCAGATAGTATTGAATGAAAGCTGAAACATGTGGTTTCTCAGCCATAATGTGTGGGCTACTATAGATGTAGAGTGGGCGCGCAAAAGGATATGTTCCACTTGCGACGGTTTCTGCTGTCGGTTCAACCGATCCCTCACCAACCTCATTATCGATTGAGAGAACCCTGAGTGTTTGTTGATTATCCTGATAATACGCAAGGCCAAAGAAGCCGATGGCATATTGATTAGTGGCAATACCATCTACAAGTTCATTATCATCTTCGCTCAATGTGATATCCGATACAGCCAAGATGGGGTCTTCATTGCCATCAAACACTTCTTCCACAAAATAGTCAAAGGTCCCACTCTCCGTACCAGGACTAAAAAGTGCAATCGGCTCACTGGGGTAATTGGGATCAAGATCAGACCACAAAGAAACACTCCCAGAAAAAATGTGCGCGAGTTGGCTGTAAGATAATCCATCCACAAAATCATTCTGAGCATTCACAACCACAGCCAAAGCATCTACCCCCACTTGGAAACCAACTACCGACCGCCCCTGTGTCTCACAGGATTGTTGCTCCTCATCGCTGATCGCACGACTGGCATCAACAATATCGATATCCCCTATAGTGCAAAAACGTTCAAAACCAGCTCCGGTCCCAGTACTACGAACACTAATAGATGTTGATGATCCATCTTCGGCAAATTCCTGCGCCATTGATGAAGTTAGCGGAAACACGGTTGAAGAGCCCGAGATTTCGATTTCTTCATCAATTGTACTCGGATCTACTGGCACCGAGCTAGTGTCATCTACTGGTATAGAACCATCTGTTGCAGCAACACCACAAGCAGTCAATGATACACCCAAAACAAATAGTAATACCATCATACGTAATATTTGAGAGCCCATTTTTCTACCTCTCGTGAAATAGAACACATGTACATACAGTATTAAAATACAACAATTCGTATTGATACTATATACGACACCGTACTATCTGTCGAGTCTATATCAAGTTTTTTAAGGAAAATTTATGTGGTTTAATGTATAAATAATAATTACACATCAGTGAAAATTGATGTATTAACAAATGGCTATAATTTCATTGCTGACTTCATCTAACTATATTTACGTTTTTTCGTTGATATACAATTGGTAATACCTTGGTAGCATCATTCCTTTATTCTCAAACAAGCAGATATAAACAGATTTCATCACAATTCGATGCTTTTTCTATTCTTACTAAATACATTTAACAATATATACTATAGGTAATGGAAAGGATCTCAAATGATTATTCAAAACATACCCATCACCACAGGCGCCGAGATAGCATATCTTTTACAAAAAACTATTCACGAGCATCCTCCTATAACCCCCAACAGAGCCATTGCAATCGCTGCAGGTCATGGTGCTAGACCACTCGGTACATATCTCACAGGTCTGGGATATATTAACGAAGCACAGCTTCAGTCAACGCTCCAACAACAGGGGCAACATAGAGAACAAGGTACTGAATGGGCAATCGGAGATTTGCTAGTACAAAAAGGCGTGGTCAAACCACAGGTACTATCGACAGTGCTAATGGTTCAACTGTTAGATCGATTACTCGATCCTCGCCAACCACAGCCACAATTATTAGGAGAGCACCTTATCTCTAGAGGGATTATTACTCCCATACAACTTGCACATGCCATACAACAACAACTTTATCTCCAACAAACAGGAACAAAAGTCAGATTAGGTTATCTCCTTGTGCAACAAGGTCTTCTTGATACACAAACTTTGACAGGCGTGTTGCATGACCAGTGGCATGCACATAATCAATTTAGCCAAACAATTACAACCATAGAACTGACATAGTCAAGTTTTTGTTATTTAAGAGCGAGCATGAGGTAATACGTGTTATAACATATGGAAATGTTGAACCATCAAATCAAGCATTTACTACAAAAATCAGTCTGGGATAATCGACGACAGAAACGTATACATGCACGGGAACAATTCGCACGAGAGGCAGCTAAGAACCATACCTAATCTGTTACAACCATTCACGATTATCCCCTACCATTATTGTATGCACTTAATACCATTTTACGTAATATGTTCGACTGCAGCAATGTTGTTATCACTTTGAAAGATCTAGAAAATTTGATATAACTATCACCTTTCCTGAGATACAGAGTACCAATTATCACCGCATCTCGTACAATATCAGTAAGCATATTTCCCATAAAAACAGTACGATTCTCTGTCTTTCAGATACAAGCACAAATCTTATAGTACCTGTAAAAAATTCGCGCCACATGTATGGTATATTGACTACCGACAAAAGCCCACCCATAATTGGCACAAAGAGGACACTGTCATAGTGATGGGCATGTTACAGGCTTCAGCAAATATTATCGAACATCGATCACTGAATCATTCAACTCCCGTATCCAGTAGTCTAACCACACTTACCCTTGTGTAAGAACATGCCCTCTCTGTAGCCGAGTGTCTCTTTAATCCAATTGCCCTTCTCCTCCATCAAGATACCTGTTCTGTTTTATACAAGCCTAACTGGTTTCCCCGAACCAGCTCTTCTACACACAACTTTTTCCATCACATATCAACACCATATAGTGTGGAGTTCCATGCAATGTATGCCAGAAACGTGTACAATTAAAGGTGTTGCAGCATTTGAAAATGAATAAAAAGGATTGTGAAAAAAGATGAAGACAAAAGTTATAAAGTCTGATCAGGAATGGGCAGAACAACTTACACCTGAGCAATTTCGTGTCTGTCGACGAAAAGGCACCGAGCGCGCTTTCACAGGTGAATATGCGAACAGTAAAGACCCGGGTGTGTATCTGTGTGTGTGTTGTGGAACACCACTATTCAGTTCCGACACCAAATTCGATTCAGGCACAGGTTGGCCTAGCTTCTGGGATTTTATAGACGCTGAAAATGTTCGTACAGAGGAAGATAATAGCTGGTTTATGCGACGCACAGAGGTGCTCTGTGCGGTATGCGATGCCCATCTCGGGCATGTTTTCGATGACGGACCACCACCAACAGGGCTACGTTATTGCCTCAACTCGGTAACTCTCAAACTCGAACGCACTCCTTAAACCCCTGTTTAATATCATAACAAAAAGGGGTTGTGTCTTATCACAACCTCTTTGTTATACACCTCAATTTGATTCCAGAGGATTAATCCAAATAATCCCGTAAATGCTGACCATCTTCCAGGTCGCGCAAGTTTTGTAGCGCTTCAGCCTCAATTTGACGCACTCGCTCACGCGTGAGTGCCAAACATTTTCCTACCTCTTCCAATGATCGTCGACGCCCATCGATCAAGCCATAGCGTAATTCGATAATGCGTCGCTCACGCGAACTCAGATGACTTAGCATAGTCGATATATCATCACGAAGCACTTGATACGTGGCAAGTTCAGGGGGAGAAGGTAATACATTGTCCTGAATGATATCACCTAACATCCGTCCATTATCATCATCAAAAGGAGCTTCCAGCGATAGAGGGGTACGCGCCGCCATGAGCACACATTTCACACGTTCTGCATTCTGACCCAGAGCAGCTGCAATCTCTTCAGCTGTAGGTTGTTGTCCGCTCTCCTGCGTAAGTTGATCAACAATACGTTTGAACTGCCCCAAAGACTCACCAATATAAACTGGCAAGCGAATTGTACGAGCCTGATCAGCAATTGCACGCGTGATAGCTTGCCGAATCCACCATGTGGCGTATGTGGAAAAGCGATTTCCTTTCCGATAGTCAAATTTTTCAACTGCACGCATTAAGCCAATGTTGCCCTCTTGAATGAGGTCCAGTAGTGAAAGGCCGCGGCCAACATATTTTTTGGCCACATTGACAACAAGACGCAGATTCGCCTGAGTCAATTGTTGTTTCGCCTCATATCCATCAGCTACCTCTGACAAAAGCTGTACTCGAACATGAGAAGATAACGCTTCCGAGGATGCTAGACTAAGTTCAGCACTATTCCCACGATCTTTCCGCTTGGCAAGATCAACCTCTTCTACGGGGCTCAGTAATGAGATACGTCCAATATCTTGAAGATAGTGATCTAAGGAGTCCTGAGCTACTTCAGTATATTTGGTCTCTTCAGAGGTCTCAGCGATATAGGCTTGATCATTATCACTGACTCTGGTAACCAGATGAGGTGCCCCATCATCAAAGTTCTCAAGACATTGCACTTCGGCCCTGTCACGCATCGTATCCACTTTTCTACGCCGACAATGGCGTTATAGAGGCGCATGACTGGCTTCTAAAACAACGATACGTCAGCGGACTACAACTAGTATCAAGGTCTTCAACTTACCTCTTCAAAGCATATGACGTGGTAGAAATGAAACTTCTGACATGCACTGATACCACAACGATATAGAGTAGATCATAGGTTAGGAATTCTTTCATGTTCATAGAGATGCTATTACCGTATGGAAAGATTCATTTACTAATCAATGGGACTTACTAATCCATTATGTAAAACATGTTATACTGTTCGTATACGAGGCCAAATTGTTGACTCGAGTACCCTCTACTGGAAAGGTCAGCGATCATGTTTCGAACCATACGTGTTCTCCTGCAGAGCACTTCCTTGACTTGCCCAGCCTGCCAGCACGGACGCATGTTTCGATCCTTATCAAAAATAAATATACGTTGTCCTAAATGTGGAGTTATTTTTGAACGTGACTCAGGAGAAATTACCGGGGCAATGGCTATTAATGCCACCATCACAATGACTCTTGATTTTATGGTCGCAGGAAGTATCTTCTTCGTAGATATATCAATAGCTATGCTTATGCTCAGTTTGGCAGTATTTACCGTCGCTTTTCCGATATGGTTTTATCGTCACTCACGCGGCTTATGGATCGGTATCATTTATCTGACCGGGTCGATGTTTGAGGATTAGTATGACGCATCACGATATAACCTGCACAATTACTCATAATATTGCTTCCTCATAACACACAGGGTTGTGGTGCAACGTATACGCCAGATCTGTCACATACACATTGCACAATAACATACATATCTCAAACGTATTCTGCTTTTCTAATCGGGAAATTGTTCCTCAGCGTTCTTCAAGTACCACAAAGCTACGATTTGGCGGGCCATTATAGGCTGCTTTGGGACGAATCAGCCGATTGTCGGTAAGTTGCTCACGTATATGGGCAACCCAGCCAGCGCTACGACTCATTGCAAAAGCTGCAGTGAAGAGGTCCAGCGGCAACCCCAGAGCGTAGAGTAGGGGAGCACTGTAAAACTCAACATTTGGGGCAAGCTGACGCTGGGTGAAATAGGGATGTGTAGCAATCACATTACGAACGGCATCAGCCACCAATTGCCACTGATCATAACCGCTACCAAGTGCTTCAACTTGTGCCCAGAGATGGCGTACTCGCGGATCCTCAACTTTGTAGATGCGATGACCGACTCCCATAAGCCGACCACCCTGTGCCAGCAGCGTGTCGATATAAGCTGCGGCATTCTCGGGTGTTCCAATAGCAATAAACGTCTCCATGGCTTTTTGATTTGCACCACCATGCCAGAGTCCTTTAAGCGTCCCAATTGCTGCAACTACTGCACAGTAGACATCGGCATGTGAGCCAATGGCAACCCGTGCGGCAAATGTTGATGCATTCAATCCATGTTCAGCAGCCAACACCAGATAAACCTCTAGTGCGCGTGCAACAGCCTCCCTGGGTCGTTGGCCATGCAACATCCACAAGAAATTAGTGGCATGATCTAAGTCTGGGTCAGGTTCAACAGGCATTTGTCCACTGCGAATACGGTGCCAGGCAGCTAACAGCGTTGGTATTTTGGCAACCAGACGCACGCTAATGTCTTCGACGTGATCAGCACGTGTGTCGTCCGCATGGGGATCGAGTTGGGCTAATGCAGAAACCATCGTACGCAAGGCATCCATCCCGTGACCATCGTGAGGCAGGTGCTCGACTAACGCAAGTTCTGCTTCACTCAATTTTCGCTCACTAATCAACCGTGCCTTGAAGTCCCGCAACTGAATGGAAGTTGGTAAATCGCCATACCAGAGCAAGTAACAGATGTCTTCAAAAGTGGCTGATTGAGCAAGTTCATGAATATCATACCCGACATACCGCAAACGACCTGCCGTACCATCTATTGAACTCAGAACTGTATTAGCAACCGTAACATTGGTCAAACCAGCGTTGGTAGTCATAGCAAGCAATCCTTTCACGACAATAGCTATCTTTGTCTGTATCAAATCATAGCATGAGCGCTATTCAATTGTCAATATAGCTTTATATATATTGATTTAGATTGACACAAGCATGCACAATCGTTATACTAAAAGGCATGGAGGTACTATGACATACTGGATTGATGGCGAAGAATATCTCGATGTAGAAGAGGCAACCGGGCTGCTAGATGTGAAGCGAGCAACCCTATACACCTATGTAAGTCGCGGGCTACTACGCTCGTATCGGCAAAATGTCGGACGACGGCGCCTCTATCGGCGTGAAGATGTGGAGGCGCTGCGAGCCGTACGACCAAGTGATGCCCCGGTTCCACCTCCGGTGGATACGAGCGATGGTGTTATGCGTGATGTCAACTTGCCACATGTTGAGAGTTGGGCAGGAGATCATTAAACAGAAGACTTGATCGACATATCATCAAGCAATGTGTGGTGGAAAACTATTCGGTAATGAGGGAGAGCATCGACTGACGCAAACGACCAAGACGTGTGTCTATATCTTCCGGTCGCACATAGAGATCGCTGTGCATCTGGCTTAATTCACGACGTAGTTCATTGATTGGGCTTTGAACAGACTCATCAGCTTCGCTATACGCCAGGGCTAGTGAGTCATCTACCGCAATCAATGTCTGACTCACACTTTGCAGATCGTTGTCACGCAAAAGTCGTTCCGCGTCAGCTGTTTGTGCAATCGCGCTTTGCAAATAATTGGTCGTTTGTATACGCCGCAATTGGGCTTGTACCTCAGCTAACTCTTGGCGTGCAATATTTTCTTCGAGTGGTAATTCAGTTGCCACTACGATAGGAGCAGCAGCCATAGGCGATGGGATTGGAGTGGCGACTTCAGCAACTGTTTCCGTGGGCGTGAACATCTGGAAAAACAGTAGCATCTGAATGGTGATACTCAGCACAATGGCGATGATAGCAGTGAGAATGTATGGAAGCAATAAGCGGGCAAATTTGTACCAGGATGCACCTGCTAGTGGTGTGCTGCTAGATGCATCTGGCGTTTTGTCGGTCACGACAGTTATTTCTCAATCTGGGCCGTCAAGAGAATCGCCTGAGCTACCTCACGCATGGATTTGCGAGTGTTCATGGACAGTTGCTGAATTTTACGAAATGCCTCTTGCTCTTTCAGACCCTGTGTATCCATTAATATCCCTTTGGCGCGTTCAACCAACTTACGGGTATCAAGTGTCTCTTGTAGGTCGTTGATTTTTTTATCCATTTCGCGAAACTCATTGTAGCGTGCCAACGCAATTTCGATAGCAGGCAACAACTCCGATTCACGGAATGGCTTAACAATATAATTGACAACACCAGCCTCACGAGCATTATCGACCAGTTCACGGTCAGAATAAGCTGTGAGTAGCAATACTGGGGCTATTTTTTCTTCGGTCAATACCTTCGCAGCTTGAATACCATCAAGTTTCGGCATTTTGATATCCATGATAACCAGATCTGGACGCAATTCTCTGGCGAGATTGACGGCGCTCACACCATCACCCGCATCGGCAACAACCAGGTATCCAAGACCAACTAAGGTTTCTTTCAAATTCATACGGATGATTGACTCATCGTCGGCAATCACCAAACGCAACTGTTGGGCCATCGGTGTCTCCTGAAACGGTTTTTGGAATTGATGATCGAAGTGTAACCGAAAGCAGACCGAGCACTACTTGTGGTCACTATATCTAGCTAACATCGCTACGATAGCAATAAACAACCCTTAGAATATCAGTGAGTTCTCTATCAAACTCCACAGTATTGTGCTGCACTGCAACTTGTACGTTTGACTGTTCCAAATGGATGATCAGTATAGCATAGAGCAATTAGATTGGTCAAGCAGATGCAAGATAGGGAAACAGGGATTAGGGGTTAGCGCTGTGAAATGCAGAAGCCGTGCTCCTGCACAGCAGCAGGGCTGCCACAACCTAAAGAATGTACGCCAACGTTGTAAGACATGTGACGTTCCCTATCATATGGCAGTGCGTGCCAACGTAGGGGGGACACGCCAACAGGTGTCTGCGCCACCGCTCGCCTGCCGCATCTGGCCTCCCGCCGCGCCTGCTGCTGCTCCAGATACCGCTGGGAGATTGCGCAACATAGTGCTGGCAACCAGCGCTGGAGCACCGTACGGTGTACTCCCAGGTGGCGGGCTACCGCACGTAGCGACGGCGGAATAGTCGGGGCGGCCAGGGGGACGATCAGATGCACCGGGAGCGCCACTGTATCTCACTTCCGTTCTGTCGGTTGACGGGACGCGATCGGGGGAATGCCGCGATGTGGGTGCGTCTGGGGCGGCTGAGGTACCTGAGGCGGCGAGTTCACCACGGCATGCAAGGGACCGCTCCAGCAGGGCGGCAATCCGCACCCCACTGTGCCCCTGTCGGGACCGTACGGCCCCACTGCGCCCGCGTGCTTGGACAGCAATCCCAGTCGCCAGCCAGACCGATTCCTGCGGGGGCGTGCCGACGCGGACGGTCTGGCGCACATCCTTGATCTCACGACGGGTTGGCGGCGGAGGCGGTGGGTGCGTGACCACCATCCCGACCTGCGCGGTGACCCACATCTCCCAGGGCGACGACGTGGCGGTGGTCGCCGACGCTGCTTGCGGGCCGCGTGGGGACTGACCCTGCCGTCGCCCCCAGTTGCTTGCGCCAGGCACGTGTTGGTAGTGGCGGCCCACCCACCGGGCTGGCGAAAGGCATCCGCCCAATACCAGAGATGCTTGATCTTCACCCCGGTCGTCGGTTGCACCATCGCGGTCCTCTGGCGGGTGGTGGGCAGCGTCCCGATGCGGACTATCTCGTCGTCCGCGCTGCGCCGATGGGTGCGAAAGCCGCGCTGCAGCAGGCCCTGCGTGAACGCCTCACGGGGCGACGGTCCCCACGCGGGAAGGGGGATCGGGTCAGAGCCCTGGGTGATCCACTCGTCACACCGCGTCAGCAAGCACTCCCAGGTCCATTGCGCCAGCGTGCACGGAACGCCCGATGCCGTCAGCTGCCGCCCATCGCGCAGGGCCTGGGTATTGCCCAGCAGCGTATGGATGCAGCTGGTGTGCGCGGGGACAACGAGCTGCTTGAGCACGGAACCACAGCGCGGGTACCCACCAGGGCGTGTTTTCTTGGTCACGCTATACTGTGCCAGCAAGGGGCTAGCTGGCACACAGACGGGCGCGTTGCGGGTGCTCATCGTGCGTCGTGATTAGCGCATCCAGCAGGGTCTGCACAGCAGGGTCAAGGCGGTTGGTTCGGTTGCCTCGCTGATGACGGTAGGGTAGCAAGCCCAGACCCGCAGCCCAGGTCGCGTGCTGCTACCCGATACCGGGCCAGCCAACGGAACAGGGTGCGGGTCGATGCGCCGTCATCGGGGACGTTGGGCCCCGCAACAGGGGGTGCCTGCGTTGCTACCGTTCATAGGCAAGCTTCCAGGCGGTTGGACTGGCATGGGCTGCGGGAGCACCATCATCCCGGTCGCCTGGTGTAGGGGGCTGCAGACCACTGAGTTCTTCCATGGGAAGCGGTGCAACGGTGGTGCGCGGCAATGAGGCAGTGCGTGGTGCGGCGGCGGGGAGGAGCACCACACACTCGGGGTCCGCCAGCGGGAGCGCTGTCAGATCGACCACAATCTGTTCGGTGGCAATGAGCGTATACAGCGCATCTACAACTTCTGTAGGCAGTGTCGCCAGCAGGACCGCCAGGGTGGTGCTCCCATGCGCCACGACCTGTTCAGCGCGAATGGCCGCCAGATCCGTTGCCACCGCAGGGCCATCGCTCCGGAGATAATCGGCGAGAAACCGGAGATTCCGCTGCACCCTCCAATCAACCTCAGCGGAGGTACGCCCCGAGAGCCGCCGCCAACAGCAGCGACGGCTGCTTCACCGGGCCGCAAGCGTGGGCTGCGGCATCCTGCCCCAGCGCTGCCTGTGCTGCGGCAATTCGGCATCTGCGCACATAGACGGGACTGCTTCCAAGGGGGGACGTAGCCAGAGAACGGCATCCCCAAACCCATGTCGTTCTCTGATACCCGCACGTGGAGCACCCATAACACAGGTGAACCCCTATGTTGGCACGCACTGCCACATGATGGGGAACGTCAAACAATGAAGCCCTACGGATTTACTCCAACATGCGTGTCATCAGCCACATTATGGTTAACATGTTCCCGTTGACCGCATCAGAGTGACAGATGTGTGGATATAAGTCTATGATTCGATAATGTGCGTGATCGGGCAAAACAAGCGACCACACTATGTTTGGTCCATACAAAGGAACCCGTATCTGGTGAAGATACAGGAAGTATCAAGCAAACAAGCATAGGTACGGTTCTTTTTGACGGTATCTTAACGGTAGTGTAGCTGGTAACACCAATGTTGGGACTGGGTCGAAAGGAGGCATGCCTCCTTTTGATGTCGATACGACAAAGATTGTGACAAAATTCTGTAACAATGCTTTCTGCTCCGTTGTTGTCGACACACCATGTTCGCAACTATTCCCGCATAGTGGTATACTATAATTAGTATATTCGTGAAAGGTAATAATGAGTGCCGGTACCACCAACACCTGCGACAACCGAATCGGCATGGCTTCTGGCATTGGTTGATATTCTCGATGATGGTATTGTTATTACAGATGCCCAACAACGCGTTACCTGGGCCAATAAAGGCTTCTGTCAGTTGTGTGGTTATACACTGCCAGAGCTTATTGGTAAAAATCCAGGTCGGCTTCTTCAGGGAGAATATACTGACCAGGCTATTGTCCGAAAGATACGTTATGCCCTCCAAAACAATCAGAAGTGCACTGTCGATATTTTAAACTACCATAAAGATGGGCATCCCTACTGGGTATCATTACACATTGCCCCACTTGTTGATGTCATGAATAATATCGTTCGTTTTATGTCTATTGCCCGCGAAATACCCTCACCAACTTCTGCAAAACAGTAATTTCACTCTCAAACATCCCTACCATAACCCTTCATACGTACAAAGAAGCAAGGGCTTCTAAAGTATGTGAGGAATATAGTGTGAATGACTCTGCATCGCTAAACCTGCTCAACCGCTTTGTCGTTGTGCTCGATCACCCCCAGGATATACGAAATATCGGTGGCGTCATCCGAGCCATGAAGAATATGGGATTCCAACACCTGCGTTTAATCGCGCCACCAGCGCTTAAACCCAACGATCTGCGTGGGATTGCTCACCGTAGCGATGATATTATTACAACGATGGAGATCCATACCAACCTTGCGGATGCCCTGCACGATATGACCTATGTTGTTGGCACAACTGGCCGTCAACGCCAGGAACACACAGTCCAGCATTACACGCCTGACATAACAACACACCTCTTACAACAGGCTCAGATGGGGCAAGTGGCACTCCTCTTCGGAAGCGAGGGCAACGGCCTTGATAACAGCGCAATGGACTACTGCCACACCATAGTGACGCTCCCTACCAATCCCGAGTATGCCTCACTCAACCTGGCACAGGCCGTACTGCTGCTGATGTATGAGCTTCGCAGATTGAGCATTCCGGTACTTTCGACAGAGGGCTCTATAGAAGCACCTGCATCAGTGGGGCAACTTACTACACTTTATACTGCGATTGAACAGGCCCTAGACTCAATCGCTTTTTTCAAGTCGGGTAATCCGACGCCCACCATGCGAACAGTCCGTGCCGTTCTCCAGCGTGCTCACCTTACAATGCGTGAGACATCACTGCTGACGGCGATGTCCCGCGAGGTAGTTGCCTTTCTCAAGCATAAAGGGCTATCCAACCACGATCCGCCTGATACCAATACATAGCCTCTCGCGTGTGCTATACTGCGGCATACTCAAACAGCCAGATTTCTAGATAGAACAGATAAGAGGTGCAGGTGACAACACCATTGCCAACTAACTATGAGTACGCTCAGGCACTAGATGCCGCCGACAACCTATCGCGATTCCGTAACGAGTTTGTCCATGCAGATGAAGATCTTATTTACGTAGATGGAAACTCACTGGGGCAGCTTCCTTTTCGTACCATTGAACGCATGCAGGCTGTCATTGCCCAGGAATGGGGACAGGCGCTCATACGTGGGTGGAACATGGGTTGGTATGAAGCTCCATCACGTATTGGTGCCAAACTTGCTCAGCTTGTTGGCGCTGCTGAGAACCAGGTAATTGCCTGTGACTCAACCTCAGTAAATCTGTTCAAGCTCATCATTGCTGCGCTCAAACTACGATCTGATCGCCCTTGTATTGTGAGTGATACGCTCAACTTCCCTTCTGATCTCTATGTCTTGCAGGGCTGTGTAGACCTGTTAGGTCAGCGGCATCAGGTGCATCAGGTGCCATCGACAGATACGATAAGTATTGATATTGATGCCATGTGTGCTGCGATAGATGAGACGACCGCACTTGTAACACTTTCACATGTGGTATTCAAAAGCGGCTTCCTCCACGATATGGCCGCTATTACCAAACGCGCTCATGAGGTGGGCGCACTCGTCTTGTGGGATCTCAGCCATTCGGTAGGGGCAGCGCCTATTGAGCTTGATCGTTGTGGCGTCGATTTTGCGGTGGGATGTAGCTACAAGTATTTGAATGGAGGGCCAGGAGCACCAGCGTTTTTGTATGTGCGGCGCGATCTGCAAGACCAGATTACATCACCGATCTGGGGCTGGCTGGGGCATCAGACACCCTTCACCTTTGACACAGACTATGAGCCAGCCGAAGGGATGAGCAAATTCCTGAGCGGTACACCACCCATGCTTTCGCTGCTCGCTGTTGAACCTGCGCTTGATCTTATGCTGGAAGCTGGAATGGAGTCTATACGGCATAAATCAGTTGGGCTATCCTCGTATTTTATCGAGCTTTTTGATGCCATGCTTGCGCCACTGAACTTCACGCTTGGCTCACCACGCGCTGCTGCTCAACGAGGCTCACACGTCAGTATTCGCCACCCAGAAGGATATCGTATCAATCGAGCGTTAATCGACGAGATGCAGGTCCTTCCCGACTTTCGCGAACCTGATAACATCCGCGTTGGCATTGCTCCATTGTATAATTCATATAGCGATATTTGGGAAACGGCGCAACGGATTCGCACAGTCGTAGAAGAAGAGCGGTATGTGCACTACCCTGAACAGCGGCTTTCGGTTACCTGAACATACCTTGGTCTCTTGTAGTCAAAGCCGTGAACGCATGTGGGCTATGCACTCACGGCCTAACTACGTGTGCCGATACATTACGACTTCGTGGCTTGCTGTTGATCGGCCACATTCGTGCGACCATTCAAGCTCTTCTTATGCCCATTACTGCTGCCATTCGTAGATGGTGATTTAATCACCGGATCAATGGTCTCCAGTGTCTCTTGCGGGAGATGACAGAATATTTGATGCCCATCACCAAATTCACGCCATGGTGGAATGTCGGTTTCACATTTCTTGCCACCATCCGGCATCAGATCACGTCGTGGACAACGGGTGTGGAAACGACAACCACTGGGCGGCTTCATCGCGCTGGGAACCGCCCCATCAAGCCGAATTTGCTTTTGTTCAACTTTGGGATCAGGGATGGGTACCGCTGACAAGAGCGCTTCGGTGTATGGATGATAGGGCGGTGCATAAATATCCTCAGCACGGCCAATCTCAACGATGTTACCGAGATACATCACCGCTACATAATCTGAGAAGAAACGCACCACACTCAAATCGTGAGCAATAAAGATCATCGTGGTGCCAAACTCGCGCTGAATATCGATCAGCAGATTGAGAATGGCAGCCTGTACCGACACATCCAGCGCACTCACCGGCTCATCACACAAGACCAGATCGGGTTGGCTAGCAAGAGCGCGTGCAATGCCCACACGTTGTTTCTCACCACCACTCAACTGGCGCGGCAGACGATCATAGTAGCTTTCGCTCAAACGAATAGAATCAAGGAGTTTGACCACATTTTCTCTAATCTGATTGCGTGGGACCGTTTTAAAGCGAATCATTGGACGCGCAATCTGCTGCCCGACAGTATACGATGGATTCATGGTCGAATCAGGATTCTGAAAAACCATCTGTAGTTCCTGAATCAGATCAATATTCCGTTGGCTCAGATCTCCCGTAATATCAAAGCCCAGGAAATTCGCCTCACCATCGGTGCTATCCTCAAGACCGATAATCGTCTTGACTAATGTGCTCTTCCCACACCCCGACTCACCTACGATGCCCAATGTGCTCCCACGAGGAACATCGAAAGAGATATCCTCAACAGCTTTTACCTGACGCTTTTCTCCCAAACCTATTACATCGCGCAAACCATTGCCTGCCACATCGTAATATTTCTTCAGGCTATTAATCTGTAGAATAGGTTCATTTTGTGTCACATCTTCCGTAGCTGCACGTACCTTGATATCCTCAGGCGGAATCCATGCACTTTGATCGATTTCTTCCGCAAAGTGGCAGCGTACCTGCGTGTTATTTGCAACACTCCGCAGTTGTGGTCGCTCCGCGATACAGCGGTCCTGAGTATAATCACAACGCGGGCCGTACACACACCCTTTGGGACGATCATTGGGTGGTGGCACACGGCCAGGGATGGGGTATAGCTGACTTTCATCTTTGTTGTTTCCAAGTTTAGGGACACAGCGAATCAGTCCCTGCGTGTAGGGATGTTGTGGATGATCAAAAATATCTTCCACTGTTGCCCGCTCAACCATTTCGCCTGCATACATCACACCGACACGTGAACAGACACGTGCGACAACGCCAAGATTATGGCTGATATACATAATTGCTGTATCAAAATCACGTCGCAACTCGGCAATCAGATCAAGCACGGCTGCCTCAACCGTCACGTCCAGTGCGGTCGTTGGCTCATCCATGATGAGAAGCGCCGGGTTGTTCAACAGTGCCATCGCGATCACTACGCGTTGTTGTTGACCGCCAGAGATTTGGTGTGGGTAGCGCCGCATAACACTGCTGGGATCGGGCATATACACGCGTTTCAGCATCTCAACACATTGTTCCTCGGCATCATCGCTGCTCATATTGCGATGAACCGTCAACACCTCTTTCATCTGCTCGCCAAGGCGTAACGATGGATTCAAAGCTTGCATGGGATCTTGATAGACCATTGCGATCTTATCACCACGTAAACGACGCAACTCTTCGCCCTGTTTGCCAACGAGATCCTGCCCCTGAAACTTGATACTGCCCCGCTTTACAAAGCCATTGGCCCCCAGAAAATTGAGGATTGCCCAGGCAACCGTGCTTTTCCCACAGCCCGACTCACCGACAATACCGTGAGTTTCACCACGCTGAATATCGAACGATACATTTTGAACAGCTTCGATCTCACCGCCACGTACTTTATACGCAATGGCCAGATCTTCAACCTCAAGCACTAACGTACTATCATCTTGTGTTTGTTGATTTTCCATATCTTACATTCCAGTTTTTATAGCTCCAGGCCCAACTGTAGAATGTATCAAGCTAATCCTGAAACTGTACGGTTACGCTCCGATCAAACACACCATTATCGCTGGAAACGGGTAATTTCTTCACGCAAGCCATCAGCAAAAAGATTTAACCCAATAACGAGCGTTGAAATCGCAACAGCTGGCCAAATTACCGGCCATGGCGTTACAAAAATAAAACGTCGTGCATCATTCACCATAGTGCCCCAATCGGGGTCGGGTGGCTGTAGACCAATACCTAGAAATCCCAAGGTACCAATAGTGAAGATGGCATAGCCAACGCGCAGCATTGAATCAACGAGCAGCGGACCACGGGCATTCGGCAGAATCTCACGAAACATAATGAAGGCCACATTCTCACCACGTGTTTCGGCAGAACGAATGTAGTCACGTGTCTTGATATCAAGTGCTAAGCTGCGTGCCAATCGTGCAATACCTGGCGCACCTGTCACCGTGATGGCAATAATAACGACCAGATCGCCCCGACCAAGGGCACCAATAACAACGATATAGAGCACAATGACGGGAAAAGCGATCAACGCATCCAAGATTTGCATCACAATTTGATCGGTCCAGCCGCCACGATAGCCAGCTAACAAACCCAGTGTCGACCCAAGCACCAGCGAGCCAAGGACGCCCCAGATAGCCACACCACCAGGGATAGAAATTTCCGTACGATTTGGAAAAATTGTTTTGAGGAATTGCCCAATCGCACCTACTTCCTGTTGGGTGGATACATTGCCATCGGGAAGCGCAATACGTGTTTTAAGCAAAATAACCTGTGTACCCGCCATCAAACGCGATGCGATATCACGGCCAAGATGGTCTGTTCCCAACCAGTTCTCAGCACTCGGCGGTAAATTCTGAGCAAACTGGTTCGCGTTTGGTGGATACGGGGTCCAAAACAAAGAAACAAAACCAACCGTCAACCAGAAGAGCACAATGATAAGACCTACAGTCCCTACAGGAGACTCAAAGATAATTGAAATGCTTTTCCAAATATTTTGTAGTCGCGATGGGCCTGTATTCGTTTCGATAGTAGGTTGTGCAACTGCCATATCTTTCTCCAGAGTAGATAAACTACATGTGCATACGGTATGTATCTGCATGCCTATGAGTAGCGTATACGTGGATTGAGGTAGGTATAGGCCACATCTCCCAGTAATCGTGTTGCTACAGCAATCAGAACCGTTACCATGGCAGCTGCCTGCACCGCGTTAGGATCACCAAAAATAGCAGCGTCATAAATATATGAACCCAAACCAGGATACCCAAACAGGACTTCAACCACCACCACACCACCGATTAACCAGTTCACATGAAGCATAATAATCGTGATGGGTGCCATAAGTGCATTCCGCAGAGCGTGGCCAAACACGACCCGATAAAAGGGCATCCCCTTGATAATGGCGGTTCGAATGTACGGGGTGTTCATAACTTCAACCATACTTGCCCGCGTCATACGTGCAACATATCCCAGTTCAACGGCCGTTAAGGTCAATACCGGCAGTACCAGCAGCGCTGGATTCTGAAAAATAGCATTGTCACTCGTAAAAATTGCCACTGCAGGCAAGACTTGCAGCCAGACCCCAAAGATCAGAATTAAAAATACTCCTGTGACAAACTCAGGCGTTGCGGTAAATCCTAAACTCGTTATAGAAATAATGCGGTCAAGAATTTTTCCCTCGTTAATTCCTGCAACGATCCCCAGCACTAAAGCAAGTGGCATCACCACGATAAAGGCGGTGGCAGCAAGTATGACTGTATTACGAATACGAATAGGCAGTGTATTCGACACGGGGCGATTCGTCTGTAACGATACACCAGGGTCGCCGCGTATCATACCTTTGCGAAGCGGAATCCAATCCTGAGCAGCACCACGCACTTCCTGCACACCTGTCTGCGTAGAAACAAATGCAACATTTTCACTACCACGAACCCACTGGGCTGCTCTGCCCTGGTTGTCTACACCCCAGAAAAACTCAGTCCCTTCTTCGTCGATACGCCAGAACTCATCACCATTCTCGCGTATAATGCCCCCCTCTTCCTGGCGCACAACCGCAACAAGTTCTCCCTCATCCCCAATTTCCCAGCGCATCAGCCGATCGTCAACGTTGGCCCACCATTCGTCCTCACCACTACGGGCATTCGGAATGGTCACAAGTGGGTAGCCAACCAGATCATCAGCCCGCCAATCGCTCCCTGCCAACCAATCTACATACCGCAACCACGATGGTTCATCAAGGCCAAGCTGATCGCTCAATGACTGGCGTTGTTCGTCGGTGGCAAACACACCTAAAATTTGGACAGTAACGTCCCTACCACTGAATTCAAGGAGGAAAAAAAGAATCATCGACACGAGCAACATTGTGATGACCGTTGAAATAATGCTGCGTATAAGAAAACGTGCCATAATAAAAGCTCCCATAAATCAGAAAAACCGATACCCGCGCTGCTGTTACATAGACAGTGGCATAGGTATCGGTCTCCTCATTTTACTGCATCAGATATGAAACAAACGCTGACAATACCTTTTTGTGTTCTCAGACAGTCGTCTGGCCTAAAGAGTGATTTGTACAGACTCGATTCAAATCGTTAATCAGGCACTCTTTGCTCACTACGCCTCATCATCAATCCAGACCTCGGTCAAGAAATCGTACGAAGTCGGATGTGCTACAAAATTCTTGACACGAGGTCGGTTGATACGCCATTGTTTTTTGTAGAAGCTGACACCAATAGGACCACGTTCCTGGAATATATCCATAAGTTTGCCTATGTGTTCACTTCTTTCCGTAGGATCGATTGTCGCCTCCGCGATCTTCAACGTTTCTACAAACTCATCGTCGACCCAACGTGTTTCATTCCATGGAACTGGATTGCCGTCTGCATCAGCCGTGTAGGCCAGTGCTAAAACCATTGTGTCCAGTGGGCGGTGCGTCCAGGCAGTGATACCGAGTGGCACTTCAGTCCAACGCTCCCAATAACCATCAGGTTGTGTGATATCCAGCTCAAATGCAAAACCGGCTGGTGCAGCCATTTCTACCAGAGCCTGGGCGAATTCAGCTTCACCTTCATCGTTCTTTGTTGCAACAGTCGCTCGTATGGGCAACTCATTGCCGGTATCTGCAGCCCATTCTTCTAAAAGCGCTCTGGCACCATCCGGATCATACTCAGGAATAGGTCGTTCAACAAAGGCAGGATGTATTGGTGCTATGTGTGCATCACTACTCAAATCACCTTCGTTGAAATAGGCCAGTTGCAGAATTTGCGCTCGGTCCTGGCACATCTTCAAAGCATTCATGACACGGACATCATCCCAGGGCTCTACATCCACCCGACAGCGCAGAACGATGTTTTGTGCAGTACTCACATCTTTCACTTCCATATCGGGATTAGCACTGAGCGCCTGCCAGTTGGCAGGTAAGGGTTGATAGAAAGAATCGATCTGGCCAGATTGGATAGCGGCAACTGACGCATCTTTATCCAGATTGATGTACTGAATTTCATCGATGTAGGGTAATGGATTGCCATCTTCACCCATCTGCCAGTAATCTGTACGTGCCTTTAGAATAGCCCGTTCGCCATCGGCATATTCCTCAAGCGTAAACGGTCCCGTCCCAACCGGCTGTTGGATGAAGTCGCCCTCAAAATCACGTGGCACAATAACGGCTGGATAGTGGAACAGATTCTCAGGCACACCAATGTTCGGGGTCGTCAGGTTGAGTTTAATGGTATAATCATCGACTTTTTCAACACTATTCATACCATCAAGGTATGACAGCAAGCCCAACATTGATGAGCCAATCTCGGGATCAAGCCACTGCCCAAAATTAAACATGACATCGTCGGCAGTCAACGCTTGACCATTGTTGAACAGAATACCTTCTTTGAGATAGAGTGTCCACTCGGTTACGTCATCATTGGCTTCCCAGCGATCAAGCAAATATGGCGTCGTAATGTTCTCTTCATCAGTAAAAGTCAGATATTCAGCGACCTGGCGTACCACATTGGCGCCTTCCACCCACGACAAACGAGCAGGGTGATCGAGCAGCTGAATGGATGTCCCTAGTGTTAAGATTCCACCACGTTTAATGGCCCCAGCGACAGCACCTTCTCCCTCTGTTTCGCCCTCGGCTGCACCACCGTCGGTGTCGGCATCAGGTTCGGTACCAGCTTGATTGTTACCACCACACGCGCTGGCTACGGCTGCTGACATACCAAGTAGAGTCGCAACACGGATAAACCGACGACGGGATAGTTTTCCCTCTTGGAAAGATGTATACAAATCGGGTATACGTGAATGTACATCGTACATTTCGTCTTTGCTGATGAACTTCTTCGCCACAGCAGAGTCCTCCATTTCCAGTAACTAATGGCATCTGAAATAAAACGATCTAGGTAAAAAACGCTAATGGGCACCAGTAAAAATAATGGGAGTGCTAAGGGAGCGGTAATATTTAGGCAAACGTAAGCCTAGCTGAAAAACCCGCTTCATCGATGCTTGATGCGAGGAAGTTTTTGTGCCACTCAAACACAGTATGAGAGATTGAATGACAAATTTAATTGGGAGTGCGTGTGGAGAAAAATACATTATACCTTTAGATAGTTGGGTAACTAACCTATGTGTTATATATTTAGTTACTAAACCCAAACCATGTTATTTCAATAATAACACGAGTCTGACATGCTGCCAAATACTAACACGGTTTAACCAATATTAATAAGGTGAGCCTGCTTTTTTACAGATGTGCCCACCTTGCCTGTACGTCCTACATCTGCCAGCGACCTACATTACGTAAAATTGCATCATGATTTTCAAAAGCATCAACCAATAGCTGATGATAGAAACTTTCTTCTGGTGATCGTAAATTATCTGTGGGATGCTGGCTTACATATGCACTATGATCGATAGCGGCAGTCGCCTCTGCCAGAAGAACTTGCAACAGATCAACTGTCCCACTCCCTTCATCAAACTGTTCTTTATTGCGCCATACAATGTCATGCGGCAACAAATCTTCGACAGCTTTACGCAGAATCCATTTCTCAATGTTCTGACCTGTATTAGTGCGATACAATTTCAAATCAGCTGGAATCGTTTGGGCCATATCGATAACTGTCGTGTCGAGAAATGGCACACGTCCTTCGATACTATGGCACATCGTCATCCGGTCAACTCGTTGTAAATTCACATTGTGAAGACTCTCGACTGATCGACGGAGTTCCTGATGTAGGGCATCGTGATCGTGAATGTCTTTATAATAGGTATAACCAGCAAACAATTCATCAGCACCCTCACCAGTCAAAATAACTTTGACATAGTCAGCAGCCATCCGGGCACAAAAGAAGGTAGGAATCGCACTACGCACCAAATCCTGGTCAAAAGACTCAAGATGATAAATAATTTCTGGTAGTTTTGCGCGAACCTCTGCTGTTGTATAGACATACTCATGATGAATCGAATCAATGTGTTTGGCAACCCGTTGGGCTGCTTCTAAATCACGTGAGCCTTCGATACCAACTGAAAATGTGTGCAATTCTGGCATATGTTGACGAGCAATTGCCGCAATGATACTACTATCTAAACCACCTGAAAGAAAGGCACCCAGCGGTACATCACTCATTAAGTGCTTAATGATCGACTCTTCCAGTGTCTGGCGCACATTACGAATATGTTCATCAACTGACACATTGTTTGGTGTACGCCTGGGAACACTGTAATATGAGCGAAAACCATGTTGCGAGTGATAGTATGTTCCAGGCGGGAATTCATGGACGATCTCCGCGTGATCAACAATAGCCTTAAGCTCTGAGGCAAAGTAGAACACCTCGTCCGGCTGACCTGCATTGCTCAACCCATAGTAGAGAGGCTTGATGCCGATAGGATCGCGCGCAAGAAAGAGGGTATCGTTCTCTACAATCGCAAAGGCAAACATACCCTCCAAATGATTTACAGTGGCATTGCGCTGCTCTTCAAAAAGATGTAGCACCGTTTCACTGTCACTCGTGGACATGAAATGGTGCTTTTTGACAAGGTGATCACGTAATAGATGGTGGTTGTAGACTTCGCCATTGGCAACAATGATAGCAGATTGATTTTCGTTATATAGCGGTTGCAGGCCGTCTTCAGGATCCATGATCGAGAGCCGTACATGACCTACTACTCCATGTTCATGATGGATATGGACACCGCTGCCATCAGGCCCACGATGGGCCATTTGATGCATCATTTGGTGCACAGCACTCGATTCTGGCTGTGACCATACTCCAGCAATACCACACATTTGTATCTCCATTCGTTTCGCTCGGTACCACAAAAATAATTATAAGATTTGTCCTCTGGTTTATGGTCGTCCTATAGAAATGACTCGTTCACGCCACACTTCTGGATTAACCATTGCGAACGGTTGCTCACCACGCAATGTAGCTAACACATTTTCGGCAGCAATCAATGCCATGCGAGTGCGCGTCTGCACACTGGCACTGGCCATATGTGGTGTTACAATAACATTGGGTAGATTGATAAGTGGATGATCGGGCGGAAGTGGTTCTGGATCAGTAACATCAAGTGCTGCGATAATTGGCTTTTGCTGTAGTGCTAAGACAAGCGCATGCGTGTCCACAATTGGGCCAGGTGCGGTGTTGATAAGTATGGCATCTGGTTTTAATAAATCCAAAGCATCGCGGTCAATTAAATGGTATGTGTCATCAGTGAGGGGACAGTGTAATGAAATCACATCACTCTCCGACAACAACCGTTTTAAGGATACATATTCTAATTCGGCATCTTGCTTATCTTCTATGTTGCGTACGGGGGTATGGTAAAGGATGTCCATGCCAAAACTCTGTGCACGATAAGCAACAGCCTGAGCAATCTTATCCACACCGATCAAGCCAAGTGTGGCCCCATGGAGATCGCGTCCTAGCAGCGTTTCTGGTCCCCACGTTCGCCAACGACCAGCCTTGACATACTGATCGGCTTCGATCAAACGGCGGGCCGCCATCAGCATGAGTGCTATGGTAAAATCAGCCACCGTTTCTGCCAACACATCTGGTGTACGTGTCACGACAATACCACGTGCTGTTGCAGCTACACAATCAATATTGTTACATTCAACAGCATAGTTACTGATCACACGTAACCGTGTTGCAGCTTCCAGAAGCGTCGCGTCAATGGTATCACTTGGTAGCACCAGGAGGCCATCAACATAGGCCACCTCCTTCCGCAAGACTGCGGGTGGTGGTGGTAGCTCCCCCGGCCACATGGTTATCTGAGCAGCACTTGCCAGTAAATCGAGCGCTGGTTGGGGCAAACGACGTGTTATGTAGATGTTCGGTTGATCACTCATAACATAGCTCCTTGGCCGAGCTTTTGATGTATAGTGTAGCTAACAAAATTGTCGTGTATAGTAGCAGAGATCGCAACAGGATGCAATTCACTTGGCAAGGTCATTCGTCTATGCTATAATCTTGAGCACCTCAAGCACGACGAAGAAAGTGCAAAGACCATAGTCAAGTGGGATTTTAATGCCCATTTTGCGTATGTGTGTGTGGTCTTTTTTCGGCTTGTGCTCCACAATATCCCCTGATCTCCAGGGATAAAGATGCCTACCTACATCAAGGAGGAATGTTCATGCGAAAGTCGCTCTACGGTTTACTGGTACTACTGTTGTTGCTGGCAGCATGCGGCGGTACTGGTACTGGTACCGATCAGGCAGATGCAACAGAGGAAGACAGTGCTGCCCAGGAAGAAGGGGCCACTGGAGACACAGATGCCACGGAAGAAGAAGTTGCACCAGAGGAAGATCCGGCTGGGGATGCAGATGCTACAGAAGAGGAAGCTGCACCGGAAGCGTCTGACTCTGACGCAAGTGCAGGTGATTGTGCAAGCCCCGATGTACTCTGCGTCGGTCTGGTAACCGATGTCGGGCGTATCGATGACAAAAGCTTTAATCAGTCAGCCTGGGAAGGTGTTCAACAGGCCGAGACAGAACTTGGCGCCACCATCGATTTTATCGAGACTGCAAATCCGGGTGATTATGCAACTAACATTGAGTTGTTCGCCGAGCAGGACTATGATGTGATTGTCACGGTCGGATTTGCGCTGGCTGAAGCAACCAATCAATTTGCCGGTGAATTTCCCGATACCAAATTTATTGGGGTCGACCAATTTCAGGCTGAACCAGTTGATAACATTGCTGGATTGATTTTTAACGAAGATAAAGCTGGGTTCCTGGCTGGCGCACTGGCTGCCCAAATGAGTGAGAGTGGCACGATAGCTTCTGTCCTCGGGACCGAACTGGTTCCGCCAGTGGTAGCCTTTAAGGAGGGGTTTGACGGTGGTGTTGCATATATTGATGATAGTATCAATATTATCTCAACATACCATCCTGGTGGCTTAGATGTTGCCTTCACCGATCCAGAGTGGGGTGCCACCACTGCCCGACAGGCACTCGATCAGGGTGCCGATATCATCTTTGGTGCTGGTGGCAGCACCGGTAATGGCGCGCTTATTGAAACGGCTGGGCAAGAGGGTGCCTACTGTATTGGGGTTGATACCGATCAGTGGGAAACCGTACCAGAAGCGCATCCCTGCCTCATCTCGAGTGCAATGAAACTCATCACACCAGGCGTCTTTGACTTGATCCAGCAAGTTCAGGACGATACCTTCCCATCTGGCAACTATTTTGGTGAGGTTGGGTTGGCACCATTCCATGACTTTGAGGCAGACATTCCAGACGAAGTAAAGACACAACTTGAAGAGATTGAAGCTGGCCTGCTCGATGGCTCTATCGAAACAGGCTACAACCCAGGTGGTTAATTCATTTGCAAGCGCTATATGCCACGGTGTATAGCGCTCCTACACTTCACTTGAGGATTGATCTATGGCGCAGGCGCAAGCTCAAGTACCATCTCCCAGTTCAAGTCCGCTTAACACCCTGTTTTCTCTGGTCCGTTCAGCGCTTATTCCTATATTGGCTGTCATTTTTGCACTGCTTATCGGTGCCATCATTATTGTACTTTCTGGAGCCAATCCACTCAGTGCCTACGGCGCGTTATTCGATGGAAGTTTTGGCGATGCACGTGCCATAAATCGCACGATTGAGCGTGCCACCCCACTTATCTTTGGTGGACTGGCCGTCTCCTTTGCGTTTAAGGCCGGGTTGCTTAACATTGGTGCACAAGGCCAACTGATCTTTGGTGCTATTCTCGCTGGATATATTGGATTTGCGTTTACTGGTCTTCCTGCCATAGTTCATATTCCGCTGGCCTTACTCATCGGTGGGTTGATGGGCGCACTATGGGGCGGTATTCCAGGGTTGCTCAAAGCCTATACCGGTGCCCACGAAGTCATCACCACCATCATGTTGAATTATGTCGCATTTAATATCACCGATTATTTGTCGAATGGCCCCTGGAAAGATGCATCTCCTGGCAATATCGTTGCGCGTACCCCCGCGATTGCCGAGAGTGCGGCACTACCAACACTGGGGCCTGTCCCCCTTGGCTTTGTCCTGGCCCTTGTCGCTGTACTGGTTGTCTGGTGGCTTATCTGGCGCATGACTTTTGGATTTGAGCTACGCACGGTTGGACAAAACCCTAATGCCGCACACTACGCAGGCATGTCTGTTCGTATGGTCACCGTGTTGGCACTGGTTATCAGTGGAGCACTGGCAGGACTCGGTGGCGCCATCGAAACACTGGGCGTAAATGGTCGTTTTCAACCAGGCTTTAATGTAGGGTTAGGGTTTACCGCCATTACCGTCGCCTTGCTCGCACGCACCAGCCCCTTTGGTGTTATTCCTGCCGCTTTGCTTATTGGCGCTATGCAGGCAGGGACGAGTCGTATGCAGTTCGACTCAGGCGTTGCACCAGAAATTATCGAGGTTGTTCAGGCACTTATTCTCTTCTTTGTTGCTGCTGATATTGTTATTCGCTGGATACTCCGCATCCGTTCAGGTGAAGGTGATCAAGTCACCCTGAGCAGCGGATGGGGACAATCATAAGCTAAGGAGTTGTCATGCAGGCGACGGGCACGCTTGCACGCCCAACACGCGTACGCATCCCCTGGGTCGGCGTCACCGTTGGCGTGGTTATCATCGGATTAATCCTGATCGCATATGTTTGGGACGCACGTATTACGACTGCCGTTCTCACTGCTACACTACGCCAATCAACACCCATTATTCTGGGTGCGCTGGCAGGTATTATGTGTGAACGATCTGGTATCATCAACATCGGTATCGAGGGAATGATGTTGATTGCGGCATTTATGGGTTTTATGTTTAATGTATGGACCGGCAACCTGCTACTCGCCGTGACTGGGGCCATGTTGATCGGAGGATTTGTCGGTCTCCTTCACGCTGCCATGTCGATCTCCCTCAAAGTCGATCAGATTATCAGCGGCACAGTTATCAATATTATGGCGGTTGGCTTCACCGGCTATTTCTACCAACAAGGTCTCACCACCGAGGGAAAACTTACCTCTATCCGCATTCCGCTTCTGGCCGATATTCCCATCATTGGGCCTGTCTTTTTTGATAATCCACCCATCACGTATGCCGCACTGGGGTTAGTCATTGGTGTCCACGTGCTTTTGTATCACACCCGCTGGGGTCTACGCACACGTGCGATTGGTGAGCATCCTGGTGCCGCAGACACCGTCGGCATTCGCGTGAACCCTATGCGCTATGCCAATGTCATTATTGGTGGTATGTTCGCCGGACTGGCGGGCGGATTTCTCACGCTAGAGGCGGTTGGCACCTTTGAACGCGGCATGACTAATGGACGTGGTTTTGTCTCATTGGCGGTGATGATCTTTGGCAAATGGACACCCTTTGGCGCATGGGGCGGCGCATTGTTGTTTGGCTTTGCTAATGGGTTACAGACCCAAATCCAATTTTTACAGAATCAACTACCAGACTGGCTGGCGTGGGTGGGTCAGATCCCTACTCAATTTATTGGCATGCTGCCCTACGTGCTCACCATTATTGTGTTAGCAGGTTTCGTTGGTCGTGCGCGTCCACCCGCGGCAATCGGCAAAGTCTATGAGAAGGAGTAGCACTATGAGCGCTGCACAACCAACCAGCCCGGTCGTACTCGAAGCCCGTGAGGTGACCAAGACCTTTCCCGGTGTGGTAGCCAATCGTGATGTCAGTCTCCAACTCCATCGCGGTGAGGTGCTGGCACTGTTGGGCGAAAACGGTGCCGGGAAAACCACCCTGATGAACATCCTCTATGGCATGTATCACCAGGATAAAGGTGAGATTCTGGTGCGCGGTGAAGCCGTACGAATTAACAGTTCCAGTGATTCTATTCGACTTGGTATCGGCATGGTTCATCAACACTTTATGTTAGTACCAGTCTTCACTGTCGCAGAAAACATTGTCCTTGGTGCGGAGTCAACCAATGGACCCTTCCTCGATCTTTCTGCGGCGCGTCAACGTATCCATGATCTTTCACAGAACTACCATCTTGATGTTGACCCCGATGCATACATCAAGGATCTCTCGGTTGGCCAGCAGCAACGTGTTGAAATTATCAAAGCACTCTATCGTAATGTCGATATGTTGATCCTTGATGAGCCCACGGCTGTACTCACACCACAAGAGGCCGACGAGCTTTTTGATGTCATCCGTTCGCTCACACAACAGGGGACATCGGTGATCTTTATCACCCATAAACTCAAAGAAGTGCTCGCCGTTGCCGACCGCATTGTGGTCCTGCGACGTGGTGAAGTTGTGGGAGAAACACCCGCCGCTACCGCAACAGAACGAAGCCTTGCCGAGATGATGGTTGGACGCAGCGTGGTGTTGGAAGTCGCAAAGACCGAAGCGCATCCTAGCGAAATTGTTCTCGATGTTCGCAATCTGAGCACGAATGATGATCGTGGTCAGCAAGCTGTTGATGGCGCCTCATTTGAGGTACGTGCTGGCGAAATTCTTGGTATCGCTGGTGTGCAGGGCAATGGACAGACCGAATTAGTCGAAGCGATCACTGGCATGCGACACATTCTCGCTGGCAGTGTACGAATCGGTGGTACCGATTATACAAATGCATCACCACGCAATATTTGTGAGGCTGGCTGTGCCCATATTCCTGAAGATCGCCAGAAAGATGGGTTGGTGCTCCCTTATTCGATCTCCGATAATCTGGTGCTCAATTCGTACTATGCTGCACCGTTTTCACAAGGTGGTGTCATGCGAGGTCAAGCAATCCGTGACAATGCCACCAGGCTTGTCGATGATTTTGATATACGTACCCCAAGCCCATTTGTCCCTGTAAGCACCCTTTCGGGCGGGAACAAACAAAAAGTCATTATTGCCCGTGAGATATCGCGTGGCGTCAGGCTCATTATTGCGGCACAACCAACCCGTGGTGTTGATGTGGGCTCCATCGAGTTCATCCACAAAGCCATGGTGATGGAGCGCGACCGTGGCGCGGCGGTGCTGCTTATCTCTGCCGAACTTGACGAAATCCTGTCGCTGTCGGATCGCATTGCCGTCATGTATCACGGTCAGATCGTGGCAACCCTACCTGCCGCAGAAGCCACCCGTGAGCAGCTTGGGCTGCTTATGGCTGGTGCTCAAGTTGAGCAACCAGAGAAGACGATTCACTTGGACCACAAGTGACCTCTTCAACAACCTAACCATTGTTTGGTTTGACAAACATCCTGCCTGCATCTACGATCTGCGCGTGCACGTTTCTATTGAACGTGTACATACTACTGTTTACCTTAGAGTGAGCAGGGAGAATGTCTATGCGTCTGCTACTAACGCTCCTTATTTGTACAATCCTCATCCCACTATCCCACCAGACTGCTCAGGCGGTCACAGCCTCCGAAATGCGAGCGTTCTGGGTCGATGCATTTCACAATGGTTTCAAAACACCGCAACAGATCGAGCAGCTTGTACATGATACCGAATATGCGAATATGAACACGTTGGTCGTGCAGGTGCGCCGACGCAGTGACGCATACTATCAGAGTCAGGTGGAGCCACGCAGCAACGATCCATCCTTAGCACCAGCGCCCTTTGACCCATTACAGACGCTCATCGATACGGCCCATGCCCGTGACATCGAGGTGCATGCGTGGATCGCCGCCCTCCCGGTCTGGGGCGACAATATCGGAAACGTGCCCGACGACCATATCCTAAACTATCACAGCACCAACGCATCAGGCGACAATGACTGGGTTATGCGCTCTATCGATGGGGATATTCGCGATAGTGAAAAAAATATCTGGCTTGACCCTGGCCATCCCGCTGTTATCGATTATACCGAAGCCGTCGTACGTGATCTGCTCGTACACTACCCAGAGGTAGATGGCATTCATCTGGACCGTATCCGCTACCCCGGCACTGAGTTTGGCTACAATCCAACCGCCGTTGCACGGTTCAACGCACGTTTTGGGCGTACAGGCACGCCTGAGCCGTCTGACCCGTTGTGGACTGAGTGGCGACGAAAACAGGTGACGGCCCTTGTCCACCGGGTGATGCTGACGACGGTTGAACTAGCACCACATGCCCGAGTGAGTGCCGCCGTCATTGCCTGGGGCGATGGCCCCACTCAGATGCGTGGATGGGAACGTAGTACGCCCTATAAACAGGCATTGCAGGACTGGCAACTCTGGCTACAGCAACGATTCATTGATACCGCCATCGTAATGAATTATGACCGCGAGTATGTACCACAGCAACGGACTTACTTCAACAACTGGTTGGAATGGCAAACGGCCTCTGGTCGCGGACCAGTTGTCGTCGGTATAGCTGGCTACCTCAACAGCGTCGATGATACAGTTGCACAGATCAAACGTGCTCAACAGACCGGAGCACGTGGCATTGCGATTTATTCATATGCTGTAACAAATAAGGATGACCAGACACGGCGTGTGTTGCTTCAGGCGCTGCGAGACGGCCCGTTCAGACAGCTAGTACCTATGTCGCCAATGCGTTGGAAAGAAGTCCGTGGCGCATTGCAGGGAACACTGCAAAACATCGATGGAATTGCTGTTGATGGCACAGTGGTCATTATCACAGGGCCAGAAACACGCTTTGTGATGAGCAACGCCAGCGGATGGTTTGGCGCACCTGGTTTGACACCCGGCACCTACACTGCACTCATTCGTCTGCACGATGACGAGGTGGTCTGGTCGCAGAGCGAAGTCTCGGCTGGCACAGTCACCGAAGTGCAACGATGGACTGCGGGAACGCTATCACCACGTGAACAACTCTTGATGATGTTACGCCCGTACAAGTGATTGGGCAACCAGCAAAACTATCAGCGTTCTGTTAGCACATCCACACGCCACAGCCGCACCGTCTGGTCCCGACTTCCCGACACCAGCCACCGCCCATTGGCACTAAACGCTACATCCAAGACCACATCCCGGTGGCCACGCAGCCGCTGGAGCGGTTCCACACGGGGACATGGAGTTGCCGAAACAATGGAGTCGCTTGGGTGTTTAGGGATGTAGCAATGCCCCGACTGATTGAGTAATTGATTAGGCCCAGGCGTTCAAGATAAATAATCCCATCCGGTTGGCCAATAATCGGAAGCCCAGCAGTAAAGGTCCCAGCGTAGCTGGGGCCTGCACGGGCCAACAAGTGTCGGTCAGGATGGAACACCAAGGTAGGAATATCAAAGCCGCTTAGTGCACCGGTCCACTGTCGTTGTTGGGTAGTAGCGGACCATACCGAAGCTTCATCTCGTGTAATCATCAGGATATCCTCATCAGCAGGATAAAAGTGCGATTCGTGAACTGAGAGACTACTCCATGGCGCCCATTGGACGATGAGGTCGCCAGATGCGACATCCCAGAGCGAAAGCTCACTATCCATCGTACCAGTGACCAATTGTGTACCAACCTGATCGAAGTCAACCTGAGTCACAGGTGAGTAGTTCACCGGATCACTGGCTATCTCGGGGACACGAAGCGAGTGCCGTACCGTTCCCGTCGCCACCTCTATGATGAGTCCCTGTCCTTCCGCCCCGCTGATGGCTACTAATGCTCTGTCATGGCTGAAGCGGATCGTCTCGATAATGCTCCAGAGGGGCGTCCCGGCTGCTCGAACACCTCCACAAAGGTCTGCTGGTTCAGGTGATATGCTGCCCGTCGGGTCAGGGTTTGGTTATGCTGAACATCCCAAAGGATGATCGTACCCAGATGATCACCTGAAACCAGATGTTGTCCATCCGGACTGAGGGCCAGCGCACGCACCTCACTCCCGTGTGCTGCGATACGGGTGGGTGGTGCCTCATCGCGCAGTGGCTGCCAGAGCAGCAGTTCACCTGTGTGCATCCCTGCCACCACCAACTCGTGCGGGTCGCGCATCGCCACTGCTGCGATGGGGACTTCCTCGGAGTGGGTCGCACCAATGCCCGAGTAGGCCAGAGCCACCAGAGCGCCACCCCCACCATCAGCACCACCACCACCCCACCACCACGCACCCGAGCCGTCTTGCTTAGTGGATAGCGTAACATCATCACGTCCTTTCTTGCACTATTTAGCGGCATATAGTTGAAATATATGAGTTGTACGAGTTACGTTGATAGAGATCAGGAGAGCGGCATTGATGTTAGCACACACCGCTGTTCAAGTGGGATAATATCGTTACTTATCAAACTGGTGCTGAATCCATAGGTAAAACTCATGCCTAGTACCGCACCAGCAGTGACCACCATGAATCGGACATCAGGTTTAGTCGATATGGAATGGCTACCAGCAGGAAGAAGGCACTTATGGCACAGCAAGGTATACAACAGCGCCACAACGATGTGTAAGGGATACCTTGATTCAGGATTGCCACACCTAGCCAATGACATATGCCCATCGCGATAAGCATGCCGAAGGAAAGGTATTCGACATACGGATGTAACCCATTCACAGTAAGCACGGACCACAGAACCGCCCCACTCAGGACCGTCCAGACACACCAGGCCAGTATGGGTAGCCGACTAAAAGTCGTATGTCTCTGCACATACACAACTTGTATCAGGACGACATTGGCCCAGATCAAACTCTGGTATCCAAGGGATGGTCCAATATACTCTAAAGCATTGACCGTGTTGTACACGTTTAAGGCTATTCCTGCCCACAAGAAGCTCGTTGCTGCAAAACTAAAAAAGAAGCCGAAACTAAGAGTCATAGTAAACATCTTGCGAAAACGAGGTTGGTGGCCAGGCTGAGACACGGTGTATACCTCATGTTCTAGTGTAATGATAAAATCTGTACGATTAGTATTTGAGTGTTCCTGATGGCAAAGATGTCATGCCGGGTAGTCCGCTGATGCCGACACCCGGAGACGATCAACAGGAACAAGATCTTTGCTTGCAAAACCTATACAGAGGCCATAGAAGAGACTAAGAATCAATACAACTAACAGGTGTGACCAAAACGATTCTGGCAGAAAGGGTTCTAGCAACATAAAAGAGTATTGCAGCAAGAAGATTCCTCCTATAACCCCAAGGTGAGCACCCCACCACTGCCAGGGCATCCACAGGGTACGCTGATTCAGGAGCATCGCACCTAGCCATTGACATATACTCATGCCAATAAGACCACCAAAGAAAAGGTGGGGGAAATATAGATTTAACCCAGTTACAGGATCTGTGCTTAACCCAGCAACGAAGAGTATCAACCAAAAGGCTAACCAACAAAGAATGGTCCATATACACCAGACCAGTATTGATAACCAGCCAGAGGTCGTGTGTTGCCGAATGAACGCGCCTTGTATAAGCGCCATACTTCCCCAGATAAAACTCTGATATCTAAGTGTTGTCCCCAGATACTCTAAAGGGGCAGGAGAACTGTTGCTATTAAAGGCAATCCATACCCATAAAAGAAACATCGTTGCAGCACTAAGGAAAAAGCCAATGCTAAGTGTGATCATAAACATCTTACTAAAACGAGGTTGGTGGCCAGGCTGAGACATGGTGCATACCTTTTCTAAGTGAGGTTATGAGGGGGTTACTCAGATTGTTGCGTATCAAATGGCTATTCAACGATATGTTCTCTCTTACACGACTCAGGGAATCTCCAGCCGCCACACACGGACGGTCCGGTCGTCGCTTCCTGATACCAGCAGGTCACCCGCTGCATTGCTGGCCAGATCATTGACCCACGCCCGATGCCCACATAAGACTTGCACTTGCAATGGATGGCCAGTGCTTGGTAGTTGCCATACATAGAGGCGTGGATCGGGTTGCCCGATGATGGGAAGCCCTGCGAATGGGTTAAAGGTTTGATTCCCTTTCCCACTATGAATAAGAAGTGTAGCCTGTCGCGCAAATACCACACTGGTGCCGCCGAGCACATACTCTTCGCCGCGACGCTGTTTGGTGGCCACGTCCCAACGTCTGATATTCGCATTATGGTGGAACGTGAGCAACTCCATACTCGCCGCATCAAACATCATCGCATGCGTTCGAGGACCATTCTCATGAGCATCAGCCAGCATAGAGGATGTATGAGTGGACAGGTGCCACAGCATGACACTTCCATCAGATGCACCTGATGCTAAATAACTACCATCGGGGCTAAAGGCCACCCGCTGTACATCCCAGAAGGCATCTGGGGTATTTGCAACTGGATGTCCTTGTAGTGTCTGCACCATTGTGCCAGTTTCCGCATCATTGATGCGAATGTAGCCGTGCGGTCCACCACTGGCTATCAGCCGACCGGCAGGATGGACGGCAATATCAGTAATGCCGACAGCCAGCGGACGGCTACCCTCGGGGTTTAATTCCTGAAGGCTGGTATCGGGAGTTATGCCTGGAAAGGTGTGGATACGTTGTCCCGTCTCAGCGCTCCAGAGATAGAGCATCCCGTCGTCACTTCCCGATAGAAGCGTGCCATCAGGTCGGAACACCAACGCAGTGACCGTGCCCTGATGCCCTTGCCAGGACTGGAGCATCTGTCTGGTGGGGTAGTCCCAGACGGTGATGGTGCCAGTGGCATCACCAGCGGCAATATACCTGGCATCGTCGCTAAGCACCACCTGAGTCGGTGGATGGGCCATACTGAAGGTATGCTGGAGGGTCGAGTCAAAACGGTGCCAGAGCCAGATACTGCCGATGAGGAGCAGTGCGGCGCTGCCGATGAAGAACAGTAGTAATCGTGGAGGAGGGTAGCAAACCATAGCGTGGACCTTTTGCTAGAGATAGTTTTACCAAAGAGTGGGAGTCATGACATTGACGCATCTGTGTCAGACGAAGAAGAGCGACAATGTGAAACCATATGAAGTTGTACCGTGATCGTGTAAAACCTTTTCGGAGCTTTTATACGTTTGGGAACAATGTGGGATTCTTCTCTTGGGGTCCCTGCCAGAATGGGGATGACTTCATCGAATACAACGAGAACGCAACTGCTACCAGTCTGATACAGTGCAACGGCGCTATAGGCAGGTTGCACTGCTACACCAGATGGTAATGTACGTTTTTATAAAACACTAGGGAGATTTACTGGGCGGTGCGTCGCTGGTTGGTTGCGGAGACCAGTGGGCGATCAACATGGGGCGGGCATTCCAGAAATATTCGATACCTGAGCCAATGGTCCAGATCAAGGCTAGTGCCATCGGTATCGGCCACATATTCGCAATCTGTGCGAGTACAACCAATGGGCCAGCGATGGCCTCAAATGTGAAGACAAATGGTGGAGTAGCCACACCAACGAGCGCCGCCGCTACCAAACGCCAGATCAACGCAATCACAATAATCGTGAGCTTTTGTTTGCCCCATGCCCGCGCCGGAATGACTTCGCCCTGTGCAGCCGCATACGACCGTAACCCAGAGACAGCAAAATCGCGCCCGATAATCAGGATAACCACCCAGCTAGAAATCAATTCCTGTTGCACCATAGGGATCAGCGCACCGGCCACAAAAATCTTATCCGAGATCGTATCGAGAAAAACCCCGAGTGGAGAAACAACCTTGAACTTACGGGCTAAACGACCATCAGCAATATCGCTGATCGCCATCAGGAGTAAAAGCAGAATCGCCGCAACATAACCAAGGGTACTACCAGCGAGGATAAAAAGAACCAGTAGGGGTGTTGTTATGATACGAAAAAGACCAAGTAAGTTCGGAATACTATGTCTAGTCAATGAAACCTCCTCGCCAATTGACACATTCTTTTATTATACTCCCAAAATCTAGCGCGCGGTGAAGCGCGTGGGAAAACGCACAGGGCTACGAACACTGGTGACATTGCGAACACGGTACTCACGGTCTGGCGTCAATGTTAGCGTGGCTTGAGACAACGCCGGGCCATTATTCACTTGCAGCAACGAGCCACTGTTCATTGGATAAAGTACGACCTGTATGGGACGATCAACGTGTACATGATACTCTTCTGCAAGCATGTCAAGGCGCAGTTGCACCTGTGTGTCCTGGTAGGTAAAATCCGATACACCATCATCCTGCAACGCACGGTAGGGTCGTGGGCGAATGATCAGCGCTTCAGGCGTCATCGTGAGGCCGTAATGCCCCCCATAAATAGCCATAAACCATGCGGCACTATCCCACGCCCGCCCACCATCCGCGCTGTTACCCGCACCATAGCGCGCATTCGATCCCGCCGCAAACTCAACGACCGGCGGATACGTTGTGCGGGCCATCGCCGTGTATGCGCGCATCGTCCGATCAGCGGCATCAGGATAGCCCGCGTTCGTGTAGGCCGGAGCCGCGATACCAACGATCCAGGGCGCGCTGGCATCCAGCATCCACAATGGCACCGGAGGATCGACCACACGACGTACTTCTGGGGGATAGCCACCCAACGTTAATTTCATCGGCGTCGGCCCATCGAGCAATGCAGGCAATAACCGCTGTAACTCAACAACTAAGGGACCATAGCGCGGACCATCGTCTGGTGCGATCAGGCCACTCCGCAATGCCTCAAATACCCCAAAAGTTTCGAGAATCGACACTATTTGTCCGTTAGCGCCCCGCCAGGCGATGGGCCACACTTGATCATCGAGCCAATAGCCACCAAGCGTCGTTGGCCGATGGAAAGCTTCGCGAAGACGGGCTGCCCGTTCTTGCCATACTGATCCATCCTGCTCCACATATGTTTCTAATGCTGCTAACTCACGAAAGGCACTATAAAACTTGGCCAGTGCATAGGTGTGCATAACGCTATTACGAACCGAGTCATAGTACCCAAATGGAAATACATCACGATCTGGCAACCCATCATCATTACTGTCAAGACGGACAATCCACATGCCAATACGCTCAAGAGTTGCACGATGCTCCAGATAGAATGCATGATCACCCGTTTTGGCAACGTACACATAGACAGCATGAATCAGATTGGGCATACTATCCCAACTTGCCCGATTTTCAACCAGTCCACGATCAAGGTAAATGGTTTCCGGTACCATACCCTCAGCGTCGGTGAGGGTGAGAAACTGAGTAATGTTGTCACGAAAGACAGACAAATCACTTAATGGATAGGCATAACCGCTGATGGCATAATCAAGATCACGTGTCCAGAGACTGTTGGTATAGCTACGCTGGCTGGCCCGCAAACCACGCTTCCCTTGCACTGTGACGATATTTGCGGCGTACCCATGTTCAAGCAAAAGATCGCTCACATCCTGTTCGTAGCGTGTTGTGGCATTTTCTGTACCAGGTATGGGGCTGATGAGGAAAGGCACTATCGCCATGAGAAAAAAGAGACGAAGGTAGCATCGACGTGTGCTGCCAATAGTATGCGATTTGAAACGTGCACCTTGCATTAACTAACGTTCCACGCTTTCCCGCTCAATATTACTCAAACGCTCATACAACCCAAGTGACATCAGGGCTGTGATCAATGCAGGAGTGTAGAGATAGGGCCACAGCACCGGATTAAAAACCGTAAAGAGCAAAAATGCCGCCGTGATGAATGATGACAGCAGGGCCAACGGTGCTCTCCGCCACCAATAGAAGGCCAACAGGCCCAGCAGCAAACTCATCTGAATGGGCTTGAGCATTCCCTCCAGATCGCGGCGCCAGAAGATACTGCTAAAGCCAACCTGCCTGGCCCATGTGTTGTCCATATCCCAGCGTAGTTGCGGAAATAGACTATTGTCATTAAACCAACGATAGGCGCCAAGCATAAACTGTTGCGGGGACCAGAGCAGGAAAGGTAGAATGATTGCTGCTGCGACCAACAGCGCAAGCATGACAGAGGCAGTCGTTTGGCGCCAGCCATGCGTGCGTAGCCAGTACAGACCGACGAAGGGCGCCACCACAGCAATCAGCGGCGACGTGGCCGCACAAACACCGAGCGCAACTGCTGCACCCCAGCGATGGCCACAAATGACCAGCGCCAGCGTGACTGCGAGAACAGCCCACCAGATCGGCGCAGTGGTAGCCTGAGTCCAGTGTTGCAACGAAGGCTGCAAAAACACCCATGCCCACACAAGCAGTCCCACACTTGTGCCGATCAGGCAACGTTGATTAGTCTGCATTCCCGCATCTGCCCCACGCGAAGTAGCAATCCAGGACAGTGTGGCACCAATGGTGAGTTCAGCCAGCACACTCGTCACCCGCATATCGACTCCGAGGCTGTAGGCCGGGAGATAGGCGAGCCACGTAATGGGCAGATAGGTCAATGGAAGTTCCCACGGCATGGTATAGATCGTGTAGGGGCTCTCTCCAGCCAGAAAATTTGCGAGTGCACCCTGCACAAGTGGCAGCATATCACCGCGCGACGGCTCTATCGGGATGGCGCTAAAACTCATCACACGCACAAGGCTCCCCAGCGAAACAGCCAGCCAGATCAGCCATGTGAGCGGTGGTGGGCGTATTATTGCAAACCACAACAGTAATCCACCAATACTAAAGCCAATTATGTGTACAAGAGGCATAGCTGGCGTGATAAAAATGTAAAAGTCACGCAGGGTTGCCAGCCAGGCCAACAGCATCAGTGCAGTCACTCCGCGTTGGACGAGTTGTGGGGAAAACATCGCCATAGACGCAAGACGCGGGGTGCTACACAGCCACCCGATGGCAACAACGACCAACAGGGCCGCCGTCCCTAATATGAGTGGGGCACCCAGCAAGCGATCCAGACTATACACATGCAGCGATCCAGTTATGTCAAGTACAAGCGCCAATACAATGGTCAGTGAGAAAACCCACCCATAGTGTGCGGTAAGGCCACGCAAACGAATAAACATAGCGCGGAGGGATGAACGTTGCAGCATTGGCGCCTGTGATGAGGATGAACTCATGTAACCTAATTCTTTAACATACAGATCCTCGATTGACCGCCCTATTGTACCGCAAGACGACCATTCCCAAACAAGGCACATACGATAGACATACGTTCTTCACAGGGATTTCACAGCTTCACTCTATGATACAGGTATGAACAAACGTTATGGATTAAGGAGGACACCACCATGCGTAGCTTGAAGAACATATCACGAACGGTAGTAGTAACGATTGGCATGCTGTTGATGATGACCATGACTATTGGTAGTACTTTTGCGGCTAATCTGGCCGAAGAAAGCGTCACGGGAACAGGCACTCTGCGTGCGACTGGTTCAGGAACAGCTCAGATCGGTGGAAGTGGCCAGGTTATTATCCAGCGTGGCTTTGGCGAAGTATATGTGAGTGGTGCCGACTCTATCGATACGGTCGGACGCGGGTATCATGAGGTCTTAGATGATGGGAGGGTACGTTTACAGGGCATTGCTGGAAACGTCACCATCCGTGGTACGAATATGTCGATTAAGATCATCGGCGGACGGGTGGGCTTTCGCGCCGACGGCAACGGTACTGTTACACTCAAAGGCCAAGGATTATATGACGCCAACGGCAACAACGGGCGCTGGACCGAGGAAGGCGTAACACTCACCATCGAGGTATAAGATCACTATGCAGTGACAATGCTACGTTATCGGTAGCAAAAACAGGCATGAGAGAGCCGGAATGGTCTCTTATGCCTGTCTTTGCATTCTGTGCTGCCTGAAGTACACAAATGCTGCCATAATACTATCAGCACATATGCGTCAACATATGCTATACTTTGCAGTATTGCATATGCTTTTGGTAAACTCGTTAGAGTATGTTTAGAGCGAAGCATAACAACTGGTTTCAATATTTAAGTACAACAAGCTGTACACGCTGATAAAGGAACTATGCAGCAGCACGACCGGGCTACGACAGCAACATTTCAACAATGGTTTGCTGAGCGAAGCACCTCCGAGCGCGCAACTGTAACGCGTCTCTGGGCGCTCACAAAAAACACCATTTCAGCACAGACAAATGTTATTGATGCTTTTCTACGACCAGATGTCGTAAATTCTCTTTTAGCATCGCTTAAGCCCCACACCCGTGCTGCGCTCACACGTGTACAGGAATACGGCAATGCTATTCCCAGGGCCGTGCTAGAACGTGAATTTGGCACTATACGCTCATATGACCAATATCCCAATCCACGCACCTACTTGCTGGCTCTTTCACACCCATCTTCAGCAACCGAACGACTTTGGATTCTGGGATTAATACAATTGCTTCATATCGGAACCGTACCAATGTATGTTATTCCTGCTGATCTACAACCATTGTTGCCAACTGTGCCACTACGTGAACATACATTGCAACTACAACCAGGCCCTGAGCCAGCCACTGTGTACCAGAGTAGTCCGCATACTATTGAGAATTATGTGCTCATATGCTTAGATGCAGCTCAACAGGGCTTGCTAACCTATACCGCTACAGGTCATCTCAACAAAACGAGTCTTGTCAATCTCAGCAAGCACTGGGATACCCACCTCGACATGCAGGATGTCACACGTGAAGAGCACTGGCCCTATGTGAGTTTGCTACGTGCAATCTTAGAAGATGCCGGTTTGCTGCGGAGTAGCGCGGATGGGCGGGTGCTCCCAACACGCGCAGCCTTAGATTGGATGCGTCTGCCACAGATTGGACGCATCCGTCGTTTGCTTGCGGGATGGAGTGGGTCATCGTGGGACGAATTGGTGGTGCTTGAAAAGATACACTTTCAACGTGCGTACAACCGTGACTTGTCGCAGACCAAAGACACGATCCTCACGCTACTCACACAAATAGCACCACACCAGTGGATCAACCTCGCAGACTTCATTACAGAAACGCAACGAATCGAGCCAGATTTCGCGCGGCCTGATGGCAACTATGACTGCTGGGGCATTACCGACCGCTTTGCTCGACCACTCGATGGGTTTACCTATTGGGAGGACGTTGAAGGGCAGCAACTGCGTGCCATTATAACGTATACACTGCACTGGCTGGGGCTGATTGATCTTGGATTTGAGGGGAACTCTGTCAGTCATTTTCGCTTAAACTACATGGGTGCTGCACTACTACATGATGAACCATGGACAGATATGACCCCAAAAGAAGCGTTGATTGTTCAGGGCAACTTTGAAGTCCTTGTTCCAATGTATGCTACCCTTTTTGTGCGTTTCCAGATTCGACGGATTGCAGAACATATCCAACAGCATGAAACAAGTACCTATAAACTTACCCGGAAGAGTGTTCAACAAGCTGTTGAGCAGGGGATCTCCGTTGAAAACATGTTGCGATTCCTGAGCGAGCAAAGTGGTCGTAATCTTCCACAACATGTGGTCGTAACCTTGCAAGAGTGGGGGCAACAAACCACTCGTTTGTCGCTGCAACGTGCAGTACTTCTGGAGGCTGATGACCCGCTGTTGCTTGAGCAGATTAAACATGACAGACGGGTGAGACTCCCCCAGGTTGAGGCAATCACAGACAAGATCTGGGCGCTCCAGGAGGGTGATGGACCAACCCTTGCAACACAACTCCACAAGGCTGGCTATGGTCTTATGGGAGACACAACGACTTCCAACACACCATTGCGTAAACATGATCTGACAATCCTTTTTGCCGCGTTGGAATTTTATGCAACTGCTTGTACAATGCTTGAAACTGAGAACGATGCCAGCAACGCCCTGCGACGGCGCGTTGCAAAACTACTCTCGGACAAGCAATTGCATCGCGCATACCGTATAAGCAGTGTTGCACTTCAGCAGCTTGAAAAACAGTTGTGCAATGAAGAGAGTCATATATCACATGAAAAACAAACATAGCATTCATGCACTACGTGTATACACATGCTGCATGGTAAAGAGGGCTTATGGCACGTCATCGCGTATATCGAACTGAAGCTGTTGTTATTCGCCGGAGTGATTTTGGTGAGGCCGATCGACTCCTTACTTTAATAACTCCACAGGGCAAACGACGTGTGATTGCCAAGGGTACCCGTAAAACGACAAGCCGTTTAGCCGGGCATATCGAGCTGTTCACGCATACCACTATGCTTCTGGCCATCGGTCGCACCCTCGATATTGTGACACAGAGTGTCGTAGTAAGCCAATTTCATGAACTCCGTCATGACCTGCAACGCATCAGTGCTGCATACTATGTTGCTGAACTTATTGATCATCTGGTCGGAGACGAAGATGAAAACCGCCCGGCGTTTGATCTGCTGCTGGCAACACTGAGTGCCCTTGATATAACCCGCAATATTGATCTGATCCTACGCTACTACGAGTTGCACCTACTGAGCTATGCGGGCTATCGACCTCAATTTCACTACTGTGCGGCATGTCAGGAGGTTTTATACGAGGATGCAAATCGTTTTAGCCCATCAAATGGCGGAATGCTCTGTCCACGTTGTGGAACACACGATGCTACGGCAATGGCTGTCAGCCTGAACGCATTCAAACTTTTGCGTTTTTTACAAGCACAATCACTGGAAGCTATTGAAGAACTTACCCTCACGCAGGCTGTCTGTGAGGAAGTCAGACAGATACTCCATGTCTATGTTCGGCAGATCTTGGAACGCAATCTGAAATCAATCGCTTTTCTACAGGAAGTCCGTCAAACCATACCGTAGATCGACGTTTCAGCAACCATACAAGGAGTCAGTGATGGCCTATCTTGATGAACTCTTAAGCCGCGGTGAACGTGTTGTATATGTCGGACGACAACATACGTTCGTATTAGTGAGCAATATTGTCGCTGAAACATTTCTCATTGTTATGTTGATAGCAGCTGGCATCGCTTCCCAAGGCGCTTTTGGCAACCGTTTTATTCAAGGCATACCTGTTGGGCAAGTTGTCTTTGTTGTGTGTGGTATCATCAGCGTTATGATCCTTATCAGTGCATTCTTAGATTATTTACGCTGGAACAATGAAGAGTATGTGGTAACTGATCAACGCGTCATTCAACTGCGGGGTATTTTCAGTAAGTCCGCCACTGACTCATCGCTTGAAAAAATCACAGATCTCGAATTGCGACAGAGCTGGCTGGGCCGTATATTCAATTTCGGTGATATTCAAATTCTCACGGCATCTGATCTGGGCGTTAGCACCATGCGAAAGATTGCCCAACCAATCGACTTTAAGCGGGCTATGCTCGAAGCAAAAAATCATCAAAGCCGTGGGTATGGATACATGGACCCTCAGGCTGTTTCGGCCTATATGCAGCCGCCACCTGCCTATCGAGGACCACAGACAGATGTTGAACAAACGTTGCAAAAACTGGCAGACTTGCGTGATCAAGGGCTGCTTTCACAGGACGAATTTGAAGCAAAACGACGTGATCTATTGCGTAGAATTTAATTCTAATCATTAAGATGGTATAGCGTATGACAGATATTTTGACCCACATTGAACAGGCACATGCCGCTATTGTTGACAAAACGACAGTGGTACCACGTGTTGGGCTCATTCTTGGTTCTGGACTGGGCGCCTTAGCCGATGATATGACAGACGCTACGGTCATACCATACACAGATATTCCCCACTTCCCCGCATCAACCGTTGTCGGACATCGTGGCGAACTTGCTATTGGCATGCTTGCCGATCAACCGGTGGCCGTTTTGCGTGGTCGGTTCCACTTCTACGAAGGCTACTCAATGCAACAGGTAACTTTTCCAGTCCGAGTCTTTCGTGCACTCGGCTGTGACACCCTGTTTGTGACCAACGCGGCCGGTGGCCTACACGCAGATTGGAATGTTGGTGATCTCATGCTGATTACCGATCAGATTTTCCTGCCTGGCATGGTTGGACAGCATCCATTGCGCGGCCCCAACGACGAACGACTTGGGACACGTTTCCCTGCTATGGTCGATGCATTTGATGCAGAGTTGAGCGAACTTACCCAAACGATGGCTGCGGAAATCGGTATAACATTGCGCCGGGGTGTCTACACGATGCTGACTGGCCCAACGTTTGAGAGTAGCGCCGAATTGCGTATGCTACGGGTATGGGGGAGTGACGCCGTTGGGATGTCAACCGCACCAGAAGTGGTGGTAGCACGACACGCAGGAATGCGCGTACTGGGCATTTCACTGATAACCAATCTCGCGCTGCCAGATGGCCCACCAGCCAACCACGAAGAGGTTCTTGAGGCAGGTGAGTTGGCGAAACCAAAATTCAGCGAACTGGTTAAACGCATCGTTGCACGTATGTAAGTTACCGATAGCTGCTGAACCCCAAAAATCCAGGTCTTAGTTCAAGCAATCAAAGATAATTTGGTTGCTTTTTTATTTCAAAACACGTTGTACCTGATTAAAATCGCACTTTTTATCCACAACCTTACCATGAAAACACATACATCAACATCCACAGGGCATATATGCAAGTACTGATGGTTGTGGAGCATATATAGCAGCTATTGCAGTATTATATAAGACTTACGCACTTTAATTTAACCTTTCGGGTCTGTTTTCTCGCCCCTGCGTAAGTCCTAAGTATGTATCAAGTCAATTTTTATGACTCAGCATAGAGGAGTCTGAACATGCCTTATGTCAACATCAAAATCACCAATGAAGGCGCCACCGCAGAACAAAAGACGCAACTGATTGAAGGCGTAACCAAACGCTTACCAGACATCCTTGGCAAAAATCCACAAACAACGGTGGTAGTGATTGATGAAGTAGACACGGACAATTGGGGAATTGGGAGAGAGACCATTACGACCCGACACCAGCGTGGTCAGTGAGATTGAAGAGTGCTCGTACATGGAGCAGGGCCCACATTATTAACAGGCTGATAATTTCTCCATGGTGGATATTTCGTCGCGGAATGGCATTTACTATCATGCGGGGATGAGTCAGTGATATAGTATGCATACAGGGCGATATCTGTAAGAAGCATCGTAACAACGTGGCTAACACTACGCCACTACAGTTTATCATATGATCGCATTGTAACACTGCGTATATACCACAGACATACCTGCAACAAAATGTGGTAATTTACCAATAGTACTTTGTCACAAGTGTCTAACCGACTTTCTTGATGTATAATCAGCACACATTGATGTATGCAGGTCCATACCGGATAGCTATAAACCATGTATTAGAAGCCTAGTGAGTAAGAAGCCATGTCTTCATGTATTCTTGTTGTTGATGACGATCCGGCGGTGCTGCATGGCGTTGCAACATTACTTGAGCAAGCAGGCTACGAAACGCGTCAAGCCACCACAGGCGTTATGGCGCTCGAAAAACTCGTGGAGCAACCCCACCCATCACTCGTAGTACTTGATGTGATGTTGCCTGGTTTTGATGGCTATACAGTGTGTCGTCGTATTCGCGCCATGTCATCGTATATTCCTGTTTTAATGCTCTCGGCACGTGATGAGGTTATTGACAAAGTAACTGGACTAGAACTTGGCGCGGATGAATATGTCACCAAACCATTTGAACCACGTGAACTGTTGGCCCGTATACGTGCGATGTTGCGGTTTGCCGAACAGAGCATCTCTTCACAGCATACCGAAGAACAACCATTGACATACGGGGCGCTCACACTCTGGCGTACGCAACATCGCGTTGAGATACACGGGGAATCCGTTGATCTGACACCCAAAGAATGGGCGTTGCTTGAATTGTTAATGGAGCATCCCGGACAAGTTTTTGGGCGTGAAACACTGCTACGGCGTATCTGGGATGAAGATTTCTATGGTGAACCTCGCACAGTTGATGTCCACATTCAAAGATTACGTGCAAAACTTGGAGCAGAAACTGCCTCAGGCATTGAAACCGTACGTGGTTTTGGCTATCGTCTTGCACAAAAAACAAACGTAACACTCTGAGATGATTGAACTCAACCTACGCATCACCCTCTTTGCACTATTGCTCCTTATGGTTGGAGTGAGTATGCTGGTGTGGCAAGGACTGCGCCGACAACACAACGTTTCCACAACGCATCAGGAATTGTGGTTCATGTGGGACAAATTTCCTTTTGGTATTGTCATTACAAGTCCTGAGAATACCGTGTTGTTTGCTAATGTGATGGCACAACGTCTGTTTGCTGAACTGGGCAGCGCGTCTCCCGACATACTGACGCAGACAATCCATCGTCTTGGTAATGCCACACAAATCACCACACCACGTAATGGCATTATATCCCACCCCCTCCCCCTTCGTTGGTGGCGCTACCCCATTGACAATCAAGGATCACTGCTCGTCATCACGGATGGACGTGAACAACAGCGTTTTATACAAGAACAGCAAACATTTATCAGTCAGTTGTCACATGAATTGCGTACACCACTCACGGCTCTGGTAGCACATACAGAGATCATCCGCAACCCACAAACCACTGATGTTGTGCGCCATGCGTCAACAGAAACCATTCAACGTGAGACACAACGCATGGCACGCCTGGTACGTGATCTTCTCGAGCTCTATCGACTTGAGACAACGGCAGATCTACCGCTTCAGCCGGTCAATCTTGTACTGATTACGGAGGAAGCTATTGCCCAGGTGTTTCCCATTGCTGAAGAGCATCAACTCATAATCTCATTCAATGCGGATACCCGATTACCACTGGTATTAGCACAACCAGATCGCCTCAAACAGGTATTTCTCAATGTGCTTGACAATGCCATAAAATATTGTCGACCAGAAGATACCATCCTCATTCAACTCGAAGCCGCAACAGATAGTGCTGTGTGTATCGTCCGCGATAGTGGGCCTGGTATTTCGGCAATGGCACTCCCTCGTGTGACCGAACGCTTATATCGTGGCCATGAGCAAGTCGAAGGAAGTGGCCTTGGATTGGCATTAGTGGAGGAAATTCTGCGGCAACATAACACCAAACTCTCAATTGAGAGCAAAACAACCGGAAACTCAGGAACAACCGTAAGTTGGACCCTTGACTATGCGCCTAAGGCAGGTAAATAAGCATATGAAACAACCTGGAGAAAAGTACCGCTTTCGCACATTGCTATCACCACGATTGCTACTGATTACCCTGATCGTGGTGATACTTGGCGGATACTGGTTTCTGCCAATTGATGGTCGTATTCTGATTGTAACAAACCCACAGACCAACCCTGTTGGAGCATGGCCACAGACACGCGTGGAACCACAGGCTGCACGTCCTGACGAACCTGTCACACTCTATATAAGTGATAATGTTCCATGGGCCAATATTAAACTGATGATCGATGGCGAGGAAATACCACTTGATGAAGAATTTATCTCACGTGGACCTTTGAACAATGGTCCATGGACATGGCGGTGGGTCTTCCGGGCTCCAGACAATACTAACTATGCAGCCATTTTTTATCACGACTGCCACACTGGTTGTATCGAGCGTACCCGCATTCAACTTGGACCAACGACAACGACTAACGATCCGGATCCGCCATTAAGCCCCACAGAACTTGGCGTCGTCTTTGCAGATCCCACACGTGACTGGCGCGGACGAGCTGGTTGGAGCGTCGAACTAACCTATACCCAACGTCCATTTGATGAGAATTTTAGTATTGATGGGTTAGCGCAATGGGTTCATAAGGCCAATGAACAAGGATTACGCGTGCTGGTACGGATCGCCTACGATTACCGGCAAGCTATGCCCCCAACGAGTGATGAAGTAGCGCTGGCCCGTTACCTCGACGCTTGCGAACGCCTCGCCCGTGATGAACGATTCAAAGGTGTCTATGGCTATATTATTGGCAGTGGTATCAACGGTTTGGATGAAAACGAGCTTACACCTGAACAGCCTACAACGCCAGAATGGTATGCACGGGTCTTTAACGGTTATAGCGTCGATCCGCAACGTACAGACAATGTCGTGCAACGCATGCGTGCCGTGAACCCACAGGTGCGTTTGCTTGTGGTGCCTTTGACACCATGGATCGACGATCAGGATGGCGCTATCCGTGACTTCCTCAATCAACCCTGGCTCAATTACATGAATACACTGGTAGCGCATATTGACGAAAGTGTGAAAGCAAAACGAGAAGTTGGCACTGCATTGGCAAACCCTGATGGATTTGCCATTCAAGCGCCGGGGCGCCCAACTGCCCCCGAGGTAGCAAATCAGCCATCACGTGAGCCTGCCACAGATTTGTACCGAACAGAGTGGGGACGTGCTCAGGCAGGATTTCGCGTTTATAAGGACTGGTTGCGTATTATCAACCGCTATGACACAACCCGGGGCATGCCAGCGTACATTGTATCGACGAACACGTGGACGAGCGATGAGCGCATTCCCCCAGCGCAGAATTACCCACCAGGCTGGCTTACCAACGCCCTGAGAGAAGTACGGCGTGAGCCACAGTTACAGGCACTTTGCTGGTTTCTGGATCATCCACAAGGCGATCCATCCAGCGAGCTCTGGGGTGGCTTCAGTTTGAATTTACGTAATGGACAGATGTTTGAAGCGGCACGAGAGTTCGACGAATTACTGCAAAACTAGCTGTTGTGAAGATAATTTTATAAACTAATGCTGATAAATTTCGCGGAAACGCGTACGTGCTCGAAAGAGACGTGTTTTGATAGCATTGTCTGTACAACCAAGGGCATCAGCCAACTCACGGGTCGAATGTCCAGCGCAACTGTGCAGAATAAGCAAGGTACGATAACGCTCAGGAAGTTGAGCAAGTGCACGTTGTATCGGCTCATGCTCATCAAGTTGTGTTTCTGATGCTTCAACACGTGGCGGTGCGTGTTCGATCACATACAGCGGGGTAAAACGAATGCGCTGGCTTCGTCGCAGATGGTCATATGCTGTGTTTGTGGCAATACGATAAATCCAGGCAGATAGACTCGCACGTGCATCGCGGCGCGACCACGCCTGCATGACTTTAATAAACGTCTCCTGACACAAATCCTCAGCAACTTCACGCTCACTAACTAAGCGTATGATATGTGCCAAGATCGGTTGACGATACATCTGGTATACCTTAGTAATATCATCAATTATGGGGTTTTCATTCGGCATAACAGGTACTTTATCTCTTTGATACACTCCCTAAACCCTTTACTTGCTGAAACGTTCTGTATGTATGATGATAGGCAGAAAACAGCGTAACAAATGTTTGTCACATCCACATCACAGAAATATTGCATTTGTGTAAACAAACCTGGCCTTGTGGGGCCCAAATGGAACGATTCTTGTTACACAATTGTGATGTAATTGAGATATCAACGTGATATCTCCCAGATATAGTTACCACTATGAGAACACGATTTGCAAGAAAGTGGCAGTTGATTCTGGTCATTCTACTGCTGGTGAGTTTTGTCTCCCCATTTTCGTATGTTCCCAACCCACTGGGGTTATACTATCGACTCACCGGGGAGTACAGTTACGATCCACATAGTCTGCTTGTCAATCGTTTTGTGACGATCAATCGTGATCCCACAGCCGTGCTTACCAGCCAACTCGATCAACTCATCGGACAAATCGGTCTTGACCCACTGCATCCTCGTGAGGCGTTGGTCGATTACGCCATACAACAGGTGACTATCGCACCGGAACCTGACACCATTGCGGCTACCGATATCGTATTGCGCTATGCAGATGATCACACCCGCACTTTCACAATTCCTATGTTTACCCCACCACCCAGCGTTTACACCACGACTCTCGAAACACGTGCAACTGGTCTTAACCGATTTTTCTATGCCCATAAGCAATTAGCGCTTACACCACTGGTATCAGCAGAATCTTCGCTCGCTCTCGGTGAAGTCAGTGAAGTCCCTTTATCTCCAAATGCGGCCATGCTGACCGTTGACAGATGGGATGGCGATTGGGAAATACCACCCTTGCAATGGTCTCCCGATAAGAGATATGCGTTATTGCTGGAAAAAGAGACCATGTCGCACGGCAATCTCTGGCTGATCCCTTTTAACGAATCAGAACCATACAAAATTGCTGAACAGGTCCTCGAATACACATGGACCACTGACAATCAGTATGTGGTCTTTCTCCAGAGCGCTGAACAGGCCAGGGCCGAAACTCAATACACTATCCATACATTCAGCCGCGCATCAGGACGGATTCAAACACTTGCCGAGACAGACTTTGCACACATTGCCGTCACCAATGCAAGTGTCTACTTTTGGGAAGCAGATCATCTTTGGCGAGTAGCAACAGGTGGAGGTGAAGTCATAGCGCAGGGATCTCTGGCTGGCCTGGGTATGGATCCAGGCATGCCATTCACCTTGTCGGTAGATCCGCAGGAAGAGCGGGTCGCGTATCTTTGTGGAAGCGATGTATGTGTGAGCGATCTCAGCGGTGATAGGCTGAATCGCATTTTACTGGGGTATCCTGAAAGAGATATACCGCATAAACGTGACTACCTTGACATACCCATCATGGAACCCACACCAACGTCAAACCGCACAGACATACTACGAATGGCCTCACTAGGCCTTACATGGAGCCCCAACGGGGAGCATCTCGCCATTGCCGTAGGAGCAGAACCGCAGGGCCATACACGCGAACGGGCCCCTGAACTGAGAATCACAGATCGCTACGGAGAAACTCAACAACAATTTTCACTTGGCCCAGATGGCCCAACCCGTGCGCCACAGTGGACTCCTGATAGTCGTTTGGTGGTTGTCAACACATTTCCGCGTGGTGGGCGGCGGATTGTTGCTGTGGATCGCAGAGAAGAGCGCGTGTGGGATCTGAGTCAGCCACGCTGGGATACGTTTGTGACACTTGCCCAAGATGGCACAGATGTGTTGCTCTGGAATGGGCATGGCCGATTTTGGATGGTACCATTAATCATCAGAGATGAAGCCTAAGTTGCACTTGACGCCGAGGGTTGAAAATACATCTTTCAAAGATTGTTTCTCTCAGGTCGATCATGCTCAGCTTTGCGTCGACCAGTTTTGCATCGGTGAATTTTGCCCCAGTCAGTTCTGACGTGCTGAAATGGGTACGCACAAGTATGGAAAGTTTGTTTGCACCTGTCGCTTCAGCGAGCGGGAAAGATTGGCAACCTCCTGTACCGTTTGCTCAATGTTGCCAATACTATCAATGGTCATCTGAAAAGCCATTTCAGCGTCCTTGCCTTCGGCTTTGAGTTCACAGAACCGCTCCTGTAAATCGGAGAGCAGGTCAGCCTTTAGCTCGATGACCTTTTTTACTCTCTCGTAAGGCACAAAAACGCCATTCAAATAGTTTGTCAATTTTTCATTTATAACAGCAAATCTCCTTACAATAATGTACTACCTGATAAACGTTTGCCAACCGAGTCCATGTTGGTACTAGGACCAATAGACAATGCGATTTTCAAAGCGTTACGAGACCAGAGTCATACCGTCATTCTGGTGCATCCAGATGCCACCGCGATAGAAGATGTACCGTGCTGTTCGAACCTGCAGGCGATCCCGGATGGGTCGATGGAGTCGTGATTGTGACCCGTCCTGATGTTACCGAAAAGATCGTGCAGGATGCGGTGGTGGCAGATGTTCCCAGAGTTTGGGTACATGCGAATACGCTGTTTGGGACACAGAACAATAATGTATCGCAGCACACATCGGCTGGCCCATCCACCGAAACATCCACCCATATCATTGTCTAACGCAAAGACATAGCGGTGCAAAGCAGCTGAACGTTGAAGCACGAACTCAAGTAGCGATTTGTAACCACCGGTCTATGCTACAATCAGAGCGCTTCCTTCCCGATGTGAATAAATCTTCTCTCCGGACACGCCATATCTTCTCTTCAGGACACCTCCACTGTAGTAGACTCGGTGAATATGGACACAAACTGTGTAAAGGCTCATCAGCACTTGCTCCATATTTTCGATCACAATACAAGAAGTGATTTAACTAGCGTATATTCCCGTTACTCACGATGGATGAGGGCGTTTTATAAGGAGGTTTCTCATGTCTTTTCAGGAAAGTGCCAGAGAGTTTCTGAGCCAACAACGTATTGCAGTTGTCGGAGTATCACGTAGTGGCTCAGCTACTGGCAATGCGATTTTCAAAGCGCTGCGAGATCAAGGTCATACTGTCATTCCAATGCATCCAGATGCCACCACGATAGAAGATGTACCATGTTATCCAAACCTGCAAGCGATCCCGGATGGGGTCGATGGGGTTGTGATCGTGACTCGCCCTGATGTTACCGAAAAGATCGTTCAGGATGCGGTGGCTGCGGGTGTTCCCAGGGTATGGATGCATGGGAATGCGCTGTTTGGAATACAAAACAGTAGTGTATCGCAGCGCGCAGTTGCGTATGGACGAGAACACGGGTTGGACGTTATCGATGGAGGATGCCCCTTGATGTTTGTCGATTTTGGTCACAAATGTATGCGCTGGATACTTGGTGCCACCGGGAAATTACCCCAGTAGACGATCAGAGGCGTCCACGCGGGTAATTCGCAGAGATGGTTATGGTGGTGTTCTGAGAAAAAGGAGCGTTGTTATGGTATTTGCCTTGCAACTTGTGATAAGGAGATAGCAGCATGAATGAAGTTGTCAATACCCGATCTGGTAACGTGCGTGGCAGTGTTGTCAATGGTATATATGCATTTAAGGGTATTCCCTATGCAGCACCGCCTTTTGCTGCTAATCGGCTCCGTCCCCCACAGCCAGTCGAGGCGTGGAGCGGCGTGCGGGATGCGTTTGTCTATGGGCCAAAGGCTCCCCAGGGGTCCTATAGCCCAGAAGTAGAAGCGATTATGCCAGAGCTTGCAATGGCAGGTGAAGACTGCCTAAGCCTCAACATCTGGACCTCCGACCTTGGGTCAGCCAAACACCCGGTGATGGTATGGATTCCCGGTGGTTTTTTCGAATATCACGGAACAGGTGCATCACCCTGGTATGAAGGCAATCGTTTCGCCCGCGATGGTATTGTCTGTGTGACGATCAATTATCGGGTGGGAGCCGAGGGGTTTCTTTATCTCAATGACGGGAATGCAAATCGTGGACTGCTCGACCAGCTTGCTGCGCTGGAATGGGTGCAAGAGAATATCGCTGGCTTTGGTGGTAATCCCAGTAACGTCACCATTTTCGGTGAGTCGGCTGGTGCTAAGAGCATCGGTGCTCTGCTCGCTATGCCCCGCGCCAAAGGGTTATTCCGGCGAGCTATCGTCCAGAGTGGCGCAGCTCATCATGCCATGTCGATTGCGAGTGCCCAGCGGGTAGGTCAGCACTTTGCTGATAAGTTTGGTGTTATACCGACCCAAGAAGCACTTTCAGCGATCCCGCTCAAGCGATCACTTGCAGCACAGGAGGAGTTGAGAGCCGCTCTCCTGGCATATCCCGACCCCGAGCAATGGGGTAGTGAAGTAGCGATCAGTATGCTACCGTGGCAGCCAGTGATCGATGGAAATCTCATCCCGGCTCGTCCGATTGATTGCATTGCTGCCGGATCTGGTGCAGAGATTGATATCATCGTTGGTACGAATATCGATGAGTGGCGAATCAACATGACGTCTGAGAACATGCTTGCTGGCATTACTGAGGAAGCATTGGTGGGAACAGTGGCAGCCTTTGGGCTCCCGATCGAGGCAACACTGGATGCCTATCGCTCGATACATCCCACCGCTAACGCTGGCGATCTTCTCGCAGCCATTCAGACCGACTGGTGGTGGCGCATTCCAGCTATTCGTCTGGCAGATGCTTACGCGAAGAGCACCACAAAAACCTATATGTATGAGTTTGTGTGGCGTTCACCTCAGTTCGATGGCCTCCTTGGTGCATGCCATGTGCTCGAAATACCTTTTGTCTTCGACACGCTTGGCAATGAGACTGAGCAACTCTGGGGAACTGACCCGCCGCAACAGCTTGCCGACACAATGCACGCTGCCTGGGTTGCTTTTGCGACCAGTGGAGATGCTGGTTGGTCAGCGTATAATCTCAGCCATCGGGCAACCATGCGCTTCGACACCATTTCAGAGGTCGTGGGCGATCCCCGATCTGCGGAGCGAGCACTATGGGAAGGGGTTCGTTAACTTCTCGAGTCATAGGACGAAGTGACATTACTAGACCACGATCTATATCACCACTTCGTCCTGTAGCGCATACTGCACCGCCTGACTCTGGGACATTGGTTCGGCCTCGATTTGCTCCATAACCCACACTGGGAGAGCAAGCTGCTGCGAGAGCACATACATGCCTTGTTCGATACGTCTACGCTTTAGTGACGTAAGCAATGCACCAATAGTGGTATATAGAGTTGTCGCTGTGGCTAATAGTTATAGGCTCGCTGTACTTGATGCTGGGCGGCGGCAAGTAATGTTGCACTTTTGTTAATACACCAAAAGCCCCACGAGATTCACAAAATCTCGCGGGGCTGGAAAAAGTCGATACAATCAATACATACAACTGTTAACCATCAAACCAGTCAGGTGCACGATCATCTGCGGGATTGTTCGTTACATTGATAGGGTTGTTGCCATTGGCATTCATGACATAGATTTCGGCATTGCCATCACGGTCGCTCACAAAGGCGATCTGATTCCCGCTGGGTGACCACACTGGTTCAGTGTCATCTGCCGTATCATCACTGACATTGGATGGATTGTTGCCATTGGCATTCATGACATAGATTTCGGCATTGCCATCACGGTCGCTCACAAAGGCGATCTGATTCCCGTTAGGTGACCATGCAGGGTTGTCATCCAGCGCCGGGTTCTCGCTCAGATTGGTCGGATTGTCCCCGTTGGCATCCATCACATAGACATCCGCACTGCCAGTACGTTCACTCACAAACGCAATTTCGTTGCCATCCGGCGACCATGCAGGGCTGCTATCCACTGCTGCATTATTGCTCAGATTAACCGGATTACTACCGTCAACATCGATCACATAGATCTCAAGGTTGCCATCACGGTCACTCACAAAGGCAAGCTGTTCCCCATCTGGTGACCATGTAGGACTACTCTCCTCAGCGCTGTCACGCGTCAGGTTGATGAGATTGGTGCCATCGGCATCGACCAGATAAATCTCGGTATTGCCATCACGGTTACTCACAAAGGCCAGTTGCTCACCGTTTGGAGACCACTGTGGTTGAACATCATTGCTACGATCAGATGTCAATGAACGAGTTTCTCCAGTATCACTATCAAAGATATAAATGTCGGTACGCCCATCCCGATCAGAAACAAAGGCCACCTGCCCCTGATTTTGCAAAGGCAATGGCTCAGGAGTGGGCGTTGCGGTTGGCTCAGGCAACACGGTTGGAGTCGCAGTTGGGATGGCTACGGGTACTTCTTCCGTCGGGACTGCTGGTGGAATCTCTGTGGGTACTTCTGGTACTGGTGTAGCTTCTTCTACAGGAGCAACTGGCTCTTCCGGTGGCAGAATAGCGGTTGGTGCTACTGGTTCTAACGTTGGAAGCTGGCCCGGCTCCGGATCAACATTGTCGTTTAACCCATCTCCGTCTGTGTCCACATTGACTGGACTACTCCCAATTTCATTCACCTCTTGCCCATCGACAAGGGTGTCACCATCACTGTCGATCACATTGGGGTTGGCCCCCAGCCGCAATTCATCACCATCAAGCAGTCCATCACCATCGGTATCGGAATTGTTTGGATCGGTACCGGCATTCGTTTCAGCGATGTCGCTTAATCCATCACCGTCGGTATCCGCTTCTACAGCTGCTCCTGCAATGGCGGTTTGTTCTGCAATAGCGGTTTCCGTCGCACTGAAGACAAGTGTATCTTGATCAGGCTGATTGAATAATGACAACAAAATAAACAAGCCAAGCAGGATACAAATAGATACAATCGATACAAAAGCCCAAAAGGGCAGGAGCGGCTGGCTAACGACATGCCCATTCAGTGTTTGAGCCATATGGCTGCCAGCTTGTACATGGGCAGTAAAATCTTCTGTAATTTTTCTTCCAACCAGAGTGCGCTCACGCGGCATGACTCGAAACTCAATTATGGCAGTTTGGGCAGCCAGAATTTGAATCGTTTGTGGTTGTCGCGGCTCAAAGAACACAGCATCGCTACGGCTCTGGAGAGTCACAGTAAAGTTCTCCGCATTATTCCCCTGATTTGTAATGGATACCTGCCCTAACTGATCTGATCGTACCTGTTGTGGGATAAGTTCACAGGCGAAACTGGCAAAACTGGCAACGAACAACGCACAGGTTGCCTCTGCAATTTGATTGGGATCGGCCTTACTGATAGCCTGTACGAACACCGTGTATTGACCAGCAGAGCTCTGTGCTGTCGTTGGAGGCTGAATCATTACAATCGCTTCACGACGCTCACCGCAGTTGAGTTGCACCGCAGGCGACGTCAGTGTAACCCAATCACGTGGCACACCCTCTACATCCATTAGCAGGGTATCATCAATTGATCCCTGATTAACCAGCGTCACTGGTATTGCGACACGACCACCGATTTCAACAGAAAATGTCACACCTTCAATACTGATTACGATCCTGGGTCTCGCTGGCGTGTTTGCATTCATTGCTTATATTCCTTAACAAAACAGGACACAAGTAATACTGTATTATATTGATTGATAGCAGTAGGGTTGAACAGCAAGATAAAGTATATCACGAACATCGTAGATCGATAGTAGGAGTTGAGCATGACATGCATATGCATGCTCAACTAAGAACTAGCCTATACCGATGAAAGCAATGACACCGCCAAGTGTGGCGTAGAGTAGGCAGGCTGGTAAGGTACGGCGCAACACCGCGCCTTCCTCACCTCGCAACCCTACCGTCGCTCCCCCGGCAATGATATTGTGAGGACAGATGATATTACCGACCGCCGCTCCAAAGCCTTGCAGTCCTACCGTACTTAGTACAGATAGTTCAAGATTCTGTGCGGTTGATACCTGGAGATCGGTAAAAAGAATGTTTGATGCGGTTGCTGAACCAGTGACAAACGTTCCCAAAGCACCTACGAACGGTGCAAACAGGGGCCATGCAGGGCCAGCCGTGTTCGCTGCCGTCTGCGCGAGGATTTCAATCATACCTGAGTACACCATAATCCGTGCCAGTCCTAACATGGCGATGAGGGCGACTGTTACGGCGCCAATCTGACCAAGTGCTGCCATCACCGCATCCCGCAGTAATGTGAATGATGTACGTTGACAGAGTGCGCCAAGGAGAAATGAGAGGAATAGCAATGTACCCGGTTGATAGAGTGGTTGAAACGAAACACTAAAGGTCTCAAACAGTGTATAGCGCCAGATGATACCTGAAAGCATTTCTTGTAGAGGCGGAATCAAGCGCGTTACTAACACCAGTAGCACGAGAATAAGATACGGTGACGCTGCAGCAAGCAGTCCCACACGAGGTACTGGGTCGTCTGAGGCTGGTGTGATTGGTTTTTCGATACCAGCTGCGCGTGCTTGAACCAGACCAAATACGGCGACAAAGCCCAGGCCACCAACAAATGCACCACCAAGTGTAGGTAATTCGGGCCCCACAAATTGTGAAATCAGGAAGAAGGGAACCAGAAAAAGGACGGCAGCGAGGGCCGTCCAACCCCAGATGGTTTTGCCAGTCTTCCCCTGACCATTCAATTCACGTGAGGCTACCAACATCGCGCTGATAAGCATGATCCACCCTAATAATGCATGGTACAGACCAGTCGACTGAGCGATTGCAGCACCACTTAACCCAGTTGCCTCAATCTGGGGAATAATGGGTGTACCGACGGCACCAAAGGAGACGCCGACGGAATGCCCGATCAACACAATTGTCACCGCTGTCACGGGGCGAAATCCAACACTGACGAGAAAGGGGGCAGCCAGCGCGATGCTTGTGCCAAAGCCTGCCGCCCCTTCAATAAACAAAGCAAAAAACCACGCGACCAGTAACGCAATAATGCGCGGATCATCAGACAGACGACTCATCGCTGAACGGAGAGTGTCGATAGCACCACTCCGCAATTGGAGCTGATGCAAACAGAGCGCTGGAATAATAATCCACAAGATGGTTGCAGTAGTAATGATCGCCTCAGAGAGCGCACCAACTGTCGCGAAGACACTGCCGATTTCGCTATAGGTACGCTGGCCATAGCCAAAAGCGAACCATGCCAAAAGCAGCGCGACGACCAAACCAACGGCACCAGCTCTGGCCGCTGACCAATGTACACTAAGCATAAGCACCAGAATGGTGAGAATGGGCAACGCTGCCAGGCCCGTAAGAAGTACGTTGTTCATGATCTGTTACTTTGCCAAATGCTTTGTGGAGACTTTATTTGGCAGTGCTTCACCCTGCTCAAAGGAGGTGATATTGGCAACCGTGGTAGATGCAATACGTTCCAGTGCTTCACGAGTGAAAAAGGCTTGATGACCAGTAATTAATACGTTCGGAAATGTGAGTAGTCGTGCAAATACATCATCTTGTAACACCTTATTTGATAGATTTTCAAAAAAGAGATCCTGCTCTTCTTCATACACATCAAGACCCAGGTACCCGATGTGTCCATCTTTGAGCGCCACAATGACATCTGATGTATCGAGCAGGGCACCACGGCTCGTATTGATCAACATGACGCCAGGCTTCATCAGTTGAATGGTTTCTGCATTGATGATGTGGTACGTCTCTGGCATCAATGGACAATGGAGTGTCACAATATCAGATCGAGATAACAATTCAGTGAGCGCCACATAACGAACACCGAACTCATCACATGCCGGGTTTGGCATAGGATCATATGCCAGGATCTCGCAACCAATGCCTTTCATGATTCGTGCGACGTTTACACCAATCTGGCCGGTACCAATAATACCGATTGTTCGTCCATACACATCGAAGCCCAGCAGACCATCCAGCGCGAAATTACCTTCTCGTATGCGCGTATAGGAACGGTAAAGCTGACGGTTGAGCGCAAGGATCATCCCAAGGGTATGCTCGGCAACGGCATACGGAGAATAGGCTGGGACACGGACGACAGTGAGTTGATGCTGTTTGGCTGCCATCAAATCGACATTGTTAAATCCCGCACAGCGAAGCGCGATTAGTCGAGTACCCTGGTGCGCGAGTGCTTCAACAACATCTGCATCTAATTGATCATTCACAAACACACAAACACCAGGAAAATCAGCCGCCAGGGCGCTGGTGTCGCGGGTTAAGCGTTGTTCAAAGAATACAAACTCATGGTCAGATGATGTGTTTGCTGCTTGCAGGAATTGTTGATCGTAGGGTTTGGTGCTGAACACAGCTATTTTCATAAAATGTCCTCAAATGTATTTCAAGTAAACTTTACATGGCCTTTGTAATTATAGGGCATTCAACTCAAGATGGTAGAGAAATTTTCCTGACATATACGTGAAATTTTTCACTCAATTGATATATGCCCCACCAATGAGGATAAAACCTGTGTTACTGAACATGCATATTGCACACAATCAGCAGATCCAGACCACCAATCCTTGTCGTGTATGCATACAGATCTTCTCCTTTGCTACAAAATGTGCAAAAAAGTAACAATCTGGGTTGCACTCATGTTTATGATCGGGTTGGCCACAACTTTTGTACCGACTGCCCCAGCATTTGCATATGAAACAAATGCTCATTTGACCAATCGTTTGGCCATTTGTAAAGGTTAATCTATTCCATCTGGATATGTTATCCCATCTGAAACACGCATCTCACGTTGCCCCTCCATCTCGATTGAAGCCAACGTCTGGCTCATTAAACCCTTGACCATATACCATTACGTAACATCATTTTTGTGGTGCGGCATACTCACCATATTACAATCCATAAAATACATCCCGCCTGCTGTTTATGTCCAACGACTATACAAGGAGTTATCATGTCAACTTTCAATAAACAACGTCGCCGTTTTATCAAAACTGGAGCAGCAGGCGCTGGGGGTATTTATACACTACAACGTACTCACAATCCAACTACTTTGAACCCGGTGAGTCCTTCTGGGTACACACCACGTTGCAGAGTCGCTCTGATGTTAGGGAACCTCCCATGTTTGTCCGTAGAGGGGCAAAATGATTGGTTTCATACCAGCATGGCTCTCGCTCCTATGCTGGTGGCATCATTCCGTAACGCTGCTTCCTGTTCCATGCTGTCGCTACCCTAAGCGCCACTACTACTCCTTCGCGGGTATTTCCGTACGAATCGCGCTGGTATACTTTTTTTGATGATTACAGACATCTAACGGATACCATGTTTGACGGCAATCACCGCAGCTTGCGTTCGGTCCGACACCTCAAGCTTGGCGAGGATGGCACTGATATGATTGCGTACGGTTCCTTCGGATAGATGAAGTTCTTCGGCGATGGTAGCATTGTTCAGCCCCCGAGCAAGAAAGCGCAAGACATCAGTTTCGCGCTCGGTGAGCTTGTTGGTGATCAGCGTGGCATGTTGTAGCTGCTGATTAGCGACGGCATGGAGCAATTTTTTGGTAACTGCGGGGTCTGTATATGCACCGCCCGCCACTGTGCCTTTAATAGCAGCCACGACTTCAGCATAAGGTGTATCTTTCAACAGATAGCCCGATGCACCCGCGCGAATGGCATCAAAAACCCACTCGTCATCGTCATAGGTGGTGAGGACAAGGACTTTCGTCTGCGGGTATCTGGCGCAGATGCGGCGGGTGGCTTCGATGCCATTCATCCCTGGCATTTTCAGATCCATCAGCACCACATCTGTCACAGCATCTGCTGCCGCATTCTCCACAAGTTCAACCGCCTCCAATCCATTCTCGGCAAGACCCACAATCTCAATCTCGCGGTCGAGCTTTGAGAGCATCGCGAGTCCTTCGCGGACAATCGCTTGATCGTCGCAGATAATAATTCTCAAGGTGTGTTCTCCGGTACGGTCAATTGTATCGTCGTTCCACCGCCAGCCTGGCTCGCAATACACAGGTAACCATCGACCAACTGGGCTCGCTCGCGCAGACCCTCAATGCCCCAGTGGTTTGGGTGCGTGCTGTCCGCGTCAAAACCACTTCCATCATCCACAACTGTCAATTGAATGCCCTGTGTGTTTGCCGTGACCTGCACAGAGAGCGTTTTGGCATCGGCATGATAGACTACGTTCATGATCGCCTCTTGCGCTATGCGATAGAGCGCGTGGCCTATCTCTGGCGCAAACGACGGCAATGGCTCAGTGATCGCCAGCCGGAGATCAAGATTGGCACGCGCTGCGGCCTCCTCGGCGATCTGACGAATCGCAAGGGGCAAGCCTAAATCCTCAAGCGGCGTGGCGAGCAACGCTTTGAGTGCGCCTCTCGTCTCTTGCAGACCGTCACGCGTCGCCACAAGCGCATCATCGAGTAGCTTTTGTGACGTGGCTGGTTCAATGTCACGATACGCTTTGATTGTTTGCAACTGCACAACCAGGCCGCTCAACGTGTGTGCCAGGGTGTCGTGGAGCTCACGCGCCATACGGTTGCGCTCGTGGCTGATAGTCAACTCGATCTGGGTGCTGGCCTGGTCACGTAGACGTGCGTTTGCCTCTTCCAGTAAGCGTTGCTGCAACCGCAAGCGGCTCATCAACGCGCTAATCATGTAGCCAACTATCAAGAGACTGATGGTTTGAATTCCCATGACGAGCACGGCCCTCGAATAGAAACGAGGAATGACACCATCGACGATAGGTGGCAGAAAGATGCCAACCACATTTAGCACAGTGACGACCAGGCCAAAGAGCAACACAGCCGACCAGCGATAGTGCCAAGCCGTCAACAGCAGCGCCATCAGCAGAATTGGTGTCAGGCGCAGTGTCATGCCATCAGGCGAGCGTAGTGGCTCGCTAGACGCAATGTGCTGCATGATGTGTACCGTCACCGTCGGCAGGATGGCCATCAGCGCAAGTGCAATCGGTAACATGGCTTTCTTTTGCCAGATGCGCGGCCAGGGCAGCAGTGTCAGGCCGAGAATGAACAAGCTATTCATGATCTGAACAGTATAGTAGAGCAGCACATCTGTGTCGCGATCGACAAGCCACCAATCAACTAGCGCGAGCAGACTAAAATAGACGACCCACAACATGAGGGCAACCCGCAGCAATTGATCGATACGAAAAGAAAATGCACTCTGGCTCATGTTCTCATTGTAGCCGAACTTTCTAAAACGCACCTATGGCTAGTGCCACGATTGTATCCATCAACCCGTGACAGATGTCATGGATCGTTGTGTGATGTGTCATATGTGGGCCACCTAAATCATTATGTTAGACACTAGCCCTCCTGCGGTGAAAAGACTAGACTTGAGCGCAGACCAAACAAAATATAAAGGCAGGTTTTCATATGAAACGTATTTGGTTCTTGATACTGATTATATGGCTCGGTTTTGGCCAAATCAACAGCGCCTCCGCACACAGTCTCGAAGCAGGGCAACTGAGTATCCTGATCGACGACGTCAATGCAGCGATCATCGTCGCACCGTATGCCTCCGCATTCACATTTGCCGACGATAATGGCGATGGCCTGCTGTCAACAGTGGAAGTTGACACACATCAGGATGCGATTCACGCCTTTATTGAAGAGCGGGTGGTGCTGCGTAATGAGGTGGATACGGCGGCAACCATACTGCATATCGACGTTGTTGTACCCGACGAGACTGCAACAGGGAACGGCGATCCTGCTGAGGCTGACTTTGTCCAGGTTTCAGTGCGGGCCATGTGGTCGAGTGTCCCAGAAAGTATTGATGTTGAGTACACCTTGTTCGGTTCGGCTGAAGAGCGCATCCATTTCTTGATGCAGGACCGAGCAACGGGTAAGGTAATGGAAGGGGAGTTTCATTCGGCTGAAACCGTCGTCCGCCTCCGTGGCGAAGAGGTTCCTACAGCAACAGACGACGCTATCTGGCTCTCGGGTATTGAGCATGTCTTAAGTGGTTACGATCACATTCTCTTTATCCTGGCGCTGGTGTTAGCAACCACCGGACTACGCAAACTACTCGGCCCCTTAACCGCTTTTACCTTAGCACACACCGTCACGCTGGCGGCAGTTGCATTTGGCTTTGAACCGCCTGTCCCGGCCTGGCTGATCGAAGCGACCATAGCGGCCTCAATCGCCATATTGGCAGGCATTTATCTGTTCGGCATCTCGGTCGAAGTTTGGTGGGTGGCGGCACTGCTTGGATTGGTGCATGGGCTTGGGCTTGGACAAGCCATGACCGCTTCTTTAGGCAGCCTTCAACAGTGGGGTTCAGCCTTGATCGTCATCACTATCGGTGTCGAGTTGAGCCATCTTGCTATCGCATTGGTAGGGATTGGGGCGTTGTGGCTAATCCGTAAACCGCAACATAATGTTGCCGTTCGCTCTGCCGCGAGCATAGCCATTTTCTGTATCGGTTTGTATTGGACATTAGAACGAATTCCGATCTCCCTATTTTGAAAATCCAGATAATGAAGAAGTTGTTATAGATAAGCGAATAGTCACAATACGTGCATTTTGTATCATTGCTATAGCGAGCATGCGGGATGCGGGGTGTTGTTGATTACCAAATTGGAGAGCATACTATGAAAAAGGTATCTATCATTGCGCTGGTTCTGTTATTGCTCGTCGCTTGTAGCGGCGCAGATGAGGTTGCATCAAGGCCTACAGAAGTAGCAACTAGCGCACCATCACCCACAGAAGCCGTCATTACTGACCCAACGGCGGCGCCAACTGCGAGTGAGTCAGACGCTACGCCTGTGGAAATGCCAGTTGAAGAGGGAACCGATTCGACCGAAACAGTGCCACCCATAACCGCTTGCAACGCGTTCCTCGACAACACGACGATCCACTGTGAAGCAGACACCGCTTTTGTCGAATCGGATGGTCTCCCTACCACACACGACATGATGGTCGGCATCGTCAGTTGGCAGCAACAAGTCCCACTCCCACAAGCGTACACAGGTGACAATGCATGGCAGATTCCGCTTGCTCCTGAACTATCGGACAACCCGATCTCCGGCGCAAATGATCTGTTTCGGGGTGCAATTGCGGTGAATGGTGTCCCTATCTTCAATGCGCTCAACAATCGCGGGGACGATGCGTATCTGGCAGGGGAGTTGGATCAGTGGGGTGGTCACAGCGGTCGTGGTGATGACTATCATTACCATATTGCACCAACCCATTTGCAAGACATCGTAGGCATCGACCAGCCTATTGCCTATGCGCTAGATGGCTTCCCGATCTATGGCTTGACCGAACCGGACGGCTCACCCGTTGTCGGTTTGGATGAGTACAACGGGCATTTTGATGACGACGGCAACTACCATTACCACGCCACCGAGACCTACCCGTACATCAACGGCGGGCTGCGGGGTGTCGTTGACTACCAAAATGGACAAGTTGAACCGCAACCTCAAGCATTGCCAGTTCGCCCAGCCGGAGAGCCATTGCCGGGCGCGGAAGTCACCGCGTTTTCGCAGACGGGAAGCAATGCCTACTCGTTACAGTACACGCTTAATAACGAGACATATACTGTCAACTACACCGTTGAAAATGAGACCTACACCTTCGAATTTATCGATCCGGCAGGGAATAGCACCGTCGAAACGTACACACCTTAATTTACACGTGTTTCATGTCAATAGAAATACGCCATTCGGAGAGCATGCTATGAAAAAGATATCTGTCATTGCGCTGGTTCTGTCATTGCTCGTCGCTTGTGGTGGCGCAGATGAGGTCGCATCAATCCCTGGGGAAGCTGCAACGAGCGTATCACCTACAGAAGCCGCAACGAGCGCACCAACAGCGGTGCCAACTGCGAGTGAGGCAGACGCTACGCTTGTGGATACGCCGATTGAAGCGGGAACCGCTTCGACCGAAACGGACACAGTAGCCACCAGCACCTTCCAGCTCGATGCCTGGGCAGACAACTGGTTCGCTGCCTATCTGGGCGAGGAACTGCTCGTTGAAGATTCCGTCTCGATTGAGACCGAACGCTCGTTCAACGCGGAAACGACTTCCTTCGAGGCCAACTATCCGCTGCACCTCAACTTTATCCTGAAAGACTTCAAGGAGAATGACACGGGTTTGGAGTATATCGGCGAGCCCAATCAGCAGATGGGTGACGGTGGCTTCATCATGCAGCTGACCGACATGAGCACAGGCAATGTTGTGGCGGTTTCCAACGCAGATTGCGACTGTATGGTTATCCACGAAGCCCCGCTCGACAAAGCATGCGAGAGCGAATCGAACCCACTTGCGGGTACTGCCCCATGCGAGTTTAGCGACTCGGACGAGCCTAACGGCTGGAAACTGTCTGACTTTGATGATAGCGGCTGGACCGCGACCACTGTTCATTCGGCTGATGCGGTGCAGCCGCGAGACGGATATGACGAAATTGAATGGGACGCCAGCGCCGAGTTGATCTGGGGGCCAGATCTGGAAACGAACAATACAATTTTGTGTCGTGTAACGGTTGAAGCGCCCGACTCCTGAATCATATAGCTAAGAACTCACGTCCGATAGAACTCCAATGGACGCGAGTTCTGATTGCACAGCAGACTCATTCATTGCAGTTGATGAGGATTGATAGTACCCAACACCTTGCCGTTCAGCGGTGTCGCCAGCATAGATCGGGACAGCATTCAAGTCGACGCTAGCCTTCAAAATCGCACCGATCTTGCTCGACACGCAGCGGACGCCGCTGCAACGGCTTGTTCGGTGTACTCCATCTCTCGACCAATGATAAAAGCTTCGCCCACTCTATATTTAGAGTGGGCGAAGCTTTTATCATTGCACTGACAACGTTGCTCGAACATAGCTTAATATAAGGGTACCAGCGCGATTCGCACGGAAATACCCGCGAAGGAATAGCAGTGGCGCGATCTTAAGGTAGCGACAGCATGGAACAGAAAGCAGCGTTACGGAATGATGTCACCAGCATGGTAGCGGGAGCCATGCTGGTATGAAACCCCACCTCTTGACATCAGACCAGAAAACCGTTATTCTAAAATTACGTTATTACATAATAACAGTTTTCTAAAATAAAAGAATTGTGAGGAGCTTACTATGAAATTTCAAACGTTTTTTGGTCTGATACTTGCTTTTGTACTGCTTACTACGGGGATGAGCTTACCCGCATCGAGCAGTGCTGCCAGTATTGACAACGGCATCTCGCCCATAAGATTAGAATCACGGGACCCAGCCGATACCGTACTACGCTATTTGCAAAAACAGCAGGACAACATTGCACTCGTGAGCTATACATCCAACGCTGAGGGAAACATCTCCGCTGATGCCCCGGTCATCGAGCACAACGCTGATGAACCAATGCCACTGGCATCGACCATCAAGATCGTAATCTTAGCAGCTTATGCACAACAGGTGGAGCAAGAGAACCTCGACCCAAACGAAATGATTCCGGTATCAGAGTGGGAAAAATATTATCTTCCTTTGACTGATGGTTTGGCCCATTTTAGTGCACTTGATAGCCTTGGTATTCCATATGATGAGTTGGGCTTTGCACTGGATCCGTCTGTGGAAGTACCATTAGATGCGCTAGCAGGAGCCATGATTGAGCAGAGCGACAATGCTGCAACGGATTACTTGTTGAAACGTATTGGATCTGATGCGGTGCAGGAATTGATAAATCAGGTTGGACTACAGGGCCAAGAAATACCACGTTCAATATTAGGCTTGTTCCTATCATGGTTCAATCATGAAAACCCTACCCCCGATATTGACCAAATTGAACGTCTGGCAGCGCTGAGTAACGAGGAGTACCTTATGCTAATGAGCGCTTTAGAAGATCGCTATATCAATGATGTTGCATGGCGTGAAGCTCAGATTACGTGGCAGACTAATCAACTACCAATCACCTACGAATTTGTTGCCGCCGCCACAGCGCAACTCTTTCCACAAGGTATCGCTGACGATTATGCCCGAATTATGGCTGGTGTTGTCTCGGGGACTTTTATATCGCCCGAAGTTTCAGCGAGAATGCGTGGACACCTCGAGTGGTTGATGAGGTTTCCACCAATTCGAGAAAATTTTGTAACCTATGGTGTAAAAGGCGGTAGTCTTCCAGGTCTTATCACTGGCTCATCCTACATTGTTCCTATAAGGGGTGCTTATACTAATCAATCACGTATTGTGGTGCTCTTTGTGCGCGACATGCCGGAACCTCTATACACACAGTTCCTTAAGAGAGGCATATTCGATATATTTACGATCCGACTGGCAACTGATGCTGTATTTGCCGAACATGTACAGCGCGCTTTCGAGTAGAAGCAAAAAGCTTGCATTAGATACGGGCAGCGGGAGACACACCTCCCGCTGCTACACCATGATAGAGCAAAAGAGAATAGTCGAGATGGTGCTATACTTCCAGCAGCGCATATTACAGGAGCACCAGCAATGAGTTCATACGAAGATCGTCTGACAGAAGTAGAGCAGCAAGTCACAGATTTACTGCAGCGTGTCGACGAATTAGAACAGCAGGCCGCTACGTCAGCATCTCCACCGCAACCAACGTTCCAGATAGATCCTACTATTCTTGGACAGATGCGTAACCGCGAGGGACCCCCATACGAAGAAGAAGGCACACGTGGTGCAGTAACCTATGCTGGTGCACTACACACACATGGTGCTCAGTATGAGTGGCAGATTGAGCGCCCGGCACCAGGATTACTCCAACTTGAGCCAGAACCACTGGCCCATGTACTGGCAGCACTTGGTAGCCCACAACGACTTTTGCTCGTACGCGCATTACTCAGCGGGCCACGCAACAGACAGCAGCTACAGGAAGCACTCGACGTCACCTCGGCAGGACAACTATACCACCATCTCAAAGAATTATTGGCGGTAGGCATTATTGAGCAGCGCGGGCGCAACGACTACCGCTTAGAACCACGAAAGGTGATACCATTTCTAACGCTCCTTGCCATAGCCCTCGATCTTACCAACCTTAAATAAGTGCATATGGATAACCAATTGATACACTTCCAGAAGGGTGGTACATCTAGCCTCCAGCCGCTAACCCTTAACCTCTCTTCCCAACATTCCACCGCAAGAAACCGATAGCGCTGCAAAAACAACGGACGTATACTTTGCATGTTGCCAATACACACCACAGGAAGGGTTAATTTGATGGATGAAGCACGCTACTGGCAGGCCGTTCTGGAACGCGATGCCTCTTTTGATACCACATTTGTCTATGCAGTATGCACAACAGGCATCTACTGCCGCCCTTCGTGCTCATCTCGACGAGCGAAACGCAAACATGTCGTCTTTTTTGACAAGCCTTCATCAGCAGAACAAGCACAGTTTCGTGCCTGCCTGCGGTGTCACCCCAACAAAACAGCACCAGATGATCAGGGTGTGAAACTGATACAACACATTTGTCAATTACTCGAAGAGTCGACTGATAAGCTGCCGACACTAGCAGAACTAAGTGTTGCAGTACATGTTAGCCCATTCCATCTGCAACGCACCTTCAAGCGCATCATGGGTATTACACCACGCCAGTACGCTGATGCGTGTCGGGTGGATCGCTTCAAAGCTCAGTTAAGAAAGGGGGTAGCTGTGACACACGCTTTGTATGACGCTGGCTATGGTTCAAGTAGTCGCGTCTATGAGCGAACGGTTGAGCAACTTGGGATGACACCAACCACCTATCGTAAGCGAGGACAAGGAATGCATATTAATTACACGGTTGTTGACTGTCAACTCGGACGTTTGCTGGTCGCTGCTACCGAACGGGGCATTTGTGCAGTAAGTATCGGCGACAACGATGACCAGCTCACTACGATGTTACACAACGAGTATCCTGCCGCCGATATTCATCAGGAACCAACGCAATTCGATGGTTGGGTAACAGCAATTGTCGAACATTTGGCAGGACAACAACCACACCTCACACTACCGCTGGACCTACAAGCGACGGCTTTCCAGCGACAGGTGTGGGATGTGTTACGCACCATTCCCTACGGCACAACCGCTTCATACAGCGAGGTTGCACGCAAGTTGGGTCAGCCCAAAGCCACACGGGCCGTCGCACGGGCCTGCGCCACCAACCCCGCCGCACTTGTTATCCCCTGTCATCGGGTTGTGCACGAAGATGGCGGACTTGGTGGTTACCGATGGGGCATCGAACGCAAACAGGCGATACTGGCTGCCGAGTCTCATCACCAAACACATTCAGAATAGACTCGCGTGGTTTGTATAATGCTCAAAACTGTCCATACGCTTTCTCAATCTCAAACTCATAGATCAGCCGCTTCTCCGTGACCATGGCCTGGAGATATTCATTAACATCATCAGGTTCACCAGCCAGAATGCGGTAGAGTGCGAGATTGAGTTGCGGTGCATCTGGCCCATCGAGGATGCGAACCGTTGTGGCAAGGCCCAGCCAATGAAACGCGTTACCATCATCGAGAACACAGAGTGTGGCCCGTGGATCGCGCCGAAGATGTTTGGTCCGCAATCGATCCTGTGTTCCTGAACTCCACAATTTGCCGTCGACTAACCCAAGGGTCACACGAGCGACGTGTGGCCTTCCGTCGCTTTGCAGTGACACTATAACCGCCGAGTGATGCTGTTCAAGAAATTGACGCACCCGATCTTCCATGAGAAACCTCCGTAGGATCTACATGTAATGTTACCATAGATTAGCACACCTATCTGAGTCGCATGAGGCACTATCACACCTATGCGGCGTTGACCCAGCGCCAGCGTCCCCGTATCCAACAATGGCATGCTGTCGGCATGTCACAAGCTGAGCGCGCCCGCCGCTTT
>WYDT01000014.1 GCA_013122435.1 Chloroflexi bacterium AL-N1
ACGGATGTGTGCTGCCTTCTTGGCGTGGTGAGGCAGGAGACACGTATCAATGCTCCGTGTGAGGTTAGGCGACAGGGATGTTTTGCGGGCGGTCTGGCGGGTGCAGCGCCCACACAAGCAGTAATGTGTGTACTGATAGGCATGTGTCTTCAGCAGTCCTGCTGGACGGCGGAGACAAACCGCCGCTACGGGTGTGTGCCGCTTTCGTTGCAATGTTCAACCGCTTACCGGCCCTGCTGGACGGCGGAGACAAACCGCCGCTACGGGTGTGTGCCGCTTTCGTTGCAATGTTCAACCGCTTACCGCTCCAACGCGGCGCCTACAAATCACCGATGTGCTATAGAGCTGCCGCATCATTATTAACGCGGGTTCGCAGGACAATAAGTGTATCACCAGCGTGTAGTAGAAGTGCTGGTTTAGGATTGGCCGTGAGTTTACCGTCACTGTAACGTACGGCTAGAATGGTTGTCCCCTCTTTTTCCCGTAGCTGGGTTTTGCCAACCTGCATGCCCACCAGTCGTGAGTCTGACGTGATCACGATTTCCTCGATCCACATTTCGAGATCATCACTGTGCATGAGTACATTGATAAAGTCCATTACTGAGGGCTTGATGGCCATCGCAGCCATACTCCGTCCCCCGACGACGTAGGGCGACATCACACGATTCGCCCCTGCAATCGTGAGTTTGTGTTCGGCCTCAGTCGTGGCTGCGCGTGCGACAATAAAGAGATGCGGGTTAAGCGCGCGGGCAGAGAGCGTAATATAGACATTTCCGGCATCACTGGCTACGGCAGTAATTAACCCCTGTGCCCGCTCAATCCCGGCATGCACCAGCACCGCGTCATCCGAAGCATCACCACAAAGGCATAGATAACCAAGGTGCTGGATGTGTTCAATCGTTTGAGGATCATTGTCAATCACGACGAAGGTACGCTGTTCGTGAGCTAACCGACCACATGACTCCTGCCCGACCCGACCAAAGCCACAGACGATATAGTGATCTTTAAGATGTGCGATACGGTTTTCCACAGCTCGGCGTTTCCCCCGATCTAGCTGATTCTCGATAATGGTTTGTGCCAGTGCTCCTACGAGATAGTAGAGTGTTCCAACTCCTGCAATAATGATGACAACGGTGAAAATTTGCGATGAAGTGTTACTGGGACGGAGATCGGTAAAGCCAAGTGTCGAGACAATGAGCGCCGTGATATAGAATGCGTCAATAGGCTGCCAACCTTCGATCAGCATAAACCCGATAGTTCCCACGAGGAGAACCAATCCCAGGAGGGCAACCCCAATGCCCATAGTGGCAAGTGGTGATGACTTCGTGCTTTGCATGGTTTTGTGTATCTTGTGTAAGCGTTTGTCGATGCGCTTTGCAGTCTAGCAAACAAATGATACACGGTCAACTTTGTCAACGTGACGCCAGTGTGCTAGAATAAGCCGCCTTGAAAGGTGTGAATTTCATGAAGCGAATGTTTGCGCTGGGTCTGTTTGGCATTATAGTAAGTGTTGTCGGTGGTTTGGTGGTGCTCAATACCCGTTTGGATAGATGTGGAGCAGTGCCGTTGCTGACAACCGATGTGCTGCCGAACAGCGCTTTCCTGCGCGATGAAGATAACAACGATTTTCCCGATGGTTGGGATGCACCTGCCAAGGGTCCGGCCCGTCTCGCCGCAGAAGGGGACTTTACGGTCACTGGCCAGGGCCGCTCGATGCAGTTAATCGGGATTGGGAATGCCGTATACACACCAGCTATCGATGTACAGGCTGGTATCGATTATTGCTTTGTTGGTCAGGCGCTGGCTGATCAGGCACCGATTCCGACGCGGCTGGCATTGCGTTTTAGCTGGTTTGATACAGAAGGAACCTTGTTGATCGAAGATACCACAGATTGGCAGGAAGTCAAAACACCTGCTGGCGGTGGATGGTCGGTATTGCAGGCTGGTTTTCGTGCCCCTGAGGGTGCCCAAACATTACGCGTCGGGTTGCATCCGGCCTCTGATGATCGTATCTATATTGATGAGGTGCAGGTGCGCCAACAGGTGTCGCTGGTGCCAGGCCAGTCTCGTGCGGTTGAGTCAGCGACAACACCTGCCCTGACGGTTGCGCCATGGCCAGAAGGATATGCTGCGGCGCTCTCGTTTTCCTTCGATTGGGAGACGACGATGGGTGGTCTGATCCACTCACGCTCAGTTGATGACCCGAACAATGCCGAGGATGCCCTGATTCGAGGCATGCGTATGCGTGAAGGCGTCACGACGACGCTCCAGATTTTCGAGCCATACGACATTCGTGCAACATACTACGCAAACGGGTATAATTTTCTCCTGTCTAATACCGAGCGACGGGAATTTATGGGTAATCCAACCTTTGTGTGGGCTGATACCACGCAACAATGGAAAACTGATGAGTGGAAGACCAAACCATGGTTTGCGCCAGACCCCTACGGGACGGTTGTCAGCCATCCTGAGTGGTACTTCGGGGATCTGGTACCTGTCTTGCAGAATGCAGACCAGGATATTCAATCACATACATTCAGCCATTTATATGGCGGGCTGGCTTCAACCGAAGAATGGCAGGCCGATCTGGAGGCGTGGCGCGAAGTCGCTGCCGAACGTGATGTTCTGTCGGCGCGTTCGCTGGCCTTTCCGTGGAGCAGTAGTGGCGGTATGACCTACGCCAACTGGCAGTTGCTTGAGTCTGAGGGAATTACCGCAGTGACGCGCACAAATCGCAGCCAGCGCCAGTATCAGCTTGTCACAGCCAGCGATCCGCATTGCCGACCTGTACCAGGGCATGAACGTATTCTGGCCTGCCCCGACTTCTATCTGACGACGGATACGGTCGCAGAAGCGCAAGAGCAGATTGACCAGATTATTGCGGTTGGGGGCATGATCGATCTGTGGGCACATACCGAAGAAGTTGTCTCCCCTGAGCAGATAGCGGCATGGGATCGTGTCGTCGAGTATGCGGCTGAACAGCAACGTGCCGGAGATGTGTGGATTGCCCCATTGATCGAGATTGCCGCTTGGCAACAGGCGCGAGAGCAGGTTGCAGTCGAAGCAGTGCCATCAGCGGATGAGGCATCACAGACGTTTCGGGTGACCAACGGCAGCGAACGTAAGCTGGCTGGCCTCACACTCCAGTTGCCGTTTGTGCCACAACAGATTAAGATGAACGATCAAGTGGTTGACACAACCGACTCAACCACGTTGATGATCGATATTGAAGCAGGACAGACAGTGGAGGTGACGCTATGGCCCGCATAGCGGTGCCTGCGAACATAACACGTGAATTGGCCCGTAAACGTGGCCCATTGCAAACATATCAATGGCTCTGGATGGTATTTTGTGTGATTGGTGCGCTGGCCGTTGCTGCACCACGCATCGTCACGCAACCAGCGTTATACTACTCGTATGCTGAGACACGTTTTGATGTGAGTCTGTATGGTGGCCTCTACGATGCGGAAGGGCAGCCGACGCGCGATTTTATTATTGCCAAAGAGGATGCTACCCGTGCCCTCACACAACACTTCCAATCGCTGGGTATCACTGGGTTTAATAGTCCGGTGTTCCGCATCGATTACATTCCAGCTGAGCCAGGCGTGATCGAGGTCCGTGGTACGGCGCTGGAAGGGGCAAGCGTTGAAGCAGCTTCTGATGAAGCGGTGTGTGTGACAGCAGCATGTCTCGCCAATATGGGTTCAGAAGAACTGGTACGCCAGATTCGTGCGGCGGGTGGACGTGAGGTCTTACGCAATCTGCTCGGCCATGAACTGGTCGAGGCGCTCCACGGTGCACCACCTGAGACCACGTTTCAGGTCTATCTACGCGACATTATTGAAAATGATGCCTTTCCTTTGAGTGCGCCCATTGAGCCTATCTCGGAGCGGCGGCGTATCGAAGAACTCCAGCCCGAAGAGCAGAATGATGTCGCACGGGCGCTGGAGTATCGTGATGTGCTCTGGACCCAGGAAATCGATGTACGTAATGCCACACTGGATCGAGCATGCCCCGTCGCACTGACGGCGGCAACTGCTTCACAACGTCGCACCACATTAGAAAGCTGTGCCACGAGTGCCCCGACTATAGCCCAGGAGCTTACGTACCACGATCAGGCGGTCGAACGCCGCGAGACGATTCGTGCCGCACTGCGATATCTCCAGAACGAATTGGGACTTATTTTTGATCCAACTGCAGGCACAGTGTCCAGTGTCGCTGCGACAACCACGGTTCCGCCAACAGCATGGCAAATGCCCTTCCTGCTCATACTCACCGCCGTCGCAGGCTTTGTATTTGGATCGGCTGGTGTGGTGCTGGATCGCAGCGCGGGTGTGATGGCGAAATTGCGTGAGTTGTGGGCCTTCCGTGAGCTGATTGCCAACCTGGTTTTGCGGGATTTGCATGTGCGCTACAAGGGCAGTGCGTTGGGCTATCTGTGGACGCAACTGGCACCATTGCTGATGATGATGGTGTTCTGGTTTGTGTTTAGTTCCTTCTTCCAGACCCCTATTGCAATGTTTCCGCTCTTCCTGATCGTCGGTCTGTTGCCGTGGAACTTCTGCGCCGAGGCGGTGAGCGGTGGTGCACGTAGCATCCTCGACAATGCTAATCTGATCAAAAAGGTTTTCTTTCCACGTGAAGTGTTGCCACTGGTCTCGGTCCTGTCGAGTCTGGTGAACTTCTTGCTGTCGCTGCCGATGCTCTTTCTGGTGATGATGGTCATCCAGTTCCTGTATCCGCCGTTGCAGGCAGAAGGACGCCTGAACTTCTCCTGGACGATTGCCTACCTGCCTGTGTTGCTGATCATTCAACTAATCTTTTTGACAGGTGTGACATTCTTTCTCAGCACGTTAGCGGTTTTCTTTCGCGATGTGGTGCATCTGATTGGCATTCTGGTGCAGTTCTGGTTTTTCCTGACGCCAGTGGTGTATAGCCTGGATATCGTCTCGCCTGAGATTGGCCGCGTTATTCGCTGGGTGAATCCGATGGCGTCGCTGATTGAGTTCTATCGTGAGATTCTGTACGGTGGTCAGGCTACGATTGGAGCTATCCCAACGCCCGCGTTTCCTGCGGTCGAGAGCGTGCTACGTGTTTTTGTGACCGCATTGATCGTGCTGGCGCTGGGCTACTGGTTTTTCCAGCGCCGCAGTGGCGATTTTGGTGAGGAGATTTAATCTGCATGCATACTGCTACAAATCAAAGATATGTCGCCTGGAGTTCACATACCTATGGTGATCAGGTTCCACCTGGTGTGATTGTGTCTGATGCCCTCACGTTTAATGGTTTTGAGGGAAGTCATCTCGGCGCTGGTTGGCACGCCTGTGAAGGCGATTTTCGGTGGACAGGCCAAGAGGCAACGCTCTATGTTCTGCGGAGTCGCGGACAGGATGGGTTGGAACTAGAGGTGTGCGCTGGCCCTAAAAAACTTGGTCCAGTACAATTAACCATTCATGCTGGTGATATCATCACCAGCAAAACGGTTCAACCAAAATCGTGGCGAAAGCTTCAGGTGGCGTTGCCGCCAATCACAGGTGAAAAAGCTATCCTGCGTGTGACCTTGCGAGTGCAACAAATGCGTAACGCAACTGCTCTGGGCAACGGCGACACGCGTGATCTGGGTGTGGCGGTGCGAGCAGCCCGCTTGACGGGCAAATCCACTGCAAATGCCTTTCCGCTTAGTGCAGTTTGTAATCCGGCCCACTGGGACGATCCGCTGTGGCAGCAATTTTTACAAACAATGGCTTGTAATACCCCACACACCATCATTGCACAGGACGTTTTTCATCGCAAGATGTGGGAGTGGATACAGGGCGTTGCGGGGTTAGTGCGTCTCGGATGTATTCGCCCGGATGCGGTGGGGCTCGGTGTTGCGGCAGGCCATGAGCCGGTGATCTATTGGCTGGCCAGTCGGATTGCTCGTGTATATGCTACAGATGTTTATCAGGGTTCGTTTCATGGTCACGAAGCCAATTCCGATGTGTTGCAGGATCCTGACAAATACGCCACCTACCCCTATCCACGCGAACGGGTGCATTTTTTTCCTATGGATGGCACACATATCAGTTTTGCTGATGAAACTGTCGATTTTATCTTCTCCTTCTGCTCGATTGAGCACTTTGGGAGTCGGGCCAATAGTCGTCGTTCGTTGCAGGAAATGGCGCGTGTGCTCAAGCCAGGCGGGATTGCCGCTGTTTCAACGGAAGTCTCTTTGAATGATGTGGGTCCACAGGAAGAGGTTTTTAGCCCGTGGGAACTCTATGAAGAGTTAGTATCACAGAGTGGTATGTTTTTGATTGGAGATATTGCCCCGGCGAATCTTGCAGCATTATGTGATGAGCCACTCGACGTATCAGAGATTTTTACATCGTATAAGCCGCACCTGGTGCTGCATGACAAGGGTGTGGTCTTTACATCAGTTATGCTGTTTATGCAAAAAGTGTAAGTTAGGTAGTATGGAAACGTCGCAACCAGTTATCAGTTTTGAAAATGTCAGTAAACGCTTTGTGTTGTATCGCGAGAAGCGCAATTCCATCCAGGAGCAGGTCGCGGGGTTGTTGCGCCCACGTGCCCATGGCGAGGAGTTCTGGGCTTTACGCGATGTGAGTTTCCAGGTAAAACGTGGCGAAAGTATTGGACTGGTTGGCCACAATGGTGCTGGCAAAAGTACGGCGCTCAAACTGATGACGCGCATCCTGAATCCCACCAGTGGCAATGTTGCGATGCGCGGTCGTGTTGCAGCGCTGCTTGAGTTGGGGAGTGGCTTTCATCCCGATCTCAGTGGGCGTGAAAATGTCTTTCTCAACGGCTCACTGATGGGGTTTAGTCGCCGTGATATGCAAACCCGCCTCGAAGAGATTGTCGATTTTTCGGGTATTGGTGAGTTTCTCGATATGGAAGTCAAGAACTACTCCTCAGGAATGTACACACGCTTGGCTTTTGCCGTTGCCACGGCGGTCGATCCCGATGTGCTGATTACCGATGAAGTCCTCGCGGTAGGTGATGAAGCATTCCAGCGCAAGTGTATGGAGCGCATCTTCAGTTTCCGACAGATGGGCAAAACGATTGTGTTTGTGTCGCATGGTCTTGACACGGTACGCTTGCTCTGCGACCAGGCGATCTGGCTTGAACGCGGTGTGCCACGTTCCTATGGTGATGCCAACGATGTTATTGATGATTACCTGATGGAAGTCAATCGCCAGGAGCAGGAGCAACTCGAAAAACGGCGGGCCTCTGGCGAGAGTTTTGCTGGTGGACAACTGATGCGGCGTGGGAGTCGCGAGGTGGAAATTGTACAGGTCGAGTTGCTGGATCGTCATGGCACACGACAGCAGGTCTTCCAGACGCATGATCCGGTGACGATACGCATGCATTACGTGGCGCACCAGTCGATCCACAACCCGGTATTTGGCATTGGTCTGCATCACGAGGGTGGCTTGTGGCTCAGTGGCCCGAATACCAATTTTGATGGTATGGATATTCCGCTGGTGTCAGGCACGGGCTATGTCGATTATGCGATTCCGTCGCTGGTATTGCTGTCTGGACGCTATATGCTGAGTGTCGCGGTCTACGACAACTCTATGCTGCATCCGTTTGATCATCACGAGAAGATGTATCGCCTCGTGGTGCAGAGCGGTGGCTTGCGCGACCGTTTTGGGACCCTCTCGCTCAGAGGGACGTGGGGGGTTAAGAATTAGGGCGACGACCGCGAGGGTCGCCGGTTTGTTACATGCCTGCTATGGCTATCTGTTGTGGCCACCCCCTGTGGTGGCCTTGAGGGAAAGAAAATGCTTGTATGAGTGTGAGTGTAATTTCTGATAGTCGGACATTTGATTCGCAGTTAATGCGTTTGCCATTTGATCAGTATGGGCGCTACAAAATGATTCAGGAAGCGCTTGATGCTGCACGTGTGGCTATAGGGCATCCGTTGCAGATCCTTGATGTGGGTGGCTACCATCGCATGCTCCGTGGCGATGAGGTGCTGCCCGCCCGTCTGTTTCTCCCCAACGACGACGTGACCGTGCTCGACCAGATCGAGTGTGCGCTGCCTGGCTATATGCGTGGCGATGGTCGTGGTCTTGACTTCGCCAATGACGCCTTTGATTTTGTCATCTCGTGTGACACGCTCGAGCATGTGCCAGCACCAGATCGTCCGGCTTTCTGGCAGGAATTGCTGCGTGTTGCGCGCTATGGTGTGGTACTCGCTGCGCCCTTTGCCAGTCCGGAAGTTGTTGCTGCTGAGGAGCTTTTGTGCTCCTATATTCAAGTCGAACTGGGGACAGAGCAACGTCAACTCAAAGAGCATCGTGACTATGGCTTGCCAGCAATCGAGCTGACAAAGACACTATTGGATGAACTCGGGCTGCGTCATCGTGTCTACCCATCGGGATATGTGCATGCATGGCTGGCGATGATGATTGCCAAGCACTATCTGCTTCCACGCACCAATGATTATGATTTGCACGAGCGTCTTGACACCTACTACACCCAGTTCTTGAGTGCCGATGAACGGTGCGAACCGTCGTATCGTCATGTCTGGCTGGTAGAGTGTGCAGCGCAAGGTGGTTGGTGGCAATCTGCCTGTGCCGCACTTGAGCCAACCATTTGTGAACGATGTGAGACGGAGGCTCCAGGCTGGGAACATATCGCGCAGTGGTGGCTCCAGCTTGCAAATCTGCAACTGGCCGACAAACGGATTGAACCACTGACGCAGGCGCTCGCGGCATACAGTCAGCAGCTTACACACCTGCAACAGGTTGTTGCTCAGCGGGAGGCACACATCGCCGATCTGGAGGCCCGTGCGCGCTGGCTCGAACAACAGTCGCGTGATGCACGCCACGCCCTTGAGTCTGTCGAACATGGCTTTGTGCTGCGGCTGCTACGTACGCTCACACGAGGGCGAAAGGCAAAGAGGGTATGACGCAGGTGGTATTCATCAACCACGATGTGGTGGGGTGCAAGATGGCTGGGCCGGGCATTCGCGCCTTTGAACTCTGTCGTGTGTTGTCGCATCAACACACCGTGACTCTGTCCACACCACAACCGGCTGATCTGCTCCCCGAGGGTGTCACCAATGTCGTCTATGAAGTTGGTGATGCAGCGAGTCTTGCGCCTGCGCTCGACACTGCCGAGCTGATTATTGCCAACGGGGTTGTGCTGGCGCAACATCCTGAGATCGCCGAGTGCCCGGTGCCGCTGGTGCTGGACATGTATGACCCGACGCCGCTCGAAAATCTGGTACTGCTACGCCACCACGACTCGCTTGGTCGGCTCCATCGACAACGATACGATGTAGCCCTGTTGACCCGCCAGTTGCAGGTAGGCGATTGTTTCCTCTGTGCAACCGAACGTCAGCGTGACCTCTATCTTGGTGCGCTACTGTCGATTGGACGTATCAGTCCCGATATCGCCGATGTCGATCCGGTGCTGCGAAGTCTGCTACGGGTGGTGCCGTTTGGCTTACCCTCAGATCCACCACCTGCTGCCCCACCGCCGTGGGCCGATCTGGGTGCTGATGCACAGATCATTCTGTGGTCCGGTGGCTTATGGGATTGGATGGACCCGCTCACCCTTATTCGTGCGATGCCAAAAGTGCTGGAGGCGGTTCCTCAGGCCAGACTGGTCTTTCTGGCCGGTGCGAATCCAAGTAACGACTTCCCGATGCAGGTACCCCTTCAGGCGCGTGCGCTGGTAGAGGAACTGGGCCTGTTCAATCAGCAGATTTTGTTTATCGAGCAATGGCTGCCCTATACGGAACGGAGTGGGGCGCTGCTCCATGCCCAGATCGCCGTCTACCTGCATGAGCAAAGCCTGGAGAGCAGCTACGCGGCCATCCGCTCGCGGTTTCTCGATCATCTCTGGGCTGGCTTGCCAAGTGTGGTCACGAGCGGTGATGCGGCAGCAACCCTGGTGGAGGCGCATCAACTCGGTGTGGTTGTGGCCCCTGGTGATGTCGATGCAACGGCAGCGGCTCTGATCGATCTGCTTACCAACACTGAGTTACATCAGCGTTGTGCAACAGGTGCGCGTGATCTGGCTGCGGCGTATACCTGGGAAGAAGTTGCCAAGCCGCTGTTGGATTTTTGTGATGACCCACAGCGTGCGCCTGATCGCCCGATTGTCTCGGCACCCTCGGAAGCGGTTCGTGTAGCAGAAGATTTGACAGAAGCCCGTGCCGAAACAGCCGCGCGTAATCAACGTGCTGAGGAGCAGGATGCAGCCCGTAACACAGCGCTACAGGGACTGGCAGTACAAAGACAGATACGTGAACCAAAGCTGGTTGGTGGCCTGATTGGGCGTCTGCGTCAGGTTTTAGTTAACCAGATTGTACGGCCGTTTGTGACGCCTTTGTTTGCACAGCAGAATGCTTATAACGCGTCTGTGGTGCGAGCGCTCGATGCGGTCGCCGAAAATAGCGATCAGCGACGTAGCGATGTGTATGCCATGCTGGATCGACAGGAAGTCCAACTCAGTGCACGATTGCATGCCGCCGAACTTGAAGCAGCCAGCCATAAGACCGACATACGCCTGCTCAACGCCGAGTTAGTCCATCTGCGAACCTCGCTGGCAGATATCGAGGGCCGACTTGCCGATCTGGGTGAAGCCAATGCCGTACTCGCCGAACGTCTTACCACGCTTGATACCGTTGATCAGGCGCAGGAGCCGTCGTGATGCGTGCGGCAGTGATTGTTCTGGCCTGGAACGGTGCAGCTCATCTGCCGCGTTGTCTTGGTGCGCTGCAAGCTCAGTGTGATGCTGATGTAGCTGTGCTTGTGGTAGACAACGGCTCGATTGATCGCTCGGCGGCGCTGGTGCGTGAGCAGTTTCCTGACTTTGAGCTGATTGAGAATGGTCGTAATCTGGGCTTCTCGCGTGGCATGAACGTGGGTATTCGCCGCTTGCAAGAGCGCTCTGAGCCACCAGAAGTTGTGGTGTTGCTCAATCAGGATACGATTGTCGCATCAGATTGGCTCGCGCAGATTCTGATGCCGTTTACGCACGATGCGACAATTGGCGCAGTTGGGTGTAAAATCTATTATCCTGATGGTCGTACGATACAACATGCAGGCAAGCTGATCGACTCAGGACGTGCGATGTCGCGGCACTTTGGGTATGGCGAACGGGACGAGGGTCAGTACGACGAAGCACGCGCATTCGACGCGGTGACGGGTGCAGCACTGGCGCTACGCATGTCGGCGCTCGATGAGGTGGGGCTTCTTGATGAAGGGTACAGCCCGGCCTACTTCGAGGACGACGATCTGTGCTGGCGCTTACGCCGTGTTGGGTATCTGGTGTGGTATGCGCCACGGGCTACCTTACGCCATGTGGAGTCCAGTTCGATCAGTGATGTGGTGCGTCGTAGCACCTTGATGAATCGCAATCGGTTGCGGTTTGTGGTAAAGACCTTTCCAGCAGATCAGATCTGGACGCACTTTTGGCTTGCAGAGCGCATGCGGATGGCGCTCATTCCGAATGGTGGCGAAGCACGCACATTGCGACGCGCCTATTTTGAAGGGCATTTTTGTATGGATGAGTGGCTATCAGCACGCAGCAATTATTACTCAGTGAGTAAGGGTGAAGCGAGACAGTTACGACGATTGTGTAGTGATCTCCAGCGTAAAATGGCAGTGTGTGATCGCGCTCGAGCGAGTGGTATGGCGTCATGACAGATCATAACGATATGCAGCAAGATGATCAGGGAGCAACCAATGATGTAACCGAGGGGTTCTTGTTTGAGGACTCTAATGCCAATGGTCGGTTAGCAGCAGCATATGAATTGGTGGAACCATTGAAACCAGCGAGCGTTGATCTGCCACTGCTGCTGTGGGTGCGTGTTCGCAATACCGGATTAGTGATCTGGCCCTGTCGTGGTGCGTATCCAATCAACCTTGGTTACCACTGGATGGATGCCAATGGTGAGGTGGTCGATTTTGAAGGTGTGCGGTCAGTACTTCCGGTCGATCTGCCACCGACGGAGTATGTCACGCTGGAGATCCACGCTGAACCACCACCGCATCCGGGCGAATATCAACTGGTGGTGGATATGGTCGAGGAGGGTGTTGGGTGGTTCTCGCTTCAGGGCGTGCCACCGCTCGTGCTGCCTGTGACAGTTGCGCCAGCACCACGTCGCCCACGTGCCTGTATCGTAGGTGCGCTGTGTTTGATTAACGATGCGGTTGGGAACACGATGGTGAACCAATTGCGCTTTTTTCAGGAACGGGGCTATGAGACGATGATCCTGGTGGAGCATATCGATTTTCGCCAACCGCAGGATCTGCGTCGCCACATGATGAGCATCTCGTATGAAGAGTTGCGTACCAGGATTCCACATCAGTTTACGAGACGGGCTATGGAGTTCTTCCACGAGGCTGATGTGTATATCTTCCACTTCCCACTTCCGTATGTCCTGTTTGAGGCCATTGCACTGGTAGAACGCGGACGGGTTATGCTGGATTATCACGCTGTAACACCACCCCACCTCTGGGATGGTGAGGGGAAAGAGGAGTTCTATGCAGCAGTGCGGCGGCAGCGTGAGTTGTGGCGCCATACCGATTATGCGATTACCCATAGCGAATTTACTCGCAAAGAGCTTTTAGAGAGTGGCCTCATTGCACCAGAACGTGTGTATGTGGTGCCACTTCCTGTAGAACTGGCTCACTTTCGTCCAGGGCCCAAACCGCCTGAATTGCTTGAGCGCTACGAGTTGCGTGATGAGCAGCCGGTGCTGCTCTATGTTGGTCGGATGGCCACCAACAAACGTATCGATGATCTGGTACGGGCATTAGTGCTGATTAAAGAGCATTTTCCCGATGCAGTATTGATGCTGGTCGGGGATAATTTCAACAAAGCATATGCGCCTGTTGCCGAGAAGATCCAGCAACTTGCAGAAGCATTAGGCGTTGGTGAAAGCCTGATCTTTGCCGGGCTGGTACCAGATGATGCGCTCCCGGCACACTATCAGTTAGCAGATGTCTTTGTGACAGCCAGTATTCACGAGGGCTTCTGCATTCCAGTGCTAGAAGCGATGGCGTGTGGTGTTCCCGTGGTAGGGGCAGACGCGACGGCCTTGCCCGAGACGATTGGCACAGGTGGGTTGACGTTTTGTCCCGAAGACCCGGCGGATCTGGCTGAGAAGGTGCTGACAATTCTGGGTAGTGAGGTTCGTGTTGAAGGTCTAGAGACGAGAGGCTAGAGACGAGAGACGAGAATGCTGTCGTGGCTGCCTCTGTGTCAGCCATAATCAAGCTTAAAACACTCGTCGTGGCCGCCCCTGTGGCGGCCATAACTAAGATTAAAATGGCTGCTGTGGCAGTCCCAACCGTGGAAATAAGGAAGCGAAGTATGGTACAGCAATCAGGAGATGGGGGAAACCAGCGGCTTGGTGTGGCCTACGAACTGGTTGAACCGTTGCCAGCGGCGCGTGTTGATCTGGCGATGATTCTACGTGTCCGTGTGCACAACACAGGTCCGGCACCCTGGTCCAATCGTGGTGCTTATCCGGTTAATCTTTCTTACCACTGGTTCGACCTTTACGGACAACCTGTTGATTTCGAGGGACTTCGTGCGATTATGCCCGGGCCATTGCGACCGGGCGAGTCGGTTGAGCTTGAGTTGCAGGTAGAGCCCCCACCACGACCCGGTGACTACCAACTGGTACTAGATATGGTCGAAGAAGGTGTTGACTGGTTTTCCATGCAGGGTATTCCTGGCTTCCACATCCCGGTCACTGTTGCACCTCACTCTGGTAATATGCTACGAGTCTGTATTGTAAATGGCAACTGCACGATGCGTGATGCGGTTGGTACCCATGTTATCAATCAAATTCGCTTTTTTCTCGATCGTGGGTATCACACCGTGGCGCTGCTGGAGCATGTCGACCCGCGACAGCCCGCCGAGATGCGACGGCATATTGTCCAAACAACTATCGAGGATCTGCGCGAAAATCCGGACAACCCGCAGGTGCGTCGTGGCATTAGACAGTTTCAAAATGCCGATCTGTATATTTTTAACTACTCAACCTTCTACCCATTGATCGACGCAATTCGTCTCGTAGACCATGGCGTGGTGATTTTTGATTATCATGGGGTCACACCGCCGCATCTGTGGGAGGGGCCTGGTATTGAGACATTGATAGAAGGCCAGCGCCGTTTGAGCCTGGCGCAGTATGCCGATTATGCGATTGGCCATAGTGCCTATACGTGCAATGAGCTAATTCAGACAGGGGCCATTTCGCCCGAGCGTGTGTTTCAGATGGGCTACCCGGTGGCGCTTGACCACTTTCGCCCTGGTCCAAAGTCAGAGCTGCTTTTGGAACGGTATGGTCTGACAGCAGAACAGCCTGTGTTGCTCTATGTCGGACGGATGGCGGTGAACAAACGGGTCGAGGATCTGGTACGCGCTCTGCCACTGGTTCGTGAGCAGCTTCCCGATGCGGTGCTGGTGCTCGTCGGTGATAACCAGACTCCGGCTTTTGCGATGCTGGCTGCTCGTGTGAAGCAACTGATCGAGCAGCTTGGCCTTACGGATGCAGTGATCTTCACGGGCATGATTCCCGATGATGAATTACTGTTGCATTATCAATTGGCAGATGTATTCGTGACTGCCAGTATTCATGAGGGTTTCTGTATTCCGGTGCTGGAGGCGATGGCATCTGGTGTGCCAGTAGTCGGCGCAGATGCGACGGCCCTCCCTGAGACAATTGGCTCTGGTGGGTTAACGTTTCGGCCCGAAGACCCAGCGGATCTGGCTGAGAAGGTGTTGACGATTTTGGGGTGTGAAGTGGGTGTTGAGGGGCTAGAGACGAGAGGCTAGAGATGAGAATGCCGTCGTGGCTGCCCCCTGTGGTGGCCTCAAACAGAGGTAGGTATGACAGAGAGTTTGTATAATAACAATGGTGCTGCCGAGCGGATCGGACTGGTCGTGCCGCGATACGGTATTGATGTGGTGGGCGGTGCCGAGCAACATATGCGTAGTTGGGCTGAACAACTCCTGGCTCGTGGGTACGCGGTCGAAGTTTTTACGACGTGTACAAACAACATGCTTGATTGGAACAACTACTATGAATCTGGCACAACCACTATTAACGGTGTGTTAGTGCGGCGTTTTCGGACAGATGATGTGGATATTGGACAGGTTCATCGTACTGCGCGTAAAGCCTTTGCTGAAGTCCGTGTGACCTACAACGAGCAGCTTGAATTTGTGCGGCAGAGCGTTAACAGTCAGGAGTTGTATCAATATCTCCGCGATCATCATGATGAGTTTCGCTGTTTTATTTTTGCGCCCTACCTCTTCGGGACAACGTACTGGGGAGTGCGAACTGTCCCTGATAAAGCATTGTTACTTCCTTGTCTACACGACGAGCCATTTGCACGCTTTGTAACATATCGTGAACTGCTTGAGCAGGTGCGTGGGGTTCTCTTTAACACCGAGGCAGAACGACGGTTTGCCAGTGAGCAATTGGGGGTAGTGAATCCCAATACAACTCTGGTTGGTTATGGTTTTGATCCATCCACACCCCGTGGAGATGGTGAGCGGTTTCGCACAAAGCACAACCTGCCCCCCGAAACGATGGTCTATGTTGGACGTCTGCAGGGTGGCAAAAACGTGCCGCTACTCGTTGATTACTTCGCACGTTACAAAAACGAACGTCCGGGTCCGTTGACTCTGGCGCTCTGCGGCGAGGGTGAAGTGATTCAACTTGCCCGTCCTGACATTGTTGAACTCGGGTTTCTCAGTGACGATGAGAAGAACGACGCCTACGAAGCTGCAATGGTCTTCTGTCAGCCCTCCGTAAACGAGAGCTTTTCCATTGTGATTATGGAAGCGTGGTTGCAGGATACCCCTGTTATCGTCCATGGCGATTGTGCGGTGACGAGTGAGCATGTGTATCTGAGCGGTGGTGGGTGGACTTTCCGCAGCTATGAGGAATTTCGTGCGGTGCTTGACCAGATGCTCAATGAGCCGTCGATACGTGAAGCCCGTGGACACGCAGGCCACCAGTATGTCTTGCAGAAGTATAGTTGGGATGCCGTCACGGATCGTTTGATCGATGGTATTGAACGTTTCACACAACCCCTCAGTTTACGTGAACAACTATCGCGCCGTGGCATCCAGCGGGTGCTGGAATTTTCACAAGAGCGTTTCGAGGATTTGCTGGGCCAAGTGGTCGCACGTGCCGAATCCGATCTTGCTCAGGGTCTCTCACACAGCCAGATCGACGAGTTGCGCGAGGCGGCGCATGTCTCGATGCCCGAGTATCAGGTGCAGTCGGGTGCTCCCGTGGTTGGTGATCTGATTGCATCGGTACGCCAGAATCTTACCTCCCATCTCCGTGAGCCATATCTCGATCCCATCATTGAAAGACAGGAGCACTACAATAAACTTCTGGTCGACACACTGTTACCGGCATTGGAACGTAGTTTACGTTCGCAACAACGATTGGAACGCCAGGTGCGCTTGTTAGAGCAACAGGTGATGCAATTGAAGAAGGAGCACAATCCCACATATCTTGATCCATCTCCTTCTGATGATACATAAGTGAAGGATTAAGATGAGTGTATTGCTTGGTAGATGGGAGTTTGCAGGTCGGCGGTTGACACAGATACACCTACCACAACTCGTGGGACATATAGTAGTTCTCTGTGTAGCATGTGGCCTATGTGGGTGGTTTTTGAGTCATGTGCCACTGCATGCCTCGTCATCGCTATCGGTTGGTGCCACCACCTACCCGACGGTCCACAGCTTTCATGCCGCAGAGAACAGCGATGACGGAGATGCATTTCGTTGGACAGATGGTGAAAGCTATGTGGTGTTTCCTGCTCAAGGAATTGGTCCCCATACCTTACGCTTCACTATGCGTGCCCCTCATCCTGAAACAGCCAATGTTCCGGTGGTAATCAGTGTCAACGATCAACCAGTCTTGGAAACGACTGTAACTCCACAATTACGCCACTATGAGGCATTTGTGCCAGCAGAGCAAGTGCATCTGACCGAGAATGTTGTTCAGATTAAGAGTGAAACATATCGGCCACCAGATGACCAGCGTGTTCTGGGAGTTGCCGTCTTTGACGCGACATGGACACAGCTGTATCCGCAGAACTGGTTAGTTCCTGTACAGATCGCTGTGATTACACTCGTGAGTGGGTTGTTGTTCTGGTTTATGGTGCGGGCCGGGATGGGATTCTGGACACGTCTCCTGGTGTTGGCATTGTTTCTTGCGATTACCCTGGCCATGCGCCACAGTGATGCACGTTTTCTCTTCCGCTGGAACGCGATCTGGTATACCCTGATGTTGTCCGCCCCACTCATTGTGGCGTGTTTTGCAGCACGAGGTTGGGTACGCAAGCAAGACGAACAACCACTCCCGTTTCAACAATGGGCAGCATGGCACTGGCCCGCGCTGGTCGGTTTTGTGGTGCTGACAGGGGCCCTGTTCTTCCCGCTTCTATCTAACTATACAACACATATTGTTGGCGCTCCCGGTGATGCCTACGAATATCTCTGGAAGATGCAGTGGTTCAGTGATGCCTTGGTCCAGCAGCAGGTCTCGCCCAGCTATGTGCCACACCACTTCTATCCCATCGGTTTTGAGCTAGCTTTTTCAGAGATGACACCTGCCCATACCCTCCTGGGTCTTCCGCTGACCGCATTGTTTGGCTCTGTCATTAGTTATAATACGGTTATTCTTGGTTCGTACATCCTCACAGGCTTTTTTACCTATCTACTGGCACTCCGGCTGGGCGCCCCACGCGGTGTCGCGTTTATCGCAGGCATTATGTTTGCCTTCTGCTTTCGTCGCCTCTACCACAGTAGTGGGCATCTTCCGCTGATGGGGACGCAGTGGCTGGTATTGACCCTGTACGGTTGGGAAGGCGTGCTTACCCGACGGCGGGTGTGGGATGGCGTCGTCACAGGCATTGGTATGGCGCTCACCATGTGGACATCGTGGTATTATGGGACGACATTTGCCCTGTTTCTCGCCTGTTATACACCTCTGCGCTTTGGGATACGCCATCTTCCAGGTTTGGTCAATCACTGGAAACCTATTCTGGTCGCAGGAATGCTCACGGTCGCGCTGACATTGCCACTCGCACAACCGTATTTTGAAGTGCGACAAAATGATGTGAGCGATGATTTTCAGCATAACGTAGATCATCTTTTGTTGCATTCAGTACTTCCACATGAATACCTGCTGCCCAGTCCAACCCATCCGGTGTGGGGGGCATGGGCTAGCCAGTTCTATCGCTGGGATGGTGGTGAACGCTTTGCGACGCTGGGCTATACGGTACTCATTTTGGCACTCGTAGGGCTGTGGTTTGGCCGCCGTAACCGTATTGTGCAGGCGTTGGGCATCATTGCGTTGATCAATATCATCATGTCCTTTGGTATTGAGTTAGAGCTATCAGATACGCAGAGTATCCCCATGCCCGCCAGCTTTTTCTATCACTACGTGCCTATTCTGGATAGTATTCGCGGCTGGTCCCGTATGACGACCTATGTGATGTTGTGTGCAGCGCTGTTAGCACTATTTGCGTTGGTCCGTATTCCACGCCGTTGGTATCGCCCCAGTATGGTGTTGATTGCTGGTCTGGTTGCCTTTGAATTGTGGTTTACGATTGGGCTGAGTGATCCTTCACCACGTGCCGTCGATCTCTGGTTGCGCGATCAGCCAGGTTCAGGTGCTGTTATTCAGATGCCAGATAACCATGGTGGTTCAGCACAGGTTTCTGCCCTGACAACCGAAAAACCGATCAATTGGGGCGCTGGAACGTTCATTCCTTTGCACTACAACGAGGCATGGAAGACGATGCAGACATTTCCCAGCCGGGCGTCGCTTGCTGTACTCCAGCGTTGGGAAACCGACTATATTATTGTTGACGAAGTACCTATGTCTGAGCGTGAACCGCAGTGGGAAGCTATGCTTGAGGCAGATGACCTGGCGACGAGAGTCTATCGTGATGAGGAGTATAGCGTGTATCGCCTGAGTCGCTAAGTAACCATGTATTGATCGGTGCAGAATGAGCGAAGTGTCTCACATGCCAAGTGTGCAAAGATATCGATTAGATAATGTTCGTGCTCGTGTATGTCTTCGCTTGATCGTCCCATGGTTTGTTTGTGGTATCTGTCTGTTGTTGGTTTGGCTTTCTCCGCCGCCATCTACCCACATAGCGATGGAGGATACAGCCTGGCGCAGTGGCTTCTATCCGGTTGAGCAGGCGGCCTACCGCTGGACCGCTGGTGCAGCGACACTTCGTCTCTGGCCACAAACGGTGGGCGCTCAACAGGTGCGACTCTCACTCCAGAGTGGTCGGGATGAAATCATTCCGGTTCAGGTGCAACTCGGGTCGCACATAGTTGAACTTGCTGTTGATCCACATATCAAGACGTATGATCTGGTCGCAAATACACCCTTATCCCTCCAACCGCTTGACATAAAGATAAATTCTGCCACATTCCAGCCTCCGAACGATGCTCGAGAGTTGGGAGTAATCGTTTCAGGGATCTCAGTTGTCCCATTAGCTGGTGGTGTCGGGTGGCGACTCATCTTGTCGTGCCTGTTACTGGTGCAGGTGGCGGTGCTCTTCCTTGCAGTGCCACGTCGTTGGTCAGTGTGGTTGCGTACCGTTGTTGTCGTGCTTGGTGCTCCTCTCGTGGTGTGGCTGGTCTGGCCCAATATCTATGACGTGCGAGGTGTCGTTATCGCGTTGCAACTACTCGGTCTTACTGGTTTGCTGGCCATCGTAACCCAAACGAGCATCGCTATGGATGGTTGGTCAGTAACGCGCCAGTTGAAAGAGCGTTGGCGGGATTTTGTGATGGAGCAACCAGACATCACTATCACTCCCTGGAATCGTTCAGCGTTACTGACAGGCTGTGCTATTGCTGGGATCGTGATGGCTACACGGGTGCTGATGGCTCCAAGTGCAAGTCACTATTGGGCGGGTGATGACTATCTCGTAGGTGTCTTTGCTTTCAACGTTCTGCGTTTTGATTTGCCACTGTATTACGGCCATCACACCGGGACGCTGGCCTCGTATCTGACGGCGCCCTTCCTCGCATTGTTTGGCCCCACACCGATGGTACTGGCCATTGTGCCTGTGGTGCTGGCCAGCCTGCTTGCGTTGGTGTTGTTTGGTCTGGGCCGCGATCTCTTTGGTGTATGGGGCGGCATTGCGGCCAGCCTCTGGCTTATTTTTCCTCCTGCCATACTGGTCCTCTGGACATTACGCTTACAACCGGGGTATCTGGAAGCTATCACCTGCGCGATGCTGGCGCTCTGGGGCACTGTGCGTCTGTTGTGGGGTCAGCACACCAGGCGTACACAGGTCTGGCTGATGGCAGGCATCGGCGTGGCAGCGACCCTGGCATTGTGGACCAGTTTTATCGTGGCGTCGTTTGCACTCACCTGTGTGTTGGCCAGCATTCTGGCATGGCGACGGCTGCCTGCGCTGCCCTGGCCGGGCTACACATTACTTATAGCGCTTCCAATTCTGGGCTGGCTGCTGCCACTGGTGATCTATGTGGTGCGCTTTCCCAATTACAACCCGATCTGGTGGATGCTCGATGTTCCCCGCCCGGACGCCGATCCATCGGTTGGCTTGAGTAATGTTGTTCGCTATCAAATTCCTTTGTTGCTGACCAATCGTTTTGCAGGTTTCACGCTGATCGATCTGCTGATACTTGGTGTCGCAGCGTTGGCATTTGGCTACTTTTTACTGCTGATCTGGGTACGACGTCACAGGGCAGCGTTGCTGGTTGTCACGCTTACTGGCGCGATTTTGGCAGCGTATGTGTTCAGTTCGTTTAGTTATCTCCAGAAGGATATTCGCTACATTCTGCCACTGATGGCGGCACTTCCACTTGCTTTGGGTGGCTTGCTTGCGAGTGTTCGTAGGATACGGCATGGTCGCTGGATTGGAATTGGTCTTGTTGTGGCTGTACTGTGTGCGAATGTCTCTACATGGCCACGTTTGTTTAGTTTCCAGACGGCTTTTGCAGACCATGCTGAATCACAGGTGGCCGATTATCTGGTACAATCCGGTCTTCGGTATATTCACACATCATATTGGATCGCTATGCCAGTTATGTTTGAGAGTGGTGGCCAGGTGGTGGCTTCGGCAATGGTTGGCCCAGCCCGCGAGAGCTACGACCCACGCAATGAGGTACGGGTGCTCGCAGCGGGTGGTGTAGACACGGCGTTTGTTTTTCGACGCGATGGTGTGGCGACACAGCCATTCGAGAGGTATCTGGATGAGCACGAGATAGGATGTCAACGGGTGGCTATTGAGCATTTTATGGTCTACAGCCGCTGTGCTCCGCTGATCGATGTTGCGGATCTGGGACGTGTGTTACCGGAGGCGCAAGAGTGATTAGCCCGTTTGTATGTTGTTTTGCTTTGGAAGATGATTTTGTATTATTAGGAGTAGGGAATGTCTACCAAACAAGTAATGCCCGCCAAGGTCGAGCTACAAGATGGTGTTGTATATGTGCCGTTTCAGCCAGATACGGTTGATGGGCAACGCTTTGTTGTTGATATCTACTCAGCCGAGTCAGGCATTCATCCAGACTTTCATCTTGGGTGGTGGGGGTGGCCATCTGAAATAGCGTTGGAGGCGACAGCGATACAACTGGTTTATCATTCTGCGGATGATGTACAGGCATATCTATTGGTAAATGATGAAAAGGTTGCATCACACGAGTATTGGTTTAATCCAGACTATCGTTTATCCCCACTTCAGAATTTCAGTTTACTGTGGTACAACCCACAAGATGAACCGCAGATACAGGCCCAGATGACCATGGCTGTACACGATGAGCGTCTACTTGAAGCCTACTATGCTGACAATGTCCATCGATATGCTGTTATCAAACCGTTTCATAAAGCCTATCACCAGCGTCGGCTCGATGTCCTGAATCGTTTGTTTCGTCGCTATATTCAGCCAGGTAGTCAGGTCCTCGATGTTGGTTCTGGTCATAGTATGTTCTATCTACTCAATGAGGGGCGGTGGCCATTCCAGATCACCTGTTTAGATCTTGATCGGACACTTTTACAAAACATTGCTGGGGAACGTCCTGAGTACCATTGGATGGTTGCAACAGGTCAGCATTTACCGTTTTTGTCGACCAGTGTTGACGCGCTCTATGCAGGAGAAGTCATCGAACACGTTGCTGATCCAGATGCGACGCTGGCTGAATGGGCACGGGTGTTGCGGCCTGGGGGCATCCTCATTGTCACCACTCCCAATCGACTCCGGCTGCTTAATCGGGTTAATCGTGACACTGTTCCGGTGAGCATTGAACATCTGATTGAGTTTACCTGTGAGGAGTTAGATGACATGTTCAAGCGCAACGGGTTTCGTGTGGTGCATCGCGAGGGGATCTATCTGGAGCTTTTAGCACTGTGGCGGCAACAATTTCCCTATATCGATCCTCTGGCTGCCGAAGAGCCTATGCCACGGCACCTGCTGGCATTGAAGCCGTTGTTGGCTCTAGCCGGTCCATTGCCTCAGTTTGCCTTTAATCTCGTATTTGTTGGTCAGAAGCTTTAATCCATAGGTTACTAGATTACAAGTAGATAGCAAGATGATCTGTATTTTGTGTCTTGTTCATATGGCTGTATAAAGGATACGATTGTTTTTGTGCGTCTCCAAGCCCTCATGGTATTTCTTATCCATAAGTACTTGTTCCTGACGGGACGTTTTATTACACGATTTTCAGCTTCAGGGCAGCGTAGCAATGCTACAATGCCCTGCAAAGCTTTGTTCAGGCTCCTCTTGTTATGAAGGTGGAGGAGTGTTGAATGAAAGGATGCTCGAATCCATGTATAACGTCAGAAAGGGGAAGCGGTGCTTCAACGTAGACTCATCCACATAGGAACATTCGTCCTTTTTTGTAGTTTGTTGCCAGTTATCACATTGGCTGGCTTTCGTGATAGCCCGCCAGTTCAGCCCGGTTTTAGTCATCCCAAACTCGATGATCAGGATACTGGTAGTGGTAAACAACTCGCTGGTGAGGCGATTGGTCGCAGTTCACCGACCGTTGCCGAGATCGATGGGAACGTTCAGAATGGTCGTGAGATCGCGATTGGTGGGACTGATGGTATTTTGTATGTGTATCGTAATGATGGAACGCTGCTCTGGCAGAAGCAGGTAGCACCTAAATGTGCCTCTGCGTCATATCCCGATGGTATGATCAATACCACACCGGCTGTCGGTGAATTATATGGTGATGGTATACCATATGTTATCGTCGGCTATGGTACGAACAACTTCTACCCAGATTGTCCATTAGGTGGTGTGGCGGCATTCAATGGTCCTGAGGGAACACTGGTGTGGGATTACAAACATGGTATTCCAACGGAAGCCCTCCATGGGACGTTTAGTTCCCCTGGCCTTGCTGATGTCGATGGCGATGGTGAACTGGAGATTGGGTATGGCAATCTGGAACGCGATATTCTGGTATTGGAGACCGATGGAACGAAACGCTGGCGCTACCACAATGCCGATACGGTCATCTCATCACCAGCCTTTACTGATGTCGATGGTGACAACTTACCAGATATGATTATTGGATCGGATATCTCTGAAAACACTGAGATTAATCCAGCAACTCAGGACGGTGGCTATGTCACCGCATTCCGTGGCTATGATAGTGAGCGACTCTGGCGACGTTTCTTTAATCAAGTCATCTACTCCTCGCCGGTGATTGTTGATCTTGATGGTGATGGTAATGATGAAGTGGTGGTTGGCTCAGGATGCTATTTTGAGCGCGAAACACGCGGCCACTGGATCAAGATTCTTAATGCCAGCGATGGCTCGGATGTCCGAACACTGAACTCAGATGGGTGTATCAATTCCTCGCCAGCCATCGCCGACCTTGATGGTAATGGCAAGCTTGATATCGTGGCAATGGTTGATGGTAGTGCGACAAGCCAGGGCACCTTTCAGGCCTGGGAGTATGATAATCCGACACCCAAATGGCGCACGGTACCGGGTGAAGCTACTCAGGGTTTGAATGAGTCTTTGCTGTTCAACGACCTGCGTTCACCAGCTATTGCTGATGTAGACGGCAACGGTTCATTGGAAGTTATTGGTATCAACTGGAACGACGTCGTGATTCTCAATGGTGCCGATGGACGCCAACTGACCTGTAACGCGTGTTCTGATGCAACCGTATCGTTGTTTACATGGTATCCAAAGTTTTCCACTCCGGCAGCTACTGATATCGATGGTGATGGTGACATAGAAATAGTGATTGGTGGCACCCATCAGAGAGATCGTGGCCATGCGTATTTGTATGTATGGACTGATTTACGTGGCCTCATCGGGAGTCCAAGCGTGAGTGGTGTACCCCCATACAGCACGCCCTGGCCAATGTTTCTTGGTGGGCCGCGACACACCGGGACCATGCCGGGCCGTGTCGAAGCCAATCTTCGCAACAACACGTTTCTCGTCACTCCTGACAATGGTCGTATCTCGTTTTCGGTTGATATCGATGATAAGTCAGGAAATATCACTACATGGGAGGCCAGTTCGGATGCGGCATGGTTGCGTGTGAGTCCTGATGCGGGTATGACGCCAGCAGAGTTGGATGTTGTGATTGATCCTGCTTCAGTCTCGACACAACAGACGGGCGCTTTTGATGGGACGATTGCAATCGAAACGTCTTTTGGAATCTCTGAGGTTGATGTGCGCTTAATTGTGGCTGATGAGATTTATAAGGTAAACCTGCCATTGCTTGTTCGTTAATGTAAGCGAAAACGATGAACACAGGGAGTGTCCATATATGGGCACTCCTTTTTTGGTCTTTTGGTATGAGCATAGTCAAACTGTAGTATAATTGCCAGCCGAACACATGTCAGCAATTGCATAATCAAGGGGGGCGTAGTGGATTTTAAGGAACTCAAACACACCTGGGAGCAATTTGGTCGCATCGATCCATTGTGGTCAATCGTTACTGCGCCCGATAAGATAGGTGGCAAATGGGATACCCGTGAATTTTTTGATTCGGGGAAAGCCCAAATACAGTCTTTGATGGAAGACGTGCAGTCTCTCGATACACCGATTCGCTTTGGCACTTGTCTTGATTTTGGGTGTGGTGTTGGTAGATTGACACAGGGTTTGTGTCTCTACTTTGCCCAATGTTCTGGGGTGGATGTTTCGCCTTCCATGATCAAGCTTGCCAATAAATACAATCGTTATCCAGATACATGTTGGTATTATGTGAATGAAAAGCCAGACTTATCGTTGTTTGCAGATAATAGCTTCGATTTCGTGTATTCTATTCTGGTTTTACAACATATGCGACCCGATTACAGTAAGGCTTACATAAGAGAGTTTCTCCGTGTTGTCAAGCCGGGTGGAATGATCGTTTTTCAAATTCCCAGTGAAACTATTACAAATGAGGCCAATTCAAACTATCGGAATGATTTGCCCGAAACGGGTTTGCGGGCAGCCGTGTCTATTGAAGAGAAGTTTGATCGTATCAGCCCTGGTGAAGAGAAGGCTTTACTATTGAAAATTAAGAACGAAAGTGATGTCATCTGGCCTGCGGAGAGTCTGCCTAACGGTACATCTCATGTAAGAGTTGGTAATCACTGGTTAGCTCCAAGTGGTGAGGTTGTCATCAACGATGATGGTCGTGTGCGTTTGCCCAAAGACATTGCGCCACAGGAAGCATGTCATGTGCGTTTGAAAGTGAGAGGCCCGGCAAAGCCAGGAAATTATTTGCTGGAAATCGATCTGGTTCAGGAAGGTAACACCTGGTTTAAGGACAAAGGTTCGCAGACAGTTACCACACAGGTGCAGAACAGAAATAAACATATACTGCAACCTGTACAAAGGATGCTTAAAACCATAAATCAAAAAAAAGTACCCCATTATCCGGTTATGGAGATGTATTGTGTAACAAAAGATGATATTGTTGCGTTAGTTGAAGCCAATAAAGGTGCAGTTCTTGACATACGTAAAGATAGTAATTGTGGTGACAATTGGTTGAGTTTTACGTACTTTGTGACAAAAACTGAGTGATTTGATTATTTGTGAAAGATAGGGCTTTGAGCAAGTGATGGAGCTCTTTAGGGAGCAACAACTGAACCACATTGATCTGGCAACCTACCCACAGTAAGTGGTTGTTGAGGGTGTCCTATTGTCCATCTTTCGTCACTACCGAACGCGCTGACTCTGGTCGGGCCTGTGCGAGGCGTTGTTCGACGAGTTGTTGCGCTGCCGCTATACTCGTAATCCCTTGAGTCTCTGCCAGTTCAAGCACCTGCCGTACCGTCCCACCAATGCGCTGCACATGGGCTGTGGCCTGCTCAGGCGACCAGCCGAGCGCCTCGACACCGACGATATACATCGCCCCACCACTGTTCAGCACAAAATCAGGAACATAGACAATCCCACGCTGGTGCAGGTACGCGGCAGACTCCGAGGTGGCAAGCTGGTTGTTGGCAGCGCCTGCAATAATGCGACAGCGTAATCGGTCAATGTTGGTGGTGTTGAATACCCCACCGAGCGCACAGGGGGCCAACACGTCACAGGGGGTATCAAGGACATCATCGGGTGGCACAAAGGTCAGTCCCGCGTCGCGCAGGTCTTGAACGACGCGAGGATCGATATCGCTGAACAATACTTCGGCACCTGCCACGCGGAGTCGTGCAATCAGTTCCTGTCCAACGCTACCTACCCCCTGCACCAATACCTTTCGTCCTCGCAATGTTGGGTCGCCAAACACATGCGCTACCACCGCCTCGATACCGCACAACACGCCGAGGGCTGTTGGTGATGCGGAACTGCCTGCGCCCCCACCTTCGGTAGTGCGGGCAAATACATAGGGGGCACCCGTTGTGGCGATAATGTCCATATCTTTAGGCCCGGTTCCAACGTCTGGCCCGGTTACGTAGAGTCCACGCAACTGGTGTACACATGCGCCAAAACGCTGTAACAATTCTGTCCGCCCTGATTGGTCCCAATTTTCAGGCAACGCGATCACGGCTTTGCCGCCACCGAGCGGGAAATTGGCCACAGCGAATTTGTCAGTCATACTGCGTGCGAGTTTGCATGCATCATCAATGGCTGCTACCAGCGATGGGTATGCTTGCATGCGTGTGCCGCCCCCACTTGGACCAAGCCGTGTCGAGTGAATCGCAATCACAAACCAGGCGCCACTTGGTGCGTCGTAATGTGTAACCAAGAGTTCGCCGCCCCAATGGATGAGCGTTGCTTCCAGAGTATGAGATTGCATCAGCATCTGCTCCCAACGAAGTTTGTTCATGTGTGATGCTACTATAGCAGATAAGGATACAATTGTCTTGAATGCTTGTTCTGTTGTTAGCTAGTGAGAGTCTTTTGACGCCTGTAGTAAACAGGTTCCTACTAAGAATGTATGGGAGCGCCACACATATTGCAGAATTTCGCTTGTTGGTTGGTTGCGCTACCACATCGGTGACAAAATCGATGTTGTCGGTGTGGGGACAGATTTTGAGCAGGAGCTGGCAATGAAGCATTCTTTTTTGAAATGTCGGGATGGTCTATCTTGGGTTGTGATGGATCTGGACTGGCCTGTCCGTTAGCCAGCATGGGGCGTATCTCTCTGGTAAGTATATCGACACGGTAACGTGCCTGTGTTTTCACGTGTAATATGGGTAATCTGACCTGTGCAAGAATCTCATTAACAAAAGCATCACGTTTTTGCCGATCTTGTCGCCTGTGAGATGAATCGTCAAGTTCAATGACCAGAAGCGGTACTGTGCTCTGCGTATCACAGAGGACAAAATCGACACATTTGGCCTGAATGCGATTAAAGTATTGATATTGGCGTTTATAACGACCTGTGACTTGAACGAGATTGGCAAGTCGTACCTGCGGACAGATCATTAGGTCGTCTGGAACTGCATCTTGTAAAACATGAAAGAATCTTTGTTCAGCTTTAGTGAGTAGATGCGGAATTCGTACATATGGTGTACTTGTAACTGCTGGGGTTGGTGTTGCAACAGGATGTCTGGGCTTTGCCGGATATCGTGATATCGTTGTCTCAGCAACGGAATATCCCTTTGCAACAGGATGTCTGGGCTTTACTGGATGTTGGGGCGATACTTTTGAGCGTTTGGTAAATACGAGAATAAGCAGTCCGATAAACATAAACCCGAGTGTGGTCACAACCATCAACAGTATCCCAAATGTTTGAGTGAATATTGTACTCATAGTATGTCAGATGCATCCTTACCTTGTTCCAGATACATATATCCATACTATACCAATTGGTGCGTATCGTTTCGATCACTTTATATTGCAGATCATCTATGCAAAGCTCTTCTGTTTTACCTTGGATAGTAGCATATGAGCAGAGCAGTTTTTGAGTACTCCAAACGCATCAACGTTTGAAGGTTTCATTGTTTCAACGCTCACGATTGCGGATGGCATTATGGCGAAGAACACTCAAAATGCTTCTCGCAGAGAGGATACTTAACTGACTTGCCACGCTAAATAACCCTAAAATGCTACCGGCGCTGCCGATGCTCAGAATGCTGCCAGCACTGCCAATGCTCAAAATACTCCCGGCACTACCGATGCTCAGAATACTGCCCACACTGCCGATACTCAGGATGCTCCAACGACTCCCGCGACTCAGGATACTTTGTGTTGATGTCTTATGTGTTTCGCTCATTAGTACTCTCTATCTGTGATTCAATTTCGATATCTTGAGCAATTATACCGCAAGTCTTGACAAATACAGGCTTGTAACTGTATTATTTGAAATAATTCAAATCGAAAAAATGGATTCAAATGGATGAAGCACATCAGATATTAGAGGATATGGTGTTGCAGGATGTTGAGACGATCAAAGTCTTTGCTGATGAACGACGCCTGCAAATCGTACAACTCATGCAACAACCTGCGACGGTTAAGGATGTCTCTGCCGCGCTCCAGATACCAGCGTCAAAACTGTACTACCACGTCAATATGCTGCATGAGCACGGTTTGATTCGCGTCGTTCAGCACAATATCGAGAGCGGTATTGTAGAAAAGGTCTATCAGGTTGCGGCGCGTCAGTTTAAGCTGCAAAACCCTATGTTGATGGGAGATGCCGTACCAGGTGAGGCGAAAGGTGCGCTGTTTGCCTCAATGCTTGATGAGACCAGCGCCACACTACGCAGGGCTTTGCGCGAAGGTATACAGGACAGTCAGACTCCGCCACGCTACCCATTTGTCACGAAAAAGGCCATGCGCTTGAACGAAGAACAGTTGACTGCTTTCCACCAGAAGTTAGCTGCGCTCATGCAGGAAACAACTGCGCTTGCTGAAGCCAACGCTGACACATCAGATCCTGCTTATGAACTTACTGTTGTCTTTACTCAGAACGATCAACAGAACTCGCAATAATAACGAAAAGAGGGACTATGTCTGAGCAACAGAGGTTAATGGCTTTAGCGCAGCGGGTAGCTACTGAACACATGCAGGATCCCAATCTGGAGGCGATCCTCCTTACCGGATCGGTGGTCTATGGTCAGGTGGATGATGTATCTGATATTGATATGACGCTGTACTATGCCGATCTGCCCTCGCCAGCAATGTTTGAAGCCATACAACAGAAAGCGCTCGGTTCGGGTGGCGGCATTTATGGCTATGATCCACAAGAGGGGTTGGCGTGTTATCGTTTTGTTGAAGGGATAAAAGTCGACACCGGGCATCAAACGACCGCGAGTTTAACCGAGATGCTACAGAAGTTTGTGGCCAAACCTGATCTCGACAATGATACCCATCACATCATTATGAGTGGTGTGCAGCGAGGCATGGCACTGTACGGCGATGCAATTATTCATGGCTGGCAAAACCAGCTTGCCGGGATTGCACCGGATTTCTTCAGACAACTGGTCGAAACGAATCTACGTTTTGCGCCACGCGCCGTGCTGCAGGAGATGGGGGTTGAGCGTCGGGATTACTGGCTGGTGAATGAGCTTATACTTGAAGCACAGCAACGCATTCTCAAAGTAATCTGCGGACTCAACCGACGCATTCCACCGGGGAAAATCAAAGGCATGGATGTATCGCTCGCAACATGTGCGATTGTCCCGTCCAACGTAACAGAGCGGTTGCGTGAGGTATGGATGTTGCCACCGACAGAGGCAGTAGCAGCGCTCATCGATCTTGAACAGGATCTACTAGATCTGGTTGATATCCACTTACCGCAGATCGACACGCAATCGGAGCGACAACGGCTAGATCTTCCATTACGTAAGCAGGTATATTCCGTTATGTCGGCACGGGCGTTCAATTGAACGCCCGTGCCGACGAACCTGGCGGATGATTACCCTTTTAATGCACCCGCCATCAAACCGCGGATAAAGAAACGACCAAGGAAGATATAGACCAATAATGTGGGCAGTGCAGCGAGAAACGATCCAGCCATTTGTACATTCCATGCAATAATCTGACTTCCAGCCATATTATTCAAGGCCACCGTAACAGGCCATGTTTGTGAATCGGTTAGCACAACCGCGAAGAGGAAATCATTCCACGCTGAGGTAAATTGCCAGATCAACACCACCACAAATGCTGGTGGAGAAAGTGGCAGGACAATACTACGGTAAATCTGGAGCATCCCCGCCCCATCGATATGGGCTGACTCCAGCACTTCCCTGGGAAGGGTAGCGTAGTAATTACGAAACGTGAGTGTCGTAATGGGAATGCCATAGATGATATGCGTTAGAATGAGTCCTGGTAAGGTGCCATACAGATTGACAGTACGCATAAATTCGACCAGCGGAATGAGGATGCTTTGATACGGAATAAACATCCCAAAAAGAAGGACTGGAAAGATGATATCAGCGCCGGGAAACTTCCATTTAGCCAGAATGAAGCCATTGATTGAACCCACGAATGACGAGAGAATGGCTGCAGGAATAACGAGCATAAAGCTGTTGGTGAGATTGGGCGCCAGTGTTCCAAAAGCGGCTACAAAATTGTCTACGTGAAAGCCTGATGGGAGATTCCACATGGTCTGTAGATCAACTTCTTCAAAGCTTTTGAAGCCTGTTACCAGCATGATGTAGAGTGGAATGAGATAAAACGCTGTCATAACGGCCAGTGGAATATACAGCCACATTGATGTATTGAGTTGTAACCGACTTCTGCCGTTCATACTTCGGTCTCCTGTCTAAGATTGTAGTAAAGATATGGGATGATCAGAACGGCGACACTCAACAGTAGAAAAATACTGATGGCTGCACCACGCGAAAAGAAAAGGCCATCAAAGGAAGTGGACCACATATAAATGGCAGGAACATCCAGCGCTACCTGTCTGCCCGCTATGGCGATGATTAAGTCGAACACTTTGAGCGATATATGTCCGAGGACAATCAAGGCACTAAGTGTAATAGGCCGCAATAATGGTAATATGATATGGCGGTAGATTTGAAACTCGCTGGCGCCATCCACCCGTGCGGCTTCACGCAACTCAATCGGTATGGAGCTTAATCCACCAAGGTAGAGCGCCATCGTGTACCCTGACATTTGCCAGATAGCCGGTATGGCAATAAACGCCATACCCCATGTGGGTGTGGTGTGCCATTGGTTGATGAGAAAATCAAGACCGACGGAGTCAAAGAGGAGATTGAGTCCACTGGTGCGGTCGCCTGCAGCAGGATTCATCAGCCAGCGCCAGACCACACCGGTCACGATCAGTGAAATAGCCATTGGGAAGAGGAAGAGATTGCGAAAGAGGTGATGGCCGTACATGCGGCGGTCAAGAATGAGCGCAGTGCCCAACCCAATAATCAGGCACCACCAACAAAGAGTGTGGTAAAGATAATCGTGTTGCGTATGCCAATATGAAAACGTGCATCTGAGAGCAGATTGATATAGTTTTGAAACCCAACCCATTCATAATTTGGTATAAGTCCTTGCCAGTCGCTTAGCGATACACGTACAGACCATAGGATAAACCCGTAGACAAAAATCGCAACAGCTATAATGGATGGGGAAATAAGCACAATCGATAGCAGCTTGTCTGATCGGCGATGCATAAGGGTGCGCTACTCTTTCATAGTATAAGAATTGATGTAGGAGAGTAGATGGGGATGGACAGATCTTATCCATCCCCACAGAGTCATTATCCGCAGGGGCCAGAACTTTGGCAGGCAGTAGTGAGCCCGGATTGTAGTGTTGGGATGTCTCCACCAGCCGAGTAGAGCCCAAGTGCTGTGTCGATCTCCGATTTCCATGCATCGTTGGCAACTACGCCGTGGGCAAGGCTGCCTACAACCATGTTGCTATTCCAGTCATCCATTGCTGATAGAAGGTACTCGCCGTACAGGCTGCGATCGGCATCGCTGCGGGCTGGGATTGAGCCTTTCACGGGGTTGAACGCATCCTGCCCTTCCTTAGAACCGGCTACGGTGAGCCAGGCAATTGATGCTTCACGGTCGGGGGCATTGGCAGCGAGAACGAAGCTATCGGATAAGAACTGGAAGGTACCTTCGGTATCAGGCACGGGTGTCCATCCGTATCCTGTTTGTGGCTCAAAACCGATCTCGCGGAAATAGCCTTCGGCCCAGTCGCCCATAATGTTGAAGGCAGCATCGCCATTGACGACTAACTGAGCAGCATCCTGCCAGGTGAGGGCGCTTGCGTCGCTGTTAGTGTATCCCAGTACTTGCTCAAAGGTTTCTAAAGCAGTGGTGACTTCCGGGCTGGACCAGTCGCCGCTACCGTCCCACAATGCATTGTAGGTATCTGGTCCCAGCGAAGCCAGCAGAATGGTTTCCATCAAGTGCATAACGGTCCACTGCTCGCCAAGTGCCAGTGGTGCGTCTATACCATTGACCTGGAGGGTATCCATTGCGGTAAACCATTCATCCATGGTTGTGGGGGCTTCAAGTCCATTCTCTTCGAGGATGGTGGGGTTATACCAGAGCACATTTGAACGGTGAATGTTTACCGGTACGGAATAGATGTTGTCGCCTTCAGAGATAAGGGGGATTAGCGTTTCTGGCATAACTTCGAGCCAGCCATTTTCTTCATACAAGAAGTTGAGTGTTTCAATCTGATCGGCAGCCACGTAGGTACCGATCAACTCTTGTCCGGCGTGCCCCTGCCAGCTATCGGGGGGCTCATTCGCCTGTAATCGCGTGGTGAGCACAGCGCGGGCATTGGTTCCGGCTCCATCGGCGACGGCTGCATTCACAAACTCAATGTCAGGATATTGAGCATTAAAGACTTCAATCATTGCCTCCAGACCAGCGGGCTTCACCACCATCGGTCCACCACGAGAACACCTCAACCGAGCCATATGTTGTATCTTTTTGGCCAGCGTCTTCGGCGGTTTCACCAGTATCGCCGACGGGCTCCGCTGGTTCTGCTGATTCCGAATCATCAGTTGGTGCACCACAACTTGCCACGAACAATCCAATCAAAATGATGCTCATGAACCAGGACATGCCTCGTGGCATTTTCAGACTCCTTTTGTCGAATTACCTGAACGGATCAAAAATAAATACGTCTCACAGTGAGAAGAATTGTGAGAACACGATTTTGTTCAAATACCTGTGCAAAACATACCAGGTGTCTATTGGACACAGTCAAGCAGCCTGTATGATAGTTATAACGATGGTTTGGTGTTATTCTTATGGCTCAATGCGGTATTGTACCACTTTCAGAGTTTCTTGGGGCAGGGGAATTGCTTACCGGAGTTAGTTGTTCTGGATTCTCGCATAACTCAATCCTGGTTGTATGGTTTTGATGATGAGTGGCGATCTTTTTGTCCACTGTGTAGGATAATGTGATTGTAGAGACGATCACCGGGATGCAGCAGATCGGGTACGCGTTGTCGATATGCTTGATGTGTAGTTCCAAAAGCGTTGGCAAGATGCCGATCACTCCGATAGGGGTGTTGCAGAAAGCTTATTGCCGTAGGGAACGTTGCGAACCCCAAGAGGTTTCCTGTAAGCATGATCTGATTGATCGTTTTGTGTTATATACGCTGCATACATGGGATGTCGCACCACTTGATATGGCCCTGCTTGGATCAATTCATCAGGTAGTTGTTCCTCTTTTTCACGACCATAGTGAGCCCTCAATGTCCATCGTGACCATAAAGCGATGGTTGAAGCAAGACCAAGAATGATGCCACTGACAAGGCGCAAGGTTGGTTGAAAGGGCGATACAAGCCACCAAATATGGTGGATAACGATGGCACCAGGACACCTGGCCAATATGGAATTGAGAAGGGTACTCTCTTACCAGCACGTGCAGGAAACTTACGTTCCAGTATATGATCTGCATCAAAGAAAGCAATAAAATTGATGAGAAATAACCAGTATGACTGTCGCTGGTTCATATGATATACCTCCTTTTTCATCTCTGTAAGTGATGTTCCCTGAAGCAGCAAGGGCTTTCAATTGAACATCCTTGCTGTCCAGGTATTGCTTGTTCCACTGTTCTCTCAAGTGGAATAGCAAACAATTCTGACGCACCTTCTACGCCAATAAATACTAATCCATTGTATGTACCCAGTGCCTTATCTGTGGTATCCCAACTGATCGAAAAGGTTGCTGTACCATCTGCCGGAAGCGAGTCTGGGAGGTTGCTGGCTGTGACAGCGTTTCCTTGTATAGCATTGATCATCAGGTCGAATCGTACTGTTTCCGTTGGTATACTCCATCCCAATACCGCAATCGTATAGGTGCCATCCTCAGATGCAATAATTGAGACCGACTCGTCGCCCGTTGGTGAGGCAGATGAACCAACGAGCTGATCGTCCGGTCCATACACAAAGAGATCAATATCAGTACTGGTGGACAGGTTATCAGTTGTGACCTCAAGCAGGGCACCGTTGTCAATCTCATTGGATCACCAGGATCATCTTGCTGCGCTGTTTCACGGGTAGTCATAGGCTGACTCAACCCGGCGCCGTGGGTCGTCGCACCATCAAACGCAAGCCCGCTGGTGGTATTGACTGCTACAGAGTCGCTGATGCTTTCAGTTACTTCAATAGTGGCTCGTCTGGCAAGGGCGTTCAATTGAACGCCCTTGCTATTTTCTATGGGTACGCTATTCAACTGTTACGTCAACAGGTACGCTAAACAATCCTGGTGCCTCTTCTGGCCCCATCAGCACGATACCTGTGTAGGTCCCTTCTTCTTTGCCTGTGATGTCCCAATCCAGGGTCAAGTTAATTGATCCTGTGTCTGGAATAGAGTCAGGTAAGTTGCTTACCACTAACTCATTTCCCTGCAGCGCGTTGATCGTCAAATCAAACTGAATGCTGTCAGTGGGTACGCTCCATCCCAGCACCGCAACCGTATAGGTGCCATCGTCTGGGAAGGCCAGGGAAACTGATTCCTCGCCGCTCGATGTGGTTGATGAACTTACGACGTTACCATCAGCATCGAAGACAAAGAGATCAAGATCTGCATTCGTCGACAGATTGCTGGTGCTCACATCAAGTGATGCCGCGTTGGTGAGTTCAATTTCTGTTTGAACTGAAGCCGAACTAGGGTCGTTCGGGTCGTCTTGTTGTGCGGTTTCACGGGTAATTTCAGGCTTGCTCATACCAAAAGCCTGTGCCTCAAAGCCATCAAATGCAAGCTCGCTGGTCATGCTAATCATTGTTGAGCCTGTGTCGCTATCGAGTGTCACCGTCCCTGGATCAATAGTCACCAGACCAGTTGAACCGGCAAACGACTCATTCAGATTGTTGCCATCAACTTTGACATTGTGTAACAGAATGGCGTGCAGACCCTCAGCAGCCGGGGCGGCAATCAACTCTCGTGGCCCACCAGTAGCGGTCTCGAAGCGCCAGCGCCCACTCCCAATGAAAGTATTGACACTTTCATTAACGATCCCGAGTGTGTAAGGGCCATAGATATCCGGTGGGAAGGGCACATCTTCTTCGCCATCGGCTACATTTGGCGGGAGAATGCTTGGTGTTGGTCCCAAAATAATAGTATCGATGTCAGTACCCTCACCAGCCCAACTTGTATCAACAACGAGATAAGGTGTTCCGCTTTCAGGCACGTCCTCAGTGGTAACATCCGTCCAGAAGAAGCGCCAATCACCACCGTCAGCCCGTCCACTGTAAGAGGTGTGGCCAAAAACACTGCCATTATTGTAGAGCATGTCGTGCTGGTCAACATCGCCAAACGAGAATTGTGTCCCAGTGGCTGCAACGCCTACTGTAACGGGGATGACTGTCTCGTTGCTGCCATCATCAACAATGATCGAACCGCCGTACATTCCAAATGGGGTCTCTTCAGGAACCGCAATGGTGGCGTCAAAGGTGTTTTGATCGTTTGCTGAAATCGTTCGTTCTGAGTGATCTATGGTGATCCAGTCCCACTCTGAACGCTGCCAGAAGGTGACTTCGACCGTAAGATCGGTGATAGGAATACTTTCCAGACGGGTTTGATGGCGGAAGCCCAGCAACAGCCCGTCGTCCATTCGCTCCAGTGGATTATTCACGCGAATCTCTTGTGTCGGTCCACTAAGGTAGCCATACGTGAAGCGAAGGTATTCCTGCTCTTCCATCTCAGAACCGACCAGCGCCCCTGCATCATCAAGTTCGATAGATACTTTGCCATTGTCGTCTGCATCGACCCAGAATTCCCCATCGCCGTCGTGGTCGGTCCAGTTGTAGAGCAACACATTCCATGTGTTGTAGGGTGGCAATAAGTTGTCATCTGGATCAAATTGATCGTAGGGTGTGGTCACCCGGACTTTAATGAGATTGGTTCCTTCAGGTATATCGTCATCAATACGGAGCACATAGTCAGGTACAGTAAATTGACTATGACTAAGTGATTGATCGAGCGATGTGAAAGAGTAATCCTCGGTGCCAATTTTCTCGAATTGATTAGATGTGATGGACACTTCCTGTGCCGCAGCGCTATGGTTCCAGAGGGTAAACGTCTGGGTGTCCGAGTCACCGGGGTTCATGATATGTGCGAATGCAGGATATTCCTCACCACGGTAGTCGCCTGCCGACCATTCAAATGGTGTGGCATAGATGTTATCAAGCCCCGCCGCGATATTGGTTCCGATGTCGGCATTGACCATACCCGCACCTTGCGACCAGGCGTCGTGATCGATATTGGTTGCACTACCCATGAGCATGGCTTTGGCCTCATCAAAGGTTGGCCATTCGCCGGTGCGCGCATACCACGCCTGATACATCAGGGCCAGGTTTCCAGCAGCGACTGGTGTGGCCTGGGAGGTACCACCAAAGCTTCCAGTAGCAATAGCACCATTCAGCAACTGATTCAGGGATGTAGAACCCGTTCCAAAAGCGCCTGTGGCTGCAACATCGGCACCGACATCGTTATTGACCCCAGGGCCGCGGTTGGACCAGTTGATGATATCGCCGCCTAATATTTGTTCCTCAGAGGCAATGTCCTCCAAGTTCCCAAGATTACCAAAGAGCGTTGTAGCTGCGACACCAATACCACTAGGTGGCTTGGGTGGCCCCATGGTGCCATATCCGGGACCACGGTTGCCGGTTGAGAAGAGGAAAGCGGAGTTGGGTGCTAACGTACGGTTGATATAATCAAGCAACCGTGAGTTGTCGTCAAAGCCGTCATTGTAGGTAGCGCTAAAACTCCAGGAGTTGCTGACGATCTGTACATCATCGTCGGTACCACCAACTCCATCATAGCCTAGTCCAGCATAGATAAAGCCATCTTCGATGAAGGGTGAGACATAGTAGTTGCCATTCTGGGTCGTGGCAACATCCTTGCCTGGACCAACCACGAGACCTTTACCATTGGCTTGCGGTGGGCCATCGGGGCCAGCGATGGTTGAACCACGCACGACGCCTTGCCCAACCGCCGATGATGTGGTACCCATTCCGTGTGTTCCACCATCCTCAATATAGTCCATCACATGGAAGGCGACCAGATCGCCATTTCCATAGGTATCGCCGGGAACGCCCCAATACCAGTCGAGGGTCGGAATAGCCGTTTCGCCATCGGCAATGAAGTAGATCAGACCACCCGAGACATCGTTGAGTTCATCGTCGTTGAAGTCAAGACAGGCGGCTTCGTGATACCCAGTGCGCTCACGTGGATCAACTGGTTCGGTGCCACGATAGATACGGGCAGGGCGATCATCGCGGAAGTCAAAATTGAAGTTTAAGTCAACATAGACGGTATCGTAGACTTCCGATTTGTCTGAGTCAACCACCAACACTGCGGCCCGTTCATTGCGCACCGCGGTACCATCACCAAAGGTGGTGCTCAAGGTATTCGCTCGTACCGCCAGTGCTTTGTCGGGGTGCGAACCGATCTTATAGAGGCCACTACGGCTGGTGCCTGGCAGGATGTACGTATGTTCCTCTTCCGCGCCAATCGGTTGATAGGTGGCGGTATGCTGGGATGCAGGAAGCCGATTCCAAACCCAGGACGGCGCACGCTTAAAGGTTGTGGAGGTGTCAGCGTAATCAGTGGCACCATCGACCACAGAGGTGGTCTCTACATAGTAGTCCTGAGCAGCGAGATAACTGGAGTAGGAATCGAACATCTGCGGCAGGCCATAGTAGGGTGAGTCGGGAGTATCGATATAGGCCCAGGTGCCCAGCAAGTCAGGATGGCAATAATCGGCTCCTGAGTCATTGGACATGAGGCGGACACCGGTGCCTGTGTATCCTTTGTCCCAGGCAGCCTGGGAGCCATGGATGGTGGAACCGGTATGGTACCAGCCTTCAGTCGCAGGACCAGATGTTTTTGATACATCAATGTCTTCCGGAATGTTTGCATTCAACATGTGGTCTAGTTCAGGGTCGGCTGGTTGGGGTACATCAACCAGTGACTCTGGTCGTTGGAGACTCAACACGTCAGCCTCACTGGCCATTTTGAGCAGATTGGTTGCCTCAGCAACGCCGATAGCAACGGTGTTGCCCAGTGGATCGACAAATGGTCGGGTGAACCATTGATTAGTGTAGGCATCCAGATTAACACCCTCCCTGATACGTGCAACAAAGGGGATGGATGTTGAAACTGGTGCAGAGCGTAGCATTGGCCCAGTTTGCTCTTTCAAAGAACGCTCGATATCGTGCTGAAGATTGATGTGAATTTTTTCGTACGGATCAGGCGTTACGTTTGGGCGTTCAGGTTCTTGTTGTGGTATCGGGGTTGCAAATGCTGGTGTGGTGGCCAGAATAAGCAGTATGATGGCACAAAATCCAAAAATCCTTTTAAACACTGCTCCCTCCTAAACATAATGGTGTGATGATATTAAGAGTCTGTCTGGACATAGTAAAGTCCTTGTTTACAAATATTGATATTAAGAGAGCAGTGATTAATCACTGCTCTCAGGGCTATTAAAGGCTATTCGGACTCTATAGTAATTTCGACTGGTACGGACAACAATCCTGGTGCATTCTCTGGTCCCATTAAGACCAGACCAACGTAGGTGCCAGGCGCTTCACCAGAGGCATCCCAACTAATATCAATAACACCAGTTCCATCTGCTGGGATTTCGTCTGGCAGATCGGTGACGGTCAGATTGGTTCCCTGGATGGCATTGATCGTCAGATCAAATTGGTCGGTATCGGTCGGGACACTCCAGCCTTGTACACGAATAGTGTACGTGCCATCTTCGGGGAAGCTAATCGATACGAACTCTTCACCAGTTGAGGTGGTGGATGAAGCTAAAAGCGTGTCATCTGGCCCATAGACAAAGAGGTCGAGGTCAGATCCACGGGCGAGATTATCGGTGGTCACCTCAAGCAGTGCCCCGTTGCTAATCTCGATTTCCTTGACGACAGACGCTGACAGAGGATTATTTGGATCGTCCTGCTGGGCAGTCTCACGGGTTGTTTGTGGCTTGCTGATACCATAGCCCTGTGCGACTAATCCTTCCAGATCCAGCTGGCTGGAGACGGAGATACTGGTTGAGCCAGTGATCTCGCCTACGACTTCGATTTCGCCAGGATCAATAGTTACCACACCTGTTTTACCTTCAAATGGCTCATCAAGCGCTTCACCATCAACTTTAACCTGATGCAGGAAGATACCGTGGAGTCCTTCAGCGGCTGGGGCAGCTACGATTTCACGTGACTCGCCCGAAGACGTTTGGAAGCGCCAGCGCCCACTCCCGCTATGCGTATTGATACTACCACCTACCGTTTCGAGGGTGTAGGGGCCATAGATATCCGTTGGATACGGTATGCCTTCTTCACCCCCAACCAGGTTGGGTGGAATAATACTGCTTGTTGGCCCCATCACCAGCGTGTCGATATCAGTTTGGTCACCGGCCCATGTCGTGTCAACCACAAGATAGGGTGTGCCACTTTCAGGGACATCCTCAGCCGTGACATCCGTCCAGAAGAAGCGCCAATCGCCCGATTCTGGACGCCAGGCATAGTCGGTATAGCCAAAGACATGACTATTGTCGTATAAGGTGTCTGCCGGATCATTGCCACCAAAGGTAAATTGGGGGCCGGAGGCGGCAACTGCGGTGGTCACAGGAATCACGACCGTTCCATCACCATCATCAACTTTGATGGCACCCTGATACATACCATAGGGTGTTTCCTCAGGGATCGTGATGGTTGCATCAAATGTTGCGCTGCCCTCGTCTGGAACTGTCAATTCGGTTGTATCCAGATCGACCCAATCCCAATCGACGCTCTTCCAGTACGAGACCTCGACGGTGAGATCAGTTGTGGGAACTGATTCGACTCGATCCCGATGGCGGAAGGTGAGCAAAATCCCATCACTCATACGATCCAGCGGGTTTGCGATACGTGCCTGTTGCGTTGGCCCCGTGTTGTAGCCATAGGTGAAACGTATATGTTCCCCAGTTTCCATCTCGTTACTGACGATGTTGCCTTCCTCATCAAATTCAACGGTCACTTTCCCATCGTCATTTGCGTCGACCCAGAATGTGCCATCCTCATCAAGATCAGTCCAGTCTTGGAGATGGACGCGCCAGTTGTTGAATGGCTCACTCAGATCGTCATTAGGATCAAACTGCTCGTAGGGCCTGGTAACCCGCACCTGCAGCAATTCGGTCCCCTCAGGAATATCTTCATCAATGCGGAAGACATAATCAGGTGTGGTAAAGAGCCCATGATCAAGTGATTGATCGAGGGATGTGAATGAGTAATCCGTTGTACCCATCTTAACGATTTGACTGGTGCTAACGGATACTTCCTGGTCTGCACCACTGTGGTTCCACAGCGTGATGCTTTGGGTATCGGAAGCACCTGGTTCGATGATATGAGCAAATGCTTCAAACTCCTCACCACGATAGTCACCGACCGACCACTCGACTGGGGTGGCATAGATGCCATCAAGACCAGCGGCAGCTTCAGTACCACGGTCAGCATCGACGAGACCAGCGCCCTGACTCCATGTATCGTGGCTCGTATCCTTGGCAGTACCCATCAGCAGTGCTTTGGCTTCATCGAAGGTCGGCCACTCGCCAGTACGCTCATACCATGCCTGATAGATGAGCGCGAGATTACCGGCGGCAACTGGACCAGCCATGGATGTTCCACCAAAGCTGTCAGTTGCAATTGCGCCATCGAGCACCTGGTTCAGCGACACACTGCCGGTGCCAAATGCACCTGTTGCGACCACGTCAGCACCATTTGAGTTGCGTGCACCTGGGCCACGGTTGGACCAGGAAATGACATCGCCGCCGATAATCTGATCGGATGAACCAATAGACTCAAATGTCCCAACCGTCCCATAGAGTGTCGATGCACCAATGCCAATCCCACTCGGTGGGCTAGGTGGCGCGACAGTACCATAAGCTGCGGCACCATTCCCGGTAGAGAAGAGCAGGGCCGTATGGGGGGCAAGGGTGCGATTAATGTAATCAATGAGACGGGAATCATCATCAAACCCGTCATTGTCAGTGTCGCTAAAGCCCCAGGAGTTGCTGACGATTTGGATGTCGTCATCAGTTCCTGAAATGCCATCATAGCCAAGGCCGGCGTAGATGTAGGCGTCTTCAATGAATGGTGTTACATAGAAGTTTCCGTTCTGGGTGGACTCAACGTCTTTCCCAGGCCCCACTACCAGACCCTGTCCCTCGGCTTGTGGTGGTCCATCGGGACCGAAAAGGAGCGAGCCACTTACGACACCTTGACCGATGGCCACAGAAGTTGTCCCCATTCCATGATCGCCACCACCCTCAACATAGTCCATCACGTGGAAGGCAACCAAATCGCCATTCCCATATGCATCACCGGGAACACCCCAGTACCAGTCGAGGGTGGGAATGGCGGTTTCGCCATCGGCAATAAAGTAGACGAGACCACCAGAGACATCGTTCAGGCCGTCAGCGTTATAGTCGAGACATGCAGCTTCTTTATTTCCAAAACTGCCAACTACTCCAATCCCTGGTGCGCCACGATTGACACGAGCTGGCGTATCATCAGTAAAGTCATAGTTGTAGTTCAGGTCAACATATACTAAGTCATAGACCCCTGACTGTTTCAAGTCGACGACGAGCACTGCGGCTCGTTCATTCGGTGCTGCAGTACCATCACCAAATTCTGTGCTCAATGTTTGGGCGTTTTGGGCAAGGGCCTTATCAGGATGGGACCCAAACTTGTAGAGACCACTGCGGCTGGTACCAGGAAGCGTATAGGTACGTGCTTCAGGTGCACCAAGTGGTTGATATTCAGCCTGGCGTTGTTCGATTGGTAATCGCCGCCATACAAAGGATGGTGGTTTTTGAATGGTTGTGGATGTATCGGCATAGTCAGTCTGCCCCGATGCAACCAGATCTGTCCCCAGATAATAATCCTGTGCGGCAAGATAGCTCGAGTAGGAGTCGAACATCTGCGGCAGGCCATAATAAGGGGAGTCAGGATTTTCGATATACGCCCAGGTGCCGAGCAAATCGGGATGGCAGTAGTCGGCACCGGAGTCGTTAGACATATACCGTACATCTTTGCCCGTGTACCCTTTTTCCCAGGCTTCCTGCGAGCCATGGATGGCTGAACCAGTATGGTACCAGCCTTCTGGAGCAGGTCCGGCAGTTGGTGTCCTGCTTATAGTGCGCTCGATACTGGCATTCAATGTTCTGGTAGTATCAGGATCAATAGGGCGTGGTGCCTCAACCAACGACTCCGGTCGTTGTAGCATAATGACATCTGGGAGTGATGCCATCTTGATCAGCCCGTTTGCTGATGCAGAGCCAACGGCAACGGTATTCCCCAAGGGATCAGCAAATGGTCGGGTAAACCATTGATCGGCGTACGCATCCAAGTCGGCATCGGCCTTCACGCGTGCCATAAACTGGATTGATTTTGTGGGCGTGGCTGATCGTAGCGATGCTCCGTTGGACGCTTGCAGGGCTTGATCAATATCACGTTGTAGATTCGGATGGATTTTTTCTTGTGGATCAGAACGAACAATGGTACGATTCGTAGAATCGTCAACCGCAACCGGTAACGCAAGTGCAGTACTTGCCGAAACAAGTAACACTGCAATCATGAATAGGCCAAAAAACCGCTTTATCACTATCGTCCTCCTAGATAAAATGGCTTAGTCTATGATGTGCAGACAATCAACATTCTGTTTGTGTCCTCACGACCATCAGGTGCAGTATGCCGTATTCACATATGGTGTGACAGAATGTTTGTTGTACCAGAAAGTAGTGTTGTTGGTATTACTTCTTGGTACCTCTTTCTTATTAGTTGCCTGAGTGGATGTATACCCCCCTTTCACGACAGATAATATATTCTAGTCATGTGTACAGTTATTAAGCTTGATTACCGGGTGGGATAGGTACAAGACTTAACCTAACAGTTCAGTCGCGAGTCAGGCGGTATATTATAAAAACATACCTGGATAATACGGTATAGTGTGTGACTCGGAATTACGTAGTTCTGTACTTACGGGCATTAAGCAGTGTACCATAGACGAAAGATGCGTCAACTTGTGTGTTTTGACAGAATATCCATCATTTACTACATTATTCCGCACTCTAATCAGTTAAAAAACGTAAATGGCTGTTAATGATTTTTATACCGTGATGAGAGATTGTTCAAAGTTTATTCATCTTGAGGGGTAAGGAAGGACCATATTGTTAGAGGGAGGTAAGATTTATGGTGCGATGATGACGCGTACATCTGCACCATCTGGGAGATTGCAGACTTGTTGTGCTACCATAGCATGCTGTCGCATTCCTTCTGCTGTATCTAACGGACGCAGATTTTCGAGTGAGAATCGCCCACCGAGGATAAATGGAATGACCGGAACCAGGCGCCGGCCAGGTGGTAGTGTTCCATACTGCTCCTGCCAGGTTTGTACAAGAGGATAACCTGTCTCAGTGATGAAATCGTCAAGCATATAGTAGGCCCATTCCTCAAGAGTTTCTGCCATGATGTCATACTCACCAGTTTCGGGATCAAAACGACAGAGCTGATCATCAACAATACAGAACTGTTCGCCAAAAATAGCTTCGGCAAAAAAAGGAATCCCTGCAGGTTGTTATAAGAGTTACGCCACAACGTATGGCTATTCCAATGGGTGAGGTCATATCCATGATCCACATGGCTTATGGGCAAGACATGCAGTGCACCGTCAAAGGCCAGGAAGCCATTGCAACCTGTGAGAAGGTAGGCGAGTTCGATAACACGTGGGCCGGTGCGATCAGTAAAAATGGAAGGGATCTGCGCTGTTGAATACCCTAGTGATGGGCTGGCAATCTCAAGTAGACCTTCGAGATATGTATGCATCCTGAACCTCACATGGTATATTACACGTAGGATGACGAGAGTATCCCTCAATCACTAAAGAATGCAACTATCTGATTTAAGAGGTCGGTACGTATATAATGGTATGCGTTTTTTGATTGTAGTGTCTCTTTTTCAGACGGGTGAGCGAAAGGTTTTTATGAAAAGTCGTTTTATTGTTCTTGATACAGTACGCCGTGATGCGTTAGTGTCCTACGGAAATAATTGGATCAAAACTCCCCATCTCACACGCCTTGCTGAACACAGTATTGTTTCCGATAACCATTGGGTCGGTTCGCTCTCATGCATGCCGGTGCGCCACGAGTTTATGACCGGGCGTCACAAATTCCTGTATCGGGGATGGGGCCAATCGAACCGTTTGATGATAGTCGTGTGTCGTCACTGACGCAAACCATTGATGTTATGCCTACCTTTCTCGATTTTCATGGGTGTGTTCTGCCGCCGCATGTTCAGGGACATTCTTTGTGGCGTGCCATGAATGGCGAGACCCTACGTCGAGATGGTATCTTTGGATATTTGGTATGGCGTTAAACATTACCGATGGTTACTATGTCTATATGCGTAATCCAGTGAACGAAGATGCGGGTCCGCTTTATGCGTATACGGCGATGCCAAGTAGCGGATTGCGACAGTGGTATCCCCGTGAAAGCTATGATAAGGTGGAGATGGGACGTTATTTTGGGCATACCTGCAATCTACCGCTCTGCCTCTTTCCTGCACAAGGTACGCTCCCAATGGGGCATGCCGATGAGTCGTCTTATATGGCACGGCATCAGTTGTATGACATTATCGTTGATCCACAGCAGACGGCTCCTCTCTATGATCCTGAACGCGAAGCTTATTTTGCGCCACGAATCGCAGAGCACCTGCGGGCATATGAGGCACCATCGGAACAACACACAATTAAGTTTGGAAGGGGGGACAAGGGTAGAACTGTGGAAATGGTGGGCCGCCTAGGATTCGAACCTAGAACCGAGTCGTTATGAGCGACGCGCTCTGCCATTGAGCTAGCGGCCCTAAACTCCGTAATACTACCACGCTTTGGGGCGACACGCAAGCGTATACAGTACACTTAGAGCTTAAGCCTGACTCTCTGCAGGTGGTGTTTCTCCAACCGCTACTTCGGCCTGCTCAGTAAGTGGCAGGATGATCGTAAATGTGGTGTTTTTACCTTCCGCACTGACGACATTGACATTGCCCCCATGCGCTTCAGCAATGTATTTAACAATAGGCAGACCAAGCCCACTACCCCCCATTGTCCGGGCGCGAGCCTTATCTGCGCGGTAGAAACGATTCCAGATATGGGGGAGATGTTCTGCCGCGATTCCTGGCCCATCGTCGCTTACGCTGATCTGGGCAACGGTGTCGGCGCGTCGCAAACGTACATCGATCTGGGTATCAGGCGGGGTATGGTTGATGGCGTTTTCGAGCAGGTTACGCAGGAGTTGGGTCAATCGCTCATAATCCCCCTGTACCGTAATCGCTTCTTCAACCTGGGCGCGAATAGTATGCCCGGTGGTTTGGCGTGCCACGATTGCAGCGGTCTCCGTCACCAGTTGATCGAGTTGCACGGGGGCCTGGGCGATGACCTGCGCAGCGTCGGCGCGTGCTAGCATCAAAAGATCGTTGACCAGCCGTCGCATGCGTTGTGCTTCAGTAGTGGCTTCGCTAATCGAAAGGTCCCGTTCATCCTCTTCCAAATCACGTCGTAGCAGGTTGAGATTGGCCAGAATGACCGTGAGGGGTGAGCGTAATTCGTGTGAAGTGTCGGCGATAAACTGGCGCTGCTGACCGATAGTGCGTTCGACCGTTGCGATCAATTCGTTGAGGGTACGTGCGAGTTGGCCGATCTCATCCTGCCGCTGTGATACCGGCACACGTTTGTGATAGTCGCCAGTGGTAGCCACAGTGGCAGCAGTACGTATCAATCGGTTGATCGGGGCCAGTGAGCGCTCGGTAACCAGAGCGGTACCGGTTACAGCCAGCACAAATGCGAGGATGCCACAGAGAAGAAGTAATACTCGCGTTTGAGTGAGTATCCGCTGGGTCGGCACAAGTGACTCGGCCACGACCAGTATATCTCCAGCATACTGCCCGGTCTGGATAGAAGTAATACGTATGCGCAGGAGATCACCACGCTCGGTATGCACATTGCCCATCACGGGCTGATTGGATCGCGCAGTCTCGAGTAATGCGCTCGTTGTCGGTAGTCGATCATTGGCGAGATTGTCAGACGCGGCACGTACCTGTCCATCAGGACTGATTAACTCGACATAAATTTCGGGTGTGGCAAATTCGACAATCGGTGTGGTAGGGAGTAGCTTTGTCTCTGCATCGATCTCGACATCTCCCGCTACCAGCGCACGCGTCACAATATCGGCACGTTCTCGGAGTTGTTGATCAACTTCACGCAGTAAGTTTGTCTGGAGAATAAAGTAAAATGCGGTTGCAAAGAGCAGCACCGAACCACCTGTGATTAGTCCGCTGAGCATAGTTAAGCGCAAGCGTAGCGACACGTGTTGCCTCTAATCTTCCCGTAATGAGTACCCGGCACCGCGGATGGTCTGGATGAGACGACTATGCCCCTCGGCTTCGAGTTTATCGCGCAGACGGGCAATGTGTACCTCGATGGCGTTACTCTCAACAGCCGCTTCCCTCCAGACACGGTCGAGGATTTGATCACGGCTGAGCACCTGACGTGGGTTACGCATAAAGAGGAGGAGTAACTCATACTCGCGTGTTGTCAATTCAATGTTATAACCGTCGCGGCTGGCTTCACGTGTACCCATATGGAGTTGCAGGTCGGCAAAGGTCAAAAGTTCTTCGGTCTGCGGTTGAGTCCGTCGGAACAAGGCACGAATACGCGCAAGTAATTCGTCAAAATCGAAAGGCTTTACCAGATAATCATCGGCACCGCTGTCCAATCCAGCAATCCGATCCGGTACCGCATCACGTGCTGTCAGCATGAGGATCGGTGCACTGGTGCCACGGCGGAGTCGACGACACAGCTCAAGTCCATCCATGCCCGGCAACATCACATCAAGAATGTACAGATCGATTTCCTCTTCACGGGCAATTCGCAACGCTTCTTCACCATCGGCAGCAAGGTGCACCTCATAGCCCTCGAAACGTAGTCCGCGACCTGTCACACTTCGGATTTTAGGGTCATCATCTACTACCAGTATTGTGATCATATAGCCCTCCAAACGATGCCTATTGTAGCACATTGGCATGTCATGCAAATGTCAACTATGCTTCATCCTGACGTAAGGTTGCTCAGGTATAACTAGAGATGTCAGAGATGAAATGACATATATTAATACAAAAGATAGTTCGGGTTTCATATATTTTGGAGGCAATAGGTGAATATTTTTAATTCGATAAAAACAACAGCGTTGCTCGCAGGTCTTATGGCATTAATGGTCTTTGTCGGTCAGTTGCTTGGTGGAACTGGCGGTATGATTATCGCCTTCATTTTTGCTTTGCTGATGAATGGCGGTGCATACTGGTTCTCCGATAAATTGGCATTACGTATGTCTGGCGCACAAGAGGTGACGCCCGAAGAGGCTCCTGAGTTACATGGTATGGTTGCCGATCTGTCGCAACGGGCCAACTTACCTATGCCGCGCGTCTATATCATTCAGTCTGAGGCGCCAAATGCGTTTGCGACTGGACGCAATCCCCAGAATGCAGCTGTAGCCGCCACGACTGGTATTATGCAAATTCTGGATCGGGAAGAGCTAGCTGGGGTTATGGCACACGAACTGGCGCACATCAAAAATCGCGATACCCTGATCAGTGCGATCGCAGCAACCATTGCTGGTACGATCACATTTCTGGCCAACATGGCGCAGTGGGCACTGATCTTCGGTGGACTGGGTGGCAGCGACGAAGATGATGGTGGTATTGCTGGCCTTGTCGGCGGTATCCTGATGATCATTCTGGCACCGATTGCGGCGGTCATTATCCAAATGGCAATCTCGCGTGCACGTGAGTACAGTGCTGATGCGGTTGGTGCGCAAATTGTAGGCAACCCGATTGCCCTGGCCTCCGCATTGCGTAAACTCGAGTCGTGGATCCACAAGCGACCGATGGCAGTCGATCCATCAACCGCGCACATGTACATCGTCAATCCATTAAGTGGAAGTACTATCGCAGGGTTGTTCAGCACGCACCCACCAATGCAGGAGCGGGTATCTCGTTTGGAGCAATTGGCCATGCAACGTCAAACGGCGATGTAGTCGTATCGTAGCGCATGAGGGCGATCAGGGGTAGTATATGTGAGATGCACTGATCTTGCACATGCTACCCTTTCCGGTTGTACATCCGTTTAACTACTCCCAAAAGTCCTGCTACCTGACAGTTCCTCACACACTTGATGAACAGGATCAAAGTATGCTGGTTTCTGTATGTCGTGTTGTGCTAGGATCGCGCAAGCCGTGATATCGCCCGTCGGATGCTTGGTATCTCTTCATTAGTACGATATGTCCACTGTTTCTTTCTTGTGCACAAATATCTCGACGGTAGTGATGGAATGGCATTGTGTATCTATTAACCAATATGTCCACAGTAACTTATTGCCGGATGTAGCTGGTGTCACAGGAGGATATAGACCAATGCCTATTCGCTATGCTATCTACAAAAATAAACAGTCGTATAAACCCAATGACTATACCGCCAATGTGCAATTGACTGGTGTGGCTGATGTCCACGAACTTGCTGAACGTATGATTACTCAGGGATCAACTGTATCAAAAGATGTCATTTTGCAAGTGCTAGAAGAGACAACCTGTGCTATTGAAACATTGATAACCGATGGATGGCGTGTCAATCTGCCATTTGTGGCCATCTACCCCAGTGTCCGTGGTGTTTTTAACAATCCGGCAGATGTCTTTACTACTGCGCGTCATCAGATTGATGCTGGTGCATCTATTAGTCCACGGTTACGCTCCACCATCCGTGCCGATGCTCAACTTGAGAAAGTAGCGGTGCATCAGTCATCGCCACTACCTCTTGAATACGTTGATGTCAACAGTGGTGAAGTGAACAAACAATTGACACCTGGTGGTCTGGGAAAACTGCAGGGGAGTCGGCTCCGGTTTGATCCGCAGGATCCACAGCAGGGTATCTTCTTCGTTGCCGGTGATAGTCATTTCACCGAGGTGCCGCTCGTTGCTGTCAACAAGCATAACGAATTGGTCTTTAGTGTACCCCGAGACCTGTCCCCCGGCGATTATCAGTTAGAAGTGCGAGTCGTCAATCGTAGCGATTCTGAACTGCATGTTGGTCGACTCACCAACACCCTGACAGTGCCATAAATCCTTTGAGATTATCGCTAGTGCTGTAAGCGTCGAATGAGCACATTGCGACGCTTTTTTATTTCAAATGTAGCGTATGATGTAGTGAAGATTATCAACCTCTAAAGCACGTAGTCCTTTTGATACAGCAAGCAGCTATGCTCAAAAGGCACACATATCAATGCTTTTGGGTCGATACCTAAAGCCAGGAACTATTGTAAGGTAGTAATGTAATAAACGTTTTTAGTTATGCTTTAGGGAGTTGAATCAATGACTGCAACGATACTCGTTATTGGTAGTACGGGAATGTTGGGTAAATCGGTGGTGTGGCAATTACTGACTGATGGTTATAACGTTCGTCTGTTCAGTCGTACGCCCAACAAAGTAGCTGCGGAGTTGAGTGCCGTATGTAATGTTGTAGGTGGCGATATTGAGGATGAAAACTCCGTTGAAAATGCCTTGCGCGGTTGTGACGGAGTTCATCTAAATCTCAATGGTGGTACCGACCCGGATCTGGAATATCGTGGAGCAAAGGTTGTCGCACGGGTCGCAGCACGCCACAACATCCAGCGCATTACCTATCTTTCAGGCGCCACCGTATGTGAAGAGAATGGCTGATTTGGGGACACACAAGCTAAATACCAGGCCGAGACAGCCATTCGCGAGTCGGGTGTGCCATATACGATCTTTCGCGCCACCTTCTTTATGGAGTCGCTACCACGTTATGTACAGGGAACTCGTGCCAGCATTATTGGCTCACAGCCGTTGCCATATCACTGGGTCGCGGCCACCGATTACGCGCACATGGTTGCGGGTGCGTATGCGAATCCTGCTGCAGCCAACCAAACGTTGTATGTCCATGGCCCGCGAAAGTACACTGTCGAGGAAGCGCTAAAACACTACTGTGTTATTGTCTATCCCCGGGCGCGTGTTTCGCATTTACCCTTCTGGGCTGCAACACTGATTGCAAAACTTGGTGGTCAAAAGGATCTGGAATTTGTGGCCAATGTCGCAGGAAATGCTTTCTCGGTGAGTAACCAATATTGGTATAAACGGTCATATTCGGCATATGGGTGATTTCTCTCAATTTGACACGAAGTTCAACAAGTACATGTTGTTGAGCTTGCTCCTTTGTGCAACCAGTGTGTCCGGTAAAGCTGCTACACACCCTGAACCGGACACACCCGTCATGCCTAGGCTTTATCTGGCATGGTGTTAGATATATCGATGTTTTGCTGCAACAGCAGTTGATTCCCGTCTGGGTCAGTGATCATCACCGAGATGCCCCACGGGTGACGCTCCAATGGCGGCAGATTCAGTCCTTTGGTCTGCAATTCGGCGTAGTCCGCCTCGATGTCAGTCGTGACCAAAATAAAAATGGTGTCGCGACTATTGGAGTCCTCCCAGGTGGAGAGGACGATGGCAGTTGCTGCTCCGGGGGGCACGAGTTCGATCCAGCGAACCCCTTCCATTTCCATGTGTTCCATGTTCAGGCGCTCGGTGAAGCCGAGCAGGTTTGTGTAGAAGTTAAGGGAGGCTTGTTGATCGGTTACGGGAATCCCCAACAGGTCAATGTGTTGGATGTTCATGAGCATGTTCCTTTTCATGTGTTGAACGATACACTCATAGTAGCGGGTTCCCATTGTAAAAATCGGTCATGTTCACGTGTCTTCTGCTCGATCAGGTCATAATAACCCGAAAAATAGTCGACTGGGGACATACCGACTAATAATCGAAATTCGCGGACCAAGTGTGATGCATCATGGAACCCATGTCGCACCGCGAGTTGTTCCAAAGTCCTACCATAGTGAGCGCACTCCGGCGCGTAAAGGATACGATCCAGACGGGCGATGCGTGAAAATTGTTTTGGGGATACGCCAACGAGTTGCCGAAACACGCGCCCGAATTGACGCTCGCTCAAGTTGACTTCGTGGGCGAGGGCCGCGATACTGACCTGGCGTCGCCGTATTTGCTGTGCTGCGTAGGTGATTCGATCATAATGCGTTGATGTGACCTGACGATGCATGAAAAAAGCGACGAGCGGATAGGCCCATTGCGGGGTGAGTAGCGCATGGTACAGCTGTTCCTCCAACAGCCGCACCTCACCAGGCATGTAGAAATAGTCCAGAGGCATGAGAGCGTACGGTTGGTGATCAGTCGTGTCGCTGTGGCGAAACATGGCCCAACCACCTGGACAAAAGCGCACGCCGATCATCGCCGAACCGCTCACGCCGACTTGTCGCACCTGCATTGCATGGGCAAAAGGCCGCACCAACCAACTTGACGCACACTCAAACGGCACATCCGTACCCAGAGGAATGGCCTGTGATTGTCCCTCAAATTGAAACAGCATTTCTGCTCGCCCCTCTGCCGAAATTATTTCACTGGGCGGCATCATAGTCGGCGCGAGCAAGCGCCAGAAGCACTCAATCGTGTTGGAAAGTGCTGTCGGCGGGCATACCTGCTCATAGTGATAGTCGGGCATCGGTGACACTCCCAATTATGTCCAAAATGTGTTTGATTGATCGTCTACCGTTTACTATGTAACTCACCAAATACCTTTGCTACTCAGTGTATGAATGTTCTCTGGGCAATGCTGTTTGCCGGTGCTTTGTTACGTATTTGGTAGTAAAGGTGGTGTCTGGATAAGAGGGATATAGACTTCGCGTTGAGAGTTATGCTGCGATAAACCTGGTGAAACAAAGAACAGGTGGCGACAAGCAATATAATACTACATGTCATTATCTTCGCCCAAACGCGCCTTTGTTCAATGATGTTCTCCTTCATAAACTACTCATGATCCCCATAATGTGGTGTTTGATGGTTGTGTGTATTTGTTAGCTCGGGAATTTCTCTGATACGCTGTATTATACTTGAATCAGGGTTTTCTTACAATACAAAAAGTATGGTGCTGTTTTGTTAGCTACCCATTTTTACGCTCTTGATAGATCTCCTGCGCTTTTCCTATAAAACACTGGAGTTCAACCGGATACGGACGCGGGTGCTCGGGAGGCATCTGCTCCAGATCGCGATAGGCATTACGCAGTGATTGTCGTATTCCAGAGTCGCCCTGTGTAAAGAGTTCGATGAGAATGTCTGCCCGCGCGGTAAGTTGTTGAACCTCTGCATCGTCTGGAGTGGCCCCACGGTCATAGCAATGTTGAAATGCTGTGATGAGTTCTTGCCATTCCTGTTGCCAGGCGATCAGTTGTTGTGGTGACACCTCCTGGTGTTTGTCGGCGAGTTGTTGCCGCTGCTCAGGTGTGTAGTATTGTTCGATCCAACGCCATTTTTCGGCTTCCAGTGTACCTTGCAGCAGTTGACATACCAGTGAGAGATCGGTCTCTCCTATTTCGGAAGTGTTTAGGATGTCCAATGTGTGATCAAGCGCGGTGGCAACACGTTGCAGTTGTGTGATTTGTTCGTTAATCGCATGTTTTTGCATCTCCAGCACTTTCGGCAGATCGTAGGTTGAGTCTTGTCGCAAACGACTAACTTCGTCGAGTGAAAACCCCAGATATTTGAGGGCCACAATCTGTTGGAGTTGGAGCAAATCAGTATGGCTGTAGAGCCGATATCCGGCTTCGGTGGTTGCGGTTGGTTTGAGCAGCCCGATACGATCATAGTATTGCAGCGTGCGTACAGTTACGCCAGCCAGCCGTGCAAACTCGGCTACGCGATACATTCGTGCCATCGTTCTCTCCGTTTACGTATTGCAACAACTATAACATAGCTTGAGCATTACATAATGTAGCTATAGTTACGGGTATAAGTTAATAATTCATTACAAAATTGTGAGACTCCAAAGGGTGAAGTTAACTTAAAATTATATGTTTCTTGTTTTAGTTCTGAAGAGTTTATATTAAGCCCACTGTGTAATAAATGAATATATAGCAGAGACAAGCATATAAAGAGCACCGTATCAGGTTCCTTAAACGCTCTAGTCATTTATCTTTTATGTGTCGATGGTTACACATCTCTGAAAAAACAGTTAGATTTATTAAAACTACATATGTAGTTTATTTTGGTGAGTTCATTTATATTACTTTTTTGTTAAAAAAGCAGGCGAAAAAAAGAAATTCACATTATGAAACTTTTGAAGTAGAGTGTAGATCAACATTGTTGTATGTGCTGTAGCAGATATGGTGGATGTGATGATCGATAAAACTATAGTGGACATGTTGCAGAGTAAGCGTGCTGGTTTTGCCGGTGCGAATACAAACAACCAGCAATTTCCCATCAATACGTTAGTTTCCTCAACTTCAGTAAATAAATATGATGTTACGTATCTCATACAAGATTACGCCAATAGTATACAGGAGAAAACGATAGTTAGATGTATTGCTCAGTTCGAAGATGAACTTCCCACGTATAGAATGGAACAGTCATCGTGTAGGCGTCATAGACGGTAGCATCTGAAGCTGAATTTAGCCATCTAATGTTCAACAGCACTCAGGGAGAACGCGATGTTTTTATGCGAACCTGGTGGTCGTATTGCAATGGGTCGCTGATGCCCCACTTTAGCTTGAGAAGACCCATTATCAGAAAGGAGCACAGTACGATGAAGTTTGAGTCAGGACACCATAAAATGGCCAGTAGCACTCTTCGAATTTGGATGAGCGGGTTGCTTATTGTCGGAGTATTTCTTGGTAGTAGCATGATACCAGTTGCTGGTTATGCACAATCAACCTGTGAGAGTGACCATAGTGTCATAGGTAAACGAACTCTTGACACCGCAACGAATACCGTCGTTGTGGGGATGGATGACGAATGTCAGATGATCGACGATGTCGACGAGGCAGTCGATATACAATTGTCCCGCTCAGAAAGCATACGCAGTCCCGGCACCACCTCATTGATCAGCCGCGACCCTGATAACCAACAGTTTTCGGTGGGTGCACTTAACCCGGCAGTATCAGCCACTGGTCGATACGTGACGTTCAATACATTCATTCCTGGTACACCAGAGGGCCAGGTGTATGTACGCGATCAATCAACGAATAGAACCGAACTGATCAGTGTGAACGCCGATGGACAGCCTGGCAATGGCATCAGCGATCTTGCTCGCACCACCCCGGATGGCCGCTATGTTGTATTCTCCTCCTTAGCCGACAATCTTGTGCCAGATGACACCAACGGTGCGGGAGATATTTTTCTGTATGATCGACAGCGGAATAGTGTCGAACGTGTAAATGTTGCTTCGGATGGGACCGAGTCCAATGGATTTTCGACTCTCTATCCGTCTGTTTCTACCGATGGGCGTTATGTGGTATTTAATACCGATGCAGACAATCTTGCACCCAATGATTTCAACCTGAGTGAAGACGTGTTCTTACGCGATCGGGTACGGGGAACAACTGAACGTATTAGTACCGCACAAGATGGCAGTGCCGCTGGTGGAGTTGCAGTGAGTATGTCGCCCGATGGCCGTTACATTGCCTACATCTCATCTTCAGATGATCTGGTAGCAAATGACACGAATAATGCCAGAGATGCATTTGTCTATGATCGCCGGACCCAACGAACAGAACTGGTGAGTATTGCAAGCGATGGTACCCAGGCTGAAGTACCTCCACGCGTGTCTCCTCTCACACTGGTCTTCGATGCCGAAATCTCACCGGATGGCCGCTATGTTGTGTTTAGTTCAAAAGCCGATAATCTGGTCGCGAATGATACGAATGGACAGACAGATGTGTTTGTCCATGATCGTACGCGGAGGACGACGGAGCGGGTGAGTCTGGCAAGTGATGGAAGCGAAGGAAATGCTGCGAGTGCCTATGCAGCGCTATCGTTTGGTGGTCGCTATGTCGTCTTTCATTCAAGTGCAGATAATCTGGTGGCAAATGATACAAATGGACAAACGGATGTGTTTGTCCATGATCGTACGCAGAGAACAACCAAGCGGGTGAGCGTAGCTGCGGACGGGACCGGAGGTAATAGGGCTAGTGGGTTGATTACACAACGTGAAGACACATTCTTCTTTATTATTTCTGAACCAGGTATGGATTGGTTAGGGAGCACAACCGCATTTGAATCAAGCGCAAGCAATCTGGTATCTGACGATACGAATGAGCAAGCAGATATTTTTGTCGCGAGACTGCGGTAACCAGTTTCTACAATAGGGGTGTTGATCACGTATATTCCGTTTATTAGGTCGATACAGTTTGACGACCATAGCTTTATGTATGATCGCTCTGGCCAACTGGCTGGAGCGATCGTTGTATCTGGCATGAAACAAAAATGACCTGAGCAGCGTACATGACTTTTGTGTCAATGGTAGGGTTTTGCACAGCGGGTGCATCGTCGAACGGTGCTGGGTTGATGGGTTGAATACATCAATAGTGTATGGTGGCGTCTCGTTGATGAGGCTTTGTATTCAACATAGGTGCGTACGTGCGATGAGGTGCTTTGCCTTCCTTATAAGTTGATATACATAGAATTCTGTAAAACCTAGTAAAAAGGAGCGCTTCTCGATGTTTGTACTTCAGAGGTACGTGTTGCTGATGTTTATCGGTTTTCTGCTGATTCAGCCAGGTTCTGCGATGGGCAACCAGAACGTGACATCGCTGTTGAATGATGATCTCGAGGACTCAACAGACAGTTGGGAGTTTTGCTCGGGTGCAAGTGTTGTTGACATTACGAATGTTGATGCAGCAGTGGGGCCCGTCAGTGAAGGCCCGAATATGCTGCGGTTTGCGCCTGGGAGCGAAACATGTGACTTTTTAGGCAATTCGACAGCCCAGGTCTTTCATAGGGTTGATATTCCTGCCAATGCAGATGGATTGACTCTCTCATTCTGGTACTATGTCAAAGATGTTCGTCCTGAAGTTGCTGTTGATGGAGTATGGGTCCGTTTTACTGAAACAACAGAAATTTTTGACGAAGAGTACCAAACAAACCTGTTATTTATCAAGCTCATTAATGTGAATAATCTTCCCGGATGGCATCTGGCTCGCACAAATATCCCTGCGAACTTGCTGGACGAGGTTTTGGGTCAAACGGTTAACCTCACGTTCTCTCTAGAAAGTACGGATACTACCAGTGAGGATGGTGCGATCTATATTGATAATATCAACCTCAATACTGGTCGAGAGCAGACCACCGCATCTCCGCTGCCTGATGGATTGCAGGGGGACGGTTCAAGCCCGTTAGTCTATCTCGACACAAGTGGTGAGATGGATGTGGCAGTGCGGGCAGATACTGATGGGTCGAATGCTGTGCCTGTGGCCGTGCCGGAGGAATTGCGCCCGGTACTGTACGATGTGCAATGGTCGCCCAATGGTCGCCAACTCTCCCTTATGAATTTATCCTTCATCCCTCTGCCACCTATAGATCTCGATGTGATTCCGGCAGCAGTGTCGATACTGACGATTGTGGATGCGGATGGCTCCAATCCCCGCGAAGTATTACGAACTGTGGGTGTTCCAGGTATTGATGACCCCACTGATATCAATGAGCGCCCTGCTCTCGATATCATTATTCGTCGACTGGCTTGGTCGCCCGACGGTTCGAAGCTGGCGCTTACGCAGTGTGCACGCAATCGGACGAATGAGATGGTGGTCTCTGATGACGTGTGCCAGGTTAACATCATCAACGCAGCTGATGGTGAAAGGATCCACGAAATTCCTCAGGCGGGTGGAGGCAGTTGGTCAGGCAGCGATCGCTTCCTGTTTGTCGAGTTTCTTTCTGATGAGCGCCCAGCCGGTATTTGGGAAGCCCGCTTTGAGGGTGACAGCGTTACCGAAACGCCAGTGATCTTACATCCTCGGGCATCGGGTTCTTTCGATTATCAGGATGATTATGTATCTATCTTACCTGATAGAACACAAATTGCCACGTTGCGCGGAATCGATGGCGTTACGCGTACAGGTGAATTCTCTTCACGAGAACACAGTGCAATTACGCTTATTGATGCCGAGACGTTCGAAGCACGGTCGGCACTCGTCATCGATCATGGCGTGCCCGATGGTCCACTGGTATGGTCACCCGATAGCTCGTTCCTGTTGTATGAGTTAACCCCCTATGACAGTGAGCAGACAGATATCTGGTGGTTCGATGTGAACTCGGGTGAGACCGGGGTATTGATTGAAAATGCAACAAATCCTGATTGGTTTGGCTTCCCTGAGTTGTCTGAGCGCGTCTATTTGCCCATGACGCTCCGTTAACGATTATTTGACTTGCTTTAATTGCGATTGTCCCCTGTGTCGTAGCTGGCGCAGGGGGCTTTCACACTGTTCAACCCCTCTTGAATTGCTCCGTCATCACCGTACCTCTCGTAAGCAATGTTATAATGCGCGACGATGATCACGCGTTCTGCCATACCAATAATTATCGCGCTGCTCTTTGGTTCAGGGATGGCCCTCCTGCTAATGGTATTGCCACGCCTGCCTGAGCGTGTGGTGGTTGCGTCCGAGGGGATGGCATTTCTGACGGATGGTGAGACGCCTCATCTGCGGAACTACTTTGGCTTTTATGGTGCTGAGACAGATGGCAAAAAAACCTTTCGTTGGACCACTGGCGAAGGGAGTTTTGTGGTGCGAAATGGAGCGCGGCTTGGTGATACGCTGAAGCTCACGCTGCGGATCTGTGGCTGTCGCCTCAATGATCTGCCAGCGCCACGTTTGCAGCTTCGTGTGAACGGCGAGATGCAGGTTACCACGACTGCGACGGCACAGTGGGGAGCGTGGCGGCAATATGAGCTGCTGATTACACCGCAACAGGTCGCCTACAGCCCTGATCTGTTCATCGAGATTTTGAGTGATACTACCCCCCATGTTGATTCGAATGATCCGCTCGGGGTCGCCGTAGCATGGGTGCATGTGGAAGCGGTTTCTCTACAACGGGCCTTTTCTTTCCCTGCTGCTATAAGTTTTGGGTTACTCACCAGTGTGTTATTGCTGGTCGCGCTCTGGCGAGGCTACACATTACAAGGCATGGTGCTTATTGCTGGCTTGAGTTTGGTGCTTGTCGCAACACAGGGTATATTCTATCGTAGCCATGCGCTTCCTGTCGATATTTTGGCTTTAGGGTTACTCATAAGTGTTGGTCTGGCAATAATGCTTTCACATTCCGTGTGGGTAGCCGCGACTATTGCGGTGCTTTTGAGTGCGCTTGTGCTGGCAATCCAAACGCTGGGTGCCTGGATGCTTGATGATGCGTTTATCTCCTTTCGTTATGCGCGCAATGCTTTGCACGGCTATGGGTTTGTCTTTAACCCCGGCGAACGTGTCGAGGGCTATACCAACTTTTTGTGGACGGCGCTCTTTGTCCCGATCCAGTCGGTGGGAATTGAACCGAATAGCGCGTCGATGAAACTCACCTTGCTCATTGCGCTGGGCATTGCCACGTTGACATTCGTGGGAGCACGACAACTGACCGACATAGGTGCGGCACTGGTGGCGTTGGTGTTGCTGGTCGTGTGTACACCACTCGTGCTCTACGGTGCACGTGGCAGTGGTATGGAGACCGCGCTGTTTACGCTGCTGGTATTAAGTGGTATTGTGGTGTACATATGGCCTAGTCAGTCGCGCCGTTCTGTGCATCTGTTTACGGTTGGAGCGTTGTTTGGCTTGGCTGCCATGACCAGACCTGAGGGTGTACTGGTTGGTGGTGTTACTGGTCTTCATCTGTTGTGGAGTTTGTGGCGTGACAGACGGATCGCGTGGCAACCTGTGGCTGCACTGAGTGTCGGTTTTTTGCTGATTTTTGGACCGTATTACATCTGGCGTTTCAGCTACTATGGGTATCCGCTTCCGAACACCTTTTATGCCAAAGTTGGTGGCACAGGTGCCCAGGCTTTTCGTGGTCTGTTCTACGCTGCCGATTTTGCGATCGCTCAGGCACCACTGATCGCGTTTGCACTGTTCGGTGGTATCATGACAGCCCGTCGTCGAGCGGCACATGTCGGGGCAGTCGGCTTTCTCGTGTTATTGCTGAGCATCTATACGCTCTATATTATCGCAGTAGGTGGTGATCATTTTCCGTACTACCGCTTCTTTGTGCCGCTGGTGCCGCCACTCGTGTTGCTGGCAGCGGTTGGTGTAGCGCACTTCACGCGACACCTGTCGCCGCGATTGATGATATCGGTGCTGGTGGTTTGCGCTGCGCTCGGTGTGACATGGCAGGCGCCACAACTGTATGCATCACGAACGCTGAATACGGATGGTCAGGTGTGGGGCGAGAACAGCGTGGTAGAGAAGAATCGCGAGATTGGCTTGTGGCTTGGTGCACACACGACATCCGATACGCTGATTGCTACAGGTATCGCCGGTGCGTTGCCGTTCTACTCGGAGCGACCTGTGCTCGATGCGTTGGGGCTTAACGATCTTCACATCGCACACCTTGAAGTCCCGACGATGGGGCAGGGGGTGGCTGGTTCCGAAAAGACGGATGTGGCCTATATTCTGAGTCAGCGTCCAGGGTACATTCCACATAATTCGGCGGGGGTCTTTCGTGGCGATCCAACCTTTGAGTCGATGTATGAGTCGATGACGCTGCGCGGCCCCGAAGGGCGTGGTATCAAGCTCTATCGACGAGTGGATTTGCCTGTTCCGGTGACGGCACAACGAGATACGCTGGATGTATTGCCCTGAAGGATTTGGCTAGGAGATTATATTGTGGGTATGTAGCCGAGGACTTTAGTCCGAGGGCTTGCGCCTGACGGCGGTGAGTTGAGCCAGTGAGCCATGCAATGCCGCTGGACGATTATCGTTGAGACATAGCTTATGGTGAAAGATATAGATGGATGAGTAGTTCATCACTTGTTTTGACTGATACACAAACCCAGACGCAGGCCGTTTCGATCCGGCGGATTTGCCTGATGCTGGCGGCGGTTGGGCTGTTGCTCCGTCTGGCATTCGCGTTGTTACCGCTGTCGGCGCATCTGGTCATTCTGGAAGACGACGCGTGGATGGTCACAACAATAGCGCGTAATTTCGCGCTGGGCCAGGGCATTACTGCCGACGGTGTGAATGTCACGAATGGCTTTCAGCCGCTCTATCCGTTAACGTTAGGTACATTGCCCTACCTGATTGCACCGGAGGCACTCGACTTCGGGTTTACCGCGAACCTCGTCATTTGTGCGCTGCTCAACACACTGGTCATGTGGCCGCTCTGGTGGTTGGCACGACATTTCGGTGGGGAGATGGCTGGTTTGCTGGGAGTGGCGCTTTTCGCTCTCAACCCGAACCTGATTCGTAACAGCATTAATGGGATGGAGACATCGCTTGGTCTCTTACTGTTTCTCACGCTGTTTGTGGCTTTTTACAAGCTGGATTTTTTACGCATACGCAATGTCCTGCTGCTGGCAGTCCTCACAGCACTGGCAGTGCTGGCGCGCCTCGACGCCTCGCTGGCGTTTGCTGCGATCACGTTGACGTTGCTGCTACGTGTGGTGTCCAACCGTGATGCAGAGGTGATCCGCAGGTTGAGCCTGATCGGGCTATATGGTGTAGTGACAATAGTATTGCTTGTGCCCTACTTCGTGTTCAACCAAGCGGTGTCGGGTTCATTTAGTCCCAGTAGCGGCGCGGCGTTGTCATACATGCAGAGTTATGTCGGTAGTTTTAATATTACGAATGGCGTACAGGGGATACGTCAGAATTCAGCCATTTATTTATATTGGCTTACGACACCAACCATCGTCATGTTGGTGTCGCTGGTGCTAACCGGGCTAGTGGTGTGGCTCCTCGGTCGGCGGTTGTGGTTGGCCTTCCCCATGCTGTGTTATCTGCCGATCCCGCTGATATACTACGGCTATCTATTGCAGCAATCACGTGATCGTTATTTCGTGGCCTTTTCCACGATCCTGATTGTGCTGCTGGCGTGGTGTGGCGCCGAGATACTCCGGCGCTGGCCGCAGCATGTTATTTCGTTTGCCGTTGCTGGTGTGGTACTGCTGCTTGTCGCTGGCAATACCTATCGTGCTCTGGACTACTATCAGGGCAAACGGGCCGAAGCAGAACTGACCCAGCCGATTTCGTACGAGGCTGCGCTCTGGATTCGTGACAATCTGCCAGAAGATGCAGTGATTGGGGCGAAGAACTCGGGTATTTATCAGTACTACTCTGGACGAACTGTCCTCAACATTGACGGCAAACTCAACCACGAGATGATTCCGGTGATGGAACAACGCCTAATGCTGCCTTATCTGCGCGAGAGTGGTGTCGAGTATCTGGTTGATCGCAAGCAGGTGATGGAGCGCCACGTCTCTTTCTACAGCGCTGAACTTGGGGATGCACCACATCATCGCACACCTACGTTACTTGAGCGAATCGAAATTTATGGTAAGATTGCTGCCAACCGATTGGGTGCTAATCTACCATTACATATCGACCAGGGTCCTCAAGGGTTTACGGCATCGCGTCCGTTCAGCGATGTTGCGACAGTCATACAGGAGTTTGACCGGGCGAATGAGCGTGATAATCCGGTCGTGGTGTATCAACTAAAACCTGAAAATGTACCATAATCGGTTTATATAAACGTGCATGGAGAATACGTTGATGAATGCAACAACAGTACTGGTCACAGGTGGTGGAGGTTTTATCGGTAGTCATCTGGTCGATCGACTGCTTCAGGCTGGCCACACTGTGCGGGTGCTTGATAATTTTAGTACGGGACATCGCCACAACCTGGACCATGTGCGTGATCAGATCGAACTGTTTGAGAGCGATCTTCGAGATGCGGCTGCCGTTGAGCGTGCGGTGCGTGGCGCTGAAGTTGTGTTCCACGAGGGTGCGCTACCATCTGTGCCACGTTCTGTTGACGATCCGTTTACAAGTAATGCCGTAAATGTTGATGGGACACTCAATGTGTTGCTGGCAGCACGCGACACTGGTACACGACGAGTCGTTATTGCTTCGTCGTCATCGGTGTATGGTGATACGCCAAAGCTTCCGAAAGTTGAGACAATGGCAACGCAGCCACGTTCACCCTACGCGGTTAGCAAACTGGCCGCCGAACAGTACACAGAGGTGTTTGCAGCACTGTATGAACTGGAAACCGTTGCATTGCGCTACTTCAATGTCTTTGGACCACGCCAGGACCCCACCTCGCAGTATGCGGGAGTGATTGCGCGGTTCTGTACAGCAGCGCTGCGGGGTGAGTCGTATCCGCTACAGGGCGATGGCCGACAATCGCGTGACTTTTCGTACATCGATAATGTGGTGGATGCAAATTTGTTGGCTGCCGAAGTGCCCGATGGGGCCGGGCAAGTCTTTAATATCGCCTGTAATCGCCAGATTTCCTTACTTGATATGATTACCACGCTGAATAAACTTGTGGGTTCTGATATTCCGATTGAATACGCTCCGACTCGTTCTGGTGATGTGCGGCACTCATTGGCCGATATCGAGAAAGCCAGACTGATGTTGGGCTACAAACCACGTGTGTCTTTCGAAGAGGGAATGGCGCACACACTTGATTGGTATCGTGAGAACGAATCGTAGTTATGTTGAGAGTGAGAATTACACCATATCTGCTTATACTCCCAGGGCTCGCTACGACGTGATGCATATCATGTATTTTACAACGGCGTATGAGAGCGGTATCTTTGGCAATCGTATCCACGAGGAATTTCTGGAGCGATTGCATGCGGCTGGCCATGCCGTGAGTGTGTTTGTGCCGGATGCGAAACGTCGTGGTGGTGCACGGCTCACCCTTGCAGCGGGTCCCGTTCCGGTTGCGCGGGCTGCGGTCAGTGCGAATCGACTTGATCGAGTGGCAAATCTGCTCTCGGGTCGGCTGGTGCACTACGACTACTTTGCGACCGTGCTGCGTAGCTATTGCGCTTATGTGCGTGCCCATCCTGAGATTGATCTGGTGCATGTCGAGTCGGTGTATCCGCTTGGGGCCGTGGCTGCGTTGGCCGGTGGACGTCCGTTTGTGCCAACGATCCGTGGTGGTGATCTGATTGCGGACGATGCTATTGCATACGGCTTTGCGCGGTTCCGTAGTGTGCGCTGGTTGCTCCGGCTTACGTTTGCGCGGGCGGCACTTGTGCGGGCGGTGTCACCCGGAGCGCGTGATATGGCGATTCGTTATGGGTGTCCACCAGACAAGATCGTGGTGGTGCCGCGCCACCTGCGCGATGATTGTTTTGTCGAAGATGTGGCGGCAGCGCGCACGAAATGCCGCCAACTGATTGAGGAGCGTCACAAGCTGATGGACCGCAAAATCGTCGTGGCGGTGGGGCGTTTATTGCCAGTCAAAGGCTTTGATGACCTGATTCGGGCACTGCCGATGTTGTTGCAGCGGGTGCCAGATACGACGGTGCTGATCTGTGGCCCCAATCGAACTGATCCGCAACTAGGCGATTATGCCTCCTATCTGCGCCGGTTGATGAATGAACGTGAAGTCGGCCATCGGGTGGTGCTGGTGGGGGCTGTTCCGCCAGAGCAGATGGCCGAATACCTCGCAGCGGCAGATGCGGTGGCGGTCCCATCGCTGATCGAGGGTGGCAACAAGATTCTGGTGGAGGGGGCCGCACTTGGTACGCCGTTTGTCGCGACGCAAACAGCGGGTACCATCGGCTTCTTCGATGAGTCGCATGGGTTTAGTATACCGCCCCGCAACCCTGAACGGTTGGCAGTAGCTCTCGCCGATCTCCTGTCCGATCAGGAAGCCTGGCAGCGTAAAAGTGCGGCGTGTCTGAACCAGCGAGTGCAGTTTCACGCGGACCACGTTACGACGGAGATGCTCCAACTCTACCAGGATGTACTCCAACACCGACACGCGGTGCCGTATGGGCATTCATCGACCAATAGTGATCAAAATGAACGGCTAAATGTATGAACGGGACACTGTGTTTTATTGCGTATCCAACTAGCATGCAACTCCGTTCGGCCAATGCGATTCAGACGTGGAGCACGTTGCGTGAGTTGCAGAAGCAATACCCCGATCTGTTGGCGCTGATTCCGCGTTGGGGTGGTGGACCGTCGCGTTTTGATGAGGTGGGTGCGGTGCATTTACCGCGACCTGCGGTGGGGAGATTTTCACGTTTCTACCGGAGTACCCTGTGGTACTACATGGAACGCAGTCTGTATGCGGCGATGTGCGCGGGGGTAGTGGCGTGGCAGCAGGCGCGGGGGCGCACTTTTGCAGCAGTATATGTACGTGAGGTCCTCTGTGCGGCATGGTGGTCGGCAGTATGGGGACCGCGATTGGGCCTACCAGTGGTGTACGAAGCACACGATCTGGAAAGCTGGAATCCGTCACGGGCCAAAGAGCGTTGGGCACAGCCATTGCTCAATCTTGTGGATCGCGTGGCGCTTGGCCGAGCCGATTATGTTACGTCGTTGACCGAGCAATTTCGTCAGGTGTTGATTGATATTGCATGGCAAACCCCCGAGCGAATCTCGGTGGTGCCTGATGGTTATGACCCAATGCAGTATTTTCCACGTGACCGTGTGGCATGTCGTGATACACTGGGTATGGCAACAGACGAGTTATTGATAGTCTATAGCGGTCTGACATTTGCCTATCGTGGCCTGGAACGCCTGATCGATGCGTTTGCAGTGTTGGTGACGACCTATCCACAACTACGATTAGTGCTCGTTGGGGGGCGACCGACAGAAATCGAAGCTCTGCACCGCCAAGCACAAGGTCTGGGCATTGATGAACGGGTGCGGCTGACAGGGCAACTCCCACAGGAGGACACACCCGCGTATCTCGGCGCTGCCGATGTGCTGGTCATTCCCGATACCGTGACCGATGTGACGGCTTCACCACTCAAGTTGTTTGAGTATATGGCGGCACAACGAGCCATTGTGTTACCAAACTTACCAGCACTTCAGGAAATTCTGCCATCCGACATAGGATGGTATTTTCGTCGGGGTGATACGCACGATTTAACGGCAACGCTTGCTGATACACTCGCTGATGCAGCGGACCGCGAGGCGCGGGCGATCTCTGCGGCAAAGCTGGTACAACATTACAGCTATACTGCACGAGCGCAGCGTCTGCTGGCGGCAGTTCAGTGTGTGTCACAGATTTCTCAGCAAACTCTCATCTATAAACGAGGTTAAAACTGTTACCTTTTGAGCACTTACAACGTCATGGAATTAGGACACATTATTGAAGCATACGGGCAGACGATCCCTGTTGATGGAAAGCCCGAATATTTTCGGTTGCATCGGTATCGCTTTCGTACGTTACTTGGTGCATTAGCCAAAGCGCCTGCCAAAGATGTATTGGAGATAGGCGCAACACCAGGACAGTTTACGGAGATCCTGGTGCGAGCAGGATATAGTGTCAGTGCGATTGACCTGTTTCCTGAGCAGCGGGCGGCCCTGTGGGACTCGCTGGGGGTGGATGTGCGTTTCTGTAACCTGGACGAACAGCCACTGCCGTATGCTGATAGTAGCTTTGATGCAGTCATTTTTTCGGAAGTGATCGAACATCAAGCTGCTTCGCCGTTATCGGGATTGCGAGAAATGGCACGGGTGCTCCGGCCTGGTGGTCGTTTAATCATGACAACACCAAACCAACATTATTTTAAGAGCCGTATGCGTATGCTGGCTGATATCCTTTTAGGCCGACCTTTTGAGGGATTCCGAGAGTTTCAGCGCAGTATGCAACTTGATGGGGCGCAACGCTATTACAACCACAGTCGTCTATATACTATGCAGGAGGCGTGCTGGTTGTTTGAAGAGGCAGGTTTTACCGTCGCCCATCATCATTATGTTGATGCCTGGGAACGGGTGGGTGTGGAAGCGCGGCGGTTGTTGCATCATCCGTTACGGGTGTCGGTAAAAGCGAGTTTGGTGGGGTTTGGCTATTGCTTTCCCCAAGCGCGCTCAATGCTCTTGTTGGTCGGTCAAAAGCCATGATGCAAGCACTTTGTTGGGAACTTATGTGCCAAGTCGAACGTCATAAAACTAAGCATTGTGCCTGTTTTATGACATTGAACCCTGAATAAAAGGGAGGACATACCTTTATGAATCAAGCAATTTTAACCAAACCACGCACATTATTGTACGTGTTAGTGGTCGCGCTGTTTTCGGCAGCCGTGTTACTCTCCAGTTGTGGAACAGACCCTGCGGCTCAGGCTGAACAAGCACCACCGCCAGAGGATATCATTCCTGATCCGCCACCGATGCCAACAGGCGCGCCCCGCGAGCCAACACCAGCTCCACCGCCTGCACCATCAGCCGAGGTAGGTTTAGCGGAGGCGAGTACGACACTGGCATCTACTGATTTCGAGGGAACCACGGATTTATCTACGTGGGAAGTAATTGATGGTACTGATGTTGTGCCAGAGCCTTCGATCTGGGAAGTCCAGGATGGCCGTTTGTCACAGATTAGCGATGGTTACGGTATACCGGCAATGTTCCCAACCGCGTTAGTGACCGGTGAGGCTGACTGGTCGAACTATGTCGTTACCTCAGCCGTCTATGCGACTGGTAACGATGAAGTTGGTCTGGTGGTTCGCGCAAGTGATGAGGGCTACTACGTTTTCCGTATGTTATCTGCCACATCTGGTGGACCAACCCGTATTCTTTCACGTTATGATGCAGCCGCTGTTGATTATGAGAATCTGGCTACTTCGGATGGTGATGGATATGAGTTGGAGCGATGGTATACGTTACAAGTTGCAGTTCAGGGCGATCAGATTCGTGCTTTCGTTGATGGTGAACTGGTCATTGAAACAACTGATGCAACGTTGACGCAGGGCCGTGCAGGTGTATATGGTTATGCATTGGGTGATCTCCAGTTTGATAACTTTGCAGTTCAAGCGCTGCCAGACACCCAGTAAAGTAAAGCAATGTGGTTTAAGGAGAACGTATTCTTATGGTGAATTATCGTACAATGCTTACGCGCCGTCATCGCTTCGTTGCAGTGGGGATGGCGCTCCTCTTGATATTGACACTGGTTATGATCGTCCCCGCTGCTAATGTTCAGGGTTCGCCATATCCTTCGACTGAGGAGAGCAGATTACTGTCTCCTACTAATGAAGATCTGGCGCAGGCCTATCCCGCGACGATTGAGTGGGAGGACGCTCCGCAACGGGCCAACAACGAAGACTCGTTCCATCCCTGGATTGCTGTCGATAGTAATGACAACTCGCACATTGTTTATGTTGCTGATAATGGACGACTCCGCTATATGAACGATGTAAATGGAAGTTTTGGTGATACTCAGGAACTGGCACGTGGCCTTGATGGTAACCGTGATCCCTTTATTGCCATAGCTGCTGGCCCGAATAATCTGTTGCATGTGGCTTATGTCACGGTGGGGTCAGGGAACAATGTGCTGTATCGTCGGGGCACGCCCGATGGTGCCAATGTGAACTGGGGCAATGCCATTCAATTGTCTGCTGGCTCTAAGTCGTTTGGGGCCCATGTGACTGTGGACAATAGCGGTGATGCTCATGTGGTCTGGATCGAGGACCGCTGTGGTGAGTATGAGGTATTCCATCGCGAAGTCTTTGCGGATGGGAATGTCTCGGGTATTACCTCCCCTATTGGTGGATGTAGATTCCATAATCGTCCACAGGTTGCGGTCACGGATGATGGGAAAGCCCACGTAGTCGTCCAGCGCGATGGTCGTACGGAAATCTTCTATGCCCGCTATGACCAGGGTGGCTGGGTCAGTCAGAATATCTCCGACACGGGTGGAACCAATTCCCTGAACCCGACCATTACCACTGATGGAGAAAACCTGTATGTGGCGTGGGGTGAGGGGATTTCATCAGGCAATCACGATGTATTGTTCCGGCGCTCAACCGATGGCGGTGAGAATTGGTCCAATACGATTGCGATGTCCGATGGCCCAGGTTTTGCGTCTTTCCCCAGTTTGACCTGGTCTGAGTCAGCGCAACGGGCTTATATTGCTTGGTCTGACGATGCAGTGAATAACCGAGAAATCTGGGTGCGTGAGTTTGATCCGTCCAATGGCCGCACCACCGAAGCTGATAAACTGACCAATCTCAATGATGAGTCGACTCTGCCTACTATCTCTGCTGGGCCGACACGAGTGGACACATCATGGCAAGACAAAGTTGACGGTCCGCGACGGGTGTATCGCTGGCGGGGTACCACCGCAGAGAGTACCTGTAATGGTGCGTTGGTGCTCAATGGTGGTGAAGAAGCGACCCGTGGGACCAGCGTGACTGCGGCGATTACCCCTGATAATTGTCAACCGAATCAGATGAAGCTATCCGTGGATGACCCAATCACCGAGGATACGCCGTTAGAGGCTTATCAGGCTAGCCGTGCCGTGGCTATGCCGAGTGCGGATGTCTGTGAACGAACCGTCTATGGCCAACTCTTTGTGGATGGGCGTGGTGGTGATACCTTTAGCGATACGATTGTGGTCGATCCGGCGGTGACGGCGCAGGTGAGTGTGCGTAATCCGTATCTGCCTGGGCAGCCCCCGGTGTTAGATGATGATGGACGTGCGCTGGATGGTGATCCCAACTATACTCGGGTGCGCCAAGCCCGCCTGAACATTTCGGGCGCCACCGATTGTTCGGGGTTGAGTGCGTTTAGTATGCCGGGGATTACGACCCAGGCGATTACGAACAATGCCTATCGGGACCTGGTCCGTTTGCCGGGGAATGAGGCGCAAGGTGCCAAGACCTTCCAGGTATCCGTGACCGATGGCATTGGTAATGATGACCTGTTCCCATCTGCAAGTACATCTTTCAATATGATCTACGACACGACCGTTCCAGTGCTGGATACTGAGGAATTCTCGCCCACGGTGACCGGACCAGTGAGCGCGACCAGCATTCTGGTGGATCTGTCGTTTGCCGAGATTGCGGTGGATGATAATCTGTATGGCCAGCGGGAGAACCTGCCGGCGGGACGGGAGTACTGGGGCATCTGGGTGGCCAACAGTCGCACGGCGGATGTGGCAGACAGTGATTTGAGCTGGACGGCGGTGCGGGTGCAGCCTGGGACGAGTTTCACCGCCGAGTGGAACCTGTTCAATGGGTTAGGCTATGGTGCAAGCCCGAACAACCGCCAGGGTGAGTACTATGTGCACGTGAAGTTCCTGGACGGCGCGGGTAACCCGTCGGCGGAGACGCTTCGCTCGCCAGTCATTAACCTGCAACCCGGCTACAGTTTAATTGAAACCAATCTTCCTCTGGTTCGCAGGTAGCGTTTTTATCATACAGTTACGTCTTAGCAAGCCGATAGGTCAACCTGTCGGCTTGTTTGTCTCCATCAAAATTATGGTATGATGGCAGCATGACAGCCTTGCATGTGCAATTTCAACGTAGTTGGTCGTGGGTTCGCACACCTAACCGTAGCTGGTTATTGCTCATTATTCTTTTTGTGTGTTTCATTGCATTGGCCAATCCGCGTGTATATGCCACTGATGAAGTCCAATATTATGTGTATCTGCGCTCATTGTGGTTTGATGGCGATCTTGATTTTGCAAACGACTATCGTCAGTTTCACGCGCTTAATCCGAATTCTGGCATAGATAATAGCCTACTCCAACCAGATCGCATTCGAGGTGAGACTGGGCTTTATGGTAATGTTGCACCAATTGGGTCAGCCATTTTATGGACCCCTTTCTTTCTCCTGGCTGATGTGCTTGTACGCCTCTCCAATGCCTTTGGTGCGAATATTCCGGCAGATGGTTATTCATGGCCCTACATTTATGCCATTTGTTATGCTTCAGCGTTCTACGGACTTTTAGGCCTACTACTCTGCTATCGGCTTACACGATATTATGCTTCAGCGTTTGCAACCACATTAGCCACAGTTGGGCTCTGGTTGGCCACCCCACTAGTCTTCTATATGTTTATTCAGATGCCGTTTGCCCACGCGAATGGCTTTTTGCTTGTGTCTCTGTTCTTGACAGTTTGGCACGCAACACGTGGTGAGCGCAATTGGAAAACCTGGGTTGTGCTTGGTCTTATTGGTGGCCTAATGGTGATGACTCGTGAACAACTGGGTCTATTTCTACTAGTGCCAGCCATAGAAGCCTTGTTCAGCTATTGGAATATGGTGCGGACACACGTAGATCGATGGGTGCGTTTGGGCAGTTTGTTTGCGACCCATGTCTTGTTCTTAGCTGTGTTTGTGCTCTCGCTGGCACCACAGTTTGCGGTCTATCAAGTATTAAATGGTAGCCCGCTCCCCGCTGGCGAAGTTTCGGGCAAACTCAATTGGTGTAGCCCACATATGGTTGATACGCTGATCGATTATGATCCTCGCCCAAGTGCCTGGTGTAATATTGGGAATGAAGCACGGCAGCAACCTTTTGCTCATGGTGCATTTTTGTGGAGTCCTATTCTTGCGGTGGCACTGATAGGTCTGGTCTGGTTATGGCCGCGTGACCGCATGTTGGCAAGTTTGCTGATGATCGCTTTTGTGGCTCAGGTATATGTGAATGGGGCATTTGGCTCGACATGGCATCTTACGGCTTCGTTTGGCTTTCGTCGACTCATCGAATGCACCCCGATTTTTATTGTGGGACTGGCACTCTTAATCGAACAAGTCCCTAAAACAATGGATCGCCGCTGGAGCATGCTCGTAGTAGTGGCGCTGATTGCATGGAATTTTGGCTTGTTGGTCAATTGGGCCGTATTCAATCCGCAGTTACGTGAAGGTTTGGTGTGGCCCGATCTGTGGCTTTGGCAGTTGGAAGCACCCCAGCGTCTTTTGGCGGAAGCATCTGAGATTCTGTTCAACCGTGACAGTTTGCTCGAAAATCCACCACGGTAGTTAATGTACATAAAGAGGTATGCATATGACACGTCCGCTTGCGTGGGGTATTTTAGGAACTGGAATGATCGCCGATGTCTTTGCACGTGGTTTGCGCGAGTCTACGAGTGGCCAGTTGGTTGCTGTTGCGAGTCGCTCACTGGATACCGCGCAGGTATTTGGGGCAAAATTTGGATTGACGCATTGTCATGGTAGTTATGAAGAGTTGCTGACTAATCCGTCAGTACAGGCTGTCTATATTGCGACACCACATCCCTCCCACGCTGTGTGGGCCATCAAAGCTGCCGAGGCTGGCAAACATATTCTGTGCGAAAAACCATTGGGGCTCAATCACGCTGAAGCCATGGCTATCGTTGATGCTGCCGATCAGAACGATGTGTTTTTGATGGAAGCGTTTATGTATCGCTGCCATCCACAGACGGCTCAATTAATCGAGTTGGTTCGGTCGAATATGATTGGTGATGTACGCGTTATTCAGGCGACATTTAGTTTCCATAGCGCATTTGATCCTGAAAGTCGACTGCTCAATGAGGCCCTTGGTGGTGGAGCAATCCTGGACGTGGGGTGTTATTGTGTTTCGATGGTGCGTCTCATTGCAGGGGCAGCAACAGGGACGACTATTGCAGAACCGATTACTGTCAATGGGGTCGGTCATATCGGGACAACTGGTGTCGATGAGTATGCGCTGGCTACGTTGCAGTTCCCCGGTGGGATACTGGCACAACTTGCTACCGGCGTGCAGGCACAACAAGAAAATGTGGTGCGTATTTTTGGCACGATGGGGCATATTGTGGTGCCAATGCCATGGACACCTGGTTTGAACAATCAACCCACCTCTATCTGGGTGCACCAGCATAACAAGTCTGATCCGCAGGAGTTTGTAGTAGAACACAATGTGAACCTGTATGCGCTTGAAGCTGATATAGTTGCTGAATACCTTGATGCACGAGAGGCACCATATCCTGCGATGACCTGGGAAGACACACTTGGGAATATGCGGACTCTTGATCAGTGGCGTGCATCGATCAATATGGTCTATGCGTCGGAGAAGCCGGACGCGAAAACTCCCCCTATTACCGGTCGATTGCTCCAGGTACAGCCAGCATCTATCATGCTGTACGATACTATCGCTGGCCTTACCAAAAAGATTTCACGGCTTATTATTGGGGCAGATAACCAGCTAACAATGCCACATGCCAATGTGATGTTTGATGCTTTTTTTGAACAGGGAGGCACTTGTTTTGATACAGCACATATCTACAATGGCGGCTTAAGCGAACGTCTACTGGGTCAGTGGGTACGTGATCGTGGTGTGCGTGATCAGGTTGTGATTATTGATAAAGGTGCCCACACCCCGTTTTGTACTCCCGTTGCTGTAGACATTCAGTTGGAGGAAAGCCTGGAGCGCTTACAGACAGACTACATTGACCTGTATTTACTCCATCGTGACAATCCTGAGATTCCTGCGGGTGAGTTTATCGATGTCTTGAATAAACACCTTGTCGTTGGTAATATTCAGGCATTTGGTGCCTCTAACTGGTCAATTGATCGCATTGTGGAAGCAAATACCTACGCACAGATCCACGGTTTGCAGGGGTTTGCGGTGGTGAGCAACAACTTCAGTCTGGCACATATGGTTGAGCCAGTCTGGCCGGGGTGTTTGTCCATCTCTGATGCTGAGTCACGAACCTGGCTTACCCGAACACAACTGCCACTGATGGCATGGTCGAGTCAGGCCCGTGGCTTTTTCACTGGTCGCGCACATCCTGACAATCAGACCGATCAAGAATTGGTGCGTTGTTGGTATAGTGATGAGAACTTTCAGCGTCTTGAGCGTGCTACCCAACTTGCCCAAGAACTTGGTGTGACGCCAAACGCCATTGCTCTGGCGTATGTGCTGCATCAACCATTTCCGTCATTTGCGCTCATTGGCCCACGTACGTTGGGCGAGTTGCGAAATTCATTAACTGCGTTGAGTTTTACCCTTACGCATGATCAGGTGCGTTGGTTGAGTTTGGACACGTGAGGTAGGTAGCTAGAAGTCTTTTCAAAATTCGGTTGAGGCACAAGAGGATCTGTGCAACCAGACAGAAGACCCGATACATGTGAAGATGGCACTTATAGTGAACTACCAAACGCCGCCATGTATCCATCCAGGCAAAGTAGCGTTCAACTTTCCAGCGCTGACGGTACCCTGCCCCAGCTCGAATGAGGCGATCGCGCTTCGGATTGCTTCGCTTGCGCCGCTGGAAGGGGAGCATAGTCGGCTTGATACCGCGATGGCGAGCCTGCGCCGATTCTCGGCGCGGTCATATACTTTGTCGGCCACCAACGCGTGTGGACGCCTGCGGGGGCGTCCTTGTTTACGCGGGACCGAGATTATCAACATTATCGACGCAGCCAGTTTCAGTTCGTGCGGTTGGGCGCTGTTTACATGGAAGCCACAACCCGTTTCCATCGGCAACAACCATCACTTGCGAGCCTTTACCGACCTTCGTGTGCCCGCCATCATCGCTCCCTTTTTGGCAGGGACAAAATTGCTGTCGCACAATGCGTAGGAGCAATCCAACATCGTGTGTATCCACCTGGCTTAAAAAGGTGCGCCAGATGTGCTCCCAGGTGCCCTCCTCTGACCATGCGTTGGGCGGCCTCCAACAGATACCAAACTAATGATTTGCAATAGCAACCATCATTAACTGTCAACCTTACAACCGGGCTTCTTTGTATGACCTAAATGCTGTAATTGTTGCTTTATGATTTATAAAATGATATACTATTGTCAACCAAAAGTTTAATTGAGATTGAATGAAAACGTTATTGGTTTTAACTACATGGGTAGTCTTTTTATTGGGAGTATACCTGATGAAAAAACGATACATTCATATCAAGATTAGGTAAACCTCTGCTTATTCAAGTGCGATCTGTCCCTTTACTGTCTGTGCAAAATGGTAAGATAGTAGTAAGAAGATATTCTGTTTGCCAAAAAAAAGGTATTAAGTCAACTACATAACGATACATGAGGACGCTTTGGTATCTCTATGTAAGCTCATTATGGTCAGGGTCTGCATTGAGTAGGATTACTGCATTGTTTTGTGACCACTTGATCATCTATGAGAGAGTTAATTTATACTAATGTTATTGGTATGCAGTTTATACGTCTGAAGCAATCTATAATCAACAGTCTATGATGACAAAGTCTGGTTTGCATATAAAATATCGCTAGATGGGAGATGTGTATGACCGGGCTATCGATTAGTGTTTTTGGTTTTCCGGCTGTGCAATTGGCGGGCCACCCCATCTCGTTTGCCACGCGAAAAGTGCAGGCACTTCTCTTATATCTCGCGGTGGAATCCGGTGCCCAACCTCGTGAAACCCTTGCTGCATTGTTGTGGCCAGACTATGACACGGCTTCCAGTAAAGCCAGCTTACGCCAGACGCTGGCCTTGCTCAAACGGACTTTTGAGGAGTGGAAAGATCAAATAGGTACCGTGGTATGTACCACCCGCACAACCCTTACCTTTAATCCTACAGCAATGGTATCTTTTGACTTATTGACCCTCGAACAGGCGTTAGCACAACTGCCCTCGTCAGCAGCTGCACCAGCAATACTTGATGTAGCAGTGTTGCATCGGGCTGTCCAAGCCTATCGTGGTGACTTCTTGGCAGGCTTTTTTTTGGATGATGCTCCCGAGTTCGAGACATGGGTGAGTGTCCAGCGTGAACGTTGGCATCAGCAGATGCATCAGGTGCTGGCCTATTTGAGTGAGCACTACCTTGTACAACGGGCCTTTAGTGAAGCGCGGGAGGTGGCACGACGCTGGGTCGCTCACGATCGGTGGCATGAAGCGGCCTACCGTGCGCTGATGATGGCGCAGTGGCAGGTGGGGGACCGTTCCGGCGCGTTGCATACCTATAATATGTGTCGGCAAGTGTTGATCGACGAGTTAGGCATAACCCCAGAAGCTGAGACTGAGGCTGTACTGGAGCAGATCCGCACTGCTGTGGTGTCTGAACCAGTCATCTCCATACCAGCCCGCGTTGGCGGATCAGCGCTATCACTACCACCTTTGCCGACGGTCTTGCCATTAATTGGACGTGAGACAGAGGTTCATCAGGTAATGAAGGCCATTAGGGAGGCTCACGGGAGGCTGATTACCGTGGTGGGACCGCCAGGTGTGGGCAAGACCCATCTAGCCGATGTGGTACTGAGGCAGGTCACACCCCAATTCGCTAAGGGGGGCTGGCGCGTTGATTTGAGCACTATCGCTACCGCCGATCTCGTGCTGGAGACGCTGGCACAGAGCCTGGGGTGTAACACGCCTGAGCACGCCACGGCTCTGGAACGCCTGATTGAGGCATTATGGCAACAAAGGTTGGTGGTGTTACTCGATAATATGGAGCAGGTGCTGGATGCGGCAGTGGCATTGGATACGCTGTTAGCGCACTGCCCACAGCTAGTGATCCTTGTGACTAGTCGGGAACCGTTACGGATACGGCGAGAGCATCAGATCGGTTTGCAGCCCTTAGCAGTGCCATCAACGACGGCAGATTTGGCACAACTCCAAGCCAGCGCAGCAGTGCAGTTGTTTGTGCAGCAGCTCCAGAAGCTCCAACCGGAGTTTGTAGTGACACAGGACAATAAGGCACTGGTGGTGCGGGTGTGCCAACAACTGGATGGGTTACCATTGGGGTTGGTATTAACAGCGAGCCACGGAGGCGTGTTACCTTTGGAGGAGATGCTCGCACGTCTGGAGCAGTCGTTACCCTTACCATCATTAGCGTTACGAGATGTACCAGTGCGGCATCGCAGTTTGCACGCTGCCATTGCAGCAAGCTATGTGTTGTTAGATTCTACACATCGATACGTCTTTCGACAGTTAGGGGTCTTTGCTGGAAGTTGGACTATTGAGGCGGCGCAGGCGGTCATCGCAGCAGAACATCTGGCAGAGCCATTTCTGGATGTGTTAGCGAGTTTGGTTGGACACAATCTGGTGCAGTTGGTAAAAGAGAGTGATCCACCGCGGTATAGAATGTTGACGACGATCCGGGCGTATGCACGGGCTCAGTTAGAGCAGCATAGCGAGGCCGAAGCGACACAATACCGCTATGCACGTTATATGATGACATTGGCGGAGCAAGCTGACCCACATATTCGGACATCGGAACGGCAGGTGTGGATTACCCGTCTGGAAGAAGAATATGACAACCTGCGGGGTGTGTTAGACCACCTGGTACAGGTCCAAGATACTGATGTCGCTCTCCGTTTGAGTGTGGCAATGAGTACGTTGTGGATTGTTAAGGGCTATATTTCTGAGGCATTTTTTTGGTTCAACCAAATATTAGCGCTACCTGGGGGAACAGTACAGGCACGTATCAAAACACTCAACGCTACAGGACATATGTTTCGTTTGAGTGGAGATTTTGTCGCTGCAAGTCGCTATTACAATGAGGCGCTTAAGCTCTGTGATACGCCGGAACTGGCATATGACTATACGCTTATTCTGAATAATTTAGGTTTAATCTGTATAGAACAAGGTGATCTTCAGCAGGCCGAGCGTCTTATTTCAAAATCTCTGGAGAGAATGCACCATGGAGAGTATGAACCATGGCGGATTGCAGTGACGCTCAATAATGTTGGAATTATCGCAGAGGCTCAGAAAGACTATGATCGCGCTCAGACAGCCTATATTGAAGCGTTGCGTATTAATAGAGAAATACATAATTTATGGGGAATGGAAACAGCATACTTCAATCTTGCCGGTATTGCGGCACGTCAAAACAAGGTCGGTGTTGCGCTTGAGTATCTGTCAGAAAGTCTGAGATTAGTAAAACAATTGAACACTAAAGATGACATCATCTATCACATTGAAAGTATTGCAGATCTATGCTTTCGCAGTGGCTTGGTTGAGTCAGTAATCATACTATTTAGTGTTGCGGAAAAGTTACGTTACGATTTTAGTGTCGCACTCTATCCACTAGAATACTCATATATCCAACAGGTATTGGTTGATCTCAAAGATCGATTGGGAAATATTCAATTCGAGTCACTATGGGCCGAGGGACAGACCATGTTCGAAGAAGATGCCGATACCTTCTTACGAACACAGTTAGACTATTTGCATCAGTTGTATCCGAAAGAAATGGAACATAACAGCGCTGAAGCAGAATGACTCAGGGCGTCATTGTGATAAGTTTCTATGTGTAATCTCCAAAGTTAAGTACTACTCAAGGCACAGGCGATATGTGCAGCCACCCGCGCATTTTGTCGGAGCAAGGCCATGTTGGTATGCCTGCTCTCACCTTCTGTTTCCTCGGCGACGGTTGCGAGCAAGAATGGTGTGACTTGCTGGCCACGAATCTTCGCAGCCGTTGCACGTGCCAGCGCCGCTTCGATAGCAGACTCAATCGTTTCCTCGGGGATGGCGACATCGGTTGGTGGCGGCACCACCACGAGCATCCCGCTCCCGCCACCAAACTGTTGGTGGGTGCGCCAGAGTGTCGCGATGTCGCTGGGCGTGTCAGCACGCGAGGGTACAGGTAGTCCGCTACTGGCACTGTAGAAGGCGGGGAATGCATCGGTCCCAAAACCAACAACCGGAACGCCTAGTGTTTCAAGGTATTCAAGGGTAGCAGGCAGATCAAGGATTGATTTGGCTCCGGCACACACGACCAGAACGGGAGTCCGTGCCAGTTCCGTTAGGTCAGCCGAGATGTCCCACGTGTCACGCGCGCCACGGTGCACTCCGCCAATCCCACCTGTCGCAAAGACCTGGATGCTGGCCATTGCGGCGAGCGCCATGGTTGCTGCAACTGTCGTGGCACCATCGTGTTGCCTGGCGACGGCGTAGGCAATGTCGCGGCGGGAAAGTTTGCTGACGTGTGGTTGATCTGTCTGGGTCCCCGCCAGCGCAAATCGCTCGATATCCGCAGTGGACATCCCCACCGTTGGTTGGCCTTGCACTACACCAATCGTGGCAGGCGTGGCATGGTTGGTGCGAACCTCTGCTTCAAGCGTCTGGGCCATCTCCAGATTGTGTGGGTAGGGAAGGCCGTGGGCAATGACGGTGCTTTCGAGCGCGACGATCGGCTGATGTTTTGCTATCGCTGTGCGAATGTGTTCGGGAAGCTGTATCACAAAGTGCTCCTGTGGTTGTCGTAAATCAGACTTTCCATTATACTCGTTTTGTTATGAAATCCGTACGCTTGACGTTGATATAATAAATGGACGTGCCAATTGCCTTTGTTGAACGTATGCGTGGATTGCTTGGGGGCGAAGCCGCTGCATTTTTCGCTGCACTATCTCAGCCGTCGGCGACTGGTCTGCGTGTCAATACACGAAAACTCGCCTCGAACCAGTTGGCTACCTTCCTGCCATGGTCGTTTGAAGCCGTGCCATGGTGTCCTTCTGGTCTACATCTTCTCGATAACGTGCAACCAGGGAAACACCCGTATCACGCTGCCGGTTTGTACTACCTCCAGGAGCCATCGGCCATGGCTGTTGCCGAAGCCCTTGCACCACAACCAGATGAACTGGTGCTTGATCTTGCGGCGGCGCCGGGCGGCAAGGCAACCCACCTCGCAGCACTGATGGGTAATCACGGTGTGCTGGTTGCCAATGAAATCGAGCGGGGTCGTACGCGCAGCCTTGTGCAGAACCTGGAGCGCTGGGGCGCACGCCGGACCATTATCACCAACGAGACTCCCCAACGGCTGGCGGATCACTGGGGAGCTATGTTTGACCGGGTGCTCGTGGACGCGCCGTGTTCTGGTGAGGGGATGTTCCGCAAATCCCCTGTTGCCATCGATGAGTGGAGCGTGGATGCCGTGCAGGGGTGCGCTGTCCGCCAGCAACACCTGCTGGAAACCGCTGCTCGGTTGGTACGAGTGGGTGGGTGGCTGGTGTATAGCACGTGTACGTTTGCACCAGAGGAGAATGAGCAGGTTATCGCCCAATTCCTGGCCCGGCACAGCGATTTTGCATTGCAACCGCTCCAGTTACCGGGTGCGGCATCGGGCCGTGCGGATTGGCTTCCTGCCGAATTGGTCCGATCTGACATGGAGTACACGGTGCGATTGTGGCCTCATCATATGCGCGGCGAGGGGCATTTTGTGGCATTATTACAACGCACTAGCGGCTCTGACGCAAGTATGAAACAACGGTCGATACAACCAGTTTCACGGCTGATGCGTGCATTGTGGCATTCGTTCCATACTGCGACATTGACTACTGACCCAGCGGAGGACGCAACACTGCTGGCATTTGGCAAACAGCTTTATGCCATCCCAGCGGATGCACCACCGCTTGATACACTCGGGGTTGTGCGTGCTGGCTTATGGCTCGGAACCCTGCAGCGAGATCGGTTCGAGCCTTCGCACAGCCTGGCGTTAGCTCTACAGTCAAGTAATGTTCCCAACCGTTGTGATCTTGCCCCTGATGATGAGCGCCTCAGACTATATCTGCAGGGGCATCCACTCCACGAGCCGGGAGAATCAGGCTGGGTGCTTATGACGGTTTCGGGTTTTCCAATTGGGTGGGGGCGGCGTGCCCAGGGCATCATTAAAAATGCTTACCCTAAGGGTTTGCGGATACATAACTAGCCACACATTGTGTAGTTGTGAGCCTTGATACATGTGAAGTATAAGTGGATTTGTTTGGTAGGAGAAGATTATACATGATCATACATTGATCAGTAGGAATATTGAGTGTTCAAAGATACTGAAATTATCTATGTTTGCACTGGTTTTGAGGGAAATGGGAAAGATTTGTGGTATACCACTGTGATAATGGTACTACGAGAACTCATGGACAATACCTCTGTTTCTCACAAGGGTTGCAGAAAAACTACGGATGAACCTATCCCCATTGCGGTTATTGTCCCTCCTATCTTCATGACGTTCAAACGTGTCCAGATGTAACAAAGCAGTTGCAATTCGTACACAATACGTGCACATGTGGCGCAAGGCGTCGATGCATTCTGTGGCATCTATACCCCACTGGATGGTGGACAAAAAGCTGTATCTATCATTGATTGTCAGTAGCGATGATTATCGGAGTGGGTTCGGGAAACTCACGTAAATGGAGAATGTCAGCAATTGAGAGCAGTTTTTCATTGGGATCTTCGGCTACAAACAGCGTTTCATCATCTAGCCTGTTGTTGGTGCCTGTGTTGTCATCAACTCGCTTCAGATGACTCATACTTGGGGCCGTGATAAAACGGATAGTTAGACGTGTTCCTTCTGGTCCTGTGGGCTCGTTTCGCCAGGCTATATAACGTTTTACGACAAAAAAGATGTACTGGTCACCTGTTTGTAATGTGTGTTCAGGATTAGGTAGGATTTCCGGGCTAGAAGCGATACTTCCCACTGGACTGTTACCTAATACCGTTATCGTCACTATATCATCAAGTCCCAGGTCATCCACGATTGACCATACGACCTGAACCTCAATGTCATGATATAAGAGTTGGGAGCATCTTTCATCGGCTACATATTCACCACTGTCCTGATTCCACCGTGCTGGTGATATCTCTTGTACTTGTCCCACAAAAATAGCGTCGGATTGCGTAATCATTTGCCCACGTGTCAATTCTTCATACGAGGCTTCATAGCTGTATCTTTTCAGCTCTCCAGTTGGTGGCGTGGTCTTCTGCGGTACAGGTGCGTCCTCTCTGGATGTAATCACCAAGGCGATCAACCCAATAACTATGCCGACGACACAAAATGTGAGGATGCCTAGTTTGGTATTCATATGGCTCTCCCTTTAGCGAACAGCGTAAAACCCAATAGATAAAGACATAATCACGCGACCTTCCTCCTACCTTCGTGACGTTCAAACGTATCTAAATGTAACAAATACGTTGGCATGCTGCTTTGATGATCGTTTGACACCTGTTGCACTGCGCTTTGCCATTGGTGATACACAACAGCAAAAAGTCTGACTGCAGCCATACATACGATATTCTGTAAAATAATCTGAGCGAATGTGGTAGAATACAGTCATCTATGCACAATCCACATAACTTTATTCTCCCTGCATTTGATAATGGTATAATCCTTTATCAGCACATAGATAGGGTACCTTGGTATGTTGTTCATCTACAATGAGTGTACACAACGTGTCCTGGAAATGATGAGGATTGCTAGTGATAACACTTGACCGAATCGACCATTTTGTATTAACCGTGCGTAACTTGACCGCAACGTGTGATTTTTATCAACGTGTGTTGGGAATGCGGGTTGAGACGTTCGCTGACGGTCGTATTGCTCTTTATTTTGGTTTACAAAAGATAAATCTGCATCAAGCTGGCCACGAATTGGAGCCTAAAGCTCAAGCGCCTGTGCCTAGGTCCGCTGATTTTTGCCTTATTACCGTTGATCCATTAGAGCAAATGATTGCACATCTCCGAGCATGCGATGTTGCGATTGAAGAGGGGCCGGTATCTCGAACGGGTGCTCAGGGAGTCATTAATTCTATCTATCTACGTGATCCAGATGGTAACCTCGTGGAGATTGCAGTCTACCTTGAACATGAGTAGGAAAGACATGGCACTGTCATCGTATGTGATCGCACGTGCGCGCGAACTCCAGGAATCGTCTGATGACACTGAGACAATTTCGCGTCTATCGCGTGCATTTACCTTTGCGTGCCCACGAGACCGGACGATCTTAGAGCAAGTCACGTCCAGTAAGCTCCGCCATCTGGCAAATGGAACGATGTATAGCTGTGAGCAGGGCATCTGGCGTTTGCTAGCCCCTGAACGTACCCAATACTATGAACGATTTCTCACTGAGTACGAAACCATCCGTCATGCTGAAGGTCGTGGCTCGACAGATACAGATTACTATCGCGCACTCCCCTTCGCAGACCTGACCGGTCAGCATCGTGAAAACTGGCATATTCGTGCATGTGGCTTTGAGACGCTGATTGAGCAGGTTGTGGAGCCACTTGAAACCCGTGGGAAACCGCTCAAGATTCTTGATATTGGTGCGGGTAATGGCTGGCTCTCCTATCGGTTGGCGCAGCGCGAACACCACGTGGCGTCAATCGATTTATCAACTGATCCATTTGATGGATTGGGTACCCATACCCACTACAACGCCACATTCGTCCCCGTTCAGGCTGAATTTGACCGTTTGCCGTTTGCGGCTAATCAGTTTGATCTGGTTATTTTCAACGCATCGCTACACTACTCTACTGATTATATGGTGACTCTGAACGAAACGTTGCGTGTGTTGCAGCCCGATAGTCCCCTGGTGATTCTCGACTCGCCGGTGTATCGACGTGCGCGTAGTGGCCAGATGATGGTGCATGAGCGTGAACATTATTTTGAAGAAGAGTATGGATTTCCGTCAAATGCTTTACCCAGTGAGAACTATCTGACCTATCAGCGACTCAGGAAGTTAGCAAATGATGTAGGGCTAGATTGGCAAATGTTTAAGCCTGAATATGGGTTAGCATGGTCGCTACGACCCTGGAAAGCCCGTTTGCGTGGACGACGTGAGCCTGCCAAATTTATGGTGATTGTAGGGTGGTCGAAATGATGAATGACAAACAACCAGTGACACACCAGACGACAGCAGCCGATCTGCGATCCAAAGTTGATCAATCAACCATATCTCTTGTGCGTTTTGGGCGGGCATTATGGTGTGAGGGTTTGCGAGTCTATGGGCGCTTGTTCGAGCGACATCGCTATCATAAACTTGTGTTTGAGCATGTGGCAGGTCGCCCCATGGTGGTGTTGCCTGAGATCTTTAATCCAACCCTCCTGCGTACAGGTGAGTATTTTGTGCAAACTTTTGGTGCCCATCTGATTCCGCCTACCGCATCTGTACTGGATAGTGGGACTGGTTCGGGCATTGGGGCTGTGGTTGCGGCAAGCTGGGCACGGCGTGTGATTGCAGTGGATATTGACCCCGAAGCGGTGCGATGTGCGCGAATCAATGTGCTGATCAATCGGGTCGAGTCACGTGTTGATGTGCGTGAGGGTGATCTTTTCGCGCCAGTCCAGGGTGAGCGCTTTGATGTTGTGTTGTTTAACCCTCCGTCCTATCACGGTACACCACGGAAGACCTTCGACCGGGCGTGGCGCTCCAACGACACCGTTGATCGTTTTGTCGCCAATCTGCGTAGTCATCTGACCCTCAATGGATATGCGTTGATGATTTTGTCGACAGATGGTGAAGCCGATGCGATTTTACGAACGTTTCGCAACAACGGCTTTCAGATCGATGTCATCACCGATTACGATTTGCTGAACGATAAGCTGACGGTGTATAAGATTAGAGGCTAAGGGGCTGGAGACGCGAGATTAGAGATGGGGATGAGAGGTATGGGGTAATCAAGTTAAGGATACAATCATATCAGATGTCTCTGTGCCTCTGTCACTCTCCGTCTCGTGTTCATGTCCTGTATGTCGGTTTGTTTAAGCGGGATGTACGTGGTGTGGATACCAAGTGGTTAAGCGCCGGAGGCTACTTTGCGGGTGGTCTGGTGGGAACAACCCTGGTGCCTGAGCGTGTCGAAGGCGGCGGGGTGTGAGGCGCAGCGCCCACATAACTAATCTGTTTTGTGCTGGAATAGAATGTGTTGAAAGCACAGTGATGAGTGATCCAGCCACAAACACCAGTTTAACCCGCTTTGCTTCTCTGCGTCTCTAGGTTAATCTTGTTCCTTAGATAGGAGGTTCTTTTGGGAGCGGATACAAAGCAACCCGATCCTCAATCTACCACCACTCCATCATCGCAAGAGCATCAGGAAAAAGAAGAGACCACACAAGTCGGTCCCCCCAACTCCAGTGAAGGAAGCGGCTGCCACGACTAATACACAAGACAAAGGTGAGGCAGCCGTACCATCACCCGACCTACCCCAGTCGACGAACGATGACGCGAAGCAGGGTGAAGACCAAGGGAAGAGTTCGGTTATGTTATCAAAGATTCTGTGACGATTCTTGGTGGTTCAACTGTAGTTATTGCGGCATTGTTTGTATTTGTGAGGCGCAGGTACGCTGAAGGATACTTCAGTGCACTAAATATACCAAATTTCTCTGTAACTTTTTCTACTTGGGATTATGGAGAGCGGGGCATCATTCCTGTACTTCTCGGTGTAATTGCCATCCCAACTGCGTATCTATTTATTGCTTTTATCGCATTACTGTTTTTCTCTGAGATCTGGAAAAAAGTAGTCCGACCCAATATGGGGTATTTTATTAATTGACTCTGTTCTATATGGTCACCGCTTGAAAAGATAAAGGATGGAATAAAGCCTATTATCAATTCGATCTATCCTGTGTTTTTACCAATAATACAAACTATATTTGCAATTTTTCGACCGGCAATTATATTTATGGGGCTTATGTTTGTAATATCAAATATGTTGCTAAGAGCGTATGATGAGGGTAAGGATGGTGCATACACATATATACAAGGACACGCTGTGGGGGTACGTTTGAAATCTAAAGAACCATTTCTTATTTCGGCACCAACTATCACTGCTGCTACTACCACGGCAAATGATGAACCTACCTATACCTATGAGGGTCTTTATCTATTGACTGACAACGACGGGACGTATTTCTTATTTGATGATGTAGATGAGATGTGTAATCCTACAAATGGCTATATTGTACAAGAAGCTCAGTTGTTGAGTGTTGAATTCATCCCAACTCAGACATTTTATAAAAGTTGTTCTCCACCAACACCTATATCGAATCAAACGAATCCAACAGCCATTTCGCCAACGCCAACACCAATACCGACACCACAGGCAACACCAACGTCGGTACCATAATTTGGATGGTGGACGGTGTGTGGGTGTGCCACGATACGCGGGCAAGCCTCACACCTACAGGGTTGGTGTCGCTCAATTGCTCCAACGTCCCAACGTTTTCCCACGTCTTTGTGTTCATATCCCCCTACATGTCAGGCTGATCGGGCGGTTCACACGTAATGTTGATGTTAAGATGATTGAACGCCAGATGCAGTTTGCAGGTGGTCTGGCAAACACAATCCTGGTGCCTGAGCGTGTCGAAGGCAGCGGGGTGTGGGGTGCAGTACCCATCAGTTAAATACGGCGGTTCCAAACCGCCGCGACCTCTACAGCAGGTGAATCAGCCAACCCTTAACCCCTAACCCTTCTTGTTCACGCAAGCACCTCATCAGCCACGGGAAGAGCCACACTGATGGTTGTTCCCTGCCCTGGCGCGCTTTCAGCCCACACCTTCCCGCCATGTGCCGCCACAATCTGTTTGACAATCGCAAGACCAAGGCCCGCGCCACCATGCGTACGTGTACGGGCACGGTCGGCGCGCCAGAAGCGGTCGAAAATGTGTGGTAGCATCTCCTGATCAATGCCTGAGCCTGTGTCGCGCACACGTAGCACGATCGATGCTGTTGCTGGTAGTATCGCTTGATCTGCTAACACGAGACTTTGGGTGCGATGGTTGGTGGAGTGTTCTGCAACAAGGGTAATGGTCCCTTCCTCAGGCGTATGGCGCAGTGCATTGGCCACCAGATTGCCCATGACCTGGGCAAGGCGTTGCTCATCTCCATCGATATCTGGTAGATCCTCTGGTGCTTCGATACGCAGTGACACCTGTTGTGTACGGGCCTGTTCTGCAAAGGTTTTTTGGGTGTGCTCAAGCAGATCGCGTGGGTCGATCAGCTCGGGGTAGAGGGGGAGTTGTCCGGCATCGGCGAGGGCCAACACCCGCAGATCATCGATCAGGCGTTCAAGCAAAGCGGTTTCGCCCAGCAAATGTTCGATCTGATCGGGTGTTGCCTGATAGACACCATCCTGTACTCCCTCGAGGCGTCCTTTGATAATGGAGAGTGGTGTACGCAACTCGTGGGCGATGTCAGCAGTCATCTGGCGGCGCTGTCGATCTGCGTCGTCGAGAGCCTGGGCCATGGTGTTGAACGTGCGTGCCAGATCGTCCATCTCGCGTATGGTTGCGCGAGGCGCACGGGTCTCCAGCCGACCAGTGGACAGCGATTGAGCAGCATCGGTGATGGCGCGTAGCGGACGGCTAAACCAGCGTGAAAAAATAATCGCCAGCACAGATAGAATCGTTACGAGTCCTAAGCCTGCCAACGCAAAACCACGCAATATGCGCTCGAAAAACTCAAACGGCGGTGGATCGCCAGGCGGTCCCACGTCAGAAGGATGCATGTCCGTTCGCAGAATGAGAGTGCCGACTTGATCGCCCCGTACTTCAATTGGAACACCATGTTTTGGGGTCCAAGTTGACTCGATGGTTTGTCCAATACTCAGTGATGAATTGACACTCGCAACCACACGCCGATCCTCATCAATGACGGCGAAATTCGAGAAGAAAGGACCAGTAAACATGTCGTTGAGACGTTGATCAAGATCACGCCAGGAGTTTCCACGTGCGACGTAGTAATCGGCGAGGGTTGCGGCATAGGCGCGCTCTGTACGTTGAAAATCATAGTCAAACTCATCGTCGGCGGCGTCACGAAACCCCGCTACAGCCAGTCCAAAGAAGCCCATCATCCCGCACACACCAAGAATGATGACCAATATAAAGGCAAGCAACATTGTCCAGAAGAGTCGTGGTTTCATGATTAATCAATATTCAAAAATAGGTGTGTTTTACACGACGCCATTTTTGATTTACGCCTCATCAATCAGTTCGGTAAATTTGTAACCCACACCATAGATCGTTTGGACGTACTTGGGTTTACGTGGATCAGGTTCAATCTTCCGCCGCAGATTCTTGATATGAGCATCAACAGTGCGATCAAAACCCGCATATGATACATCGTACGCCAGCTCTAACAGTTGTGTCCGGGTAAATGGCCGTCCTGGTTCGCGTGCGAGAATGGCAAGCAGATCGAACTCAGTTGCGGTCAGTTCGATTGGGGTGTTGCCAAGTTTGATACTGCGCCGTTGCATGTCGATTATGAGATCGCCACTGTGCAACAACACACCTGTTTGTGGCTCGCCTTCGCTGCGACGGAGTACGGCCCGTACCCGTGCGACCAGCGCACGTGGACTGAATGGCTTGGTAACATAATCGTCTGCACCCAACTCTAATCCAATCAGCATGTCTGCTTCTTCCACCCGCGCCGTAAGCATAATGACGGGAAGTGTTCGTGTCGCTGGATCTTCGCGGAGTGCACGTACAATGTCAAGCCCATCCATGCCCGGTAGCATAAGATCAAGCACAACGAGATTGGGGTGTTCGGTGCGGGCCATCCGTAGCCCTGCCACACCGTCTCCGGCGGAAAGAACACGAAACCCCGCCCGCTCAAGATAATCACGGGCGAGGGTTACGATGCCTGGTTCATCATCAACAACAAGGATTGTTCGTGTAGCCATAAGTGTTTCGCATTGATACGTTATCAGTTCAACAGCATTATTGTACACTATACGCTGCGTGTTTCACCGGCGGATGACTGTGGATCTGGGTCGGAACCACCGCCGCGACCACTTCTACGGAACCAGAAGCGCAATGCAAAGCCGATGATTATGCCAAGCAGGATGGTTTTGAACAACCCACCAAGCAGGAAGAACGGAAACAGGAAGAAGGGTCCTGGTCCAAAATCGTCATGCCTGTGATGTCCATCGCGATCCCTCCAGCCGTGTCGTTCGTAGCGTTTTTCTTCAAAACGTTGCTCAAAACCACGTGGCCCATCCTCGCGCTGAGCAAAGCCCTCTCGTGAACGTTCCTCGTGTGCCTCACTACTGTACGGTGTCTCACTACCTGATTCGTAAATATTCACAGCTGGGGTGGCAGAGCGTCCAACCAGCGACATAAACAGAGCGATAACACCAATACCAAGGGCAAGCCAACCTAATTTACGTCCATTGCTTTCCATTATGAATGCTCCTTACGACATCTGTCGTCTGTTATTTCGTTTTGTTGCATATAGGATAGTCAAAGATTGTGAAGCAAATTTGAAGATATCGTGGAGCAATTTGGGATATTGTGTATGTCGCATTGTTATTGACAGATGAGCGTTTTTTGACCAGTTATATCAGCCTGTGAAGAACACAAAATGTTACAAAGTCAGGTGTACATGGGGAAAGGTGCGTGGTAAAATACGCTCCGTAAATATTTTGAAGACGGTTTTGGCAGGGCTCTATACGAGTTAAAGCAGTAGGCGCGATACTGCTACTCATTCTTGTCTATACCTAGGCCTGGAGGACATCTATGCGCTGTATTCTGATAACGATTACAACAACTATAGCTTTATTTCTTACCTCTTGTGGTGGTACGCCTGCAACAGAGCAAGCAGAGAGTATATTGGTTGAGCCCTCACCGACGCTTTCTGCAACCGCTGAAGCGATGATTGATGCTCCACTGTTGGAAGACCCGACCGCGGTTCCGGCATCGCTGGATGCTCAGTCTGATGAGGCGGATAGTATGGTTGAGACGGAACTGTCTGAAGAAGCCACATCTGAGGAAGTGGTGGCTGAGAATGTTCGTATTGAGCCCAAACAAACTGTCCCGATCACGCCATTGGCGGTTACTGAACCCGAACCGCAGGCGTATGCGCCTATACAACTCGTTATTGACGACCTTGCCATGAATCGCTCACTCATGTCGGTTGGCCTTGATGCGAATAATTATCCGGTGGTACCCAATCACGATATTGGTTGGTACAATCTGGGAGCGAAACCAGGTGAGGGTGAGAATGTGGTGCTCTGGGGCCATGTGCTACGCTTTCGCAGTGCGCCGGATATTCCCGCCCCCTTTGCGCGCATGAAAGATTTGCCGGAAGGCGCACGGGTGACGTTAATTGATGAGGTTGGTCAGGAGCATGCGTATGCGGTCTCGCAGCAGGTATGGGCTGATCCGACCGAGATTGAATATATTCTGCCGCAGGGACGTGAAATGGTGACCATGGTCTCGTGTATTGGCGACAAGGTGGTGACGCAACGAGGCATTGAGATGACCAATCGACTCATCACGATTGCAGAACCAGTAGATTAATCGCAGGGCGTGTTTCACAGCCTGTCAGATGAATAGTAATACGCAGTTATCGGTAGAGCGTTGGTTCTACCGATTTTTTTGTTGATGAGGTAGAGATATCAGAGCTATGCACCATGTTCTTTTGTTTTTGTACTGGTATCGTCAAGATTCCAGCGAATATTACCACGCAAGAGCAGGTTTGATGAACGTAGTTTGTAGGTGAGATCGCGGGCAATATTTGAGATAACGCGATAGCCAATACGCGGATTTGTCTCACATAATTCCAGAAACTGGGTATGGTGGATCATAATGAGCGTTGTTGGCACCATAGTGATGATGGTTGCTGAACGGTGGGAATTGTCAAGTAGGATGAGTTCACCAAAGGATTGACCGCTATACAACACATTGATGGTTGATTGGCCAATACTGCCGTCAGGTCGGCGTGTATTGATGAGAACTCGGACATGGCCTTCATGGATAATATAGAGTTCGTTACCGGCATCACCTTCTTTGAAGACTGTGCGTCCTGCATCCACACGAACAGCCTGACACATTCCGGCAACTTGCGCTAGCTCGGTGTTATTGAGACCACCAAAAATCTCGACTTTGTGCAGATGATCAATAGCTCGTTCGTCCATGACATCCCCCTGAGCCTATTGTATAAAGGGATGGATAGTATATCATACGAATGTAGAGATACATCACACATCGTATATATTGTTATTATTGATCATCAAGTGGTACCAACCGCTCTCGGAGAGCGAATAATGCCGCTTGTGTACGATCTTGGAGGTGTAATTTAGAGAGAATATTGCTCACATGAGTTTTGACAGTCCGTTCGCCAATCATAAGTGAGGTTGCAATTTCGGCATTACTCATCCCACGGGCAATGCAGGAGAGCACATCACGCTCCCGATCGGTCAACTCATCAAGTGGTGATGTCCGTGTTTCCCCAGTCAGTTCTTTCATGAGGCGTGTTGCGACCGTGGGGTGGAGGGTTGCTTCTCCGTGATGAGCAGCCTGGATTGCACGCACCAATTCGTTGGGTTCTACATCCTTGAGAAGATATGATAAGGCTCCTGCTTTAATAGCAGGAAAAATGCGTTCATCATCGCTGTAACTGGTCAACACGATGACCTGTGTGCTTGGGCTTACGGCTTTCAGTTGACGTGTGGCCTCGATACCATCCATTTCTGGCATCAAAAGATCCATCAATGCTACATTGGGGACCAGTGTTTTGGCCATTTCGATACCTTCGATACCGCTGGCGGCCTCGCCAACAACCTCGATTTCAGGGTATGTCGTGAGAAAGGCACAGAGACCACGACGTACTACTGAGTGATCATCGATAATAAGTACCCGTACTGCTTCTTTCGTCATGTGTTGTTATCCTTAATCCTTATATGTTAATGATGCGTTTGATGGTAATCTAACACAAATAGTCGTTCCTTTTTCAGGAGTACTTTGTGCCTCAAAATGACCCCCTAATGCCTCTGCTCGTTCTGACATACTGGTAAGGCCAAACGATGTCGGTTTACGTGGTGCGTTGATCTGAAAACCGCGCCCTTTGTCATGGACCGTGAGCAATACTTCCTGATCATTGTAGCGTAGTTCGACATAGGCATGGTGCACACCACTGTGCCGCACGATATTTGCCAATGCTTCCTGCACAATCCGAAACAGTGCCTGTTCAGATTCCAACGGCAGCCAGCGTTCTCCGCTAATCTGTAAGTCAACATGTAGATTTTGCCTTTCCTGAACGGCTATGGCGAGGTCACGTAATGCCTGAACAAGACCGCGATCATCAAGTGTTGCTGGCCGTAGTGCAAAAATCAGACCACGTAGTTCGTGAAGCGCGTGTTGCGATGTCTGTTGAATCTCCTCGAGCCGTTCTGCCGCTAATTCTGAACGTGTTGTGATCAATCGTTTTGTCGCGGCGGTAAGCATGTTGAGGCTAAATAAATCCTGGCTGACACTATCGTGGAGTTCACGAGCCAGTCGATTGCGCTCTTCCACTGTAGCAAGCTGTGCTGCCTGTTCGGCAAGTTGGGCATTGCGATCTACCAGAACGCGCAACTGGAGCACATTCTGTGCTAATTGATCGGCCATGGCATTAAACTGCCGCCCTAGCTGACCAATTTCATCGACGGAGTGGTCTTCTACCCGTTGATCAAGTTTTCCACTGGCGATGGCTGCACTCACACGGGTTAATCGTTGCAGTCTATGACTAAAACCGCGTCCACCAAGCCAGGCGTACAGTAACCCTATGAGAAGACTAAATAAGAGCCAGGGAATCATAACCACCAACGCAACCGATGGAGAACTTGATAGAATATCGGCAGTAGATGGAATATCAGACAAGCGTATATAGATAACTCCTAACACCTGACCATCGCTACCAATAATCGGCGAAGCTGCTGCTGGTTGTCGACCTGGTTCTATCCATTCAACAAGCTGTCTTTCATCTGTCACACCTCGAAGTGCACGCTGAACAATATCATAGCTCCCCCGCGACTCAACTTGACTAAACAAAACACTTGCTTCGTACTCTAACGGGTGTGTGGTTGTAATAACACGACCATTCGCATCTAACAAGGCGATAAAAAGATTTGATGAACTAACATTTGAGTTTTGATTTGTAGCGCTAAGAGTTATGGTTGTACTTTCATCAGAGCCATTGAATGTATCTAAAAAATTATTTAAGATTTTCAGCGATGCTGCAAGTTGTTCATTACTGACTTCAGACTGTTCAAAATCCTCACTCATGACTTCTGCAAACAAACGTGCATCATCAGCCAGAGCTATTGGCAACATTTGTGAGTTAATGTACCAGATGACACCACCAAAAGTCACCACAATCAATGTTAGTACAAACATGAATGAAACTAACACATAGGTTCCGGTAAGTTTCCACAGGATGGTGCCAAAGCGTCGATGAAGGAATTTTATCATAGCGGATATCTTATACTAGTGTTCGTTTCATCCCGAAATTATACGCACAGTTGTCTTTGCTCATACTACTATTATTGTACAACTAAATACGTTTGGCGCACATCGTTAGACTGGATGAACCATATCTGTTAAAAAAGCAGAGTGCTATCGATCTCAAGTCGGAGAAAGGTATGTATATAGGTGAAAACGGTTTACACATGCTGCACCTTGACAGATCTGTTCTATAGGTGTTATAATTAGAACATAAGTTCTTATTTGTGTATGAAAAAAGCACCAGAAAGGCTTATTTAGAACAAGATTTTCTGATTGAGGTGGTGCTATGAACAATCGTGATGTTGCTATTATTTTGTTCAATATATCAACCATTTTAACACAACAATATGATAATCCGTATCGGATTCGTGCGTATCGTCGTGCTGCTCGTAACATCCTGCGTTTGCGGTATTCTATTGCTGAACGGGTTGCCAAAGGCCAGCCATTGGGCATTCCACAGCTTGGGGCAAGTCTTACCACCAAGATTAGTACTTTAGCAAGCACTGGGCAATTACCTTTTTATGACGAACTCTGTGCACAATTGCCACCAGAACAGCAGTATTTGATGCGTGTTCCCGGTATGGGGCCCACGATTGCCGCACGTATCCATCGCGATCTGGGTCACGTCGACGCGGTGAGCCTGGCACGAGCCGCTGCTACGGGGGCACTACAGCGCGTATGGGGTGTGGGGCCCAAACGCACAGTCGCGATTATTGACACGCTTGTGATACCGATGCTGCCTCAATCGTCATTGTCTGTTTAGTATGACCTTTGGTGGTAGCAAGGAAGGAGTGGTGTGTGTTACGCCAACGTGAGTTAACAGAACTCTTCATTGAGTTGGATGATGGAGGAGAAAGTCTGCTTGATGCATCACTCGACGAAACACCTGTGATGCAGGTACTGGCTAAAGAAGTTGATGAAACTGATGTTGCAGGTAGTTTTCGGACCAAACTGGCCCTGACGCCGCGCCCTTATCAGGAAGATGCCCTGGCTTCGTGGCTTGCCGCCGATGGGCAGGGTGTGGTGGTCTTGCCAACTGGGGCCGGGAAGACCATCCTGGCGCTGATGGCCATCGAGCGCTTAAAACTCCGAACACTGATCGTCGTGCCAACCATCGAGTTGCTCTACCAGTGGCGGGATACGATTATGAAGCATCTGGGGGTTGCCAAGAAGCATGTTGGTGTAGTTGGTGACGGTCGGCGCGAGTTTCGCCCGATTACGATCATTACCTATGCCTCCGCCGCGATGCCCGAAGCGCCATTGGCCGAAACCGGGTTGCTGATCTGCGATGAAGCCCATCATTTGCCATCGCCATCGTATAGTGTTATTCCACAACGCTGTGGAGCCCCTTATCGCCTGGGTATCACCGCCACGCCCGAGCGTAGTGATGGTTCCGATCACTTGCTCCATGGCTTACTCGGACCAACAGTGTATCAGTGCACACCGGCTCAATTAGCGGCCTTAGGCCATTTAGCCAAGTTTCGTGAGAAGCGTATCTATGTTGATCTACAGCCCGAAGAGGCCATTCGTTATGGTGTCTTAATGACGGAGTGGAAGTGGTTTGTGGCCCGTAATCGTGGACATATAAGCCGTGGGGGTGATTTTTTTGGTGAGTTGATTCGGCGAAGTGGCAATGATCCAGTGGCACGTCAGGCACTTCGTGCCCACCATCAGGCGCGGATGATTGCACTCAACGCTGAAGCTAAGATGGGTGAGGTTGCCGGTCTTTTAGCTCAGCATCGGGACGATAAAGTTTTGATCTTTTCGGAATACACCGCACTGGTTGATCGGATCAGTCACGCCTTTGCGTTGCCTGCCATCACGTATCGCACGGCAGCAGATGAGCGTAAGCACATTCTTCAGGCGTTTCGCAATGGTGCGTATTCAAAACTGGTGGCAGGTCGTGTGCTCAACGAGGGTGTTGATATTCCTGATGCCAACGTGGCCATCGTGGTGAGTGGCAACAGTACAGCCCGTGAGCATATTCAGCGACTGGGCCGAGTGATTCGCCCCAAACAAACCGAGGCATTGTTGTACGAATTGGTCACACGGCATACGAGTGAGGTAAACACGGCACGTAAGCGACGCAAAACGAAAGATGGACGACGTAAATCGGAAGCAGCATAATCAATTGGATATTCTGGAAAGTTGTTAGTGAGATGGCTTTCAAAATCGCTGATTTTAAGAAAACAACGCGACGCAAGGATAACAAGCGCTATGTGTATCCATATCAGATCCGCGATGATCGTTATACGGCATCGATTAGCTATGCCATTGCATACTACGAGCGCATGGTTGGTCGACGGCGGGCAGATTTTGAAGTTGAGACCCTGCTCGAGTTCTTTGGCGATCCCCGTCTGGTGCGTGGTTTGGTGGCATGTCTGGCACGCACATACTCGTGGCAACCGCAAAGCTTTGATGACACTTTTGGAGCAGAGACGACGGACGCGCTGCGGCATGCCAAAGTGGCTAAACCAGCTGATCTACGTGCCAAATTGTATGGCATTGCCAATGGGCGTTATGGTGGCTGTGTTCTACCACACGAACGTACCGACGCATTGACGGTTTTGTGCGATAATTTGCCGATTTCCCCCAAACAGTATGAGCAGGGCCTGACACTGGATGCGGAGGATCAATATGTATTGGTGAAGCAAGGACCTATGCCTGAACCACACGATATCATTGCATGCTACAATTACCATTCGCTTGAGACGGCGCTATGTCACGCGGAAACGATCAAACTACGCCTCAACGGACCAGTCTGGAACATCTTGCGGAGCACACATAATCTTGCGCGTCGTTATCGTTTACGGTATTCAATCGATGGTGCACCTTACACCCTATTTGATGATCATCTGGATCTGGTTTTGCATGGCAGCCGTGATGCGCTTGGTAACTGGACCCGCACCGGTCGACGCCTTGTGCGTCTGCTGCTGCGGTTGCTGGCCACCCATCCTGCGAGTCTCATTGAGGGTGAAGCGCTGGTTCATCCTGGTAAACAAACGGCTACATTGCGTTTGGATAGTCGAGCACTGAATGTTCTGGGTGTTGCCGCACAGCATATGTTGTTTGATAGTGAGCCATGGGAACAGGATGTCGTCGAGAGTTTTCAGCGTTCGTGGGGACGTGCATTTGTCAAACGTCAAACGGCAGGTTGGCGCTTACGACGTGACCCGGAGCCTTTGGTGGGCGAAGGGGTGATTGTCGTTCCGGATTTTGTGGTGCGTCGGGGAACTCAATTTGTGTTGTTGTGCTTTGCGATGGGGCGCACTGCTGCTGAAGCGCTCTTCCGAGATCTAGCGCAGTTGCAGTATCGTATGCCAGTGATCGCGGTGATGCCTGCCCACGTTGCGGAAGTATTAAGACGTTGCCCCATACCAGTAGCGACGTATGTGGATAAGCCCTCTGAAGCTATCGAAAGTATTGCCACCTTACTGCAAGGACGTTACCCACACGCTCAGACAGTAGCTCGCCTGACGCCATGGCAACGTTTGGAAAAGCTGGTTGCTGATGAGGGGTTTGTAAGTGAAGTGGTAATTGCTGAGATTCTATGTTGTCCACCACACGAAGTAGCGCCGACAATGGAGCGTTGGGGTGGAGCATCGCTCCATTACCTTACTGGCCTGGGTGTGTGTGCTCCCGACACCGTCGATGACATTCGCCACATGCTTGAGCAAGGGATTATTACCCAGCAAGCTGCTTAAGGGGAAGCAAGAATGTTTCTCCTCTCCTCTTATAATTAATTCTTTACGGCTCATTCCTCATTTACTATGAAATATTAATAAATTGTCACTGATTAAGAAGTAACCCTGGAACCTTCCAGGGTGTTCTTTTGAGTAGTTATCTGATTTTTAAGCAACACCTCTGTAACTGGTGCTGTGTGACACTCCTGTTATCAATCTTCCCTCTCCAGTTTCAAAGGCAGAAAGGACAACATGTCATGGGAGCGACTTCTGCTTCACCAGCCCATCGTCGTTGGTCGTCTGGTGTGATCATTGTCTTACTGGTAAGTCTGGTCGGTGTGGTATTCGTACATAGTCCATCGGTGTATGGTGTTGATGATTATCAGTCAGTCCTGGATCGATCTGCGGAGAGCGTACACGATTTTGAGGTTGGGGAGAACGATTTCCGCATTAGCGATATGGGTCCAGATGAAGTTTGGCCATATAGCGCATATTGGTCAAGTGTAGTTTACAATAGTACAAACCATGAATATCTCGTGGTTTGGACCGGTGATAATGGGGAAAGTCCAAATATAAATCAGGATATCTATGGGCAACGGATTGATGCAGCTACTGGTGCAGAGATTGGCGAGGATGATTTTCGTATCAGTCATAAGGTTCCTGATGGCGGTGTAGGCTATAGTTTTCTATATCATGATGTTGTATACAATAGTGATCTGAATGAATACCTTGTTGTCTGGTCTGGTGGATCTTTTGACGATAGTACTCGGTTTACCAATAAAGGTGTTTTTGGACAACGTCTCGATGGTGAAACAGGGGCAGAGGTTGGCATTGATGACTTCCGTATTGATCAAACGCTGGACAATACCGGATCTTATCCGTTCTCTCCGGTCATTACTTATAATAACCGTAATAATGAATATATTGTGGTTTGGTCAGGAGCATATGAAGGTCCAGGTAATAGTCTTTTTAGCCGACGCCTTGCTATTAATGGAAGCCCGATAGGCGAAGATAACTCGGTGATTAAAAGAGGGGTATTGAGTGGTTCTTATGAGTATAATGTAGCCTATAATCCGATAGAGAACGAGTATCTTGTAGTATGGTCCGACTCAAGAAATATTCAAGGACGACTCAGGGGTGAAATCTTTGGTCAGCGACTCGATGGGTTGACCGGAACGCTCGTTGGGGTTACTGCCTTTCGCGTCAGTGATCAAGTTTCTGATTTTCAGAAACTCGACGCAGGTAGACCTTCAATCGCTTACAACAGCCGTGACAATGAGTATCTGGTGACATGGATGACGTACTTTGATGACAGACCGGATAATAATCAAGTTTCAGTTTTAGGACAACGGTTAGATGGCACCAATGGCACAGAAATAGGAAACAATGATTTTTCTGTCGGTGGTGATATCTATTCAATAAGTAACACTGCTATCATATATCAGGACAATGATAATACATATTTCGTGACATGGTCTGGGTTTGATCAATCTCGCGATTTGCTCCTCTATGGTCAACAGGTGAATGCTATAGGACAGGAATTTGGTGTTGATGATTTTCTGATTGGTAATGGTAGTGGTTTTTTTGCTATCGCTTACAATAATGTTGGTAGGGAATATCTAGTGACATGGACAAATAGTATTTTAATTGGCGAGGATGATTATGAAAACGATATTTTTGGCCAGCGATTGGCCTTTCATGACGATATAACGCCAATCCCAACCACCCCACCAGCATGCGATCCTGAACGTGATGTATGGGGCAAGATCCGTGGTCTGGGCTGGGTCGAGATCGGTAATCGCAGCCAGACGTGTACCTATCCTGTGGGTGGCGCGATCTACATCATTCCCAGTGGCAATATCAACGATCCTGATATCGACAGCCAGGTGTGGTATGACGACACGACGTCAGCACTGGGCCCTGGTGAGCGCATCACAGTGCGAGTAGCTATCCCCGCGTGTGTAGTAGTGCAACAGGATGCCTTCTGGGGTGAGCCTTTGCGGTCGCTCGATGGCCAGCGGTATGGAGAACGTCTCCTCGCAGCCGCCCGCTACCACACAGGTGGCACCTGTGATCCGACGCCGTCGGTGAGGCACTAACTGCTGAGGCAACGGCCACACCAGTTAGTGCCTCACCGACGGCGCCCCCCCTGCCAATCGATCTGTCGCCCACACCAACGGCTGTGTTCGAAGCATCACCGACAGCGACGGCTGCCGTGCCAACCGCCTCACCGACGGCTGATACCGTATCAGCATCAACATTGTCGCGTCTTTTTGTGCCGCTCATTACAAGATAGGAGTAGTGAGATACAAAGAGCGGGTAGATCGTTGCTACCCGCTCATCATCAATCCTACTGTTGTGTGGCTACGAGCTACCAAGCTACAATGTATCGATATTCCTGCTGTATTTTAGTATCAATACCCCTGCTGTAGCTCAAGTAGCAGTTTCATTCATTGTGAAAATAATGTGATCATTTAGCCTCACATACGTGACTCAAGCACCCATGTGAGCAAATCAGTACGAAATTGTGGTGTTTCGATAAAGGGCATGTGACTGACCATATTATAGATTGTGCTTGTTGCATCTGGAATAACATATGCCAGTGTATGTGCATTACTTAGTGGCACAATCTCGTCATGCGAACCGTGTACGACCCACGTCGGGACACGCACTCGGGCCAAGTCCTGGCGATAATCCTGCCGATGCAAAAACATCGATTGGCGCACGTATCTTGGTACATCGGCGTTGTAGCCAAGTGTAGTTATGGTTGCTTCATACGATTGTGGCGTTTTGGTGAGAAGGCGCACAAACGCTAACAGGGCATTGATGTTTTCGTGGTAGTCACTCGCAAGCAATCCTGGTAACAGGGGGACAAGGGCCGAGTCGTTTAGTGCATCATCAAAACGAGATGACGTTCCGACGAGGACCAGGCCACCAAGTGCCGCTTGACCATAGGCACGTAGATAATCACCAATGATGGCCCCACCATATGACCAACCTATTAATATCGGTGGACGATGAAGATTGAGGCTTGTCAGGACGGTGTGAAGATCATCAGCCCACGTTTGTGATGATGCATACCCATTATTGTCTGGTTTTCCAGATTGCCCGTGTCCACGCAGATCAATGGTGATCAGGTGAAAAGCGCGTTGGAGTTGTCGATCTGTCATTAGTGATGACCAGGACAGTGCAGATTGCAAAATACCATGGATGAATAATAATGGTTGACCGCGTGGATTACCTCCCGTATAAACGGTGAGTTTTGTCCCATCAGTGCTATTGACACAATACTCATTGGCCCATGGGATGTTTTGGGTGTACAGACGAGACGTTTTCACGGGTTCGTGGGAAGCTCCGACAGCGATAGATACTCCAAGTGGTGACATTGCCACCATTCCACCAAGACCGGTGCTGAGAAAATGACGACGAGAGAGACAACCGGACATAAAGACTCCTTGCTACTAGCAATAAGCAGGGGGTTGGGGAGAATGAAAGGGACCAGAAAATCCATGCCCCCTGACTGTACAAATGGGTCCCCCACCACGCAGATGTGGTGATTGATATGTATGACTAAATTGATGCATCTACGCCCAGGTAGCATGTACGCTCAGGTAAGAACGGCAGGGTCGACTAGCGGTGCCTTGGCAGCAATAAGTGGAGGTTTGCTGCCAAGGCACCGTGTATCATCTCCGGGTATTAGTTTTTCTATGATTGCTGGCCTGGCGAACTCCAATTGATCTGTCTCGGGGATCTGAGAGTATCGGTGATATCATTACTATTTGTTCATAGAATCGATGACTCTTTGTTTATATAAACGAATACTGCGATAACTTTTTGCGTATACTAAGCGGGAAAAGTGTGCAAAAAGTTGTTATGACAGGATATCTATGCTCTGTCAGAGCATCTGAAATGGATCTGTACACATCTTGAGGTTTGGGCTTTTGAGATGTTCAGATGCGTGGTAGGATTGACGTACTTTAAGTTGCAAACCTTGAAGGGTTTGTTTTCGCGTAACTGTGTAAGTCCTGTTATGGTGGGATGCGAGAAGTCGAATGACCAAAACTGCAGATAGACATAATCTACTTGTTCTCTCCACATCCTGCTGGTGTGTTACTACCGATCTCATCGATTTTGGTGTGAATGGCATCGCGCAGGAATCGAGTTGTTCTTGATGGATCATTTTGTGATCGTTCCAGAAACATGTGGTAATCAGATAATGCAGCACAGAGATCGCCCTGCTCATGGTAGGTCAGCCCGCGATTGGAGAAGACAATTGCCACGTTTGGGTTGTCTTCGAGTGCGGCGGTGTAGTCAGCGATGGCGGCAGCGAGGTTGCCCAGATCGCGGTAGGTGGTTCCCCGATTGATGTAACTGCTTCCAGTGTCTTTAGGTGTTACCAGCAGCGCCTGATCATAGCGTGCAATCGCGTGTTGCAGCAGGCTGGTGCGCCACGCTTCGTTGTGGGTAGTATGGGCTGCTTCGCGAAGGAGGCTGGCTTGCTCATAGTGGAAGTCGTCTCGTGGTGTGCCAGCGATCCGGTAGGCGTACTCAATGAGGTGGTTGGTACCAATGTGTGTAGAGATGGCCAGCAACCGGGGTGATATGCCAGCCATCCCCATGATGATCAGAACGAGTATGCCAATTGCCACCAGCGTGACTCGGGACAAGCGGGGTTTGAACATGGGAACTCCTTCTTTTTTCATTTCTCAATACACGTGTTTCCTACCGTAGTCCGTTATATTCTGGATCGATCTGTGTGGCACAGGTCGCGCCATCGGTGTCTCCGCTCACACAGTCAAGGTATTGCTCGGTCAGAGTCTGGGCGTCGGCAAGTTCTTCGGCCAAATCGGCTCCCTGCAATGCCCGATCAACGGCACGTAGAAACCAGAAGTAGTCGATCATTGCATCGTTCGTGAGTGTGGCTGTGCTCTGGCTGAGGGCCTCATCATAGGCTGCATACACTTCCGCAGCACCGTCGGGCAGTGTTTGGTTGGTAATAAGTGCACGATTGGCCGGGAAAAGCCCTTGCAGTCCCGATGTGTCATTGGTGAGGTGTTTCAGCCATGTCCAGCATGCGCGGGGCTGGCTGGTGTTGGCCGAGATGTGGAACCCCAGCATCCGCAGGCGGTTGGTGGTGACCGTTCCGGTACTCAATGGTGGTGGGGTAAGCACCGTCGTGAATGTGGACGATCCGTGATCGACAGAGCTAAGTCCAAAGACAAACCACATGCCGGCGCGACCCTGGAAGATGGCTTCGCTCCCCACGGTTGGCCACGAGTCTATGGTGTAGCCCTGTAGCTGGGTGTGTGGCGAGGTGCTGCGAAGCAGATCGATGTACCACTGAACCGCTTCGATCAAACGTGGATCGGTGAAGTTGGGCTGGATGGGATCGCTGCCCTGCGTTGTCGCTACCTCCAGACGATCCAGAAAGAAGAACAGTTCTTTGGGATGTGGTCCGGTTGTGGCATAGCCATACTGCTGGTCATCGCCACCCCCAAGTGTGAGTTGCTGGGCAGCGGCCTGAAAGTCGGCGGGTGTCCACGCAGCGCTGGGTGGTTCGATCCCGGCGGCCTCGAACAGCTCCTGATTGTAGGCCAGTGCCAGCAGGTCGACGGCGTAGGGTAGCCCATGCAGTTCGCTGTCCCGCTGATAGGGTGCGAGGAGACCCATAGCGTAGTTGTCCAGAGCAAAAGTGTTATCGGCGTCGATGAGTGGTTGCAGGTCTAGCGTGGCATCCATCTGCTCCAGATGTAGCGGATCGATCGACATAAAGCAGTCGGTATTCGCAGCGGTGTTGGCCAGGTTTCGGTTTGGTCCAGCACTGCTGCCGTCGATAGTGACAAAGACGTCGGATTGTTGCTGGTGAAAGGACCGGGCGATCTGGCGCAGCTGATCATCGTTAAAGCCGAGGGTGCCAAAGGTGATGGTGGCAGCCCCGGCGGGAGCTTCATCGGGCATGGGCGTAACAACGACAAATGGCTCGGGGGTACCAACGGGTTGCGCTTGTGTTTGTGCCTGAGCAATACTGTCCTCAAGCATGGTTTGAGCACCTTCTAGCGCTTCTTCGGGGGTTTGTTCACCACTCAATGCTGCATACAGCGCTGAATAGAGGGTCATATAGAGTCGCTCGTCCAGGCTGTGATCAAAAACACCACCAGGTCGTTCTAAGAGGGTTTGAATCGCTGCTTCTGCTTCATCATCGAGTTTGTCCCAATAGCCCACCTGTTCGGCAATCGATTTCCGCGCTGGAAAATGACTGGGAACCTGAGAGACCTCGGCCTGAAATGGGGCAGGTTGTTGACTTAGAAAGGAGAGCCAGCGCCATGCCTCTTCAGGATGTTGGGTACCATTACTCATAATGAAACCAGGAGCACTGCCCCAGAAAAAAGGTGTTGGTAGCGGTGGTGTAGCAATTGTGCCTATTTCAAAATCTGGTTGTTGCTCTGGCGGCAGAAAAGTCATAATATCTGGTGACCATATTCCTAGACGCTGGTCGAGAATAAGTTGCTGTAGCGCCTCCATATCAAACTCTTGACCGCTATGGACGATCTCTTCGTAAATAACCCCATTTTTGGTAAGTGTTATCACCTCTTCAAGCAGCGTGGCAATAGTGGGATCATCAAGGGATATCTGGTCGATAGGAGTGCTTAATATCTCAGTACGCTCATTCAGTCCACTGAAAAACTTTATGATCGCACCTTCTGTCCCATAGACGGTATCTGTATTTGAGGAGGTGGTAGCAATTTGTTCTGCGGCTGCCAGCACATCCTGCCAGGTCCACTCAGGTGTTGGTGGTGGCAATTGGCTCTGGCTCCATAGTTCTTTGTTGTATGAAGTGAAGAATACAGGACGTGCATGAGGCAAAAGATAGATGTCGCCATCCTGACTCAGGATTTCCAAGGCCCCATTGTGATAATCATCCCGCTGAAAGGTACGGTCAGCATCAATAAAGGGGGTGAGATTTCGCAGATAGCCACGCGGAATATCGTCTGGTGTGACAAAGGACACAGCAGCGGTATCAACGGCGTGGACCGTCTGTGCAAGTTGTTGATTGGAATGATTGCTCGTCGTATCTGTTATCTCAGTGATGGTATTGAGTGACTCAAAGCGGATTTGAATATGGGGGTTCGCTGCTTCAAAGGCCTCGATCAGTGGCATGTAGGTGTCACGTGCCGATTCATTAGCGGCGAAACTAATGGTGACTAATTCTACTGCATTTGGGGTGGTCATCATGGGAGTTGGGGGTGTAGGTGTGCAAGCACCAAAGATTACTGCAAATAGAAAAAATGATATATACCGATACATTGAGAAAATTTCCTTATATGCTTATATAGGCTTGGTCAGGTAAACACCAAGCCTATTCAGAAAGTTAGTTTTTATATGTATATAGCTTAAGTAATAGCAAAGAGATTTGCTTCATAGTGGTCGGGATTTGTTCGCTCTCCAAAAGCCCAATCAACTACCCACCCACCCTTTGGAAGTAAAAGCTCAACAGGTGGTGCTCCATGCCAATTCCATCTGTCAATACAACCAGCACTTGATGCACATGTTGCAGCATTTCCTCCAGGACCAACGTATTTCTGTCCAGCTGCACGTGTGATCGAAGCCGATGAAAAGATGGCTCCATAGTGAGGTTGCCAATCTTCCCAGTAGAGAATCTTTACCTTATCTGCTTTTACGTTGTTAATCCAAAATCCTTCTGGAGTTGGACCACCATCATTGCCAAAATCAGGGCTTGCACTATCCTGTGCGAAAACACCGCTAGTTGTTGAACTTAACAACACCATTACTGTTGCGGCCAGGATAATCTTCAATCGTTTCATCATCATAACCCTCCTGACATAATCATAGTAAGTAATAGATATCCCAGACTAGAAACTGCTGTGCTTGCTTAAATTGGCTGTGAAATGAGTGTTTGTTTAATTCTCTTTTCTAATAGTTCTGGATATGCTCCCTTCTCCTCACATACAATATATGGCGTCCTCGGAAATATAAATAGGGTATTTCCGGCAAACCACCATGCCGGATTCGGCAATTTGTTTTGTGTGTGGATATGCAGAAACATGATTCACGTAAAAATGCTTTTTATTGCAAAACGTGTAATGTATATCCACTTCTCTGTGATTATCAAAAATCAAATTTACCAGAAGAGTCCGTTCGGAAAGACACATTTCTCTGAGCACTGGTGCCAGGTTTATTTGAAGGCTCAACAATGAGATTAATTGTGCCTTCAGAGGCCGGATCAACGTTTTCCAGAAAACCTTCAATAATACATGGCTGCTCTTGTGGGGTAAGTGGTATGGTGGAACATTCAAAAAATGTTAGTTCAGTTACACGTGCATTGCTCTCTAAAGACAGAATAACAGTTGCTGGTTCAGACAGTTGGAGACGGTATTCTATATTAGACGACTGTTGTGTAATAAATAACTCAGTGTTAAGTAGGGATATGGTTGGTACATTTTCGCTATTGTTACACGCGCCAAGCCCAAGGGCGACACTGAGTAGATGAATTATTATGACGAAGAGACGCATTATTTCCTCATGTGGATAGGCATTTTAAGGTGATTTATGAAAAGTATATATGGTCACTCATGATTTAACATCTTTGTGCCAGATTAATTTCAAGTATGCTCCAATACGACTCGCAACAAGATGACTCAGATATCTCCCGATGTAGCCAAAACAGCCGCCAACAGTGCCCCAGATGAACGTGCCAACTAACATGAGTTGTGGATCGGTATCACCGTTCCAGTGAGCCAGTGACACAATCATCATACCAATGACAACCCCAACTACCCCATTTTCAATTGGCTGATTGTGTCGCTGCCCGTTGATAGACCCAATAATAGCGACAATAACGCCAAATAGAGCCCAGACTACTAATCCTCCATAAGGTCCATCCCCAAGTGTCCCGCAAAGTCCACCATAGAGTGCACCGGTGATGATGCGAAGTATGAGGTAACTGTTAGTTATATTTCTCTTGCTATACATTAGTTTTGTATGATCGGAAAGTGTTGAATAAGCTGCCCATTTTCGTCTATAGCCCGTACTTCCTGTGCGTTTACTTCTGTCGAGTACACAATCACAAAGACATTATTACGTACTTCGTCCTGTACTTCTCGGCCATCACTGAGAGTTGCTTCAACGACAAAAGTCGCTGGGTTGAACACACGCCCAAAGATAAAGCTCAATTCATTGGTTCCAGCTTGATCAAAATTAATGGCAGCAGTCATATCCTGTGGATGATCAAGACTGGTAGCAGTCCCCGAAATGTCATACCAGGCATTCTGTTTTTGCTCTAACACCGCATAGCCAAACATCGTTTTCTTAAGTGAGTCTGCATCGGGACACAGGGAGGTATACACAACGATAGTATAGTTCTCCCAGTTTTTGATACTGTGAACCTGCAAATCTTTAAGTGGTAATACACATCCACGAACTTTTCGTAGAGCATCTTCCATGGTTGTGGAATAGGCAACATTGACGGTAATCTCATTCTGAACCTGTTGTCTGTACAGATAATAACCACCTGCTATTCCAATCAAGAACAGTGGCACGAAAAGGAGCTTTATTTTTTTCATAGAAATCCTCATGACTTATTTATTCATCACACCTCCCCCGCCATAACTGCATGGTTATAGCGAGGGAGGTTAAAGCAGTAACGAATGCCGCAACTACATACTCTGTTCAATCAAATTTCCACCAGCCATATACACCACGAAATCCATATTCTGATATGTTACGGTATTGTTTACCTGCAAAACTATTCTGTTGATTGTGCCATGATGTCCATGCGCCGTTGAGCTTAATATTTATATGATTACACTGCTTATTGTTGCGACTCTGCCCATCAGTACAGGACTGGCTCCAGCGCACACCAGATCCGTCATCACTGGTTCGATCTTTGATGTCAAATACATTGCACTGATTATCGAAGTCATAAGTCATCTCATATGAGACAGAAGGCCCATCTGTAAAGCGATATCTGCCCTCTATCAATTTATCATTATGGGCGACACACCCTGCCATTGGTGTAAACGCAGAGGGTACTTGCTGAATTTGTGCATTCAGCTTCTCTGCAATTTGATCACGAATATGCTGATCCTGTGCTAAATCTCCCGAGACCTTAGCAAATGTGCTGATATCACGTGATTGTACTTCGGCATATGTTGTTTGCCATACCTCAGTAACTGATCCTGGAGGACATGATTTTTCGGGTCCACGATCTACTGATACGACGCAACCTGCCTGAGTGGTATTGTCAACGGCGGCAAATACAGCCGTATCGCTGCTCAACACGTTATCCTCATCTGTCGTGTCCTTTTGTCCATGTACTACAGTGGTTAAGATGCAAAGACTTGCAATACATATCGCTACGCTGATGGAACGTCCTAATTGTCTGATACACGTGTACATAAAGATGCTCCTTCCTTACATAGATACTTGAACTTGCATGCTATGTATACCGAACTTCTCTTTTTCTGCATAGGGTATTTTCGGCAAACCCCCATGCCGGATGTGGAAATATGACTCTGAAAATTCTAACACGTAGAAAGTCTTGTTGTAGCATAGTATGCCCAAACTAAAATATTAGCCTTAATGTCGGGTATTGCAGGTGTAAAATGCTACTTGTATACTATGACATTTTTTTCTGGTTTTTCGCACATAGGTGATTCAAATACTCAGAACAGGTGATGACAGTTTGCAAAAATTCACCTTTAAATCATCGAAAAAGGTAGTTCTTAGAAAGCAAATTATACTGTAAATTCTTCTTACAAGAGGTTATCAAAAACAAATTGAGTCGTGGGTAACCTTGAAAATGGAAGGATTAGTTATGCTTAGGTTGAAAGTCTACACAACAATGTTCATCGTCTTTATGTCATTATTTGGACTGGTTGGCACAACTTATGCGGGTGTTTGGGCACGACAACGAGCTGATAATGTAATAGTGCGGGGAGAATTGACTGGTAATGACTATGATATTGAATGGAAAGTATACGATATATATGGGTATCATAAACGACAGTTTAGATTAAGAGGAGCAAATCAAACAGCGCAGAGTGTAATTGATAATGCACTTCTAACAGACTATGATCAAGGTAATTATGTCCTTGTACGTTTGACAGTTGGTGCTACTGCACGTGGGTTGAATTATGGTGGTGTATGGGGAGATGAAGAGGCTGCGAGAAGTTTAGAGAACGATATTATATTTGAGGCATTTGGTCAAGGATAATTGGTATAACCGAGAGTAGATTGTAGTGTTAACCTACTCTCGGTTGTGTTTTTGGTACACGGATAGTATTAGATTATCTTGTATCAAATGTAAACAATCGTCTAACTGTGGTTTTAGTAGTGCCTCTCTCTTGCTCTTCGGTGACAAGCCACACAATATAGTTTTCCTCTCTTACCGATGGGTGTAGCATAGAACAAATATTTGATTGGTGTGGCGGGCAATTTGTTTTGTAGGACATGTTTCCCTCTATAGCAAGGCTGCCAAATTGGACAATGAAAGGAGGCAAATCGATAATTCTATTTTGGATACTTGTGTAAGTCATATAGAAAGAGAGTAATACAAGCAATAGGGAAAAAACAAAAAGAATGCGGCGATTATTCACGAGAAAACCTTTCTTATTATCTATTAGTAATGTGAAAATTGATATGCGAATGATAAAATGTTGTAGATTTTTGAAACATGTTATCGTTAGTTTAAGTAATCCAATTATCTTTGTTTATATCTGATTGTAATACGAAAGAAATGAGCATTGCTCTATTTTTAATTGATAGCTTTTCATAAATATATTTTAAATGGCTTCTAACGGTATCATAGGTGATGTCTAATTCATGTGATATTTATAAGTTATTCTTACCTATGCCTACTTTTTCTAGTATCTCAATTTCTCTACAGCTTAATATTGAGTTGATTGTATTTTGAGGAGTTACATCGTTTCTATTTGAGTTCTTGTGCTTTTTTATTAGTAGTAAATTATCTTGAATGCTATCAAGTATGTCTTGCCTTAGATTTTCGGGCTTCAAGCTTGTTGTTAATATTCCGTTAATATTAGTAAAAAGGCTTATTCTTATAATTTCAAGTGACGTATTTGATGTAAGAATAAAAATTTTTATTTCTTTGTTGATGTTACTGATTGTCTCAATGATATGTCTTGTATAGGAAATGGAGAGGTTGTCTGTGTGTATTAAAACAATATCAGGTTCATAGGAAAGAATTTCATCGGCTAGTGTAGAATATTTTGTTACTGTACCAAGTATAACAAATCATTTATCTTGTTGAAGCACTGAAGATATCCCCTCATGTATAATTGTATTTGATGTGACTGTCAAAACGGTATAAGTATCCATTTGTTTCTCCCTCATTATACGTTTATCTGTACCAAGATACGATAATTATATAAAGATAGTAGTTTGCACTCATTATATTGGCAAATTAGGTATATTATTTTTTAGCTATTTCCTTTAGTAGGTTGAAAGTGTCTTTCAAAGAGTTGTAAACCCCCGTGCCGGATACGGCATTATTCGACGAGCCCAAGACGAATGGCCTGCGCTACTGCTTCAATCCGTGTGTGCACACCAAGTTTGTCATAAATACGTTGCAGACCATACCTCACAGTCCGCTCGGCAATATGTAACTCCTGGCCAATCTCACAATCGCGTTTGCTATGAACAATGCCTTGTAGAATGTCAAGCTCACGGGATGTAAGTTGTGGCTGTGTATGTTTGGATGGCTTGAATAAATGGGTGACAATACGGCGGCTGATCCATCCCTGTTCGCCCCGTGCAACTCCTCGCACAGCATCGATAATGATTTGCGGTGTTTCATCTTTGGTAAGATACCCTGCTGCCCCATAGGCAAACATAGCCAAAATATGTTCAGTATCTTCGTTGTCGCTTAACACAAGCATAGATGGTCCTGCATCATAAGCACGCAGGGATTGTGCTATTGCAATCCCACTCATTTCTTTCATTGCGATATCCAACATCAGTACATCGGGATGCAGGTGCTGTACCAACTGAAGTGCCTCACTCCCAGTCTGTGCCTCACCTACTACAGCTATGTCGGATGTATCCTGAAAAAAAGTCTTGACACCTGCACGGATAACCGCACAGTCATCGGCTACTACGACCTGTATTGTTGTCATTCGATATGTACTCCTCTTCTGAAACCCATTGTATGCAATACTGCCTGCACTACACATAAGCACAACGATATTTCACAAACAAGCGTGGCTGCTTGTTTACGAATACCCTAGGCCTTCACTTAATGTCAACTGGAATGAAGAATATTATGTATATACTAATGTGATTTTAATTAATATAAGTATATACAAATATTGTAGACATGTCAAATGAGACAGAGTGGTGAAATTACGATGCTGGAGGGCAGGTGGAATGACGCACAATCAGTTGAGTTGGCAGCACAACACGGCGCCCCGGTGTGGCTGTACCAACAAGTTGTTCCAGGAGCATCGTAGCAGCGCGTTGCCCTATCTCATAACGTGGTTGTGCAATTGTGGTTAGTGGGACAGGCAGGTGCTGTGTCAGGGGGAGATCATCAAAGCCCACAAGTGATAGATCTTCCGGTATCCGCAAACCTTGTGCTAGGACATGACGTATTATAGTAAATGCAATGTAGTCGTTGATGCAGAAAAGTGCGGTTGGACGATCACGAACTGCGAGCAGATGATCGATAAGGGTTAGTTCCTTTTCCAGGGATGTTAGCTGATTAGTCTCTGACCAGTTAGTAAATCGGGGAATATGCACAGGTGACAAAGGCAGTATGCCTGCATCGCGTAAGGCTTGCTCATAGCCGTTAATCCGCTCTACGACACTGCTCGGGCGGTTCGGTTGGGTGATACAAGCAATTCGCTGATGCCCTGTCTCAAGTAGGTGCTGTATTGCCTGGTAGGCACCACCCTGATTATCCACAACCACAGAATCAGCCATCACCTGTGGTAATTCGCGATCAACAATGACCAGTGGCAGATTGGGAGGGACATGTTCGGTGAGAAACATTGTCTCCTCCTCGTCAGCAGTTGGAAAGAGGATCAACCCTTGAATATCCTCACGAAGCCATGTGGTAAGGTAGTGTCGCTCGAGTTCCAGATTATCTTCAGAGTGACCAAAAACAATACTACAGTTGTTATTACGCAATGTATGTTCAACCCCACGCAGAATCTCAGTGCTGAGGGGATCTTGGAGATGTGGAATGATGACACCAATCAACATGGTTTGGAGGGGTCTTTCCACAGTAGTTACAAAGGTGCCACGCCCACGGGTGCGCTGCAACAGCCCCTGATACACTAACACTTCCAATGCTTGTCGTACCGTCCCTCGGCTGACGTTAAATTGGGTTGCCAGATCAACCTCTGGCGCCAGTTGATCATTGGCTTTGAGCAAGCCAGCCTCTATTTGCTGATGAAAATGATCTGCCAGTTGCTGATAGCGTGGACGGTTTGGATTTTGGCTCGATTGAGACATGTGTTTTCGCTAACTATTGATATACGATAACGACTATACGAATAATAGTGTTCAAGTGGACATTTGTCAAATAAGACTATACATTTAGTGGTGCTCGGCCATCATATGCCTGAGCCGATCCTGAACGCATGGAAGTATGTCGTGTCTCCCTACCCAGCCGATCAATCCCCAGTGGTGATCAAACACGGTCGCATCCAAACATAAGGACCACATCGTCCTGGCTTTTCAACATGTTCAACAACGACAGTATGGTGGTTATGCTATTGCTTAGGATGATTTGCAGAGATTCCAAGTTGTAGTTTGTCAGTGTCAAGCAAACGCCACCCCAACCTCATCGGCCAGGGTGACGCTTGCTCGTCCTATCCTATAACGTTGCTTTGGCCCACAGCCCTGGTGCGATCTCCTCAAATCCTGCGCCATTCTGCGTCACAAAGTCGATCTGTTGCGCTCGGGTGATGCTCTGCAGATCGAGTGTCGATTGCTCCAGCATGGCGTGAAGCTGCTTGTTCTGTGTGGTGATCGCTAAGTGTGCCAGTGGGCTTCCCAGGCTTTGCCGTTGAGTCGACTTCAACCGCCGCACGTGTGTGGTCAATGCGAGTAGGGCCTCGCCTGTCTGCTCGGCTTCTGTATCGATGAACGCCTCAGTTGTATGTGGCCAGGACGATAGATGGATCGACTGGTGCCCTTCGTGAGACGCAAAGAGATATGCGAAAATCTCTTCAGTGATGTGCGGCATGATTGGTGCAAACAGCTTGAGAAAGGCTTGCAACGTCTGATACAGCGTCCACTGTGCTGCATAACGCTCCGCTCCTGTCGTATCATACAAGCGACTCTTGACCAGTTCCAGGTAGTTGTCACACAAGGTTCCCCAGAAGAATCGCTCAGTTATATCGCGTGCGGCAGCATATTCGTAGGCACGAAAGCGCTCGGTCGCCTGGTCAATCAAACGCTGGAGCCACGAGAGGAGCGCTCGGTCGGCGGGCCACAGAGTTGGTGTTTGTCCATGCAATGGTGGCGCAAAATCCTCCAGATGTCCGGCAATAAAGCGTGAGGCGTTCCACAGCTTGGTGATGAGCCGTATGCCTTGCTTCATCTCGTCTTCGTTGATCGGTTGATCCATGCCCACGCTTCCACCACACGCCCAGTAGCGGACTGCATCTGCACCATAACGCTTGATCAGTTCAGTTGGGGTCAGGTCTGAATTGCTCGATGACTTGCTGAGTTTGTGTCCACGTGGGTTGAGACCATGCCCAGAAATCATCACCGTCTCCCACGGGATAGTCCCAAAGTGGTAGTACGATTTCACGATGGTATAAAACGCCCATGTCCGAATAATATCGTGAGCCTGTGGGCGTAACTGCATCGGGAAGAGTCGGTCGTACAGTGCTGGGTTGTCGCACCACTGTCCGGCGATCTGTGGGCTGACGGATGAAGTCGCCCAGGTGTCCATCACATCGGTTTCGGGACACAGATCAGTGTTGCCACATGTGCAGGCGTGTGGTGGCGCATCCGTTGTCGGGTCAACGGGTAGTTGGCGCTCATCGGCCAGAATGACCTCGCCACAAAGGTCGCAGTGCCAGAGTGGAAAGGCCACACCATAAAAGCGCTGGCGCGAGATACTCCAGTCCCAACCAAGATTCTCGACCCAGTGCTCATAACGTGTCCGCATGTGTGCAGGATGCCAGGTGATTTGACGACCAGCTTCAAGCAGTGCAGTTTTGGCATCAAGAATACGAATAAACCACTGGCTGGTCTCCAGAATTTCAAGCGGTGTGCGGCAACGCTCATGAACCCGAACTGACTGCTCGGTAGCACGTTCACCAAGGAATGTACCAGCTTTACGGATATCGCCAATAATCTGTTCGCGTGCTTCATGAAGTGTCAGACCAGCGTACCGACCACCATCTTCACTCAACCGACCTTCGCGAGTCACCAACGGGATCAGGGGTAATTGATGTGTGCGCCACCAGATAACATCGGTTGCATCGCCGAACGTACAACACATCACCGCCCCACTTCCTTTTTCTGGATCAACTGCTGTATCAGCCAGAATCGGGATACGTCGTTCAAAGAGAGGTGTGATAGCTTCCTGCCCAATGATATCAGCAAAGCGTGAGTCATCGGGATGCACAAAGATTGCCACACATGCAGGCAGCAACTCTGGCCGTGTTGTCGCAATGGGCAACATATAATTTGCATTGTCCGCAAGCTGAAAGGTAAGCGTATAAAATGTGGTTGTGCGTTCGATATCATCCATCTCAGCCTGGGCGACTGCCGTCTGGCACTCGGCACACCAGGGGTTGGGTTCCTGAGCACGATAGATCAGCCCTTTACGATAGAGTTTGATGAAAGACCATTGCGACGTGCGGCGCGCGGTTGGGTCGATGGTTGAGTAGCGCATTCGCCAGTCGACACTAAAACCAAGCTCTTTCCAGAAATGCTCGAAGCGGGTCTCGACTTCCTGCGAAGTGGCAAGACAGAGGTCAATAAAGGCTGCTCGTCCAATATCGCGCGCGCGTATCCCGTGTTTGCACTCGACATAACGTTCGGTCGGAAGACCATTGTCGTCAAATCCAAACGGATAATAGACATTGTAGCCCTGCATCCGCCAGAAGCGTGCCATCGCCTCGGCCTGAACATAGGAGTAGACGTGCCCAATATGCAGTTCACCAGAGACGGTTGGTGGTGGTGTATCAATGGCAAAAATCGGTCGAGGGTCGTTCGCATCGAATTCGTATAGCCGTTCGGATGACCAGAATGTCTGCCAGCGCGGTTCGGCTTCGGCAGGTTTATAACGTCGGGGAAAGCCCATGTCAAATACTCCTTGCATGGGCGAGGTATCAGTGCGGAGTCTTGAACCCTGAGACCAGAGGCCAGCGCCACTGCTCAGACCTCAAGACTCAGAACTCACACCCCTTGTGTATCCATCGCCCAATAAAATGAATTGTCGATATATTGCGTACTACACCTACGTCATCGTCTACCACGACGACCACCTCCTTTCAGAGGAAACCTATAATGATTAGACTAATAATACCATTTACGGTGGAGAAATCCTAGCCCGACTTTGTGCTGAGTTAGCCATTCACCCGTACATCGGCAATCACCATGCAATGGTCTGAACCGCCATTATCACATGCTACCCATGTGTTGAGTGGTGTCATATGATGGCTGGTCCAGATGTAATCGATGCGTACCAGTGGGATGGGAATAGTGATACCACGCACTGCAATATCATTAGGAAAGGTGAAACCAAAGCCATAGTTCGTGCTGCGGTAGGTATCCTGCAAACGTGCAGCGAGTTGGGTATACTCGTGCTCGCGGTCGCTCATATTGAAATCGCCTGCCACAATCAGTGGCCCTTGAATCTGGTCAATCACTGACAGCAGATTGGGCAATTCTGTCGAACGTCGTGAGGTGTTGTAATCGTGAATGATCGGTATCTCAGGTATTTGCTCAAGATTCGTTGTACGGATTGAGGGTGCGGATAGGTGGACATTCATCACTGTGATAAGTTGACCATCAACATCAACCACCACGTGCTGCCCTAAAAATGCTCGATCCAGGGGTACGACTTGAAATGGGTAGCGACTCAGCAAACCCAAGCCCAGATCACGTTCAGCCGGGGCTAGCAGCTGGTAGGGGTATTCGTTGATGAGTTGCGCCTGTGCTGCTTGTGTCACGGCGGTCGATAGTTCTTGTAAAGCTACTACATCAGCATCCTGTAGGCGAATGGCAGTGATCATGCCATCGATATCTCTGTTGGCGTAGAGTTGATTGAACGTAACGACACGTAATGTGGTTTCGGCGTTGGACTGCTCTGGTGTTGATGGCAGCAGGTACGCACCAACAGCTGCGATAAACACAACCGTGGCTGCAACAACGGACACACGCAGCCACGCCGAACGCATCAGCAACGCCAATGGAATCAGCAAACCTAACGGTATAAAAAGGTACGGGGCAAAGATATCGGAGAGGGCGAGCCACCACGGTTGAGACTCGGAAAATGTCCACAGGAGCGACAGCATAAGCAGCACGACACTGTACACTACGCTTGTACCAGCAACCAACCATCGGATTATAGTGACCATGATGAGTTTAACCTACTCCAAACCACACTCTGTTGTGATCAGACGAACAAAACACCAGATGCAGTGTACTGAGCCTGTTTGCTGATGTCAAGCGGCCAGAACCTGCTTTCATCCATTCATCAGGCAGCTATCATCTGTAAAATGGTTGTCATATATGGTCAGTGATGTTATGAGTGGATTGATGTGCCAAGCGGTTTAATAAACATGGCCATATCTTGTTCGACCATCTCTTAAAAAACATCGCCTTATTTCTTCAGATAAGGCCCCTCAACATGTAACCCGAAAGAGGGTATCTGCCTCCCCCTCCAAAGAGGGCTGACGGTAGATGCCCCAAATGGTATGCTCAAAGCATAGTATCAAACACTTCCCTAATGTATATGAAGGGATCAACTGTGAGTGAGCATACGCAATATCCCCTTGTCGATATTCAACAAGTTGCGAAAACCTATACTGTAGGAAGCACGCAGATAGCGGCGCTCAAAGGTGTATCGTTTCAGGTCGGGGCAGGTGAGTTTGTTGCACTTGTGGGTTCGTCAGGCGCAGGCAAATCCACACTACTCAACATGATTTCCGGGGTGGATAAGCTGAGTTCCGGTGCAGTGTATGTCAATGGCCAGAATATTCAAGGTCTAGGTGAAGCAGCACTTGCTCGGTGGCGGGGGCATTCGCTCGGGATTGTGTTCCAGTTCTTTGCCTTGTTGCCGACCATGACCTTGCTCAATAACGTCATGTTGCCAATGGAGATGATGGGCAAATATTCGGCAGCAGAGCGACGCGAAAGAGCAGCCTCCCTGCTCGAGATGGTGGGCTTGAAAGAGCACATCAACAAACTGCCTTCGCGAGTGAGTGGTGGGCAGCAACAGCGTGCGGCTGTTGCCCGTGCCATTGCGAATGATCCTCCGCTGATTCTGGGGGATGAGCCGACTGGCAACCTTGACTCTGGCTCTGCACAGGTGGTCTTTGATCTGTTTACTGATCTCGTTCATGAAGGCAAAACGATTGTGATGGTAACTCAGGATGAAATGCTGGCCAGCCGTATGCCACGTCAGATTGAGCTGAGCGAAGGTGTGCTTGTTCGTGATAGTACGGTGTCTGATCAGCCAGTCGAAGCCCTGGTCTCTGGCAATCATCACGCAGGCGATACAGATAATCCAGACGTAGCATAGCGGAGCATAGATCATGTTCAGTGTTTTTTTTACGGCCTTGCGATACAAAATCTGGTTTGACCTCTGGAGTGCGAAACAGCGCACCATCCAGGCCATCTTGACCATTACCATTGGCTCGTTTGTAGTTGGGACAATCTTTGGTGCCTGGGAGGGCATGTCGGAAGATACCCGTGCGAATTTTGACCCCACACGCCCACCATCAGTGAATGTGCGGGTTTCTCCTCCTGCGGAATCACAGGTGATCGAGTCACTTGAGCGCGATCCTCGGCTGGAAGCGGTTGAAGGCATCATGGTGACCAGTATTAAGTGGCGACCCAATGCAGATGCGCTGTGGCGTCCAGCGTTGTTGTATGCGCGTGATGACTACCACGACCAGCAGGTCTCACTTATACAACTTGAAGATGGGAACTGGCCAAGCGGACGTCAGTTTGCGGTTGAGCGTGGTTTCCCCATCAATGTTGGTGATTGGGTTGAATTGGAAATAAACACCAGCGTGGCGGCTGGCCGTGATCAGAGTGATCCCACTACAGACATACGAGTAACCGAAGCCCATATCGATGGTGTATTCTACAACCTGAGTCAGCCATCAGCAATGCTTGGCAGTGACCCAACCTTTTACACCTCCCGTGCAACGTTTGCCGAACTGACTGGGCAGGATCGCTTTGTCCAGATTGTTGCAACAGTTCCCAACTACTCTGTTGAGCGTGCTGTCGTGGCTACTGATGAAGTCCAGACGACGTTGCGCGATTATGGTTTTGATGTCCAACCTGGCAGTATTGATAATACCAAAGTTGCGGACCCCAATCGAGCCTTTTTTCAAGATGCAATTGGTGGTCTTGGGACCATCCTCCAATCAATCGGTATTATCTCCGTGGTGCTGGGCCTATTGCTGGTCTATAACACGGTCACGGCCATTGTTACACAGCAGATTTCACAAATTGGTGAACTCAAGGCGATTGGTGCGGTTAGTGGTCAGATACTCTTAGTCTACTTTACGCTGGTATTTGTGTATGGTGCAGTAGCTCTGGCAATCTCGCTCCCGCTTGGTCTTATTGCCTCGAATGGCCTGCGACAAGCACTTATTGGTACATTAGGTCTTACGGCATCTGAGTGGCGCATCATGCCTGTGCCGATTGTCTATCAAATAGTGATCTGTCTGGTCGCACCGATCGCAGTAGCAACAATCCCGGTGCTGCAAGGCGTGCGCGTTACGGTGCGTGAGGCAATTAGCTCATATGGACTAAGTGGTGGTGGCAAGATCGATGGTTTGCTGGCGCGCTTACGGGAGTTACCACGGGTCGTGTCACTGGCCCTTAGCAACACCTTCCGCAATCTGTTGCGTGTGTTCACAACTCAGTTTGCACTGGCTGGTGCTGGCTTAACCTTTATGTCTGTTATTAGCATTTATGCGTCATTGGTCTATACCTTGAGTGGGGTGTTACTCCAAGCCTATCCTTATCAACTTCAACTCAATCTCAATGAAACAGCCTCACTCTCTCGAACCGAGCAAGTAACACAGCTACCAGGTGTCATTGCAGTGGAAGGCTGGCATCAGCAGAATGCGACTATTCGCAAGGATGGGCTTACAGAACAAGTGACTGATCCGAGTGCAAATCTCTCGGGGATACCTGTTCCCACCGCGAGTTATGAGCCGGTGCTGCTGGAAGGGCGAGCACTGCAACCAGATGATACCTATGCCATTGTGGTGCATGAAGGGTTAGCAGAAGATGTAGATCTGGAAGTCGGTGACTGGATCCTCGTGAGCATTCCTGATGCAACCAACACCAAGCGCTGGGTCAGTCAGGAGCGCTGGCAGGTAGTCGGCATTTTGATCGATGTCACTATGGCTGGTGGTGCTTTGGTACCACGCGAAATCCTCTTCGATGAAATTGGCCGACGCGAAGTCAATCGGGTTCAGGTGTTAAGTGCAGATGCTTCAGCAGAGGTAACGGCTGCTCTGGTCCCTCAGATTCGGGGTTTCTATGAAGCACAAGGCATCGACGTTCAGCTTTCAAATCTGGTGACGGTTACACAGCGCAGTGACAACCAACTAGCCAGCTTAGCATCGGTCATCGGCTTGTTAATGCTGGTTGCACTCATCGTCGCATTTGTGGGCGCTATCTCACTCAACGGAACGCTGTCGATTAGTGTACTTGAGCGTCGGCGTGAGATCGGGGTGTTGCGTGCAATTGGTGGTACACCAGGATTTATTCGTACGCAGTTTGTCATCGAAGGTTTGCTGATGGGCTTATTGAGCTGGCTCATAGCCTTGATTTTCAGCTACCCGGTTGGCTATATGGCTGCTCAGGGTGTTGCGGCTTCGGTAGGCATTAGCGTCGTCTATCAATATTCATGGTTAGGCGTCTGGATCTGGCTATTGCTTGCGTCGATTATTGCCGTGGTTGCCAGTTTGTCGCCTGCTCAACAAGCAATTCGGGCCAGCGTACAGGAGAGTCTTGCATATGAATAGTCTACTTATTGATCTTCGTGATGTGAACAAGAGCTTCCCGGTGGGCGATTCCACTGTTCAGGTACTTAAAAATATTTCGTTTCAAGTCCAGACAGGTGAGTTTGTTGCTATCGTCGGACAGTCAGGAAGTGGCAAATCGACGCTCCTCAACATGCTTACTGGTGTCGACCGACCAACCTCTGGTGAAGTAGTAATCGCCGGGCAGCCACTGGGCACGCAAAGTGAGGATGAGCTAGCACTGTGGCGTCGGAGCGAGATAGGGATCATCTTTCAGTTTTTCAATCTGGTGCCAGGGTTAACACTTGGTCAGAACGTGCGGTTGCCGATGGACCTGGCGGCCATGATCCCGGCTTCTGAACGACCGACACGTGTGCAGCGTTTGCTGGAGGATGTGGGCCTGGCTGATCGGCTGAACTGGATGCCCTCCCGCATCAGTGGTGGTGATCAGCAGCGGGCAGCCATTGCTCGCGCCAACGCCAATGATCCTCCGATCATCTTTGGTGATGAAGCCACAGGGCGTCAGGATTCCCGTTCTGCACTGGCTTGCTTTGATCTGTTCAAACAATGGGTCGCCAATGGTAAAACCTTTTTACTGGTGACCCATAGCCGTGAGCTTGCGATGCAAACCCAGCGCGTGATCGAGTTGGCCGACGGCAGCATTGTCAGTGATACCCGCATAGCGAACTAACAGTCATGGTGTGTTTCTTTGAACACCATGCAGATGAATGAACAGACACTATCGAGGAGCATTATGAAAGCACCAATACGACAATTGACAGGTATCATCATAACTCTTAGTGTGCTGACTGCCTGTAGTTTACCAAGCCCATCTGCACAGCCAGATATCAGTGATGCGGAAGCGATACCAACATCAATAGCCCCTGACAGTATCGTTGCTGATGCGATTGTTGTGCCTCAGCGATACGTAGATATATTATTTACTATTGGTGGTACAGTTGACGCGGTATTTGTTCAGGACGGCGATACAGTAGAGGCCAACGAGCCACTCGCCCAACTCAACACACAGTCTCTTGAACTTGAAGTAGCGCAAAGCAAAGCCAGTCTGGCGCAGGCTCAGGCCAGCTATGATCAGATCGAGGCGGGTGCGACACCCGCAGAAATTGCCGCACAGCAAGCTATTGTACGGAATGCTGAAGCTAATTTGCAACGAACACGTGCAGGTAACTATACCTCTGCTGACATTGCAAGCGCATCGGCCCAACTTCAACAGGCGGAGTCCGTCCTGTCGGTGCTGCTCGACCCATCCGCAGGGGAGGTGAGTGCCGCAGAGGAGCGTGTCCGTCAGGCAGAAGTCGAGTTGCAATCGACTCGTGACAGCACCTCTCAGGTGAAGACCAGCAGCGAATTGGCCTTGCAACAGGCAGCCGATGCGCTGGTACAAGCACAGGCAAGTTATGCGAGTGCGAAGAGCGATTGGGAATTCATCCAGGACACCGGACAAAATCCGTCTAACCCTGAAACAATCAACGCACAGGGACAAAGCGAAGATAATGATGTGAACAATTCCCAGCGTGAGCAGTATTATGCTGCTTTTGTTCAAGCAGAAGCGGGATTGCGTAGTGCCGAGAAAGCAGTGACTGCTGCTCAAGTTACGCTGGAGCAAGCACGGAACAATGAGATTACATCCATCCAGTCTGCTGAGTCACGGCTGGCTGATGCACGAGCACAGTTGGATGCCTTGAAGAACCCAGGTTCTAATCAGATTGCACAGCAGCAAGCAGCCGTTGATCAGGCACGTGCCAATCTCCAAAAGGTGCAGCAAGGTGGCACACAGCCTGAGGTCTCCGCTGCCCAGGCTTCGGTTGAACAACAACTGGCAAATCTGGAACAACTTACGGTACCACCCCGTGCTGTGGATCTCGCAGAGGCGCAGGCCCGTATCGAAGCGCAGCAGGTTATTCTACAGCAGGCAGAACAGCATTTAGAAGAAGCCACCCTCCGTGCGCCGTTTGCCGGAACGATAGCGGAACAGAATGTGGAGATTGGTCAGCAGGTGAGTGTTGGCTCAAATGGTGGTGCTGCACCGTTTGTGTTAGCTGACTTTGGTACTTGGGAGATCGAAACGGATAATCTGAGTGAGCGTGATGTTGTACGTTTTCAGATTGGCTCATCTGCACAGATTACCTTTGATGCACTACCAGATGTGATACTGGAAGGAACAGTGACTTCGATTCAACCGCGTGGCGTTGATCGCTATGGCGATATCACGTATACTGTTATTGTAACGCCTGATACGTGGGATGAGCGGCTGCGCTGGAACATGTCGGCGTCGGTAGAAATCGAGGTCGCGTCGTCCTGATCTGCACAGGATAGCGATAGATCGTTCATTGGTTGTAGTGACGCAACCTCATCCGCTTCAATCCTTCCACATACAAGGATTCTATACGATCTCTGAATGAATGGTATGCTTAAATTAGCACTTCGTAAGCTTTCCAGCGCAATGGTTCGATCTGAAACCGCTGCGCTGGAAGCTGAGAAATTAACTTTGTCCCATACTTGGCGTGCCTATCGAACACTATGGCCTGCCCTTGTTCTATTCCTGATTGAAGTGCTGGCAATCATATTTCTGGCGCCCCCTCGTGTCTCGGAGCTTACCATTGGTTCACTCGCTCTCGCACTTGTTCTACTAATCATCGGGTTGCTTCCTGCATTGCTCCGACCATCAGTTGTGGGTACGATTGTCGCATGTTTGGCCATCGTAATGGCCAGTGTCGTCTGGCGCGAAAGTTATGCACTGGTTGGGACGCCTGTGTTTGACGAGCTTATGCCAGCTCTTGCGAATAACGAGGTTCGGCTTGGTCTACTCAATATTGCCCTGCTTGCACCATTGACTTTACACCTTGCTGTCCGTTTTCGTGAACATAGATCGATCAGCACTTGGCGTATTTTTGCCTACTACATATCGGTTATGGGCATTACATGTGCAACATTTGTCCTTGCTCCACCGCTACTACGGGTGGTGCTGATCGTTTTTGCAGTTACAATTTATGCTGGTTTTGGAGTCGCAAGCTACCAATTGTTACAGGCAATTCGTAGTGTTCATCCGATTCGCTCACGTTTTGTACAACAAGCTCGTCTTCTCTTGTTAGTATTGATCTTTGCCCAGGCACCGCTTCTACTCCTGCCAATTCGGCATTATATTGATCTGCTGATCCCCTATGAAGTGGTCAATAGTGCACGAATTCTTCTGCCACTTGGATTTGCCTATATCATTATGCGGCAGGATTTGTTTGGTATCGATGCGGCGATGCGTCGTACATTGGACTATGCGCTTGTTTCGTTTGGGTTGCTGGTTATCTACTTTGGTCTAACGGCATTTCTCACCCAACGTAGCAGTAATGTCGGTGGTACCTGGGGCTTCGTCGCCACGATTCTCAGTGTGATGGTGGCAGCAGCGGCCTTTACACCACTACGGCAGCTAGCACAGCGCTTGATCGATCAGGTTTTCTATCCGGAACGGCTGCGCTTTACTCAGACGATCAGTATGGTGCGCACTACCCTTGCGCGGGTCGTACAGCGTGAGTCAGTGATCCAACTCTTAACTGACGATTTGCCCCGACAACTTGGTGCAGCATGGGCGGAGCTTGTGCTTCGACCATCGTTTCATCAGCCAGATGCTGCAACACAATCGGGTGTCTGGAATACTTTAATGACTGTTGGTGGCCAACCAATTGGCCATTATTGGCTGGGACCACGCTCTTCCGGTTTGCGCTATGCTGCTGATGAACAAGAGCAACTTCAAGGGCTATTGCAACAGGCGGCGTTAGCTCTTGCCTATGCTGATACATTCGATAATCTGGTCCAGTTAAATGACGAGCTCGAAGAACGTGTGGCTATCCGAACTGAGCATGTAGTAGCACAACAGCGTGAGCTTGCCGCATTTGAAGAACGCCAGCGCCTAGCCCGTGACTTGCATGACTCGATTAAACAGGCGTTGTTTAGTATTGGCATTGGGATTCGGACAGCACGTCATCGGCTCCACAATGATCCTGACGGAACCGTTCACCTCTTGCAGCAACAGGAACAAACTGCCATTGAGATCCAGTCAGAACTGGGCGATCTCCTCTCTCATCTACGGACGCCTGGTACCGGTACAACCGATCTGGTGGTGTTACTTACCCAACACGTGACATGGTTTGTACAGCAACATGGTATGGATATTACCTATGACCTGCCGTCTGCATTGATTTTGCAGGAACCATTACCGCGAGAGTTAGCACAGCTCACCAGGGAAGCACTCCAGAATGTGCTTCGTCATAGTGGTACTACTGCGGCTCATCTCACGCTATCTGTTGAGCAGGGCCAACTGATATTGAGCATTACTGATCACGGATGTGGTTTTGACCCCTCCGCGTCATCTCAGGGACAGGGCCTCAGAAACATGTGTGAGCGTGTCGCGCTTCTCGGAGGGGTACTACAGATTCATTCAGAACAAGGCAAAGGAGTCACAATATGGGCGAAGATCAATCTGGATCGTTAGATACACCATCCACTCCATCAATTGGTGTCGTGATTGCTGACGATCATGAGGTAGTTCGGCGTGGTCTTAGTACGATGATAGAGAGCGAGCCGGATATGCGCCTCCTTGGTACGGCGGCATCAGGTGCTGAAGTGTCAGCCGTAGTCGCAGCGACACAGCCTGACGTCATTCTGCTTGATATTCACATGCCTGATGAGGATGGTATTACTGCAGCATCGAAACTCCGCATGGCGCATCCAAAGCTCATCATCCTGATGCTGACAAGCTACAGCGACGACGCTCGTATTTATGCCGCTTTGCGTGCCGGGGCGAACGGGTATTTGCTCAAGGAAATGAGTGGTGATGCACTGCTCCAAGCGATTCGATCTGCTTCCCTCGGCGAGCCGCAACTGCATCCCAAAGTGGCACGACGGTTGATGGATCGAGTAATGCCTCCCGACGACCCATTAGCAAAGCTTTCGCCGCGCGAGCATGAGGTGTTGTGCTGGATTACGCGTGGATTCAGTAATAAGGAAATTGCAGGCGCCATGGATATCACTGAGCAGACGGTAAAATCCTATGTCCGTGAGATTTTGAGCAAACTCGATGTGGCTGACCGCACGCAGGCGGCCCTCCTAGCAGTACGATATGGTCTGTTATTGGACGAAGATAAACTATAATCCATTGACGTAGCAACCAACAGAGCACTTGACACGCCTTAGTTACTACGTCGCCGGAAAACCTGAGGATTGGATTTAGATAAAAGCCAACGCTGCCAGAAGCCTGCACGTTGAATTAAGTGCGTTTCCCGGATACAGCACGCACGATCATCGTCAGTATGACCGCCCCAACCACAGCGATAGCCAGACTGATAGGGTTAAATGGGTTGTTCGTCACCGATATATTAAACAGCGTACTCGACAGAAATCCACCAATCATAGCACCAAGAATCCCCATAACGATATCCAGAAATAACCCTTGTTGTTTATTCGTCTTCATGATTAAACTTGCGATCCAACCGGCCAGTGCGCCAAAGATAATCCAGATGATAAAACTCATGTTGTTCTCCCTTTACCATTACTATAAGTATAATTTCTGGTGTCAATTATTTCTTACAACATATGCTTTACTATTGCAAAAAGTATGCCAACTTTCACATCCAACAAAAAAGCCATACTAATATTAGTATGGCTTTCATTGTGATAGGTATGGTTATATACTTGATCGTCTTGAGACAATGAGCCGAATAGCGGTTCGTTCTTCTTCTTCAATGGACACGTCAATGAATGAAGGTACACACACAATGTCAATACCTTCTTCATTAAGATAGCTCCGTGCAATAGCAACTGCTTTGATGGCCTGATTGGTGGCACCAGCACCAATCGATTGGACTTCAGCTACGCCATTGTCACGAATCACACCGGCAATAGCTCCAGCAACAGCGCTCGGACGTGAGCGGGTCGATACTTTAAGAACTTCTGATGCATGAGTTTCTGTAGGTAATGGTTCACTTTCACCCACAGCTCGAGCAATAGGCACAGAATGCGTTGAGTTGGATGACATGCGTTCCTCCTGCGATTACGATGTTAGGTAAGTAGACGCGGAAGTCGGTTGAGTCATCTCACCATTAGCAGAGCCCTTTTGGGAAATGCCTACATCTTTTTTTACAAGAGATGTAGTGATATCTCCGTATGCCACCCACATCTTCTATAAAATGTGTACATGAGATTTTTATAATACTCACGCCATAGCTGACCTCTCCACTCTTATGAGTCTTGAAGCGCTATATGGCTGCGGAACGCATTGCCTGTATCTCTGAGAGACAGTCGGGCATATATAGTGCTATGGTAATGTATAGCTCCTGCTGACAACTGTTGGTTGTTAACCGACTTGCGTGAGTTATCTCACAACATGATGTTTTAAAACATCATGTTGTGAAATAGCTCTAAGGAATGCTTAACGAGCATAATCGACAGCACGCGTTTCTCGAATGATTGTGACTTTGATCTGCCCAGGATACTGGAGACTCTCTTCAATCTTCTTGGCAACATCACGTGCCAGGTGAATGCTTCCTAAATCGTCAACCGAGTCCGGTTGCACCATTACGCGCACTTCACGACCAGCTTGAATAGCGAATGCACGCTGTACGCCGGTAAAGGATGTTGCGACGGTTTCCAGAGCTTCCAACCGTTTAATATACAGATCAATCGTTTCGCGGCGTGCACCGGGCCGCGCACCTGAGATAGCATCGGCTGCCTGAACAAGAAAGGCCTCGACAGTTTGCGGTTCTTCATCGTTATGATGCGCCGCAATGGCATGTACAATGGCTTGAGATCTCCCAAGCCGTCGTGCGATGTCTGCTCCAATCAGCGCATGCGGGCCTTGAACCTCATGGTCCACCGCTTTACCTATATCGTGGAGCAATGCCGCAGTCTTGGCGACATTTATGTTTGCCCCTAACTCCGCTGCCATATGGGCGGCAATAAGGGCACACTCGAGTGAGTGATACAGGACATTCTGTCCATAACTGGTGCGATACTTCAAGCGTCCAAGCAACTTAATCAAATCAGGGTGGAGCCCATGGACATTCGCCTCATACGCTACCTTGGTCCCTTCCTCTCGCATGATAGCATCGACTTCTTGTTGGGTCTTGAGAATAATCTCTTCAATACGCGCTGGATGGATACGCCCATCCTTGAGGAGTTTGGTGAGGGCAATCCGTGCAACTTCACGCCGCACTGGATCGTGACAAGACAGGGTCACTGCCTCGGGTGTATCATCAACAATGATATCTACACCACTGATTTGTTCAAAAGCACGAATGTTGCGACCTTCACGACCAATAATACGCCCCTTCAATTCCTCGCCTGGAAGGTCTACGGTTGAGACCGTTATTTCGGCCACATACTCTGATGCGTTGCGCTGTATCGCCATACCGATAATCTTACGTGCAATCTTATCGGCGTCCTCACGCGCAGTGTTCTCGATCTCGCGAATCTGACGTGCGGCATCATCACGAGCTTCCTGTGCGACTTGCTCCAGAAAGAGTTTGCGGGCATCTTCTTGGCTCAGTGCGGAAATACGCTCCAATTCACTACGCTGTTTTGCCGTAAGCTTCTGGGCTTCTTGGTGCAAACTCTCAATCTGTCGTTCCCGATTCTGAAGCTGTCGTTCCCGTCGTTCTAACCCCTCGAGTTTACGGTCGAGGTTTTCTTCTTTTCGCTGGAGACGTTCCTCTTGCTTAACAATCGCTGCACGTGCTTCCCGATTCTGCACCTCTGCTTCATTTCGAATACGCAGCGCATCATCTTTGGCACGTAGGATTGTATCTTTCTGGTCCGATTTAGCTGACTCCAGCTGCAAACGCGCTTCCGATTCAATTTGACGGAGTCGGCTCGCAATAGACGCTCTATAAAGAATGAAACCGATGCCAACGCCAATGACTGCACTGATCACCAGCGTTACAACGGCTACGAAATATTCGGGCACGTTGTCCTCCTAGCTATGTATGAACTTGTTAAGGTGCAGCATATGACGAACCCTACCGGCACGCCGAATGCAATGCAGCCAGTATACAAAAATGGTCTTTTCTTAAGATAGATCACGTATCTGATATAATACCCTCATAAGCCTTATTCTGTCAAGATGACGTAAAGGCGTCAATATAGGTTGTATCTATCTTACTGTAACTCCTTTTTATCAGATCTCATGTGTATAAACGTCGTGTTTTTCGTTTTTAGGCGTACATATTTGCATCCTTGTGATTTGATATAAGAAAAGCCCCACATAGCGAAATAACTGTGTAGGTCTCAGATATGGAGGTGCGTTGTATATTAGTAGAATATATTGACTGTAGTACCGATATCGGCCCATTCATACAACCAGTGGGCATCATCAATATTGAGATTGATGCATCCATGGGATCGCCGAATTCCTGTTCCCCAGAGATCATGCCAATACGTGCCATGGAATGCGACCCCGCCTACGATATATTGAACCCAGGGAATATTCGGAACATACCAGCTTTCGCCGCCAGCAGTGCCTTGCATGGTTTGCATAGGTAACTGGCTATAGATGGCGAAAGAGCCTACGGGTGTATTAAATCCATCTTTTCCAGTCGTTATGGGTGCGCGAAAAACAGGGATATTACCCTCATATGCAGTGAGTTGTTGTGTGGTGAGATTAACATCAATACGCCGCTCCCACAAAATGGGTGACCATTCCGGTACCTCTGCCAAACGTTGACTCCGCGCAAAGGCGTGTCCACGCTGTACGGCTGCCTGCCGGCCTAAATCTGTGAGTCGTATCTCGTAGAGGGACATAAGACGTAGATTGAATGCTTGCGCCTGTTGACGGTAGAAGGGGGCCATGTCATCAGGGTGGTGCTCAAACCGTGCACGTTCAAAATATTGGACGATGCGGGGTTGTCCATCAACAGGGCTAATCTCTTCGATGGGGCCACTAATGGGATAGCCAAAGAGACGTAAACCACCACGCTTCAGCCAGAAGTGTAAGAATGGATCACTGATACCGTAGCCCGTTTCAGGGAAAAAGAGGTCGCCGCTGCCTGTCTCGACTGCGGGAAAAGTCTGCTCAGTAGTTAGTTCTCGTCCGAGCAAGGTTAGCTGCACCTGAAAATCGGGATCTTCGATCTCAGGATGATACTCAAGGCGAGCGCGTTCAAAATACTGGACGATCTGCCCATCTTCGACAATTTCCTCGCTGATGGGATAGCCAAACACCAATACACCACCATGTCGGCGCCAGAAATCGAGAAATCCCGTACGATCACTGACGTGATAGCCGGTTTCGTTGACATATACCGTTTGTACTCTGGGAAGACCCATAGCTGTATATGTCTGTGACGCACTCTGTGTTGATGACAAGAGTGCGTTGCGTTGCGATTGCTCAGCTTGTTGGGCTGCGATGACAGACTGTTGGGCTTCCGCTGGTGACATGGGTGGTGTGAATTCTGCCACAGCGGATTCCTGTCGTGCACGCAGATGTGCAGGCAAGAAAAGCGCGATAATGATAATCAACGGAATAAGGAGGAGCCAAAAGGAGAGAAAACGTGAGGGTAATCGATACATAGCTATGCCAATCTGCTTGTATGATTGAGGAACGATTGTTAATGATAGAACATAATCTATCTACGTTGTCTATTATAGATCGAAGCTATCTTTTCGACTATCCCCCAAATTTATCATTTTACGAAGTACTGAAGTAATTAGAATACGTTTTATTAAGGAAGCATTTATTTATTGGTCAAGAAAGTCGGTTGTATCAAATAAGATGTTAAATTATAACTGTTTTGTCTCAAAATAGTTTATTTATAGTCAAATAAAAGGTTGAATAATATTTTTAAGATCAAGTTAAATCAACCTGAACGTAGCATGTGATGCTATAAAGCTGTATGAATGTAACGTAACCGTGTACTTACCAATGTATGATAGCTTATTGCCCATTACTCAACATCGCTAGCCGATGGCACCTCACCAAACTGAGATTGTAGTTCCTGGATGTTCGCGGGAGTCACAGGTGTCAATGAAGCGATGATTTGTGCTATCTGCGCCTGGCGTTCAGCCTCTGTGGCATAAATATCCATGAGCATTATCATAAGCATAGTGTCTGGTTGATCTATATGGTAGACAATTGCAACACTGGTCAGGTCTTTATGCCCATCATACTGAGTTATTCGATAGCGAAACGAGCCTATCCTGTATTCTTCTGCATCTTCAAACTCCTCTGGGACGCTATCGTATGGTTGATTGGATTGCCATATTATCGTATTTTGAAATTCCCCTTCATAGAATAACCCTGCTTCTGTACCACCTTCACTGCCTTCATCTAGCGGGAAAATAAATCCTCGTAAGGTTCCCTCAGGAAGCGTTTGCGGCACCAGCAATGTTTCGCCAAATCCTTTCCAGGTTTCTTCCAGTGTCACTGTATTTTCGGTAGCCATAACTGGTAATTGAACACTGGGAAGTCGCTCATAGGTTATGCTGTCTTGAGCAGGGGCCAGTATAAACTCACTCTCATCAACTTGATCAAGGGCTTCGATATGCTCGGTTCGCAGGATCTGTGAGGGCGCGCTTTCGGTCGTTCCATCGCCCAACAATGTAACATCAAGTAGTGTGTAAGTTTCTGCATCAATAGAAAGTAAGACCTGTATTGGTTGGTCTTGTGTTGTTTCATTCTGATTGTAAGACGGTAATAGGGAGGATGTCGTTTGATAGGTTAGGAGAAAGGTTGGCCGCTCCGCGTATATGGTGATCCCAAGCGAATGTACATTATTTGTGCGGGCTTGCTTGAGATAGAAAGGAGCGATGTCAGAAAAGGTATAATGCCACAAGTTTGAGGCATTTGTTGGCATTCCACGCAGCATTGGCACTATTGATTGAATTTCCTCTTCCGATGCGCGTATATCAATAGTGGGACCATCATTCTCGAATACACCTGTGTGTCGATATTGCAAGATTGTTTGGCCATCTGTGCTGATGATACTGGCAGATTCGTCATCGCCATCTACTTCTTGGACAGTCACTTTGAGGCGATTTGGAGCAGCATAATCATACCACCGTTCGATCACGTAGCCAGGATTATTATCTGAATCTACTTCATACCGATGATACAGAATCCCCTCCTGAAGTGGTGGATTCTCAAAACGACGAATGCTTGCATCAATAATTTCCACGGCAGATAGTGGTGCGGCTGCCGTGCTTTGTGGTTGCTGTGCCGTGAGCGAAGGGCTTACAATAATGGCAATGACTAAAGCAAATACGCCGAGAACAAGGCCCAACTGTGCACGTGAAGGACGCCAGCGCAAGTGTGTGGTCCCTGTGGAATCGCCTATATCATGGAGATACTCGGTTAGGTCTGGTGGTGGCATAGCTGCGAAGAGTGCTGGGATGGCGTGGGCTAACAACGCACGTATCTCGGTCAACGCATCACGCTGTGTACGGGCGTGCTCATCCTCAATGACCAATCGACGGGCCTCGATGTCCTGTTGTTCATCAAGTCTGCCCTCGATCCATTGGTCGAGCGTTGTCAATGTCTGGTCATCGTCGTGAGATACTGATAGAAGTGCACGTGCAGCATCAATCCGAAATTGTGATAACACATGGGCAGGTGTGATAGTGTCGAGGTAGGTAGCGATACTCTCGGTGCTCAGGCCACGTAGATAGTGCATGCCAATGATGAGGCGTTCGGACTGCGTGCGTTGGGCCAGTAAATCGAGTAAGTCAGAAGCCTGGGTGAAATCAATGCCTGCACGGGCTGCATCGGCACTTGTAGCGTAGCGGCGCCATCGTCGACTGCGCTGGGTATTTGACAGCAGCGCACGATACAGGGTTGCTTCTGGATCATGGGGGTCCGATACAACTGTTGCAAAAGCCTGTTCAACAGAGGTCTCCGCCTTCGCCTCATCGCCAACCACAATCAATGCTAGCCGGTATAACTGAGCATGGTAGCGTTGGACTAACGAATGGTATGCCTCACGTGTGTCGGACTCACCCATGTTTGTTTTCCTCACATACAATATATCCTGTTCTTTGTTGTACCATGAATATAAACGTGGATGTGCTAAGAATTAGATGAGAGAACTGCAGTGAGTATGCTATAATGCGACCCAATTTCATCATAACATATACGATACTACATAAACAACTGTGTACTTAAAACGTCTTGAAATCCAGGGTTTTAAAACCTTTGCCAATCATACGATACTCGATTTTTTACCTGGTACTACGGCCATTGTTGGACCCAATGGCTCCGGTAAATCCAACCTGAGTGAGGCGATTCGCTGGGTGCTTGGTGAACAAAGCCATAATGCGCTGCGTAGCAAACGTACCGAGGATTTAATCTTCAATGGCGGGGGCAAGCGTGCTCCTTCGGGATTAGCCGAAGTATCACTTACCATTGATAATAGTGACCGTTTTTTGCCATTGCCATATAGTGAAGTGACACTTACCCGGCGGGCCACCCGCGCTGGCGAAAACGAGTATCGCATCAACCGGAGTCGGGTACGCTTACGTGATATTCATGAAGCCATCGGCCCACTTGGTGGTTCATACACCATCATTAACCAGGGCCTTGTCGATGCAGCACTCACCCTGAGCCCCGATGAGCGTCGGCACTTGTTCGAAGATGCGGCAGAAATCGGTACACTTGTCTCACGTAAAAACGAGGCACAGGCTCGTCTTCGTGAGACGCAGTCCAATGTCGAACGCTGTGCCGATGTGCTGGCTGAACTGGAACCGCGTCTGCGTTCGCTCAAGCGACAGGCCAGCCTTGCCCGTTCGTATCACGAATTGAAGCAGGAACTCCAGATCTTGCTGGTGGAGCATTACATCCAGAGTTGGCAGGCTGCTCAGGAGCATGTCCAGTCAATGGAAGCCGTTGAACAACAGTGTACGATTACTCTGGAACAGAGTCGTGCGACGCAGACAACACTGGCGGCTGAACTCCACGAGACACGTGAGGCGATCCAGTCATTGCGTGAACGGCTGGGTGATCTCCACAGTCAAAGTAGTGAACTCCATACGCAGTCCGAAACTGTCCAGCGCGATCTGGCCGTAGGAACTGAACGGATGGCCGCACTTACGCAGCGTGAGGAGGAGGCCGCGCGCAATCAAAATGAGTTGATGGCCCGCCGCGAAGAACTTGATCATGAACGTAGTGGCATAACCAACCGACTTACCGCTGCCGAGCAGCGTTTGACAGACACACGTGCCGCTGTTACAACCCATGAGACCGAGACCGCCGCACGTGCCCAGACACGTCGTGCGATGCAACAACAACTTGATGCAGCCCAACGCGCAGAGCTTACCGCTGGAGCATCGCTTCAGGAAAGTCGTCGGCAACAGGAACGCATTGCGGCACAACGGATACGTTTAACACAAGAACAACTAGCACAGTCGGAGCGTTTAGCCCAAACGGAAGCGCAATTAGCCCAGTGTCGCACGACACTTGAAGAAGCTGAGGCTCGTCTTGCACAGGCCACTCAAGGACGTGAGCTGGCGGTCGAGGCTGAAGAGCAAGCGCGTACAAATCTTGAGCAGCTACGTACTGAACGCAGCCAGACCAACGAGACTCTGTCCGCCGCGCGCCGCACCCTGGCCGATCTGGAAGCACGCTATGAGTCGTTGTTTCGCTTGCAACGGAGCTATTCTGGTACATTTGCCGGTGTGAAAGCAGCTATGCAATGGGCTGATACCAATAAGCGTCAGGGTTTTGTACTGGTCTCTTCGATTATTCAGGTGCCAGCCCGTCTCGAAACAGCCATCGAAGTTGCGTTGGGAGCACGCCTGCAAAATATCGTGGTCGAGTACTGGTCGGATGCAGAAGATGCGATTGCTGCGCTCAAAAAGAGTGGTGCCGGTCGTGCGACGTTTCTCCCGATTGACACGATTCGTCGGGCGACAAGCGATGCGTGGCGACCGGCTACAGATGAAGTGTTGGGTATTGCCGCGATTCTGGTTGAGCACGAAGAACATTATCGGCCAGTTGTGCAATATTTGTTGGGACGTACGTTGGTCGTAAGTGATATCTCGATTGCCCGTCGTGAACTGCAGCGCTTGTCGGGTGGGTGGACGATTGTGACGCTGGCGGGTGAGCAGGTGAACAGCGGTGGTGCGGTCACAGGTGGTGCACAGGTCAAAGAGAGTGGTACCCTTCGACGTGAGCGTGAACTCCGCGAATTACCTGATCAGATTGATGAACAGCAGCGTACGGTTGCTCAACATGCCCATGAGCGGGTAAAACTTGAAGAACGTATCACCCAGGCAGAGCAGGTAGGGCGGGAGGCCGAGACACAGCGACGCCGTGCTAATCAGGAACGTGACGTGAGCCGTGAACATGAAACCCACGCACGACGCGAGGTCGAACGGGCTGAGACAGCATTGGAGACACAGCGTCAGCGACATACGCAGGTGGTCACTGAAATCGATGGCCTTGATGAGCAAAGCCGTTCGCTGGATGCAGAACAGCAACGTCTGATACAGGCTGAACAGGTCGCTCAGGATCGTCTGGCCCAACTGCGTGCTGAAGAACAAAGTCATCAGGAAGAGGATCATGCTGCACAGACACATAATACAGCACTACGCGCGGCGGTGGCTGCAGTTGAGGGAGAACTACGCACTGAGCGGGCCTTGTTGCAAGCACACGATCAGCAGATTACCCGTTTGGAGGATCAACGTACAGCAAACAGGCGCCGCGCTGACGAATTTCAACGAGAACGTGTCACGCTTGAAACACGTATGCAGGAGCTCGATACTGCACAGTCAGCACTTCTCGCGCAGATCGATGAACTACGGATGCTGATTAATCCTGCAGAGGAAGAACTTGATAAACTGGAAACAAATCGCACCATACTGGAGCAGCGTGAGGCAGAGGTGACGACACGTCTGCTTACGGCTGAATCGTCATACAGTCGAGCAACCGTTGAGTTTCAGCGTGCCAAGGATCGCCTCGATACGATCTGGGAGCGTGCTGCCGACGACGATATCGATATTGAGCAGGTGCTGCAGCAACACGAAACCCGTGTGTCAGACGACATAGCAGTGAATGAGGAGGAAAATCAATCGTCTCTTCCTCCCGATGATGAGAGCGACAGAGATATCGATGCAGCAGCGACTGCCCATTCGGAGCCCGCAGATTTGATGGCACGCATCCAACATCTGAAATCGCGTATCCAACGGCTAGGGGTGGTCAACCCACTTGCTCTCGAAGCATATGAGCAAGAGTCTGAGCGACATGGCTTTATGACATCGCAGATCGACGATCTGACCAGAGCGACCGGGACGCTTCGTGACCTTATTGATACGCTGGATAGCACCATGCATACGCAGTTTGAGACTACGGTTCAGGCCATTGCTGTCGAGTTTGAGCGGCGTTTTGTTCGCTTGTTTGGTGGTGGTGAGGCGCGCCTCTTTATTACCCATAGCAAGCAACAATCGAATGACACAGACACCACCACAGAGCGCATTAACGATCTCGGAGTGGACATCATGGTTCGCCCCCCCGGCAAACGTCAACAGAATATTGCGCTGCTCTCCGGTGGTGAACGTGCACTCACGGCGTCGGCATTGCTGTTCGCTATTCTCACAGTGAATCCATCGCCATTTTGTGTACTCGATGAGGTTGACGCCGCCCTCGACGAGGCCAACGTAGGTCGTTTTCGCACGATGCTCCGCGAAATGACCGAGCAGACCCAGTTTATTCTGGTGACGCATAATCGTGGCACTATTGAAGTAGCGGATACCTTGTATGGTGTGTCGATGAGTGAGGATGGTGTTTCCAAGGTCTTATCGTTGCGGTTGGAAGAGTTTGAGGTTGGTCAGTAGTGTGTAGTGTAATGGTGTGATTGATGATATCTTCTGCCTCTCCAGTATGGCTTGATCGTTCTGTGTTCCCATTTACCTCGTGCTATCGAGACCTCGGTGTTGATCACATGCACTATGTTGATGAGGGTGCAGGAGCACCGCTGGTATTTGTCCATGGTGTGCCGACCTGGTCATTTAACTACCGTAAGCTCATTGCTCATTTTGCTCCACACTACCGCTGTATTGCAATGGATCATCTCGGGTTTGGGTTATCCAGCAAACCAACGGATTGGTCCTACAATCCTCCTGATCTGGCCACTCATGTCGAACACCTGATCGATGGTCTGGGACTCCGTAACATTACACTGGTGGTGCATGACTGGGGCGGTCCCCTGAGCCTCTCTTATGCGATCAAATATTCAACCAATGTTCGGCGGATTGTGTTGTTCAATACGTGGCTGTGGCCTTCGCAGGGTGACTTGCGAACGTCGTTGACAGCGCGTTTGCTGGCGAGTCCGCTCTATCATCTGCTTGAGGATCGTCTGAACTTCACAGCGCGATTTTTTATTCCACAGGTGATGGGTGCTGCGCCTTTACCTCATTCCATTCATCAGCACTACATCGCACCCTTGCGACGACGGGCAAATCGTCAGGGGTACTGGTCCCTGGTGCGTAGTATTTTCCACGCAGGCCCCTGGCTCGATAGCCTCTGGCAACAACGGGATCGCCTGGCCGACATTCCAACGCTTGTCATGTGGGGAATCAAGGATAAAGCGTTTACACAACGTGATCTGAACCGTTGGCAGAATACGCTGCATAACGTGCGCGTGTTGGCTTACCCGCAGGTCGGGCATTTTCCACACGAGGAAGTAGCCGAGGCGGTGTGTCTGCATATGGGGGCTTTTCTAGAACACACTGCACGGTGACCTCATTTTGCGCCTGATAAGCATTGTCCACTAGTGGTTGTCACTCCATAACACATGCCAGGTCTCATCAGGATATACTTGGTGCAATGTAGCTACAAGATGTGGCAACAGCGCTTCCAACACTGAGGATCTGCTATACCAACGAGTTGCACGCGCAGACGCGCAAAGTGACGATGCTGTCCTTAACCATGTGGCTCGTGGCAGGTACTGCTGCTCATGACTTTCACCTGTTGCTGAGATCTTTCAGTTTCGGAACACCTCTGGTGAGCGTCAATTGGGACGAGAATTGTTTGCCCCTCCTCGATCTTTGATTGACGCTCGCTTCAGGGGTAGGTCTTCTATGCTGTGTTTGAATGCGTTAGTGTAGACCAAGATGGATTACGTCACAGACCCTAGAACATTCTGTAGGGTCTGTTTGTTGTAGGCAGCTATTGAGGTGTAAGTTAGGAGATGGACTCCGCGATTTTGACAGCTTCGTCACAATCAAGTTGTAAGCCAGAGCCCCCCAAATGATAACTGAGCGTGCCGTCACTCCAACCAAGGTGGATTGCATCACTGTTGGGTTGCCATTGGTTTAAGGGACTCCAGGCCCCTTCAACGCAGACTGCTGGATTGCCATTGACTGTGGTTTCCTGTTTGGCGTGCTCAGGAAAGACATACTGACTGCCCCCAATACCCGTGCCGGGTTGTACACTAAAGCCCATGCCGAAGCCTGATTGTGGTGTGGTAGGTCCATATACGACTGAAACCGAATCATCATTATGACGAACCCTGGCGCCCTTTAATTCCATACTGTCAGGAAGATGGGAGGGCAATGGAATGGCAAATGATACGTGTTGTTGTGCCTCGGCAAAACTCACCATCGGAATCTCTTCAAAATACTCTGTTACATTACCTGCTGTACTGTTACCAGTCACCCAGGCTATGGGGCTATAGGATACCAGAATACGACGTAGCGTGATACTGTTGTAGGCAAGAATAGTGACGGCAGAAATGGCTACCGCTATCAGAATATAACGTGCTGCCAACATACTGTGTCGTGATATCATCGTGACCTCCTTAATCAGTGGGTGATATTTTTCTAGAGAGGAGACAAATCTAATAATGTTTTATCTATCAACTGATATTACAAATTATGTGGTGGTGAGGCCCTATAAAAATATAGAGCCTCAATGATATGGCTAGGTGTTACGAGTAGGTGTTGATATTTGGGACATTAATCACGCAAAACAGGCGTTACATCCGTGTGCTCTGGTTCCATCGTCGCATGGTCGGATATACGGTCGTACTCCAAGTTTGGGTCCGATAATACCCTGACATCCTTTAGTGAGCGTACAGGTTTTAGAGTAGCAGTAAACACCATTTGGACTACAGCATGTAACACTCTCAGTACTACAAGTACATGAGCCCGAGCAATCTTCAGTACAATCCACAGCATAGACAGGACGTATCTTCATTTGAGTCAACCCAAGTATAGCCCCACCTGCGGCTAATGTGTTTAGAAAACGTCTGCGAGAAGTTGAGATTGCCAAAGCTTTGGTCCACCGATCAACACGTGTAAGTGGCTCAGATACATCAGTCTTTTGCTGAGTAGTATTTTTATGTCTCCCTGGTCTACGCATAATACCTCCTCTATTATAGATTATGGTGAATGATTGTGTAAAACCGACTATCGTGGTACTTCATCAGATGTTGCCTCAAGGAAACGTAGCGCGGAGGCTACCAGCCTTTTTGTGTCTGTTCCGTCAATAGCCATAACCGTGCGATCTCTCCAAGTTTCGATTACAACACGCCCAAGGTACTTTTGATCTGCGCGTGTTCCCATAACGGGAGTTTGATTCCATGGTGTTGTATCGATCTGTACATAACTGGCCTGCCCTGATAAGGCAGCAATGGCGCGTTTTCGTAGTTCGCCAGTTTTGGTTACAAACATGCGGCAATCTCGTTCCCACACCTCTACAACAACGCGTCCTTGAAAATCGCTTCCCTGTTCATCGAGCATTGCTGTTGAACGCCAGATACTGGAATTCTTGCCGACGGGAACGGTACGAAATTCACTTGTCACGTCCTGGGTCATTAAAGTATCCTTTCTCTATTCTATTTCTGTGTCATGTAGTATGTATAAGTTTTGCCTTGGTATGCATTACCAAAAACAAATTTCACAGCCGTGGATTGGTGACAGATTTTCACATGTCTGAATCCAAGGTTTGGTTCCAGGTGGAGTAGTACAGCTGTCTTTGATACATCGTTTGTAATAACAAATAGTAGCATCTTCTGGCTGACAACATCGGACGTCAGAGTCGCAACCACAACCTCCTTTACAAGTCCTACATTCAGGGCCTATAAATGCCTCAGTAGATTTGATATCAAATGTGTTCATACCAAGAATAGTACCGCTGGCTAGTAGCGTTTTTAAGAAATGACGCCGTGATAAGGATATAGCGATGGATTTTGTCATGTGATCAATTGAGGTAAGCTCATCGTTCTGGTCCGATTTCCGTTGCCGATAGCGTTCCCAAAGAGATTTCATCTCGCCTTCCTTCCTGCTTGTAACAAGCTAACTTTGCGAAAGAGCATGAACAGGTTGTGGAATACGTTCACCTTCAAGTCCAATAACGTGCCGCACTATTTTTTGATCATTGTCAATGATAATGGTCGTAGGGGTATTTCTAACGCCCCATGTCTTCGTAACGTTATATTCAGTATCTACAAAGACTGGTATGTCGGTAGATGAAACTGTAGTATCATCGATCATCTGTTTTGTTAAATCAACATCTCCAAGGCTGATGATAATTGATTTTTTGATCGATGGGTCTAGTGGGTCGATCTGCCATTCACCACCTACAATATCGTGTAATAATGTATGACAAGGGCCACATGAGGGGCTAACAATCGATATCGCTAGTTTATCGTCGATGTGGTCTAATAAAGATGTTTTTGTGCCGTTGAATTGTTCAAGAGAAATATCTGGCAATTGCTGACCTGCGGGTAATTTCTGATCTAATGCACTTCCTTTCGATTTAGTGTTGCCAAGTGATTCATAAATAACGCCTAAGTTACGTAGAACACTAAGCAAAACAATGGATACAATGATGAGTAGCAACCACAAAAAGACATACGATACCCAAAAGAGTGTGGACATGATTCCCTTCCTGTATATACTTCTCTATACGTACTTCTTGCGAGTATCCTCTATTGCAATTGTAGACTCTATTGCTTCTGTGATAATAAATAAACACATGACACACAGAAGTAAGAGCACAACTTCAGTAATATCCAAGGTATAGATGGAGTGGCTTTGATTGAAACTATGTCCGAAGATGGCGAAGATGCTTAGGATTGAAATGAAAAAGTTCCTTGCAATAGTTCCTGCACTAATAACAGCTTTATCTAGCACGCCATGGCAGTAGCAGCGGATCTTTCTGCCATTTCGCAAATTGAAAAAGACTATACAGTTAAAAAAGGAAAGGAGAATTAAAACACCTAAATGTGCGAGGACCTGTGTTACCCCTAATAACAAGGAGATTGCCAATAAAAGTTCAAATAAAGGTATTATAGGTCCTATCAAACGAGACCAACGTTCGTTTAATATATGGTATGTTTTAACACCATTTATGAAATCGTTTAACTTTAATAGTTCTCCAAAAGCTGAAAGCAGGAAATAGAAGGCAACAAAGGTATCAAGTATTATTAAAATGTGCAGGTAGTAGGTAGTAGGTAGTAGGTGGTAGCATTCATTCTTTCTTCTCTTAATATAACTATATAAAAATAATTACTACTTTATTATACAGTCACATGTCCTAAATGTCAATGTGTGAAAAATTGTGAATTCTATTGACAAAAGTCATATTTGATATGGTGGCTCCTGGATCCTCATATAACCTGTCACACCGCTAAATAAAACAACTTCTAATATAGCACTAATATTTCACCAATGTATTTCTAATTCAACTCTTATATATATACATCGAAGAGTGTTTTGTATTCAAGACCGGGATACGTTATCACTGCATGGAGTGAATGTGAGGGCCTAAATGCGCTCTGTAGCATGCTTTGTTGCATGTGTAACCTGTACCCTATCACGAATACATGCACTTCCAGAAGTAGCTGTATTATGACATGTCTATGGAGGTTCTCAGTATGAAACGGTCTGTTTCGCTGACAACATTGTTACTATCGTTTCTTTCTATTTTGGTTGTGCCAATCTCTGTACTGGCACAAGAAGAGCAACCCGCCTCGAACGATCCGACGAATAACCCAGATTTATTAGTATTTACCACATACCCGTCGCAAGTTATTGGAGTTGATGAGGAAAACGTATCACTTGACCTGACACTTCGCACAAATGCTCCGCGTATCGTAAACCTTGAGGTGCAAAATACTCCCGAAGAATGGGATATTTCATTTCGTGGCGATAGTCGTGTCGTCGATGCGGTGTATGTTGACCCGACTGTTGATGCTACGGTGAGCCTGCGTGTTGAACCACCTGCTGATGTCGAAGTCGGAACCTATAATTTTACGGTTCTGGCCGATTCGGAAGCGTTCGAATCAGCGCTGCCCATAGCACTGACGGTGAATGAGCGTGTCCCTCCGCGTCTGGCTTTTGATGCTGATCTGCCAACGCTACGGGGTGAAGCGGCCAATCCCTTTACGTTCAATGTTACGCTTAACAATGAAGGCGGTGAGGATTTAACGGTTGATCTTTTAGCGCAAGCACCGGAAGGGTTTCGCGTGAATTTTCAATCAAGTGGTCAGGATGTAACCAATCTCCCAGTAGAAGCCAACTCATCAGCCAGCCTGAGTGTTGAGGCAACGGCACTTTTTGAGGTTCCCGCAGGTAGTTATCCCATTCAGGTGCAAGCCCAGAGCGCTGAAATACAGACAAGTATTGATTTGACTGCTGAAGTCATTGGCGCAACAGCGATTGCATTGACAACGGTCGACGAACGCCTGTCTGGTGAAGCCTATATCGGTCAGGAAGCATCCTACAATTTAATTCTCGAAAATACAGGTTCAGCCCCGGCTACCGGTATTGAACTTAGTTCAACGCCACCAAGTGGATGGAATGTGACCTTTGAGCCACCACAGGTTGAGATGATCGAACCCGGTCAGCGCCAGGAAGTCACAGCCCGTGTTACACCTGCTGATACCGCGATTGCTGGTGATTATGTGGTGACGTTTCGCGCACAGCCAGCTGAAGCTACTGCACAATCAATTGAGTATCGGGTGACTGTGCTGACTTCAACACTCTGGGGCGTTGTAGGGATTGTGCTTATTGCGATTGCTGTTGGTGTGGTTGGTCTGGCAGTTGTCCGTTTTGGTCGTCGATAAGCTTCATCAGGGGGGTGGTGTATGAGTGAGATAGTGATCGAAACCAAAGAACTGACCAAGAAGTATAATGACTTTGTCGCCGTTGATACGCTGAATCTATCTATTGGTCAGGGAGAAGTATTTGGGCTATTGGGTCCGAACGGCTCTGGCAAAACTACGACCATTTTGATGCTGCTTGGGCTGACTGAACCGACGTCTGGAGAGGTTCGTGTGCTGGGACTCGATCCGGTTCGTAAGCCTTTGAGTGTCAAAGCACGGGTAGGCTATTTGCCTGATCAGATTGGCTTTTATGACGAACTGACGGCACGTGAGAACCTTATTTACATTGCCAAACTCAACGGCCTTTCCCGCAAAGAAGGGTATAGCCGTATTGATGTGGCTATTGAACGTATGGGTCTGGGTGATGCTACCAATCGACCAGTTGGCACCTTCTCACGTGGTATGCGCCAACGGTTAGGTGTAGCTGAGTTGTTGATCAAACAACCACAAATCATCATTATGGATGAACCGACGCTGGGACTAGATCCCGAAGCAGCCCGACTCTTTCTCGATATCATTCGTGATCTCAAGCGTGATGGAATTACGATTTTGCTTTCCTCCCATTTGCTCTATCAGGTCCAGGCGGTATGTGATCGAGTCGGTCTGTTTTACCGTGGACAAGTTGTGCTTGAGGGCAGTGTCAAAGAACTTGCACAACGCATTCTCCAGGGTGCGTATCGTATTGAGCTTGAAGCAGTTGGTGCAACAGCTACTATAGAAGAGACGCTACACAAACTGCCAAAGGTTGTTTCAGTACAGCGATCAGGGCAAGATATGTACGTCATTGAAACGCGTGATGATGTGCGCTCTGAGGTTGCCAGTGCGGTTATTAGTGCAGGAGGCCAGCTCAAGTCGCTGGATATGGATGAGCCAAATCTCGACGATATTTATACCCGTTACTTCCAGGAGGTGGAGCATGGCACAGCAGCTTGAACAGTCCCCGTTACAGGTGCGTGAAGGGTCGCCATGGACAGGTTTGTGGGCGGTAGTTACGAAAGATATGGCTGATCATCTAACCAGTATGCGTATGCGTATTCTGGATCTCTTGATTATCATAACTGCAGGTGTGACGGTCTTTGGTGCCATCCAAAATCTTCAGACTAATGTTGCCGGTGAGCGTTTTCTCTTTCTGCAACTCTTTACCACGGCTCAGGAACCACTTCCGGCGTTTGTGGGCTTTCTTAGTTTTCTGGTGCCGCTGATTGCAATTGCCTTGGCTTTTGATGCAGTCAATGGTGAGTTTAATCGCCGTACATTATCGCGTATTCTGGCCCAACCGATCTATCGTGATGCGCTTTTGTTTGGCAAATTCCTGGCAGGATTGCTCACACTGACGCTGGTTCTGGCAGCGATCTGGTTGCTTATTATCGGTCTGGGCATTGTGCGTTTGGGCGTACCGCCGAGTGGTGAAGAAGTTGCGCGCAGCTTTTTGTTTCTGGTTGCCACGGTGTTCTATGGGGGCATATGGCTGGCGTTAGGAATGGTGTTCTCGACTATTTTCCGCCAACCTGCGACAGCAGCATTAGGATCAATCGCCGTCTGGTTGTTCTTTACCATCTTCTGGAACATTATTGCTCAGGTGGGGGCAACGATCCTGTCACCCTCTCAAACGGGGAATCTTCAGGATGCGATCTCTCAGGCAGAAACGGCGATCTTTCTATCTCGGCTTTCACCCAATACCTTGTATATTGAAGCAACAGTAGGTTTTCTCGTTCCCAATACTCGTTCATTCGGGTTTGTGTTTCCCACCCAACTCGAGGGTGCTATTGATGCACCTCTGCCATTGCTACAGAGTGTGCTGTTGATCTGGCCCCAGATGACAGGTCTTATCGCTGCAACGCTCCTGCTCTTTACCATTGCCTATGTGTTGTTCCAGCGACAGGAGATTCGTGCGTAGTTTTGACGAAGGGTACAGGGCTGATTATGACATGTTCTGTGCCCTATACTATTTCTTTTGAACCATAACAGCAAGGCTTTCAGATACGTACTCGTTACAGTACCTCTATTTTGCTTGATTTCAATATAAAAGTTGTGATATAATAAAATCAAGTCAGAATCCTCACACAAAGTAAAGACCCATAGTACTGCTCTTTCTGTTTGTTTGTTGGCATAATCAACAGCATAAGATTTTATTATGCTCCTGTGAGTATGTGTGAGTTCTGATGTTTCCTGGTCTTATGTGGGTGGATTCTGACTGATAACAACAATACTCGCTGTGTAATATCAAGGAGTTGTAACTACAATGGAAAAGAAGGCTTTCTGGAGCTATAAGTATGTGCGTGGTTTGTTAGTGGGAATTCTGTTTGTTGCAGCTACCATAGTTGCAAGCTTGCCTCAGACGGCACAGCCTGTTGTAGCTAGTGGCACTTGTAACGGTCCTGCTGGAATGACTGGTTATTTTGCGGGATGGGGGTATGTCTCTAATCCAGTAACAGTTACTTGTTCCACAACTGTATCACGTATTCGGGTCTGGGGAGAGTTTTATATCAATGGGCAACGGGTAGATACAGCAGATGTGACTTGCTGGAATGCTAGTTCTTGTACCATGCCATCTATGTCAGGTTCAGCATCACAATCAGATCGATGGTCATCAGTCTACTGGTTTAACTACAGTTACTAACATGTTATAGATGTTAATGGTTACTAGTAAGATTCCACTCGCTCAATGTTGCTAGCACATGTTGAGGTGATTAAGAATCGGAAAATGCAGCGTATTGGGAAACCTCATCGAAACCCGTGCGCTGCAGTGAGAAGCCGAATAGTTGTGTGTTTGCATACATGTTATCTGCATGTATAGTAAACTCAGCGAATGGTTTTGAAAAGGTAGAAATGTAAACCTTTTGACAACATAATTTGTTATTTTGGCTGTGTAAGTACACACTTTTGCTCCTTTGCAGCATAACAGCTAACCCGAAATATTTTCGTAAAATACCCCCGCATCGGATATTATAAGGCTCTGGTTTTTAGCAACAGGTATCTGTTTAGCTCTGGAGTCATGTATGGATTCTACAATCACCAAAGAAACCATTGTCACCTATCTGGAAATGCATGCGCCACCTCAGCGTACTCGGCAGTGCCCGGTCCCGCCAGATACACTGGTGATGCAGGCCGTGCAGCCCACCGCATCCTTCTACCGCTATCTGTACAACACGGTTGGCGAAACATGGGATTGGCACGAACGACGACGCATGAGCGATGATGAACTATGTGCGATTGTGCAGCATCCCGAAGTCTCTGTTTTTGTGGCCTATGTCGGTGGTGTGCCCGCCGGATACGCCGAGCTCGATGCTCGCCAATTACCTGATATCGAACTGGCCTACTTTGGCCTGTTGCCAGAGTTCATTGGTAAGGGACTGGGTGGTTTTTTACTCGACTGGGCCGTCGACCAAGCGTGGTCGTTCCAACCACACCGCCTCTGGGTACACACCTGCACCCTTGATCACCCGAACGCGCTGGCGGTGTACCAACGTGCCGGGTTTGTGTCATATAAACAAGAACGTGAACATGTTCAGTTGACATAATTATTGCTGTCGAAAAACCTCGTAGAGGAGCAAACTGGTTGCCACGGCCAGATTGAGCGAATCGCTCCGGCCTACCATAGGAATGTGCACGATAGCGTAACACAGATCCTGCATGGCAGGTGATAGTCCGGCTCTTTCGCTGCCCATCAGCACTACTAATGGTTTAGGGTAGGGTATGGCTCGATAGTCTAATGTCGCGGCAGGCGAGGTGCCGATCACACAGACATCATGGTGCTGAATCCAGTTGGTAAAGGCAGCGATGTTCGTGCGGATGAGTTGTTGCGCGAAGATGGTGCCAACGCTTGCGCGAACAGAAGCTGGATCGTAGGGGTCGGTGGTATTCCCGATCAGCATGAGTCCGGTGCCACCGGCAGCATCGCTTGTACGCAGGATGGTGCCAAGATTGCCGGGGTACTGAACCGACTCAAGTGCGACCCAGCAGTGTGCAGGTGGTGGATTAAGGTATGTGAGTTTGCCCCAGCGCTGTTGGACGACTGCTGCAATCCCTTGCGTGGCGTCTCTCGGTACTAGACTGGCGAACACTTCTTTCGTGACAGTCAGACAGGGTGCACTGCTCTGGCATGCTTTTTCTACCAATTCATATCCATAAGAACTGTTTATGAGGTCTGGTGCGACCACGAGCGTTTCAACAGGTGCCTGCAAGTGGAGTGCTTCTGCCACGGCGTGGAGCCCTTCGACAAAAAAGCAACCTGTGCGATCACGTTCCTTGCGGTGGCGTAGGGCACGAATCTGCTTAATGCGTGGGTTGTGAGGGCTGGATATTGGTATCATAGAATCCTCCATGTTGCGGACGCGGCAGCACAGGGTCAGACACCAGAAGAATCAAGAAGCCGTGAACCCTGTACTGGCCCACGACTGCTTGCTATATGATTTGAGTAAAGCTTTACATTATGTCATGTTGAATTTAGGCGCAGTACGGCAAGGGAACACGGCTTGCGCCGCTTGGGGCAGACCACCAGTTGCCAATACTATTGCCCATGGAACTCATTGCTATCTCCGTGTATGCTGCGATTATGCTGGTCACTTTACCATTGATATGCTTTCATCGCATCAGTCGAAGGATGGAGATTTATTATTTTCCTCAATCTATCAAGGTCATAACAGATCGAAAGAGTGCTAAACCATTTGCCAATGTTGCCCGTAGCAGCAGCAATTCATCGTCAGACCAGACAGGTATGTAATGTTCTCCTGGTGGAGTCAACACAGGTAGATTGCTACCCCAGAAGAGCTTTTCATACACTGTGTATGTTTCCGTATCATCCGGTCTAAACGTAGCACCAACTGATACCGCTACATTGTCAAAGAGGTTCCACGCATTCAGAAATGCTTTACAATCCACATCGGCTGACAGGATACATTGGAGCCAGCGTGCGATGAGATCCAGGTCGTGTAGAACTGGCGTTTCTTCCTGGACCCCAAGCTGGTGCGCTGTTGCATAGGTGTGTGCGTGTAACAGTGATGAGAAACAGGTTCCCAAACCATCAGGTTGCAGTACGACACTGTCCTTGTCGTTGCTAAACCAGATCAGATAGCCGATGGTACCGTTGAGTTGTTATAAGAGATGATAGTATGTTGCTGTCATTGGCTTGGCTCTGTAATTCAGTGTGAAAGCTTTGTCAGCATATTATAGCGGCTATAACCTGACTACAGATAGAAGCCTAACAAGATACCTCAATCATAAATCCTCCTGGTGCTTGAAAATAGAACGCCCAGCCTCCATGAAGATCCCGAGGTGCAGGTATATCGAATCCGTCATCCCGCAGACGTTGATAGATATCATCCACCTGTTCTTTGCTCTCCTGTGTAAAGCCAATATGGAAACTTTTGGGGTAAATGATGTTGGACTCCTCACCGCCTTTCATCAACACAAGCGTTAAGCCGTTGTCATCAAGTAACCCAGCCATCTTGTCAGTCCCTACACCCATGTTTTGTAATCCAAAATATGTTTCCAGGAACTGATGCGCCTCCAAAACATGGGTGACAGTGAGGTTAAGATGATTCAATTTCATGATGCCATGCTCCTTATGGAAATACAGATAACATACTGGATATCATTCAAACCGTATACAAGCCAGCTAGCCTGTGGGTCAGCGATCAGAAGTTGATATGGTTGGCAAACCTCTGATGAGTTGCATGCCGCTTGCACTGGAACTGGTTGCGATGTGCTCGAACGGCTGGCCAGCAGAAACGCAGAGGCCGGGGTCTGCAACACCGTAGGGTTTCGTCAACCGTATCCATTACTACTCACAACTCGTCATGCGCCGTACAGGTATCCAGATTTCATTGTGATAATCTTGTTCTGGAAGCTCCTCGCCCGCTGTCCAGACGATTTCCGGCCCATTATGGAACTCATAACCGGATGTCGGCAACCATTCAGCGTAGATGCGTTCCCAGATGTCCTGTAACGCCTGTGGAAACGCACCCCGCACCGTAAAAACGGCCCAGGTGGATGTCGGGACAGGTAACACATGCCATACATCCGAATGGGTGTGGGTGGTGGCAACGCCGATGATGTAGTCAAACATGGCTCCCTCATCGCGGCCCTCAGTGAAATTGCTGGTCGCGCTTAATAGTCCATCGGGGTCTGTGTCAGCCAGCGCATCCAATGTTTCAATGTCTGCTTCTGTCAGGGTTCTCCACATCGCCGCCATTTCAGGATTGACACCCTGATGAACGAGGGAGAGTCGCCTGCGGATACCGACGATGTGAAATGCTTCTTTCTGGACAATGCGATACTTCATCTCATTGCCTCCGCGAATGGTCAACTGAAACGTCATCGGCAGAATCCCCTTGAGCGATGCGCCATGGCTGCGGGTTTCTGTTGGGGTGACGCCATGCACCTCCTGAAATGCTCTTGAAAATGCATCGGGGGAGGTATAGCCATACTTCAACGCCAGATCAATGACCTTGACGTCGCTTTGGCTCAGTTCAATGGCCGCCTGTGACATGCGCCTGCGCCGGATATATTCACTCAAAGACATCCCAGCCAGGAACGAGAACATCCGCCGAAAATGATGCTCAGAGCAGCCCGCACGCCGCGCCACCTGCGTGAAGTCGATAACGCTGTCCAGCTTCGTTTCGATGTAGGCCATTGCCAAGTTGAATTGTTTGAGTGTATCCATCACAAGACCTTAGGTATACTGAGCGGCTTGCACTGTGTACAGTTGTGCATACGCTCCATTCAGGGCGATAAGCTCCATGTGTGTGCCGTACTCGGCGATCCTGCCATTTTCTAACACCGCGATTTTGTCCGCCATGCGGACGGTGCTGAAGCGATGCGAAATCAAGATGCTCGCACGGTTCTGTGCCAGATGAACGAATCGCTGATGAATGTCCAGCTCCGCTTCGGCATCCAGCGCTGCTGTGGGTTCGTCCAGCAGCATGACATCGGCATTACGCATGTACATGCGGGCGATGGCGACTTTCTGCCACTGCCCACCCGATAAATCTGTACCGTCCTTTCCCGGTTCCACTAACCAGCGACTGAGCACCGTCTCATAGCCCTGTGGCAGATCGCGGATGAAGTCATCCACACCGACCTCCTGCGCTACCCGGCGCACACGCTCCAGGTCGTCGATGTAGCGCGTATCGCCCAGGCCAATGTTCTCGCGTGCTGTCAAGTCATATTGGTTGAAGTCTTGCAGCACCGCACCTAGCCGTTCACGCAGGGCCGCTGGTTCAAAATGCCGAATATCGATCCCGTCCCACAAAATCTCACCCTCCGTCGGATCATAGAAGCGCGTGAGCAGTTTGACAATCGTCGTTTTGCCCGCGCCGTTCAACCCGACCAGCGCCAGTGTCTCACCTTTGCGGATCGTCAGGTTGATACCTTTTAGCACGTCGTCAGCGTCATCAGTATAGCGGAAGGACACATGACGCAGTTCGATGCCATGCGTCAGCGGCGGCACTTCCCGAGCCGGCTGCCGCTGCTCCAGGGAGGGCTGCAACGTCGTCAATGCCTCATAGTGCGAGAAAAACAGCGTGCGCTCGCTGAGACTGGCGACCGTCCATGCCATCGTGCTGAGGTGCTGCTGCATAGTGCGAACGGCTTCAATGTAGAGTGTCACATCGCCCAGGCTGATCCGCGTGGCGAAGGCTTGTGCGATCACGTAGATGTAACTACCTACTGTGAGGACAGCGGCGAACAGGTTCAGACCCGTATTGACACGCAGTTCCTCCTGGCTCAGTTCTCGGTAGCTTTGATGCACAGTCCCCATCACCCGCCGATACTGATTCAGAAAATAGTTGGCCAGATTGAACAAGCGGACTTCTTTGGCATACTGCGTCTGTGAGAGCAGCGTTCCCAGGTAATAAGCTTTGCGTTCGCTCGGGCTGTTGTACCAGCTTAATGCGAAACGATTGCGACTGAATCGCATCTGCGTGATGAACGCCGGGATGGTCGCCAGGAACAATACCAGAGCAAGCACGGGACTGAAGACTAGCACGATACCGATAAAACTGAGGATCGTTAGCAAACTACCAACGAAGCTGCTTGCGGAGCGGACCAACTCCGCTGGTGTCCATTGCAGGTGATCGGTTGCCTGTTCCAGGGTGTCATAAAAGCGTGGCGACTCAAAGTAATGCATTCCCTGTAAGAGCAGCAAGTGCGTGTAGATCAGGGTGCTGGTGTGCAATTGCAAGCGACGTGCCATCTCCTCTGTCAGATAGGTATCCAGCGCAATCAAGCCTTGTGTAATGATGATGACCAGACCAAGCAACAAGACAAATGGTAAGAGATCGGTTTGGAAAGAGAAGACCGCTTCGGTTGTGAGAATCACCCCCAGACGGTCAAACATCAGCTTGAAGAGATAGGCACTCATAACGGGCAGCAAGGCCTGCAAGACGCGCAGGGTCAACGTCAGCAGCAGCACACGCGGTGCAGCATCGTAGGCGATTTTACCGATCTGAAAGAGATTGCGGAAGAAATGCCGCATGGTTTGATGGGCTGAACGCTCACGAGGTGTAGACAATTGACAAACTCCTTGACCAGGTTTTCCAGAAAAAGCAATAGAGACAGTATAGCAAGGATGCTCGTCTGCTGTCCGACAATTGCTGGACAGATTTCGCAGGGTAGCTGCAGACTTCTGCGTTGGTCTGCTGGCTAAGCTGGTTGTTGGTCTTCGCACCAAAACGGCGGTGCAGCTTCTCACGAACTCAGTATACGCGGCGCTTGTCGATGACCGCCCGTTCACTGATCGGTTCGGCATGTTTACTGTGCGCCGGCAGTTCGCACAGGTCGTCGTTCTTGTACGGATACCCATCCACATCGGACGCGAACAGATCGTGGATCAGCCGCCCAGCCATCTTGTCAGCCCCTACACCCATGCTTTGTAATCCAAAAGACTTTTCCAAGAACTGATGCGCCTCCAAAACATGGGTGACAGTGAGGTTAAGATGATTCAGTTTCATGATGGTATGCTCCTTATCAAGATGTGTGTACCATATTGAATGTTAGGGACCCAGTATATTAGTCAGATAGTTTGTGGGGCATCGATCAGAAGTTGAAGGCTTTCCTGTTCGTTGGGACAGGTCGATGGTGCAGCCAAACTACAACGACACTTTGTTGTTGACACCTTCATTCTCTCGTGTTATCATTGAATGGTCGTTCATTCAAAAAAGGTAACACAATGTCACCACGCACAGCCGAACAAAATCACGAACTGCGCGAAGAGAGTCGCCGCAAGATCATGAAGCACGCGATGGCCTTGTTTGCCACACATGGCTATGATCAGACGTCGGTTCGTATGATCGCGCAGTCAGCCGGTATCTCGCAGGGTCTGATGTACAACTACTTTGAAAGTAAAGAACATTTGCTGTTAGCGCTTTTCCAGCGAAGCGTGCAGGATGTCAACGAGTCGTTTGTACGTGCGGAGGAAGCCGACGATCCACGTGAGCTGATCGCGCAACTTGTGCGTGCGGCGATGGCGGTCGTACGTGAACACCTGGATTTCTGGAGGGCCTGGTACAGTGTGCGGATGCAGCCCAGTGTCATTGCAAAGTTAGGTGCTGATCTGCCAGTGTGGACCGATACGACTCGTCAGCAACTTGAGAGCTACTTTCGGTCAGCCGGGGTGTCGCAGCCAGCTATCGAGGCAACTGTCCTCTTTGCTGTAATTGATGGTGTGGCCCAGCATTATGCACTCGAAGCTGAACACTATCCGCTGGAGGAGGTGGTGGAGGCGGTGATTGAGAAATATCAACATTTTTTTGCAACGCAGTAACTCAAGTGAGGTAGGTATGCAACAACTTCATTGGTTAAATCAAACAATGTATCCTTTTAGGTCACATTTTCTTAAACTGGATGCGGGTCGTATGCATTACATTGATGAAGGGCAGGGGCCGCCACTGGTCTTTGTGCATGGGACGCCCGTCTGGTCGTTTTTATATCGGGATATGATCAAAGAGCTGTCCAAAGAGTATCGTTGCATTGCGATGGATCATCTGGGCTTTGGGCTGTCGGATAAGCCAGCAAACTGGGGGTACCGACCAGCCGATCACGCCCATAATGTGCGTGCATTGATCGAGCATCTTGGGTTGGAGCAACTGGCACTGGTTGTTCATGATTTTGGTGGTCCTATTGGTCTGTCCTACGCCATTGAACAACCTGAGAATGTGACACAACTGGTAGTGTTTAATACCTGGATGTGGTCGCTTAAAGGGAATGCTGAGGCCGAACGAGTCAGTAACACGATGGGTGGACAACTCGGGCGTATTCTGTATCAGCGTTTCAATTTTTCGGCCCGTGTTCTGGTCAAAATGGTGATGGCTGATCAGCGCAAACTCACCAAGGAAGTCCATCAACACTACATCAAAGCGACAACCAAACCGCAGGATCGTCAGGGGATGTGGCGGTTGGCCTGTGAGTTGACGGGCTCAAGCGAGTGGTACGATGGGTTGTGGCAGCAGCGTGAGCGCATTCGTGACATTCCAGTGTTGCTGTTGTGGGGCATGCAAGATCTGGGGGTCAAGGGTGAGATTTTTGACGTAAAACGCTGGCAGAATCTCTTTACAAATCAGAAGACGGTTCTGTTCCCAGATGCTGGCCATTTTGTGCAGGAGGAGGAACCACAACGATCTACGCAGGAGATTGCTGCCTTTCTGTCCAGTGCAAAGCCTGTACCTGTGTGATTGATTTGCATAAGGTACCTTTTAGGTTGTTTTTCATCAACACACCTGGACTATGCTACATTCATCTGGATTGTAAGGCATAGTGTCACTGTATTGATGCACGTAGATATTGCAATGGCTTGAGTCTGGCTGTTAATGTATGCATCTCCAGATGTCATTTCTACTATATTCTTCCATTACAACGCTAGATATAGCTTGATCTCTTATTCGACAATCGAGATAACCCCCACAAGTACTATATGTTGCTGCACTATTTGGCTTGGTGGTATAACGATAGAAAGTCAAGTAGCCCTCTGCTTGATCAAGTGCTATAACCTCATCAATGTTAGCTTCAATTAGTGTGTGAACTCTTGTCATAGCTGCCTTTAGTCATCTTATTGTTTTTAATATCAAAACTGTTCTTGTGATTACCACTATTAATACCAAAGGTGTTGGTGAGAATATTTGAATACAAACATTAGTGTATTTTTATGCTTTTTTATTGACAAAATAATTAAAGTATACTATTATTCGTGCCGCTATTATACATAATATATATACAAATATCTCTAAGATTATACATGCCAAGATACGTATAAATAGAATATTGAAGCTTTGCGATAAAAAGAAAAAAGTCTGAAACGTCGTTAGCTTGTGACTTTTTGTTCATTCTAACATGCTCATAGTAATGATATTGAGAGTTATTCTGCCAAGATAGACACTTTTGCAGATGTTAGTAATAGTGAATTTGATTGCTTTTGCTGGAGAAACAATGTATTTGCTGATAGAAGCCACTGATGGGGGTGTGCCCAGTCTAATTAAGCCTTCCATCGATGCTATGACATTCATCCAACCATAACTTTGAGTTCGCAGGTATTTGATTGTTCTTATAGTTCTTGGGAGGGTTAACACTTATGAACAGTATCCGCACGTATCGTTGGTTTGGAGTTGCTGCCCTTGCGCTAGCCATGCTTGCCTTGGTCTGGCCAATGCAAGGGATCGCTGTGAATCGGGATATCGCGATCGACACTGAGACGGAAACATGGATGGATGAAGCGGACGCCTCCGCAACTGAAACGTTTCTGGTGCTCTTACGTGATGATGGAACTCAGGCACGGGTCAATCAAGCCCAGGTGATGAGTGACAAGACCACCCGCCGTACCCATGTTCACACAGTGCTGCGTGAACGTGCCGAAAGCAATGAGCGCGTGCTCCAGGCGATGCTCACCAAACGTGGTGTCGCCGATGAGGTACAGGACGTGCAGGTCTTCCAAAGTGTGAACGGCTTCTCCATCACTGGCACCAAAGCCGTGGTTGAGGCACTCGAAAACTGGAACCTGGTCGAGAGTATTGATATGGAGATGACAATTCAGCTTGATGAGCCGTTGGCTGCCGAACCACTGGCACAGATCAATGCGGTGGAATGGAACATTTCCAAGATTGGTGCAGATCAGGTCCAGTCGCAACTGGGTATTGATGGCTCCGGGGTAGTAGTTGGCGGGATGGACACGGGTGTCCGTAGCACCCACGAGGCGTTGGCAGGCAACTACAAGTGTGCTGGTACCAGCAATAGTGCCTGCTGGTTAGATGCCGTCAATGGCCAATTGTCACCATATGACGATCAGGGACACGGATCGCATACGATGGGAACTGCCGTTGGTAGTGGTGGCATTGGTGTCGCACCCGGTGCTGAGTGGATCGCCTGTAAAGCCTTTAATTCCTTTGGTGGGGCGACTGGAACTGATATTCTGGAGTGCTTCGACTTCTTCCTGGCACCGGGGGGTAATCCGACCAACGCCCCCGATATCGTGATCAACTCCTGGGGCAATGGCAACGGCTCCTTCTCCGGATATCAGCAGGCGGTGACAAACTGGGTCAATGCGGGTATCTATCCTTCCTTCTCCAACGGTAACAGTGGACCTAGTTGTGGCACGGTCGGTGCACCAGCCAGTTACAGCAATGCGGTCGGGACCGGCTCAACCGATATCAATGACACGATTGCAAACTCCAGCAGCCGGGGACCATCGCCTTTCGGTGGTATTGGCAAGCCAGATCTAAGTGCGCCAGGCGTGAGCATTCGCAGTGCATGGCGCACCAGCGATAGTGGCTACAACACCATCAGTGGTACGTCCATGGCTGGTCCACATACAGCAGGTTTAGCTGCGCTGTTGCTAGATGCTGACCCAACCCTCTCCATTGATGCGTTAACGGCGAACATGAAAGCGAATGCCGTGGGGATTCCGGCCAGTGGGTGTAATAGCTCAGGTGTTCCGAACAACATCTACGGTTGGGGACGCATTAATGCGATGGCATCGGTCCAGGCTGCGCTTGGTGGTGGTCCCACCCCAACGCCAACGCTGCCACCCACAGATCCCCCAATCATTACATCTGTGTTATGCGAAAGTGGTAGCGGGTTTGGTTCTTTCCGTGAGTTTTTCTGCTTTGCATCCGTTTCTGGCGGTACAGGAAGCTACAACTATAACTGGAGTGTAGTATCTGGGAGTGCATCTATCAACAATGTGAGTCAAGCATTTGTAGATGGAACCTGTCAGGCAGATACCTTTAATACTGTCAGACTTGAGGTAACCGATAATGCAGGAACCAGTGACTCAGAGGATAGTTCCTTTGTTTGTTTTGATATTGTTCCTTAGAACTATCGTTAGTTAGCATAGGTGTGTTTGTTGGGGTGTGTAGCAGATAGAAACTATATTATTCCAGAGCTAAAGAATAATCTGCTCAGATAATTTTTATACAACTGCACATCCCAACGATTGCTATATGTCTTCCAGGTGTCTTTGGAAACTAATACTTCAGAAAAAGGTGTTTCTTCTAGTATCGTTAAGTGATTTTCCTTTATTCCAATCAAGATAGTGTTGTAAGCCTGAAAGGTTGATGAAATCTTTCAGGTTTTTTGATTCATTGGCAATGCATATGCAAATTACATGTACACTCATTGCACTTCTTTAGCAGGTTGACTTTTTAATTAGGCTAGGCTAAAATTAGAATGAGTTAAACTTTGAATGATTATAAAGTACATTTTAGAAATCGGATGTCAGGAGACAAAACGTTTATGAGAAAGCTGTATGTATGGATTATTGCTATCACACTTATGGTTTTTCTGGCTGCCTGTGGCGGTCAGGCCAACTCTGGGGAAACAGAAGGGGAGACAGGTGCCAATAGTGAAATTACTGAAGGTGAGGCCATAGCAGACACGTCGGTAGGGAGTGAGGCGGCCCCACGCGAAACTCCACTCAACGTTGTGGCAACCACAGGACAAATTGCTGACACCACCCGCAATATCGGCGGTGATACTATCGAACTGGTTGAGCTTTTGGGACCTGGAATCGATCCACATACCTATGTGGCAACTGAGGGTGATATCTCGGCTTTTCAGAATGCAGATGTTATTTTGTATAACGGGCTACACCTGGAAGCACAACTAGAGCGCGTTCTTGAGCAGATTGGTGATGGTGGCGATACTATAGTGGTTCCTGTTGGCGAATCGATCGATGAGTTATCGTTATTAAACTGGGAACCTGAGGCTGGGTTGCCTTTTGATCCGCATATCTGGAACGATGTTCGGCTATGGATCGAAGTTTCCAACGCCATCCGTGATACGCTGGTGGATGCCGATCCGGCCAATGCAGATCTTTACGAAGCGAATGCGACTGATTATATACAACAATTAGAAGAGTTGCACGAATATATTCTTGCGGAGCGCGAGAAGATTCCGCAAGAACAGCGTGTGCTGGTTACCGCTCACGATGCGTTTGGCTATTACGCCCGTGCATACGGTTTTGCCGTTGAAGCAGTGCAGGGTATTAGTACCGAGTCAGAAGCAAGCACAGCAGATATTCAAACCCTTGCCGACATTGTGGTTGAAAACGGAGTGCCTGCGATGTTTATCGAAACGACTATCTCGCCGCGTACTATCGAGGCGGTTCAGGAGGCGGTCCGTGCCCAGGGTCAGGAAGTTGAAGTTGGTGGGACAATCTACTCTGACGCAATGGGAGAACCAGGGTCAGGAGCTGATACGTATATAGGAATGATGCGTCATAATATTGATACGATTGTCGGGGCGCTTGGTGAATAGGTTAGAGACAGAAGGGGTAGGGGCAACTCTGCTCCTTCTTTAGATAGATATTTCAAGTTAGGACAGTATGATGGATACAGAACAAAATGCGGTGGAGGTGACGGATTTAACAGTTGCATATCGTGACAAACCAGTGTTGTGGGATGTTGATGTGGTTGTGCCAGCAGGTGTCTTGATGGCCATCGTTGGACCGAATGGTGCGGGCAAAACCACCCTGATAAAGGCCATCATGGGGTTGGTGCGACCGGCTGCCGGTCAGGTGCTGGTATATGGTCGCCCGTTTGCCGAACAACGTCGTCTGGTTGGGTATGTCCCGCAGCGTGGCAGCGTCGACTGGGACTTCCCCACGAGTGTGTTGGATGTTGTGATGATGGGGCGCTATGGTGCACTGGGCTGGTTTCGACGCCCCGGCAAGCAAGAGCGTATGTTGGCGATCGAAGCTCTCGAGAAAGTCAAAATGCTGGAATTTGCTGACCGCCAGATCAGCCAACTCTCGGGTGGCCAGCAACAGCGAGTCTTTCTGGCACGTGCGCTGGTTCAGGATGCTCAGGTGTATCTCATGGATGAGCCGTTTCAGGGTGTGGATGCCACGACTGAGCGTGCTATCGTGGCCTTGCTCCAAGACTTGCGTGCAGCAGGTAAGACCGTGGTGGTGGTCCATCATGACTTGCAGACTGTCCCCGAATATTTTGATTGGGTCACGTTGTTGAACGTGCGGAGGATTGCGAGCGGTCCTGTGCCTGAGGTCTACACTGAGCAGAACTTGCGTTTAGCGTATGGCGGTCGTGTGGCCTTCCTCGACCAGGTGAGCACAAAAAGTGACAACGATTCAGTGCTGAAATAGCGTGGTGAAGGGGGTATAGATTTACATGGATGTGTTTCAACTACTACAACTTCTCTTTACAGATTACACGCTACGCACAGTTGCACTTGGTACCGCTGTTCTCGGCATTGTGAGCGGCGTGTTAGGATGTTATGCCGTGTTGCGACGACAAGCGCTGCTTGGTGATGCGATGTCGCATGCAGCTCTGCCTGGTATTGTGTTCGCTTTCCTGATTACGGGAGTACGCGAACAGTTAATTTTGCTGATCGGTGCGGCGCTGGCCGGATGGTTCGCCGCGTTTATTGTGATCAGTGTTGTGCGTATGACCCGCCTCAAGGAAGATAGTGCATTAGGAATAGTGTTGTCGGTCTTCTTTGGTTTTGGGATGGTGCTACTGTCCTTTGCACAGAAGCAGCCAGATGCAGCGCAGGCAGGTCTGAGTACCTTTTTGTTTGGTCAGGCGGCCTCGCTGGTCGTACGCGATGTAATTACGATGGCAACAATCGGTGCAGTAGCGTTGCTGCTAGTTGGGATGTTTTGGAAAGAATTTAAGCTGCTGAGTTTTGACCCTGAGTTTGGTGCGAGCCAGGGCTTTCCCATCCGCCTCCTCGACATTACTATGACATCGCTGATTGTGGTGGCAATTGTGATTGGTCTGCAAACCGTTGGAGTCATCCTGATGAGTGCAATGCTGGTTGCCCCCGCAGCGGCAGCACGGCAGTGGACCGACCGCCTCAGTCTGATGGTGTTGCTGGCAGCAGTATTTGGTGCTACTGCTGGAGTAGCTGGTGCGCTTATCAGTACGACGGCGCGTGGTTTGTCTACAGGTCCAACGATTGTGTTGAGCATCAGTGTTATTGTACTGATTTCGATGTTATTTGCCCCCAATCGAGGTCTGGTGTGGAATTGGGCACGTCATCAGCGCAATCGTCGCAGGCTGCGTCTTGATGCTGTTTTGCAGGATCTCTATGCACTTGCACAACAGCACGATCATGCCGATCATGCTCATACGACCGAGGTATTGCGTGTGATGAATGAGCGACGTGGTGGTGTTCGCCGCACGCTGAATGAGTTAGTTGCCCGTGGCTTGGTTCAGCAGATGGGACATGAAACATGGATTTTGACTGCGGCTGGTTTGCACCAGGTGCGCCAACTGGCCAACGCAGGTTTGTCATCAATAGATGTGGCCGATAGTGGAGTGGATGGCCAACTCGATGGTACGTTGAAACAAGCGGGGGTAAAGTAATATGTCACCACAATTAGAAGTACAACTGATTGCCGCAGTCATTGCCGCTGCCTGTGCCATCCCTGGTGTCTTTCTGGTGTTACGACGCACAGCGATGATGAGTGATGCGATCAGTCATACAGTATTACTTGGTATTGTGCTGGGCTTCTTTCTTACCAGGGATATAGAGTCACCGTGGCTGTTTGTCGGTGCGATGCTTATGGGTGTAGTGACTGTCAGTTTTGTCGAGGTGATCTCGCGCACCCAACTTGTAAAAGAGGACACCGCCATCGGTCTGGTATTTCCCGCACTGTTCAGTATTGCCGTGATCCTGATCTCGCGTTTTGCTGGGAATGTGCATCTGGATGTTGATGCGGTACTGCTTGGTGAGATTGCGCTAGCACCATTTGATCGTTTTATGGCTTTTGGTCAGGATTGGGGGCCACGCGCGCTGGTCATTGGTGTCATCATTTTGTTGGTCAACCTATTGTTTGTGGTAGCCTTCTACAAAGAATTGAAGCTGACTACATTCGACCCAGGGTTGGCGATAGCGCTTGGTTTTTCGTCGGTACTGCTCCACTACAGTTTGATGGCGCTGGTGTCGGTGACGGCCGTTGGTGCGTTTGATGCGGTCGGTTCAATCCTGGTGATTGCCTTGTTTATCGTGCCACCAGCAGCAGCTTATCTCTTAACCGACCGACTGTCACACATGCTGGGTTTGAGTATTTTGACTGGTGTTGGGAGTGCTGTTTGTGGCTATTGGATGGCCCGCTCTCTCGACGTGTCAATTAGTGGTTCGATGGCAACGATGACGGGTGTGTTCTTTGCCGTCGCTTTGCTGTTTGCACCAGAGCGTGGCTTAATTGCCATCGCGTTGCGGCGGTTGCGTCAGCGGTGGGAATTTGCGACCCAGATGCTGGCGTTGCACCTGCTCAATCATGAGGGCACCCCAGATGCTGAGGTCGAAAGTCGTGTTGAGACGCTCAACGAGCATTTGCACTGGCAGACTGCATTTACGAAACGTGTGATACAACTCGCCGAACAAAATGGTCTGGTTCAGCGCCAGAGTGATTTGTTAATCCTTACCGATCGTGGTCGTCAGGTGGCACAGCAGGCGAGTCTGAGTTAGATAGCTGAGAATGTATGTGGGGGCCTATTGCCCCTTTAGTTTTGGGTCGTCCTACACCCCTTGACGATGCGTTCTAACCGGGTCGCATAGTCGTAGTCCTTGATCGGATCGTAAGTGTGTCGTAGGTGTTGGTTCATGTAGATAGTGAGTAAATCACGTTTGGGGCTGGTTTCGCCATTCCTGATTTCCCAATCGACCTCATGCAGGAGATATGCCGTTTGCGAGACCACAATGAGTATGTCGGCCATACGACGGGCATGGGCCTGCCCTGATTTGTCACGTAACAGCGTACCAATTGTCTCACGGACTCGCCCAAGTTCCTCGCGTATTTCCTCACACATGTCGCTCAACGATGGGGCTTGTATCGTGGACACCATCGCTTCAATATGAACAAGGAACGGTGTGTGAAGCTGATATTTTTCCATATCCCGCCACATTTGCAGACATAATACATTGTGGGTGCCTTCCCAGCTTTCGAGCACGATGGCATCACGGTAGAGGCGGGGCAGAATCGAAAAATCTTCGATAGCGCCATTCCCGCCAAAGATCTCGATTCCACGATGAATGACCTGAGTTGCGGCAATCGATGTCGCATATTTGTTGAGATTGACCAGCAGCCGATGAACGGCCTGATCGCGTTCGGTTGCCTGATCGGTAGTGATACGATCAATCAGGTTGGCAAGGTAGCAACTCGAAGCAAGATTTGCATAGGTTGTGGTGGCCATCTGGGCCAGGTTTTCCTGCACGAGGGTGTAGGTGTCGATGGTGTGACCAAATGCCTGACGATGTGCTGCGTAGCTGCGTGCTTCGAGCAAGGCCCGCGCCATCAGGCCACAACAGGCCATCGCATTGAGGTAGCGCGAGGTGTTGAGCACCAACTCGACGGCGTTTTTGAAGCCCTCTTCGAGGGGGCCAATCTGGTACGCTAGTGCACCTTCGAAGTCGACCTCTGCCGAAGCCATGGTGCGTGTGCCGATCTTGTTTTTGAGCCGCCGAATGTGAAAATGGTTGACACTGCCATCATCGAGTTGGCGTGGCACCAGGAAGAGCCCCAGCCCGCGGGTACCTTCCTGTGCACCATCGGGTCGCGCCGTCATCAGGAGTTGATCGGCATTAATGTTTGAGCAAAACCATTTTTCGCCGTGGATTTGCCACTGCCCTGGTTGCCCTTCGATGGGGGTGGCGCGGCAGATATTGGCGCCAACATCCGAACCGCCCTGCACCTCGGTGAGGAATTGTGCAGCATGTTGGAGTTGGTCATAATCTTGGCTGAGTAATGGTGGGAGAAAGCGCTCCCGCACCATTGGTTCAGCCTTTTGTTGCAGGACCAGAATAAGCCCAGCAGTACAGGCAATCGGGCAGGCGTGTCCCATCTCTCCATTGTGGGCCAAGAGGTAAAAAAGTGCGCTTTGCAGGAGGGTGTTGCCGGGCTGCGACTGGATTGACAGGATGCCTGACTCATAGGCCGCACGTCCGGCGGTGTGATAACTGGGGTGAAACTCGATCTGTTCAGTGCGCTCGCCAATACCAGTGTAGCGTTCCAGGCGCGGGTGGTTGCCGATCCGGTCGTTGATGTGTGCGGCGTCATTCATGGTCGTGGCGCCTGTGTGCCCAAATGCGGCGAGTCGCTCTTGATGGTGTTCAAATTGGTCTGCACCCCAATACATGCGTAGCACGTGTTGTAAGTTATAATCTGCTGTGAAAAAGTTATCTGGCTTGGTGTTAAGCCAGGTATACAGACTATGACGTCCTGGGTTCTCCATTGAACTGCTCCATACTATACTGTTTGAAACTTGCGCGCGAACATCTGTATTTTACCATCTATGGTGCTGGGTATGTTAGGAGCTACGTGAAGCATGCTCATCACCAAGCGAATGTGATGGCTGTGATTCGTGCATTTGTTGAGTATACCGTTGTATGACTTCCTGGGGCGTAGGAACGGTGGTTATAGTGCTTAGATCCACATCAAGGTGTGTCAGTGTGACGGCAATATCAGGGCTGATTCCGGTTAAGGCTACCTGGCAGCCAAGAAGCCGAAGTGCAGCAGTAGCCTGAAGGATTGTCTGTGCGGTGGCGGTGTCCATGGTCGACACACCAGCAATATCCAGAATAACCAATCGTGCGCGTTGATTGCTTACATCAGCGAGTAGCTGGGTAATCAACCGATCGGCACGCTGGCTATCGATATACCCCACGATGGGGGCAAAAAAACGCCATCTGCCATAGTCACTGTTGGTGTTTCCAGTGTTGCTACGAGTTCCAGCAGCCGTTGTTGTGCTTCATTTTGTTCAGCCAGTGCCTGCGCTTGCTGTTCGTTCGCACGGGCTTGTTGTTTGGCGTTAGCGAGCGCCTCTGTCACACGTTCATTGGCCTCAGCTAATTGTTGTGCGTTGCTATGAGCCAGTCGACTCAGAATCATCCCGCCGACAATTGTGCTATAGAAGAGCAGTGTGGTTGGATCAGTATAGACACCAGTGCCTCCGGCACGTACAAGTATAATAGCTAATGTCGCAAACGCGCTCCCCAACACCCATCGTGGTCCGGCGAGAACATGGGCCAAGAGTGGGGGAATGATAAATATCAGGGTCAATTCGGAGGTAAGGAAAGGCTCACGATAGCCAAATCCTACAATGAGTACAGCAAAGGTCACAGCTACATGGCGAGCCATATCCCATCCATACCAATAGGCGAGATATAAGCCGGCGAATATGAAAAAACCTACTATCCCTATAGCGGTAGAGAGCTGATTACCACGAATAATGGCAAAAATTCCTCCCAGAAGGGATGTACCAGCGATCAGTCCTAGTATGGCGAGGTTAATTTGTCGTTGTGTTATGTTCAAGGTGGTTAATCCTAGTGGCCAGGATGATACATTTGCATAACATCAGAAATAACGATACGAACCTTGATATCATAACATATCTTGCTATTAACATAGAAATACAATAATCAATTACGATTAATTGATCCAAGCCTGTTTTCAAGTCATGATTCTATGTATTGTATATCCAGGGATAGGCTATGTTCTATTTTGCTTTGTCTTGAGATATGCCTGTACAGTAGTAAGATCTTCAGCGGTGTTAATGTTTACAAAAGATAATGGATCATGAGGTATAAGATCGTTTGGCTCTAGAATGACCGTACGAACCTGCGAAAACACTGTAGTGACGCGCCTGTTGCCCTGATTGAGCAGCGTTTGTATAGTTGTGAGGCATGTAGCGCTATAGATTGCATGAAGTGTCTCAAGTCCAGGAGTGTTGCGCGTTTGATCTGGTTGCAGTGCACGTGGCACCAGCACATCATAGTCTCTGGGCAACGACATCATGGCGCGCAGTAGCTCACGATTGAGGAAGGGCATGTCAGCCGCAACCACCATGGCGTGGGTAGCAGACATAGCTGCAAGGCCAGAGTAGATGCCACCTAGTACACCTGCATCTGCGTATCTGTCGCGCACCGGATGCACCGAGAGATGCTGCCAATCTACCGGATCGTTGAGCACTACAATCATTTCTGTACAGAGTTCCCTCAGAATGCTGATGGTATGTTCAAGTAGTGTTGGCCCAGCATCGCCCCACAACCTGAGTTTGCGTTTATCTGTTCCAAGGCGGTGGCTCCTTCCCCCGGCGATAACGATACCTGCGATTGGCGGTAGTGCGTTTGTGGTTTGTGTTGCCATACACTATGCTGAAATACGGCCTTGAAGATACAATGTGATCGCGTTGATCAACAAAGCTATGCCGATCAGAACAAAGGAAAGCGCAAGTGCCAGATCAAAGGCACCTCGGCGAGTCTCCAACACAATCGCTGTTGTGAGCACGCGTGTCGAACCATCGATATTGCCACCAACAAGCATGACTGCGCCAACCTCTGCAATGATACGACCAAAGCCTGCGATGATTGCGACCACTACGCCGTTACGTGCTTCCCACAGGGTAGCGCGGGCCATCTGCCAAGGGGTTGCGCCGAGTGAACGTATCTGTAGGCGCAGCGCTGGGTCGACACTTGCCACGGCAGCCATGGTAAACCCGGCAATCAGTGGCAGGCTAATAATGGTCTGGGCCAGAATCATTGCACTGGGTGTGAACAGCCAGCCAAGAAACCCGAGCGGCCCAGCGCGTGAGAGCAGCAAATACACCAGCAAACCGATGACGACCGGGGGAAATCCCATTCCTGTATAAATAAGTGTGATAATGATTTTCCGCCCACAGAAGGTAGTCAATCCCAGCAAGGTGCCAATCGGAATGCCGACAAGCGTACTACACAGCAGCGCTAGCCCTGAGACCTGTAGTGAAAGCAGGATAATCTGCCACACGGACGGATTACCGCCCAACAAGAGGTCCAGGGCCTCGCGCAAACCATCAAGAATATCTTCCATATGCGATTACGCCTACTCCTCATTTGGGAAAAAGAGAGGTTGACCAAATGTATCTATGCCAAATTCACCAATCTGGGCCTGTATCGCGGCTGACGTGATCCATTCGGCGAACTGTTCGGCCAACTCAGCGTTGATTCCCGTATGCAATTCAGGATTGACCGGAATGATGCCGTAGGGGTTGTACAGCACGGTGTCCTCATTTTCTTCAATCGATGCGCCGCCGACCATAATCTCCAGATTTGGCAGTTGTTCCTGCATCGAGAGGTAGGTGCCACGATCCGTTAAGGTGTAGGCAAGCAGTTCATCGGCAACTATCAATGTCTCACCCATACCTTGCCCAAGTGCATTGTACCATTGCAGGTCTGCACTGGGGGTAATGCCTGCGCTCTCCCAGATACCTAATTCTTTTGTCGATGTACCACTATCGTCGCCACGTGCAGCAAAGGGTGCGTTGGCCGCAGCAATCGCCTGGAAAGCGTCTGCCGCGATGGGTGTATCACGAATACTGGCCGGATCGTCACCGGGTCCAACAATGACAAAATCATTGTACATCACATCGCGTCGATTCACGCCAAAACCGTTATCAACAAATTCGTCTTCCCGTTGGCGGGCATGCACCATGATAATATCGGCATCGCCATTTTCCCCGAGTGCTATTGCTTGTCCTGTACCGACTGCGACTACGTCGACCTGTGCCTTGTATTGTGCTTCAAAATCAGGCAGAATTTCATCCAACAGACCCGAGTCTGCGGTGCTAGTCGTGGTGGCTAGCCGCAATACTGTTGGTGTAGTAGCATCTTCATCGGCTGGGGCATCTGTTGAGTTATCTCCGGTGGTGTCTGCTCCTATTGGTCCTGTATCAGCCATGTCCTCTATGTGTTCTGTATCAGTCGTAGGTGTAGCAGAACCACAGGCAGCCATGAGTAGCGCAATGAGTACGAACAGAGAAACCAGCATATTTCGCATAATGATGCACTCCTTCTGCAAAATTATATGAGCCTTCCAATCGCATACAGTGTATTATACCTGAATGTTTTGTAATGTTGGCACAAGTGGCACGTTTTATGCGTCGGAAACAAGCTTTCTGTCTTCAATAAGGTAGTTTGGCCTGAGTGTAATATGAGCATTTGTGCATCGACATGTAGCACGATGGAGCGTAATATGGGCATATTATGTAGCACGATGGAGCGTAATATGGGCATATTTGTTACTGGTAGAAAACAAAGGTGGGTACACTATGCATGACTTCCTCTCTCTTGGTACCTTTTGCACGTCAAGACGCATATACGGGAGGCTCGGTATTGCTTTGCTCATACTCATGGCTGTGACCCTCCTCTATGTTCCTGCCATGGCGGTTCAGCAAGAACAGGCAGAGTTTGCGGTCATGCTCCCCCTGATCATGACTGGTTCTGATGATAACCCGCAACTGCCCACGCCAACGCCGACTCCGCTGCCACCAAACCCTATTCCAACACCACCGGGCGATATCACCCCTGAGCCAACGTTTGAGGGACCTTTCTGCACGGACGAGGGAACTCCCAAGATTATTGGTTTTGATGATAGCCCTGGGGTAGGGACACCCACCACAGAAGACTTTATCAACTACAGCCTGGAAGCGGTTAATTTTCTGCGCTGGCGCACCACACTACCGCCATTACAGCCCGATCCGGCCTTAAACGATATTGCTGAACGTGCGTTAGCCTATGATCAAGGGCATGGCTACTTTATCGAGAATTGTATGAGCACACAGTATGACTATGGGCGCAACTGTGAAGCAGGCTGGGCGCAGGAAAATATTGGTGGTGCCTGGGGCTCAAGTCGTACCTGGAAGGATGGTGTGCGTGTACCGCTCTGTCGTATGATGGAAGAACCAAAGGGTGGTGGTCACCGTGCCAATATCGAGTCTGAAGAATGGACCCGCCTTGGTGTTGCCGGAGACGTGGAGGGCACTGGGGCGTATTGGTTCCACGAGTTTGGTCGATAAACCCCGATACTGACTCTTTAGCTACTCGACACACGTTCTGAGCGTTATCAGGGCGTGTGGTGTTCTGTGCTAAAACACAACGTGTAGTGACAATATGGAGACAACCATACGATATGCGCTAGCGGGGAGCGTGCAAAAATGGTATAATCATAATACTCGGTTAACAAAATAATTCTCATGTAATGGGCTAGATACTAGTAGTATCATTATTAACTATAGATACTACAGGTTGTAAAACCTCTTCTACCAACATGATTTCGTTCTCGCAGTCGATCTACAGCGTTGATACCCAGATAACCAGGAGAAGACGATCAGGAGCAATACACATTTGTTGTAACTGATATACATAAACGTCATAGACCATAAGGTTATCCAAAGCAAGGAGGCTACACATGCTCGGAGGCTACGCGAACCGCATTGCTCACATTGATTTGACGAAAGGTACTGTAGAGTACAGCCCTATGCCCGAAGAATGGGCCCGCAAATATGTGGGTGCTCGTGGGCTTGGTGTGCGGTATCTACTCGAGAATGGTCCACAGGTTGATCCTCTTTCACCCGCAAACATGCTCTGTTTTATGAATGGACCATTGACTGGCACCAACGCAACCATGAGTGGACGGCAGGCAGTGGTTACCAAATCTCCTCTTACTGGTACGGTAACCGATAGTCACATTGGCGGCTGGTCGGCGGCACGTCAACGTTGGGCAGGTTTTGATGGCCTGATCTTTACGGGCAAAGCGGAAACTCCAGTCTATGCCTATGTTCAGGACGGTGTGGTTGAATTGCGAGATGCTACAGATCTCTGGGGCAAAGGCATTCATGAAACCATTCGTATCCTCAAAGAGCGTTATGGTGAGAAAGACCTCAGTGTTACAGCTATTGGGCAGGCCGGAGAGAATCTGGTGCGCTTTGCGGCATGGGTGAACGAAAACGATCGGGCTGCTGGTCGGGGTGGTACCGGGGCAGTTGGTGGCAGCAAGAATCTCAAGGCCATTGTGGTCAAGGCAGTCAAGAAGTTGCCCAAGGCTGTTGATCAGGAAGCCTGGAAACCTGCCCACAAACAGGCGCTGGCCACGATTATGGACGAGAAGAACATCACCAGCCCACGCAAGGGTGGTCTCTCAGTCTATGGCACCAACATGTTGATGAATGTTACGAACACGATGGGTGCGCTCCCAACGCGTAACAGCCAAACGACATCCTTTGGCGAACAGGCTGAACTCATCAGTGGTGAGTATGTTAATGAGCATATTCTGGTGGAAAACCCCACCTGTCATGCCTGCCCAGTCGCATGTAAGAAAGAGGTTGAAATCAAAGAGGGCCCGTTTGCGGGTCTGCGAATGGAGAGTGTTGAGTACGAACCGGCATGGGCACTAGGGGCCAACTGTGGTAACGATGACATCAACACGGTTGCCAAAATCATCGATATGTCGAACGATTATGGCTTCGACGCCATTGAGATTGGCAATGTGTTGTCTATGTACATGGAGCTTTCAGAGAAAAACTACCTTAATGGTCACCCTACGCTGGAGTGGGGCGATGCTATGAGCATGGTTACGTTTACTGAACATATGGTGGCACGAGAGGGTGTCGGCGATATCCTCGCGGAAGGAACCACTCTTGCCGCAAAGGCTTTTGGCCATCTCGAACTAGCTATGGCGGTCAAAGGTCAGTCGGTGCCAGCCTACGACCCGCGTGGCCTCAAGGGGATGGGTATTGGGTATGCCACCAGCAACCGTGGTGCCTGTCATCTCCGTAGCTACACCCCTGCCAGTGAGTTAGGCGTGGTTACTCCCAGCACCGATCCACTGGCGTGGAAAGGCAAGGGCGAGTTGGCCAAGATCTTCCAGGACCTCCATGCCTTCTCCGATAGCCTCGACCTGTGTAAGTTCAGTGCCTTTGCAGAAGGTGCCGATGAGTATGCGGCTCAGTATGCAGCCATGACCGGCATGTCCTATTCACCTGAAGATGTATTGACGACTGGCGAGCGCATTTATAACCTTGAGCGTTACTACAATAACCTTGCTGGTTTTGGCGAGGGTAGTGACTATCTCCCAGATCGTTTTGTCAATGAGCCATCGACCATGCCGGGTTCGGAAGGTCACGTATGTGAACTTGACCTGATGCTGGAAGAATACTACGCTGCGCGTGGTTGGCATAATGGCGTCGTGCCTGAAGAAAAACTCCAAAGTTTGGGTGTTGTATAGCTGTAGGTAGTGTACATTTCACAGACCAGAGCTAAAAGATGGATAAAGGGGCTTAGGTTCCTTTATCCATCGCCAAAACCAAATAGCATGTCTTGTATTAAACTCAACCTTGTTACCGGAATACTATGAAAATTAATTTTTATGCCACGCTACGTCCCATTGTTGGTGGACGCAGTATCACGCTTGATCTCGAAGAGCAGGTTACTGTGAGTCAACTCGTTGCCGCTGTTGTTGAACGCTATCCACCTTTGCGTGAACAGTTGTTAGATGAACAGGATCAACTATTTCCCCATGTTCACGTATTTATCAATGGTCGGGATGCACCATATTTGCCAGATGGATTGGAGGCACGTGTAACCACCAGGGACACTGTCGATATCTTTCCGGCCACAGCGGGTGGTTAGCGGCGTTAGATGATCTAATAGCGAGCGAGTTATGGGCAACGAACGGCGTCTGGTGCATAATAGTCAAATGCATGGTCGTGTCAATCATTCAGACAGTGTCCCTGCAGTAGTTGCAAATCATTCCCCCACATTGGCTGCACATCGTACGTTGGTGGCGTATCATCTCGACCATGTAACTCATTGGTATGGTGAACGGCTCATTCTCCATATTGAGTCGTGGAAGATCCCTACAGGTGAAATAGTTGCGTTGGTCGGACCGTCTGGTGCTGGGAAGAGTACTATGCTACGCTTGCTCAATTTTCTAGAGTTGCCTACCACAGGAAACATTTATTTTCAAGGGGGTGCTGTTTACAATCAGACTCCCATCCCCATTGAGATTCGTCGGCAGGTGACGATGGTGTTTCAACGACCTATGTTACTCTCTACTTCCGTAATTAACAATGTAGCATACGGATTACGCTTGCGCCACAGGTCTGATGCCCATCAAGTGGCGATGATGGCGTTGGATCAGGTGGGGCTTACCCATTTGGCGCAGAAACCGGCGCGTACCCTGTCTGGTGGTGAGGCGCAACGGGTCGCTTTAGCCCGTGCTATCGTACTGAATCCACGAGTGCTACTACTCGATGAGCCAACCGCTAACCTTGATCCGGCCAATGTGCAGCTTATTGAGCAGACCATTGTTGATCTCCATCAGCGCTGTGGCACCACCATTGTGTTAGTTACCCACAACATCTTCCAGGCCCGCCGCATCGCGCAGCATGCCACACTTCTGTTGGAGGGACATGTGGTGGAGAGTACCGATGTGGCAACATTCTTTGACGCTCCACATGATGAACGAACGGCAGCGTTTGTCTGCGGCGATATGATTTATTAACTCTTTACATAGACCGTTTGAGGCTGGTATGCCAGAACTCTTTCAAGTAATAACGGCAACTCAGGCCAATGAACGATTGGCACAGCACCTGACCCTATTGCAGCGTGTTGAGCATGTGTCGCTGGCAGAAGCGTTAGATCGGGTGACCGCAGCGGAACTCCTCTCACCGACCAATTTGCCCACCTTCCCACGCTCGACGATGGATGGTTTTGCGGTACGTGCTGCCGATACCTATGGCGCAAGCGAAGGTTTGCCAGCCTACCTCAATCTCTGTGGTGAGGTGCCGATGGGCCGGGCTGCCGATGTGCAGGTGCGGCTAGGGGAAGCGGCGCGTGTCCATACCGGGGGAATGATTCCGCCCGGGAGTGATGCCGTGGTGATGATTGAGAATACACAGGCACTTGATGAACAGATGATTGAGGTCGTGCGTCCGGTGGCGATGGGGGAAAATGTGCTTCCTGTCGGCGATGATGTCCGTCAGGGTGATGTGCTATTTCCGCGTGGCCACTGGTTGCGTCCACAGGATCTTGGGGGCTTGGCCGGGGTTGGCCTGACCAGCATTCCGGTGGTTGCACGGCCACGGGTCGCCATCCTCGCAACTGGCGACGAAGTAGTTTCTGCCGATCGGGAGCCTGCCGCTGGACAGATTCGTGATATCAACACCCACAGTGTGTCGGCGCTCATTCGTCGGGCAGGTGGTGAGCCATTGCCGCTTGGTATTGCACCTGATGATGCTGAGACGATGCGACAGATGGCGTGTGATGCATTGGCCGATGCCGATATGTTGATTATCTCTGCAGGCAGTTCCGTCAGCACGCGTGATATGACGGCGCAGATGATTGCGGAACTTGGTGCCCCTGGTGTGCTCGTTCATGGCGTCTCCATCCGACCTGGCAAGCCATCGATCCTGGCTTTGGCCGATGGTAAGCCGGTGTTTGGTCTCCCCGGCAATCCCGTTTCAACCATGATCGTGTACCAACTATTTGTCACACCAGCCTTGCATCAGTTGCTTGGCTGTACCAACCCACCTGCGCGTCCACTCGTTCAGGCAAGGCTGGCACAGAATGTCGCGTCGCGTTCCGGCTCAGAGGACTTTGTACCAGTGTATCTAGAACAGCGCGACGATGGTTTGTGGGCTATACCCATCTTTGGTAAGTCGAATCTGATTTACACGATGGTACGTGCCGATGGCCTATTGCAAGTCCCGTTGGATCAGGCCGGTCTCTATGCCGAAGATATGGTGACTATACGGCTTTTTTGATAGACTCTAGACGTTCCCGAGGAGGAGCTATGAAACGTCGATATTATCTTGAGGATGTGGCGCTTGATGATGCCCGTGCACGATTTGAACAGGCACTGTCAGATGCTGGTTGGCAAGCTCCCATGGCTGCAGAACGTGTCCCACTCAGTGACTCACACAACCGTATTACGGCGGCTCCTGTTTGGGCGCGCCTCTCATCACCACACTACCACGCAGCCGCGATGGATGGCATTGCCGTGCGTGCTGTCAACACGGTTGGTGCAACAGAAGTGAATCCCCAGCGCCTCGTGGTTGGCGAACAGGCGGTCTGGGTGGATACCGGTGATCCGATGCCACCCGATACCGATGCGGTCATCATGGCTGAATATGTGCAGACCGTTGATGAACAGGTGGTGCAGATCATGGCAGCAGTAACGCCCTGGCATCACGTGCGCTCTCTCGGTGAAGACATTGTCGCCACGGAGTTGATTGTACCAGAGAATCATCGGCTGCGGGCTGTTGATGTGGGAGCCCTGGCTGCGGCAGGTCATGTTGATGTCGTGGTGCATTGCCGTCCCCGTGTGGTGATTCTGCCAACCGGCACTGAATTGGTACGACCCGAAGATGTGTCCGACATACAACCGGGGCGTATTATCGAGTTCAACTCGCTCATGTTACAGGGGTATATCCAGGAATGGGGTGGGACGGTCACCCGCAAGCCGCCCCTCCCAGATCGTCGTGAGACGCTGCGTGATGCGGTCCAGCAGGTCTTGAGTGACCATGATATTGTCGTCATTAATGCTGGTTCGTCGGCAGGCTCCGAGGATTACACGGCGAGTGTTCTATCTGAATTAGGCAAGGTTGTGGTTCATGGTGTAGCGATTCGTCCCGGCCATCCGGTGATTCTGGCAGTCGTCGATGGTAAGCCGGTCCTCGGTTTGCCTGGCTATCCTGTTTCCACCATTCTTACTGCGGACCTGTTTTTGCGACCGCTTGTCTATCGTCTACAGGGCCAAACGCCACCACATCGACCGAAATTGCCCGCTATGATGAGTCGCAAACTTTTGTCGCCGACGGGTGAAGATGAGTTTGTCCGTGTAACCCTCGGTAACGTTGATCAACGAACGATAGCGACGCCACTTACCCGTGGTGCTGGTATTGTGATGTCGCTGGTGCGTGCCGACGGCCTCGTGCAAATCCCACGTTTCTCTGAAGGGGTACACGCTGGTGCTGAAGTCGAGGTGGAGTTGTTGCGTGATACCACAGAGATTACAAACACCATCGTCACGATTGGTAGCCACGATCTGGCGCTCGATTTATTGGCCAGCCATCTGCGTCGCTTTGATCCCGATACACGTCTGGTCTCGGCGAATGTGGGGAGTCTTGGCGGTTTGTTAGCCCTCAAGCGGGGCGACACGCATCTGGCAGGGGCACACCTTTTAGATGAGGAAACGGGTGAATACAATCGTCCGTTTATAAAACGGCTGCTGCCTGATGAAGAGGTAGTCCTGATCAATCTGGCGTATCGCGATCAGGGATTGATAGTTGTGTCTGGCAACCCACAAAACCTGGGGAGTCTGGCTGATTTGACACGCACTGACGTACGGTTTGTCAACCGACAAAAAGGCTCTGGCACACGCATTTTGCTTGATTATCATCTCAAACAACAAGCTATTGATCCTGAACAGGTTACCGGCTACCTGCACGAGGAGTTTACCCATATGTCGGTTGGGGCGGCGGTGTTAAGTGGGGTGGCCACGGTTGGCATGGGTATTTTGGCAGCGGCGCGGGCCCTCAAACTCGAATTTATCCCACTGTTCAAAGAACGCTACGATCTGGTCATTCTGCGACGCCATTGGGAGAGCCAATTGCTCGATCCGCTGCGACGTTCGCTTGAAGACCCTGCGTTTCATGAGTCGGTGGCTGCGTTGGGTGGCTATGATGTATCGGATATGGGGCGCGAGATGTAATCTGCTACCCAATCATACCAATCGCTGCGGCTGCCGTATTCAGCAATATAGACCTCCACATCATACCGTGTGACAAGCGAGAGCGGTTCGGGAAGGCGCATGAGTGAAAACCAACCAATGCCAGTACACTTATCGACTTCAACGATTCTGGGTGTCCCCGCGATGTGGCGTGCGATAAACGTTGGCGAAACCCAATGCTGTTGTTCATCATCAATGATATGATCGGGGACGCCAAGCAACTTGATGACCTCGATGTGCATGGCGTATTCTTCGTAGAACTCACGCACAATCGCATCAGATAGCTTCTCACCGAATTGCACACCGCCGCCGGGGAATTCCCAACAGCCACGTTCGTTGCGTGCTTCCGGGCCACGTCGTGACAAAAAGACTCGGCCATCTTCGTTGAAGACCATGGCACCTACGCCAACGCCAATATAGTCTCGTCCTGCTACTGGCATACGATCCTCCTGATGTGATTCAATTTGGGGAAAAATGATATGAGTGATGCACCGTAAAATCGTGCTGCTGTTGATCGTACGGTGCGTAATAAATCCCGTTTCGGAGCACATCGTTGGTCGGCACACGGCCAGGCTGTGTGGCCAACATAGTGTTGTGTGGTGGTGGGCTGTTGGTGGGAGGTAAGCCCATTGAGCAAGACACAAAGCAAGGTGGTGCTCCTCGAAGTCGTCTGCATTCGGACGACTGTCTATAACAGAATATACTACCAATTATAATGCAGAAAAAAGGGTTTTATCAAAAAGGGAGTAATGGGCTTGGTGTTCGGTGCTTCATTGTGCAGACAAGTACAAGCCAAAAGATTTAACATAATGCAAATGTGGCTATCATTTGTACGTGATGTGAATATTTTTTTGCTTGTAGCTATGACAACCCATTCATCAGCTGACAGTAACCCATCCACCTCGATCTGAAGAACATAAAAGCCTGCGATATCAAAAATATATTAAAATGATTTGTATCAAAGCTTGTGTGTATTGTGGTTCTTCAGATGCACCTAAAGTTGTACTTCTATTAGGTGCCCTATCTGTGACAACATCGTTAGCTACTTATATCCCTTTCTGACGGTTTCATTATTGATCTGGTTCTCATACTACACTATAGTGAATACATACGGCACTACACTATGACGAGGAGGTTGATGGGTAACAAGATGGATGTGCAGCACCCCACCATATACTCATACATCGCTATCAATCACAAATCTGTACAGATATGATTGGTGTACAACTAATGTATACCTATGCTCTATAGTGCCGTGATACGACATATCTCATATGTCAGAGACATCATCTATACGCCCTGTCTTGATGTATTGGAATAGGTACATGTAGTGGAAATTGACATTTCAAGGAGAACGCACAGATATGATAGTGTATCTTGTTCGGAGTCTTTCGAGTACCGCCCTTTTTGCATCATGCCCCTTTCTAACTGCTTTTCTGATCACCGTGGCAGCACGTATTGGATATGAAACGTCGGTCAATCCTGCTTTTAGTAGCTCTGTTATGGGGAACGAAGCTACTATGGCGTTGAGTCTGCTGAATTTTACAGCGTGGACTTGGGTTATTAGCAATACGGCATTAACAATCTTTGCTGTTCTCGCGCTGATAGAGTTTATTGCTCATATCAATGAGGACACACGCATCATGTACGCGGAGGTCTCATATATCTTCCCATTTGGTGGATCACTTACGATTAACTTTGGGCTTGTTGATAGTGCTTCAGCAGAATTTCTTCAAGTGATAATTGCATCCATTCCTGCCGAAGCATGGTTTGTGGCACTGCCACTCGTTGGTGGTCAGGTAGGTCTTGCATCAACCTCAGGTGGCATGATACCCACATTTATCAACTCCGACATACTTGCATGGATGGGACATGTTTTGGCCTTAATGTGGTCACTCATTATGGCTGGTGTGGCATGGTTTATTGGGACGTTGCGGTCAGGTATTCTCGGTCTGCTGATTGAATTTGATGACGACGATAGTCTTGGTATTCAGTCCATCCTAAACTGGGCCGAAAATGCTTGGGTTGTTATTGGTATTGTGGTATTGGTTATCTTTCCTATCATCGCGCTTGTGTTGTTTTTTCTCACCTTGGTGTCTTTATTCCTTATTCGTAAATGGTTTGAGCATCGTGAACATCATTCATTAGTGCCGTGTCCTAGCTGTGAGACTCTTATCCACCCTACCGCACTTACCTGTCCAAATTGCTCGCAACCTTACCCACAGCCGCGTCGAGTTGGGCTTTTCGGACAAGCGAAAGATACATTGGTAACGGATCGCGCCGCCCATCGGTTGCAGTTGATTGGACGAAAACGCTGTCCGGTATGCGCGACACGTTTCAAGGAGCGTGCTATTCAACAAACATGTGCTTCCTGTGACACTGTGACTTTTGCTGATATCAGCGGTGTGAACGTGTATTTGCGATCATTAGATGCACAACTGCCACGCACCCTTGCCATCTGTTTAGGATTAGGATGTATTCCCCTGATTGGTCTGGTTCCAGGCATTGTGTACTACCGTCTAAGCCTTGTTGCGAGTCTGCGTGGCTATATTCCGCGCAGTGTTGGCTGTATCACCCGGTAGGGTGTACGCTTGCTGAATCTGGGGCTTATAGCGTTGCAGCCTATTCCGGTGGTAGGTGCCTGTGTGCTTCCTTTAATGTGTGGTCTTAACTATATCATCTATCGCAAGGTGTTAGAGCATGGCAGCACCAGTAAATTGCAACGGACCTTTGCCCCGGTCGTATTGTCAAGTAAGGCGGTAGGTAGTGGGGATGTTGCAGTGCGGGCAGCACCAGCTACTCAACCGTTGCCACCGCTCGAACCACCTCCTGACAATCCTGAGAAGTAGCTGTGAGGAGTGTTTTGTACGTGCCGTAGTTTCTTGTGTTGTTCGTATGGTGGACGCTCTACACCACAGCATAATCTGTGGTCTACAACCAAAGATAGATGTTCCATGTCAAACCAGACTGCGCTTACCCAACTGGCTGATCATTATGATCATTACGTGCAAACGATCAAAGAGCAACTCAACGATCTTGATCCAGATGAGGTCATACGGTGCCTACTGTTGCGTGACCGTATTGCCAGCCTTGTTAAAGACGCAGACGCCCTTGATAGTCAATCAGCCATCTGTATTGCTGAGGCAGATGAGACGCTGCGTGAGTGTGCAAACGCAATCGCACAAGTTGACAAGTACGTTTCATGGCGTGGGAGTTTTTCTCCTCCATCTACAGCATGGTGGTGGCACTTTGTGCCTCCCGATCAGACTGCGCTTCTTAAGGGTGGTGTAACAGTTTGGGTGTTAATAAATATCACCATTGCACTGGCGGTATTGAGTGATGTTGCACCGCGCTTCTTGACTGGTGGTCCTGATATCTGGGGTGGTGTTGCAGTTATCGGTCAAGGTCTTTTGGTTCTCATCACTTCGGGGAGTCTCTTAGTTCCAGCGGTACGTGAGTCTTTTGAGCAGATACAACGTACGCTAAATCTATCTGGATACTTTCAACATATACTGCAGGCCTTATTTGCTGCATTGGTCGTTTTCGTTCTATTGACAATTCGCTTCGTATTTTTAGAAACCTTTGCCCTTCACTATTATCGCTCTGGTATTGCCCATTATGAGGCAAATCGTCTAGCGCTCGCTCAATATGATTTTGAACGTTCTTTGTTGCTTAACCCAGACTCGCGCCTAACCCGTTATCAGCTTGGTGTGCTCTATGAAGATCTTGGCGAGCTTGACCAAGCACGTACCGAGTATTGGTTGGCTGCCAAAGCTGGTCTGGATGTTGCCTATAACAATCTGGCGCGCCTCTATATCCTTGATGGTGAGTCTGTACAGGCGGTGCCGTTGCTTATAGAAAGTGTTAATGTTAGTCAGGATAAGTCTGATCTGCCGACTCTTTCGTACACGGTCTTTAAGAATCTAGCCTGGGCCCGGCTGGAACAGGGACCTGCACGTTATGATGAGGCGCTTGGTGATGCCGATGTCGCATTAGAACTTGCCAGCATCATCAAGGCATCCGATGCTGATGTCTATAATACACTCTCTATTGCAGCACCATACTGTATCCGTGCCAAAGTCTTGGAAAGTAGAGGCATTGATCCCAGATTAGATTGGGAGCAGTGTCGTGATCTGGCCCATCCAATCAAACCAGATGATGAAATGTGGTTAGGGATGGCACAGGAATATTTCTCACGTCAATAAATGAATAATCTGATAGGAACATAATGGTGAAAACAATGTATACACATCCATGGAGATGGAGCTTTTTGATAGCTTGTATGGTACTGATGAGTGCATGTAACGCTGGCGCTACGCCACCTGCTTCTATACCGATACCAACTGTTTTAGGGTTTACGGCAGACACTACGCCAGAGCCAACTGTTGAGCCTACCCTCGTGACTGCAATACCAGTGGAAAGTGATGCTGATCCGCAAACACAACACTTGCTTGTTGCCACAAGTGGGAATGTCCAGTTTCAACGTTTTGGATGGGAGGATGGTTTGTCTGATCGTGCCCATGCTGGCGTGGCCCTTACTGAAGTTGATCGGATTGTGGTGCCGGACGGGGGAGGAGCTGATATCCTCTGTGATAATTTTACGGTGACACCTGCTCCCAGGGGCACCAACAGCATTGATACGATATGCACACAGCCGACGAAACAGTTGGGGGATCGGGATGGACAGCAGTCAAGTTTTCCACGAGGTGATGATGGTTTGTTCATTATTAGTCCACGTGCAACAAATCTGCTAGCACCACCTGCTGTTTTGCGCTGGAGAGATACAGGGGCAGAGCAGTACCGCGTACGCATATATGATATGGAAGAGAGCGAGTCTGTTTGGGTGAAAGAAGATATTCCCGAATCGATGGTTGCATTTCCATCTGATCTGACACTGATTCCTGAACGCCGCTATGTGTTGTTTGTCGATGATGGGGAACTTTTCTCTGAAGATCTGGATTCCACTATTGATCTCTCCTTCCGACTCCTTTCGCATGATGCCGCAGCAGCGGTGCGCCAGGATGTTGCTACTATCGAACAACAGATGACCGAGTCTGATCGTGCAAATGATGAGGACGTTATTGCCTTTGCTATTGCCCAGCGATACTTGGCCGAGAATTTGATGTCTGATGCCATACAAACACTGGAAGAACGTGTTGATGCTGATAGTCAGTCTCCCTATATTTATCTGATGCTGGGTGATTTGTATAATCGCATTGAACTCGCGCGTCTATCTGAACCATACTATCGTACCAGCGAAGATCTTATTGCACCTGATATGAGCCTTGAATGGCAAATGCAGGTAGCTATTGGTTTGGGGAATGTGACCCTGCTCAACAATCAGCGTGATGAGGCTGTTACTTATTTTACCACCGCACATGATCTGGCAACAGAATTGGGCGATGACCAGTGGATCAATTATTTAGACGATCTCTTGCAGGTTCTATAGGAGGGATATGATGAAGTACAGCTATGTCTTGTTGCGTGTAATAAGCATTGTATGTATTCTCGTTAGGATCGTATGGCCGAGTACAGCTGTTCAGGCTCAAACACCAGATGAGCAGTCGAATCCCATAGGAGCATGTACTTTAGGTATGATGTATGTGGGATTGAATCAATATGTTGATGCTCAACGATTACTTGAGTCAGGTGTTGCCCATTTTGAGGCCAACCCAGAATCACAAGATCAGTTTGCTGGTATGTGCATATTGTGGCTTGGTATCTTGCGTCAGAGCATCGGCGATTGGAATGGTGCACTTGAAGCATACGAACCTGCTCTAGAGATATTTCGCAAGAACAATGATGCACAACTATCCTGGTCAATGTATTATGCCATCAGTGCTATTTACATGGCTCAAGGTCAACATAAGGAAGCAGAGAAGATGTTGCTTGAAGAAGCACTCCCACTGGTTCAACAAGAAGGTGAGTGGTTTCCATCTCTGTTACAAACACTTGCCGAAATTGGTACTTTGAATAATCTTGGCGCTACGCAGCTACGGCAAGAAAAGTATGATGAGGCATATGAATCACTGCTGCGTGCACGGTCGTTGTTTGAAACATTTCCCCCGAGTGATACTCCTTCACTTGATCTCACAGGTGCCAACGACCCCGTTGATCCAGCACTTCTGCTTGAGTTTGTACAAATACTCGAAAATATGTTGTTGGGGAATACTACCGACGGCGATTTTGGGATGGGGCAATTTAGTGATCTGCTGCAGCTTTTTGTACGCCTTAATTTGCAACAGGAGCATAATTCACCCTCTTCAGATGAAGAATCTTCCCAACCAACAGCACAACCGCTAGAGGACTTGTTTCCGGTTGCTCCTAACGCTGATGAAGAAATAGATTTGCTGGATATACTGGAACTGTTTGAAGGTGGAGGGCTATTTGAGCCAGCCAACGAAGAGGAGGCCCCTGTAGATCTTGAGCAACTGTTAGCGCTTATTGAGCTATTTGAGCCAGCAGGTGAAGAGGATGACTCCGCAGATGCTGAACAACTATTATCGCTTATTGAATTGATGAATGACCCTACTGAACTTGAGTCTCAGGTGGGACCTGATCTGCTCACTGGTGCCGATGGATTGGTTGACTCATTTGTGATTGGTGCAGCACAGGCGATTGAACCAATTGTCGTGAATAATCTTGGTGAAGTAAAGCGTGCACAGGAGGATTTTGCACAGGCGCATGTTCACTATGACGAAGCACTGGCAATGGTACAAAGTCAATTGAACACAGACACCGAGTTAGCTTCCAACCTCTTTTTTGTCTATGCCGAAGGTGCTACGCATAACAATAAAGGGCTGGCTTTGTATCAACAATATACGCTTGAACAGGAAGGTGATCTCCAGTTGGCCCTTGAACAGTATGATCTTGCCTTTGAGCGTATGCAGCAAATCAGACAACCTGGTCCAGAGGCATCTGTGCGTCTTAATCGTGGGGCTCTCTATACCGATTTGGGGCAGTATGAACTTGCACTAGACGATTATCGTACTGCACTCGAATTGCTTGAAGATATTCGTTTGGTTGGCGATACGAATCTGACCGCAGTTGCGGTTGATGAAAGCGCTATGGCCACCAATGTCTATGCACTTGGTGGATCATTGACACAATTTGTAGACGTTTACAACTACGCAGTACAGCTTTCACACAAAGTAGCAGAAGATAAGACAGGGACAGAACGCGATCAACTGCAACAGGATGCTTTTGCATTTGCAGAACGTAGTCGTGCGCGACTATTTCTGGATTTGCTGACGACAAGTCAGGCAGAACTTACAGATCCAGAGTTGGCCAACCTCCTACGTGAGGAACGACACGCGGCGGTCATGCGTCAGGCGATGGAGATGATTTATGACCAAACACAGGCCATGGAGTCAACCAGTGCCCCACTGCCGCCTGTTGATGAGCAACTTGAGCTTGCAAGAAACAACCATGAGCAGATCATCAGTCTTATTAAGGATCAGAATCCTCAGATAGCTGCCTTACTTGAAGATCAGGGCGGTGTGCTTTCTATACAGGAAGTACAGGAGTTACTTGATGATCAAACAACCTTGGTTTCATATTATACCTATGATGAACGTATCTTGCAGGAAGAGCAAGCCTTGGCTTTTGTCATAACCAAGGACACATTTGACATTGTTGAACTTCCCACCACAACGGCGGGGCTGATCAAGATGCAGTCAAAACTAAGCTTTTGGTTGTCCTCACAAGATAAGGATGAGCAACCACATCCGCAGGTATTACAGGACTTGCACCAGATGTTAATTGCACCCCTTGCCGATGTATTAACAACAGAACAAGTTGGGATTGTCCCCCATCAGATGATGCATTATGTACCATTCTCGGCGCTTACTGATGGAACATCCTACATCAGCAACCAACATACGCTTTTCCTGTTACCCTCAGCCAGCACATTACGATTGGTTCAAGAGAATGCCGCCCAAAAGCAATCATCAGATGCGCCTGTTGCGTTGGTCTTTGGTGATCCTGCAGTTGATGAGTCCTACCAGAAGAGTGCACTTCCACTGGCTCGTACAGAAGCATTGTCAATTGCAAATCTGTTGAGCATAGATTTTTATAGAGACTCAGAGGCCAGTGAGCAGCAACTCCGTCAGCGTATCACCGAGGCAGATATTGTGCACCTTGCAGCACATGGTGTGTATAATCGCAATAATCCTATTGACAGTGCACTATACCTTGCAGGTGATCCTGATAGTCCCCCAGACAGGGATGGGAGGCTTCGGGTAGGGGAAATTTTCAATCTGCAACTGCCCAATACAACATTGGTTGTGCTAAGTGCCTGCGAGACCAATACCAGAGCTTCGATTGATCCAGAGCGGGAAGATCGTGGTTTATCAAAGGGTGATGAAGTCGTAAGTTTGACCCGTGCGTTCTTTATGGCTGGAAGTCCCAGTGTGCTATCAACATTGTGGCAAGTCAATGATAAGGAAACACATGATCTTATGGTTGCCTTCTATACATACTGGCAGCAGGATGGCATGAGCAAGACTGAGGCACTACGTGCTGCACAGGAAGAACTGCAAGATGCAGGAGTAGGCCCGTTTTACTGGGGAGCTTTTCATTTGTATGGTGACTCTAGTATGGGCAACATAGGTTTTGAGATCGTAGCATCACCCACACCAGAACCAACTCCTACTACAATGCCAACTCCGACAGTAGTTGAAACAGCAACATCGGAAGCTATTGCTGAAGTTGATCCCGATACCGTAGATGAGTCTTCGTCATCAGATGATGTGTCAGAGGTTGATACAGAAGAACCAGCGTCACTTGCAAGTCAAGGTAACGGTTTCTGTACTTTGCCCTTTGCAATCACGTTTCTGGCTCTTGTAGGGCTGTGGGGGCGTCGTCGGGCAAAAGAGATGGAGGAGCAACACATTTGAGTATACCTTAATCCAAAGACACAGAGAGATACAAAAAGATAACATACTTCTATTGTGGCAACTCTTGTAGTTGCCACTCTCCATTTCACCTGTGTGGTGTTGATCGATGCAATGTGATTAGTGTCGTCACACATGCGCTTATACAATCAGCGGAATCACCCGATACTCGACATACCAGTAAACACCTGACACAATAATAATCAGAAAAGCCACCAGATACGTCTCTTGCCAGCGCCAGAAATTGCTTAGGCGTGGTGGATTCCGAAACCCTGGACCAACCATCTCGTTCAGTAGTGCGACCTCTTCGCGGCGATAATCGAACCACGACCAGAATGCTGCAAATAGCGAAACGGCAGCGAACAGGGTTAAAATAATAAGTAAACCAAGCAAGCCCCGTATACCAGTTTGGACAATTTCGGCAGTGATGTTGAGGCCACGCCAGGCCGCAAAGAGACCAACCCCACCACCAATGACTACCGTTGCCAGTGCTTGGAAGAGGTTGAGATATTTATGCATGTTCTCGTTGAGCGTGTGAATTTCTCGCAAAATATATTTATAGCGTTCCAGTTTGAATTCTATCGAATGCTCAACATGTTTATATTGCGTGATGACACGATCAACCTCTTGTGCAATGGTTGTTGTGAGCATCGTGCTATCTTGCTGCTGGGTATTCTCCATGGTTGCTCCTTTTTATACGATGATAATTGCCATTAACAGCTTTATGTTGTTTGTTCCCGGGCATGATGCAAGGTAAAGGTGTCTAATTCACAGCCTATGTGAGGTGGATAGAGATTGGGTGGCAGATCGGGAATCTGGTGCCATCCTGTAAGATAGCTCAGGAGACTCTGCCCACTGTCAAGACCAACTAATGCGCTTCGTAAATGGGTCAGGAGCATCTCCCATTGGTTTTTACTGATGAGATGCGAGTCTTTCTTGTGAGCGTATCGCACTCGTTTGAGCCACTGAACGAATGGATGTGTGGCGTTGAGCAGGTATTTATCAGCTGCTGCTGCTGTCCCGAGGTACAGTGTGCATCCTACGGTAGTTGGTGATGGCAGAGGAACAATGTGAAAAGCAAAGGCGGTTTCCCAGTAATCCAGTGAGGTAACAGTGCGCGGTTGCCAATCGATGGCGAGGTAGTCTCCAACCAGCCAGTGTACGATCACAGCCTGGCGCTGGTCGAAAAGAGCGTGGCAATGTTGTGTAGACAAGTGTTGCAGATCGTCGTCGATGAGGCATGGTATATCATTATCGTTTGTGGCTGGTATGGTGGTGTTTTGGGCCCACCCATTGCCATTACGATGGCGTTGTGGCGAGTAGAGCACTGTTGTGATAGTTGGTGCTGTTTGTAATTCACGGAGTGAGACAAGCTGACTCTGACCACGCTGATAGATCCGGATCATTCCTGGGAATGTTTCCCAAAATGAGGATAGGGGAAAGTCGCTCACGAGTTGTTGTTTGTACTTCCAGCCATGTTCCGAGGTTGCTCTGGGCGCGGTTGCCAGATGTTCGCTGAGAATTTCTTCCCAACGAGACTCGAGAGTTTGCTGCCAATCCACATCAGACCGATGGTGTTGCAAGGCATCCCTTGAGAGGGTCGGGAGTATCAAGTTGTTGCGAAAGTCAATACGGGCGCTCATTTGGCGGGCTGATTGCTCTGACGCGCCATCATCAACCAGTGTAATGCCATGAAAACAGGCTAAATTGCCAGGAAACGGGAGCTTGTGTGCGAGTGGATGTCGCCGAAAATAACGATCAAGATCGCGGCGGGCCTTCCAAGACTCCCCACGTTGATCACTTTGCACAAAAACATACAACTCTCCCTCAATACCAGGGCGGTTGACGGGAAACGCACGTACGGTATAACATATGCCCTCAGTCATCATGTGCGGCATGTCATAACAGAACTGTGTCGACTGCTCTGCCGTAATCGTCGTCTCTTGCCCCAGATCGTTCACGATAATGGGCAATTCGACACGACGACACCAGTTGGTGATATATGCGGTTAGTTGTCCCGGTTGCAGAGGTTTACGTAACAGCACTTCGATACGGGTTCCGCTGCTTGATCGTGACCCTTGCTCAATCAGGAGGTAGTTCTGTGGCCCGGTCAGCTTCAAACGCAATGGCTGGCTGTGCACACGTGAGGTTGGTTTGTAACTTTCAATGATAATGTTCTCGCTCACTGCAAAGACCGAAAGAAATCCTAATCCAAATTGGCTGGTAGGGATAAAGCCAAATGAGCGGCGAAAATCCTCTGAGGTATAGTATGAACGTCCTATCTGGAGCAGATAGTGTTGAATGATCTGCTGATCCATGCCAATACCCTGGTCTTCAACAATCAGTACCTGTTGCTGTGCTAATTCACCAGATTGTTCATGAGGGATAAGGCGCGTTTGTAAATGAATGTGAAGGGTGTAGCGGTCACGAAAAGCCGCCTCGATATGTGTTGGATATGGAGGAAGTTCTTGCCCTGCTCCATCGAGATCGATATACATCTGGCAACGCGTGGCATCGAGCGCATTTTGGATCAGTTCTCTTACAAAGGTCATTGGGTCGCTATACAGATTGCCTATCAGCCGCTCATAAATCTCATTCTGCTGCAGCTCGAATCGCCATTGTGTTGGGATGTATGTTGCTTCTGGAGTTGGTCGGATCTTGATGGTTGGTGCCGCCCCGTCGAGACTGACTCGTGGTAGGCGCCATTCGCTATGCCGTTTAGTCCCCGCCATAAGTGTTTTCGCGTGATCAACCTCATCGACCAGCCACTGACACCAATCCTGCAGAAATCGATGTTCTTCTTGCGCCGTGCATTCAGCAATCACTTCGATGCAGTCCGGTGTGGTCAAACGATGTCGAAAGCGTTGATATTGACTCCAATACGCCAGACTTTCACCAGGAAGGGGGCATGCGGCGTTCAAGAGTAGCGGACAGGCGCGGTCATGTGACATGTCAAGCAGGTCACCCAGTCGCAACACAATGGCACAAAAACGTACGTTTACCAATTGGCCCTGAATGTTACGTCGATCAGGGTAGCGTTCCTGATCCTCAAGTTCGTAGTGATTTAGTCCGTGGGCGATACAGACGGCAGTGATGGTATTGAAAAGAATGGGATCGTCGAAATCGAAGCGTCGGAGTGCTTCACGATGGTGTGTGAGAATATGGGCTGTGCGTTGATGGTGTGTACGCCGAACGAATTCGGCGACCAGAAATCGTGTTTGGACATCAGCCAGAAAGTGCCGTTCAGTAGAGTCAAGAGGTAGTTGATCGTTTCGCATGGCTTCGATAGCCTGCCATCGTTTTGCGCCCCCATTGTTATGGGCAATCCAATGTTTCCATTCAGAAGAAGCAAGAATAGTGGCTTTGACGCGGTCAGGCACTACCATCCCGACATCGTGGAGATAGGCCGCTGTAATCAGGATATATGCCTCAATAGGTGATAGGGCTACCATCGGGCGATCATCGCGGAAGAGCAGCTGCGACATCTGTGAGATGATCTCATCGCTATGGGTGATGGTGTGACGGGTATAGTGTGGAAAGGTATTTGGGATGTATTCTAACCAACCCTGTACGGTGTGGCGTAGTTCGACACACTTGCCGTAATAGTCAAAGCGATGGCGTTTGAGATAGGCTATCAGCGGTGAAAGTTGTGAATCGGTGTGCATCACAAGCAACACTCCTTGTAGTTCATATAGTACGTGGAGCTTGGTTGTTGTTAAAACGACGTTTATGCTGTGGACCCAACAGTATATCTGTTCGTTAAAATGGTGTCAAGGAAAATAGCTAAAGTAGTTGCTATTAATAGTAGTAATGGGGAATCGTATGCGGGGAAGCCACGTACGTATGCATGCAGACGAGTCATGCATGTATACGACACATCGAGTTTGGTTAGTGTCACATAGATCTCTCTGTTGCTCTGCGTCTTTGTGTTAAGATATGGTGTCGGGTGTAGAGGTGCGTAGGCTACCCACGCACCTACGGATGTGTTTTGTTAGGGCTCAATGCGTGTTCCCAACAGCTTAAGAAATTCGGCAGTAAACGCTGCGTTGGCAGGCCATGCCGGGCCACTGACGAGATTTCCCTCTACGTGAACGCCATCTGGTGGCAGATCGACATAAGTACCGCCAGCACGGGTAACATCTGGACCACAGGCTGGGTAGGCTGAGCAGCTACGACCTTCGAGCACACCTGCTGCAACCAGCACCTGCGCGCCATGGCAGATCGCAGCAACAGGTTTGTTGTGTTCAAAGAAATGGCGTACGATTTGGAGCACTCGCTCGTTGAGTCGGATGTACTCAGGGGCGCGCCCACCCGGAATCACTAAGCCATCGTAATCCTCAGGGCGGATTTCATCAAAATTGGCATTGAGTACAAAGTTGTGGCCGGGCTTTTCACTGTAGGTCTGGTCTCCCTCGAAGTCGTGGATGGCTGTGCGAACACTGTCGCCTGCGGTTTTATCGGGACAGACTGCGTGCACGTTGTGTCCGATCATCTGGATCGCCTGAAATGGCACCATGACTTCATAATCTTCAACATAGTCACCAACCAGAAAGAGCACATTTTTGACGCCCATGAGAGAACCTCCTTGTCTGGCACATCACTGTGATAGTTTTGGTGTCACGAAGAATGTCATAACATCAGGTAACACATGGTGAAAGACTACCTGAACAAAAGTATCGGAGTAGGGTATTGGTTTTGATTCCACTATAAATGGTACCGAGTTTGGAGATCGGAGTCAAGCGTGCGTTTTCATTTCTAACATGTGGAGTAGTTTGGCATAGCGATAAGCGAATGATCTGCGTCTTATGTGGTGTAAGCTATTCGCTCCGTGCATTCCGCAGCGACCGGCTCGTGGCTGCAATAGCGGTGGCGATGAGGAGTGCTCCACCAGCACTCAGAAAGAGTGTGGCAAGCCCCAGTTCAGCAAGCACCCCGGTGAGTGCATAGGAGATTGGTTCGAGACCAAGAGCCGCGACCGCAGTAATGCCCATCACGCGCCCCTGCATCGAGTCGCCTGCCTGTACTTGCAACCATGTTGTGGCATACACCTCAAGCCAACCGTTGGCACATCCCATCGTAACGACAACCAGCAATGTAAGCAAGAGCGTTGGTGCGAACCCAAATGCAATCATACCAATACCTATTATGCTACTGGCCGCCAGGAGTAGCCATTCTACGCGTCGTATGCTCACAGCTCCCGCAGCTATCGCACCGATCAAGCCACCTGCTCCCCATGCCGAGACCATCCAGCCAAAGGCATCAACGCCTCCAAAACGTGTATTGGCCAACAACCCACCCCCAACCAGAATTGGCCCAATTAACATCAGATTGATCGCAGCGAGGAGACCAATCACGGCTCGTAGTGATTTGTTCTTCCACGTATAGACAAAACCTTTTTGTATATCATTGAGTGCCGCACGTGGTCCAAAAGCGGTGGAAGTTGGTGTTTTGTGTTGGTAGCGTATCTGGCTGATCCCAATGATGGCAAGGAGTGATGCAATGACACTGCCAACGAAGGCTGCACCTGAGCCAAATTGTGCAATGACTAATCCGGCTAATCCTGGTCCCAGGAATGTGGTCACCTGAGTGACCAGCCCGATAAGCGCATTTGCCGCATTCAGTTGCGTCTTTTGTACGAGTTTTGGAACTAACGCAGTGGCAGCGGGGAAGGCAATGGCGTCGACCAGCCCGAGCGCTACTGCAAATATATACAAATGCCATGTCTGTACAGATTCGGTCAGAATGAGGGCTGCAAAAAGGACGTTGATGATAGTACTAGCCAGACTGGAAACCAAGAGGACCGTTTTGGGTGAAAAGCGGTCGGCCAGAGCACCACCAAAAATCATAAACAGTGCCCGTGGAACGGCGGCGGCAGCGAGCACCGAACCAAGCGCAACGCCCGATCCGGTGAGTTGGAGGGCTAGCCATGGGAGGGCGATCAGATAGAATTGATCGCCCAGTGATGAAGCCGTGTGTCCGATGATCAGCCAGCGGAATGATGGGATTTTTAGCGTGTGTAGCGGGTTTGTTGTGCGAACGGCAGGGTCCATCTATGCCTCTACTCTGTGGTTACGGAAAGGTTGCCATTGTAAGTGAGTCCAGGATCGTAGTAGCCACTCATCAGGACCGTAGCGGAAGTGTTGCATCCACCAGTTACTAAGCCAGACCTGCGCCGCAAAGATAATGACCACAATCAAGAAACATCCGAAGGGGCCTACTGAGCCATACCAGCCTAAGCCCCAGCCGTTGAAGAGAAAACTACAGATGATGGCTTGTCCAAGATAGTTGGTAAGCGACATACGCCCGGCGGCACGTAGGGGGTTCAACCATGAACCAAAGCGTGGGTGTTGCATAATCCACACAATGGCAAAGACATAACAGAATGTGAGTGCTGGTGCAGCGAGTGCTTCCAGAGCCATCAATGCAGCGGCAGGTAGCAAAGCCTCTTGGCTATTGCTCAACGATGCATAAGTGCCATTCCCGATAATACCTAATGCGAAAGCCCATGGTAGCCAGTAACGCATCGTGGGCAAGTGCTGTGCCAGATTCTCGAAAAAGCCGATTTTGCCAGCCGCTAACCCAAGGGCAAACATGGCTAATGCCGTAGGCCAGTTAAACAATGGTGTAAAAAGGTAGAATATCTCCAGATCCTGAATGCGTTGTCTGGTTGCCTGAGCAAATGTGCCCAGATAGTTTTGACGTGCTTGCTCGGCCATTTGCATGGTCTGGTTCATAGCTTCGGGCGATGGCAGAAGTAGTATTATCCGTCCCAATACTGCTACTCCCATAAGTGTACATGCCATCCACATAAGACGGCGTGTCTCCCAGTCACGTACCATCCATAACACAATCCCCAATAGCACATACGACACGAGAATATCGCCGACGAAGAAGAATACGGCGTGGAGTATGCCGAAGAACAAGAGGCCGATCAGTCGTCGTGCGTATCGCGGACCAAGTGAGTCACCACGTGCGGCGGCACTGACAAGCTGGATTGCTAGACCATAGCCAAAGAGAAAGGAGAACAGGACATAAAATTTTGCCTCAAATCCAAAAGTAAAGAGCCATGTGACAAAGCGATCCGCCAAGGTATAGGTGGTTGGGGTGTTGCCAAACTCGTAGATGGGGTTAGCAAAGAATGTGATATTGACCATAAGAATGCCAAAGAGGGCAAAGCCGCGGAGGATGTCAATCACATCCAGTCGTTCTTTTGCACTAGATGCCGTCTTCTTGGTTATGGTGGTTGGATATGTGGTTGCCATATTAAGCAGCTTCTCCTGTTGCTGGTTTTAAGCCAAGAAAACGAGTGTAAAGTGTTTTGAGCGTCTTATTGAAGGTGGCCTCATCAAAGTCATCATCTTCGCTGGCGAGCGAAAGTCGTAAAAGCATTCCTTCTGTAAGCGCAACTAACAGTTCGGCTGTTTCAAGCGGTGCCAGTGATGGATCGATTTGTCCTTGTGATTGGGCTTGCGTAATGAGTGCTGCGAACTCATGAATGAAGTCGATATCATCCTGGACTACGACATCAGCCACGCGTTTGTTGCGTAGCGACTCGGCAACAACCTCTACAAGTAATACACTTCTGGTATGCCAATCAATAATATCGTCTCCTATATCAAAAAAGGCTTCTATAGTTTGAGCAAAGTCTTTGTATTGACGAGCTTGATCAAGCTTAGTTTGCTGTACACGGGTATTTGTTTTGACAAGTTCAATGATAAGCTCCTCTTTGCCTGCGAAGTGGCGGTAGATGAGTCCTGCACTAATGCCAGCTTCACGAGCAATATCGTCCATCGTGGTTTGGTGAAATCCCTTTCGCGCAAAGCATTCGGCAGCAGCGAGGAGAATCTGTCGTTGGCGGTCAGCAGCTTTCAGATTCATAGTTCTATCTCCTTATATAAATGAACGTTCATTTATTTACTGTATTGTAAATGAACGTTCATTTAATGTCAAGAGGGAAAACGGTAGGGGTTAAGTGTACTATTTCATGAGGTTGGCGCACAGAGATAGCCGGCATGGAGCGGATAGTCACGTTGGAAAATGGTTCGTGGGTGGGCACCGTGTCTCCCCTGAGGGGACGGTGGTCATTGTCATACATGTCCCAGAGTCGATGCTGATACCGTCGGTGCTCAGAACAGGAGAACTCTTGCCGATGACAACATGCCGCATTATTCGTGCGGTGGCTGCGTTCAATGAGTCCATGCTGCCACGGGGAACGGCAGACACTG
>WYDT01000015.1 GCA_013122435.1 Chloroflexi bacterium AL-N1
ATATCCGCATTCAACTACACCTCCTTAGCCTTATCCCCACCTAGCTGTGCCAAAAATTGCTGTGCCTCATGTGTTTCAGGATGATCTGCACCAAGTTTCTGCTCCCGAACAGCCAACGCCTGTTGAGCATATGCCTGCGCTGCAGCATAGTTGCCCTCAGCCTGCTCCAACAGGCTAAGGTGAAACAGAGCAGTGGCTGTTTCCCAATGATCCTCACCAAGACTAGCTTCCCACTGTTTGAGTGCATATGTAAGCTCATCACGGGATTCCTGATATTGATCCTGTGCTAAGGCAACTAAACCCAGATAACTATGAATGCGGATCACCTCCATATTATATGTGGACAAAATACCTGTATTGACCTCTAGTGCTTCCGTGAAATGTGCCTTGGCTTGTACGTAATTGCCAAGTGTATAATGCACCCGCCCGAGATGCCAGAGACTTTCTGCAATATCATTATTTTGTGCCCGATGAGCTTTCCTACGTAACAACAACGACTCTTGGTGATATGCTTGGGCTCTTGCGTAATCACCTAATCTAAACGCCAATTCTCCAAAATACATGAGCGTCTGGGCTTTGCTAATCAGATAACCATCAGGATATTGCTGAAATATAGACCACGCCAATTTCAAATACCGTTCAGCCCTACGATATTTCCCTTGCCAAAGACAAACACACCCTAAATTGCGTATACTGTATGCCATATCGATGCTATTAATGAGGTTCAAACTATGTCTAATTTCTACAGCAGTTTTAAGATAGTCGTATGCTTTTATCAGATCACCACCTGCATGAGCAAAGAAGAATCCTGCATTATCATAGGCAGTAGCTGTATCATTATGCTGAGTACCACATATGTCAAGACGCAGCGCTAAAACGTCATCATACAGTTTAATTGCCTGGGGATAATCATCACTAATATGAGCTGTCAACGCCATAATTTCCAGGTTCTCAATCGTGACCGGGTGTTTTTCGCCTAAAATAGATCGGTTCACTGCATAGGCCCACTCGATATATTGCATACCATCGACAAACTGACATTGTTGATAAAGCTGCCAGCTTAGGACTTCGCATAGCTCTGCCGCCCGTGTGTCCTTTCGCACTTTTGCCGTATCTGCTACCCCACGTAGATGGGTCAACACATTGGCGGAAACGGGCATCCGTTTCTCTTCTGCCTGCCGTGTTTGCGTGATCAACGTCTGCTCCACGGCTGCCTGCGCTTCTGCATCAGGGTCTATCTGACGCACAAAGTCCACTACCAGACGATGCAAGCGGAACTTCCCGTACTTCCCATGTCTAGCTTCCCCATAGAGGAATCCAAGTTCATTGATCAGACGCTGGAGTGCTCTGTTGATCAGAGCACGATTGGTATGAGTAGAGGGGTCAGCCATTTCCTGCTCAGTCGGCGGTGTCAGGGTTGCCACTAATAATTGCTGGGGAATAACCTCGCCACGTGCAAAATAGGCCGCTCGTGCCAACAGTTTGAGTGCCAACGCATCGGTTGGATCATCAGCACAGAAGCGGTTGTAGGTAATGGCAAAGGTCCGTTCAAGAGAGTATTCATAGTTAGTTGGATGGGCAACTCCTTCTTGCAATGACTCATGTTGCAAGGTGCTCTGGAGACAATTCAGTGTCGCAACCTCACGTAATTCACGCAGATAGTCCGAAGGAGGGCACAACGCACTGTTTGCAGCAATGTGCATAGCAGCGAAGTGGAGCGCCAGCGGCAAATCGCCTAATTCAGCGGCAATCTCATCGAAGGACTGCCAATCGTCCTCTGTAACATACGATTTTTCGTCAGCATATGCTCCTCCTAAAGCAGTAACATAATGCTGTGATAAAAATCGGGTACTCTCTTCACGGCGCAACACACCCAGCGGTACTGGATGCACAAGGGTCGGGTCCCATTTTCGATAACGACTGGTGACCAGAATACGACATCCACCTGTTCGCGGCACATATTGTCGCAGCAGTCTTTCCTCTTCACAGTTATCAAAGATCAAGAGGCGCGGGACCGGATCACACCACGCCTGTTGGACCAGCGCCGCCTGAGTCGGAAGTGCTTGTTTTGCAAAATCGGCTGGTAGATCGAGCAAGGTACCAGCGTCACCCACACTCTTGACAATATTGTCAGAGATACTGCCCTCTTCACCAAAATGGATCCAGAAGACCCCACCTGCGAAATAATTACCATAGCGATAGGCAAATTCACCCGCGAGTTGGGTTTTACCCATCCCAGCCAATCCATTAATCACCACAATAGCAGCATGCTGTTTCAGTGCTGTTGCTATATGTTTGAACGCTTGTGTTCGTCCGATAAATAAACGATTCGGGTGAAATGGAATGTATGCATTACCGATAGACTGCACTTTAGGGACACTGTCTGTGGGCAATGCGGCAAGCGTATGTTCTGCAGAGGATAACTCATCGAGCACCTCATTCAGTTCAGCAGGTATCGTAAAGCGCTGGCGTCCACAGCTGTACCAAAAGTATTCCGCCTGATTCCGACTGGTAATCACCCCCTGCTCGATAAAGAATGCGACCAGGCGGAAGAGGTCATGTGCCTTGGCGACACCATCTTTCTCCCAGCCTTGCACCGTCCTGAAACCGACCTTCAATTCCTGTGCCAGTTGCTTCTGGTTATACGACGGACGACAGGCACGGCGATACTGAGCAATAAGATCGGGGCCAATTTTGGGTTCTGTTTCCATAGGCATCTCTCAAACATGTGTTGGAATACGCAAGAATACGCAAGAAGACTCCCTCGTCAAAATGCCTTAGATGGTGTTGAATAGATAACAACAAATACATAACTTCTACAGAGCTATCGGTTTAAGCCTTACACTATTTCTATTCTACTACATGATTAAGTTGTTCGTATCACGAAGGAAAGGTGGTGATGCGTATGCGGAGAATGCCGTAATCACTGGAGGAGATTGTCCGGGAGGGGATATTTCGAAAACAGGTCTTAGCTACCAAGTTTTCCTGATTAGCGAATATTCGTTTGTATCGCAGTTAGATACATAATCACTAGAGGAGGTCTCTATGAATAAGATTCGACACATCCTTGCAAGTTTGCTGTTGGTTGGATTAATGGTGATTTCGAGTGTTTCAGTAACATATGCAGCTACTGATGTTGGAGGAATGGATTTGTACACGTATTGCCAAGTTCACCACAAGTGGGGTGCCCCACAAACAGCTGTACTTGTTGCTCCATTCAATGCCTATGCCTGGCGCTGCCGAGACTGGACTGGAGGTCTCAATTCAATCCACGTCAATCATGTATGTGCATGGCAGTATGGACATGGTGCATGGGCTTCAACGTCTAATTGGGAAGACCCATATTCCTGGCGCTGCTATAAATAATTCCATCAAATAGTTGAGTATCTCTCTCCTTTATACATTTGTGCCAGCCATGTATTCGGCACGCGCTGGCATCTCTCCCAAGTAGTGTTCGTTCTTACGCTCACACGTCATAACGTTTATATACCGACATCTAACAACTTCATTGCACCAAGGAGAACACTATGTTACGTCGTTCTATGCCGCTTGGCGTCATTGTAGTTTTGCTTCTATCCATCATTACGAGTTCATTCCTTACAACTCATTCTTCACTAACACAAGCAGCTGCCTCGAAAACAGGAGTCGCCGACCAATCGCAAGACACTGGCATCAACTCCACCCATCACGAAAGTCGTATCTGGGCCATTGCTAAAAATGGCAAAACAACCATCCTCCAGCGAGTTTGTGGAACTGGGCCTAAATACCAGTTAGCCACTGAGTACATTGGTCACTGGACTGAAATATATCCGCGTACAGATGCTGCCAATGGCTGCTCTCCTAGCCCAACATTGGCCTGGATAATGGCCGTTGATGCTGATCCAGGCAATACCTATCGCATTTTCTCAGCATCATATGAAACGTTCCTCCCTGAAAAAGATTTTCTGCAACGTGCACAGCGCAGCGTTTGTACTGTTGTGAGTCTTGGGCAGCTCCGCTGTAATCGCGAAACGGTTACAGTACCCAAAGCCTACATTGACGCTCCAGGAAGCAACCAAACACTGAAAGGCACCGTGACAGTCCGTGGCTGGGCTGCCGATCTGGCTGCCACCAGTGGAACAGGTGTAGATAAAGTACAGGTTTATGCCGGGAATAAGCTACTGGGAAACGCCTCCTATGGACAAACCCGCGAGGACGTTGCCCGAGCATATGGCGATTCTCGTTTCACCAAGTCTGGCTACATCTTTCAATTCGATACACGTACAGTTCCCAATGGGGCGACCACACTACGTGTCCAGTATCGTAGCAAACTCACAAATCAATGGAGTTCTGTTACAAAATCTGTTTCCATCAACAATAGCTCTGATGGACCGCCCCCAGCAAGTCACACTGACACAAAACTGACTGGGGCTATCGAAAATGGCAAAACGACGATTTTCTTACAGGTATGCGGGGAAGGGCAAAAGTATCGTTTCCGTTCCGAACGCGTTGTTGACAAAGCGATTCTGTGGGATCAGACATATGGAGCGGTTGATGGTTGTTCATCGAAATACCGTGCAGTCATCGGCGCAAAACCCGGTGAGCAATTCCGCTTTTACTCAACAGTGATGAACACCTCCATGTCCGACAACCAGTTTCTACAAACAGCCCATCGTCATGCCTGTGTTGTTAATCCAACTGGTGATATTAAGTGTCAAAATGGCAATACACCACCACCACCCACTGAACCAGGAAATCCTCCCTCGCCGTCCCCTGCGAAGTGTGCTGTACCACATTTCTGGCAACAAGATCCTGCGTGGCGCAACCATCCACTGCGAAGTAATGGTGCATGTTCTGCTTATTGTGGAACCATCGGAACATGTGGTTGTACACTCACTTCCGCTGCAATGGTGTTCCGCTACTATGGTGCAAATATCAACCCACCTCAATTGAGCGATTGTATGGGGCAACTTGCCTGTCCATTCTACTGGGGAACAGGAGGAGCATGTAGTGGTGGAAAAGCCTCATTCGCTTCCAAAGAATCATTTAGTTGGGCAGGCTTAGATCGCAAACTTAATCGCGAGCGTCGTCCGGTTATTCTTGGTATGTCATATCGGAATGGAAACACGCACTGGATCGTTGTAACAGGTGGCAATGGGAGCAATCCAGCCAATTACACTATCAATGATCCTGGTTACAAAGGCGGGGCAAGTATGCGATTAAATGCATATGGCCCAGGCTCAGGATGGCAACTTAGAGAAATGGCTACGTATACAGGACAACGATTGTGTGACACTACTCAGCAAGTTACGCAAACAACTGAGACGATTGATCCACTCGTCGGGACAGCGACAAAGGTACCAGACAATGTTGCAGAGCAAACAGAAGTACGTGACACAATAACTGCACCACTGGATCAGGTGCTGGTATACCACACTACAGACCTGACCATGACACTTGAATTGACACCCCCCAAACTTGAAAGTGAGGCGTCCGAGATGTTGATCTGGACCGACAGTATCTCTAATACAACATGGCAACCATATACCAGCTATGTCGCAATGCCTGCAAGCGAAAAAGTCTATGTACGTTTCCGTGATCAGAAAGGCAAAACTTCTGAAGATGCCGTTGCTATACGTAATCCTGCCGTTCCACTTCCTGAGTCAGTCGATGCGTACAATGTCTTCTTACCCTTACTAAGAAGATAGTGGAATAACAACACAAGGTACTGTCTGGTCTGACGTATTTCAAATAATCTATGCAGAATGCGGTAGCTCGGCTGCCGTGTTCTGCTATGCATCCCCACCCTGCTCTAACATCGCGTTCATCCAGAACTGCTCTTCTGGAGTAACAGGCGCGTGGGGTGGGCGCTGATAATCAATAAAGTCATCATAGCCACCATTGTCATAGCAACGATTAAGCACTGCCTGAAGATCGATGGTCACATCAGGATCAGGCATTTTGAGCGGAATGTGAAAGCGTGGTAGCGCTTTGGAGAGTGGAATAGTGTAGACCTCACGCTTGTCGTTGAAGGGCTTACGACTTACACACAGCAAATACCGCCAGTATGGCAATGATCGATAACTTTCCGTAGGGATTGCTACCGTTGCCAGACCCGTGCTTAACAGATCGATTTCAACCAAGTGTGCACGACTGTTGAGAATCTCCTGTTGCTTTTTCAAGTACAGATCACGGCCTGCACCAGGAGCTTTGTTGGCCGGACTCAAGACCTCTATCACCGTGACGACTTCACCAGTTCCTCCGTGCAATATCTCCAGGAAAGGCTCACGATGCTCACCGGGGGGAATAGTTAGCACCAGCGGTTCATCAACAGCGGGCGACTCTGTCTTGACAGCAACCGCAACATCCCCTTCTTCCCGTGGTGGATCAGGACGACGTACAATCGTGAGGTCAGGATACACATTTCGTGGCATCTCAACCAGGTATACCCGTTCGCCAATTCGCGCATTATACTGTGGGCGAATATATGATTGGAGCTCATCTCGCAGATATGTAATCAAACTCTGATGTACATCCGGCCATATGGCCGGGTCTTCCAGATAGGGATTCATTCCAGGGAAAGGGTTAGCCATGGCAACACCTCACAGATTAGGCCATTTATTGACTGTGTTTAGTATACCAAATTCACGGTGATGATGCTGGGTTGCAAGAAAACCTGAATGCATCTCATCAAGTGCCATTGCCACGGAACAGTCTCCAGACCCAACCCCGTTGTGGGGCAAAGAGGAAGGCCAGCACAAAAAATCCGGTTGAGACCAGCACAATCGCAGCACCCGAAGCGATGCTAATATAGAACGAGAGGTAGAGACCGATAACACCCGACAGCGCACCAAACAGACTCGCTAACGCCATCATGGTCGGGAGGCGACGGGTAAGGAGAAAGGCCGTCGCAGCAGGATTCACCAGCATTGCAAGCATCAGGGCGATACCTACAGTTTGGAGCGACACCACAATCGCGATCGCAATCAAGACCAGCAGCACATAGTTGAAGACATTGACTGGTAGGCGAATCGTGGTGGCGTGTACTTCATCAAACGCAATAGTGACAAATTCTTTGTAGAATAATAGAACCGTGATAACTACCACACTGCCAAAGATACCCACCAACCAGAGATCGGTATTCGACACGCCCAGCACATTGCCAAAGAGCAGATGAGTCAGATCGACGGCATAGCTGCGTACACCGGAGATAAGTGCAATTCCAAGGGCAAACATCGACACAAACATGACACCAATAGCCGTATCTTCTTTCACCCGCGCTCCCCTGGTAATGCCTCCAACCCCTATTGACGTAATCAATGCGGCCCCAAGCCCCCACCAGAAAAGAGTCGCCGTGTTGCCACCACTCACCAGATAGCCGATGGCAACCCCCGGTAACATAGCGTGAGCTAAAGCATCCCCAAGAAAGGCCATCCCCCGGAGCACCACAAAGGTTCCGATAACAGCACAAACAATCCCAACCAAGATCGCCGCGAGCAAACCACGCACCATAAACTCAAAACGGATTGGTTCGAGCAGAAAAGTGAACAGGTCTTCCATCAGTGATGATTCCCGTGTCCACAGCAACTATCGGCAAGTATCATCGTGCCCTGATTTGTGGTAATCCAGCGAAGTTGGCCACCATACGCCCTGGTGAGTCGTTCCGGTGTCAGTACATCCTGCGCCTTACCCACACCAACCAATTCCTTGTTGAGCAATACTACTGCCTCGTAATGCTGACTGTCAGCAGCTTGATTAAGGTCGTGGGTTGCTACAAGAACGGTCACACCTCGATCTTTGAGTTCCGCAATGATGGTCAGAATTTCTTCCTGCGAGGTGATATCAAGACCAGTAAGCGGTTCGTCCATCAACATAAGCGTTGCTTCCTGAGCAAGCGCCCGCGCGATGAAGACCCGTTGCTGTTGCCCACCGGATAGCTCACCGATCTGTCGTTTGGCCAGATCCGTCATATGTACCATAGCGAGGGAGTTCTGCACAACCTCCCGATCTCGTGCGCGGGGCCAACGCAACAACCCAAGTTTGCGCGTACGTCCCATCATCACCACGTCAGCCACACTCACCGGAAAGGTCCAGTCGACGACACTACGTTGCGGTATATGGGCAATATCGGTTGAGCGTCGCAGTGGATGACCTGCAATACGCACCGTACCACGTGTTGGTGTGAGCAGACCAGCCATAGCTTTGAACAAGGTGCTCTTACCTGCACCATTGGGGCCAACCACCGCAATACGTTCACCCAGTGGAAAAGAAAATGAAACATTGTCTAACGCTACTATTCCATCGTAATGAGCCGTTAGTTGGTCCACTTCCAAAATCGACATCGCAGATACAACGCGCTGCGGATCTTGCAGGGTATGCTTGGATGATGGAATTATTGTTTCTACTGGAGACTGCACAGGTGACTCACTTTCGTTACTGGCGCACCCTCAAGCCAGACATGGCAAAAGTATTGTGTGGAAGGGGCCCAACCAGTGATGTGTTGTCCCCCTCCAGTTCGATTATGTTATGGCATCAAACCATCGACAATAGCTTGTGTATTGTACCGCATCATTTCAAGATATGTTCCCGCCGGACCAGCTTCCTCACTGAGTGAGCCAGTATAGATTGGCACAAGTTCAATACCTGTATCCTGCGCGACCTGTTCAGCAAGATCCGGATTCACAGTCGTGCCAACAAAGATTGCAGCAACATCAAATGTTGCAATGGCTTCCTCAAGTTCGGCACGCTCCTGGGCAGAAGGTTCCGCTAGCGTGCTATAAGAAGGGATTACTGTACCAATTAACTCAAAACCATAGCGATCAGCATAATAGCCGAGTGCGTCATGGTCAGTCACCAACTCACGATTTTCCTCTGGTATCTGGTCGATCTGCTCCATGATTTCTGCGTCTAAGGCTTCCAGTTCAGCCATATAGCTTTCTGCATTCGTAGTGTAGGTTTCGGCGTTGGCTGGATCGATAGTACCAAGGGCTGCTGCAATGTTCTCTGTCCAGACCATCACGTTCTCAGGACTAAACCAGACGTGCGGATCTTCACTCCCATGGCTATGATCATGACCTGCTTCTTCACTATGCTCTTCATCGCCGTGGTCGTGGCTGTGTCCAGCCTCCTCAACAACCAAACGCACGGTATCGCTTTCTGCATTTGCAATGCTCAATACATGATCTCCGGCTGAGAGATCGAATACGGCTGCCTCGACGATCTCCTCACATCCGGCGAGGTCAGCTTCTTCGACCATCATTTCGCTGCTCTGCTCAGCACCATCAGCATCAATCAGATTGATTGTGACAGGGCTGTCGGCAAAAAACACATATTCGGCATCTTCTTCAGCAGTATAGGTAAAGTAGCCACCAAAACCCGTTTCCGCTTCTGTCAGTGCTACATCCAAACGAACATGGATACCTTTGCCGGAAACGGTGCTTCCAGTGGTTTCGTCAGTTGCAGTAATGGCCTGTTCTGGACCTTCCGCCATGTGAATGCATGCGTGTTCCGCATCAAGTTTACTTTCACCATGCTCGTCGCTGTGCTCATCGTGCCCTTCATCGCCGTGGTCATGACTATGTTCACCCTCAAAAGCAATCGTGGTAATCCCTTCAGAAGCAGAAAGAACTTGATTGGTGTCTACACCCGAGTTTTCGATCAATGGTGTGAGAAATTCCTCCAGACCCAGACCATTTACCAAAACCAGATCCGCCTCAGCTACTGTCGCAACGTCCTGAGGAGTTGGTTCAAAAGAGTGGGGATCAGCACCGGCTGGCATAAGTACGGTGAGATTAATATTTTCTCCAGCGATTTGCCGTACCACATCACCGACAATATTAGTGGTAACCACCACATTCGCGGTCTGACCTTCCTCAATAGCGGTAAGGTTTTCCAACGAGCCTAAAGCCATTTCCTCACTGTGGTCATGCTCTGCACCTTCGGCATGTTCCGACTCATCACTATGTTCCTCACCTTCGGCATGTTCCGCCTCGTCACTATGTTCCTCACCCTCTTCGTGGGTAGCCTCTTCGCTGTGATCATCACCTTCCACATGACTTGCCGCTTCATCACCTTCTGTTGTGGCATCTGTTGTCTCAGCATCTGCAGCTTGTTCAGGTACATCTTCGTTGGTGGCAGTATTGTTGCCAGCGCCACAAGCAGCGAGTACCATAAGCAAGATAAGTGTGATAGTAATGGTCACAAATGTAGTCGTAGCACGCGATTTCTGGGCATGCATTTGCTAACACTCCTTTTTCATCATCAAATGGAATAAATACTTCGATACACAATCTTGGTATATGATACACAATTGATACAACGTGTCAAATAAAACCTTCCATCCTTAAAATAGGATATGTAAGATATGTGTATTTTGTAAACTCAGGGATGATTGCTTGCGGAGAAACACGCAGTATGGTATGATACGCCCTGATTAGGCGGGTAGCTCAACTGGCAGAGCAACGGTCTCCAAAACCGTAGGTTGCGGGTTCGATTCCTGTCCCGCCTGCCACATCTGAATAGTGTGGAGAGATGGCAGAGTGGTCGAATGCGGTCGTCTTGAAAACGACTGGCCGAAGAGGCCCGTGGGTTCGAATCCCACTCTCTCCTCCAGTACAGTAGTCAGGTTCTGGTGGTTTGTTTGTTGGCTGACTACTGGGATCTGATTACACCATGGGGAGGTCGCATAGAGGCCTAGTGCGGCGGTTTGCTAAACCGCTAGGGGAGCAATCCCCTCGTGGGTTCGAATCCCACCCTCCCCGCCATGCTTGTGAACAAAGCACACATTACTGTGTGTTTTTGTTGTTTTGGGGAGAAGCTAGGACGCTACTGTATTGTTCCACTAAACAAAAGTGTGAAATGGCAACGTATACAAGACCTATCAGTTAGTTACCCGTCAGAGATATGAGCAGGAATAGCAGATGAGGATTTGATAATTATGGTGGGGAAGAAGGGTTTATGCTGATGCCGCCACAGAGATTACCCCTGTACGCAAGTCGCGCAAGCCAGCAATGGAGTCAATAGCAGCCTCATGAACATTGAGATCACCACTTTGAGCCGTCCGCGTCAGCGCATCAAGGACTTCTGAGGTTGCTGCCGCCGCACCAAACTGACCAAGTGCACGCGCCGCCGCTTCACACGTATAGACATCTGGGTCATCAAGAAGTTGGATCAGGCTTTTGATGATGGTTGACGTGCTTGCAAGATCGCCTAATTGCCCCAGCACAAGTGCTGTTGCAGAACGCACAAAACTATCTCCATCATGCAGACAAGCTCTCAGATGATCAAGCAACTGCGGCGAGGTAATATATTCGCGTAGGAGGCCAATAGAACGAGTCGCCGCATAGCGCGTTTCGGCATCGCTATCGTGGAGTGCGAGCCGTATAAGTGTTTGGGTAAGCAACAGTGGTGGCGGTTCGACAATAAGGCCAAGTGCCCGTGCTGCCGCCGCACGGACATGGGCTGCGCTGTCTTGCAGACCATCGTGGATCAGCACGAGATCGGCTGGTGTATAATCGCCAGCGCGATGGCGTAGCTCTCGCAAAACTTCATAACGTGGTTGCCATGTCTGGTCGTTGAGGATACGCCGTAATTGGGTAAATTCATTTGGGAAGAGATCAAGTTCACGCTCAAGTGTCGAACGGAGCCACACCTCACGAGCACTATTCAACTTCTGGCGTGCTAAGGGAATGGTTTGAAGTTCAATCAAAAGTTGTTCGACTGTCTGGCGAATATCTTGATTGGTTCGTAATTCACGATCTAATTGTGCCACTGACAGATAACGAACACGAATAACCCGTTGGACGATCTTGTCGGCTCCAGGACCACGTGTAATTTCTGCCAGCGCCAGGATTGCTGCTATGGGTTGCTGATGGAAGATATCGAGGAATGGTTCTAGAGTGCGTGCCACAAGGTAGCCTAACAAACTAGGGACACCTGCTAATTGTAGTTCTTGGCGCGGGTTACGGGTAAAGCCGGTCAGTTGGTGGCTGATTTCGCGCCTCCAAGTCTCCCGATCAAACATAGTTACTCCAGCCAACTTGTGTTAGTTTGTAGGACTGCGACGAGTTTCTATCCCTGAGTAACACAATTATAGCATGCTCCGAAGGGGAAGACTATAGCCTTTACTACATACAGTGCTTATACAGGTTATTTTTAGGACTAATTACCTATAAGATGACTGTAGGTCATTTAGATAGATACAAATTGGAGCGTAGTACCTCAATACATCGTACACATCCTAAACAATTGGACTCTTCTCGAAGCTGTGAGTTCGGTTGAAGCACTAACGCTTATGTTGAACATAGATTGGATCGGGACCAAGATTAAGCGAAAGGTATTGGTCTTGCGAGGTAATGGATTGTTGTGCTCCATCAATACGTGTGAGACGAGCCGTATTTGAGGCGCTGGCGAGACGTGCACGTACACTGATTGGGGCCCAGAGTACATCAATAGCGTTATCACCATGTTGGAGCTGAAAATTGTACGCCTCAGGGCCACTAATGGCAATGAGCGTATCAATGTAGATCGTACCATCACCGACAAAGCGATCCGAGGAGTCGTCCAGAATCAGCGAATGAAACCGGACAGGAAAGTCCAGCGTCCCATTTCCATCCTTACTGATCTGATTCCACTCAGCAACAGATTCACCAACAGGAGTTTGGATTAGGCGCCATCCCGCTGCGCTAACCGTACCCAGACGATATTGGAGGATTTCCCCCTCGGCATCAACAAGACGAATACGCAGTGTATTACCTGATCCATCACCATAGACCCACAAACCGAGCGCATAAGAGTCGTCGGGTATTGGTACAGATTCATCGGGAAGAAACACAACATAGTCATTGTTGGTGCTCGCAAAATCGTAGGTGAGTTGTGCACCCACGTGCCCCTCATGTGGCAGGACTCGGGTGTATTTCAACCGACCGTTTGACGCGTTGCCCAGTCGCCACTTCATCGAAGTTTCAAAATCGATAATAGGTGTTCGTGTAAACAGATCGCGCTTGTTCACGAATTCCACACCAGCAAGCTGCTCATTCAGTGTACGCAATGCATGGAAAGCTGGTTTGAGTTCACTGTAGTCTTCGCGCCCGTCGCCATATGTAATGAGGCCATAAGGATTGTGAATATCATCCTTCAAAGTGTACCAGAAGATGCGTTCAACACCTGCATACCACAACAGAAGGTTTACACGTACCAAATAATTAGCTTGATCCTGTTCGTCTGTCAGACCGATCGTGTCACGATCACCTGGACCACTTGACCAGCCGATCTCAGTGACCCAGATTGGTTTTTCACCATAGCGATCAGCAAGCGCTCGCACACCGTCAGTTGATGCAACAATATTACCGGATTCTGGCTCATATGGATCTACATAGGGATGAATAGCAAGAATATCAAAGCTATCCCACGCGTCTGCTTCAGCTATATCTTCAAGAAAGTCAGTGTCAAAAGGATTGATCCCTCCCAGCAGAATTCTTGCGTCTGGATCAACATCACGAATAGCTGCAGAAGTACGTTGGAGTAGGGATGTATATGCGCGTGAGTCTGGTTTCGGCTTCCAGAAAAGTGGATTATCCGGCTCGTTCCATATTTCCCAGTGTTTAATATAATTCCCATAGCGCTCAACAACGGCTGTTGCGTATTCAACAAACAAGGCTTGATCTGGTGCATAAAACGAGTTCTCTGACGGATCATCTCTGGTATAAGGCGTTGCCCAGCCCGGCGGATGGCCTAATACTCCGACGATGCTGATGTCACGTAGGATGAGTTCCTGCATAGCCTGATCGGTAAAACTCCAATCCCATGTATCCGACCTACCCTGAATCCGCCACCAGTGAATATCTTCGCGCGCCCAGCCAATACCAGTCTCTTCAACTCGTTCAGCAGGTTCGTGCATGGTTGACAGGTTTGGATGACGTGTCGCCAGGTGGGTGTTAAGACCAAATGGAGCATCGTCGAGTGGTGCAACTTCTGGTTTAGGAGCAAAGATCGGTTCTGGTGCTGCTGGAACTTGAATGGGGACCAGAGATACGAGCAGCAGACATGCTAAAATGAGCACAAGAATTGTTGTAGGACGATGTCGTTTCAATATACACCTGGGCAGAATAATTTCCCAAGCAAATTATAATAAACTCTGGGGTTTTTGTCGAGAATTACGGAGGAAAATTTGATTAAGGTGCAATGTCTATTTGTTCAGCACTGTTTGTCACCATCACAGTTCTATCGAGGCTGTTCACAACAAGAGGAGGGATGACATAATTGCCAGTCTCAAGCAAATGAAAGGTGTAGGTTTGTTCGTAGACACCAGGATCAAGAGACATGCTGCTAAAGGCTAACTGGTCGTTTTCCTGAAGAACATGTTCAAATGGACCTGTGTGTGTGTGGGTTAAAAGCGCCCCAGATGGCAAGGGCGACACAACTGAAATAAAGCGCTGCGGTTCAGTGGTGATGACCACAACCCGCGCTCCAATCTGCTGCCCAACCTGGAGGTTCGCAAGATCCAAAGGTGCTCCACTCTCGGGGTCGACATACTCACGCAAGAGATATATGCCATCCCTAAATGTCGGCGTGATGGCTTTGGTCGTTTGAAGATCGTAACTGAGTAGTGCAATTCCCGTCGCGGTTAGTTCATTTTGCGATTCAAGTTGATCAAATGGGATTGCGATACGTTGGAAACGGCCTGTGCGACCACTATTCGAGCGCTCAATCAACGGCTCACCATTCAGATGCACAATGGTACTGGTACTTGTCTCCAACATTGTGAAGGTATTTAATGCGATCAAGGCGGATGCGTTGGTATTACTATTCTCCCAACCATCAATGCCATGATGTGTAACAAGATATCGTAACGCTGCATCCAGCAACTGACTACTGGGGCGATTGTTCTGCAACGCTCGTATACTAGTGGCCGTTGCGCGTGTTTCTGTGCTTATGAACGCCGGATCATCGCTGGCAGGCCAATGCACACCATCTGCATCACGAATAGATTTTCCTGCCAGCCTGTCAAAGAGGCGCTCTTCGTGCTCGTTGTTGAGTGCGTTGGTTAAGAGCAGATAGGCTATCCCCTCTGCTCCCAGATCTTGCTGATTTTCGACTAAGTTTTGCACCACAGCCGGGCTCTCCTGTTGATAGAGCGACAACACATATTGTGTGTACGCGCGCATATCTGGTGACAGTTCAGCTTCTTGGAGCTGCTGCCGTAGCGATTCGATTCCGCGATCCACCACACGGGAGCTGCTGGCTCCAGTACGTTGAAAGGGCGCCAGAGCCTCTAAAGCTACTGCTGTGATAAACGCATCGGAGGTATTTTCATCCCACCATCCCCATCCACCATCACTCCGTTGCATCATCTCAAGGTGTTCTGGTGATACGCGATCAATGGTCATCGTGCCGCTAAACACCCTGCTGACCTGCAAGCGACTGGCTTCATCCAATGCACTACGTTCAGGTTGATTGGTAAGTCTTTGAACGAGGTATTGTGCCAGCGCGCCCGTGGAAGGAGCCACACCGATCAGCAAACGCTGCTGTGCTCCCTGCTGCCTCTGGGGCAGATCAATCTGGAAGCTATGCTGCTCTTGAATAAACGCTCCATGCTGTGCATGTGTCCCACCAGATGGAAACAGAATAGCACTATTGGCTCGCTGTGAGATCGTTGTGCTTGCATCAGAGCGTACACTCACTAAAAAACGGGCCATGCTGGCATCCACAACAACCACACTCCACTGTATTTGTGTTTGTTCACCAGCAGCAAGGGAGATTTCTTGTGTTGCATCAGACTGAAGCTGTACTCCGGTGGCAGTGAGTTGCACCTCGGCAGGGTGCGAGATCGTATCATTATTGTGCAACCGTGCAGTAACATCAAGTGTATCACCAACTCGTAGAAACGGTGGTGCTGCAAGGGTGAGTTCGAGTGGCTGAAACACGGTAACCTGATGTGTGAATCGTCCAAAATCATCAAGGTTGTGGGCAGCCCACACCTCCATGTTGAGGGTTGCAGTATGCTGTGGCATATGGACTGTCGTGGTCAGGACACCACTATCATTCGTTCGTAAAGCACCATTCCAGTCAGCAAACGCGGGCCTTTCACGCAGAATATCTGATGTTGCTATAGAAGCTTGTGCCGTCGTCGTATTTTCTGGAGCACTTGTTGAACGGGGCTGCCAGTAAGTGGTGGTAATATCGGTTGCTGTGGCATCCTGAAATGTGGTTGATACATCCTGCCGTACAGGTGCTGTGGTCTCGGAAACGCCCAGAATGACATCAGCAGGCACACCTTCACCCTCAGCATTAGTCGTTGTGATGGTTACGACAGCCGTATCCCCCGGCGTGTAGATCGCCAGATCGCTGGAAACTTCGACAGCAAGGGTAGACGATGAACCACTCATTGAGATAGGCGTTGTAGCACGTTTAATATTCTCAACATTGGTATTATCCGCACCAGTCAGCACAATGGATACAGATGCAGGATCGAGATTGTCTTCTTCAAGTTGCACTGGAATAAGATCACCGGAACGGATAATACGAACTATTTCTGAAAAAGTGTCCCCTTGTTGGAGTGAAATAATCGCGTTCGCTTCCTCAAAGGGAGTCGTTGCGAGAAGATTTACGGTATCACCTGGCTCGTACCGCATTCTATCAGGGATCAACAGCAAGGGTTCAGCCGGGTCAGCGGCCCATGTGGTAAAACCAGGCGCTGTCACCCACAACGGTGCACTGGTTACCATCCGCCCACCGGCAGCATCAGTAACACTGGCAACCACACGATATGTTCCACCAAGACTGAGAGTCAGTGGCAAGGTAGCCTGGCCATCGGCGTCCGTCTCGACACGGTCGGTACTAATGCTTTGCTCCTGACCATTCAACAAACGAAACACTTCAAGTTGCACTGTGGCGCCAGGTGCTGGTGTACCATCCAGATTTTGTGTAAGAAATTCAATCTGTTGTGTCTGCTGTACGGTGCTAATCTGGCTTGGGAGACGCATACCAAGATATAGCTGTGCCGGTGCCACTACAAATGTGGTCGTATCTTCAGAGACAGAACCAGAGGTGTTTTGAGTTTGTGCAACCAGCGCATAGCGAATTGGGGTATTTACCAACTGAGTTGTTTCTGTTACAGCCACCGTCAAATTGCCTGCAGCGTTGGTTTGCCCCTTTCCACTACGACTAGCCAGAGGGATATCAGGGACATCTGCTAACCCGATACGATAGCCTTCCAATTCCGGGAATGGTGCATAATCGGCAGTAAGTGTCCACGAGATACCAATACCAGGTAAGGGAATGCCATTCGGGGCCGTGGTTGTTAGCTGTATTGGTGTCTCGACTCCCGCAATAGGTTGCGTAGGGGGATCTATCTCGATATGTTCTGACACGTCTGCCAGTGACTTGACATAGAAAGGTTCGGTAAAGGTCTCACCACCAAAACGCAGGGTGAGTATATACTCACTAACCGCCAGATCATCAGGCAGATCAAAATCCAGGTCGATTGATCCGGTTTGGCTGACAGTGATGTTTTCTTGGTAAAGGACCGCATTAGAGACAGGTGTACGAAGAGTAAGCGTTCCTTGCAGATTTCGTGGAGGCAGACGATTCTCCTCATTACTCACTGATCGTACAAACCCTGACAGCTTGACCGTTTCTCCTGCAATGTAGGCTGGTTGATTAAGGGCAAAGAAGACTCGATAGTTCGTCTGTTCTGTCTGGGTTGGTACGTCTGTTTGCCATGCAGTGCTTACCACAGCAGGTTGCTCACCATCCGTTATTGCGACATAGGTTTGATTGCGATTCTGCCTTGTCTGGGAGAGTCGCCAAACACCCGCTTCATTCGTGGCACCACGCTGTACCAGTGCACCATCACGATACATCGCAACCGACACATCATCGATAGGCGTTCCGGTACGTTGATCTGTCACCCACACAAGCGTGACATTTTCGGTTTGCTGGAACACCATACGTGTATTTGAAACAATGACCAATAGATCGGCCCGGGGTCCTTCAGGGGAACGGATACGGAGGTAATATACTCCTGGTGGAAGCGGTTGCTCATCTTCACCAAGCAGCTGTAACCGTGATTCAACCAACGTGTCGCGGGGATCATCGGTCAGCGATACACTCCACGACCGCACGCGCGATTGTCCGACCTGTAACGGATTAAAATTACGCCATTCACGTTCGTTAAAACCAAAAGTACGGACAACAGCAGCCTCATCAAGCGCATAGAGATCAAGATTCAATGATGATATATTCGTACGTTGCAGAAGCAGGCTATCAGCACCTGAATTTAGTTGGACTGCGTGTTGCTGGGCATCTGGCAGTAAGAGTTGCGGAGCGGCTGATGATGTGCGAAGACGAAACTCATACTCACGATCGAGTGCCATTCCATTACGATCTGTCAAATCGGCTGACAGGGTCAGTGTGTACTCGGTAGCAGCTTGCAACTCGGAAAAAATACGGGCTTCCGTATCATTGGCGACTACCCGTAACTCATCAACTGGAGGTGTAAATTGTATGGCAGATTGAACCGTCTCAGCATCGACAGGTGTGCTAAACACCAGGCGAATATCTTGGCTCGGTTGAAGGGTCTGACCATCACCGGGAAATCGACCAACAATACTGGGCTGTGGTGCCGTTTGAAACGCCCACTCATAGGGTTGCGATGTTGTTTGATTACCAGTATCTGACGATTGTGTTTGGAATGCTACGATATACGTAGTAACAGGTTGCCATGCCGTGTCTGGGGTAAACGTAATAATCTGTGTATTATCAATAGCTGTGGTAGTGCTAAACGTCCCCGTAACTGCTGGGCTGATGACAAAACCAGATTGCAGCAGTGCAGGATCAACAGGCTGCGATAGTTGAATCACCACCGGACTGTCAGGAGCAACCTCTTTGTCGTTATGGTCTGGGACAGTTGCCAAAACTTCTGGCGTTGCTGTCTCAAAACTCCATGTGAATGACTCATTGAGTTGTTCATTGGTGACATCAGTAAGCCCAGCATCAATCGTAGCGCGATAGCGAGTGCCAGGAAGCAGCGAGGTTGCCGGGCGAAACAGTGCAGTTGATTCATCAACCCATGTTACCTCTCCAGCTATGGGAGGATCAAACTGCAACTCAGGCAGCGTCATTGATTCGGGTATGACGGTTTCCGCAACAATTGGTCGGCTGAAGTGGAGACTGATGAGAGTATCAAGAGCTATATCACGAGTGTCATTGGCAGGAAGCACAGTCATCACCGTTGGAGCCGGGGCTGTGCGAAAGGCGAGTGCTTCGGTGTTTTCAAGTGCGCGAAACAAACGTCCCTGTGCCCCATCTTGCAAAGTTATTGTATATGCTGCATCAGCCTGTAAACTGCTGGTCGGCGAAATCGTGAGTAGCGTACGATCTTCGTTCCACCGAAAATCCACCGACGTGACTGGTTCAATGTTGATAGCTCGTTCAACTGATCGTGGGTTCATTGGTGAACTAAATTGCAACGTGGCGTGGCTACGCGTGGCAATATCCACTGCCCCCGATTCTGGCACCGTTGACAGAAGAGTCGGGCGCTCGGAGAACAGCGGTAATGCTATAACGAGACGTAGACTTGCAAACAGTCCTAACAATAACACTGTTATAAGCAAGACACTTGTCCACAAGCGACTGAGCCAGCGCAGGATCTGCACACACGCTCCTTTACGGTTAATGTGTGGGACGGCTGCGGTCAGCAAATATGACCTTCACCATCGCCAGGGATTGAAAGTGACGTTAGTATAGCACGATATTATAGGTTTGGTGCGGTCGAAATCCCACATTTTTATAAACATGTGCTGGATGGGGTACCTGCTGCCACATTGTGCGCCTATCATTTTGGAATATTCCGCAGATACCCCGTACTTTTTACATGTGTCCAAGGATGGGATGGGGTTGGTAGGGTGCTTCAAGTTGGGTAATCGCCTCTGCATCCAGCGCTACGTCGACGGCTGCAACAGCTTGCTCAAGATGCAACATTTTGCTAGCACCGATGATCGGCGCGACCACACCTGGTTTGTGAAGCAGCCAGGCCAACGCAATCTGAGCAGGTGGCACACCTCGCGTTTGGGCGATCTCACTGACCCGTTCAGCGACAATCATATCACTGTCCAGCGTGTACATCCTGTGTGCGATATCGTCGCTCTTGGCACGCAGAGTCTCGCCCTGAGCACCACGCTGACGATTGCGAGCAAGAAAGCCACGCGCCAGAGGACTCCAAGGAATCAGCCCTACCCCTTCAGCACGGCAAAGTGGCACCATTTCACGTTCCTCTTCACGATAAATCAGGTTGTAGTGATTTTGCATCGACACAAAGCGTGTCCAACCATGGCGATCTGCCAGATACAATGCACGGGCAAATTGCCACGCAAACATACTGGATGCACCAATATAGCGCACCTTGCCAGCCCGCACAAGGTCGTGGAGAGTTTCTAACGTTTCTTCGATGGGTGTTTCATGATCTAGTCGATGAATTTGATAGAGGTCGATATAATCCGTCCCTAGACGACGAAGTGAATCGTCAACAGCGGTTAAGATATGTTTACGCGATAATCCACCATTGTTGGGTCCTTCGCCAGTCGGAAAATACACCTTCGTAGCAATCACTACATCATCACGACGGGCAAAATCCCGAACGGCGCGGCCTAGTATTTCCTCACTCACCCCATTTGAATACATGTTGGAAGTATCAAAAAAGTTTACACCCAATTCCAAAGCACGATTCACAAATGGACGACCTTCTTCCTCAGACAGAATCCAATCGCGCCAGGCAGGATCACCATAGGTCATCATGCCAAGACAGATCCGTGAAACTTTTAACCCTGTACGACCAAGGTTTGCATATTGCATAACCACTCCATATTCACTAGGTTACTTACGTTGTTGTTGAGGCCTGAACAACGCCATGCGATAATACCATCTTACTTGATTGTTCCAGATATCTATCAGTATATACGATCAGGAAAACGGCGGGAACCTGCCAGAGATGGATCTGCCAGGGGGCTGATGTGAATCCTTGTGGCTCTGCTATAATAGGCGCGTCCAGCAACGCATAGATGGAGCGATGCATGTATGGTTCATGAGGAACAGCGGCTCATTACAGCAGCTCAACGTGGGAATGTTGACGATTTTAATGCCTTAGTCCGAATGTATGAAACCCGCGTCTACACGCTGTGTTATCGAATGCTTGGTGATGGAGACAGCGCGGCTGATGCTGCCCAAGATGCGTTTATCTCCGCATTTCGTAACATCAAGCGCTTTCGTGGTGGTTCATTTCGGTCATGGATGCTTCGCATTGCCACGAACACTTGTTACGATGTGCTCCGGGCGCGCAAACGTCGTCCAACCACATCGCTTGATATCGACGAAGACGAAGAAGATGTTGGTTCACCACTGCAGATCGCAGATCCGAGTGAGTCACCAGATGACACAGTCATGCGTCACGAGCTAGCATCTGCTATTCAGGACGGCCTCGAGAAGCTGCCCGAAGATCAACGTATTGTGCTCATCTTAAGTGATGTTCAGGGGTTTGCGTACGAGGAAATTGCTGAAGTAACAGATACTAATCTTGGTACGGTAAAGTCACGATTAAGTCGGGCGCGGTCGCGGCTACGCACCATTCTTAAAGGAGAGGAACTTTTACCGGTGCGGTATCGTCATGATAGTGATCGATAACACAATGTAATGTATAAAGTCACATATATACATTATGATATATACATTGTCCAAATCTATACATATTTTTAATTTTTTTAATGTTGGTAAACCATGACAACACACTCATCCTCTGAACAATATGATGAAGATTTTTTTCTGTTATCTGCATACATAGATGGCACGACAACCGAGGCAGAGTGTACGGCGCTGGAAGCACGACTGCACCGAGAACCTGCGCTCCAACAGGAACTCGATGAGCTGCGTACGACGGTAAGCCTTTTGCATGATTTGCCACCTGTAAAGCCACCATGTTCATTTACTCTCGATCCTGCGATGGTGCAGCCCAAACGCTGGTGGCTCACCACTGCGTCGTGGCTGCAGTTTGGTTCAGCCTTAACAGCAGTTATGTTGGCGTTAACCGTCACCTTTGAGTTGGTGGCACAAGATCAAGTAAATACGGGTGCGACAGAGACTCAGCAAATGGTGATGCCACAAGATGGTGCAGCAGACAACGCACCAATGGAATTGGCTGAGGCACCGGCTGCTGAGGAACCTCTTGCGGGAAGGGACGCCGTTGAAGGAGCCGCAGCCGAAGGGTCGGACGAAGCAACGGAAGACAGCGAGAGATCTTCTGTTGAAGAGAGTACAGCCAGTGAGCCTGCAATAGAGGAATCTTCAGAGGAAGGACCACTTGATGAAGAGAATGCGGCTGACACCGAGTTGCAAGAAGCAGAAGTGCCCGTCGCACCAGATATTGCTTCTTCCGAGCAGGATGACGGAGCGAACACTATCATTGAGATGCCAGCCGAGGCATCGGCTGCTGAGGAAGAAGCTCCTGAGGAACAACTCCAACAAGGTGCTGATGATAATATCTTTGGGCAAGATATGCCAATGGAACCTGAAAGTGATGCAATAACTGGCGCAGTCCCCCCAGAAACTGCCGCAAGGGGTGAGGAAGACTCAGCGCAACGTCTGCAGTTTGGAAACACTGGTGCACCAGCTAACCCACTCCGCATTGTACAGATCGTGCTGGCCATACTTGCCGTTGCGTTAGGTGTGGCAGCCTGGCGAGTCACACACCAACAACGTAGCTGAACCACCTTTCTTTGCTCATGACCAATCAACCATTGCCTCCCTCACCCAACAGGACAACTGCCCCACAACGTCGTCGAATACTTCGACCACTTATCGTTGGCACGGTATTCCTGATTATTAATATTATTGTTTATTTGCTTCCGATTGATTACGATTTTTTTGGAAACTACGCATATGCTGGGGTGTTTCTGATCACACTGATCGCTAATGCCACCGTCATCATTCCTATACCATACATCCCTCTTGTCGCCCGTATTGCTGCGGAAGTGGACAGTGTTATGCTCGTTATTCTGCTGAGCGCACTTGGTTCAGCACTGGGCGAGTCCGTGGCCTTTTTTGTAGGTCGCTCTGGGAAAGGAGTGGTGGAGGAAACACGCTTTTATATCTGGGTACAACGTCAACTACGACATCCCTGGCGTGCTTTTCTTGTACTATTTGTGCTTGCAACGCCCCCAAATCCTGTTTTTGATATTGCTGGATTATCGGCGGGTGCGTTTGGACTGCCGTACTGGATGTTCTTTACAGCAGTGTTTCTTGGACGCACGATACGGATGGGCCTGATTTCCGTGGCTGGCATCCAACTCGATGGCTAAACGTATGTTTGGGCATGTGGCAAAAAACGATGCCTGATGGCACGTGTAAGATGCATCGATATGCTATAATCCTTATAAATGTCGCACACAAGTGCTGAGGACCTATCGATGAGTGATGAGCGTGTTGTAAACCCTAATTCCGGTGAAGACGATCAACAGGAAAAAAGCCTGCGCCCCCGGTTTCTCTCTGAGTTTATTGGGCAGGAGAAGGTCGTCAAGCAGCTACACATTGCTATAACAGCGGCAAAAGGCCGGGGCGAACCACTCGATCATACGCTGCTGTATGGCCCACCTGGGTTGGGAAAAACCAGTCTTGCGAATGTGCTCGCCAACGAAATGGGGGTAACGATCAAGCTCTCATCCGGCCCTGCGATAGAACGTCCAGGGGACCTTGCGGCCGTCCTTTCCAATCTCCAGAAAGGTGATATCCTCTTCATCGATGAAATCCATCGTCTCAATCGCGTGATCGAAGAAGTGCTCTACCCGGCAATGGAAGACTTTGCCCTTGATATTATGGTCGGGAAAGGCCCGAGTGCACGCCCACTACGCCTCAAACTGGCCCCTTTTACCGTTGTCGGTGCGACCACCCGTTTGGCATTGCTTACCTCCCCATTACGCGATCGCTTTGGCACCATTCAACGGATGGAGTTTTATTCCAATGAGGCTCTGTACGACATTGTCGTGCGTTCAGCCCATATTTTGAACGTGGAAACACTCGAAGAGGGTGCACATGAGATCGCTAGCCGAGCGCGGGGTACCCCGCGTATCGTGAATCGCTTGTTGCGGCGAGTACGTGACTATGCACAGGTTGAGGCAGATGGCATCATTACGCGCGAGGTAGCCCAGAAGGCGCTTACCCAACTTGAGATTGATGTACTAGGACTGGATGAGAACGACCGACGTTTGCTTCGTGCGATTATCGATCTTTTTCGGGGCGGTCCCGTTGGTATTTCCACACTGGCAGCCTCATTAGCCGAAGAAACCGACGCCATTGAAGACGTGTACGAGCCATACCTCTTACAACTCGGGTTTCTGCAACGCACCCCACGCGGGCGTATTGCGACACAACGGGCGTATGAACACCTTGGGATACCCTATGTGCATCCCGAGCGAGATCGGACGGAACAAGGGCGATTGTGGTGATGGTGACAGGGTTAATGATGCTTGCACAACATGCTATAATGATCTGCATGAATTCTAAACATGTATTAAACTTATGACTTCAGCGCCAAGCAACCATGATATTGCAAACATGATGTATACCATCGCCGACACGATGGAAATTATGGGCGAGGATCGATTTCGATATCAAGCATATCGGCGTGCTGGTGACGCGATACAAGAACTTCCGGCCACGTTGTCAACCTATCGTGAGCGTGGAGAGTTGGAGACACTTCCAGGGGTAGGGAAAGCCATCGCTGCGAAGATTGGGGAACTCCTCGACACTGGCAAGCTCACATTTTATGAACGTCTTCAAGAGAAAGTCCCTGCTACGGTACTAGACATGTTACGTGTCCCAGGAGTCGGGCCACGTACGGTTGGTCGTTTATACCGTGAATTGGGGATTGATAGCCTGACAACACTGAGAAAAGCGGCTGAGGAGGGCAAACTCAACAATGTGAAGGGGTTTGGCACAAAAACCGTTGAGGGTATTTTGCAGGGTATTGCCGTCGCTGAACAACTGGATCGACGGACACTCCTTTTTGATGCGCTCAGGTCGGCAGAAGCCATCATCACCTCGTTACGTCAAGCAATTCCATCAATACACAGTATTTCGTATGCCGGAAGCCTCCGCCGTGCCCGTCAGACCATCGGCGATCTCGATATCCTTGTCGCGGCTGATGAGCCAACAACAGTTGTACAGGCCTTTACCACATTGCCGAATGTAACGCAAGTGGTTTCCTCAGGAAATGAAAAAGCAACGGTCTATCTCCATAGTGGGTTACAAGCTGACTTAATTGCGCTCAAACCAGTGATGTGGGGATCAGCACTGCTGCATTTCACTGGGAGTCAGGCACACAACATTCGTTTTCGTGAGTTGGCACTCGCACGTGGACTGAGTTTCAGTGAACATGGTTTCAAACATGCAGATGGCACCATGCTGACCTGTGCCACCGAAGAGGAAGCCTACGCCGCCATTGATTTGCCATGGATACCGCCAGAGTTGCGGGAGGGTGTTGGTGAGTTTGAAGCAGCAAAGGCCAAAAGACTGCCTGCCCTTCTCGACATCGCTGACATCAAAGCAGATCTGCACATGCACAGCTCCTGGAGTGATGGTAAAGCCAGCATCCGTGAGATGGTCGAGACAGCAAAAACGTTAGGATATCAGTTTGTAGTCATGACTGACCACAGTGCCTATCTGAGTATTACCAATGGACTTGACGCCGCAAGATTACAGCAACAAGCGCTCGAGGTAGCCGAAATAAATGCAGAGTTTGCGGCACGTAACGATACCTTTCGTGTGTTACACGGTGTTGAGGTTGATATCACACCTGACGGTGCCTTAGCGTTATCAGACGAGGTATTGGCCGGACTTGATGTGGTTGTCGCTTCACCACATATAAACCTGCGACAACCACCTGAGAAAGCTACGGAGCGGCTGTTACGCGCGATTCACAACCCACATGTTGACATTATTGGGCACCCTACCGGACGATTAATTGGTGAACGCGAAGGCGCTGATATCGATATCGATGCTATTGGGCGTGCAGCAGCAGAAACAGGCACGTTTCTCGAAGTAAACAGTGGCCCAGATCGATTGGATCTCGATGCCTTGAGTGTTCATCGCGTATTGGATTTAGGGGCGACCATCGTGGTCAACAGCGATGCCCATCATCCCGACCATCTGCAATGGATACGGCTTGGAGCATTGACCGCCCGGCGTGGTTGGGCAACCTCAGAACGTGTTGCCAATACCTGGGGCTATGATCGCTTGATGGAATGGGTCCGTCGAAACGACACAAAAGTGAGTTAGTAGTTAAGTTGTTACATGTAGGAGCACTGCTATGTCCTCAATTTTCTCACGTATCGTACGCGGTGAAATTCCAGCAGCAACAGTGTATGAAGATGATCTGACACTTGCGTTTATGGATATCAACCCGGTTGCACGTGGGCATACGCTGGTTATTTGTAAAGAAGAGTACCCTGATCTTTTTACCTTGCCAGCCGAGGCGCTGGTCGCTGTAGCGAGAACAACTCAACACGTAGCACTCGCTATTCGTACATCATTGAGTCCTGATGGTTTGAACATTGTACAGAATAATGGTGCATCGGCAGGGCAAGTTATCTTTCACTATCACGTCCACCTGATCCCTCGCTGGGAAAACGATGGTGGACCTGTTCGTATGGGGCGGCATCATGAAAGCACTCCAACCGATTTACAAGCCGTTGCCGATCAGATTCGCCAACAAATAGCTAGATAGTTATGATTTACACCAAAGCACAACACCATTTCACAAACAGATATGACATTGCACAACAGTTAATGGGGGAGGCATGAGCAACATAACTGAAGATTCTGAACTACGAAAAGCCATTCGTCAGGCCAATGATCGGCTCGAAGAGAAATCTGAGGCGGAACGTCGTGCGATCATCCAACAAACTATCGATCAAGCTTTTAGCGAGGAATTAGCGGAAAAACGAGCCGATATTGAGCGAGAAGCAGCCGTTGTGCGCGAAGAGATCACCCGCGATACCCGCGCAGAAGAGGCATCACGTGCCCGTCGTAATGCTCCCGCGACTATATTATTGCTCCTGTTATTGCTGCTTATTCTACTGCTCATTGCCGCTGCAACCGGGAGTATCGCTGGCATTATCAGTTTTCCTGGTTTCCGTAATGAGCCGATGGGACCACTGCTTACGGTCGACGGAGCCAATCGCCAGAATGCATCTCTGGACGTGCTGCAAGCCAACCCAGGAAATGTTCCGCCAGTTGGTGAAGCCGGACCACAGACCTATCCCGTTGGGGACATGTTTCTGGAGTACTACAATGCCAATGGTGGTGAACGCGTTTTCGGTCTCGCCATCAGCCCAGAGATGCAGGTAAATGGTCGTACGATTCAGTGGTTTGAACGTTCACGGCTAGAAGAGTGGCCTGAATATGCTGATACACCTTATGCTATTCAGGGTGGTCGTCTTGGGCTTGAATTCACTGAAGACGTGCCATTTCCTGATCAGGAGTTTTTTGTCAGTCGACCAGGCTATCGCTATTTTGTCGAAACAGGCTATAGCGTCCGAGAAGATTTTCTGGCATTTTGGGAACAAAATGGTGGGTTGACACGCTTTGGGTTTCCGATAAGCGAAGAAGTTGACGAGCGCCTACCTAATGGTGAGATACACCGAGTCCAATATTTTGAACGTGGTCGTCTGGAGCATCATCCACGCCTTGCTAACACACCCAATGAAATTCAGATAGGGTTGCTTGGCCGCGCACTCTATCTTAATGAGAGTCAACCGGACATCATTCCTCCGGTACAGCCAACGCCCATACCAATGCCTTGACGCAATGGTCATACAAATAAGAGGTACATAGTATGCCCACAGACACAATTGCACTTGTGGATGGTGACACAGCCTTTCTTGCAGAACTTGAAAGGTCACTTCAAAAGGAAGGGTACCAAACACGCAGCTTTTCGGAGTTGGCTGGTACCTATGACTCGTTATGCATAAATCCACCTGATGCGGCAATCATTGGATTACTTTTTCCCGAGCATAAACATGGCATCGATCTGGTGACCCTCCTGAAATTGCGTCCAGAAACACGTGCCATGCCGATTATTATGACGGCACTGGATCTTCCCTTTTTGTCTTCGTGCAAAGAACGATTGCAAGAGCGAGCAGTTCCTGCCGTATGGACGCTCGCTCGCCCGATTGATCAACAAAAATTGGTTGCCCTATTGCGTGAATCACTTACATCAACACCTCCAACCGATTGACACAGGGAGTACAACCGATGCAAGATGACACCACATTGCAAGAGATTGCGACCATGCAGGGTATCGACATCACCCAGGTTCGTTCAACACTTTTGGCGCTACACACACAGATCGGGAATGAACGATTGTATATCTTTTGGGTGACGAGGAAGGGTGCCAAGCCAGCTTCTGGCCAGCGTGAGCGCGTGTTGCTGGCCTTTACCACACCTGACGTAGCTATAGCCTTTGCCCAACGTAATGGTCTGGCGCCCAATCCATCTGAACTACGCTTGCGACGTTTAAGCGTTACCCAGCTTGTATTAGCCATGGTACGTGATGAGTCGATTCGTGAATTGATTGTTGCTGCAGATCTTGCAACAGAGGTTATTGGTACCTTTCCTGAAGGATTTCAGCTCAAACGAAGCGATTTATTGCAGCAATTCCTTGATACAACCGTATAGTCGTAGCTCTGATTTGACAGAAGCTCTACATGTATGTTTCTATTAGCTCTGGTACAACCGTTATCATGGATATGGAGTCAGGATGAGCAGTCGATTTGATGAGTTGCGCGTATTTACGGGAAATGGTAATCCGCAGCTTGCCAACGAAATAAGCAGGCACCTAAACATCCCCATGGGTGATGTGACCATCAAAACCTTTCCAAATGATAACATCTTTGTGCGCCTCAATGAAAGCGTACGAGAGAAAGATGTTTTCGTTATTCAATCGCTTGGATTACCACTGAGCAACAACATCATGGAACTGTTGATTATGCTTGACACATGCCGGCGCTCATCTGCCGGTCGGGTGACAGCCGTCATTCCCTACTATGCTTATGGGCGAACCGATAAGCGCGATCAACCACGAGTACCCATTACCGCACGACTCTTGGCTGATATGATCCAGGTTGCCGGTGCTGAACGTATTATTACTATCGACCTACATGCTGGTCAAATCCAGGGATTCTTTAGTATTCCCGTTGATGAATTGAGCGCTATGTCATTACTGGTACGCGATTTTGCCGCTCGAAATTGGGATGATGCAGTTGTTGTTTCTCCTGACCTGGGATTTGCCAAACGTGCCCGTAATTTTGCCGAACAACTGGGAACCCCTCTGGCCATTGTTGAAAAACGACGCATTCAACAACTTGATAGAGATAAATCGCTCTCGCGTGTAGAGGCATTAAGTTTAATTGGTGATGTTGAGGGTCGGCGCTGTATTCTCGTCGATGATGAAATCCTGACAGGTGGCTCCATTATTGAAGCAGCCGATCTCTTGATGGCCAAAGGTGCCCGCGAGGTCTATGCAGCCGTGGTGCATGCCGTATTGGCAGGGAACGCTATCGAACGATTAAAGAGCAGTGCTATTTGTGAGCTAGTAACAACCGATACGCTCTATCGTCCAGACAACAACCCTGAATGGGAAGGGCTACGCGTACTTTCGATCGCTCAATTGCTCGCTGAGGTTATCCAACGTATCCATAGCGGCATATCGGTCGGTTCGATCTTTATGCATCGTAATCTATTATGGGGTAAACACAGTTAATCAATAACAATCCGTCTACGATGCGGCTGATGTGTGTACCCATACAAAACACATACTAAACAGGCATGTCTTCAGATCACGAACTTCCACGTCTTAGCAGTAGTGAGTTGAGTGCTCGTTTTGGAAACGACGAAGCAGCTCTGCGCCGTTACCGCATGCTTGTGGCCTTGCTCCGTGAAGGGCGCGCACCCAGCGAAGTAGCACGGACCTTTGGGGTGAGTCGTGAGAGTGTGCGCCGCTTGCGCCACGCATTTGAACAAGAGGGACTGACAGCACTCCGCAGCCGGAAGCGTGGCGGAGGCCACCTGACCCGTGCAACACCACTGGCAACCACTATTCGGCGAGAATTGGAACTGGACCCAGGTATATCTTCAGCAATTTTGTGGCGTCGTGTGCAGGCCCAACTGCACGAATATGGTCAGACGGTGCCACGCAGTACCTTTTACCGCTTACTGACAAAACTCCGAGGAGAAGCCCTCAACGTCGTTCAGGAACGTACTACCACCGCACCACTGCGTGAGGCCCTCAACGCGCTCGCTGAAGACCCACCGCTGGCGCTTGGTCAGAGCGATCTGGCGACATCACTGTTATCTGATATTCGCGACACATTACAACGGGGACGCCGTTTACAGAAAGCCATGCGTGCGGCTATCGAACAACTACGGCCCAATGAAGCAGGTCCCGTGTTGGATGATACACGCTGGCGTCACTATCTTATTATTGCTGGTGAGTATGAAACAGGTGAAAAACGTTCTGGTCTTCAGGACGCTCTGGCATTAAGCGCGAGCACCTACAGCCGGGCCAAACGTGAGGCATTGAATCGGCTCGCAGCGTTACTACCCATTACCTTAAATGAGCTGCCGCCACCCGAACCTCCCGCTTCACTGATTGCCCCACCAGCACCACCTACTATCTTTCATCGTGAACCCGAACTTGAGTATTATGCCGAACAACTGCGCTATGGCGGACTTGTCTGTATCTGGGGCCCCACCGGAGTGGGAAAAATCGATCTGGCTGCTCAATTGGCCTCGCATCTACAGGCACGTGGTCAAAAGATCGTGTGGCACACCTGCCAATCACCTGATGACCGTCTTGATCCTGGATTAAGCTTGCTCTCAACACTTGCGGCGGCACTGGCACTTCATGGCCGGAATGAGCTATGGGATTTATTTCGAGCACCCGATGTGGCCTTGCTACCACATTACACAGAGTTACTCGCCGAAGGTGTCGCTGGTCGACACTGGACTGTATGTGTCGCCAACGCCCATTGGATGACTGGTAAGGCAGCAGCACGCATCATAGAGGTACTGCTCCAGGCAGGGCAGAAGCGTGACCTGCGATTAGTGGTGGTAGCTCGCCAGTTACCTGACTGGATCGACTCACGACACTGGCCACCGTTGCCCTTCCCCAGCGACACCGCCGCCCGTCAGGCATTTCTCAGACGGGTTGATGAACAACTGGCTGACCCGTATGCAATGGATACACATACATTGAGTGCGCTCCATAACCGTGTCAACGAATTGTTGGCAACGATCCCCATTGAGTCACTCAAAATGCTTTCTCCTGAGCATATCACACAAATTTTGACTACCTTACGGCCCGTTGAACATGTTGTCGATACGCTACGGGCTGCGCTGTATGCACCTCACGCACAGCAAATGGGCGGCCACCAGATGCAGGAAGATCGTGAGAAGCATTAAGTCATAGCAAATCCTTGGGTTGGCTTTCCACACCCACACTCATATTGAGCATGTCGAGTTCGAAGTTGCCCCTTATGAAGGTACTTCTACACCAATTGCATCACCAACATGTTCTTCGAGTACAGCGTCCCATGTTGCACCTGCTACCACATCCCAAAGCACAGATTTTCACGGCTGTTCCCTGCTATCTGCCAAATTCATTAGTGCAATGACTTCTATGCTCATGATACCATCGTATTGCTAAAAAATTGGGGGTTGACATTGACGTTACGTAAACCCTTATGATGCCACCAGCTAAGACAAAAGACGACCGGAGGCTACTATGTTTACCGTCGGGGAGTTCTCTAAAATTGCACAGGTAGCGAAACGTCTGTTACGTTATTACGACCAAATGCGCCTGTTCTCGCCGGAAAACGTCGATGACTGGACCGGGTATCGTTCCTACAGCACCCATCAACTTCCACAACTCAATTGCATTCTGGCGCTGAAAGAGTTAGGACTGTCGCTGGAGCAGATTCGGCTTATGCTGTGAAGCAACGTCTCATCTGACGAGATCCGTGGGATGTTTACCATGCAGAAGATGCAGATCGAACAACAACTGCAAAATGAACTGAGCCGGCTACGCTGAATCGAATCACGGTTACAGCATATTGATGATAGTGGCGACGTGCACGATATGGATGTGGTGGTGAAAGCCCTTCCAGCCCAACACTATCTCTCGGTGTGCGATGTGTATCAATCTCTTTTTGACCCGTTACCAACGATCACGGAGATGGGAAGGTTACTGCCAGCCCAGTTTGGCGACAAGGCTTTTAGGTATATGACAGTCGTGCTTTTTGGCGATTCGTTTGAAACCGAAAATATCGATATCGAAATCAGCTTTCCATATCTGCCCTAAAAGGAGGCATCTGTTACGTTATCAAGTGGCATGCAGGTGTGTGAACTGGAAGCAGTTAAAACAGCAGTTACTGCTATTCGGCTTGGTGTCTATGAAAACAGCCACCTCAGCTATGGCACGCTGGGTAGCTGGTGGAAGACAATGGTTATTTCTTCTCAGGATCACCACGTGAAGTTTTTATTGTGCCACCTATACCAGGAAGAGAAGACGAAGCTATCGTTGAAATTCAGTTTCCTGTAGAACATACCACTATTGCTGGGCACCTTTTGGCTTAGTTAGTTAGTACCTAACCTTTTCATTCAAGAAAGGAATAATTATTATGGAAGTTATCCGCACAATAACGGGGAACGCAGCAGCAGATAAACTATGGAAGATCCTTGGCGAAGAGTATGACAAGGTCGGGGAATGGACCAGTCAGGTATTACAAGCCCTAATCCAGATTTGGATCTCGGTGAAGGACAAGTCTGTGTAACAGATGGTTTTGGCACTGCCAAAGAAACCATCACGCAGTATAACGAACAGCGACGAGCGCTAAGTTATGTGGTTGAGCTAAAAAAGATGCCCTTCTTTGTCAAACAAATGGGCAATAGCTGGCGGGTCGAATCAACCGGCCAGAATCATGCGGTCGTGCATATGCATGCAAAAGTAACACTCTTGCCAGCCTTTGCACAGGTAATGGCCAGTTATGCAACGACAAATGACAAAAGCCACCGACGCAATATTAGAAAAACGTAAGTACTATGCAGAGAACGACGAAATACATCCTCTCAAACAAAAGCAACTTGCAGCAGTATAGTACTGTGTAGGCTACCAATACAGCAGTAGTGAACTATTCTTGAGAAAGAAGAACGCTGCTGTTTTCTTTTCTGCAAATCATGGATTGACCATATCCAGGATATAATGTATCCTTAATTTATGAAATTAAGTGATGGTGTTGAATGGAGCCTGCACTGTGCTGTTGTTCTGGCCAGCCTTCCATCTGAAGCAACCTTGCCGGGCAGCGCCTTAGCCGAGTTCCATGGCGTATCAGAGAGTTATCTGCTCAAGCACCTCAAAGCGCTGACGAAGACGGGCATCCTCGAGTCGGTCTCTGGGCCAAAGGGGGGCTACCGACTGGCGAAACAGGCTGAAGACATTACGCTGCTGGATATTGTGGAAGCCATTGAGGGGACAGAGTCGGCCTTTCGCTGTCGTGAAATTCGCCAACGAGGACCAGCCTGTCTTGAGCCTTCTGCGTACAAACTGCCTTGTGCCATCAACGCAACGATGCTACAGGCAGAACAGGCGTGGAAAGCCGCGTTACGCAGACAAACCCTGTCTGACTTAGTCGAGCATTTAGGAAACAACCTTGACCCCAGAGCCATTGAAAAGAGTGGCGCCTGGTTGCAGGAAAACGTCCGGTGCTAGTGTGAGTCAAACAAGTTTGGCATACCCTGTCACGTTGCAGGCTTATTGAGAATATCAACAGGAGGGAAACACATGAAACGTGTATTAGTTACAGGTGGTACAGGCACGCTTGGTCGCGAAGTCGTGAATTGTCTCAGAGAAGCAGGCTACATCGCTCGGATCATGAGTCGCAGGGCCGGGATGCTTGAAGGCGGCGAGTAGGTGCAGGCCAATCTCAGTGATGGCAGCGGGTTATCGGCAGCCGTTCATGATGTTGATGTCATTGTGCATGCCGCAACGGGGAGCAACCTACGCAGAATTGATATCGAGGGAACGGAGCGGCTACTCGCAGTGGCACAGGCTGTCGGTGTGCAACATCTGTTGTTTGTTTCTATTGTTGGCATTGACAAGATACCCTTTGTTTATTACAAAGCCAAACTTGAGGTAGAGCAGAGTGTACAGGCAGGCCAGGTACCCTGGTCCATTTTGCGAGCCACGCAGTTCCATACGCTGCCCCATTTCCTACTCAAAACCCTCCACCGATCACCCTTGTTCTTGGTGCCCACTGACTTTCAGGTTCAGCCAATCGATCCGCATGCCGTTGCTGAACATATCATGGAGCAAGTTGGACAGAAAGCAGGGGGAATGCTGGCTGATATAGGTGGTCCTGAAGTTTTAACCTTAGGCGCGATGACGCAAAGCTGGCTGGCGATTCGTGGAAGCAAACGTAAGGTCTTGCACTTACCCATACCTGGTGCCGTGGCGCGGGGATTCCGCAGAGGCTACAACACAGTTCCGCAAAACAAATATGGCCAACTCACGTGGCAGCAGTGGTCAGAGGAACGTTATGGAGATATGGTTATGAGTTGAGTATATCTAATGGTTTGCGGAAGAGATCTTAAGACGATTTTGCATTGGCACTTTTTTGCTTCAGTGTCAACAAGGCCATGCCACTCTAATATTTCAATACAAATCACAGTTCATCGTGAACTGGATCGACAGCTTTTCCGAGGTGAGCAGGAGTATCTCACATTGGGTATAGCTTTTATACGATTTTGAGCCTCTCACGCGGGATTTTACGGTATCAAGATCTAGATTTTTTTGTGCCAGAGGGAGAAGCCATTCCTTGAAAGGGTATTTCTGAAAACAGCGCGGTATCGATTGTCTTACAGATGCGAAGCTTTACAGCATTACCAGAGATAACTTGTTGTAGCCAGACTATCGGCGCTACACGGAGTTCATCGGGCCATTGGGCTAACAACGAATCCAGACGATCAAGCGATTGCTCCAAGACACCAGCAGATTCGAGATGTTCAACATACACAACGACTTTCAGCCAGTTTTGTTCAGTCGGAGGTAGTGTTCATAGTTCGTTGATGGATAGATGCATATCAGTAGTGTATACGGTTTGCAGCTATGTAGCAGTGTAGTATAGTGTAACAACGAAGTGCAGGTCAAACCCTGCTGAAGTGTGTACATAGGATCAGCAGTGAGCGTTAGAGTATAGCATTCTAAGCCTCTGTTCCTCTGATTCTCTGTGTTATATATAGTGTGGTAATCAATCGTTCTGGTCAGGTATGTTGTTGTCATCATCTGCTGCAATCTCTACTTTTTCATAGATATCAGCCAGAGCAAGGACACATTGTATCGAGGTCAATTCAACCCGATCATGGAGATCAACAACTTCAGAAAGAACCCATGTGTTGTCACTCTGGCGTGCATAATGCTCAACACGATAGTCATCCTGTGCAATCAGAATATATTCACGGAGCAATAACATCGTACGATAGTTCTGAAATGTCTTGCCACGACCATAGCTCTCAGTAGAAGGTGACAAAACTTCAATAATAACGATGGGATTGACAAGCGTATCCTCACGCTCGTCTTCGAACTGACGCTGACCACAAACCACAGTAATGTCAGGGTAGGTGTACAAACCTGTTTGTACAGCTTTCACACGCATATCGCTGGGAAAGACATTACAGTTACGCTTACGTAATTGAGCATGCAGACTGGCGTAGGTGTTGCCAGTGATAAGATTATGTTGAACACTACCACCTACTATTGCATAAATAGTACCAGCAAAATACTCATGTTTCATGTCACTAGTTCGCTCAAGTTCGAGATATTCCGGGATCGTCATGTAAACTCCTGGTGGTGCTATCATCACATAACTCCTGGTACACATCGGCTTGCTTGCTCCAACGATAGCAGGTTTTGATAGTTTCATAAGTGAGTCGGGTAAAGGCTTTGTGGAAGCACATATTTCGCTGCTAAACAGGTTACCATGACCGTGATAAAGCCAACACTCATATTGGAAAGAAACTATAGTATGCGTGCTAAACCACCAAACGCACGTTTCGTGAATCCACCAGCCTTATTACCACCTAACGGATATACCCACGCGGTAGAGGTCACGGGCGGTCGTACCATGTATATCTCTGGACAGATCGCCATGAACGCCGATGGGCAAATTATTGGGCCAGGGATATGCAAGCCCAGACAGCGCACGTGTTTGCGAACTTACAGACCGCGCTCGAAGCTGTCAGAGCAACGTTTGATCACGTCGACAAGCTGACCTACTACCTTGTCGACATCACCCAGATAGCTGCTGTTCGTGAGATACACAACCAATAATCAATTCACACCATCCACCGGCAAGTTCAGCAGTTGAAGTGCGGCAGTTGATTCACGAGGCTTTGTTGATTGAAATCAATGCAGTTGCCGTAACCTCAATGAACATGTCATAATAGAACAAGCATTGCGGTGAAAATCATAAGTCGTACTGCACCATAATAGTTATCTTGATCGTACAATACAGAGAAACAAATAGAAAAAGCCTTGTGCGCTTAAAATCATACACATATTTTATGGGGGACAATGATGAGTTTTTTAGACAATATTAGCAAAACTATTGGACAGGGGATTGATCGGGCAAAATTTGAAGCAGATAAGTTTCAAAAAGTCAATCAAATACGCAGCGAACTCTCCGAACTACGCAAGAAAATAGATGGGCAACGTTTGGAACTCAGTGATAAGGCAACAGAACTGTATCGTGCCGGGCAGATTCAATCGCTTACACTGGGCGAGCTTATCCAGAACATTGACGCATTGCGGGCACAGATCACCCTGAAAGAAGAGGAACTGAAGGCATCACAAGTAGTCGCGCCACCAACTCCTCCAACCAACACAAGCCCATCATCGCAATCGGTGCCAGTGAGTGTGGAGCCACCAACCCAGCCATTTCCGCAACCCACACCACCACCACAGGAAGCAGCAGCACCTGCATCTGCCACGAAAGCATGCCCACACTGCCAATCCCAAATGCCAGAGACATCGCTCTTCTGTCCAGGTTGTGGTGCACGCGTGAGTCAGTAGAACACAGTTGTGCTGACATCAATTAATTGAAAGATCTTTAGAATTACAATGAATATATCTGACACTGAGCGCAACGCCATTTATCGCAATATCTATTTACGGCGTGATGTGCGGAGCGACTTTAAGCCAGACACCATACCAGATGATGTCCTGATGAGAATATTGGAAGCTGCTCACCACGCACCCAGCGTCGGCTTTATGCAGCCCTGGGACTTTATTGTCGTGAAAAGTACAGAAATCAGGAGCCGCATCAAGGACGGTTTTGAGCAAGCCAACCATGAAGCAGCACAACTCTTTACTGGCGAACGACGTGAGAAGTATGAGTCGCTGAAATTGGAAGGGATCATGGAGTCAGCACTAGGTGTGTGTGTGACCTGTGATCGCCAAAGAACCGGTAAAGTGGTGCTGGGAAAAACTGCTAATCCTGAGATGGATATCTATAGCACCGTCTGTGCGGTTCACACTATCTGGCTCGCAGCGAGGGCCGAAAACATTGGCGTGGGGTGGGTAAGCATCATTCATAACGAGGTGTTACGAGAAGCACTTCACATACCCGAACATATTGTACCAATCGCCTACTTATGTATGGGATATACTACCAAGTTTAGTGAGACACCCGAACTTGAAAAAAAGCGATGGCAGAGTCGTTTGCCACTTGAGCCATTGCTTCATTATGACAAATGGTAGGGCAGCATCCACCACAAACTGAATAAACATGGGCGCGCGGTTTTCGCCGTGCGCCCATGTTCATACATCATACTAGCTATCAATTATAACAAGCCTGCATTATGCTGCCTTTTCGCGTGCCTGCATAGCTTGTGCTTGATCACCCATAGCGAGAGATAGCGCCGCCAATTCAAAGGCACGCGCTACACGCGGTGGATAATACGACTCTTTCCCCATCCACAACGGACATCCATGCATTGAAAACGGACGATAGGACTCGATCAGCCAGCGTTCAGCGCGCTCAAGCGCTAAGCGTCCTCGATCATTGAGCAATTCAGCCCGCAATAAAAGCCGCAAAGCAATCGTACTATAGGCTGTCTCTTCAGTGTTCGATTCGGCGGTGCCCCATCCTCCATCCAATCGCTGGTGTTGTAGCAATCCTTCAACGGCATGCATCAACACATATTCATACGGTGTTCCTATCAGCGCAATCATGACCTGTGACGTGGCATAAATCCATGAACCATGCCATTTATCACCGCTCCAACGACCATCAAGCGCCTGTCGATCAACGAGATAACGCAACGATTCAAGGGGTGTTTCGCCACAGAGGTTGAGCGCATGGGCGGCATGAGCCGTAACTGAGATCGACGGTTGCAACTCGTACGACCACGTACAGAAATGATCACCAACATTAAACTGGCGAATAACTGAGGGATCAATAGGATACCTTGAACCACGGAGTACTGCGACCGCCACCGCTGTGTCATCGCCATCAGGAATAAAGTGATCGCTCATACTCAGTCCTTGAGCTGTGACAGCCTGGGCGAGATCATCAAGTTGTGGTTGTACAATCTCCTGCACGATCGGATGGTCCATCAATCCGCTGATAAATAGCGCATAGAGACCAAAAGATTGCTCGAAACGATTGATGGGCCACACAGTAGGCACAATACCAGCAATACCTTCATTACTCGCATATGCAGCCTGTGCGAGATAATCCTGTGCTGTATGACGCACAGTATCAATACCATCGACATGAATGGTGGCACGTAACCAGGCAGCCGTGGCCGATGGGTTGTGGCCAACACTCCCGGCTTGATCCAGCGGTATCGGAAACGGGTTATCGCCCCACGACTCCCACGAATGCGCTGCTGTGGTAGCTATCTTCGCGGTGTCTGGCAATTGTGCAAGCATATGGCAACGCCGCTGACCCAGTTTGATGAGTGACTCGTATGGCTCTTTGGAAATCGGGAGACCTGCTTCTGCAGCATCACAAAGCAATCTAGGCAGGATCAGTTCCGCACCAACCGGAATATCATCAGGTAATTCGCCATGCCACTGTGACGACTGTTCGTGGAGAAAATGTATGCCCGCATCAACAGCGTCCTGGAAGTATCCATACCGCTCGAAGGTGTGGATAGCCAGTATCGCTGCCAGAGTTGACATATCACGCGTTTTTGGGAGATGTGTCACACCCCAACCACCATCGCTCCCTTGTTGATTTAAAAGCCAACGTATCCCTGGTTCTGGATCAATAATACACGGAGCCAAACGTAACACCTGGGCAGAGTCATACACCGAAGCATTAATTTGACCGCCATCCTTCCCCAGTTCTCGCACGACATGCAATAAGTCTGTCATCATAACATCAAACATGCGATTCATAACATCAAACCCCACTTCATTAAGATAAAAGATGCTGTGTTGAAAATGAATACGTCAAAACCCGATGGCGATGGCATTGTCGTAAGTAGCTCTAGCAAGCAGTGCACTTTTGGCATACCAAAGAGCAGCACAATCACATTGTGTAGCACTTATGACAACCAGATGAAGAGTTCACAGGCGAGGTGTTGAAAGGGTGCCGTCAGGGCATACACGCATACCAAACGCGACGACGTTAATCGCAAGTATGTTTGCGACTATCTAATACCACAATTGCTTAACAGGGCCGTTTGATGACTCGTTACATGGAGGGATTAAAGAAGTTCAGCTTAAACTGTACTTGATGTTAGTTCCAAGATACGCCCGTCACGGATGTATCTGTATGTCAGTTATACGTATATAGATGGTATCTGGTTTTCTGAATATCATTATTTTTATTACATAAAGTAGTAATCTAAAGAGGAACCTGAAACAAAGCAACATATAGAGCCCTGGCTACCAACATACATACACAAAAAAATGAGGTGTGGCACACCCCATCTTTGATCTGCTTACTCTGCAATTGTACAAAATCTGAAAAAAGTCAGCTAGTGTGTGGCACTACCGTGGCTAATCGAGGTTGCACGGTTTTGCTGCATGATAGAACTGGCACTATCGACAAGTTCATCTGATGATTTGACCACAACCTGTGGACCCTGAAACCCGGCACTGGCAATAATACGATTGACTATTTGCACAATGATTCCAGCCACGAGGCCGATAAGCGCACCCGCCAATGCACCCAGACCTGCGCCTAAGGCTAACATGCCAGCCGCTGAAGCCATTGTCCCACCAGGCCGTACCAAACCAAGTGGCACAGCATTGAAATGGCCTGAACCAACCAGTACACCGATGATAAGACCAAAGAGAGTCGCATACACCGCGATGATGCCCATCAATTCCAGCGTTTGATTTTTTCCTTCCACACCATAATCACCTGAAGCAGGATTTTCGCCAGGGACGAGTTTGATGGCGTGTGCAGGTACACCACTTCCTACCAAAGCCTGTACCGTTCGTTGTGCACTCTCGTCATTGTCGAACTGGCCAGTAATCGTTTTAGACATAGCTGTATCCCTCTAGCTGAGAACACAAAATACCCTATAGAGTATACGCAACATAATTGTGATTGTATGCGCCATCTCACGCAGAGAATAGGGCCACAACACTTTGGGGTATGAATAGCTATAGTGTATCATACTTTAGACCTACGTATTATCCACAGTTATACACAGCTTTTCCACAAAAAATACTTACACATCTGCCACTTATCCACTGGAATAAGTCCGCATGAGTGTGCTATAATAGACGAGTCGGGACATCACAGGAGGGACAGAGCCTGCACATTATGTATACACATCCCGTCCTGAAGCGAATTCTTCTGACAGCCTTTGACACTCATACCATGCAATACCTGATTAGTGAGTCTTTGCGAAGAGTGTTTTTAATAAAAAGTGTAAAAAGTTTTATTCTTGTCCACACCAAACCAGGGGTACCGCATGAATGATTTTACCCACTTACACGTTCACTCCGAATATAGTCTGCTTGATGGCTACGCGACCACGAAAGACATTGCCGAACGTGCTGCTGAACTGGGTATGGACAGCATCGCCATTACCGATCATGGGGTGATGTACGGAGCGATTGAGTTCTACGAGTCTGCCAAAAAGGCTGGTGTCAAACCCATTATTGGCATGGAAGCCTATGTTGCACCCAGAGCACGGACCGAACCTGCGAAGCGAGGCAGCAAAAGCGCCTACCATCTGCTTATGCTCGCCAAGAACGAGGTCGGATACCGTAACCTCACAAAGCTCACGACACTTGCCCATCTCGAAGGCTACTCTGGCCGCGGTGTATTTGCCCGGCCCCGCATCGACCGCGAACTGTTGGAGCAATACCACGAAGGGTTGGTCTTAACCTCATCGTGTATCGCTGGTGAAGTCATTCAGCACCTCACGCAAAACCAAAAGGATCAGGCCCGCCAAACCGCTGCCTGGTACCGCGACCTGCTCGGTGCTGAGAATTACTATCTGGAACTACAACTGCACGGTAACACTCCTGAACTAGCGGAGATTAACGACGAACTCGTGCGAATTGGCAAAGAGTTGAACATCCCACTGGTTGCCACTAATGACACGCATTTTGTGCGGAGCGAAGACCTCGAAGCCCACAAGATGATTATGGCAATGGGGTTCAATATGACGCTGCAAGAGTTGTGTAGTAAAAACTATGATATGGATGAGACCTACCATATCATGAGCGGCGAGGAGATGTGGCAGCGTTTCAAAAAATATGGGATTGAGCCACTTGAGAATACGCGTCGTATTGCTGACATGTGCAATCTCAACCTCGAATTTGGACGGGTTGAATTACCGGCATTTGAAATCCCTGAAGGTCACAATGCTTCATCATACCTCAAATTTGTGTGTGAAGAAGGCTTGATGAAACGCTGTAATGGCGAGCCACCAGAAGAATACTTTCAGCGGCTTGAATACGAACTGGATGTCATCAACCAGACTGGTTTCCCCGATTATATGCTGATTGTATGGGATTATGTGCGGTACGCCCGTGAACGCAATATCCCCTGTCTCCCGCGTGGTTCCGCTGGGGCATCGCTCGTGTTGTATTGCCTGGAAGTCACCGACGTCGATCCAATTGAAAACAAGCTGCTGTTTGAACGCTTCCTCAGTCCTGAGCGGCTTGAAATGCCTGATGTCGATACGGATTTTGCCGACAGCCGCCGTCACGAAATCCTGGAGTATATTGCCCACAAATACGGACGCGAAAACACTGCCCAGATCATCACGTATGGCACGCTGGGAGCTAAAGCCGCCCTGCGCGATGTCGGACGCACACTCAACCTGCCTCTGCCTGATGTCGACCGGGTGGCCAAGCTGATACCAACTCTCCCTGTCGGCACCAACATCGCACAAGCACTGGAGCGCGTTCCCGATCTCAAGCAGATCTACGACAACAATCCTGAGATGCAAAACCTGATCAACTGGGCACAAAAGGTTGAGGGGCGCATGAAGAACGTGGGAACACACGCCTGTGGTCTGGTCGTTAGCCGGAACCCCCTCGACCAGGTGGTACCACTGCAGCGTACCACCAAGGACGAGAACGCAGTGATGGCATCCTACGAAGGACCCACGCTGGCGAAGATTGGTCTACTCAAAATGGACATCCTTGGGTTGACCAACCTGTCAATTGTAGCTGAGGCCCTGAATTATATCGAAGAAACCACTGGCAATCGCTTTGCATTGGCCGATATTCCGCTTCAGGACACCCCAACCTTTGAGAGCCTGGGGCGCGGCGAAACCACAAATGTGTTCCAGTTTGAATCTACGGGCATGACGCGCTATCTCACGCAACTTAAACCGACTCGTGTGGGTGACCTTTATGCGATGGTTGCGCTCTATCGTCCAGGGCCACTGGAACAGATTCCGGTCTATATTCACAACAAAAATAACCCACAGGATATCAAATATCTCCATCCCATCCTTGAGCCTATTCTTGCCGACACCTACGGCGTTATTGTCTATCAAGAACAAATTATGCAGTTGCTCCAGGCAATTGCCGGATATACGCTCGGTCAAGCGTACATTGTGCTAAAAGCCATCGGGAAGAAAAAACGTGATCTGATGGCCTCTGAAGAACCGCGCTTCAAGGATGGATGTGTCAAGAATGGCCTGACCAGAGATCAGGCCGACACGTTGTGGGACCTCATTCAGCCATTTGCGGGCTATTCCTTCAATCGGCCTCACTCAACGCTGTACGGTCTACTGAGCTATCAGACTGCCTATCTCAAGGTGAACTATCCAACTGAATACATGACCGCCGTGTTGTCCGCTTCCGCCAGTGAAACCGAAGCCGTGACCAAAAGCGTGAATGAGTGTGGTCGTCTGGGCGTCGTGGTGCTGCCGGTCGACATCAACCGCAGTAACATTGGCTTTACGATTGAAGATATACCCGATGGCCAGTTGACTGAATATGAGAACCGTAAAGCCATTCGCTTTGGTCTTTCAGCCATTCGCAACGTTGGTGAAGGACCATTACATGTCATTCTAAAAGCCCGTAAGGAAAGTGGACCCTTTCAATCACTCGAAGACTTCTGTGATCGGGTCGAGCGTTCAGCGTTAAATAAACGTGTGTTGGAAAGCCTCATTAAGTGTGGCGCACTCGATGGTATGCCTGGCACCCGCCGCCAAAAGCTAGCCATTCTTGAACAGGCTCTGTCAGCGGGGATCGAGGCACAGCGCGCACGAGAGGCAGGGCAGGCCAGTATGTTCGATCTGCTCGGAGCCAGTGGCGATAGCACGAACGCTGCGGTACAGTCTATTCCGCTTCCCGTCGTGAAAGAGGAACCTGACCATTACAAAGAGCAATTGGCGTGGGAAAAAGAACTGCTGGGGATGTATGTCTCCGATCATCCTATCGCGCGAGCCCTTGAGCAAATCGACTTGAGTAATATCACATCGATCAGTCAGGCCGCCGATCTCATGGGGCAAAGCAATGGAAAAGATCCCAAACACACCTTTGTAGGCATGCTCTCCGGTGTGCGGCGCCTCATGACAAAGAAGGGCGATAGCATGGCCGTGGCGACTCTGGAGGATCTCGAATCGTCGATTGAGGTCGTGGCCTTCCCCAAAACCTTTGAGAAATATCAGGACTTGTTCCAGGATGATGCGCTGGTTTGCGTCACTGCGAAAGTAGACACTGGGCGACGTGGCGACATGCTCCAACTCATGCTTGACACGATTGAGCCGCTCGAGGCATCCATACAGAAAGCTAAGGAAGCTACTGCCGCGATGGCGATGGATCTCGACGGCGTGACCGACCATGTTCCAGATGATGTGGTTCAGCATCCAGCCGCAGCCAATGGCACATCCACGGCGTCTAATGGCACCAATGCAGAACTGCCACCATCAACGAATGGCCCAGAGCAAAACAACAGCGCAGCACCTATTAATGTTATTCGCTCACGAGTGAAGGTCGCAGCCCATACGAACGGCAACGGTCATGAGAACGGCAATGGTCATGAACATAGCGCGCCTATCCCGCAAACTCCCAAAAATACGTTGCGTCTTCACTTCCATCGCTCCGATGATTTTGATACAGATATACGCCGTATGCAAGAGATCGATCAAGTCTTACGGCAGTACGAGGGCGATGATGAAGTTGTCATTCATGTGCCAAATGGTGTGGGTATTGTATTGCTCAAAACCCACGTTGGCGTCCATTGCAACGATACCCTAATCGGTAATCTGACCCAAATGCTTGGTGATAATCATGTGGTGGTGGAGTAGGCGGCGATGCTGAACGAAATGCCCATGGACCTGCCTGACGCAGACGATGATGCTTCTGGCGCCAACGGTGAGATACTCCACATCTACACCCTGTTACTGGTTGAGGCGACCCAGCAACTGCGCGATGTTGCATCAATGGACATTCTGCGTAACGAGGTGTTTGAACTCAAGCAACACCTCCTCGATCCTGATAGTCACTTCCAGGGTGTTGCTGAAACAGATGAAACGACTCCGTTTCCCCCTGACTACCTGTGTGATGAGCTAGACCAGATCAGCGCCTCACAATCGCTTGAGCGGGCCCGTTACTATATCGAACGCTTTCTCAAGAGCATCACTGAGGTACGGACCAACGCGGTCAACGATATCAACCTCAATAGCTGGAAAAAATACGACGATATCTACACCGACAGTCTGTGGGTGATCGACCGACGCGATAGCTCTGGGGTTCACACCGCAGGCTACTGGGGCAATTTTATCCCCCAGATCCCCAGCCAGATGATCCGTCGTTATACCAAACATGGCGATTGGGTGATCGACACCTTCGCAGGCTCGGGAACCACACTGATCGAGGCCCAGCGCTGGGGCCGCCATAGCATCGGCGTTGAACTCCAACCCAACATTGCCGACCACGCACGGGCACTTATCGCTGCTGAGCCAAATGAGGATGGTGTTACCAGTGACATAGTCAACGGTGATTGTACGACTATCAACTATCCCAAACTTCTGGAACAGTACCAACAATCGTCGGCGCAGTTGGTCATTATGCACCCACCGTATTTTGACATCATCAAATTTAGTGACGATGCACGCGATCTCTCTAATGCCTCCTCAGTCGAACATTTTCTCGCGATGATCGGGCAGGCTGTTGATAATGTCACGACAGTGCTTGACCCCAAACGTTATCTGGTGATAGTTATCGGTGACAAGTATGTCAAGGGAGAGTGGATACCACTGGGCTTCCAGACGATGAATGAAATTGTGCAGCGCGGATTTTTGCTCAAGAGCATTGTGGTGAAGAATTTTGAGACGACGACCGGAAAGCGCCACCAGCGAGAACTCTGGAAGTACCGTGCGCTGGTTGGAGGTTTCTATGTGTTTAAGCACGAATATATTTTTGTGTTTCAGAAACGCCCGTAAATGTACTCGTTGATAACATCAAGAAATCTTTGAAATGAGTGAATATACTGAGCAAGAAGCCTGTGCCCCTGTAGCATTAGATGCCAATCATTTCAATCAGTTTGTTGAGCTTCCACATGGTCTGGATATCCACCATATCTATATTGCAATGGACGACTTCTTGACCTTTCTTGGGTTTGTGAATAATCAACTACACACAAAACAGATTGAAAGACTCGAGTCGATGCTTATGCCAGCCAACTTTAGTAGTATTGTTGGCGAATTTATGTCCTCAACTATCCCAAAATACTGTTCTACCATCGTCAAAAATCGATATCATAATGGTCATCCTGATTTGATACCAGCGAGCATGTTTCCTGATGATGCTGTTCAACATGCTCCACATGGTATAGAAATAAAAGCGTCTCGGTATGTACGTGGTTGGCAAGGTCACAATCCTGAAGACGTTTGGCTTATGGTCTTCGTATTCGACAGCAATCGTCCCAAAGATGTAGCACCACACCCTTTTCAGTTTGTGAAAGTTGTCGGTGCTCAACTTACTAAAGATGACTGGAACTTTTCAGGTCGATCAGCAACAAGCCGTCGTACAATTACAGCCAGTGTTACAGAGTCAGGATATCAGAAAATGATGGCAAATTGGATTTACTTAAGCTCAGGGCTCGAGTAAATCAAGGAGATTGAGTTGAGTCGTATCCGTTTCCACGGTGAGATTGGCAAACTTTGGAATGGCTTGCTTGCCCATTTCGAAGTAGTTTGCAAAACGCTCGATTCCTACGCTATGAATTCCCTGGGCTTCTGCTGCAGCAACTGTAGAACCAGATCCCATAAATGGGTCTAGAACAATACCAGTACCAAGTGGCAGTGCTGCACGAACTATCTGACGAAGGAATGACTGAGGTTTCAGACTAGGGTGATCCGCGATATTACGCTCACGGCGTGGTGTTCTCTCACTCATGATGACATCAGCAAATGGTTGATCAGGGCTAATTCTTCTTAAACCACCAGTTCCATACGTCCGAAGACAGTCACTTACTTTCATTCCCTGGGGTAGCGGTTTTCTAAAAATCCCCCACGGTTCATAACAACTTCGTGGCAGTGAGCAAACGTCTGGAAACTCATCTTCAGCATTCTTTGGCCGATCACCACCACGAAACGTACGCACTAAACGAACAAGTTCACCGCGAAACTCCAATCCACTACCTACCAATGCTGAAAAAACTAATTGGGAGAGAAAAGCATTACTTGCAATAAAGAGATGTCCCCCTGGTAGCAGAACATGTTCGGCAAGTTTGCCCCATTCGAGAAAAAAACGATAGAGGATCTGACGCTCTTTCTGATTAAGTGCGGTAAATCTGGGCAGGGGCGCACGATTACTCCCATCAAATGATGGTGGTATGCGCCAAATCCCACCATTCCCGTTTGCTCGTTTCTCGATCTGATCAAAATCATATTCTTTCACACCATAAGGTGGATCAGTCACGATAGCATGCATACTGTTCTTGGGAATTCTGCCCATCCATTCAAAACAATCCGCATGAACAATCAATGAAGTGCTAAATACAGTACATTGGTAGTCGAGTGTAAGAGAATCTTGATTGTTCATTTTCCACCTATTCTTCTATGGACTCACCAACAGAGTAGTTGGGACTCAATTCACGTATAACTCTCTCCAATTGCTTTCGTTCTGGCCCATCTCCTGCGAGCAAACTCTCGAAATCAGCAAGACTTAATAGGATTGCCTGAGAAGCATTCCGACGCTGTATAACGTATCTTGTACCATTCTGAACTGCGTCGTCAAGCATTTTACCAAAGTTATTCTGGGCCTCAGTAGAAGCTATGCGCCTGGTTTTCATAGGTACCTCAAAGGAGCAAATTAGCTAATGTAGCTAAATTGTATAATCCATAACATTGCTTGTCAAGAGGCTCATAATTACTTGATTGCCTTACTATGGAGAGAAAGAACTACAATATAATGAGCACTCTATCAATTCTGCACCAGCACCGACCGCATAACCTCCAGTGCCTCTTCGATATCGTTTGCATCAATATTGTGATGGGTTACCGCACGGAGATAGCCTCGCCCTATTTCGCCAATGAGGAGCCCCTGTTCCGCCAATACTTCGGTCAGGCGTATTGGTGTCCAGACCTCCGAGTCGAGTTTGAAAATCACAATATCGCTCTGGACTTTTGCCAGATCAATGGCAATCCCCGGCAATGTAGACAGCCCTTCCGCCAACATCCGCGCATGGGTATGATCCTCAGCCAGTCGATCTACCATCTCCTCGAGCGCAACAATGCCCGCAGCTGCAATAATGCCGGCCTGTCGCATGCCACCACCGACCATCTTGCGGATACGCCGGGCGCACTTGATGAACGCTGTATCACCTGCGAGTATTGAGCCAACCGGAGCCGCCAGACCTTTGGAGAGACAGAACATAACGCTATCCACATGTCGAGTTATTTCCTGTACATCAACACCCAGAGCCACCGCCGCGTTGAACACACGCGCACCATCGAGATGCACTGCAAAGTCTTGTGATCGTGCAAAGGCATGTATGGTACGCATATAATCTAAAGATAGCACTACTCCACCGCAGCGGTTATGTGTATTTTCTAAACAAATCAGCCGCGTCAGTGCTTCGTGTGAATCGTAGGGATCGCGGATGGCTTCCTGAATAGCTTGCAGCGGCAACTCCCCGATGGGTTCGGTGGTCACAGGATGTAAAGCCACTCCACCCAACACCGATGCACCACTGGCCTCATAGTGATAGATATGCGATTGGTCACCGATGATGGCCTCTTCACCACGATTACAATGGGCCAGCAAGGCACAGAAGTTCCCCATGGTACCGCTGGGAACCAGCATCGCCGCCTCTTTGCCCACACGTGCCGCAGCCAGCGCCTCCAGGCGATTAACAGTGGGGTCTTCGCCATACACATCATCACCAAGTTCAGCCTGTACAATCGCCGCACGCATGGTGTCGGAGGGCAGTGTCACGGTATCACTACGGAGATCGATTCTTCGCATGGAGTACTCCTTTGACGTTGTATATTCAAAAGAAAACACGGGCAGTCCAACATAAACCACCCGTGGTGTCTTGACTTCACAACTAGTTTATCTCATTCGTGTCGTTGCTGTGACCACTGCAATAGCCAGGTATAAAAAGAGGAACGGATTCAGCAGCGCCGCCGGTAGCGTTCCCATAGCGATGGCTGTCCCAACGGTGATTTGCATTTCGCGACCACGTTTCGTGCCAGTTACACGATCAACCACCCGAATAATCAATTCAGCAATGGCTGGACCAAAAAAGATTAATAAGAATATGAAAAAGAAATTAAGAAAGCCAGCTATAAAGAGCAAAAAGATACTCATGATTAAGGAGACAAAGAATCCCACGAGTCCACCCACAATCATATTATTCACAGACACCTGGTAGTTGGGAGGTCTCCGCTGACGACGGCACTCAGGGCAGAGTTGCCCTACCGAAGCCGGTTTGGCACATTCACCACAGATAGGACGGTTGCACTGCACACACCGCAGCCCGGTCTCACGGTCAGGATGTCGATAGCAGTACTCGACTTCTGGGACGACCTCTGGCTCAGGGGACGACAGAAGTGGTGAAGCATCGCCAGCGATGTTTAGCTCCTCACGGCGCTTTGATGGCGCCAGTTGCATGCCTTCAGACTGCAACTTCTCGACGTATTGGAGACTTGCACGCGCCTCGCTGTTGCCAGGATCCATTTCTAACACACGCTGTAAATATTCACGCTTTTCTGCTAACATGGGAACAACACTACTCAGCCCAAACCATGCTTCGACTGAGTTTGCATCAAGTTCAGTGGCTTGTCGAAACCGTGACCGTGCCACTAAATTATCGCCTGCTAACGCCGCAGCACGCCCTTCCTGAACCAGGCGTTGTACCTCGACGACTGTTGTATCTGACATATTTTCCTCTTCGACTATGATATTTTGTTGTTAGTTCCTACAATTATTATAGCAAATCAAACTAAGGATAAAGATGTGTATATGCTTCTCTAATACTTCACTAACGCCCTGCTGATATCCATATGGTATCGTTAAATCAGTCTAAAATGGGAGGAATACACCTATGTCGTTTGATATAAATCGTTTTACACAAAAATCACAGGAAGCTATTGCCATTGCCCAGGCAACAGCAGAGCGCAATGGCAATAGCCAGATCGAACCAGAACATCTCTTGCTGGCCATGCTTGAGCAGACCGATGGGGTCGTGCCACAGGTCATTAGTAAGCTCAATGTTGCTGTGGGGGTCCTGATACAGCAAACTCGCACTGAGCTTCATCGTATGCCCCGCGTGAGTGGCAGCAATCTTCAGTTGGCCATCTCACCCCGTTTACGAACGGTGTTGGTGCGCGCCCACGATGAATTAGGACAATTTGGCGATGAGTACGTCTCAACCGAGCATCTCCTGTTATCACTGGTTAATCACGCCGGTGGTGCTGCTCAACGTATTCTACAACAAGCTGGCGTCACCCGCGACGCTTTGTTGACAGCACTACGCGAAGTGCGTGGCACCCAGCGCGTGACCAGCCAGAACCCTGAAGGAACCTATGCCGCGCTCGATCAGTATGGGCGCGATCTTACCGAGTTAGCCCGACGTGGCAAGCTCGATCCCGTGATTGGTCGGGACGAAGAGATTCGTCGGGTGATCCAGATCTTAAGCCGCCGCACCAAGAATAATCCCGTACTGATCGGAGAGCCGGGTGTTGGCAAAACCGCTATTGTTGAAGGGCTGGCCCAACGCATCACCCGTGGCGATGTCCCTGAGTCGCTCAAAGATCGGGTGGTGGTGGCCCTCGATATGGGGGCGCTGATTGCAGGAGCAAAGTATCGGGGTGAGTTTGAGGAACGGTTGAAGGCAGTTCTTAAAGAGATTCAAGAGCGCAATGATATTGTACTCTTTGTCGATGAGCTACATACAGTGGTTGGTGCCGGTGCTGCCGAAGGCGCTATGGATGCCGGAAATATGCTCAAGCCGATGCTGGCCCGTGGCGAACTACGGCTGGTGGGCGCAACCACCCTTGATGAGTATCGCAAACATATCGAGAAGGATGCCGCGTTGGAGCGCCGTTTCCAAACAGTGTTGGTAGAACAACCAACTGTTGAGGATACCATTAGCATCTTGCGTGGTTTGAAAGAGCGCTATGAAAGTCATCACGGTGTACGCATCACCGATGGTGCTATCGTCTCGGCAGCCATTCTTTCTGACCGCTATATCTCTGATCGTTTTCTACCTGACAAAGCCATTGACCTGATTGACGAGTCGGCAGCACGCCTGCGTATGGAAATCACCAGCGATCCACAGGAACTTGATGATCTCAAGCGGCGCATGATGCAGTTCGAGATCGAGCGAGAAGCGCTGAAGAAAGAGAAAGATCGCGGAAGCAAAGAACGCCTGAAAAAACTTGAGGAAGAGCTGGCCAATCTGCGAGAGCGCCGCAATGCCGTTGAAGCCCAGCTCCAACGAGAGCGGGAGGTGCTAAACCGCATCCAGCAATTCAAGGAGCAGATAGACCAGACCCGTATTGACATTGAGCGTGCACAACGTGAGTACGACTATAATAAGGCTGCCGAGCTACAGTATGGCAAATTGAGTAATCTGGAACGCGAGCTTGCCGAGGCTGAGTCACAATTGGAGAGTAATGGAAATACGTTGCTCAAGCAAGAAGTTGACGAGCAGGATATCGCTGAAATCGTAGGCCGCTGGACAGGTATTCCGGTAAGCAAATTGCTGGAAGGCGAAGTCGAAAAGCTGGTACAAATGGAAGAGCGGCTGCACCGACGTGTGGTTGGGCAGGACGAAGCGGTCAAAGCGGTCTCGAATGCCGTACGGCGGGCGCGGGCTGGTCTGCAAGATCCCAACCGACCATTAGGCTCTTTCCTCTTCCTGGGACCGACAGGTGTAGGAAAAACTGAGCTTGCCCGAGCGCTGGCCGAATTCCTGTTCGACGACGAAGCCGCGATGATACGACTGGACATGTCAGAGTACATGGAGAAGCACACTATCGCACGATTGATCGGTGCACCACCAGGATATGTCGGCTATGACGAAGGCGGGCAGCTTACCGAGGCCGTGCGTCGCAAACCATATTCGGTGGTCCTCTTCGATGAGATTGAGAAGGCCCATCCTGATGTGTTCAATGTGCTTTTGCAGATCCTTGATGATGGGCGATTGACTGATGGTCAGGGACATATCGTAAACTTTAAGAACACGGTGGTCGTTATGACCTCAAACGTTGCCAGTCCGATTATCCAGGAGATGACCCAGAATGGTGAGAGCCTTGAGATGGTACGGTCACGGGCGCTGGAGGAATTGCGTGATGAGTTCCGACCAGAGTTTCTCAACCGTATCGATGAGATCATCGTCTTTGGTCCGCTAAGTCGTGCCCAGATCGGCCAGATTGTCGACATTCAGCTGGCACAGTTACGCCAGCGACTGGCAGAGCGGCAGTTGACACTAGAACTGACCGATGCGGCACTTGAACAACTAGGGAACGAGGGGTACGATCCGGTGTATGGGGCACGTCCGCTCAAGCGTGTGATTCAGCAACGCTTACAGAATGCACTGGCGTTGCAATTGTTACAGGGTGATTTTATGAGTGGTGATGTTATTTGTGTCGATGTTGATCCACAGGGAGCGTTTCTTTTCCAGAAGGCAACTGTTGGTGAAGCGGTTACCACTTAGCATAATATGGGTAGATGTGCCAGACCGAGCACATCTACCCGATCATGCTATCTGCTCTTCTGTTGCTTTTATCTGCAACACATTCCTGACCTCAAGCAGCCTCTGAAAAGTATTGCCCATTCATCAGTTCGAATACGAGCTGATCCAGCGTAACCTCAGCTTCTGCAAAAGTGCGTGCAAAGCCAATCAACTCACCATCAAGATACATGGCGTAGTCTTTCGTTTCACGATCATATATGATATGTTTGTGATACATGTGTAACCTCTTTCTCAACACATGCGAGATATACCTTATTTTGCCACCTCATATTAGCACAATTGTTCTAAAAAAGCAAGCCCTTTTCGTACATCGCATACCCCCAATCGTACAGTTGCACAACTACCACTTGTCCGGTATGATGATGCCTCATTCGCCGCTTGAAGGATTGTTTGTGAGTACATCCGAAGCATCATCACTGGGACGCATACGACGTTCCAGCATACACACAGTGCTGTTAGCTCTGCCGCAACCGTTGATCATTGCTACTGTGTTAATCCTGATAACCCTGGGCTTGCTGGCACTGGGCACACGCATGGCTAACCCACATCTGTTTTTTACTGCTGGCGATGGGGTAGATCAGCGTTCTCTGGTGCGCTTCCACGGCCTGGAGCAAAACGACACCGAGCAGTTTCGCTGGTCCCAACCAGATGGGATGTTGTTCCTCTATGGCTTTGATGGCCGACCAGCCCAACTTGAGTTGCGTATGGTGGGAACGCGTGAACCAGGTGCTGAACCGGCGGTACTACGCCCCTCTGTGGCAGGGTACGAACTTAATCCTATCTATGTCACTTCCGAATGGCGCAACTACACGCTGATTGTCCCCACAAATCCGACTAGCGATACGGCGGTACAACTCAATAGCAATGTCTATCAACCAGAGGGAGATCGGCGTATTTTAGGTGTGGCAGTAAGCTCTGTCGATGTGCAGATGCTTGGGACAAGAGGGTTTCTCCCACCACTACCGAGGACCTTGTTTTTGCTTTCCTGGCCACTGGTAACATGGCTGCTGTTGTGGCGTCTGGGTGTGGATACACGCATTGCAGTTAGTGTTGGAATTGCGCTCGCAGGGGTTACCGGACTTGCAGCAGTATATCCACTTACATCTGGATATATCTTCCCGACGATCTGGTGGCCATGGTGGCCGCTCATGCCATTGCCACTCCTTGCCTTCGCACCAACTATCTTTCGCACCACGCATACAATGTTGGCCGCTTTACAGCCCTATGCGCGCTTGCTGTTCTGGGGTGGTCTGACGATTATGGCTGTAGCGCTTGTTGCATTGCCACATATCGATAACCTGACATTAGGTATGGTGGGGTTGTTAGGCGGAACTGTTGTCACACTAGCTGGAATCTATAATGTATTTCACACTCACCAATGTAATAATCTTACAAAGGCTATTTTGGATAGCACTGTCCCACGTCGCTTCGAAATCGGCGCTGTAGCCTTGCTTACTGCACTGGCAATCGGGTTGCGACTCTACCAGCTTGATGTGTTACCGCTGGGGCTCTGGCGCGACGAGGCACGTCACGGATTGTTGGCGCTACGTATCTGGGAAGATCCCACGTTTCGTCCCATTTATGTCGTTACTGGCGCAGACTTACCCGCGCTGTTGTTTTACCTGATGGCTCCCATTATAGGCATATTTGGGCCAGATCCTGGGAATGTAAGAATGGTGAGTGCACTGCTGGGCGCGCTTACACCGCTGGCGCTCTGGTGGGCTGCACGACCGATTGTCGGTCCACGTGCGGCACTCCTCGGGGCAGCGTTGCTCACATGGTCCTCATGGAGTTTGAGCATGAGCCGCTGGGGCTTTCCCGCCACACTGGATCAGGTATTGTTACTAACCGCAGTAGGGATTATCTGGCGAGTGGCAGATCGGATTGAATCAGCCTCTGAGGATCAATCAAAGGTACGGTTCAAGATCGTTGCTGGAGCCATGCTGTCCGGTTTGTGTGCCGCCCTGTCTGTCTATGCCTATCACTCTGGTCGTATGGCACCGCTCATCATGGTCGTCCTCACGACGTTGCGGCTCGGTAGCTCACTGGTGCTGTGGCGGCGAGCCATACCCGCACTGGTGGCAGCTATTGTGGTTGGATTGGTTACACTTGCGCCAATCCTAGCATTTATTGCTGACGATTATGACGACTACAACCGACGTGTTGCCTATGTGTCGGTGGTCAACAGTAGCGATCCAACCATGCACGCACCACTCTTGTTGGTGTGGCAAAACACTCAACACTATTTACTGATGTGGCATGTACGTGGCGACGCCAATGGCCGACATCATGCGCCAGAAGCGCCCATGCTCGACCCTATTGCCGGTGCATGTCTGTTACTCGGTATCGGGATGGCGCTGCTACGCTGGCCTCACCGCAGCACACACATCATCCTGATCTGGATTACATTAGGGCTGATACCAGGCATTTTCAGCATCGAGGCACCCCATGCAATGCGCTCCCTTGGCGCATTGGCACCCGCATGCATCCTGACCGGATTAGGCATGACCACCATCTTGCAGGTGATACAAACGACATCAGCACCACACCGTATTGCGCTTTTTGTCATTAGCTGTATGCTTATTGTCAGTCTGGCAGGAAACACCTGGCTATACTTCTGGCAGATGGCACGCGATCCGCTAGTCTATAACGAATTTGATATCGCAACGACGACCATGGCCCGCATCGCACGCCTGCCTTTCGAGACCAGCGATCCAGCATTGCGTAACATACAAGTGTATCTTCCGGCAGAGCTCGATCAAAAAGATATTAAGCGACTACTCACCAGTGGGATACCGACCGAAGCATTTAGCCGCAATCAGCTTTCCACTCCCCCTGGTGAGCAGGCACTCATTCTGCTACCGGCTGATGCGCCACCAGAACGTCGTGAGGCGGCCCTGGCTGCATTAGGACCAGATGCCGTTCAGATTGATGCCGTCCCCCACTACCCCCATAGCGACCAACCAATCTTCATAGCATATGGGGTAGGGGACCAAGCACACCGCCTGATCACCGAAATGAACCCTACTAAATAAATTTACATACTTGCTAGTGCACTGAACATTAACCCAAACATAGCAACAACGATCATGAGGATGATCAAGAAACCGCTACATCCTAAGCCGGTACGTTGTCGTGGCACAAAAACATCGATGCATTCTCCGTCCGGATCAACACGGACAGGATTGAGGAAGAAGAGGATGATCCCGGCGAAGATGAACATGAGAAGGAGTGAGCTTGTCATAAGAAACCTCCTGATACTACTCCGATTCTGCTGTTGACCCTTCGTCGTACTTAGCAATGTAAGAATATATGTATTATTTATAATAATCTTACATTAGTATATTACAATATAACATATAAATTTGTCAACCTCATAAAGATAAACGTAGTAATCTTGCAATTTGGGACATACTCACCTATACTAGCGCCGTATATCTGTAAGGGGTGTGGCATGGACCATCATTTAGCGGACACAAGTTCAGCAGATGGACACCTCAGTGCAGCGGTAACAGCTTTGCTACCGTCGGGTGCGCGCATACCCATCCATTATCGTCGTATAGCTGCACAATTATCCGTATGGGAGTTACCAGAATATATGGTGCAAATTGGCTTGTTGATGCGCCATATCGAACGTGGTGTCATAGACCCTGATCAACTGCAGGCCCTATTTGGTATTGAGGCCGCTGAGATTGCCCAGGCATTACACGACATTCATGGTGCTACGCCCCGCCCCGCCCAACAGCAGGTTGAGACCATCTGGCGCTTATACCTGCTGGCACAACGACACTGGCCTGCGACCATCCTCAAACTCACCAGCCTGTTGGTACACACACACCAAACGACTGATAGCAACGTAACCGTTCAACCAGAAACACTTGCAGCAGCAGCATATATCTGTGCACGATTGGGCCTGTGGGAAGTCCGTGCAAAACTACTCAATACACGGGTACGCCTGTCCGATCCTCATCTTGCCCATCGTGCACATGAACTGCTCCATACCACCACATCAGCACGCGAGCAGTTTTTTGCGACTATTGCAAACGACCTGCAGACACTGCTGATTTCGTACGGCATCCGAGCACACATTGAACGTCGTGCGCGTCCGGTTTACCAACTGGTTGATGATGGCTTAGAACGTGCGAAACAAACACCTTACTGGATCGATACAGTAATGATACTTATTGACCATGTCCAGGACTGCTATCGTGCCCTCGGGGCCATTAACCAAAGCTATACAGTTATCGGTGCACAACTACGTGACTATATTGGCGGCCCCAAAGAGAATGGATATCAGGCTATTCATACCATGGTGCAATTCACATCCGAAACGCTCGATCAACATCCTACACCAATTGAAATACGCATTGCAACCCCAGCAATGGATTACTATAATCAGAAGGGTTTTTTAGCCTATCTATCGGCAAAGGTGGTGCCTGTACGCCGCCCTGCAACATCGGATGATTATGAGCGCTGGTTACGTTCATCTCAGCATATCTCATCTGAGATCTTTGTCTTTACCCCCAGAGGCGTGCCCGTATTTCTACCACCCCATCCGACTGTTCTTGATTTTGCCGTTCGTGTGCACTCCCACCTCGGAGTATACTGTCGTGGTGCGCTGGTGAATGGGCATCGTGTTCTTCCCAGTGAACGGTTGGAACCGGGCGATATTTGTGAAGTACTCATCGACCAACACACTGCCCCTATCGATCAGCATCTGTTACGTGCCGCCACGACCAAGATGGCACGTTCACGCATTCGACGAGCCCTGCAACAAGATCAAACTGGTGTTGCGCGTGGTCGGCAGATCTTCCGTGATACACTGGCAAAACAGCTGGAAGCATATGAGATCCAAACAAGCGAGTCGCTGCTTGAACAACACACAACGGCTTTCTGCCAGACCCGAGGCTACCAATCTATTGATGCCTTTTATCGTGCCATTGCACGTGGCGAGACTGCACCTGACCAGCTGATTGGAGAGATTGTCAACAGCATTCTTGTGGCACAAATCGACTTGACATCTCTGCCACAAACAATCCGGATGGCACTGCAGCAAGTACGGCTGGCGTTTTGCTGTCAACCGCATCCTCCATTACCTGCCGTTGCAGTACCTACTCACTCAGGAAAGGTAGTCAAAATTCATTGCCTGGATTGTCGTCGGGTGAAGGCAATATTTTACCCCATTACCTGGAAACCAAGCGATCACCAGGTCCACGTGGTGGATGTGTTCTATGAGAGCTGGGATCGACCCGGACTACTTCACGAGGTAACTCAAACGATCAACAAAGTCAAAGGCTTGAACATCCGCATATTTCAAGCAGATATACCAGAACCAAACCTGGCACGATTACGGTTTTCGGTCGCGGTTCCTGGCAAACAACAGATCGATCAACTTCGCAATCTCCTCGAAGGACTGACCGAACAACGCCGATTAGAGCTACGCACCGTTGCGCTCGTTGATGGAGAAATACAGGTCACAACGGCGTTAGAAAATCCCTACAGTCCACAGCCAGTGGGACGATGGCCTTTCTTTGTGGGGCGTACCAATGAGGTACGTGAAATTCTCACCCATCTTGATCAGAGCAGTGGTGCACGTCATATTCTCATTCGTGGCCCCAAACGCGTGGGCAAAAGTTCGCTGCTCGAGCATCTGTCATGTTATCACCTGAATCACTTTCACGTTTTGCCGCTGCTTAATCTCCAACGACTACCAACCGCAGCGTTGCACTTTCCACATTTGATCAGTCGCTTCTCAGCGATGATGGTCCAGAGCTTAGGACGGCATGCAAAAGTAACTCCTCTACAGGTGGCAGACATTGCCCACGATCCAATCGATGCGTTCGCCCAATTTCTACAGAAGGTAATCAAGCAGCACCATACCGAGCGCTTTATACTGCTCATCGATGAGCTTGGTACAGTCATCAGTCGGCTGCAAAATCACGATCTAGCCGTGGAATTTTTTGATCAATGGCGGGCACTCCTCAATCATCCCCACGTGTATCAATTCATTTCGTACATTGTTGTGGTGCCTGATTTTGCGCTCGAACAACACAGCGTAGATAAACTCATGAGTCAGCATATCTGGCCCGCCATCCGCGTTGGTGAATTGGGCTATCCCATCCGCATGTCTGTATTAGATACCCACGACGCGGGGGATTTGATTACCACACCTATTAAAAATCATTTTGCCTACACGTCCGACGACCTAAACTATGTGTTGATACAGACCGGAGGACATCCCTACTACATCCATCTGGTCTGTAGCCACATTCTCACCACCATTCAAACCCAACAGCGCCGTACCGGAGATCTCTCACAAAGACAAAAACAGATGATACCAACCGAAGTCGTATACCAGGCTTGTGATACTGTAGCAATGAATGACGATGCGTTTTATCATATTCTTGCCGACACAACGCCTGCAACGCGCGCGGTCCTACAGCTTATTGCATTATCAGCCAACCCTACCGCAGGACTACGCTCAACACAGCTACGCATACAACTGAGACGTATTGATACACGTTATGGCGAACATACTATCGCCCAAGCCCTTGGAGAGCGTCCCGATTTGTTAGGCGATATCGAAGGGCGTATCTGCGTACGAGCAGAGCTCGTGGCACGCTGGGTACAACGCCACCTAGACAGCATACAATTGAAGGATTAATGGATGAACCCCTATCGACGTGACATCATTTTGCAAGGCATCGTAAGCCACGAAAACCGTTTTATCGGTTTGCATGAAGAACTTGAGTGGCTGTTCGCACGCTTGAGTGAAAACCGACCAGCCGCAGTGTCGCTTGTGGGGCCATGGGGCGTTGGCAAGAGTCTTCTGCTGGCCTTTCTGGCGAAATATCAGGCCAGTCAATGCATGTTTCATCACGCTATTGGCACACGATTCGCACCTGATCCAGAGCGTTTGTTGTTTGTCACCGTTAACTGTGGTACTCTCTCCCCTGGAGCAGATATCTCACAAACCTTCTTCACGCTACTCTATGCGGAAGTTGTTCAATCCCTTACAGCATTGCTGCGTGTAGACGATGTTCAGATCATTCCATTTGACCGCATGCCAACCCGACGGTTTGCTTCGGTTGACGCATTACGTACACACATTCATCGAGTCCTTGCACATGCACAGGAAGAAGCCGACGATGAGGAATTATACGAGCGATTTCATGCGGTTCTAGGAGCGAACTTGCCTGATCGATTGATTGAACTTCTCAAACGTATTGAGGCATGGGGTATACGAGTTGTATTGCTCGTCGATGACTTTGACGTAGTAGCTCCCCAACTTACCTGCGAGGACTGCGATTATTTACGCGAACTCATCTCTGTGGCCTCACTGGTGATCGCAACACGCAAAGCACTCAGCGAACTCGTTGAGAGTAATGTCCAATCATCTCCCTTTTTCAATCTTGTTCATCGTATCGATTTGATGAATATTCATTTTCTTTCCATACAAGAAGCACGTCGGTTGATTCAGGAACCACCAACCTGGTTTGAACAAACGGCCTGGTTTCAGTTTAGTGAGTCCGATATTGCGTTTATCTTAGCAATAACAGGGCTTGACTTTGATCTAATCCGAGCCACCTGCGAATATCTCTATATACGCACACATCAACGCATTTCCTCAGAGCAAACTGATCTGCTCCCCACTGAAGAACGGCCCTTTCTCCAGGCCCTGTTACGCACCCAGTTTATCGATATTTTTGCCTCACTGTGGTATCCATTACATGATGATGAACGTGCCAAATTAAGCAAGATCGCCCAAAGTGAACTCGATAGCACCAAGACACAGAGCATCCTTCCCAAACCAGCTTTAACAAACCTCGTTGCGCGTGGATATGTCGTGTTTGAGCAGGGGCGCTATCGTTTATTTGCTGGTCTCTTCCGTGATTATGTCCTTGAACAGAGTCAGCATCCACTGGAACCAGAGACCATTCAGATACCCCCATCATTGACCAATCTCGAAACAAAATTTCTCGACATGTTACGTAACAAACCAGGGCAGATCGTCCAACGTAGCGAGATTATCGCAGCCCTCTACGGGCCCATCACAAATGAGCAGGATCATCGCGAGTATCGCCGTCGCCTTGATACCCTCGTTTTTCGATTACGCGGGAAGCTTGAGCAGGAGCCCATGCTCATTGAAAATGTACGCAGGCAGGGATACCGGTTAGTTTTCATCAAAGAGGACCAGGATCAACTAACCTACACGTGAGTAAACAATCATCAGCCGTACTGTTCGTGTAGGTTGGTATACGTGAAAACTGGTATCGTCGAATCCAGCTACAATACAGTTAATCTTCTGTTTTGTCAGAGAACGTATTGTGTTTACGACTATCCTGATGGGCAAAACCACTCTGAAGTGGATGTTGCGGCATAGTCGTGCTGATATTGCGGGAGGTGGCTGATTCGTCACGTAACGATGAATGTTCTCTACGCGATCGGTTGAGTACACGCAGGGCAAAATTCTGAGGCTGTTTGTTGCGCGGGTATGCGGGGAGCTTGAGCGTCACACGCGTATAGCGTCCTTCCTGACTGTGTAAACTGACTTCTCCATTATGAAAACGCACAACTGCTTGTACAAGCGCTAATCCTAATCCCGTATGTACCGATTTCGGTGATGTGTGATCTCCCCGAGCAGAAAATGGGGCAAAGATGCTTGTCTGATGAGATGGAGGCACACCTTGACCATCATCCATAACCTGTAAAACTACATTTGCTCCATGCTGTACCGCCTGTACAACTATTTGACCTCCATCCGCAACATTGTCAATCGCATTATCGAGGAGTTCGGTGATCGCCAGCCGTAGTTTAGCGCGATCTCCATGCATTTTTATAGCACCTGTGTGTCGAGTCTGGATGTGAATATCGCGGTCTATTGCTACATTGTGAAACTGTGCAATAACTTCTTTGGCCAGAGCAACCACATCTATGGCTTCCGTTCGCTGCAAGGTGGTATTTTCAAGTTCGTACAGAATACCCAAACGTTGCACTTGTCGGGTCAGATTTGAACTCAAACGTGACACATGCCCCCATAACATACGCTGCCAATCATCCATCGTCTGGAAGTCTGGCATCATTGAGATCAGTTCTTGTAACTCCGTCATGGGCTTTTGTAGCATATGAACCATTTGAACGACACGTTGGTGTTGTTGTGGCACGTCTATCACGGTATGACTGCGTTCCTGGAGGGCAACAACCCAACCATAGAGACGTCGTGTTTCGCCAAGTGTGGCTTTGGTAGCAGTAAATTCGGGCCGTTGATCACGAATAGCCGGATCACTCGTCCAAATAGCTGATGTAGCGGTCAAGGCAACAGCAGACAGAGCACCTTTAAGAACATGCTCAAGTGGTTTTCCTACAATATCGTGAGTTGCCTCACCAAGCAAAAGTGACGTGGCAGGGCTAGCTGCGATAATACGGCCACGCGGATCGACTACTATCAGTTCTGTGCGACTATGCGTTAGCCCTGCTCGTAACAGTGCTGCACGATGATGTTGGAGTGCGTTGTCAATCTCAACATAAGGTTGTTCCTGTAAGAGTTGCCGTGAAATGGAGAGCAAATATTGATACTGTGCATGATAATCACGTTGTGTCACCGGACGATAGGGCTGGGCAACAAGCTGGGCAAACAGCGCTGAGAGGCGATCAACCACATGAGCATCATAGGTCCAAATCGCATTGAAGGCACGCTTGTGTGGGGTATCAGGTATCGCCTCCTGAGCGATCAATCCCGTAAAGAAAGTGGGCGAATCGACAAAAACGACCCACTCGAGGACCAATACCGCGTCCTCGGGAACTGAAACATACGTTGTCCGGGGAAGCATGGGTAGTTCTTTATCAGCCACACCGAACACAAAGATATGTTGACATACCTTGGCAAGCTGACGATAGCGGTGTTCTTGTTTAAGGAATCGCGAAAATGCTTGAAAACTGACATACAGTGTAACTGGAAGTTGCTGTGCCAAAACGATATTCTCAATAGCATAGCTGATAGTGGTCATCGTTGCCATATCAGTCAACATGCTTTGATTACGTATATCAGTTGGAACAGCGTTGTAAACAGAATCTTGCATTGTATATCTACCCTCGCTCATAAATTGGCTTTGTAACTAAACAAGCGCTTAAACGACTATCAGTATATGGACGAGTTCCATGTATTACAACTGCCGAATACGACGACGAATGGCTGCCAACAGACTATAGGTTGAGGAAGATTGATGACTGCCGTTCGTCACTGCTACTAGATCGACAGGCATTGATCGTGTTGCTGGTAGTTCTTGTGAAACAGCACGTTGTAGTTGTGATCGTGTTGGTACCTTGACAGCAACCAAACCAAGTGCAATCAGTTCAGTGACGTTCTGGATTACCTGAGTTTCAGACATATCTGTTTGTGTAATAACATCTCGTATGTGCTGGCTAGTCACGATTTTACTTAGTACTCGCCATTGATCAACGGTTAGTTCAACTCGCCGCCGGGCATCTTCGGGCAAAGTCACCAATTCAAGCTGACTTTCAACCGTAACTGGCTGATACGCAGGTGCTTGAAGCGGTTTGCTTCGTTGACGAATACTCTCTTGAATCAGCCATGATGCATTATGAATAATCTTGACCGGGCGCTCGAGGGAACGTAGATCGTGCCAGAAAGTGAATTGCCCATCAGACCATTGCAACATATCAATAACGGCTGCTTCACCTGCTGCTACTATCTTACGATCTTCACGCCGCACCAGGATAGCATCGCACAAAGTACCTTTTGCGAAATAAATAACTCCGTGCTGAGAACCACAAACAAGCCGAAGAACTCCCGTTTTGGAGCTCGTAGCGAATATCTGAAAGAGATCAGTCAGGGCCATATCTTGAAGCGAACCTACAAGTGCCATAGACGTTCCACCGTGAATTGTACATAACTATGTCAATTTCAATCAGTCACAAAATCCAAGTCGGTTGACGATTGCGCGTTTCAACAGGATCATATCTGTAAAAACCATTGTCAGTACACTTAGCAATTTAAGGGGTATAAAAGCGTTTTATATCAGCACAAACACACTATCGAGCTGTTTCTAATATCTGTTGAGAGTCAGTATGGTGTTTAGAACAAACAGCATCATTTCATATCGTGATAACAGCCTGAAAAGGCTTATTAAAGCATTTGAGCCAGGGACTGTACCGTTTCACGAGCTTCTAGTCGTACGAGACCTAAATTAGCTCCTTTACGAAGATTGATAGCTAAGAGACTTTTTTCACCGACAGGCAGTACCATGAATAATCCATTGTGGGCCTGGATGATAGTTTCATCTGGTGAGCCAATGCGTAATTCGCTGGAGACTCGGCGCGTCACACCAGTAATAGTTGCTGCGACGGCACCAACACGGTCAGCATTTACTTCTGGTGCCATGCGAGAAACCAAAATAATACCATCCATGCTGACCGCAGCAACACCAGCAACCTCTGAACCAATACTATTGGTGAATTTTTCGAGTACTGCAGAAATCTGATCCTGTCGAGATGTCATGGTGAATTGGGACCTTTCCATACGCTATGAGAACAAAACCTAACTTTATCAAAGGTGAGAAATAACAACAAAGGTCTGGTGATTACACATCATGGTAAACACGTATAATTAATATATAAACAATACTTTATTAGTTATACTATTATACGGAGAATAAAAATAAAAAGCAATACGTAATTTTCACAACACAAGCATATCATTTCATATGTATAGTACAACACAAAATATATGATATAAGAAGACTATAATCCAAATTGGAGAACCTGGTATTCCGTATTGTTTGGTTATGTCAAAACCCTGCTACTTAACAACGAAAAAATGCCTTCTTTTTGCGTACGTGTATATACATTCTCCATAATCATGAACAAAAATTAATTTAAGACATATATTACACGATCATAAATATTTACATCATCCATTAACGTCATTCCGTAAAACCAGGTAGCTCAAGTAAGATCAGTCAACTAAACATGCTACTATTTACACCTTTTTAGTTGACCAATTGATATGCACTGATACGTATCTTTCGCATTCCTACAAACATCCAAAGGTACTACAAACTACTAGTCCTTTTGATACAGTTACCATCTATACCTCATAGCCATGGCAAAATACCACTACGTGACCAGGGCTATTGACCCCAAACATTATATGATACAGCTATATGCGTTATATGCTTTGTTCTTTATCGGAAGAGGTGATCACATGTGTTGTCGAAAACGAAAATCAGCAGAAAGCATTTATACACACAAAGAGGTATACGAAGGAAAAACGGTGCGACTCGATCAAGCTATGGCCCAATGGCAACCAACAGCTACGACGACGCGCTGCCAGCACTTCCCATGGTGGATACTCTGGTTTATTTGGCCCGCCTTCTTCATGTTCAAGTGGCTACTCCCACTTGTCATTGGCAGCGCTGCGACCACATTGCAAACCTTGAGCGCGATCAGTGGGCCACTGCTAGCACTCATCCTTATTGGCGCAGGTGTTACATTACTCTATCGTGAACGTACACGAGCTTCTCGCGAACGATCAGTCTCATCGTACAATGCAACACCCGACGAAACGTAGACAGAGGAGTAAATACATATGTCTTCCGTCATGCATGGCCGCTACACTGCTACCCACACTGAGCCATTCGTTGTCTTTTTGATTGGGATGCGGATCAATCGCTGGCGTGCTCTCAGAAAATGGCTACTGACTGCACGGGCAATGATGCCAATGCTCCAAACGCTCCAGCAAAACCCTGAAAAAGGCTTTCTTGGGGGTGAGACATTTCTGTATTGGCGTGGTATCGGATTGTTTCAGTACTGGCAGTCATGTGAGGATTTGGAACGATTTGCTCGTAGTCCATCGGAGCCACACATACAGGCGTGGCATGCTTTTAATCGCAACATCGGCACAGACGGAAGTGTTGGTATCTGGCATGAAACATATATGATTGAGCCAGAGCAGTATGAGGTAGTGTATGACAACATGCCGGTCTTTGGTCTCGCCGCTGCAACCACCCACGTTGCGGTGAATAATCAACGCGAAACGGCCCGCAAGCGCCTTCGCAAAGAACAACAGCTAACTTATCCCCACGAATAGTTCTTGAGACAGCAATAATATGTGTTAGTTCAAACAAGGAAGCTCATAATGCAAACAACCACCATTATTCCCATCAACTTGCAAATTGCCAATGCCTATATCATAAAGGGAGAACGTACCATTCTCATTGACACCGGAGGTGCTGGAAAAACAGTCCCTATACTCAAGATTTTGAAAAAGTATGACATTCGTCCGAAAGATATCTCGCTTATCCTGCATACACATGGCCATACCGACCATTGCGGCAGTACTCGGGAACTGCACCAACATCTGCATGCTCCCAGCGCCATTCATTATCTTGATGCTGATATGGTGCGATCCGGCAGGAATAATCTGCTTGTACCAACAAGCATATGTGCCCGCTTCATTCGACCTTTTGTAAACCAACCTGTGCAGGGTTTTGAACCTGATATATTGATAGATCAGGAAATCGCATTGCACGATTATGGTGTGGCAGGCAGGATTCTTTTTACACCAGGACACACACCTGGCTCAATAACATTGCTGACTGATGATGGCAAAGCTATTGTGGGTGATTTGTTGATGGGTGGCATGCTTGGTGGGACATTATTTCCCCACCAACCAAGATACCACTACTTTGCTGATAGTCTTACACAGGTTCGATCAAGTATTGCGAAAGTGCTCGGGTATCAGCCCTCAGATATCTATGTTGGTCATGGCGGGAAACTTGACCCAATTGCCATTTATAAACACTTTACAAAAGATGATCTACCTTATTCAATTAAACCTTTGGATAATCAGGTACAATAACACAATCTGCAAAACGGTCAGAAGATACAAACATGACAAGACCTAGTGTATATACACGATATGAAAACCCACCACCAATTTTTGCTGCAATGGATCAATCGCCTGCAGTGATGTGGTCTGCTATTATTGCTACAATGGTCGGGTGTGGCGTGCCTCTAGTAGAAGGGGTTATTGTTAACTGGTCCTCACTGCGTATCACAGGGTATGTCGTGCTGGCACTAACCTATTTTGTCATCATTCAATCATGGCGGCCTGTAACCATTATCCAGATATGGTGCCAGCGTGCTTACTGGCTCTACGTGTTAACGGTTGGACTGATTGGTTTAGGATTACAGACCATCAGCGGCAACTTTTTTGTGCAGCCAATTGTCTTTGCCATACCAATTGTGCACACCGCAACACGATATTCACCACCGCGAACTGCAGTTATAGCTCTGTTTTATCTGGGATTAATGCAGTTGGGTCTCTGGTTAAATGGTTGGCGTGATTTACCGGCACTGTCGATCCCCTTTATTGCCATAGGTTCGCTCATGATTTTTATGTATGCTTTTACCCGCGTTTCTGTTGATCAGGCTGAGGCACGACAGCGCGCCGATATGCTGGCAAAAGATCTGGCACGTGAGCGAGACTATCTGCGACGCCTCATTGAAGTGACTGCAGCACTTACCAGTGATATCGATCTCACCTCAGTGCTTTCCAAGATTGCAGCCGAAGGTCGTGTGCTCGCACAAGCCAGTATAGCACGGGTGTGGCTGCACGAAGCAGATGAAGCAAATCAGGAATCGCCAATTGTACACCTGGCTGCAACGATCTCACCAAACAACGTTCTTGCCGCCGAGGCACCACTGCCTGCCAGTGATACGACGTTACTGCTACAGCTTATTGCCAAAGGTGTTCACATTGGTACCCTTGAGTTATACCGTGAGAATGCCATAGCCTTTACTGCTACTGATAAACAGATACTCCAACCCTTTGTTGATGTAGCCGCTATAGCCATTTTCAACGCACGGCTGTACGAACAGTCGCGCATGTCTGCCACACTCGCTGAACGCAATCGGCTGGCACACGATCTTCACGATACAATTGCTCAAGGGTTGACGGCTATCAACATGCAACTTGAGGCGGCTCAGAAAAATTTTGGGCGTGATCCAGCCCGTGCACAAACACGCGTTGGGCGCGCACACGAATTGGCCCGTGAGACGCTGAAAGATGTGCGGCGCAGTGTGTGGGATCTGGCATCACCCTTGATCGACGGGCAACATGTAGGCACTGTGCTGGCACAACAGGTTGAGCAGTTTGCCAGCCGTACAGGAATTAACGCGCGCTATGAGCACATCGGCACACCACTCACCCTTGACAATGCTGTGGCTGTCCAGATCGCACGTATCGTGCAAGAGGCCTTAAAGAATGTTGAAAAACATGCTCAGGCAAACGAAGTTACGGTTACGTCAACCTCGAACGACGAGCATGTTCAAATCCACGTACGGGATAACGGGGTGGGATTTACACCCAATACAGCTGTTCCACCAAGCGGGACACATGGCCAGGGGTTTGGGCTACACAGTTTGTATGAACGTGCTCGGCTCGCCGGTGGAACATTGCAGATTGTGAGTGCGCCCAACCAGGGAACAAGTGTTTCTATAGGCGTTGCACGTGAAACACCATAAATCTATTTTGCCAAACATAGAGTGAGGATACCCAATGGCTATTCGAGTTTTGATCGTCGAAGATCAGCGTATTGTGCGCGAAGGGTTAGTCGCTATGCTTGAGGATGAGGAGGATATCGATATCGTCGGGGAGGCTGCCAACGGTCAGGAAGCACTCACACTCTTTGCCGAACTCACACCCGATATTGTACTGATGGATCTACAGATGCCAATCATGGATGGGCCAACCGCGATTCAGAAACTCCGTAAAACGCATCCTGATGCGCGCATTCTGGTGCTGACGACCTATGCCACCGACGAGTTTATCTTCAAAGCACTTCGGGCAGGCGCAAATGGCTACATCCTCAAAGATACCTCGGGAGATGAGTTGATGGCATCCATCCAGGCAGTGCATGCCGGTCAAACACAGCTTTCCCCTGAAGTCGCAGCGCGACTGGTTGCTGGTGTGAGTATGGGAACCCCTGAACCACTGACTCCTCGTGAGTTGGAGGTACTTACACTGATGGGAAAAGGGCATAGTAATAGCGAAATTGCCGATTCGCTGGTGATAGCACCACGCACAGTCAAAGTGCATGTGCAAAACATCCTCGGCAAACTGGGCGCATCCAACCGCACTGAAGCCGTAAGTATTGCTGTGCGGCAACAGTTCATCAGTTTGTAGTTTCATCACCACCCGCGCCACAATCGACGCGGGTGGGCAAATTCAAGTGGTTCCTCGTCATTATCGAGATAAGCACGCAACCAGAGTTCCAGCGTAAGCACCAACCAGAGTTTGGCCCCTTGGCGCGACCAGACCGAACCACGGCCATTCAACCACAACTTGAGTGTATCACGGCGGAAGAGACCACGGGCACGTGCTTGCGGACCAAACAACAGTTCTTGAGCCAGCACACGAATGGGCCCGTGAAGCCAATGTTGCACGGGCACACGCATGCCACTTTTGGGACGGTCGATAATAGTACCGGGTAACAGATCGCGCACAGCTTCTTTGAGTACCCACTTCTCATTCGTGCCGACAAGCTTCAGCGTTGGTGGAATGGCGAAGGCATAGTCGACAATACGCTGGTCGAACAGCGGTGAACGCCCCTCTAAACCACACGAAGCAGTCAGCCGTTCGACTTTGGTCAGAATGTGGTGTGCGCCCTTGGTGCGTACGTTGCAGTACAACAATCGATTGAGGTAATGTTGCATCGAGTCACATTCGAGATAGGGCTGCACGAAGCGCTCTAACGGAGGCGCGTCACACAGATCATCTAATGCATCTTGTGTTAGTAACATTGGCAGATCTTCATAACATTTACGGTAAGACACGAGATACGCTTGAGCACGCGCCATTGGATCAGGGTCGGTCCGTTGAAGTTCGTACAGTACCATCGGCAGATTTTTGGGTCCCCCAAAGCAGGGGTCGCCACCCTCACCATTCAGAATGATCTGCATACCATCAGCTGCAGCAGCCTGCGACAACAACATGTTGGGGACAGTCAACGGGTCGCCAACGGGACAATCGAGACGCACCACCGCGTCCGCGAGATTCGCAGCGATCTGTTGCCCACTCACCGTGAGGATCTTCTGAGGAAGACCACAATGGGCGGCAACGAGGCCAGAATAGGCTAATTCATCAGTATACTCTTTCCCAAAACTAATCGAGTAGGTGGTAATTGGCTGGTCATGGTACTGTGCCACCAAAGCTGCCACAAGGCTACTATCAATGCCACCAGAGAGAAACACGCCCACCGGCTGATTAGACGGTAGATGCGATTGCACAACCTGTTCGAGCAATTGACGCAGATGCGAGGTGTACATATCCGGTGGTGCATCCCCGTCCCATGGCTGTTCGTGCGGTTCCCAGTAATTCAACAACGCCGCATCGTTACCGAGAGTCAGGTGCACCACACAGCCCGGCAACACCTCCAGCACACCTTCGAGCAAGGTCTCATCACCAGGAAGATAGGCAAACGTTAAAAATGAACGCACCGCCGCAAGATTGAGTTGTACTGGTAGCCGTGGCCAACGCCGCAGCGCACGTAATGCCGATGCGGCTGCCCAGGTTTCACCAACTCTGGTGTAGAAGAGGGTACGTGCCCCGACCGGATCACGCACCAGCAATAGACTGGCTCCATCCCAGATTGCCAATACAAACATGCCCACCGCAAGCGTAAAGGCAGCCACACCTTTTTGCGCGTACAGGCGCAACAATAAATCACCATCGCTGCCATGGGTGTGGTGACCATCCAGATGACGCAGGACTTCGTCACGATTGTACAGCGTTACCTCACCAACAGCCATAAGTTGTGCAGATGAACTATCGTATTGGTACAGTCCAGCAACAACAGCGGGGCATTCGTTGGGCAAGATACCCAGCGCACAGTGTGTATCACAATAGGCTGATTCGCCACCCATCTGAAAGATATCAACGTCCGATGCATGTGGTTCAAGCACGGCACAGAATCGTGGCATGACACATCCTCCTATCCAAAATCGCTACCAGCATCGCCACCATCGCTATCGCCGCCCCAACCGCCAGCACCACCAGCGCCACCGCCACTACCACCATCACTATCACCACCCCAACTACTACCATCGCCACTGCTATCACTGCTGCTATAATCACCACCATCACCGCCGCCGTCGCTACTGCTCTGTGCGGCCTTTTGACGCAGTTCCTTCTCTTGCTCAGGGGTCATAAAGTCAGGCGGTGGTACCACACTACCCATCAACGCAGCGGCCCCAACTCCGGCCAGAATGATACCAACCCGCCCACCAAACGAGGACTCATTGACGGTGACTGAACCATCACTCCAGGCCGTTCGACCATACCCCTGCTCACGAGCATAGACGATGTGTCCATTGTCAAACACACGTTTGAGAATTTGGTCGCCCAAAACCTCATCGACACCGGTCTCACCCGAGTTAGACTGCCATTCCACTTTGCCATCCGATCGACGGCGGCGCCACTCAATGCGACCATTCGTATAGATCCGTCGGACACTTTTGTCGGCCAATAGTTCGTCTTTGTATGATATCGGTTGTTGCCCATAGATCATGCTGTCACTCCGATAAAGGTAACACTTATGTTGATATCGATGTATTCGGCCAGGACATAAAACCAATATCACGATCCTGGCTGAGATCAGGTAATCGCAACGGCGATGGTGTAAGATCAAGCAGGATACGTCGCAATGCACGTAGGAGTTGTACTGGTCGAAGCGCAGCGATCTCAGCCGACCAACCAGCTTCGAGCCAGCTTGCTTCACGTGATGAGAGATACGATGGCCAGCGCTGTTGTAACAACCCATTGCAATCGTGCGTAGCAAACAGGTGGATCTGGCGCGCATGGGTAGGACGCAACCCAATGGCACGCACCGACACATGCGAAGGGAGGACCATCTCCTCGCGTAGCTGTGTAACCAGAGCAAAACCAGCCGCACTTGCGTCGTGCAACACACAGACCTGCGCATCCGCTGTACGATCTAACATGGCATATAACATGGATGGTAGCGGCAGCACTTCATCCACATGTAAGATGATACAACTCAATTCCATATGCAAACGGTTGGTCAGGAGCATGTGTTTGATCGATTGATCCTGACAAATGAGCACCCGCGCTACCCCGTACGCTCCTATGTCTGGAGCACTCACTGTAGCCCCAAACGTAGCTGGCACCTCTGGCATCAACAGACCCTGTGGCTGGCCACAGGTTTCACGGTATGTCCGCAGCAAATCGGCAAAACGTGCATAGGAAAGCGGTAGTGTGCGGGTATATGGGATCGTACGGGTAAGCCACAGGGCGCCGGTAATCAAGGTGTTTGCAATAGCGAGTTGGGCGGCACGTTGTGGAACACGCTGTGCTAATACCGCCGGAAGCATCCCCAACGCGAGCATGCCAGCAGCCTGATGATGTTTGAGCCCCACAAACGGTTGTAGCGTGCGGCATAGCTCATAGTAAAGTTGGCGCTCGGTGTACACCACATGACCAGGATACGCAGCCTGAGCCATACTGTGTTTGAGTGCAGAATGAAGACCATATTGTATTATTGTGGCCATGACATAAACCCGACGGCCTGTGCCTGTTTTTGAGCCTGCTGTTCAGGACCTACTTCTTTAGAAGGTGGTAGCGGCTGCGAGTGCTTCGTCATTGCATTGATAACAACACGCAGGAGACGCACGGGGCTTACGGCCAGAATGGGGCTGTAGTTTCCTTTCTTTAGCCAGTCAAATTCTTCAGCACTCAAGGGTGCTCCTGATGCTATCGTATTGTGCATACGTCGTGTCAATATTGACAATAACTCAGGAGGTGGTTTGGCCCCCAACTGCATTAATTTGTGTTGCAACACATGGCTTGGCCGCAGCCCAAGATCGACAATGCGATGCCCTGAACTTACACCCAACGACATACCAATCGTTTGTGAGAGGAGCACACCAGATAGACTGGCGTCGTGCAAGAGCAACAAAGGAAGATCTGGTCGTGCACGGAGGGTTGTCAGCAATGTTTCTTCGGCAGGTGTAAATGGCCCCTCCGTTGGCAGCAATCCCATATTGTACTGCTGTGGAATGCCATTTGCTTTGAGGAAAAGTAAAATATCACGTTGTGGGCAAACAAGCACAGCCTTCAATTGTGCGGGTGAAAGAGCATATTCTGATGAATGCGCCGGATGGTCAGCTGTCATCAGACCACGTGGCAGCATATTGTAGGTTTTCCGCCACTCATCAAGAACTCTTCGGGAAAAATCCTCGGGAGACACTGGCAACTTTCGATAAAAGGGGCGCGTCTGTTGAACTCCAATGAGCAGAAACACCAGACCTATACACAATATCATTGTCAAGATGAAGACCGATCGAGAAACATCGGAAGCGACACCAATAGCAACTCCGGCAACAATAATCGAAAAGCAGCCAATGATCCCAAATCTTCTTTTCTGCTCCGTAACGGCTTTACGAGCTAACGCATGGTGCAATTGGGCTGGGGTATACCAGATAGTTCCATTGGCACTTATCTTCTCAACGACCCGTTGAAACCGCAGATCGTGAAGCTTTAATGGACTTGTTTTTGGTTCAAATGCAAAACGCTGTTTGCACTTACGACAACATCGACCACCACGTTCTTTGTAAAGTAGATTCGCGGAACAATGTGGGCATTGCATATATGAACGTTCTCCCTGTTTAAGTACTTTCCAATAGCCAGGCAATCCTTCGTAGCTGTGCCGCAATCCGTTCGCGCCATGTCAGGTTGGCATGAAATGAACTATGTTGCATCTCATTCTCCAGGTGTCGTAAGGCATGTGCAAGTGTGTGATAATCAATATTTGTTGCTGGAGAAATGGTCGCAGTATCCCGTAAACTGTAGCTGTGATGATGCCCGTACACAGACTCAACGGCTTCGTGTGGCTCCATCAGAGCATGTTGGTCCACGTAGCGTTCTGCCTGGGTCGCAGTAATGGCATACGCCTCATGATCGATGCCCATCCCAGTATTGGCAATCACCAACAGCAACGGATCAGCGGCACGATTGTTAAAGGAATGGGGCATCATCGCAGGGATGCGTAACAATGTGCCTGGGAACAGTCGGACATGCACAACCTGTTGACGCGCAAAATCGTACAGACCACAGGACGCATACCCCTGACTCAGCACAAAGTGTTCGGCCCCATGGGCGTGTGGTGTGAAGGCACTATGCGCCTGCACAGAGCCAAGTTTGTAGGTGGCATTACTTGGGTTCTGGTCAGATGTGGCTGCATCACCAATCAGATATCGGGTAAACTGCCCGTCATCAATAAAACGCAGGAACTCCTCACGGTCATTTGGGGTGGTGTTTGGACGCAAACTTCGTGCGGTACCACGAGTGACGCAATGGATCGTGCCATGGGGATCAAGCAGATACACCTCTGCTCCAGCGGGGAGCACTCGTTGCAAGTAATGTAGATAGTTTGTGCGATGCATAACCTCGATCCATAAAATATAGTTGTTCCGTTAGCTGTTTATATTATTTCGGCTTTATTTATAGGCATGTACACGAAGAAGTTTCAACTTGTTACAAAAAGTCCTTTTTGATTTTGCACATACAGATCACATTATTGTGCATGCCTCACCAAAAGTATATGCCGAAAACGTTGCAACTGACAAGTTTGCCCTATATCAACAGGCTGTCCTCCATTTTGCCCACTTCTACCAGCAATGGTACAATTTCTGCATACATAACAAACCTTTGCGAACACACGAATACACGACTGTACTGTGGAGAAATATCAATGACGACCCAGACCGATATAACCTATGTACGTGGTGCCTGCCCCCACGATTGCCCGGATACCTGCGCCACCATCACCGAAGTGCAAGATGGACACGCCATTCGCTTCTATGCCGACAAAGAGCATCCCATCACCAAAGGATGGCTGTGTGCCAAAGTGCGGCCCTATCTGGAGCGCGTCTACGACCCCCATCGACTGACGTATCCCGTACGCCGGGTTGGGCCAAAAGGAAGTGGGCAGTGGGAGCGTATTTCATGGGATGCTGCTATCGATGAAATCACCACCCGCTGGAAACGCATCATCGCAGAGCATAGCGCTGCGGCGATTCTCCCGTATTCCTACAGCGGTACCCTGGGCTTGCTCCAACTGGCGGTATGCAACACGCGTTTGTGGAATCGCATGGGGGCCAGTGGGTTAGAACGTGCCATCTGTGGTGCCGCCGCTGAAGCTGCCACAGAAGCGACTCTAGGCGCGCGGTGGTCACCCGACCCCACTGATGTACTGCACAGCAACCTGGTCCTCATCTGGGGCCACAATCCTGCCAGCACCAACCCGCACTTTATGCCGTTGTTGCGAGAGGCGCAGAAGCAAGGTACACACGTCATTGTGATCGACCCACGGCGCACCCTCACCGCACGTTCAGCCAATGAGCACATTCAGCCCCGCCCGGCCACAGATGGTGCACTGGCGTTGGGGATGCTGCATGTCATCTTTAGCGAAGCGTTACACGATGAACCCTGGTTGGAGGCAAACTCGGTTGGTTGGCGCGAACTGCATGACCGTGCGTTGCAGTATCCCCCGACACGTGTCGCTGAGATCACGAGTCTTTCAGAAGCGACGATCATTGACCTGGCACGACGTTATGCTACAACCAAACCGGCCCTGCTCAAAACGGCTGATGGCATTCAACGACATGGTAATGGTGGTCAAACCTTTCGTGCTCTGTGCTGTCTTCCAGCCGTGGTTGGACAGATTGGTGTGCGTGGTGGTGGGTTGTTTTACAGCACCAGCGGTTATGTCAAATGGAATGCTGGAGCAGTTGGACACGCGACAGAATGCCCACCGATACCACGGATTGTCAACATGAATAGATTGGGGGCTGCTCTCACCGGCGAAGTGCAGGGCCCACCCATCATGTCGCTGTTTGTCTTCTGTGCCAATCCCGTCACCTCGACTCCCAATGCAGGACTCATTGTCAAAGGAATGCAGCGCGAGGATCTGTTTACAGTTGTGCATGAGCTTTTTATGACCGACACGGCGCAGTATGCCGACATCGTGCTTCCGGCCACGAGTCAACTTGAACATGTCGACCTGCACAAAGCCTACGGGCATCGCTATCTACAGTACAATCACGCGGCGATTCCAGCACCAGGTGAGGCCAAAAGCAACTGGGATGTGATGCGCCTCCTGGCACAAGGCATGGGCTATGATGAACCATGGCTCCAGGAAAGCGCCGAGGATGTGCTCCGTGGGATACTTGATACAACACGTACCAACAACCCACATCTGCAAGGAGTAACCCTGGAGCGTTTGCAGGCAGAAGGAACGGTGCCGCTTTTCTTCTCGCCTGAGCAGGAAATACCATTCGCAGATGGTCATTTTCCAACACCCTCTGGTAAAGTCGAGCTACGGTGCGATGCGCTGGCACAGAATGGCTTCGACCCACTGCCATCCTACACTTCACCGCTGGAGTTCCAGCAACATACCAATGGGTACAACGATACGCTGATGCTCATCTCTGGTGCCTCACATCATTTTGTGTCGAGCAGCATGGCCAATCAACCCAGCCTGATGGCCAGAGAGGGGCAGCCGTTTGTGGAAATCAACCCGGCAGATGCAGCAGCACGGGGCATCACACACGGCGACAAAGTTGTGGTTGAAAATACCCGCGGTTGGTGCGAGCTACAGGCCATGGTCACCGACGATGTGCCACCTGGTGTTGCGGTGGCACCCAAGGGTCCCTGGGCCCAACATACGACTGCACAGCGGAATATCAACTGGACCACTCCTGATACGCTGGCTGATCTGGCCGGACAAAGTACGTTTCATAGCAACATCGTCCAGATCAGACGGGCGCTGTGAACCATACATCTACTGTAGATCGCTGCAAACCAACCAAGAAACCGATATTATACGTAGTACCATAACACAGGCTTGAAAAGAGATGTTTCGTTCGCAACGAAGTATCTAATGTGAGCGTGCTGGTACGATTTCGATGCAACCCAAACGCTCAGGGAGATTGGTATGGCTAAACCTATCATCCTTACGGTTGATGACGATCCCGAGGTTTTACGCGCCATCGAGCGCGATATGCGACGGCAGTATGGCAGCGAATACCGTGTCATTCGCGCTAATTCAGGCGCATCTGCTATCGATACTCTCAAACAACTCAAACTACGCAATGATGCCGTGGCACTCTTGCTCTCCGACCAACGCATGCCCCAGATGTCGGGCATAGATTTTTTAGAACAGGCACAGGAATACTATCCTGAAGCAAAACGTGCCTTGCTAACAGCCTATGCCGACACGGACGCTGCTATTGGTGCCATCAACACAGCACGGGTAGACTACTATCTGATGAAGCCATGGGACCCACCCGATCAGCAACTCTATCCGGTCATCAATGATCTCCTTGATGATTGGCGCGCCCACTTCCGCCCACCATTTGATGGCATTCGGGTTATTGGGCATCGCTGGTCGGCACAGACATATCAAATCAAGGACTTCTTGGCGCGTAACCAGATACCCTATCAATCACTCGATATCGAGATCGATCCCGAGGCCAAGCATCTACTGGAGATGGCCGATGTTGATCAGTCGCAGTTGCCGTTGGTACTTTTTGGAAATGGAACCAGCATGCCTGCGCCAACCAACATACAGATTGCCGAACAGATTGGGTTACAAACACGTGCAGAAAAACCCTTCTACGATCTTCTAATTGTTGGCGGTGGCCCATCGGGATTGGCAGCTGCAGTATATGGCGCATCCGAAGGCTTGCGAACGGTACTCGTCGAACGCGAGGCCCCCGGTGGACAAGCGGGAACCAGTTCACGTATCGAGAACTATCTGGGCTTTCCCTCCGGCCTGAGTGGTGGCGATCTGGCCCGCCGTGCAGTGGCACAGGCCCGTCGCTTTGGTGTGGAGATTCTCACCCCACAAGAGGTGAGTAACCTTCGATTGGATGGCCCTTACCGTATCGTGACATTAGCCGATGGAAGTGAGATTAGCTGTCATGCGTTGCTTGTCGCTACTGGTGTTTCCTATCGGAAACTCAATGTGCCAGGCATAGATAAGCTCATTGGCGCTGGCGTATACTATGGCGCTGCCGTAACTGAGGCTATCGCCAATTCAGGTGAGGATGTCTACATTGTCGGCGGCGCAAACTCCGCCGGTCAGGCGGCCATCTATCTCGCCAACTATGCACGCAAAGTAGTGTTGCTCGTACGCGGCGAAGGATTGGCCAAAAGCATGTCAAACTATCTGATCGAGCGGATCGAGAAGACTGACAATATGGAGGTATGGCCATACACCAATGTGACTGAGGTTCATGGCGATCAGGCACTTGAGGCCATTACTATACACAACAGCCAGACGAACGAGGATCAAAAAGTGCCAACGACTGGGTTGTTCCTCTTCATCGGCGCCCAACCGCGCACCGACTGGCTTGGTGATACGGTTGAACGTGATCAAAATGGCTTTATCCTTTCGGGTAATGACCTTCTGCAAGAGGGCAAACGACCCAAAGACTGGCAACTTGATCGTGATCCGTATCTGCTCGAAACCAGTATTCCAGGTATCTTTGTTGCCGGTGATGTGCGATCAGGCTCGATCAAGCGGGTGGCCTCTGGTGTCGGCGAAGGCTCGATAGCCGTACAATTTGTGCATCGTTATCTTGCTTCGATCTAAAGACATGGAATACGCCATGAAAAAATCTGATGCGTTACGTATCATCGTACGCCGAGGGCAACCTGAAGACTTTAAGCATATCAATGACCTTGCTGCTACTGCAATCTATCCTGCCTTCGCGCATCCTGAGTTAACAGATGAGCAGCAGGCTGAAAATCGACGTATTGTTGGTATGACACACAATGCATGCGTGCAATCTTTGCAAGATGCCGATCGAGCCGTGTTTGTTGCCCACTATGAGGGAGCCCTTGCTGGGTTTGTGATAGCGGACAAAGCCACACAGCCATGTCCAGAAATCGATTGGTTCATTGTCTTCCCAACTTTTCAAGGACATGGTGTAGCGCAGGAATTGATGGCAACTGCATTAGCATGGATTGGACCAGACACTGATGTGATGCTTGGAGTGATTCACTACAATACCAGAGCCATTGCTTTCTACCAAAAACACGGGTTTGAGGACACCGACCAGATTATAGGAAAGCATAAAATTCCTCGCACACTCATGATCAGAAAGAAAATCACTGACGATGTTTCACGCAGTACTGCTACATTGAACTGCAATCAATAATGGAGACAAATAGCGCCATGATCGAACGACTACGCCAATTACCAACCTTCGAGCCATTGGCCGATGATGTGCTCGAATGGTTGCTCGAACATAGCGAAGAGTTGTCATATGATGCAGGCGATATGTTGTTTACCGAGGGGCAATCCGCCAACTATTTTTACATTCTGCTGGACGGGCAGGTACAAATCACCAAGCGGATGGGCGGGCAAGAAATAACGCTGGCAACACACGAAGCAGGTGCCTTCACGGGTGAAATCCCTTTGCTCACAGGAACGGCCTATATCGCGAGTGCGCGCGCTTTGCAACCAACACATGTGTTACGGGTAGACCAGGAGTCGTTTGAGGAACTCCTGGCAACCTGCAAACCCTTACGCAATGCCATCTTTGCTGAGGTAGCACAACGACTCCAAAACCTGGAAGCACAACTACGCCAACGTGAGAAGATGGCCTCTCTCGGTGTATTGGCGGCGGGGCTGGCCCACGAACTCAACAACCCGGCCGCTGCCAGTCGTCGGGCCGTTGGTAATCTGCGTGAGGCTCTGCAAAAACTTAAGGTATCAACGGCGGCGGTCAATCAGCACAAACTTGCAGAGGAACACATTGCATTACTCTACCAAATCCAAGAACAGGCAGTGAAACAGCTTGCGAGTGACACCAGCCTCGACCCACTCGAACAAAGTGATCGCGAAGATGCAATGGGTGATTGGTTGGAGACACAGGGGATTGATGCTGCATGGCAACTCACTGCCACATTTGTACAAGCAGGGATGACCGTTGAGCAATTAGAACAGATACAATCCACGCTCCCTACCCCAACCCTGAACGATGCGGTGGTATGGTTAGAGGGTTCTCTGCAAACCGGTGAACTTCTGAAGGAGATTGAAAACAGCACGACCCGCATATCTGAATTAGTGCTGGCTGTCAAATCATATTCGTATATGGATCAAACGGTGGTGCAGGAAGTCGATATTCACAAGGGTATTGATGATACGCTTAAAATCCTGACGCATAAGCTTAAAAAGGGCGTTACCGTGCTGCGAGAATATGACTCCAACCTACCGAATATCATGGCGTATGGGAGCGAACTCAATCAGGTGTGGACCAATCTTATCGATAATGCGGTCGATGCAATGCATGGGGAGGGACAGATTCGCATTCGTACGAGTCATGAGGCAGATGTGGTGTTGGTGGAGATTGTTGATGATGGTCCAGGCATTCCACCGGAGATTCAATCGCGGATCTTCGAGCCCTTTTTTACTACCAAAGAAGTGGGCAAAGGCTCTGGGTTGGGATTAGATATTGCCTACAGGATCGTAGTACACCAGCACCACGGAGATTTGCGCTTTACCTCAAAGCCGGGAGAAACACGCTTTCAGATATCGATACCCATTGAGTTGGTGTGTGCGGTGTAGTGTCGTACACGCCCATCACCTTCATACACCAACTTTAGTGCTCCAAAACATAAGTAATGCCACTCTGAAGTGTGCTGCGCGTAATAATGTTGCTAAAATCGATACCAAGTCCCACTAACATTTGGGCCACTTCAGGGCGAATACCGGTTAACACCACTCGGGCGCCCAGCAACTGCACCGCCTGGGCCGCTTTGAGCAAGGTGTCAGCAACTTGCGAATCCAGGGTCACTACCCCTGTCACATCCAGAATAACAACCTCGGCCTGCTTCTCAGCAATACCGTGTAAAAGTGTATCTAACACATTCTGTGCACGACGGGTATCAATAGTACCAATCAACGGCATCACCAACACCCGATCACTGATCGGTATCAGCGGCGTTGACAATTCTGCAAGAGTCGCAGCTTGCATCTGAATAATTTTATCTTGCATGGTGCGGCGCTGCTCTTCTGCTTTCTTACGCTCAGTCACATCTCGCGCTACCCATAGAACAGTGGTGTCGTTGATGGGGGAAACTGAGCCAGCAAACCACACATCACCACCCTGCACAGGTAAGAAGTACTCGATGTGAACGATTTGATGTGTCTCAAGAGCATGGCGGATTTTTCCAACAAAAACATCTGCAGCCTCAGCAGGCATAATATCGTGAATCGTTTTACCAAGCATCTCTTCTGAGGGTTTATAAAGGAGCGATGGATTGGTTGGGGCGATTTTCAGATACTGCCCATCGCTATCAAGCACCAGAATCACATCAGACATTGCAGCGAAGAGCGCACTTACCTCTGCTTCGGACTGCTCTAATTCATGCACACGCTGCTCAAGTTCTATAATACGTTGCTGTAATGTATGTTCGTCTGCCCATTTAGCCTCTTTATGCGAATCCATCAGGCAACTTTGCTCCCTATTAGCATCAATATGACCAGAGAGAGTTCTAAAAACCAGATATACGACAAGCCTCTTTAGTGTACCGTATATCTGGATTTGATCAACCTATTGTGATGTACTACTAATAGCCTAGCATACCACTACACACACAAACAGGCAAGTTCAAAATATTCTACTCAACAACTAGTGGAACCATCTCAGGTGCCGGTGTTAGCTTGACGTAGCCCTGACCACTGCGATTACTCAGGTGCATATCGGATAATACAATAAGGGCAAGTAACGAAAATGTCATCTCAGGCCCTACCCAATGGCAGCCAATCGACTGCCAGGCCCTTTCAAGTTCAGCTACCTGTGCGGCCACAACTGGCACAGTGTCAAGCGACATCAGGCCGGCAAGCGGCAACGGTACACACGTGATGACCTGTCCATCGGCAACCACGATCATACCACCACCAATCTTGATCAACTCATTCGCTGCCAGCGCCATATCATCGTCGTTGGTTCCCATAACCAGCAGGTTGTGACTATCGTGGGCGACGGTCGAAGCCACCGCGCCACGTTGCATTCCAAAGCCGGTAACAAACCCTAGGCCACGGCTGTCGGTGCGGTGGTGGCGCTCGAACACCACCATTTTGGCCACATCCTGCTCAACGGAAGCTTGAATACCACGATCAGTGACGGATAAGGTCTTGATCTCTTCAGTGGTGTCCACACGACCCTCATACGCACGAACGACACGTACCTGTGCACTCGAACCCGTATGTGTCACCACAAAATCATCAGCGGTTAAGGGATCAAGATGAACCGACTGCAATGACCATTCAGGATATTCAAACGGTGCGATTTCGACCGTAAGCCGGCCATTTTCAGCGACCAACAGACCGTCAGCATAGACTTGATCGATCACAAGGTTCTCAAGATCGCTCACGATCAGAATATCGGCAGCACGAGCAGGTGCAATCATGCCCAGCCAACGCCAGGCTTCCATCAGTTGTGCACCGTTGAGCGTAGCCATCTGAATGGCTAACATCGGTGACACACCCAACTCAATCGCCTTCCGTACTAACCGATCCATATGTCCGTCTTCCTGTAAGGTGTTGGGGGTCACATCATCGGAAATCAGTGTATAGAACCGCGTATCCATGTGGGGATTATCTAAAATAGTTTGAATGGTGTTAGGCATGTCGAGCCATGCGGTACCATAACGCTGCTGGGCGTAGCACCCCAGCCGCGCACGTGTAAGCGCCTCAGCAGCAGTTGTCGATTCGTGGCATGCGGTAATTCCCGAGGCGACAAAGGCATTCAAACCACGGCTAATGTCAGGATGCGAATGATGACCGGTCACCACTTTCCCTGTACGCTCCATGGCCTGCATGATCGCATGAACACCAGGGTCACCAAAGATGACTCCGGGGAAATTCATCATTTCTCCCAGACCATAAATGCCTGGCCAGGCAGCGGCTTCGGCTATTTCCTTATCGGTAAATGTGGCACCACCATCTTCAAAACCGGGAATGGACGGTACACAGGACGGCATCATCGTCAGCACTTTCAAAGGCAGGTTTTGTGCAGACTCAACAAATAGTTTGACGCCTTCTAACCCGAACACATTGGCAATCTCATGTGGATCAGGAACAATAGCGGTCGTGCCACGAGGCAAAACTGCTTCAGCATAACGTCGGACATCGACCATACTACTCTCAACATGGAGATGCGTATCAATAAAACCGGGAACGAGATAGCGACCTGCAGCATCAACAACCTTAGTATTATCATCACGCACCACATGTGAGGCATCACCGACGAGCGCTATAAAACCTTTACAGATAGCCACATCAGTTTTGGGTAAGAATTCACCTGTGTTGACATTCGCTAACGTTCCATTGGTAATAATCAAATCAGCTGCCTGCTGCCCCATGGCAACCGCAGCAAGTTCTCGAGTCAAGTCCACATGCAAATGACGTTGCGTCATGGCGTCAAACCTCCTACTCATTGTTAATCATTTCTGGTAATTGCATATACATCATATCCTTTCACATGTTCATCTCGACAGAGCAACAATGTGTCAAGGACAACCACAAAGAAGTGGGGCTAATTGTCGAACACACCATGGTATTCGTCCCTCACAAATGCATATGCCTATGTAATGATTACCATAACATAAGCAATTTAGCGCGTTCCAGTCGTAATGGAATAATGGTTATACCATAATCATAACAGAAATATATGCGGTTGGTCAACTATATGATATAGGAAATCCGGATAAAAAATTGTCTGACTTTTTGTTGAATGAGGAAGTGACCACTGACATACAAACCAAACAAGTATGTGATGGCCATCAAATGAAGAATATGCTATCTGCTATAAGCTTATTGATCTGAAACATATAGAGACAGAAGCTTTCAGCAGCAGATGATTGTCTTGAAGCACATCAATTTCCAGAAACAACACCCCCCCCTCTGTGCTACACTCTCTGCTCAGTTCGCTCTTGACTGATAGCTCCATTACTTACCAACCAACTCCGGTCGATACTGACGATACCATACTACCTCGTCGTCGAGGGTCTCCTCCAGTGGGCGAAAGCTCACACCCAGTTTGTGCTCTGCTTTCTGTGAGGAAATCTGCTGGTGTCGGTTGAGCGATTGCACCGAGTCCATCGAGATCAAGCTTGGCTTGCCGGTTAAACGACTATAACGCTCAGACAGCCATGCGGCACTAAAAGAAACCCAGTATGGAATATGACCCTTGGGAGCAGGAACTCCACTCACCTTTTCCAGTATATGCACAATCTCTGCAAAACTGGTTGAACGACCCGCAATGATGTAGCGTTCGCCACTTTGCCCATGTTGCACCGCATTGATCATCCCCTGCGCCACGTCACGCGCATCGACGACATAATTGCCACCTGCGAAAATCCCAGGCAAATGCTGGTTGAGGTAGGCCAACACAACCTGCCCGCTGCCGGTGGGGGCGTTGTCGCGTGGGCCAAACATCCATCCCGGGAGAATCAACACCACCGGAATCTGGTGCTGCTCCAGGAACTTGTCGATGGCTTGCTCCGCTAGCACCTTGCTCCAGAAATACAGATTGTTTCGTGCAATATCGTCTGGTGGTGTCGCTTCGTCACTCATCGTGCCAGAGCGTGCGTGTCCGATCACACCGACAGAGCTGGTATAGATAACTTTTTTAACCCCTTGCTGTTCGGCAGCCTCAAGCAGTTTGATGGTGCCAGTCACATTAATCCGCTCCAACTCACCCCAATGCTTACCCGGCTGATAGTATTCACGAAAAAATGCCGCTGTGTGAAAGAGGACATCGCACCCAGACATCGCTAGGGCAAACCCATCAATATCGTGCATGTCGCCCTGCACAATTGACACATCCATACCGTCGAAAAGCGTGCAGGCTTTCTCCACCGAACGGGCCAGCACTTTGACCTCATACCCCTGCTGTACCAGCAATCGAACCAGATTACTGCCCAACAATCCTGTACTACCCGTAACAAAGGCTTTCATCTATATGCCCCTTTGATCCACGCACTACTGTATTCGATGCTACAATAGTCGACAGATACACACTGCAATAAAAATGAGCATTCGCTCACATTTAATATACGAGCGGTTGCTCGCATTGTCAAGTTGAAATTTGCACATGTCCAGACATTCCACATTACGTCGTGCACCACAACAAAAACGTGGTCAGCAACGTGTCGACCGCATCCTGGATGCTGCCGCACAGGTTTTTGCAGATGTTGGCTATGAAGCGGCAACCACCAATGCAATCGCTGCCCAGGCCCAAACCTCCATTGGGTCGTTGTATCAGTTTTTTCCAAACAAGGACGCAATCGTAAGCGCACTCGTGGCACGCTATGTGGATCAACTTCGTACTGTCTACGACTCTGTACTCGAAGATCAGGCTGAGGAACTGTCCCTTGAAATCACGATTGGGCGGCTCGTTGATGGGTTGATCGATTTTCACCTCACACACACCGGGTTTATGGCCATCTTTACCAGGTCGCCGGTGTCCGAACAAGCGAAAGCCACTGCGGAAGAACTTGCCTATGAGAATCATGCACGTGGTGAGCAACTGCTGGGAATGTTTGTACCAAATTTGCCCGATAAAAAGCGACATCTCTATGCACTCATAGCTTCCCATATCGTTAAAGGATTGATGCCGCTCTCCGATATTCAGGATGAACATTTTCGCGCCGCAGTTGCAAATGAGATAAAGGTCGCACTGCTGGCCTATCTCGAGTCGATTCGCGAACGTTTTAACGAAGATACGACTAGTGATCAACAAGAATAGCGGCGCTTGCAGATTTCTGCAACCACTGCTACACTACGCCCGCTATGAGCAATAGAAACCCAACGATAGGCGTTGTCATTGTCTCGTTTAATACCTGCACGTTGTTGCGCGAGTGCCTGGATTCGTTGCGTGTGTGTACGCTTCCACGGCGTACTATTGTGGTCGACAACGGATCATACGACGGCAGTGCAGACCTTGTACGAACCAAATTTCCCGCTGTTGAGTTGGTCGCACTCCAAAGAAACGTTGGTTTTGCTTCTGGTACGAATGTTGGTCTGCGTTTTCTGCTGGAAAAACAGACGACGTTTCACCCACAACACCCAACAAGAGATGCATATCATGCTGACGCCAACCTGACAGCGGTAGAAACACCTGATATCGACTACATCCTGTTGCTCAATCCTGACACCGTCGTCCATCCAGGCGCCATTGAGTCGCTTGTTGCATTTTTAGAGGCGCATCCACGCGTCGGTGCTGTCGGCCCACGGTTGCTCAATCCTGATGGAAGTATACAACCCGCAGCATTCCGCTTTCCAACCCTCACGATGACCTTGTTGGATCTTTTTCCACCGGGTGAGATATTGCCAGGTCGCCTGTACAACTCCTGGTGGCATGGGCGGTATCACCAGGAGTGTCATGGCCATGATGCCTTCCCCATCGATCATCCACTCGGTGCCTGTATGCTGGTACGCCCTGAGACGGTTGTCCAGATCGGCTTGCTCGACGAAAGCTTCTTCATGTACACCGAAGAGATCGATTGGTGCTATCGCATACGCCAGAACGGATGGGCCATCTGGCAGGTCCCCGCAGCGTATGTTACCCATGTTGGCGGTGCCGCGACGGAACAATTCCGCGCCCGCATGCTGATTGCACTCCACGAGAGCCGCATGCGCTTCTTTCGGAAACATTACACATCATCGTTTGTATTCTGGCATCGTACTATCGTGCGCGCCGGCATGTTGCGAATGATGCTACTGGTGTGGCGCGACTATCTGTCTGGTATGCTGACACGTGAAGATCTCGCAATCCGGCTGGCGACGTACGGAAGAGTAATGCAACTATGACCATCGCTAAGCCAACAGGACAGCCAGCATCAATCCAACATCGTGCAAGTTTGTCTGTTGCCATCATCGCGCGCGACGAAGAGCGCCACATTGGTCAGGCGTTGGCCAGCGTGGCCGATCTGGCAACCGAGATCGTGACATTGGTCACCGAGTCGACTCGTGACCGTACCGCATCTATCTGTAGGAGCTATGGTGCGGCGCTATACATTGAGCCATGGCGCGGTTTTCCAGCCCAGCGCAATCGGGCGCTCGCGTTGTGCAACAACGATTGGGTGCTCTTTCTCGATGCCGACGAGCGGGTCCCACCAACATTAGCAGACGAAATCCGCACGCTACTGGCAACGGACCATGGCGCACCGCTGCAATCTCAAACCAACTCGAGACCCATCGCGGGATACTGGATACCTCGTTACAACCAATTCTTTGGCAAAATCCTGCACGGTGGTGGTTGGTACCCCGACCATCAGCTGCGTCTGCTGCGCCGGGGCTATGCTCATTTCGACGAGTCGCGTCTTGTCCACGAATTTGCCCAGCTTGATGGCGAAGCTGAGTATGTGCATGAACACCTGTTGCATCTCAATATCGAGCATGCCGATGAACTGTGGTTCAAACAACGCAGTTATGCTATTCAAGAGGCACATGTGCTCTACCGTGAAGGTCGACGCGCACGCCTACGCAATCTGGTCGGTGCACCCCTGCGCGAATTTCGCCGCCGTTACTTTGGGCTGGGCGGATATAAAGATGGCTCATTAGGTCTCTTTTTGTGCGCGACAATGGCTTATTTTGAGTTTGTAAAATACATCCATTTGATGGGATTAGCACTGTTGCGTCGCCCAACATGACAGAACCTACCTACCACACAGCGGCATGCCCATGACAAAGTTGTCCATCATCATCGTTTCCTGGAACACCCGCGATCTACTTGGTCGCTGCCTTACCACAGTCCAGGCATCGCTGGCTCATACCAACATACCCTACACCATTGTGGTGGTGGATAACGCCTCCACGGATGGTACACCGGCCATGCTCCGTGTGGATTACCCAGAGGTACAGCTCATCGAGTCAGGCCGCAATCTGGGCTTTGCCGGTGGAAACAATCTGGCGCTCCGCCGCATGTTGGACGGCTCTGGGGACACACCTGATTATGTATTCCTGCTCAATGCTGACACAGAAGTTATCACTGACGCAATCCCACAACTCGTATACTATCTGGAAACCCATCCCGATGTCGCCGTTGTTGGCCCCCAGCTACGCTATCCTGATGGTAGTGTTCAATCCTCGCGGCGGCATTTTCCACGCCGTATGACCTTCTTTATGGAGAGCACACCGCTCGCACAGTACTGGCCACACAATCCCTGGATACGTCACTATCACTTTGACAACACACCCGACACCATCGAGCAGCGTGTGGATTGGCTCGTCGGTGCTGCTTTGCTCGTACGTGCGTCAGCTATTGTGCGCGCTGGGCTCCTTGACGATGGATTTATGATGTACTCAGAGGAATTGGAATGGCAACAACGCCTGTGCCATACCCAGGCAGGTCACATCATCTACTTACCAATCGCTGTGATCATGCACCACGAGGGCAAAAGCAGCGAGCAGGCCATTGCACGACGCTACATCAATTTCCAGCAGAGTCGGCTGCGCCATGCCCAAATGATGTATGGACAACGCTTTGCAACCATGCTACGTTTGTTCTTGCAGGCTGCCTATGGATGCGAGCTAATGCTTGAGGCGAGCAAATGGTTATTCGGCCATAAGCGTTCGTTGCGCGCACAACGGATCGGCGTCTATTGGCAGGTCATCAGGACCTTAGCAAGCTAGCCAATACAACACATCTTCCATTGCAAAGGGATCGCGCTGCTTTGTCCTACCAATTCCGTGCAGAATTGTCACTATTGAAGCAAGCACATTATTGATACAGTAGAGGGACCACGATGTGGAACTATCAGCACAAAACGGTTCACTCGAAACTACAACAATTAAACAGATTCGCCACTCATTACCGATACGTTGTAAGGAGGGTATCGTGCCAATTAACGGGATCGAATGTCTCATCGTGCTGGTGCTGCTGGTCATCGTTGCGGGGCTGGCCTTTCGCAGTGGTTTCACACGTGGCCGCTATCGGCGTCGCAAATAATTCGTTGAGCATGCTCAAAACAAATGGGGTCAAGTATGACAATGCAATCCACTCGTTCCGTCCCACAGTCAGATAGTCCTGTGGAGTCCTGTTGGTCGTCTGCCGCGCAGTTGCTACAACATTCGACTGTGCGAGAACTACTCAAAGTAACCGAGCAAGCTGACACCATTTCGTTTGCGGGAGGCTTGCCTGCACCAACCAGCTTTCCCACTGAAGAAATTGCGTTGGCGACAGAGCGTGTGCTGGCACATCAGGCTGCGCGCGTGTTGCAGTATGGCCCCACCGAAGGCTTTCCTCCACTCCGCGAGCTCCTCACCACATTGATGCAGGCACGTGGTATCACGATCGACAGTGATCATGTCATTGTCACCAGTGGTTCACAGCAGGGACTCGATCTTTTGGGGAAATTGCTCATCGACCCAGGCAATCCCATCCTCGTCGAGAACCCCACCTACGTCGGCGCATTGCAGGCATGGCGACCCTATCAGCCTCGCTGTGTGACTCTGCCACTTGATGAAGATGGCTTACAGATCGATGGGTTAGAGCAAGCTCTCACCAACCTTGCCCGTGAAGGGCAGCGGCCCAAATTTCTCTACATCGTTTCCGCCTTTCAAAATCCTACCGGCACCACCCTAGCCGCAGATCGGCGCACTGCCCTGATCGACCTGGCCGCCCAACACAACCTGCTCATTATTGAGGATGATCCCTATGGCGAGTTGCGCTACTCGGGCAATCCACAAACTCCACTCGTAGCGCTTGACATTCAGCGCTGGGGCGCACCACGTCACGTGGCGTATCTGAGCACCTTCTCGAAGCTCCTGGCACCTAGTCTCCGTGTTGGCTGGATGATTGGCCCTGATGCGTTGCTCCAGCGCGCGGTGCAGGCCAAACAGGGCCTCGATCTGCACACCGGCTCGCTGGCACAGGCCATTGCCTACGAGGCATGTTGCGATGGTTTGCTGGAGCGCCACACACCATCCATTCGGCAAATCTACCACGAGCGACGTGATGCTATGCTCGGTGCACTGGAAAGCCACATGCCTGACGATGTGCGGTGGACGCATCCCGAGGGTGGGATGTTTCTCTGGCTTACCCTGCCCGAGGGACTCGACTCAGCCGTGTTACTCCAACAAGCCATTGTACGCAATGTGGCATTTGTCCCTGGTACAGCATTCTTCGCAAATGGCGGAGGAATAAACACACTCCGACTTAATTTTTCCCATCCCACACCTGATCGGATTGAGGAAGGCATACGTCGGCTAGCTGAGGTGGTAAATGAAGGGGTTAGGGGTTAGTCCGCTGCTCCAACGTCCCAACGTTCTATCGCTCCAACGCTTTAAGGAGAGTGCTATGACTGAGTTGCTTTATCAAACAGATGCTTATCTCAAGGAATTTACGGCCCGTGTTACGGCGGTCGACGAAAACAAAGTTGTGCTGGACCGCACAGCTCTGTATGCGACGGGCGGTGGTCAGCCACACGACCTCGGGACCCTCAGCGTGCGAGATCGTCAGTGGCAGGTAACGGAAGTACGCAAGCAGGGCGACACCGTCTGGCACACATTAGAGGGCGATGATATGCCTGCGGTTGGCGATGAGGTGCAGAGCCATATCGATTGGGAACGCCGCCACAAGCTGATGCGTACTCACACGGCGCTCCATGTGCTCTGCGGCGTGATCTGGCGCGACCATCAGGCGGCGGTGACAGGTGGCAATATGGATACCAGCGAAGGTCGTCTTGACTTTGAGTTGCGCGATTTCTCGAATGAGCTGGCACAAACTATTGTCGAGAAGGTCAACACAGAAATTGCAGCAGGTCGCGCGGTCGAGGTGCAGATCTTACCACGTGAAGAGGCCTTTCAAATTCCCGACCTCATCCGCACCAAGATCAATCTGCTGCCCGAAGGTATCACCGAGGTTCGCACTGTGAACATTGTAGGGCTGGACCTTCAGGCCGATGGTGGCACCCACGTCGCCAACACAAGCGAAATCGGACGCGTGTCATTGGTCAAAACACGTAGCAAGGGCGCCAACAACAAACGTATTATCATCAAAATCGAGGATGCGTAATCGTTTAGAGGAAAGATCGTGATGAATACAAAAACGTCAGTACAACAACAGTTTGGCGCTGTTGCCGCGCGCTATGCCAATAGCACTATCCATGCCAGTGGGCCGGATCTCACAGCCATGTTACACGCCGCCAGGTTGCAGAACGATAAACGTGTGCTTGATATTGGATGTGGTGCCGGGCATACTGCGTTGGCCTTTGCCGCTCATGTAGCTGAGGTGCGGGGCGTCGATCTCACACCTGAGATGCTTGATCAGGCCCGTCGGTTAGCGGCTGAACGCAATATAACAAATGTCTTTTTTGAGCAAAGTAATGTCGTAAACCTGCCATTTCCCGCTGCGTCATTCGACATCGTGACTTCTCGATATAGCGCCCATCACTACACAGATCCAGTTGGCGCTTTGCGCGAGGTTGCGCGGGTGCTCCAACCGGATGGTGTGTTCTTCATGGTTGACGTTGTTGCTCCCAAAGAGCCAGCATTAGATACCTTTCTCAACACTATTGAACTTTTACGCGATCCATCGCATGTGCGTGATCACTCGATAACACAATGGCAAAAGATGTTTGCAGAGGTTGGATTGCATGCCGAAACACTAGGTACATGGCCATTGCACCTTGAGTTTGATGCATGGGTCACCCGCATGCAGACACCGGAAGCCGCTATTGCACAGATCCGTACCCTGATCAATGGTGCACCACCAGAAATCCACGCAGCATTAGCGGTAGCCGACAACTATTCATTCAACGTACCAACTGTACTAATGCGAGGTCGATTATCATAATGCCAAAAGGAATACCATGACATATCATGAGTGGCCACGCGATGAATTTGTGATTAGCACCGATCCCACGCAACTCGACCTCCCGGTGATCCACGGATTTCTGCACACATCCTACTGGGCGCGTGGCATTCCTCTTGAGGTCGTCGAACAGGCTGTGGCAAACTCGTTGATGTTTGGCATCTACCATAAGGATCAACAGATTGGTGGCGCGCGGATCGTCACAGACTACGCGACGTTTGCCTACATTGCTGATGTGTTTGTACTGGACGCATTTCGTGGACAAGGTCTGGGGAAGTGGCTGATGGAGATAGTGATAGCACATCCCCAACTTCAAGGGCTACGTCGCTGGATGCTGATGACCGCCGATGCCCATGGATTATACCAACAGTTTGGCTTTACGCCGCTGGCTCGTCCTGATCGTGCGCTGGAACTTTGGTTCCCAGATGTGTACAGTAACAATCTTTGATCTCTGTCCATTTCTGTATTACCATGACAAGAGACGAGATCAACAGTTACTAAGACCACACTTTGGGGGATTGCACCATGCACCAACCGACGCTCCAACCGCAGCATATCATTCCTGCGATTGAATTTCTGCTTAATCGTCAAGAGTTATCACCCGTTCAACGTGAAGAAGCACGCCGTATTGCGCTGCTCAATGCCCTTGCCAGGCTGCTGCATGTATCGCCGAATGAATTGGCAGCCCTGCTTGCAACATCACTACCAGAGCAAGCAACGTCGTAGTGTGGGTACACAACATGCGGATTGAACGAGCAACACTTGATACATGCCACACGGCCAGCGATGTGGTAGTAGTCATAGATGTCATTCGTGCATTTACAACAGCGGCCTTTGCCTTTGCTGCTGGTGCAAAAGACATTCTTCCTGTCGGTACCATCGAAGAGGCATGTGCACTCCATGATCGATTTCCCGGTACTTTAATGATGGGTGAGGTGCGTGGGCATCGTCCAGATCATTTTGATTTCGGCAATACCCCTTCAGTGCTGGCGCAAAGCCATCTTCACGGTCGACGGATGATCCAGCGAACAGGGGCAGGGACACAAGGTCTGGTGCGGAGTGTCAACGCCGCGGTTTTGCTGGCAGCGAGTTTTGTGTGTGCCAGTGCTACAGTACGCTATATCCAGCACCTAAATCCCTCGAACATCACACTTGTAGCAACTGGCATTGCTCCAGAGGGTGCCGAAGACGAAGCCTGTGCAGACTATCTCGAGACCCTGTTGCGCGGTGAACAGCCTGATGTCACCCCCTTCCTCAAACATGTGCGTGACTCCCACGCCGGACAGTGCCTGTCGGACCCGAACGATCCCTCGTTTCCGGCAGCAGATCTCGATTGTTGTGTTGATATCGATCGCTTTGCTTTTGCCATGCCAGTTGAACGACCAGATGGTCTCTTGATCATGCGACCCGTTTCAATCTAATTCGGGGGTTGACCTACAGTGCTTTTTGTTTTATGATAAAAAAGACAGACCGGTCTGTTTTAAGGAAATGCCCTATGAATAAAGGTAAACAAACACGTCAGCATATCATCGCACGCGCAGCGGATGTTTTTAGTATGCGCGGTTTTTTTGGCACCTCAATGAGGGATTTGACTGATGCTACCGGCATCGAGAAGGGCGGCATCTACAACCACTTTTCCAGCAAAGAAGCACTGGCTATCGAGTCCTTCGATTATGCCACAAACCTGATTGCTCAACGCTTTGTGGTGGTTCTCGCAGGCAAGGAAAGCCCACTTGAACGACTCGTAGCTATTGTAGAAGTCTTTTACAGCTTGATCGATGATCCCGTGCTAACTGGCGGATGTCCTGTGCTCAACACAGCTATCGAGTCCGACGACACCTACCCGGTCTTACGAGAACGTGCCCGGCGGGCCATGACCTCGTGGCACAAACTGATTGGGCGGGAAGTCAAAGCTGGAGTAGCACAGGGCGAACTCAAACCAGAAAGTGACCCATATACAGTTGCAACGATTGTCACCGCCACGCTTGAGGGTGCCATTATGTTGAGCAAACTCTATGACGACTCGGTCTACATACAACGTGCCGTGGATCACATGGCCGACTATATACGTTCGCTTGCACTCTGAACAGTGTTCAATGGAATGTGCTTGATACAGCAAAAAGGAGTTTATCCCAGTGGAGCAAGATACAACACTACAACGCACCCGCACAGTTACATGGCAGGACCCCATGGTTGGCGCACAGGCAGCCACCACAATGACAGGGATCGACTATCTACGGGCAATGCAGCGAGGAGACTTGCCTGGGCCACCGATCGCTTACTTGATGGGAATGGGGATCAGCGATATCGAAGAGGGTCGCGTTGTTTTTACCGTTGAGCCAGCCGAGTACCACTACAACCCGATTGGGGTGGTCCACGGTGGTCTGGCGTGCACGCTCTGCGACTCGGCCATGGGATGCGCTATTCAATCGATGCTGCCAGCCGGTTCCGGCTACACAACATTGGAGCTAAAGGTCAACTTCCTGCGCCCACTGACGGCGAAAACAGGGAAGGTGCTGTGTGAGGGCAAGGTCATTCACGTAGGGGGGCGCACAGCAACGGCAGAAGCACGCATTACCGATGAAGCAGGTAAACTCTATGGCCATGCGACCACCACCTGCATTCTCTTTAGTGCCAACCCCAACGGAGGATAGATAGCTCGTGGCAGATGAACGACAACATCGCACTTACGTAAATACTCAACAAACGCGGACATCAGGGCCAATCTTATCGCACACAACGCTTCGGCATGCCCACGCATACGATGACCATCGTTTAGCGGATTTTTTCATGAGTTTATCGTCGGATACTTTGTATCTGCGTTACTTCACACCACGGCCACCACATACGATAGAGAGCGCCTGGTTAGAAGCCCAACGTCTTGTGCATAGTGATGATTCTATCAATGTTTTGCTTGCAACAGCGTGCGCCGATGGAGAGGAACATATCATTGGTATCGCCGAATTAGTGCGCTCGCACAGCAACACAACCAATATTGAAACAGCGCTTATCGTGACAGATATCTATCAGGGGCAAGGCATTGGGCGCATGCTGTGTGGCCAACTGGTCGATCTGATGGTGGAGCAAGGTGTTTCGCAGGTCCACGCGGTGGTGCTGCCAGAGAACACACGTATGCGAAGGCTGATCGATCGGATAGGATTCACATATACATCTCGTTTCCAGGATGGAGCCCTATTCTTTTGCTTCACTCCTCACGCATAAAAAGACAGACTGGTCTGTTTCTTAACTGCCTGGATCAAAACATCATCGAGGAAAGGTGAACAGATCAGATGTCTTCTTGTGTATGGACTGGCACAGTTTCCAGACGCAAGTTCGTTGCACCCATACGCAAAAATGTGTCTGGGACAATCTCGCGTTCAACGTGATGCAAGTGCTCCTCGGTCTGTCCTGGTAGCGTAATCCAGGTGCCGTTGGTGCTGGTATCCTGCAGCAGTACGCGCCCATCAGGGATACAGGTGATAATGGCATGGTCGTTTGACATCAGATCGTCGCCGGTAAGTGTCAACCGATACTCGTGGCGCAATGGTGTATTGCGACGACCAACCACATTTGTTTCCTCAATCAATGGCAGGATTTGTTCAGTTTGACTCTGAGCGGTAAGGACGCGTAATCGCAACGAGGTTGGTGCCAATTCAAACAATAACTGCGACCCATTGTGCCAACATTGCCCACTAAAAACATCCGAAACCAACGCTTGCAGCGTGTACTCATCCATCGTGACGGCAGAGTTGGTCATCATAGCCAGAGCTGGTAATTCGTCGAGACCTAACACTTTAATTTGTGATCGATGGTCGGCGATATCGAGCGTAACGCGCGACTCTGGATGGATCGAAGGCACACAGATCAATGCACCAGTGATACGTTGCAACCCTTGCTCACCAACAGTGATGCCCGGTACCGCCGCAGCATAATCCTCTATCCGTTGACGGATGGTGGCACGTGTTTGCTTGATCTGCTCTAGCGGTGTTTCTCCTCGCATCCCAACCATCTGCTGACCTGTCTCACGGATCTGCCACTGCCCATTGGGAAAGATATCGAGCGGGACTTTACACTCCTGCAAAATCCCTACAATGATCGTGTTTTCTTGCAGGAGCAAGAGATCGACTGGCTCATGTTCCATCTGTTTCGAAGGAGAAAAGTTGAACAAGACATAGATTGCCTGTGTGCTCGAGCGTGCGCGCAGCCGTTCGCTGAGTTCCAATGCGTAGTAGCGCAATACACGACGTGCCTCGGGAGTTGGTGGGATGTGACCGATATAGAGCTTAGGATACACGCTGTTCCTCCGTTGGCATAACATGATCGAAGTGATGCTAGTGTATCGCAATACCGGGCTGTTTCGCAACATGCTCCACATAACCCATTGCCCCAGACTGCCTTCGACAGGCTCAGGCACCGCACACTCCACATAACCCACTGCCCGCCGCTCCTGCACATGGGACTACAGCCCCACGCTAAGATGCCCCACACCAGACTTACCCTCAATATAAGCTATTTTTCAGCTTTCTAACAGATTTCGATCATCAATCCGTAAACTAATCCTATTGTTGTTTATCAGTCCTCTTGTTACAGTAGTAGCACGTACTACGGTACGCCGCAGATTTACCTCTTTGCAGCATTGCTGCTAATGATACGAACATCAATTGACGGGAGAACTACCAGTGAAACCTTTACGCATGTATATGAGATCTGTGATCTATCTTGCTCTAGCTGCAGTGCTGCTCAATGCCTGTATGTTTGGCTCTCAGAAAGGCCAGGAGGCGGTCGCGCTACCAACAGCACAGATCGAAGGTGCTGTACCAACACAATCAAGTGTGGTTATAGAGGGTGCACCTGTGATTGCAACACCCAGCATCACACCGATACCAACTGAAATTCCGCCAGCGCCAACGCCCACCCTCCAGCCAATCGGGCCAGGCGATCTGGCGTTTCCGCTCAAAACGGAACAACTGGAATTTGGTGCTGTCGCTCATCTTTTCTATACCGATCGCTACACCCCACTTGTAGCAGCCCGCGACGCTGGTTTTGGCTGGGTCCGCCAGCAGATTCACTGGAAAGATCAAGAAGGCCCTGCCGGTAATTACGCCTGGGGAGAACTTGATTATATTGTTGATGCAGTGAATGCTCAGGATCTGAAAATCCTCATTTCCGTGGTGCAGTCACCCAGTTTTTATACCTCAAACGGCAGCACTGGCATGCCCGCCAACCCACAGAACTTCGGTGATTTCCTGGCTGCCCTGGCGCAACACTACGATGGACGTGTGCACGCCATTGAGATCTGGAATGAGCAGAACCTGGCGTACGAGAACGGCGGTCAGGTCTCGTTGAAGGATGCCGGGCACTATGTCGAGATCCTCAAGGAGTCCTACACACGTATCAAAGCAGTGAATCCCAATATCTATATTGTTGCCGGTCCGCCTGCCTCAACGTCGGTGAACAGCCCTGGTGTTGCTGTTGATGACCTCAGCTACTACCGTGCTATGTATTCTTACCAGAATGGCATTATTCGCAACTATATGGACGCACAGGGAGTGCATCCCGGTGGTTCCGCCAATCCACCAGACACGTTATGGCCAGACAACCCCAGTCCGGCTGATGGATGGACGACCGAGTCAACGTTTTATTTTCGCCACATCGAGAATGTGCGGGCGCTGATGGAAGAGTATGGGATGGATCAGCATCAGGTCTGGATTACCGAGTTTGGTTGGGCCACGCAGAACAACTCACCAGGGTTTGAATTTGGTAATCAAATTTCGTATGAGCAACAGGCCGAGTATATTGTTGGGGCAATGCGCCTCGCCAAAGAGGAATATCCGTGGGTCGGTGCGATGTTTTTGTGGAACCTCAACTTCGGGCCGTTACAAGCACGCAACGGCAACCCCTACCACGAACAGGCATCGTTTAGCATCCTCAATGGCGATTACAGTCCACGCCCGGCGTACTGGGCCATCCAGCAATACATCGGCGAGGTCCGCACTGCACAAAACGTCGCGGGAGGGGAGTAGTGGGGCGGCTGAGCAATGGAACGGTCGAACGGTCGAACGTTGGGTCGATGGAGCGGCTGACCGACTGAGCACACAGAGGCGTCAGAGAAGGCTTACGGGTTAGAACGATTCAGCGTCGGGGCCGTCCCCCTTGTGACGGCCCCTCAAGCGCTTGGGCGCAGAGCGGCTGAGCGATAGAGCGGAGAGCGATAGAGCGACAGAGATGCCAGAGAAGGGTTACGAGATATTTCCACAGTACCCCGTAGGTGCGTGGCTGGCCCGCGCATTAGCTTACCAATAGCCTCAGCTATTCCGTGCGGGTTACCAGAGCGTCGCTCCGCTGCCTGAGCCTGTCGAAATCGGACGGAGGGTGCGGGGCGGCAATCCACCCTTGCAAGTAGCCAATAGAGAGCGGTGGAACGTTGAAGCAGTGGGACAAAGGACGTTGGAGCGGGAGGACAACCATTCACCTAACTTACTCACCCCTAACCTTTCTATGATATGACAAGTGCATTAGCCCATAAGGATGGCGGTGGCACACCGCCACTACGACCGACGAATCAGTTAACCCTTAACCTTTCTAACCCCTAACCCTTGTTATCTCTTAACCCATAGTTGTCGCCCCACAGCTTGTAGCTCTCGATGGTTTGTCGTACGATTGCTTGCGTCATCCACCCGAACATCCTAACCGTACGAGAGAAAGTATTCTACCAATGGTCTTATCGTTGTGTGGTGTGTCTGGTGTTGGCCATGGGTGCCACACCGTGGAATATGGAGGGAGTACCCGTATGCACCGCCCATTGATCCGTGCGTCTATGGTGACGTTGTTGTTCGCATTGGTCTGGAGTAGTCTGTTGCCTGTGTCCGCTGCACCACCCACTACTATACCTAATCCCGAAACAATTGTATCCAATCCGGCCACTGATAGTCCTATCGCGTCTGATACTAAAGCTACTCATCATCACAATACTGTCGAGACTGTAAGCACTATCAATGGCTTTGATGGAAGCTTTAGTACACCAAGTTCACAAACAGGGTTTCTCTCTGGTCCGGTCTCCGTGGAAGGCTCTGGAATTGTCACGACGACGATGATCGTGCCTACGGGATTCATTCGGGATAGCCTCAGGGTTGATGTATCCATCACAGCCGATAAAATCCATAATGTGTGGGCTGAATTGGAACTTCGTGCACTGGGTCAAACCGAGTGGTCGCGCTACGTTCGAGTTCTGGTAAATCCGGGAACAGAGCCTGGTGGCCCACCCGTCACCACCACCGTGACTCAAAAACATGTCACACTGGGCAATCGCGTACCTTTGGATACACCAATGGAAATGCTCCTCCGCTGTTGGATCTCGAATATCGGCTCTTTTGACTACACGTGGTCCAACTTCACGTTTTTTTTGAGGACATTGCTGGAACATTCGAAACAGTGATTCAGTCAGTTGAGCACCGCACATGTGCCTTGGCTGTCGCCGATTGGAATGGTGATATGGTGTTTGATCTTGCGACAGGCGATCTAGAGACAGACACGATTAGTATTCGTCTTGGCAATAGAGATGGAACCCTTCAACCAGGAGTGGATCTACCAACTGATCAAGAACCAGAGTCACTTACTACAACCGATTTCAATCAAAATACGTTTCCCGACATTGCAGTAGCGACTGGTGATGGAGGAGAAGTGAGTATATGGTTGGGTGTTGGAAATGGTACTTTTCAACTGGCTGGGAGCTATGCCAGTGGTTTTGGTGGTCGTACTATTATCCATGGAGATTTTAACGTAGATGGTAAACCAGATCTCGCCGTATAAGGAGGGGGTGGGATTAACATCCTAGTACAAAACTAATCACGGCTGATCATCATTTGGTGTCAGGGGTGGTATGACCACCTCTCGCACCACGAGGAGACATATCTATGGGAATACGCCACAGCACCCCGCATCCACGGCGGCGAATATGGCAGATGGGGATAGGGCTGCTGCTGACCAGGGGAACGTGGGGTGCCAATCGAGTTGAGGCGTGCGGGGCAACGTAGAACTCCTGGCACCTGCCCAGTGGTCGCTCACTGGGCTTGTCTCGCTCTCCCCTGATGGGCGTTTCGTGGTGCTGCAGCGGACCATTAATCAAATTAATGAAGCAATTGTCTGGAATATGCACACTCGTCAGCTTTGGGTATTACCCATCCATCTCATCGAGGTACGCTGGATAAATCCCACTCAGTTTCTCTCATACAGTACCCATAATCTTCAGTATCATGTAGTCGATGTCACCACAACCAACACCACAGTTTTTCCCTCAATTGACACTCGGCAACTGCCAACCACCACCTGGAGGTCCCATGTCCGCACACAATGGCAACAGGCAGAGGCTCTCTATATGATGGTACGATTTGGGATGGCCGGGTATACAATTCTCACCCAAGAATCTGGACAATATTATGTCTATTGGGGCTTTCCAGGTACAGATGCGGACGTTGAAAACTTGTTAGAAGGATTTGAGTATCACTTCCTATCAGCCTATGCTCGTCCCATAGTCCAACTTACCAACGACCAGTTACCCTCGCCACACCAGCCCTGGTATGTCACCCGTGAAGTCTGGAACGTCAATGAACGTATCGCTATCTACTCCACCGAAGGCCGTTTACTGGCCGAAGCCTATAAGCCGGGCTGGGACCCCTATGTGCTCGGCTGGTCCCACGATGGCGGAAGTGTGTACATCCAGTTTCGGCGGAGTGGTGCGGCTGCCGCCGTCCTCCAGCAGTGGCACCTGTCTTTAAGCTCTCGCCACTCACGCCAGCCGAAGCATTCTGGCAATGGGTACAGCGGATCAGTCTTGTGGTGATGATGTTGGTGGGACTAAGCGACCCCTTCGTGCAGCAGCGACGCATGCGCGAGGTAAGCGACTGAGGGGTGGGTCGGCTGAGCGGCTGAGCGACAGAGTACACAGAGGCACAGAGGAATAAAGACGCCAGAGAAGGCGGAAAAGTCACCAATACACCGGAGGTGCGTGGCTCACCCGCGCACCGACTCGCCCATCCACCGACCCACCCATCGTCGGCATTGTTAACTTGGTATTGCATGTTGGTGGTGGCTGTTGTCGAGTTACGACCGTCTGGCTGGTAGGAGGTTGGTAGGATTACGTGGCCGCACTGTGGCCGTCCGGATCAACGCAAGAATGAGCGTGCTCGTGGCGTTCAGCGGTCGGTAGACAAGGGGTGTGGGCGGCGTTTTACCAGCCGTGGTGACCGGTTTGCGAAGCCGCTGAAGGCCCCGGCACGCGCGCGGTCGGTGCCTACGGTTGGTAGTCGGACGATGGCCCGGTTGGTGGGCGCCGCACCGACCAGCACCAGCGCGCCAGCCAGCGGATCGGCTAGCGGATGATCTGCCAGAGGTCAGTGAAATGGACGAAATCGCTACGGGGGGTGCCCACAAACACCACCGGGCCGTGGTATGGACTGCTGATAGTCGGCGGCCAGGCGGCGGTATTGCGGACCCCAGCGGTGAAGGCATCGCCGCCGCTATGACCCGCTACCACCCGGTCCATGCCCAACGGTGCCCCCGTACGACCAGCTCCACCGACGCCAACTCCGCTTACCAACGCGCTGGTGCCCCCCACCACGTGCCCGAAAAACACGGCAGCACCCCACCCCAAACCCACCGCAGCACGTCCGGTCATAGGAACATGCGCGCCCATCTGTCGCGATGCAACCGCACAGCAAAACGAGACGCGCAATCGCTTCCTATGCTAAACCATACGCGCAACCGCTTCTTTCAGGCGAAACGAGAGAAAGCCATATAAACCCCCAGTGTCCACAGCACTTGTTCTCCGCTCTCCGCTCAGACCGCTCCACCTAACCCCCAGACCTTCTCCCACTCTCCACTTAGATTACTATATCCTAACCCTTACCCTTTAACCCTTCTTCCGCTAACCCCTAACCCTTACCAACCCTTAACCCTCGGTTATCATCACACACCTTGAGCCGCTCACACGCATGTGGTACTGTCGGATGTATAAGGTACGCCTGATCAATTGAGATGAAGATGTGTTGGTTTTCCTGAACTTATAAGGAATTGTGATGCGAGAAAGCGTTGAAATGTATCTATTGCGTACGGCCCTCTTACAACAGAGTGCCCAGCCCGTACCACTCACCCAACTGGCACAGGAGTTAGCCGTATCGCCCGTTTCAGCACACGAGATGTGTCGCAAATTGACCAAAGAGGGATGGCTCACTTACGAACCATACAAAGGTGTCACACTCACCTCTGAAGGCGAACAGGTTGCACGCAAAATCCTGCGACGGCGACGATTGTGGGAAGTCTTTCTCGTGAATCAGTTGCACATAGACCCTCACGAAGCCGAAGCAATCTCCTGCCGATTGGAACATGTGACACCGGATGATGTCGCAGATCGGCTGGCCATCTTCCTGGGGCATCCCATATATAGCCCACAAAACGAACTTATTCCATCAAGCGATGATGAGCCCGCGTCACTGCCTACATGTGCATTGCCGAACCTGAGTGTTGGCGAGTGTGGCACCATTGCGGCGATCCACGCTGATGCTACGACGAATGATTTTCTCCGTGCACAGGGATTGATTCCTGGCGTACAGATTGAGATCGTCGCAGTGGCGAAAGACGGTGCACTCTTGATCAAACGAGAGGATCATTCATTGGCATTGTCGCAATCCATCGCTGAAAGTATCGCAATAACATTGGTTAATGAGTTAGTAGCATAATAATAAATCAATAGAGGTTTTACACCTATGACAGACCAAACCACAGAAATAACCCTTGATCAGCTGACGACAGGCGATCAAGCGAAAGTGGTGCGTATTTCCGGTGAACGACGGATGCGCCGCCGCTTGCTCGACATGGGCCTGATCACCGGCGAAACAGTTGCGATCAAAGCCGTTGCACCGCTTGGTGATCCACTCGAACTGATCGTCAAAGGATATCAGCTTTCGTTACGCAAACAAGATGCGCGTCAGATCATTGTGGAGGTATCCCGTGCGACAACGTCCTAGTGGAACCATGCTGCTATCAATGGTGGGCCCAGGGGAATGTGTCCGCTTGTTGGAAGTCAGAGGGAATACCCAACGCTCACGTCGTTTAGCCGAACTGGGACTGACACCTGGTGTTGAGGTACGTATGGTACAAAACGCCAGCGATCCGCTCTTGCTGGCCGTACGTGATACACGTTTGGCATTGGGCCGTAATCTCGCTCATACGGTTTTAGTTGAACCGCTCTGAAAGGATATTTTGGCATGACCACATGGACTATTGCCCTGGCAGGCAATCCAAATGTTGGCAAAAGCACCGTTTTTAATGCACTCACTGGTGCACGCCAACATGTTGGAAATTGGCCGGGGAAAACGGTCGAAAAGAAAGCTGGGACCCTGCTGATCAAGAGTAAGCACATCACCGTAGTTGATCTCCCCGGCACCTATAGCCTATCGGCTTATTCGCTGGAAGAAGAGATCGCCCGTGACTTTATTGTGCTGGATCGCCCCCATGCGCTGATTAATGTCGTTGATGCAGCAAACCTCGAACGCAATCTCTACCTCACCACACAACTTCTCGAAATTGACAGGCCACTCATCATGGTTGTGAATATGTTTGATGTGGCTGAAGCACGTGGTTTGCAGATTGATACACAGCGTCTTTCAACATTGCTGAATGGCGCACCAGTGATCCCGATGGTTGCCAGCCAGAACTGCGGGATAGCCGAGTTGAAAACCGCCATAGCAACAATGCTCAAACAACACCAACGTCATGTTGAGCCGGAAATGATTCTGGTATAGCAACATAAACAGGAGATCTAGAGACCATGACTGCCTTACATGCTGCCTCATTTGGGGGCCATAATCTGCTGCACTACGAAGAAGCTATTGAGACAGAAGTTGCCCAATTAGCCCAACTCATCGCCGATACACCCTCGTTATCAAAGACCTATGCACCACGCTGGTTAGCCATCCAACTCCTGGAAGGCGACGAGACCTTACGTAATCGAGTGGATCAGATCGATGGTGGCGCCATCATTCTCACGGCACTTGAACGTAGCGTGATACGCCTCCAGCAACACTATGGCGATGATGTGGATATCACCATGACGGATCAGCGCTATCGCTTTGTGCACAACCTGATCGAGCAAGTTCTGACTCGCCCTACTGAACAGCCGATGACCCTCTCTGATCGGATTGACCGGATCGTGACACACCGCTGGTTGGGTATTCCCATCTTTTTAGCTTTGATGTGGGGTGTGTTTAAGATCACAACTGATGTTGCAGCACCATTTCTCGATTGGGTTGATGGATTAATAGGCGGCCCACTCTCACGCGGTATCGTTGCGCTATTAGGCATGCTGAATCTGGGAGGAACCTGGATTGAGAGCCTCATAGTTGATGGCATTGTCGCCGGTGTCGGCGGCGTGTTGGTGTTTGTTCCTGTCCTGGTGTCACTCTACCTGGCGTTGGGGTTGCTCGAAGACTCAGGGTATATGGCGCGCGCGGCATTTGTGATGGACCGGCTGATGCGAACACTGGGACTCCACGGCAAGAGCTTTTTGCCCATGATCGTCGGTTTTGGGTGCAGTGTGCCTGCCATCTACGCCACCCGCACGCTAGAGAGTCGACGTGACCGCATCCTGACCGGCCTGCTGGTGCCTTTTATGAGTTGTAGCGCACGCTTGCCGGTGTATGTCCTGATTGCTGCAATCTTTTTTCCCACCTCTGGCGGTCTGGTCATCTTCTCACTGTATGTGACCGGTATCGTTGTAGCCATTATGATCGGTATGCTCCTCAAAAGCACGCTGTTTGACGACCAGGAAGCAACACCGTTTGTGATGGAACTGCCACCGTATCGCTTGCCGACATGGCGCGGCATCTGGCAGCACGTGTGGCAACGCACATCGGCATTCGTTCGCAAAGCCTGGACCCTGATTATGGTAACGAGCATTGTGGTGTGGTTCCTTCTGGCAACCCCGATGACTGGTCAAGGCAGCTTTGCCGAAACCAATGTATCGGATAGTGCGTTTGCCGCAGTTGCGGGGGCTACAGCACCTGTGTTTGCGCCAATGGGCTTTGATAGCTGGGAGGCCAGTGGTGCATTGATTACCGGGTTTGTGGCCAAAGAAGTGGTTGTCAGCACCATGGCCCAGGTTCATAACGTCGAAGAGGTCGCGGAAGAAGCAGCACCAGCTACCTTTGGAGCCGAACTTGTGGGCATTGGGACGAGCTTTGTTGATGCAACAGTTGATACGCTCAAATCCATCCCGTTGATCATTGGTATCAACCTCTTTGAAGCGGAGGAAGAGGGCGAATCCCCCGCACTTATGGGTGCCGTTCAACAGAGTTTTGAGGCCAGTAGTGGTGGCCATGGTGCATTAGCTGCCGCAGCGTTCCTCGTCTTTGTCTTACTGTACACACCATGCATGGTCGCTGCCGCCGCCGCCCGACACGAGTTTGGCATACGTTGGATGTGGTTTAGCATTATTGGTCAGTTTGCCATTGCGTGGCTCGCTGCGTGCCTGGTGTTCCAGGGTGGTTTATTGCTCGGTTTAGGCTAATCATTGAACAGTACAGCGCTGTGGTCAAAACATATTGGTATTTCGTGGTATGATGGCCATAGCGCTGCGTGAGGACAGTATGTTACGTCAGGTATTAGAAGCACTGGAACAGGCTCAGGGGCCAATGCCCATGGACGAGTTGAGTCGACAGTTGGGCATTGAACGGAGCGCTCTGGAGGGTATGGTTTCGTTCTGGGTACGCAAAGGGCGTTTAACCGAGCGCAATGCAGCAACGTGTAGTGGCCATTGTGGCAGCTCGTGTGGTGAAGACAGCACCTGTGTCTTTGCCTCAACAGGCCCACGCACCATCGAGTTGGTTGCCACACCGAGATCAAGATAAGGTGTGATTGCTAAATGTCTGAATTTCCAAAGTTATGTACTGAGCCTCTTGACAAAATCAAACATGTGACTTATATTACTTACTAATCGATTAGTTATTTAAGGGTCTATGCGTAATCCAACCGATCTTCGAGAAACCATTATCAGCAAAGCAGACGAACTGTTCAGAGAACATGGGTATGCTGCAACATCGATCAAGCAAATTGCGAAAGCTTCTGGATGTACCACGGCTGCATTGTATTACTATTTTGAGAATGGCAAATCGCAAATTCTCCGCGAAGTCGCGTTGTCAGTCTCCTCCGATGTCGTGCGCGTCTTTGAGTCAGTTACTGAGCCAAAAAATCTTGAGGAACTGTTGGAACAACTAGGTGCTGCGGTTGCCCGAACAATGCCGGACATGCTCAAGCGTGTCAACTGGGTGGCGTCTGAAATGGGGCGTTTAGATGAAGAAGAACGTATGCATGTTAGTCTCCAGCATGCAAAGTTGCAGGGGACCATTCGCAAACAACTTGCACGATTTATCGAGGATGAAGCCGAGAGCAATGAATTGGCATGGCTCATATTTTGTGCATATTCGGGCTACGGACACTTCTTCCTTCTCATGCGAGGACGTGAGTATGCAGAGTTTCCTCTGGAGCAACTTGGGCAGACACTGGCCCGTGTCATAAGTCGGAGTAGGCGCTAAATTTTTTTGCGCCTTTAACTTATTAATCGATTAGTTATTTTTCTTTCATAATAGTTATTATCACAAACTAATGTTTAGCGTAGGTGCAGCCATGAACAGGTCATGTAACTCCTCTGTATGTTTTCTGCTACTGAAAGGATTGTGTCGTGTCATTTTCAGCAACTCAACATTTAACTAAACTAAAACTCAAGGAGATGATGATCTTCGACACAATTGTCAAACAACCTGTTTTCATCATCAATGCAGCACCAAAGGGCCTATCCCTGGGTCTGATCAACGCTTTGGTAGTGCCACCTAATTCCCTATAGGGCCTTTTCATATACTTTTGATCACAAACATTGTCTTGAACTAATGGCTAGATAGATGTAGCCATCAAGAGTTGATACCACAAATCTGTAAGTCTTTCGTTACAGAAAGGATGCTGTCGTGTCGTCTTCAGAAAGCCAACGCCCAACTAAGCCCCAACTCAATGGGATGATCATCTCCGATACAGCCATCAAACAGCCGGTTTTCATCACCATGCTGGTGTTGCTTGGTCTAGTCTTTGGCCTCCTTGGTTATTTTTCATTGCCGGTTAATCTCCTTCCCGATATTTCACTACCGGTTGTATCTGTCCGTGTGGTGAATCCTGGCGCCAGCCCTGAGTCAATGGCTGAACAGGTGGCCAGACCAATTGAGAATGAACTTTCAACCCTGAGCGGCGTCAATGAGATTTCGTCAACCTCATCAGACAGCCTGACCGTCATTGTGGTGGAGTTTGTTGATGGAACTGATGTCGCAAGTGCTCTTCAGGAAGTACGTGAAAAGGTGACAGCTATTCGTGCACGCCTCCCTGATGATATTCAGGAACCCGTGTATGAACGCCTTGATCCCAGCCAGACACCGATTGTCACGCTGGCTGTGACAGGAGGAAACGAACGCGACCCTCGAGAGGTTCGTAACCTGCTTGAGAATGACATTGTCCCGAACATCCAACAAGCTGAGGGCGTCGGTTCTGTATCACTGAATGGTGGGCTCGTGCGGCAGATCAACGTTGAGTTAGATCTGGGACGCATGCAAGCGTTGGGTATTCTCCCCTCCCAGGTTAGTAATGCTATTGCCGCTGCCAATGCTGACTTTGGGCTGGGTTCAATTCAGGTTGGTGAGCAGGAATTCAATTTACGGACCCCCAGCGTCTTCCAGTCATACACTGACATTGCCTCGGTAGGGATTGGAGATACAGGCTACACCATTAGCGATATCGCACAGATCCGAGATGGTCAGCAGGAAGTCGAGACCTTTGTGCGGGTCAATGGTGAAGACACGATCTCACTGGCCATTCGCAAACAGGCGGATACGAACACGGTTGCTGTCGCGGAAGCAGCTATCGCGACTGCTGAAGAAACATTTAGCAGGTACCCGGATCTGGAGTTTACCGTGATTCGGGACGAGTCGATTCAGATTCGTGAGCAGGTCAATGGCGCACTTGAAGAGATGATCATTGCTATGCTCTTTGCCATATTGGTCGTGTGGTTTTTCTTCCGCGATGTGCGTAATACCCTTGTTACGGTGCTCGGGCTACCCATTATTATCATAGCCACCTTTAGCCTCATGAGTTTCCTTGGCATCTCACTCAATGTCATCAGTTTGCTGGCATTGTCGGTGGCGGTTGGTTTGGTCATTGATGATGCGATTGTCGTGCGTGAGAACATCTTTCGGCATATACAACGTGGTGAAGACCCCTACACTGCTGCCAGCCGTGGCACTGCACAAGTGGCTGCTGCAGTGGTCGCTATGACCCTCACAATCGTGGTGGTCTTTACGCCTGTGGCCTTTACAGATGGAGTCACTGGCGTCATCTTTGGTGCATTCGGTCTCACGATCGTAGGGGCCATGTTGTTATCAATTACCGAGGCTTTTACGCTGGCACCCATGACATCAGCAAACTGGTTTCAGGGCAAGCAAGCTGTCAAACCACTCAAAATCAAGCCCGGCGAGGAACATCTACCAGATGAAGCGCACGAAGAACTGGGCCGCAGCGAAGCACTCTACGAACGTTTTCTGGCGTGGTCCCTCAAACATCGTATGCTTATTCTTGGCTTCACGGTGGTAGTCATCATCGTTAGTGTTCTTGCCGCTTCAACTCTTAAATTCTCCTTTTTCCCCAATGTCGACAATCATCAATTTACCATGTCGATTGAACTTCCCCCAGGGACCTTCCTGAGCGAAATAGATCGTGTTGCCCGTGATGCAGAGCAGATCCTGCTGCAGGATGAGGCGGTCGCAGCGGTGCTCACGACGGTAGGCGTGGATGGTGCTGCAGAGAAGGTTGATTTTCTGGTCAACTTGCACCATGATGCGCCATCAAACGAGACACGTGAGCGCATCCGACCGGAGATGGAAGGACTTCCGGGCATTGTCTCGTTTAGCCAGTCAACACCAGATGGTGGCGATACCGTCTCTGTGACCGGACGACCACTCCAGATGCAGCTGCGAACCACTGAAGATGTGGATACCATTGCACCACTGGTTGATGAAATTATGACTGCGTTTGAAGGGATAGAGGGGCTGGACGATCTCGATACGACTTACAAACCAGGTGCGCCACAACTCGAATATCAACTCATTCAGCAACGCGCCAATGATTACAACCTGACTAACCAGACGCTCGCGCTCATACTGCGTACCCTGAATGAAGGTGATACAGCGGCGATCTACCGAGAAGAGGGTCAAGAGTACGATATTGTGGTCCGCTTGCAGCCGGAAGATCGGCAGAACATAGATGACCTGCGAGCAGTCCAACTGCCTCTTGGCAATTCAATCATACCTCTGGCAAGTGTCACAGACGCGGTTGAAAGCACCAGTCCCACCAGCATTCGCCGGGTGGATCGCTTGAATGAAGTGGTCATTGGGGCCAACAACATCAACCGCAATATCAACGATGTGCAAGCCGATATGCAGGCACGTCTCGCCGATATAGATATTCCGTCGAACATAGCTGTGAGCTTTGGTGGTTCCACCGCTGATCAGACCGAAGGCTTCAGTGCACTAATCATCGCAATGGGGCTATCGGTATTGCTCGTGTATGTGGTACTTGCTTCGCAGTTTGGTTCCTTCTTCCAACCACTGGTGATTATGCTCGCCATGCCATTGAGCTTTCTGGGTGCCTTTGTCGCCCTGTGGTTGGTTGGTTTGGAACTCGATATTGTCGCCATGATCGGCATGCTGATGCTAATGGGTGTGGTCGTCAAAAACTCCATTCTGCTCGTTGAGTTTACTAACCAGTTACGCAATGCTGGCATGCCCAAACACGCCGCACTTGAGCGCGCCGGCGCCATCCGGCTCCGTCCCATTCTGATGACAGCAGCAACACTGGTGTTAGCAGCCTTCCCGTCAGCCCTTGGTATTGGTGAAGGATTGGAGTTACGACGACCGCTATCAACGGTGATTATTGGTGGTGTCACGACCTCCACGCTCCTCACACTTATCCTGGTTCCAACGGCTTATAGCTTGATGGAAGGTTTGATTGATAGAACAAAAAATCTTTTCCGTCGCACAGCGAAACCAGCATCATCAACGATGGAAAACCCTGTCCTAGCGCATGCTGGAGCAACGAGTGGCGATGGAAACCTACCTTCCACAACAGCCATGCATCACAATGGCGAAGATGGAATGGTAGAGCCATCAACTAATGACACCACACCTGTACCACAGGATAAACCCCAGGAGCTTCGTGAATAGCGCGTGCCAGCAATGGTTGTACGCCTTTAGGTATGTATTTTCTCAACACAAACACAATAAACTAATTTACTCAAGGTATAGGAAAGGCGCTATGAAACGTTTTGCAATACAAACAACCCTTTTGAGTGGGATTGTCGCACTCAGCCTAAGCACGTGTGGGAATGCTTCGACTGCACAGATCGATACACAACCAACACCTCGCCCAACCCAGACTGCTATACCCACTGAACCAACAGCGACACCCGCACCCGACGTGGCACCACTCCCCAGCATTTATGGCATTGGCGAAGTCATTGTGCTCCAGGAAGCCGATCTGGTGTTCGTGGTGCAGGGAACTGTTCAGGAAGTACTGGTCGACAAGGGGGATGTGGTCAAGGCCGACCAGGAATTAGCCGTCCTGGATCTACGACGCTTTGACGCCGATATACGGCAAGCTGAAGCTGCGCTAGCCAGTGCCCAGGCCCAATCAGACCAACTCGTCGCGCCGCCCCGCTCCGCCGATATCGCGGCGGCCAATGCCCAGATCGAACGGGCGCAGATTACGCTGGCTCAGACGAGTAATGCTCAGCCCCAGGATGTTCGTGCTGCCGAGTCTTCGGTGACAAATGCGGAAGCAGCCCTGCAAGCCACCCGTGATCAGCTCTCGCTGACAAAAACGAATGCCGAGTCACAGATTGGGCAGGCGTCGGAGGCGCTGGTGCAGGCTCAAGCGCGTTATGCCGAAGCCAAGAGTAACTGGGCGTATGTACAGGATACGGGCAATAACCCACAGCAACCCGAAACCGTCGGCCCAGGTGGGCAGCCAACTGACAATGAAGTTGAATCGGCCCAGCGCGAAGCTTACTACTCTGCCTTTGTCCAGGCCGAAGCCGGTTTGCGGCAGGCCGAGCAGAATGTCGCTGACGCACAAGTGGTTTATGAGCAGGCCAAACAGGCCGAGATTACCGGCATTCAGCAGGCCGAGCAACAGGTTGATATTACCCGTGCCAGTCTCGAAAAAGTGCGACTGCCAGCAGGACAGGATCAGGTTGCATCGGCGCAGGCCTCATTGCGGTTGGCCCAGGCCCAGCGCGCACAGATCTATGCCGAGCCAAGCCAGGCCAGTGTGAATCAAGCCTCGGCAGGGATTCGCCAGGCCGAGGTCGGATTAGAGGTAGCTAAACTCAATCGTGCGGATGCGCGGCTGGTGGCCCCATTCGATGGCGTAATCTCGGAAGTCAACATTGATCCCGGCGATCCGAGTGCAACAAATGGCCCGGCAATCCGCGTCATAGATGTGAGCAATCTCCTGATCAGTGTGGATATCAGCGATGCAGATATCGTGCAGGTCACTTTGGACCAAACGGTTGCGATCGCGATTGAAGGACTACCCACGACCCTCGTAGGACAGGTCAGCTACATCGCCCCAGAAGCGACGGTGCGGGGCAATGTACGAACCTATGTGGTCGAAATCACCCCCGAGGATGCGGACGGGCTGCGACCAGGAATGAGTGCTCAGGTGGAGATTGTGATACAGCCTCAAGAGGAGTGAGTGCAATCACCTGACAAAGAAGAGAAATCAAAGAACGATGATAGTTCAGAAGGTCAGGTTTGGGATAGACGGAGTTGACAACGATAATGGAAGAACTAGCAAAACTATATATAGCCCATCAGCAACGGCTGATTGCGTATCTTATATCAATTGTGCACGATCAGGAGCTGGCGGAGGATCTCTGTCAAGAGACCTTTGTAAAAGCGATACGGCACTGGGCCAATCGCAGCACAGATAGCAGTGTCATCGGATGGTTATATCGCATCGCCCGCAACACGGCCCTGGATGAAGTGCGACGGCGGCGACGTCTGACCTTTACGCCGTTGGATGAAACCCTTGAACTCCAGAGTTCACACAACGTGGTAGACGAAGTCAGTACACGCGAACAAGAGGTCACCGTGGGACGACTGCTTACCCAGATACCAACTATCTATCGCGAAGCCTTCCTGCTGTACATATACCATAACTGCAACATGCAAGAGATCGCAACAACAGTGGGGTGTTCTCGCAGTGCGGCCAAGGGGCGCGTCCATCGTGCTCGTGGCTATCTCCGTTTAGCCTATCAGCGGGAGCTATGTGAAGACTAGATTTAGAGGTCTTAGCGAATACTAACATTGGAGCAAAAGCAAGCGGTCACTGTCCCTGAGAGCGAACAGTGATCGCTTTGACACGACCCTGGAAAGTAACCAAGTTATCGTATGCTCAAGTGTCTTATCACATCAATCAGGGTTATCAAAGAGGTTCAATGCGGTACGCCACAAAGGGATCAGACGAGTTCCCACAGTGGCTTTGAGGCGGTCGGGCAATGTCCATGTGCACCCAGCCAGAGGGTATGCGGATCATATATATCCTCTGACCTTCCAATGCAAGCATACTGTTTGTTGGGGTCGACGAAATATGAGTGGCAGGTGCCGCACTGGCAGCAAGCAGGAACATACTCACGATGATCAGGACAAGGGCGAAGAAACCTTTCACCAATGTGATTGATGATGGGTACAATCATGAGTGTCTTCCTAATAGTCACGAGTGTACCCCATTGGGATGCACGCATGTTTTGTGGTTATATCATTGTTGTGATTTTCTCAGTTGACCGCTATGGCGCTCTATATTTTTATTGAACTACAGTAAACAAAATACTTGACAAATTTAGTTCATTTGGTGTATATTTGACTATATATCAATGTTTTACGTTTATAGACTACCATACAATTCTATCTCCTCATGCACTTTTATCCTCTTAAAATGTGCAATGATTGATCATATATTACATTTGCTCAAAGAAGGAGCAGTCGCTATGAGCGAAACAAAGCAACAACGATTGTGCGAATTTTATTCCTCACTATTTTCCGATAGAACATGTCATTTTGTATAGTGTACATTTATTAATTTATCTTCTTTTATGTTTTTCTGTACATTGTTCGTGTAAGCATACCCACACCTTTTTCTTTTAGTTTACTGACCTGAAACTAAACACATAATCGCATACACAAGGGGGTGATATTTATCTGTACAAGATTGCCAGTGTTATTTATCACGGTAGATATTAGTGCACTGATTTATTTGTCTGTGCCGTGCACAGATATCAAGATATCTCAGATACCTATCAGATAAGTGTCTCATAGGAGATGCTCTGATCAATCTAGGAGGGAGTTGCAATGAAATGCATATTATCATGTCGTGTATTGGTCATAGTGGTGCTATTATCATTGTTGAGCGCTTGCAGTAACTCCTCTGCATCCACACCAGCAGATGGTACAACATCAGACAGCGGTTCTCCGCAACAAGAGCCCGTCGAAATCCAATGGTTGGTCTGGTCCGATGATGTCTCACAAGAGGGCAACCTTATAGAAGAGATTGAACTGTTTAATACCTCGCAGTCAGATGTCATTGTAGAGTTGGTTGCCGCTCCTTATGGTGAATTTAACGCCAAGCTCCAAGCCATGATTGCATCCAACACTGCCCCCGATGTTATCTCGATTCAAAACGAGTCAGATGCAGTTGCGAAAGGATGGCTCCTTTCACTTGATGAGCTTATGGCACGTGATAATCTTGATGTTGAACGTTTTGTCCCTGGTGCCCATACCCCAGCATACGATGGAAAATATTATGGATTTCGCCACGACATGGCCTATTGGGTACTCTTTTATAACAAAGATGCTTTTGATCAGGCAGGTGTGCCATATCCCCCTGAAGAAGGGTGGTCTATGGACGAATTTATGGAAATTGCGTGCCAGTTCTCGAACCCTGCAGAACAAACATGGGGTGTCTACAACTGGCACTGGCTCAACCCCTATATCATCCAATCAATGGGGCTTCCCTACCTGGAAACAGGATCCGAAGGACCACAGTATATGCTTGATAACCCTGAAGTTATTGAAGTGTATCAAATGATAGGAGATTTCATTAACGAACGCAACTGCCAGCCAAATGCCGATCAGAGCCAGTCTCTGGTTGGTGATCCATTCACCGCTGGTCAAACAGTGATGGCTTTTAATGGAAACTGGGCGTTCGGAAAAGTGCAGGAAGATGCCCAATTTGCCTGGGACGTTGCTCCTGTACCAGGCGGAAAAAATGGTGTCTTCGGGATGAAAATAGGGATTGCCCAGAACTCTGATGCTCCTGATGCAGCATGGACCTTCTTAAAATGGCTCACCTACGAGCCCGAGGCCACTCGATATCGCGCTGAACGAGGTATGGGGCAACCAGCGATCAATGATGATGAGGCATGGGAGATTTATCTCAATGGTCCCACAACACCAGCAGGGCTGCAAAGTGTTATCGATATTATGTCAGACGCAGCGAATACGATTCCCGAACCGGATGCGCCGGGGAAAACCCAGGCTGATGGGGTGCTGAGTCCCGCCATTGATGAGGTTTGGAATGGCACTGGAACGGCGCAAGAAGTGATGCCCTCTGCAGTGGAGAAAGCTAACGAAATACTCTCTGAAGAGTGGGCCAAAATTAACGAACAATAATCATCACACACGAGGTCAGAGATAACAAGGCTCTGGCCTCACTTTTCTGCATGAGCGTTTTATTCGTTGTCGGCCAGTTTACTCATCAATGTAGAGGGGTATACTATGAGTTTCTTTCGTCGCTTTACACCACAACCCGCCAATGGAAGCCCATCAGCAGGACGACCACGCATGTCCTCTTTGGAGAAGAAGGAAGCAATCGCAGCCTATCTCTTTGTGGCACCCTTCATTATAGGGTTTTTACTTTTCACCCTGTTTCCCATGGTCGCTTCCTTCTTTATCAGTTTTACAGAATGGGATATCGCCCGCGATCCTGAATGGATTGGCCTCGAGAACTATGCGGCGATGTTGGAGGACGAGGTATTAGGTATCGCCATCTACAACACCATCTTTTTCGTCATCATCAGTGTGCCGCTGGGTCTCTTAACCAGTTTTAGTCTTGCCGTACTTCTCGATCAGCGGGTGCATCTGGTGGGTATGTGGCGGACACTATTTTATCTCCCATCGGTGATGCCTGCCGTAGCAACGACAATTCTCTGGATCTGGATTTTTAACAAAGATTTTGGGCTGCTTAATGCGATGTTGCAGTGGTTTGGGCTTCCTAAAGTGAGTTGGTTGGTCGATCCACGTTTTACACGCTATACCCTGATTATTATGAGCCTATGGCAGGCCGGCGGGGGGACCGTTATTTTGCTGGCTGCATTGAAAAACGTGCCAACCGAACTCTATGAAGCCGCGACGATTGATGGTGCAAGCGGCTGGCAGCGCTTCTTTTTTATCACTATCCCTATGGTTTCACCGGCATTATTCTTCCAATTGATTATTGGTGTTATCGGTGCAATTCAGATCTTTGCCCAGTCATATGTGCTATCTGGCCGCAGTACAACCTCACCAGGTGGCCCACGCAACTCGCTTATGTTCTATGTGCTGTACCTCTATTTGAATGCGTTTCGCTATTTCAATATTGGGTATGCTTCAGCCCTTGCCTGGTTGTTGTTTATGGTCATTGTCATCATCACGGTTGTGCAATTCAAAACGGTAGGCCGATTAGTCTATTATGAAGTCGATCAACGGAGGTAAGGACTGTGCAAGCGACATCTGTGAAAACGACACCACAAACATCATCATCATCATATCGCGTCAAACACCTCATATCTCGTGTAACCCTCTACGCAATGTTGATCGGCTTCAGCATATTGTTCCTGGTCCCTTTCCTCTGGTTGCTTTCGACATCGTTCAAGCAAGAATCTCAGGCATTTGCCTGGCCCCCAACATGGATTCCCAATCCCTTCTGGCCACAGAACTATGTCCAAATGTTTGAACTGGTCCCGATGACCACCTATCTCATCAACACCGTCAAAATTGTGGCGCTCAACGCGACCGGAGCCGTACTGACCGCTTCGTTAGTTGGCTATGGTTTTGCGCGTCTACGAGCCCCAGGGCTCAATGTACTCTTTGCAATTTGTCTGGCAACGCTGATGTTGCCACACTACATCACAGTTATTCCGTTATTTATGCTCTACAGCCGCTTTGGCTGGGTAGACACACACATCCCACTCTGGATTACCGCATGGTTTGGTGGTGGCGCCTGGAATATCTTTCTTTTTCGGCAATTTTTCTCGGCTATCCCCCGTGAGTTGGAAGAAGCAGCCATGATGGATGGCGCCAGCCGCTTTGGCTGCTTCTGGCGGATCGTTCTCCCCAATGCGAAGGCTCCCATGGCGGTAGTGGCCGTTTTTGCGATTCAGTGGAACTGGACCGATATTTTTCATCCCGTCATCTTTTTGAACTCGCGTGAAAACTTCACCCTTGCGCTAGGGTTGACGAATCTGCTTGGTTCACGTGTGACCTATGTCGGGCCGCTGATGGCGGCGTCTGTATTGATGACCTTGCCGATGGTACTGATGTACTTCTTTGCCCAGCGGTATATTACCGAAGGCATTGTCACATCTGGTATCAAATAGTGTAGATATGATTGAATTGGAGATCTACCACCTGTGAGTTCTGTGCTGCCACGTATCCACGTGAATACAAATCACCGTTTTCTGATGACCGAAGCGGGAGAGCCTTTCTTCTGGCTGGGCGACACCGCCTGGGAGTTGTTTCACCGCACCAGTCATCAGGAAGCACTCCGCTATCTCGACAATCGCCAGCGGAATGGGTTTACCGTCATTCAAGCCGTGGCATTGGCCGAGTGCGATGGTCTGAACACACCCAATTACTATGGGCATCGGCCACTTGAGGAAAATGATCCTACTCGTCCTGTTGACGCGTATTTCCAATATATCGATGATCTCGTCCAGCTAGCCGCTCAGCGACAGCTCTACATTGGTTTGCTGCCCACCTTCGGTGATAAGGTAACCCGTATGTGGGGGATTGGGCCACAGGTCTTTACGCCTGAGAATGCCTGTGCTTTCGGTGAATATCTGGGGCGGCGCTACCGTGATGCCACCAACATCATCTGGGTGAACGGCGGCGACCGACCACCGATCCACGATGGTGTCGAATACTCTCCAGTCTGGCGTGGTATGGCTGAAGGCGTCAGGGCTGGTGTTGCCGGACACACCTTAATGACCTACCACCCCTGTGGCCAATCGGGTTCATCGGAGGCTTTTCATCACGATAACTGGCTTGACTTCAACATGTGGCAATCGGGACACATTGCACCTGATTTACCTATCTGGGATTGGATTACCGCAGATTACGAACGCCGACCAACCAAACCCGTGCTGGATGGCGAGCCCAATTACGAAGATCATCCAATTAATCCTTTTACACGCGAATGGCTCCCGGAATACGGGTATTTTCGAGATTATGATTTGCGGAAACAAGCCTATCGTTCCGTGTTCGCGGGGGCATGTGGCATCACCTACGGTCACCATAGCATCTGGCAGATGTATACCAACGAACGCGAGCCGATCAATTTCCCCGATCGTGATTGGTACTCCGCGTTGGAACGACCAGGTGCGGCCCAGATGATCCACCTGCGTCGTCTGATGGAGTCACGCCCATACTTCTCGCGTATCCCTGATCAAACCATGTTGCTCTCTGACGTGGGAGAGGGTGCTGCACATATCCGCGCTACACGTGATGCTGAAGGGCGTTATGCATTGATCTATCTGCCGCTGGCCTCACAAACAGTCACCATCGATCTTCAAGGACTGGCGGGGCAAACGATAAACGCTTCGTGGTATGACCCACGCACCGGTGTGGCGACCCATATTGATAGTTTCACAGGACAATCAACGTTGAGTTTTACCTCGCCATCGGAAGGGCCAGATTGGGTGCTGGTGCTCGACAATGCTACAGGCAAGTTTGCTGCACCGGTGGTTATGGGGTGAAAAGGCACCAATGTACGTAGCGGCAGTTTGAAGCAGCCGCTATACAGACTCCCTATCACAATCCGGTTTGCTGCGCCGGAGATTGAGATGTGAGTCAGAGAAACAGGAAGGTAGTGTGGTGTAGTAAATCAATTGACCAATGGATCTATGAGATCATCAGGAATACGGTTCTTTTCAATGTATTGATTAATCTCTGCTTGATTATCACTATAGTAACTCAACGCATCGAATACTTGTGCCAATGTTAAGTGCGGAAGTGAATGAGGGATAGCTTCTGGTGACATTCCTTGACGCCACAACTCAACAATAGCTCGTATTGGAGTGCGGGTATTGATGATAATTGGTTCTCCGCTCAAAATAGCAGGATTGCGGACGATATATCGATTGGTTGTTATAATCATCGCAGTTACCCTCATCAAAATGTGGTTTGTCACATCTGTTTATTTTATTGTAGCATATCAAAGACTTTCGCCCCCCAATGAAGGCACGTAGCGGCTGCTTCAAGCTGCCGCTACACAGATGGAAATGTCACGTAAAGTCTGGAGACTCACGTCCCCCAATGAAGGCACGTAGCGGCTGCTTCAAGCTGCCGCTACACAGATGGAAATGTCACGTAAAGTCTGGAGACTCAAGAACTGTTACGTATGACACATCCTGATAGCCAAACCGTTGGTACAACGGTCGACCCTCCGGTGTGGAGATGAGTATACTTGTTGCACTGCCCTGCTGTGCCGCATCATAATGCATAGCTGTAAGGAGCGCCGATGCGAGACCGCGCCGACGGTACGCAGGAGCAGTGTGAATGCGGTCGAGTCCGGCAAGACCGTTCGCCACCATACTGACCAGACCATACGCAGCAAGCTGTTCATCAAGCTTGATATAGTAGTAGCCAATCGTTGGGTCATTTACACGGGTTGGTTCGGCGACAGTAGTGCCTGCCTGGGTGTTGAGCCACTCAGCCTCTTGAGTAGAGTGAATTCGCTGGACCGGCCCCGCAGGTTGTTCTGACGCTTCGGTTGGCGTTAGCGATGGTAACTGCATCAGGTATTCATCGGCACGAGACGTGTATCCAAAAGAGGCATACGTGTTTTTCAAAACTATAGGGTTCGACGAGAAAACGGTGAGCCAATGTGGTGTGGTGCCGATCGTACGCTGCACGAGTGCAACAACTTCATCTGGACGTTCAAAATGGGAAAGGAAGAACTCATCAAATCGCGTCTGTTTGCCTGTTGCAGGCGGTTTCGCAAAATGAACATGGCGTATTGCCCCGATCTGATGTATTGATGGCTGGGCATGGCTGCGTGCATTACACCACATTGCAAGAAAATCATCAATTATTCTGGTGAGAGACGGTGTTTGCATTGATTCTGGTCCTATCATGTCGCTACTCCACACGATAAACTGCAATCGGTCAGCCATTATAGTGCATATATTCTATGTTTACACACAAGTAACGACAGCTTGAAGCAGCCGCTACAGAGATAATTCCTATTCTCCAAAAATCCCAAATGAGCATATATTTACCTTCTGGCTGCGGTTGGTTGCAATCAATAAAAGTATGACAGAAAGTGTGCAACATTCTCGCAACATCCTTGCAACATGCACATGATACACTGCGTTATATGTCACAAAGAATCAAAAATCGCAATGGAGCATGTGCATATCCTCAACACAGTTCCCAATATATATAACCATTCATAATCTATTGCGATGTATTCGCTTCATCTATACACAAAGGAGTTAAAATTCTATGTCGAAAGACATGAGTGTAGCCGAATATTTTGAACGTATCGTCCCCAAACTCATCTCTTCTGGAATGGCAGACGCATCGGCGGATGTAGCCGATCAACCTGAGTTTACCGCAGTGTATGACATTACTGGCACCGATGGTGGTATGTATGGCCTTCGTATTGAAGGTGGTTCTGTCAAAGTGACCTCAGGTGATATCCCCGAAAGTGACATGCGAACAGTGATTAGTGTCGAACACTGGCGGCAGGGCATGACCGAAGATGATGTCGATCCAGCTATCCACTACGCTCTACGAGGCAAAGTCCGTGTCATACAAGGGCTTAAAGGTGCACTCAAAGTCGATCTGACGCGTGAGGACGATTCCACTTACGAGAGTACCATCATCTTTGGTAACACCGATACACCCGAAGTAACGATTTTGATGACCGCAGAAGACTACGTTGCCATGATGCGGGGCGACCTCAACAGCCAAATGGCTTTTATGACCAATAAATTGAAATTTGAGGGGAGCCTCCCTTTACTCATGCAGCTGCAAGCACTCAATATGTAAATATGGGTTTGTATTGGCTGAAGGGAAAGACATAGTAATTGTTATGACATTCGATAAGCTTGTCGTTCAACCTTTGTAAAATGGCATAAAACAGCCTGAGTAGGTTGGGAAGCAAACAGACAACGTAAAACAAATACGCGTAAATAAGAGTTATAAGTTTTGTCGAAGGTTGGGGTGAACGACCTATTATCATCACAACAGGAGCGGGTTATGATTTCTTTTACACCATCAGAAGAACAATCACTTATTATCGAAACTGTACGACGTTATGCCACTGAGCGCATGCAACCAGCGGCCCATGATGCAGATGAACTTGCACGTACGCCCACCGAAATTATCGATAAGGGCTGGGAACTCGGTCTCTTGCCCAATGCCATTCCCGAGACATATGGTGGATTTGGTGAGGAGCACTCAGCAGTTACTGGAGTCCTCGCAGCAGAAGAACTTGCCTATGGCGATCTTTCCATGGGGTTTTACTTACTGACCCCCAATTTGCTGGCAATTCCAGTCCTGCACTGCGGTACCGAGGAACAGAAGCAGCAATGGCTGCCACGCCTCACCGATGCTGAGTTCTTCCCAGCGACCGCTGCGATGATCGAGCCACGCTGGAACTTTGACCCATATAAGCTGGAGACTACCGCCGAAAAGCAGGGCGACGGCTATGTCATCAACGGACACAAGTCATATGTCCCCCTCGCTGACAAGGCCGAAGTTATCCTCGTGTATGCCCGTGAAGGCGACCAGACACAGGCCTTTATTGTCGAGAAGGACACCGCCGGTGTGAGTGTCCTTGACGAAGAGAAGCACATGGGGCTGCGTGCCCTCCCAACCTACGAGGTCAAGTTAGAGAACGTAAAGGTACCAGCAGCTGCGCGACTTGGCGGCGAAAAAGGCTGCGACCTTGAAATGTTGCTGAACTACTCTCGTGTAGCACTGACCGGCATGGCCGTTGGTCTTGCACGTGGTTCATACGAATATGCGCTTAAGTACGCCAAAGAGCGCGAAGCATTCGGTCAGCCCATTGCCCAGAAGCAGGCGATTGCTTTCCTTCTGGCAGAGATGGCTATCGAAATCGAGGCTACGCAGTTGTTGGCCCTGGAAGCGGCATGGGAACTGGATCAGGGCAAGGATGCGACCCGCACTGCAATGCTGGCAAAACACTACGCTGATGAGTCAGTGTTGTTTGTGACCGATCGCGCAGTACAGGTGCTGGGTGGCCACGGCTACATTCGTGAGCATCCATCAGAGCGCTGGCTTCGCAACGGGCGTGGGTTTACGACATTTCTTGGTATGGCAATGGTGTAATAGCGACTGGTGATTAACATTGTAGCTTTCTGAAATTGAAAACCATAATCAACGGTCGGAGGAATATAATAATGATTGATTTTGAACTTCCAGAACCTGTCAAGCGACAAGTAGAATTTATCACCATGATGGGGCAGCAAGTGATGCGCCCGGTTGCACGCTACTACGATGAGCACGAAAGCGAACGACCCTGGGATTACATCAATATGATGTGGCCAACGATTATGGCACAGGGCGGGCGTAGCTTTTCGGTTGAAGATGATGGAGGTAAGAAGAATGGCAAGCCCCGCATTGGTCACCTGATGTTGATCCACGTGGTCGAAGCCCTTTCGTGGGGCGATGCTGGTTTGTATCTCTCGACGCCAGGTGGGGCCCTCGGCGGCGCAGCAGTCGATGCCACCGGCACACCAGAGCAAAAAGAGCGCTTCCTCAAGCGCTTCCGCGAGGGTGAGCCCAAGTGGGCAGCGATGGCAATGACCGAATCACACGCCGGATCGGATACAGCTGCTATTCGCACTTCAGCACGTCTTACCGAAGATGGCAAACACTGGGTCATTAACGGTGAAAAGATCTTTGTCACTGGTGGTCTCATGGCTGCCAAAGAGTCTCCTGGCTTTGTCGTCGTATGGGCAACCATTGACCCGGCAGCAGGCCGTGGTGGTATGAAACCATTCGTCGTTGAGGCTGGTACCCCTGGCATGACCGTTGCCAAGGTCGAGCACAAGCATGGTATTCGCGCGTCAGACACAGCCTCGTTGGTCTTCCAGGATTGTCGTATTCCGTTTGACAATGTTTTGGGTAGCCCTGAAATCACCAAACACGATGGGAGTGCTGAAAGCCGTAAAGGTTTCCGTGGCGCGATGAAGACCTTTGATGCCACTCGACCAGCGGTCGCTGCATCGGCATTGGGTATTGCACGTGCGTCGCTCGAGTTTGTGGTTTCATATCTCAAAGAGCACGACGTCCAGATCCGCCATGGTGTGCCAACCAATCAACAGACAGCCATTGAGCGTGAGCTGTTGGAAATGGAAGCCCAACACCGTGCCGCATGGTTGCTCGTACTCAAGGCCGCTGTCAAGATGGATGCGCGACAGGAAAACACACTGGAAGCCTCCATGGCTAAAGTCAAAGCTGGTGCAGTAGCCAATTTTGTGACACAAAAAGCAGTGGAGTTACTGGGGCCAGAAGGCTACTCCTGCAAGCTGCTACTCGAAAAATGGATGCGTGATGCACGTATCAATGACATTTACGAAGGTACTGGTCAGATCAACCGTTTGATTGTAGCACGACGTATTCTTGGATACTCGAGCAAAGAGTTGCGCTAAAAATCTGACAGCCAGGTATAGCTCGGTTGTCGTTTATAATGTCTTATCTGGACCATGACGTGATATAACAATCCTGGCTTGTTGTTGTATGAAGATGTTTGAAGTATCTCAGCGTAGTATTCGCGTATGTTTTAGCCGCCGCGTAACTCGTTGAGATGCTTCTCTTTTGAAAATGGATCAATACACCAGGTGTCGAGGTGGTAGAATAGTATTAGACATTTTCGTTTCCAACCTTTTCTTTTGCTGACTGGTTGCATCATTGCAGATCAGAGCAAACTATTCGGCTCTCTGCACAAAGTTGTGTTGAACAAGGAGAACCTGATGACACACACCATTCAAAAAGTCGCCGTGATCGGCGCGGGTACGATGGGAGGGGGCATTGCTGCACACGTTGCCAATGCCGGTCTCCCTGTTGTTTTGCTTGATGTTGCCCCAACCGAGCTTACTCCTGAAGAGAAGGCGAAGGGGTTGACCCTTGAAACAAAAGCTGTCCGCAACCGTATCGTCAATATCGGTATGGAGCGCATTAAAAAATCTCGACCCGCAGCGCTGTTTGTCCCTGAGCGCGCCAATCTGATCACAACTGGTAACATCACTGATGATCTACACCTGATCGCTGATGCCGATTGGATCATTGAGGTAGTGATCGAACAGCTCGCTCCCAAACAAGCATTAATGCAACAGGTAGAGGTGCATCGGAAACCTGGCAGTATTATTTCTTCAAACACCAGTGGTATTCCTATTGCAAAAATTGCGGAAGGTCGCTCAGAGGACTTCCGTCGCCACTTCATGGGGACGCACTTCTTCAACCCACCACGATATCTCTACTTATTGGAAGTCATTCCGACGCCTGATACAGCACCAGAAGTGGTTGAGGCCATTCGTCATTTTGCTGATATTGAGCTGGGCAAGGGCGTCGTAACCGCGAAGGATCGCCCCAACTTTATCGCCAATCGTATCGGCACCTACGCCGGACAGGTGCGCCTCCTCTATGCACTGGAAAATGGCTACACGGTTGAGGAAGTCGATAGTCTGACCGGTGAACTGATTGGCAACCCGAAGACCGCAACGTTCCGCCTGACCGACCTGGTTGGTCTTGATGTGATGGCACACGTCACACGAAATATCTATACAGCCGTACCCGATGATGAGGAACACAAGACCTACAAAATCCCAGCAGTGATGGAGCAAATGCTCGAAAAAGGCTGGCTGGGCAATAAATCGGGCAGTGGTTTCTACAAGCAGACCAAAGGCCCCTCAGGTAAGGAATTCTGGCCACTAAACCTGCAAACTATGGCGCATCAGGCTCCTACTAAAGTTCGTTTTGAACTGGTTGGGAAAGCTCGCAAAATTGAAGATTTGACCCAGCGTCTCCAATTCATTATGGATAACGCCGACATGGATCGCGCTGGTCAGTATTTACGTGACACGACCTTACGCATTCTCGCGTATACCTCTCGCCGCATTCCCGAAATTAGCGACCACATCGCCGATGTCGACAAGGCCATGCGCTGGGGCTTTAACCAGCAGTTGGGGCCATTTGAAATGTGGGATGCTGTTGGCGTTCGCAAAACCATTGCGACCATGGAAGCACAGGACATTGCAGTAGCTCCATGGGTTAAGGAGATGGTTGACGGTGGTGTCGAGTCATTCTACCGCCGTGAAAATGGACGTGTGACAGGTGTCTACGATATCAACGCGAAAGAATACGTCACCCTGAGTCCGCTTGATGGTGTCATCGTGCTAGACGACCTGCGTGCACAGGGCCGTGAGTTGGCACGCAACGAGAGCGCCAGTATCATCGATCTGGGCGACGGCGTGCTCTGTCTCGAATTCCATTCCAAGATGAATGCGCTTGATCCATTAATTACGATGATGGGCCAACAAGCGTTGGAGCTGTTGAAAGAAGATAAGTGGGTCGGGATGGTGATCGGTAACCAATCCCAGGATTTCTGTGTCGGCGCGAATATCGGTCTGGTAGCCATGAGTGTTGGCAGTGGACAGATCGACCAGCTTCGCGAAGCGGTCAAATCAACCCAGGATTTGATGTTTGCCTTCCGTATGTGTCCCAAACCAGTGGTGACCGCGCCATATGGCCGGGTGTTGGGTGGCGGGGCCGAAGTAGCCATGGCGGGCACACGACAAGTCGCATCTGCCGAAACCTACATGGGTCAGGTGGAATTGGGTGTTGGGCTCATCCCCGGAGCCGGTGGTTGTAAAGAGTTTTTACGACGCCAGGTCTCACCACATATGCACACCCCTCACGTTGATGCCCTCCCCTACTTCCGACAAGCGTTTGAGACCATTGCTATGGCGAAAGTTGGTGAAAGTGCCGAAGCATCACGACAACTCGGCTTTATGAGCAAAAACGATAGGATCGTCATGAATAAAGAGCGCTTGATTGCTGAAGCCAAAGCTTCCGTCCAGGAACTGGTGCAAGCTGGTTACACCCCACCACCACGCGGAGGCGAGCCGATCTATGCATTTGGTAAGCGTGGAATCGCCGCGATTGGCGCCAATCTCCACGGCATGAAGGTTGGTGGCTATGTAAGTGACTATGACGTAAAATTGGCAAAGGCATTGGCATTTGTGATGTGTGGTGGTGATCTCAGCACTCCACAATGGGTGACCGAAGAATATATTTTGGATCTTGAAATCGAAGAGTTTCTCACATTAGCACAGGAACCCAAAACTCAGGAACGCATCATGGGCATGTTGCAAAGCGGCAAACCCGTACGAAATTAGTAGTCTGTGGTTGTAGATTCTCACACGGAGTGAACGTATGTTTGGCCCTAGTATTGAAGGTGAACTCATTCGGCTTGATCCTCCGAAAACAGCCTATGCGGCGATCTATATTCAGTGGTTTGCGGACCCACAGTTGACACATTACATGCTGGTTCGTAACCCACCATCGCTGCGACAGGAAGAGGAATGGCTTGAGCAAGTGGCAGCCAGTCCCAATGATATTATCTGGGCCATCGTGTTACGCGAGAATGGAAAGTTGATTGGGAACATCGGTCTGCAACACATTGAATGGCGTCATCGTCACTCGCACAGTGGTACGATCATCGGCGATCCAACGCAGTGGGGCAAAGGCTATGCTACTGAAGCGATTCGCCTGCGTACCATCTACGCCTTTCGTGAACTAGGACTCGAAAAAATACTCACATCGGTGTCCAGTGGCAACGAACGGAGCCGACGGGCACTGGAACGAGCCGGTTACAAGCAATGCGGTCTGTTACGTCGCAATCGTTTCTTTCATGGGCGCTGGCACGACGAGTGGTTGGGGGAGATACTCCGTGATGAGTGGGAAACACAACAAATCGATCAGAAATAAGATGTACTCACTACACTAATTTGGAGACATCTTCATTGTAACAAATACACGTAATGACATATAGGAGATATACCAATGCGAGAAGCTGTGATTGTATCTGCTGCACGCACGGCCATAGGAAAAGCCCCCCGTGGGACACTTCGCACGACACATACCAGCGAACTGGCTGCAACTGCGGTGAAAGCAGCCGTTGAACGTGCTCCTGGTTTAGACACCAAAGAAATCGATGATGTGATTATTGGCTGTGCTATGCCTGAGGCAGAGCAAGGTCTGAACATGGCGCGTGTGGCAGCCCTTCGTGCTGGTCTTCCACACGAAGTCCCAGGGCAGACAGTCAATCGTTTTTGCTCATCTGGGTTACAAACCATTGCACTGGCTGCTCAGCAAATTATGACCGGAATGGGCGATGTTATTGTCGCTGGTGGTGCTGAAAACATGAGCCTCGTTCCGATGTCAGGCCATCACTTTGCACCCAGCCCAGAAATGGTCGAAATCAACCCCGATGTGTATCTCGGCATGGGGCTCACAGCCGAGAACGTAGCCAATAAATATGGTGTTAGTCGGGAAGATCAGGATGCATTTGCCTTCCGTTCTCATCAACGTGCACTCGCCGCAATCGACAACGGTACATTTAAGGATGAAATTGTACCTATCGATGTTGAACATGTGTGGTTTGAGAAAGGCGAACGCCATCGTGCAAGCACCACATTCGACACCGACGAAGGTCCTCGGCGCGGCACCTCTCAGGAGGCATTAGCTAAATTACGCCCCGTCTTCGCTGTCAACGGTTCGGTAACTGCTGGAAACTCATCACAAATGAATGATGGTGCAGCAGCGGTTGTAGTGATGAGCCGTGAGAAAGCTGATGCGCTTGGTCTGAAACCGATGGCCCGCTTCCTCTCCTTTGCTGTCGGTGGAGTGCCCCCCGAAATTATGGGTATTGGCCCGGTCGCAGCCGTTCCAAAAGCATTGAAGATTGCTGGTCTCTCACTTGAAGATATTGATCTGATTGAGTTGAATGAGGCTTTCGCCGCACAAGCATTGGCAGTCGTACGGCAACTCGAAATGGATGAGGAGAAACTCAATGTGAATGGTGGAGCGATTGCACTCGGTCATCCACTCGGTTGCTCAGGAGCCAAACTGACTGTCCAACTCATGTACGAGATGGCACGCCGCAAAGCACGCTATGGGCTCGTAACCATGTGCATCGGCGGTGGTATGGGTGCCGCAGGGGTCTTTGAGCGACTGAACTAGCAGGTCTGCCTACACTTGTATAATCAGTTAATGAGAAGCAGGTTGTCCGGTATTAACGTGGGGACAACCTGCTTTGCCATTTCTTAATAAAGAAATAACTCTATGATGTGTTTATGAGGTTTATTTGTAACACCCTATACACCTATTGACTTTCACAATCCTGTGTTATAAGGTATATTATCGAGAGATACTGTATCCCTCAATACTTGATACAGAATTGATCTGAAACCACACCTTTACTTACTATAGGTAATCCAGTAGATAGATACAATTCTAGCTAATTAATATTTACGCACTACCTTAGTCATCATCACACTTGTTGCGTTTTAGTATCAACAAGGCAGTGTATACCATGATATTTATTGAAAAATCTTACAAATCGGATTTATCATCACCACGTGTAGCGTTATTTGGGGCATTAATTGGCGCAATTGTAGCCTTAACCGTCTCTACAGTTACTACTGCTCTGTGGAGTCTCGAATCGATGTGTTTTGTGCTCATGGGGCAAATAATCGTGACATGTTTTGCCATCGTTATTGGTGCCTACATTGCGGTGGTCAGTGCCTATTGGCATCAATTAAGCATTACCGACGACACCACACAAGTATACAATCGACGATATTTGTTTAGACGTCTCGACAAGGAACTGCAACGTGCACAGCAGCATAATACAGCCCTTACCTTTGCCGTCGTAGAAGTAGACAATATGCGAACGTACAACAACACTTATGGGCATGTGGCTGGTGATGCGGTGTTATTCGCAATAGCACAAACACTACACCAGGAAGTACGCCGTAGTGATATCGTTGGTCGCTGGGGTGGTGATGAGTTTGGTATTGTTTTTCCAGACAGGCAACTCTCAGACGCACTTGCCCTTGCTGAACGTATCCGTGCACATATTGACCGCTTATCAATCGACACTAGCGTGGGCCCCACTGTTCACGTTACGGTGAGCGTAGGCGTTGCAGCAAGTACCAACCGTAAAAGCACCGTTTTGGAATTAGTCCATCAAGCTGATAAAGCGATGTACCAAGCCAAAGAACAGAAGAACACCGTCGTTTCTGCACTATAACAGGCCATTTCTGTAATACATTCTTTCGTCAACCCTGCTTATATACAACTCATGTTGTACTGATACAAACGCAGAATATGTAGCTTCTGAAAGCACATGTTTTTTCATGTACCAACAGACATGCGGTAGTATTGTTATGGTTAATAAACAACTGCGCTTCCAGAAATCATGTGTTCGCATACGAATTAGTGGTCCTGCATCGTCAGATCTGGTGATGGCACCAGGCGCGCCAGATAGCACACCTGGTGCTATAGGTGAGACCTCTTCAATCGCGGCCAGAGTGCCTGACGTTCCAGCACCAGCATCGTTCGCAGTATTCTATACCGCCATATAATGAAAGAGGGACGCATCCTGAGCCGGCAGGAGATACGCAAGCGTATCGTCGACAACTACGAGAGAGCGAATAGAAGCCACGACCAACACCACCATCTGATCGGCTGGTACAAAACAGCGAAAATCGCCGACGTTTCACAAGCGTCGCGGCGGCGCTTGCAACGAGTTGTTAGCCCACCGATGTCGGAGCTGGGGTGTACGCTCGCTGCCGGTGCCAAAAAGGTTGTATAATTTCATTGCTCTGGTGTGCACGCACCAGCAACCCTACCCCAACCACAAGACATACCAGGACGGCAATAAGCGATGCCTCCGCACCAAACGCACCACCTGATAGGAAAGCTGGCCCGCGTGGTTGCCCTTGCAAAAGTCCTTGTGCTTCATTCCCCGACACATTGACCCCAAAAATACCGCCTTGGGCAAAATTCCAAGCGATATGGATACCGATAGCGAGCCATAATCGGCGTGTAAGGATGTAAGCCGCAGCCAGCAGAACACCAGCTTCAAGCATAATCGCAATGGCACCAACGAACGTGGCGAGTGGCGTGATTATGTGTAAGATACCGAATATCACGGCTGTCACCGCCACTGCGATCCACGTTCCAACCACTTCCTCTGTAATGCGAAACAAAATGGCACGAAACAGAAACTCTTCGACAACCCCTGCGCTTACAGCCGCAGCGAGCGCGGGAAGCACAACTCTCCAGCCGTTTGTTCCAGTGATGGTGTACGCACCAAGCAATGCAATCGTGACAATCGTCACACTAAATAACCCCAGACCTACCAGCAATCCCATGCCCAACTCACGCGGCGCATAGGGTAACGCTAACTCTGTAACAGGACGTTGTTCAGTCAGCCGGACATACCCGTAGTACCCAAGGAGTGCGCCAAGCACTTCGAGCAGCACAATGAACAGAGGCCACGGTGAGTCGTTTGCTATCCCCAGTGACGCACTCACACTCCGTAGAATGAACTGTGCCAAAGTATAAACACTAAGCACAACAACGATCGCAAGCACTATACGTATCAGTGGAAATCGAATAAGCCGACGGAGCGGTGTTGACCGGGTAACGTCGTTGCGGTGGTGCATGGCCAAGCCTCCTACATCTGCGAAAGAAATGTGTAACGGGGTCAGCTATGCCACTGTAGCACACTGCGTCCCATTCGTCTATCTCATGCCGTTTAGTGAGTGAGCAAAGATGATGAGCAAAGATGATGAGCTAACATTTCTGGTCAGCAGTTGCCGCTCCCTGTGCATCCCACCCAAGTAGTTGCGGTCAATCCGCTGCACCAGGATTGTGAGACATCAGGATCTGAGAAACTCCAGCAGATCTGCATTGAGTTAATCTTTACTCGTGTCATCGAGGCTATGGGAACCGCCCGGATAGATTTTCAGCACGGCGTGCTTCACCAACTTCGCAGCGATTAACGCAGATGCCGCGATCGGCACGATCTGATCGTCATCACCGTGAATAATCAGCGTTGGTATGTCAAACTGCTTCAGATCCTCAGTGAAGTCTATTTCTGAGAACGCCTTGATACAGTCATAGGTATTCTTGTGTCCAGCCATCATGCCCTGCATCCACCAGGCAGAGATCAACCCTTGGGAACTTTTTGTACCAGCCCGGTTGAAGCCAAAGAATGGGCCACTCGCTATATCCAGGAAAAATTGTGAACGATTGGCCAAAAATGCGGTGCGAAAGTCATCAAAGACATCAATGGGTAACCCACCAGGATTCGCCGCCGTTTTCAGCATCAGTGGCGTTACTGAACCCATCAACACAGCTTTGGACACGCGTTTGGTGCCATGGCGCCCGATGAAACGTGCCACTTCTCCACCGCCAGTAGAGTGGCCCATCATCACCGCATCCTTTAGATCCAGCACCTCGAAGAGTTCCGCCAAATCGTCGGCATAGGTGTCCATGTCATTGCCACCCCAGGGTTGACTTGACCGACCATAACCGCAACGATCGTGCGCGCTGCACCGACGCTGCACCGGGCGGACCTGATCGCACCGACGGGGGTGATCGGGGAGCCGCTGCGTGCCGTGCTTCCGAGACCGTTGACCAACAGCACGGCGCATGGTACACTTGTTTGGCAGACGGTTTGTCTGTCTCAAGACCCACGGTCTGCGGCGGATGGGAGCGGACTACTTCATGTTATGTGCCTATCGGATAAATTATGACAACAATTTCTCGTAGTAAAGACTATGGTAATTCGCCTAAAAACAAGTTTGCAGAAGACATTGTTGTAGCTTTGGAGGTAGGTGATTTGGAATTCTTAAAGCCAGTATTGGATTCTGCATTTGTTTGGAATATGACTTCAGAGAGTGCATTGGACATTGTGCAATTTCAAAATGAAATTTCAAGCTTTCCTAAACCAAGTAAACTAGATATCCTGCATGTCATTACGCACAGAAAGTCTGGTGCGGTTAACGGCGTTTCAAACTTCAGCCAAGGGCAAAAGTATTTTTGTCATGTAATAGAATTCACTAACACCAAATGCAACAAAATTGCGGCTATTACTTCGTATGCACAAGGCACATAACAAGGCGCTTAACTCGTTCCTTACGGTCACTGGGACACAAACGCAGCAGCGCTTCGCTATTTTGCCGCCACGTTTGCGCCCGTTAGCTTAAAGTTAGGGCACCAACTCTTTGCATAGGAGTAGGGTTATGCAGAACGTACAATGTGGTTGGGAGCCGTTTGCGCTGCTGCTCATCGATGTGCAACGAGATTTCTGGCCGGAGAGGATGGAGGCCCGTTTCCCTGCTTTCCCGGCCAATGTAACCAGGTTGCTGGCTCTTTGCAGAGATGAAGGCTTGGAAGTAGTGCATCTTCGCGCGTGTTTCCAGCCGGATAGGTCTGATTGGATGCCCAAATATAGGCTCCGCGGACGTATTCCGTGTGTTGCAAGGACCGTGGGTGCTGGAACCCTCACGTGCGCCATTGAGCAACCAGGCGAGATGGTACTGGTCAAGCAAACGTTTGATGGCTTTCATACCCCTGATCTTCTGACCTATCTCCATAAGAGGAACAAACGCTTCTTGCTCACGGCTGGGCTGGTGACCTCGACCTGTGTGTTGTTGACAACGGTGTCAGCCATGCAGTTGGGTTTCTTAACGGCGGTGGTTGAGGATTGCTGTGCTGATGAGCCCAATGCTCATCAGGATACGCTAGAGCGGTATCAATTCCTTTTTGACCGGGTGACAGTGGAGGGGATAGTTGAGCGTCATTCCGCATGGTCAGGAGCAGTGGGGGAGCTTGCGCGGTGGGAAAGTGCGGCTTAACAACGGCTTCCAGCGGATGCCACCGTCAGTACCGCTTAGTCCCAGTCCCAACATGGCGGCTATCAGCCACACCACCGTGAAGCTACCGTTACAAAGAACCGTGCCTTGGCTCGTGTGCCTGAGTCTTCCGGTAGCTTGACCAGATACGGGTCCATCGATAGGGATAACACACCCCATGGTCGCGTGTCTGTGCCCGCTACTACGGGGTATCCGGCAAGCGACCCATAGCCACATTTTTGCCATTCTGCTACAGTCAAATAGCCTATTGTAACTATGCTGTAGCTGGTGACATGCACTTGGGACTGGGTCTTTGAGCTGTGGAAAGCACACTACATCGGGTGTGCACACACCCACCGCCAACATCGGCTGATCGCCGGAGCGATCAACTTGGTTCGTTTGCTCGCCTGGGTACGGGAGCCACAGCAAACGCGCCCCCTCAACAAACGACAAAGCGTGTAGCCTGGCATCCATGTGGTTCCAGACTAATCATCATCGTCATCACCACCACCATCATCATCGTCATCGCCACCATCATCATCATTCCCGCCGCCATCATCATCATCATCGCCACCACCATCATCATTCCCGCCGCCATCATTGGCAGGAGGAGGTGGCAGTGGGGGCGGTATCGGTGGCAGATCCGGAGCCACTGTTGGTGCCGGAGGCGGGGGCGCTGGGGCCACCGTTGGCGGCGGCGGTACCGGCGTGGGAGGTTCCGGTGTTGGTTCGGGAGGAACCGGAGTGGGTGTCGGGGGTGGGGGAACAGGAACATTTATGTTGGGGGCGTCTTGCTGCACTTGCATATCAGGCAGATCACTTTCGCGAGTGTTCCCGGTCTCTTGTTCACCACATGCAGAAAGAAATAGACAAATGATGAGGAAAACCTGTACTATGAATTTATGTGGCATTGCTTTTCTCGTAAACGTTAGTTGCATCTATATCAAAGCACTCCCGCACTACAACAGGCAATCAACTTTCTCAGACAGATAGTTGTGATGATGCGAAAATACATCTCTATATGCATAACATTGTGAGTTCTGAATAGTTACGGGCAGGTCGTACTATTATGTTATACCATCCGTAATAAGCATACCGTGATATAATCGCGACGCTAAGGGCAATATACAGTAGAAATTGTGTGTGGTTTGGAACATCACTTCTACCGACAATTACGGTGGCTTGCGTTGATTGGTATTATCGTATTAATGATGTATGCCTACCGAGCCTTGTTTGCACGGCCTTTTGTGGCTGATGATTATCAGTGGTTGCTTAATGTCTATCACCTGGATTTGCACAACCTCATCAGAGAGTCATTTCAGGTGAGTGAGCAGGATCATTTCTATCGCCCCATGATGTGGTTGGTGTTGTGGGGACAAGTACAATGGTTTGGCTTAGAACCAACCGGATATCACCTTGTAAGTGTGTTGCTGCATCTGGTAAATGCCATCCTGCTTGGTAGCCTCGTATGGCGTTTGGGATGTCACTGGTCGGGTGCTTTACTGGCTACTGGTTTTGCGGCCTTGCACCCGGCATTGTTTGAAGCGGTTGTGTGGGTCTCGGCCCAGAGTGAACTGATCGCTGCATGTCTGTTGCTGCTCATGCTGCACATGGGGGTGTCACACATCCACGTGATGAGTCACCTCCCAACACCTGCTTCCCTCAATCAGGATGAAATAACGCACCAACCAACGGGAATGAGCAATTTGTCTGTACACAGTACAAATTTATTTGCTTACCCTGTCAAATATGGTGCTGCTGCGGCACTTCCTTTTATATGCGGTGCAACACTGACTCTAGGATTGGCCCTTCTCACGAAGGAAACGGCCATCGTTGGTCTACCGCTGCTGCTACTGCTTGGAGGGGCGTTCTTTTCGCAACAACACACATCACCCTGGGAATGGGTACGCTCTGTCAGGCATTTTGCGCTGTATATACTGCCAATCATCGTGGTTGGTGTCTATGTCGTGCTACAAGTGGCGGTTGTACAAAGAAATTATCTTGTACAGGAGGGAGGATACAGCCTGGGATGGCAGATCATCCTTAATCCTGCACGTAGTTTAGCATTAGTAGTCACTCCATTACCAGGAACAGAACACGCCGACGCACTATGGCTGATACCCGTGGGGGGCTTGGTTGGCATGGCATTGTTGGTCATGCTTATCCGTGGGCCCTGGGCGCTACGCTATGCCATACTGGCCTTACTGATCACACTTACACCAACAGCACCCTTTACCTCCCCTCCCGATTCGCGCTACCTCTACCTACCAGTATTTGCTGCCGGACTGCTACTGGCCACGTACAGTTCGTTTGTGCAATCATCAAATAAACGTACACACAACAGTCGGTTACTCTCAGGCACTGTACAAAGATGGTTGCTGCCCGTGGTCATTATCATAGTGGCGTTGTGGTCTGCTGGTGAAGTGGCTGCTCGAGAAAGGCGCTTTGCTGCGGCAAGTGGTCCCGGGGGTAGTCTCTGGCATCTTACGTTGTCAGTCTGTGCTGCGGATCGCCCAGCGCGTGTGGTCGTGGTCGATCCACCATTAGCGACAGTGCATGCCGATGCCATTGTCCGCCTGGCCTGCGGGCCTGGTGTCAAGCCCAAGATCGTAACACGCGATCAGGCAGCAGATGAGGTAGGTAACCGTACCGTGGTTCTGCATTTCTCACAGGGAAGCGCAGAAATTGAGTTACGTACCTATTGATCCTCATCTCTGTAGGTTCGCTTCAAAATAGTGCTATGGGGATGGCCTCGAATGACCGACCTCAGCACTTGTTGCATAGATGGATAACTCTATCCAGCGAGATACATCGCACATACACAACATACTTCTTCAACCATGGTCTGAGTTCACTGATGGCACAGTGTTCACCGTAATCCACCGTGAGATTAGCTCCGATAGTCGCGAGAATGGCAGACACAGGACACGAGCAGCCGATGCAGATCCACTCACGTTTATCAAGGATTATCCACCATTAATAGTACTACAAAATGTAAGCAACAGAGACAAAAGCACAGATGAGTCATATATCTCATAAATGTCATAAACAATGAGTTTTTGATACTGACATTTTTCATTACATTCACGTTCATTATTATAAAATTGTCATCATAGTGCAACGGCAATATTGTCTATTGTAAAAAACATCTTTTATTATGTACAATGTATGCAGGTTTATTACTGATTCAGGGTCTTCCACAGCGATTAAATACAGCATAGACAGGGTATCACACCATGATGGTATGACTGGCACGCGAAACAAAGCAGTTTCCCCGTTATTGTCAATGTGTAATCTATGTATGGGAAAGGATGTGTTATGACACAGCCCCAAGGCCGCATCGGCTTTGAGCGACTTCGGCGTTACCTGCCCGGAGAACTTGCAGATGCTGTGGTTTATCATAACACAGAACAGGCGTCGAATCGCCTGATCGAAGCCTTTGTACACTTGACTGCAGCGCGCTACACTATCAGTACCTATCTTCCCAGGTTGCTGGTACAGCAACTCCTGCAGGAACACCTTACCAGTCCTTGGTTACGGTGGGTTGAAGGGTCACTGTTGTTTGCAGATCTATCCAGTTCAACAGCCCTTGCAGAACGGTTGAAGAGTCTTGGTCGTGAAGGGACGGAACTGGTCACTGATTTCCTTAATCATATCTTTAGTGCCATGATCGATGTAGTGCATGCATATGATGGGGATCTGATCGCATTTGGTGGCGATGCTATGCTGGTACTTTTTGATGGTGACCACCATGCACTGACTGCTACTCAGGCTGCTCTCGCGCTTCAAAAAGCCCTGGATGGCTACGTATGGGATATCCCCACTGTCGGTTCCATTCCGGTGCATCTCCATATTGGCATCGATAGTGGTTCGATGGCATTTACCAGTGTCGGATCAAACCGCACACTATACTATGGTGTACTGGGACATACGGTGAATCGCGTCGCACAAGCTGAATACCATGCTGGACCCGGCGAAGTGGTCGTTGGGCCTGGCACATGGACAGCATTGGAACATCGTGCGGTTGGCGACGTGGTGGTTGATCAGTTTATGCGTATTCAATCAGTACAAACACCTATTCCATCACCACCGCGCCTCCCTGATGAATTTGATGTTACCAAACTACCGGAACAAGTGATACCACAATTAGTCGAAGATCTTGAGCAGTTGAGCCCGTTTCTGCCACCAGTGTTGCTCAATCGTATTTTGATCGAACCACAGCAACCACGGCTGGAAGCTGAACTGCGACCAGTGACGGTGTTGTTTGCCCAGGTGATCGAACTAGAGCACATTATCGAGGCCTTACCACCATCATTTGCGGCGCAGGCCATACAAATATACGTGAGTACTATGCAAGAAGTTATCGAGCAATGTGGTGGTGTTATTGACAAACTGGATCTGGCTAACGAGGGCTTTAAACTCTTCGCTGTTTTTGGCGCCCCCGCAGCCTATGGGGACCATGCTGAACGCGCTGCCCGAGCCGCCCTTGAAATGCAACGTCAAATCACATATGTTCGTCAACACATCGCAATTTTGCTTGAAACGGCTCAAAGCGTAGACGCCCATATCGATTGTATCGCATATGCTCATGACACGGGCAATCACGAGGGAGCCGTTTGCACACTGACGCCTGGTTCAATCCATACATCAGCGCACACTACACTATCGTATGATATCCAGCAACGTATTGGGCTTAATATAGGCACAGCCTTTGCGGGCAATGTCGGTAGTGCTGCACGTAAAGAATATACCGTTATGGGCGATGCCATCAACGTTGCCGCACGAGTGATGAGCAAAGCACCCTGGGGCGATATCTGGTGTAGCGCCGATACGATGCAAGCCATTGTCAAACGTATGGATGGGGAAGCACGTGGATTAGTAACACTCAAGGGAAAATCCAAAACGGTTGCGTTGTTTCGAATCATTGGTGAGCGCGATCCACAAGCAACTATTATGCTACGAGATGACAGCCAGATCTTTGGGCGAAACACAGAACTCCAGTGGTTGTATGAGCAATTGCAATCAGTGATCAGAGGAGATGGTCGGGTAGTGCGTATAGTAGGTGAAGCAGGGGTAGGAAAGACACGCCTCACCACCAAACTACTTGAATCGGCCACCGAGCACAATGTACGCATCATCCCTGCGGTGTGTCTCTCGTACAATGCCAGTGTTCCATACGCAGCCTGGCGTGAGTTTCTCAAAGCGCTCTGTGGTATTGTACCAAGTGATGACGGGGCAGTTCGTGCTCGTAAAATCGCTGAACGTCTGGCAGATCTTGGTCCCAATATGGAGGAGTGGCTCCCGCTATTTAGCGATCTGGCCTACTTCAATGTCGCTGAGAATTGGATGGTACGAAGCCTTGATCCGCAGATGCGTCAGACACGTCGGTTTGAATTACTCGAACAATTGCTCCTACACGCCGCAGAGTCAGGACCAGTACTGGTGCTTTTTGAGGATCTGCACTGGGCCGATCCCATCTCTTTGAGTCTGTGGCAACGGGTGTCACAGACTATTCGACATACACCAATCTTTCTTTTAGGTGTGCATCGTCCAACTACAACCATCACACCTGAGGACAACGCCCATATCTTGGAATTACGCGAACTCTCGGTCGCTGAGAGCCATCAGGTAGCTCAGGATTTGTTGGGCGAGACGGCTATTTCTGAAACGTTGAAACAACAGATCGTCGATCGTGCGGGAGGTAACCCGCTCTTCCTAGTTGAACTCCTGCGGGCAATACTTGATCAGCATCAGGATTTAGATAATCTCCCTGATAGCTTAAGTGGCCTGCTGCTTTCCCGTATCGATGAACTCGACGAAGTAAGTCGCAATGTATTACGCGTTGCATCAGTCATTGGCCAACGCATTCCCTTTGGTGTACTGCAATCGATCCAGAATCACGATCAGGATACTCTGCTGCGGCAACTCACTCATCTTGATGAACAAAAATTAACCTTACTGGAACGTCTCGAACCAGAACGTGTCCACACCTTTCGGCATGCGCTATTTCAGGAAGTAGCCTACCAGAGTATGCTCTATGCACGGCGCCGCAAGCTCCATGGGCGGATCGGATCATACCTGGAGCAGCGCTATTGTAATGACATAGAAGAGTATTATGGCTTGTTGGCTCATCACTACCGTCTTAGTGACCAACGGGATAAAGCGATTGAATACCTGATCAAAGCGGGGCATCGTGCCCGCGATCTGTTTGCAAATGAAGAGGCACTACAATATTATGAATGGTCGCTCAAAGCATTAAACAACGACTTCACCGATGCACGCATGTGGCATGTATGCAATGCATATGCTGATGTTTTAGCAACGATTGGCCGTTATGATGAAGCATTGGAGCAACACCAGCACATCCTGAATATAGCTGATATTGCTCCGGAAACTGCACGTCAGGCACACTGCAAGCGCGGTAGTATTCTTGAAAAGCAAGGGCATTACGACGAAGCGCTTGCAGCACTCAACCAGGCCATGCTCATAGCACGTTCAGGTGCACCTGGTGTGTCGCCCCTGGCACTTCCTTCGATCAATGCTGATATTGCGCTCATCCATAAACGACGAGGGGATTATGACCTGGCGATTAGCGTGTGTGAGGAAGGTCTCCGTACTATCCCTACAGGATCACAAATTCAGGATGATCAACTGATTGAGGCCCGTTTACACTCAGAATTAGGTGGTATCCATGGTATGCGTGGCGATTATCCACGTGCGCGCTACCACTTTAAACGTAGCCTTACTCTTCGTGAGGCACTCGATGATGTGCCTGGCATTATTGTATCGCATAACAATGTAGGTTATCTGTGGCAGCTTCAGAGTGAGTATCAACAAGCGTTAGAGCATTACCGGGTTGCAGAGCAATTGGCACAGCAGATAAATTTGCGGTATATGCTCATACACACATCAACCAATGCAGCATATGCATTGATCAGTCTTGGTTTATATGACCAGGCTCGAATACGCTGTGAGTTTGCACTACAATTATCACACGAACTCAAAATGCAACATACAACCGCACAGATCCAAAACACGCTTGGCATTGTTTTCCATCGGACAGGTGAATACGAAAACGCATTGTCTATGCACCAAAAGTCTTTGCACTTGAATCAAACATTAGGAAGTAGCGCTCAGGAAGCTAACAATTTGGTTCATATTGCGCTGGTTCTCAATGCATTACAACATTTTGATCAAGCAGCCGTAGTTGCTCAACAGGCACTTGAGGTTTCGCAGCAACTGGAAAGCCACGTCCTCCAAGTCGAATCATTCAACGCGTTGACTGAAGCTATGCTTGGTAAGGGTGATATGGTACGTGCCAGAACGTATGCCGAACAATCAGTAACAATGGCAGCCTTATTGGAAAGTAAGGAAGAATTAAGTATTGCGCTCCGTTTACGTGGCACGATTGCATCTTTACATCAGGAACCATTTCAGGATGATTTTGAGATGAGTATCACAATTTGTCAGGAAACCAACGATAGATTTGAACTCGGACGCACCCACTTTGCCTTTGGTCAAGGATTAATCACAAATGATGATCAAATTAATGGTCATCGTCACCTAAAAATGGCGCGAGATTCGTTTATAGAAGTAGGAGCGATGGGTGAGTTACGTCGACTCACACCCCTTTTGGAAAGGAGTCCATAACATATGGCACAGAGTAATGTAGAACAGATTATTGGACGAGCCGTTACTGATGAGGATTTTCGCCAGGAATTGATCAATAATCCGCGTGAAGCCTGCAAAGAGTATGATTTGACTGAGGATGAGTTGGATTCACTAGAGAAGCTGGATACACAGAGTTTACAAGCATTTGCGATCTCATTAGACAAGCGTATTACGAAAAAAGGTGGGACAGGTTTCGTCTAATGTATCTTCTCACATTTGACACCTCCAGACAGAGCTATAGCTCTGTCTTTTTTAATCTCTGGTCGTTACACAACATCGTAGACTATCCTCTTCTTGTTATACAGGTGCGCCTGTAGCATGTCATTCTGCTTCCCTCTACAGTAGTCTGTCGATAAACAACTATCACTGGTTATGCTTTCTTTACACGCCATGTCTGTGGGTTCTTTATACTGAATATAACACTCGTATGTCATGTTGAGGTTTTGATATGAAACGTGGAGATCTGAAACGGCGCTGTTCAGTCCACGTAACCGACTCTGCAACAAGCATTCGCGCTTGGGCTTACAATGATACGCAACCATGGTGGCGATACCAGTGGTGCCAGATGGCTTGTCTGTCACAGGCAGGCCATTCTGTATTATGCCCGAGCGCGAATGAAACAGCAACATAGTAAAGTTGGTATAGCAGTACCTGGAGGAAGCCCGATGAAACAGGCACAAGTTACGATAGATGGCAATGATGCAGTAGCACATATTGCGTACAAACTGAGCGAGGTAGTCGCGATTTATCCGATTACCCCTTCCACACCGATGGGCGAACAAGCTGACGCGTGGGCCGCTATAGGCCGCGCCAATCTGTGGGGAACAACACCACTGGTCATGGAGATGCAATCCGAGGGTGGAGCTGCCGGAGCAATCCACGGTGCAATCCAAACCGGTGCCCTCACAACCACCTTCACCGCATCGCAAGGCCTGCTGTTGATGATCCCCAATATGTACAAGATCGCTGGTGAGCTGACCCCGACCGTCTTCCACGTCGCGGCTCGTTCGCTCGCAGCGCAAGGGCTCTCAATCTTTGGCGATCACTCCGATGTCACGGCAACCCGCGCCACCGGCTTTGCGTTGCTGGCATCCAGTTCCATACAGGAAGCCCATGATATGGCGTTGATCGCACATGCATCGACACTCCCATCACGCGTGCCATTTATTCACTTCTTTGATGGGTTCCGCACCTCACACGAAGTAAATAAAATTATGCTGATTGATGATCAATCCATTCACGACCTTATTGATGACGAGCATGTCCGTACCCATCGCCAACGTGCACTCTCACCAGATCATCCAGTTATTCGGGGAACGGCCCAGAATCCCGATGTCTATTTCCAGGCCCGTGAGACAGTCAATCCCTATTATCAGGCATGCCCTGACCTTGTACAAAAAGTCATGGATCGTTTTGCTGAGGTGGTTGGGCGCAGATATCATCTGTTTAACTACACCGGTGCGCCAGACGCCGAGCGTGTCATCATCCTGATGGGGTCAGGCGCAGAAACAGCTGAGGAAACTGCGAAGTATTTGACCGATCAAGGCGAAAAAGTCGGTGTTCTGAATGTACATCTGTACCGACCATTCTCCTGCAAACATCTCCTGGCGGCACTTCCCACAACAGTCAAATCAATCGCTGTCCTTGACCGCACCAAAGAGCCTGGTAGCACTGGCGAACCGCTCTATCTTGATGTCGTCACCGCTATTGTCGAAAATCAGAACACCAAGACACCCCGTTTTGCCAAAGCACCACGTATCATCGGCGGTCGCTACGGCCTCTCCTCTAAAGAATTTACACCAGCCATGGTGAAATGTATCTTTGATGAACTCACCAAAGAGGAGCCGAAAAACCACTTCACCGTTGGTATCAACGATGATGTGACGCACCTCAGCCTGACCTACGACCCCACGTTCAGTATCGAAGCAGACAACACCGTTCGTTGTGTCTTCTGGGGATTAGGTGCTGATGGGACCGTCGGTGCTAACAAAAACGCCATCAAGATTATCGGTGAGGAGACTGACAACTACGCTCAAGGCTACTTTGTCTACGACTCCAAGAAATCTGGTTCGGTCACCACCTCGCATCTGCGCTTTGGACCCAATCCTATTCGCGCACCCTACCTCGTCGGCCAGGCCAACTTTGTAGCCTGTCACCAATTTAACTTGATGGAGCGCTACGATGTGCTCAAGTATGCGATGCCAGGGAGTGTTTTTTTATTAAACAGCCCCTATAGTGTAAAGGAAGTCTGGGAACATCTGCCCGGTAACATACAACAGACCATCCTGGATCGACAACTCCAATTGTATGTCATTGACGCGACACAGGTGGCTCAGGCAGCAAAAATGGGTATGCGTATCAACACCATTATGCAGACCTGCTTCTTCGCCATTAGTGGCGTCCTCCCACGTGAACAGGCCATTGCACAGATTAAATCAAGCATCAAAAAGACCTATGGCAAACGTGGTGAGACGGTGGTGCAGCGTAACTTTGAAGCGGTTGATAAAACCCTGGAAAATCTCCACCAGATTGATATCAAAGGTCTCAAAGTAGGCAACCGTACCCTTGCTGTTGCAGGCACAACCAACGGTAATGGAGCAGTCAATGGCAGCGGACGCCCCGCACCTGTGTCCGCACAAGCCCCCGCATTTGTACGCGATGTCCTGGGTACCATCATTGCTGGCGAAGGCGATAATCTACCTGTGAGCGCCATGCCGGTCGATGGCACCTATCCCACTGGCACAACTCAATGGGAGAAACGCAACATTGCACTTGAGATACCTGTCTGGGAACCAGATATTTGTATCCAATGCGCCAAATGCGTCTTTGTCTGCCCACACGCAGTTATTCGCCAGAAAGTCTATGATCCAGCAGTCACGGAAAATGCACCTGAAACCTTTAAGAGTGCGAAATCACGCTTCAAAGAATTCCCAGATATGCAATATACCCTTCAGGTCGCGCCGGAAGATTGCACAGGTTGTTATCTGTGTGTAGAGGCCTGTCCGGTCAAAGACAAACGCCAGGTAGGACGCAAAGCCATCAATATGGCACCACAGGAAGCACTGCGCGAACCCGAAGCAGCCAACTGGGATTACTTCCTTAGTATCCCCGAAGCTGATCGCACCAATCTCAATCTGAAGACCATCAAAAATTCGCAACTGATGATCCCACTCTTTGAGTTCTCTGGTGCTTGTTCTGGTTGTGGTGAAACACCCTACATCAAACTGGTGACACAGCTCTTTGGCGACCGTACCATTATTGCCAACGCCACCGGATGTTCCTCCATTTACGGCGGAAACCTGCCAACCACACCCTACACCGTCAACGCAGATGGACGTGGTCCAGCCTGGTCGAATTCGCTCTTTGAGGATAATGCCGAGTTTGGCTTAGGAATGCGCCTGACCATCGATAAACAGAACGAATACGCTCGTGAGTTGTTGCCCTTGTTTGCCAGTGTTATCGGTGAGGATTTGATACAAGACCTGCTCAGTGCAGACCAATCCACTGAGGCCGGGATCGCTGCCCAACGCAAACGCGTAGCCCTGTTGAAGGAACGTCTCCATACCCTTGACGACACCAAATTCCCCGACGTAGCAACCCGTGCGCTCGATCTGTTGAGTGTCGCTGATGCTTTGGTTGTGAAGAGTGTCTGGATCATCGGCGGTGATGGCTGGGCTTACGATATCGGCTACGGTGGTCTGGACCACGTGCTGGCCTCTGGTCAGAACGTCAACGTCCTGGTGCTCGATACCGAGGTATACTCAAACACTGGTGGGCAAGCCTCCAAATCCACACCGCGGGCTGCGGTGGCCAAATTCGCCGCCAAAGGCAAAGGGACTGGCAAAAAGGATCTTGGTTTGTTAGCCATGTCATATGGGCACATCTACGTAGCACGGATTGCCATGGGCAGCAGCGATCAGCAAACCTTGACGGCGATTATGGAAGCAGAAGCCTATGATGGACCATCACTTATCATCGCCTACAGCCATTGTATTGCCCACGGTATTGATATGCGTAAAGGTCTGGAACAACAAAAGCTAGCTGTTCAATCAGGCTTATGGACCTTGTATCGCTACAACCCGGACCTGCTCGCACAGGGCAAAAATCCATTAACGATTGACTCGAAGGCTCCCAGTATTCCGTTTGAGCAGTATGCTTACAACGAAACGCGCTACCGCATGCTTCAACAAAGTGACGGTCCCCGCGCTGAATCATTGATGGGGCTTGCCCAGGACGATGTCAACAACCGCTGGAAATACTATCAACAACTAGCCACCACTTCCAGCGACGATAAGCCTGAGTAGTGAGTAGCAGGCGGGATGGACAGGAAAGTGAGGAGAAGGGGACAGATCAAATATGACCGTCATGATATATATTTATGAGACTTATGGTCCTCTACCATCAATTGGTGATGGTATGTACGAGGAGGGTACTAATGCCTGATTTGACAACTACCTATTTAGGGCTTTCACTAAAAAATCCGCTGGTTGCCTCAGCTTCGCCAATGTCGAAAAAACTAGACCTGGTGAAGCGTCTCGAAGAGTCGGGTGCTGCAGCCGTCGTGATGTATTCGCTCTTCGAGGAGCAGATCACCCACGAAAGTAATGAACTCGATCATTACCTCAATCGTGGAACAGAAACATACGCTGAGGCTTTGAGCTATTTCCCCGAACTTGACGACTATAACCTTGAACCAGATACGTATCTGGAACATGTTCATCGTGTAAAAAAAGCGGTCAACATCCCCATTATTGGCAGCCTGAACGGTGTCTCGCCGGGAGGGTGGATTGAATACGCAAAAGGGATTGAGGAAGCAGGCGCAGATGCGTTGGAGTTAAACATCTACTACCTACCAACCGATATCGATCTGAGCAGTGCTGAAGTGGAAGATGTCTATGTCTCGCTGGTAAAAGAAGTACGTATGCAGGTAAAGATTCCTATTGCCGTCAAACTAAGTCCTTTCTTTACCGCATTGCCATACATGACCCGCCGATTTGTAGATGCAGGCGCCAACGGACTGGTGCTCTTCAACCGCTTCTATCAACCAGATATTGATCTCGAAAATCTTGAGGTTGTGCCCAACTTGCAACTCAGCTCATCGCAAGAGCTGCGGCTACCACTGCGCTGGATCGCCATATTATACGGGCGCATCAAAGCCGATTTTGCGCTAACCAGTGGTGTGCACAGCGCCGCTGATGTCCTCAAATCCATGATGGTCGGTGCCAAAGTCGCCATGATGACATCAACGCTCCTGGCGAATGGCACCGGACGCCTGACCGAGATCCTGAAAGATCTCGAAGCATGGATGGAAGAGTTTGAATACGAGTCAATTGAGCAAATGCAGGGGAGCATGAGTCAGAAGGCTGTTGCTGAACCAGCCGCCTTTGAACGTGCAAACTATCTCAAGGCACTCAATTCATACGACCTGTATCTGACATAAGACGAATATGTCGCGCACGGGCCTAAAAACCCGTGCTATGGCATAGGTTACAAAATTCTGCTATGTGGCACGACCCTGCCTGGACTTTTGTTCCGTGCAGGGTCATTTTATGGCACTCCTATAATATATTTTGGCATCAGGTGACCTATTGAATGATCAGGGGAAGAAAGACCTGTGGACCATCTCCCACATTCAACTGCATGACCACCGGGTCAGCCAGAACTGCACCGAAATTATCGCGAAGTTCACATGTCGCTGTTTTTGGCCCTGGCGAGGTGTAAGCATAATCAGTGCCAAATTCATCCGAAAGGACTGGACCATAAAATGATGATGCCTCTGGTTGGGTCTGATCAAAAATGCACCAGATTGCCGTCAATTCATCGACACCACTCACGGTAATCTCGAACGTAACGAGTTCACCAACTGCCGGTGTGGTGGTCTCCGGTACGACTTGAAGTGTTGGTTGAGCCTGAGCGAGTGTTGGAATGGTGGCAAAGAATAAAATAAAGCAAGCAATAAGTATGTGGAAACGAGACATCAGTACCCTCCTTCACACGAACGTTGATGCCTCAATATATACCCGATATTTACTTTTTTTGCAAATTTGTGTGTTTTATGGGGCTATAGCAAGGCAAAGATAAGTGGCGGTTATAAACCGCCACAACCGTATGGTGTACATCTACGTGTGCCAGATTAACTTGATATCTCAAGCTCAAAGGTGAGCGGCGAACCAGCCTCCCCCTGGCCCCGTGGCTGGGTATAGGGCGTCACGGTCACGGTGTGTGTTCCCGCTGCTGGGAGCAACATCGGCAGGATATCCTGGCCACCATTAGTATCTCCCGCAGCCACATAGGGGCTGTGGTTCTCGGTCTGGATGACCGCGCCATCGATGGCAAACTGCACACTCCCGACCTGTGCGGGCTCCGTATTGGCACGCAGGCTGAGGTTGGTGGTTGGGAGTGTGGCCAGATCCAGCGTCACCTCACCGGAGAGTGCTTCATAACCGGCAATCGGCTCATCCGTATCGGCATTGATCAACGACACCGATTGGATCATCGGCAGATAGACTTGCGGTGGTGTTGGTGTCGGCTCTGGAGTCGCAGATCGGGCATTATCACGACCGGTACGCACCGCATCGATCCATTCTTGAGAAACACCACCCGGCACAAACCATGGATCGCCTTCCGCATAGAACCATACATAATCATCAGCTCGCTGAAGCGCACGTGTCACTGTATCCTGCATAATCGCGGGGTTCATCTCATCTTCAGGAGTAGGCCAGGTCTGATTGTACAACCCATACGAAATACTCACCCGCTCCTCCCATTGATCGCGCACATGATCAGGAATAAAGGCACTATCAGTTTCCTCTGAGACCATTCCATACTTCCGCCAGTCATATGAGCGCTGGAAATCTTCCTCGGTGCGGTATTGATACACCTCGCCCCCATCGACAATCGTTGCCTGATCTCCAGCCCCTTCCACAAACCCTACAAAGAAGGGACCACTCAACTCATAGACAATACCAACCTGATTTCTAATGACATATTCAGGAGTCGCTGGCTCAGATACATAAGGGCCATGGAGAAATATAATATCGATATCGGGAAACTCGTCCACGACCGCTTCCATAATCTGGCGTCCCCGTAATTGCGTTTGTGCCTGATAGGCTTCCAGACTATATGGCGGATTGTTATAATCCTCGGGGTAATTAAACCATGGTTCGTAGTACTCTTCATTATCAAGAAAGATACCCACAAATCCGGCTTCGCGTGCGGCCCGTGCCATCAGACGCCAATTCTGGACGGTAATCTCCCATTGTTCATCATCGAACACATCACCAGGATTCATGATTTGCGCCCGCAAAAAGTTATGTGTGTATGTCTGGAAAATGTTTTCCAACGGTGTTAACCATTCATCATAAATGTCGTTATAATCGAGCGGTTCACCTTCCATCACCTGCCAACCGACCGGTACATCTACCACCATCCCATCAAAGGGAAGTGACTCAATGTAGTCGATATTTTGTACAATATTGGGGGTACGCGTCGTTTCTATATCACTATTGGTTGGACCTGTCATAAAGATTAAGCGTGCATCGTCATCCTGCGCCTGGACTGTCGCCGTAATAGGAGTGGTGTGGTGTCCACCCATGGAAAGTGTGGCGATGATCAACGTTCCAATACTCAAGAGGAGCATCCAACGTACTATCTTACGTTGCGGTACGTTGGTAGGAGCGGTACGATAAAAGTGCATAGTATGATTCCTTCCTGTCCAAAGAGTTACAAAACCAAACCACAGAGGTAATTCCTCTGATAACGACTCATAGCAATGGCTGATAGTGCAATTCAAGTATGATTATGACTACGTACAAACACGCCACGTCTCCACGCCTGATTTACCATACTCCATCATTCAAGGCATGTATAGCGCATGATGGTCACAAAAAACGCGTATTCGGCGTATCCTTCCAGCCGCACAGGATAGCACGTGTCTATCACGAATGAGCCACACACCGCATAGCTATGAACCGGAAACGAACGTGGCATACGTGCCATCACGTGTAGTTTCCCAAATCCATATAGCGTATCCCCCGACTGAACAACGTATTGCTCAACCGGGGAACTGTTCATCCATTCAGTAGTCAATAGTCATCTTGAATGTAGATGCCTGCCCAGCCTCGCCCTGACCCTGTGGTTGGGTATAGGGCATCACGGTCACGGTGTGCATTCCCGCTTCCGGCAGTACCATTGGCAGGACATCCTGGCCATCATTGGTATCTCCAGCGGCCACATAGGGGCTGTGGTTCTCGGTCTGAATGACTTGCCCATCAAGCGCAAACTGGACACTGCCCACCTGCGCTGGCTCCGTATTGGCACGCAGGCTGAGGTTGGTGGTTGGGAGTGTGGCCAGATCCAGCGTCACCTCACCGGAGAGTGCTTCATAACCGGCAATCGGCTCATCCGTATCGGCATTGATCAGCGACACCGATTGGATCATCGGCAGATAGACCTGGGGAGGCTGCTCAGGTTTTGGTGGGGCAGACTCATTATGTCCCACATATAGTCCCATACGACTATAATACATTGGCGCGTCTTTCGTGGTCATTGTTCTGGTCTCGTCACCACGAGTTTCTATTACCTGTACATCATATCTTTCAGCGTCAGAGTGAGAGATAGCAGCATAAATGGCCGAGAAACTCGCATTTGTGCTACGGAAAATCGGTTCCTTCTTCTCTTCGGCATCAAACTCACTGGACGGATAGACATGAACACCCAGCATCTCGGTTTGTGCCCCAGCGCGGTTATCAAGCACCGTCCCGGTTCCCTCGGTCTTGATACCAAAAACCCAGAGTTGGCCACCGTTGTTGGTAATTTTGGTATCACCACGGCGCTCGTTATTGAACTGACGCGCCCAGACCTTCTGCGAGTCATACATGGTAAAGTTATGGATTTCTACATTTTCAAGGAAGAGGTTGCCCGCACCCGGCTCGCTGGTATAGCGGAATTTGCTGTCTTTCAATACCAGCGTCCGTTTACCAGTGTGCTCAATCTTAACGCCATAGCCAAACTGCTCAATGATCAATGGCTCAGTGTGGTCGTCTGCCACCACAAACTTGATACCACCACCATTCTTCCCGCCACCATTGGTGATGCTAGAATACCCCACAATGCGGCGTACAGTCGGCGGCACGGTAATAGTTAATTCATCATACACTTGGCGCACATTAAAGGGGAAGTAAACCGTAGCTTTACCCGAATTAAGTGCTTCTTGCAGATTACGAGCTACACCACAGCTTGGATAGTATCCGGTACACTCCACTGCGGCCCAATTCTCCACATTAGGGTCTTCAAAGGTTGGAGTTTCTTCAATCGGCAGATTCAGCGAGCGCGCTGGTGAGTTCTCAAACAGCATCTCTGTCTTGGAGCTATACTCAGACACATTGGGACCTTCGATGATCGTTCCCTTTTGCTCAATCGCCGATTGGTAGCCACTGGTTGTAATGTTGCGTGCATACAGAAGGCCACTGCTTTCGATTGCACTGACATCTGAAGCTCCGCCCGTCAACTCACTATCGAGAACCACCATGGTGCAGATGCCGGGGCCATCAGGATCATAGTTGTAGTTACGGGTACGTATCGCCGGAACTTTGTTCACGCTGGTGAGCTTGCGGAGCGAAATGGTGTTGGTCGCACATTGCAATCCAGCCTGCTGTTGATTTTTCAGCGTAATATTTTCCAGTGTCAAACCATATTCGCCATGATTGATATCAATGCCAATATCAAAGCCCTCAACTGTAACATCCTTAATCATGAGTGGGCCAGGCCATTTGCGGGTCAGATCGATGCCACGAGCACCCTGGCCATCACCAGAACGAATCACCACATCGCGCATGGAACCATGGTTACTGGCAATGTAATCAACCCCAACAGCACCAGGGTTGTTTTTCCCAGTATCTACAGTAAGGTGCCAGACATTATTGCGAAAGGCTTCATTGGTTTTTTCGGTCTGGATGACTGGTCTGGGATTCTCAGGATCATCAAAACCCGTAGCACCATCGACCAGCTTGATCGTCGTTTTACTACTCCCTGCACCGTGGATCGTCAAACAGCAACCAACCCAACCCACTTTATCGGAGACCAGATAGGTGCCTGGCGGGAAATACAGCGCTTTGGTACGGCCATTGTAGTCATCCGGCGATGGGTGGAGCATCTTGCCATGTTCATCAACCCGCCCATCATCGAGTGCGGCTTGAATGGCAGCAGTGTCATCGGTCACACCATCACCCTTGGCACCATAGTCTTTGATACTTGGCATGAACCCATCAGGGAGCATTGGAGCATCATTCCCTTGTATATCCGTTTGTTCTGCTGTTGATATATGCGTATTGGTATTGTGGGCATTACTTGCGGTCACACTGACCACAAGCACGCTGCCAATGGTCATAATGAGGAAGAGATGGAATAAACGTAATTTCATAAGATGAGTCTCCTCAAGATGTAAAAGATCGCGCCGACAGAAAGCACTTCCTAGCGACGTAGATAAACATTAGGAAGTCACATTGAGCGAAAGAGTATAAGGTTCGCCTTCCTTGCCCTGTGCATCCTTTTTGGTGAAGGGAGTAATGGTCACTTCGTACTCACCGGGTGTAGTCAGCCACTGTACTGCATTGCAGGAACGTCCATCGTTGACTGGACGATCTACCTTTGTACAATATGGTTGGTGGTTCTCAGTTTGAATAATCTGACCATTCTGAACAAACTGCACACTACCACTATGTCGTGTATCAGTAGTGGCTTGCAGACTGAGTTGCTCGGGAAGATCACGCAAACTCAGGTCAACCGACCCATCCAATGAAGTAAATCCAGGAATGGACTGACCGGTGGCTGCATCAACCAGTGCCACATTTTGAATAAGCGGAAGATACACGGGTTGTGAAGCAGCGTCTGAGCCAACCACAAGGTTGACCGAGGCCGAAGTTCCATGGCGGCTTTCGTCATCAAATACACGAGCAATCAGGACATAGTTACCATCTGCCAAATCAGCCAGTGCAAACTCAAACGGAGCGTCTGTACTCGTCGCAACTTCACGCGAATTAAGGAGCAGTTGGACTTCGTTTATGTTGTCACTAGTGGTTGTAACAGTGACATTGACAGTTTCCCCGCTATCTACCTGAGTACCATTCTGCGGGCTGGTAATCGTTGCATCTGGACTGGTAATGATAGTTGGAATTTCATCAGGATCGCCATAATCCTGTTTATACATATCGTAGCCCAATGATTCACCTGCCTGATACAGGTCATATCCGTTACGCAATCCATCCAGCATCCCCTCAAATGGAGGTGCATCTGTGAAATCTTCTTCGGAGTAGTTTGTACCAGGGTATTCGTCACCAGGCCAAAGATCCATTCCTTCGCTATAGACCCACAAATACTCGTCGCTCACTGCTAACCCATGATAGGTATTGTGTTTCCACCAGTCTTGACGCAAACTATCTGGTATGGTGCGATCATCTAACACACCATCTAGTACTAGATCGGCATAGAGTGCAGCAGCAATCTGTAATTGAGTACCAACTTTGTCCTGATGTTCTGGTGCAAGATAATCGAATGCGTCATAAAGATATTCGTACCCTTGATAAAACTTGGTAGTTGCATCGTGATAATAGGTACCTTCATTTCCATCTACAATCACGCTTTCTGGATGGGCTACATCTAACATACCGTTGACGAATGCTGGCAATAAAGCATATTCACCAGTGGAACGATCTCCGTTATCCGCTTCGGCCTGGGCCCGCACAATACCAGTCATCCAGACGGAGATAATGGTCAAATGGTCGACTTCACTCTGAAGGGATGTCATAAATTGCGAACCACGTTGACGCACTTTCTGCTCAACATTCTCAAATGATTGACCGGGGTACAGTGACTGTTCATAAATCCAGGGACTATAGGTTTCGTTTCGAAAATAAAATTCTGGATCAAAGACAAGCCCCTCACATCGGCAAGCAGCAATAGCTTGTGACATAAGACGTATGTTAGCATCAATTGTCTCCCACAAGCTGTCGTCATACCAATCAGGATCATTGTTTTTGCTAATCATACTGAGACTAATAAAGTTATCGGTAAAGCTCTCCCACTCAATCTCCGATAGTGCATCGATCTGCAGATCTTCTTCAGTCCATAATGTATTATCAAAGCCTAAAATGAAGCGATCACCGGGACGTAGGACAATGCCATTGAATGGTTGCTCTTCCATCGTACGAATGTTGTCACGAACATACTCAGGGGTTGGCTGATCCCATCCCCATTCGATAATCTTCTTGGGTTTAGGAACGTTCGTATTTGCAGTAGGTGGTGCACCCTGTGTAGGCACGGTATTGATTACCATAGTCGTAATCAATAGCAAAATACTGCTCCAAAGCATGCAGGTCATCCAAGAACGATGGGTCGCATAAGAAAACATAGATAGTATCCTTCCAAAAGCCTCAGGTATGCAGTCAAGTATTGTGATACTAAGATGTATACCGTCGCTTATCTTAGCAATATAGTGCACGGTTGCCTATGGGCAAATGCTCACATTATCATCAGTCCAGAATGGCAGCAGTACAATAGATGAGAATGCCTTTTGTAGCATATGAACAACGCCCTACCGATAAAACCTATATGTAAACAGGAAGTAAAATTGGCATATATGCCAATTCGTGTAGTTGTTTATTCAAAAATGATGTGTGAGCAATCCCTCGACTGAACATGCATGGACACATCCAGTCGAGGATATCAAACGAGAACAGTAATACGGGATTTACTCAGTGACGGTCAGATTGATCGTAATGGTCTCGCCTGCATCACCTTGTCCGTTAAGTTGTGTGTAAGGAATAACGGTCAAGGTGTGTTCACCCACTGGCGGCGTCCAAGCAATAAACCCTTCGGCATTGTCACCAGCAATTGCGTAAGGAGCGTAATTCTCGGTATGCGTCACCTCACCATTGAGCACGAATTGGACACTCCCAATGGGAGTTTTTCCTGCATTGGCACGAACACTCAACGCTGGTAATGTACTCAAATCAAGCGTGACTTCCGCAGGAATAGGATCATACTCAGCAATTGGTTGATTGGTGTCCGCATTGATCAGTGTGAGTGACTCGATCATCGGCAAATAAACTGGTGGCGTCGGGGTTGGAGTGGGATTTGGGGAGGCGGTTCGTTGGAAGGCATAGGCTCCCAGATCAAGCGCGTTGGGGTCGCGTGGGTTGCCATCAATATCGACATTAAGTGACTCACCGCCAATACCAACACCAATTGCCGGGCTCCCCACACCTAAACGATAGTTCCTGGCTACTGCATCAACAAAGTTCGACTCTTCAATAATTGGATTATTCCCTTTTAGCGCCCGATCCTCGGCTCCCTCTGGGTACATCAGATTGGTGTTGATGCTGACTTTTGACTCAGCACCATATTCAACAAAGACCGGAGCAGATACATTATCAGTGAAAATGTTATCGTGGATACTTACATTACTAGCTGCTGTGGTCTCCAAACGTAGGCCATATCCCCAATTATTACAACCCCACAATGTACACCAGGGTGGCTTGTTTTCGGTGTAACCATTGTTGACAACCGTGTTGTTGTAGATGTGAATATTCTCACGTGGGCCATCTTTACTGACTTTGGAAATGATAATACCGTGGTACCCATTATCATAGATTACGTTGTTGTAGACACTGACATTGCGTACCGTACCACCATTCTCGGCACCAACGACCATCCCTGAAGCGGTTCGATAGATACGATTGGCATACACATCAATATTTTCGGTCAGGCGATCCCACGCATCCACATAGATACCAATCTGAGGAAGGTCGTATACTTCATTGTGGTGAACCATCCCATTTTTACTTCCTTCTTTGATATCAATGCCCTCACCACCACCAGGTTTGAGATTCTTACCCTGTGGTGAACTATGGACTTTGTTCCAGCCGACTTCAAAGCCATCGGTCTTGACAACTGAAATACCTTCCTGACAGGTAGAAGTTCGTACGTATTCACCAATGTCACAGAAACGTGACACATCATTACGAACGATCCGTACATCGGTCGTCTCTGAGGTATAAATCGCGGAGGCAAGCGAAATAAAGGTTTCGTTTGCCTCAAGAGTAATGTTGTTACCACCCTCGACCTTAAAACCAAACCATCCCGAGTTTTCTAGGCGCACACCCTGCACAGTGAGATATGATGAGTCAACAATGTCGATTAAGCCACGCCACACAGCAATATCATCTTGGTTGGTGACTTTTAGTACCGGCATTCCTGCACCCCGCACAAGAATCGGTTGGGCGGCAGTTCCCTGCTTGTTATGCAATTCCAGCGCTTTATCAACATTATACGTACCGGCATTAATAACAACCGTTTCGCCTGGCTGGACAGCATCAAATGCTTTCTGCGGACTCGCGAATGGAGCAGCCGCACTACCATCATTATCGTCTGAGCCATTGGGAGCAACATGCCACTCCACCGCTGTGATTGATTGAGCAGCAGTCGTCTGCACAACCAAATTACGAAACATTCCTCCGTTGCCAGCTACAAAGGTTAGCGTAAGCACCAACAGTGCATAAAGTGATACCATACGTGAACGATACATAGTTTTTCCTTCCATATATAGCTACCACTATGTGATAACCGTAATTTTCATCATGGTCATTGTAGCAATCAAATATGCAGGAAACTACTCGTATATGCTCATCTTTTGGTCAGCCTGGCAGGTAATAGAAAGACCAAATTTGCCTCTATATAAAAGGCTATTAAAATATATAAACTTTTAAGAAACAGGAAGTGTGATGGCATACGTGCCATAATATTACTATCACGTATTCAACACATTGTGTGACATATCAAGATGAGGTATTGCGATCACGTTGAGCGACGCAATACCTCGTCTACATTACCGCACAGGGGCAAACTGCCAGTATTGGTTATCCTCGTCGGTTCTTTCCCACAACTGTATCAAGGCCCCGTCTTCTACACTACTTTGCTCTACCTCCACCACTTGGTCGCTACATGCCGAGCGAATCGTATAGAGATTGCTGCTCACAGGTTCGATATGCCATCGTTGGGCACATGTACCATTCCAGATATATTGTTGAATCGGCGTACCATTACTTGTCCTGGCTTTTCTGGCATCCATGGTTTTACCGCTGTGCTCAGCCATAAATCGATAAGTACCATCATCCAGTGGCTCAACACGCCAATGCTGGTTTGCCTTACCTCTATAAGACCACTGGTGGAGCAACGCCTCATCTGCCTTACTCACCTCACTCACGTCCAGCACCTTGTCACTATGGCGAGCTATAACCCGATAGGTCCCTGCTGGTATTGGGTCATCACTTGGTGGGGTCGCTTCGGACTGAATGGCACCAAGATCAACCGGCACCTCTGTAGGCCATCCCAACGCATCAGCCACTACTTGAGGTAATGCTTCACCACGACCAAGCGCAACACTCTCCGGCTTCAGCCGATAGTCGCCGTTGGACACATCAACAAAGAAGGGATTCTCGGCCTGTCCATCAATCGATAGACCATTGGCTTCAAAGGGATAGGCTTCCTGAAACGCTGTCAGGGTAGTATAGCGCTCACGGCAATAATCCGTATTCGTATTTGACCAATGGATCAGATTTTTGGGAATTGCCGCATCTGTGCGATAATAGGCGTTATGGTCAAGTTCCGCAACCATTGATGTGGCTGAACTACAATCACCCCAATGAAAAAACACGAATGGCTCCCAGTCATCGCGTTCACCGGTATAGTTCGTTGCATTGGAAAACAGGTTATTCTTGATAATGGTATCCACCACTTTAGGAGACCGATCATCTGTAATAACATTCAGCGGGCGTCCATTATCGACTAGTGTATTATTGTAGATTTGGGCCTGCGTTGCATTCCGCACCTCTATCCCTACTTCATTTTCTACCGCCGTGTTTCCCGCAATAATCACCCCACCGTCGGTCAGTTCATAGTAGATTCCACCACCGTTGTTACGCTGTGTAACATTTTCTGTTATAACACCACCAGTAGAGTCGACATCCAGCCAAATCCCATTAGCATCATTATCCTCGACTGTATTCGCACGGACAACCGCATTGTCTGCATCTACCAGTTTAAACCCTGCGGCATTCCAGAAGCGATTAAAGTGTTCCACATTATTATGGGCAAACCAATTATCTGTTATAACAATGTCCTTTGCAGCACCGACACCCATACCATGCATCCCGTTGTAGAGACTCACATTCCCCTTAACTGCAATAGTATGTGTACAACAGATATCTATACCGGTAACCGCATTCCAAACTGATGTGTTATTTTCAACCATAACATCTGTTGCATGGGACAACAGCATACCTGTACGGGTAAAATGGGCCATGCCCAGACCACGAATCGTTGATCCAGAACCACGTTCATCCGCATAGATACCAATATGATCTGCCGTTGCTTCCACCTCTTTGTTGGTCGGATCAGTTCCGATATAAAGTTCTTCCACTTCCGCATCGACAAAAAATGTCCCTTCCTGTACCGCATCCTTACTACCTACCTGCACAAGCGCCTGTCCGCCCACAAATACCATGTCAGGAAAATCGGCCATGGGATAGTTTTCAGAAAGATAACACCTGGGATTCTGCTCCGGACAACCAAAGTTCGTCCAACTGCTGATGGAATCTTCTGAGTCGGTCCACGGGCTGCGCCAGATGTTGCCTTCCTTGCTCCATGTAGTGACCACCCGGCTACCCTTAATCCATACTTCTTCGTTTGGATAGGGTTGTAGCGTTAAGGGCTTCAAGACCGCGACCCCTCCACGATATGTGCCCTCACGCAACACAATCGTTGCCCCCGCCGGAGCAGCAGACACTGCTTTTTTCGGGGTCGCCCAGGGAGCCTCCTTGGTACCAGGATTAGTATCATCACCGTTTGGAGCAACAAAGTATGCGTCCGCTGACACAGGATAATCGGTATTCTTCACACTGATTGAAGTGTCATCCACAACATCCTGGTGTACGTCCCGTGCATGAAGCGTGTTGTGTACTGGTAACACCAATGCCAGACAGAACAGCACCCATACCACAAGAACGTGATTGTGATTGAATACCTTTCGCATACTCAGATGATGTTTATGCATAGAATCCCTCCGAAGCTATCGAGACAGAATACAGCAAACACGCATGTGCTTACCAAATAACCTTACACAAACACACGTGTAGTTATACTAAATTTTACTATAAATGTATATAAAAGTCAACAAAAATAACAATATTGTTACTAAAATCTAGATGAGTTAGATCTAAAGACTATGGTACATGACTTTTTAGGGTAGAATACTGATATGATTACTATTGATACTGCGAGGCTGGCTGCTGATTCCACAACCTTAGATGAAATCAGCAGTTGTCTAGACCTAAACATCAGAGATGTCAGCAATACACCTACTCAGTTACTGTCAGATTGACGGTAATCGACTCGCCAATCTCACCTTGTCCGTTCGGTTGTGTGTATGGAGCAACAGTTAAGGTATGCTCCCCTGCGGGCGGCGTCCATGAGCGATAATCGGTACCACCATTCGCATCCCCTGCAATCACATATGGAACATGATTTTCCGTCTGTATTACCTCACCATTGAGTGCAAACTGCATACTCCCAACCGTGGCTGTTTCAGCGTTGGCACGGATACTCAGGTTGCTGGTTGGCAGGTCACTGAGATCAAGGGTTGCCTTAGCAGGGATGGGATCGTACTCTGCAATCGGCTGATCAGTATCGGCATTGATAAGTGTCAGCGATTGGATCATGGGCAGATAGACCTGTTCCGTGGGTGTAGGTTCTTGCGGTTGCTGGCTATCTGATAACTGGCCATACACAAAACCAACACCACCAAAACCCATATAGACCTTACCAAACTCTTCTTTATCACCATCGATGGCCTTGATCTCATCATAGATACCAAGTGGATAGGTGACAATCTTGTCCCAGGTGGCACCTTCATCAACCGAACGCCAGACCCCTGGCTCATCATTGACACGGCCTTGCATGTAAATTGCTGGATAACCATCTGCCGTGGCAGCTTTCCCAAAGCCAAATGTGGCAACATCGGCTGTTTGATCCAGTGCGCTCCAGGTAGCACCACCATCCGTGCTGCGATACATCGGGAAACTTTGCCCATCGAGAGTGCCCGGCGTCCAGTAGAGATGCCCTTCTTTTCCTGGTGTCGCCTTCAACGTTGCGTTAAACCAACCAACAGCCCATCCAGTTGGGAGATCAATGCTGGCAAGATTCTCCCAGTTTTCGCCACCATCAGTGCTACGATACATCCCATTGCTATTATGGTAGAGATAAAATGTATTATCGCGTACCGGATCTGCCACAAGCACCTTGCGATTGAGGTAGTATTGGAAGTGCGAACCCCCATCGTACTCACCCTGATCGTTTTTCATGTCTTCAGTATCAGGAAGAATAACAGGCGTCCATGTCTTACCACGATCTTTGGAGTAATGGAGCGCCTTGTTGCGACTGGGGAGCCACACAATGTTGTCGGTGTCGTTGGCAGCTACAGCGATATTGCCAAACTTCAAATCATCAGGTTGTGTGTTATTCTTGAATGCCTCAAACAGAGCCCACGTCTGACCACCATCGGTTGAGAATACCCCTTGATACGCCTGCCCATCACTTTCGCAGCAGAAACGATGGTCGGAGACGATGCCAACCAGGAACGATGGGTTCTCAGCCGAATAATCCAGATCCCACGATGAGTTAAAGCGTGGACTCACTCCATGTTCCGTAGGGAATTGATCGGGATCGGCATGGTAGAAGATAGGGCGATCCCAATGAGCTGTTACAGGATTGCCCTCTGGTGGAACCACGATATCATTGCTCACCAACTCTTCGATCCCTTCCCCAATGGAAACCCAGTTGATATCATCATCGTTGATATCGGTTGTGCGCCATACACCCATCCCCTCTGCAAACCATAGGCGATCTGGCACCTTTGGATCAAACACAATATTCCCAACCGACATCCAACTGAGATCAGCCCATTCCAGCCAGGGAATATCGTTTGCTGTACGTGATTTTGTCAGCGAAGTCCAGTTTGCACCACCATCAAGTGATCGCCATGCATCGCCGCCATCGCGGAATGCGAGCAACTTCTGTGGGTCATCTGGGGCAACGACAACCGTGCTAAACGAGGCACCAGATGGTGAGATATCTGTCCAGGTGTTGCCATCGAACTTCCAGAGCTGTCCAGGACTACGCATCGCTACATAGAGCGTTCCATTTGAGGCAATGTCAATATGCTGAAATGTACCACTGTCGACAGGGCCGGAACCACCCGAAATTTTCTGCCAGCTTTGCCCGGCATCAGTGCTCTGATACACACCTTTCTCATGTACCGTCGCGTAGATAACTGAAGTCTTTGTCCCCTGTGTTACTTTGCTATTCGCATCAAACATGACATTGCCCACACCATATTCTTCCTCACCACTTGATGGTATCTGGGCTGAGGGAACATTGGTCCAATTATCACCACCGTCTTCGGTCTTAAACAGCCCCTGTGAGGCTGAACCAAAGTAGACGATATTCGCATCGGCAGGGTCCACCGCAAGACGTTCACCTTGCTGCCTTCCTGGTCCATTGGAAATATCACGTAATTCAATCAGACCTGTCTTGGTCCACGTTTCACCCTGATCATCACTGCGATAGATCGAGTCACGGAAAGCCATATAGGCACGGTTCTGATCACTGGGTGCGGCAACCAGACTCATTACCCCGCCATACTCATAGATGGCTTCATCCGGCATCGACTGAGCGGTGACGATCTGTTTCCACAAGCTAGTCTCTTCATTCCAGCGATAGGCTCCACCAACATCGGTACGAGCATAAACGACCTGGCCATCCTTGTGGATGTTGATACCAGTTACCCAGCCACCGGCACCAGTTTTGAGTGGCTTCCATGTATAATCATTTGACAGATCAGTTTCAGCAGCCGCCGTGTTGTGGGCTATACTAAAGCTGAGACCTCCTGCTACAATCGTTATCATCAAAACAATCAATGTAAGTTTTTGAAACGTGCTGCTACGTGGGAGCATAGAAATTCATCCTTTCATCAGTTACATAAACACACCATCTGGGAGTAGTGATCTAGCTGTCATCGCTAAGACCATGTGGTAACTGTGATCGCTGATTGTGAACACATCTGCTCTTGTGCTATCATAATAATTCAGGTTGCAAGAGTCTATAGACATATGTGCGCTCTATGGTCAGCTTGATCGCCGACTGACAGCGTTTAGAGCAGTTGGTGTGTAAGGCTTTCTATACATATCGTACAAAAATAGTGGACATATCAAGAGGAAGTAAAAATGGCATAGACCGTGGCACGTGTAGTTGTGTGTGAAATTATTATCTGAAGCACAGTACTATGATGTAGACAATTTGATGGTACATACGACCGGCTATCTCAGCCACATGTACCATCCTTAGCAACAAAAGACTAAGCTTCTTGCTGGAAGACTTCCATCAGATAGGTATTAACGCACACCGGGCAACGCACTAAGCTCCGCATCTGAGAGCGGTTGTCCACCATAACGATCATACATAAATACCAATGCACCCATAAGTGGCGCATTATACCCAGTGCCTACCTCATTAGAAACCCAATCGGTTCGACTATCCGAATAGTCAAAATCATCAGTTGACTTTGGCCCAGCAACAAGTGCCCCATAGAGAATGTTGTTGTTTGGCTCACTACTGCCCATGTCACTGCCACCATGTGCTGCGCGATGGTGTACGCGTAGCGGATAGTTATTGCCAAAACCCACCATGTAGCTAGAGTTCCGTGGATTATCTCCCAAGATATAGTCCACTTGACTGGTCGCAAAGTCTACATAACGGCTATCAGCTCTGACCGTATCATTGTAGACCCCTGCGAGAAACGCCGTTGCGGAACTAAGGACAAGAGAGCCCCACTCCGTACGCCAGGCCAGACCACCCGGTGAGTATTGCACTGCTCCGGTACCATTGATCCAGGTGTTCAACCAACTTTCGACATCATTCTTGAAACGGGTGTTGCTGGACTCTTGTGCGAGGAGCAATGCTGCACCGTATGACTTCTCATCAGCCGCCACGCTCCAATCGCCCAAACCACCAAACCAGTTGAGATAATAGTTTTCCGCTTTGGTGAGATAGCTACTATCGCCAGTGGCTTTGTAGAGCCAGATCGAGCCCCATACCAATTCGTCGTTGTAACCGCCCCACGAGCAGTAGAATGGGCATGCCTCCGGGACCGAATCGGAGTACTTGGCGCGATACTGATCGGCAAAAGCGTATAACTGTCTGGCATTATTGACCAAGGTATCGGCATATGCGGGATCTGATGAGCGGAAAGCAATGGAAGATGCTGCCAGTGCTGCGGCTGTATCGGCTGCTACATCTGACCCAGGCTTATCTCGGGTAATCTTGTAAGCAGGGCGCGACATTGTCATCTCTTCCGGTGGCCCCCAGTAGGCATGATCTGCATCACCATTCCCAACCTGAACATAAAATTCTTTGGTTCCATTCCCATCGGTAATGTGGGCTTTGAGAAAGTAGTCGGTGCCCCACTTAATGGCTTCGAGTGCTTCATCAAGCTGACCAGCCTGCTGATAGGCATCCCGATATTCGACCACACTCCAACTCATCATCGCAATCGATGTGGCCATCGGCTGACCAAATTTCACATGGTCACCGGCATCATAGTAGCCACCCGTCAGATCACGTCTCACATCTGATCCATCATTCAAAGCAGAATTGCCACGCCACTCAAAGCGTTGATCGGCAGGAAGGCGACCGGAACGATTTGCTTCGAAGAACAGGATGGATTTTTGCAGCGCTTCTCCATAGTTATAGTTGCCACTTGATGGGGGTGATGTTGGTGTAGGTGGATCGGTCGGGTGAGGGGTGGGGTTGCTACTACCACTTGCTCGCAAACGCATATCATCGAGATAGAAGGTTGGCTGTGCGTTTCCCGAGCGGTCTTGAATGTTGACACGAGCAATTGTTGCGGGGTTACCCAGTGCACTTATAGATACGGAAACTTGTTGCCATTGACCGCTTGGCACAGCTACCGGAACCACCGCACTATCACCACCGCTATTGCTGGATTGGGTAAAGATCTGGAGCGCACGGGTACCCGAGGCACCACCATGCGCCCAGAATGTCAGGCTTTGATAGCCACTTGTGCTGATGGGACTGCTGGTAGCTAACGAAAGCCCAGACCATCCATTATTATAGGTAACAGCGATTGACGTACTTCCGCCATGGACAGTTCCGGTATGCTTGAAATCCGCTAATGTCCCCCACGACCAGTTAGACCATCCACTCGCAAGCGCATCATTATAGATTGTAACATTGGAAGCAGCATGGACACGCGGCTGAAGTATTCCTCCTATAACGGTCAGGAGCATGATGGTGATAATCAATGTGCTAATTGACCAACGTTTCATAGATATCCTCCTGTATTCTATCAATCATGATTCAGAAACAAAGTACGAAAGCTAAACTCCTCAATGCACCTCCTCTCGTACAATGCGTTGTTGGGTAGCGAACGTATATAGAAATACCAATAGCATTCCAGCTTAACTTCAAATCTTTCCATAGAGCGACGTCATTTTGTTCAATAATCAAATCTGTTTTTTCAATAAACAAAGCTTTATTTTTATCTATTGTAACCTATAAAGTCAATCGTTTTTACTATAATATTACATATATAGGCAGTCTACCGTATAATGCTCAAAAAATACCCACCTTTTCGTTTGAACTGAGGGGTGAGAATACTGCTTCTTGATGGCTGCTGCAACATCAGATATTGTCAACAACGTGTCAGTATGGCTGCCGCTGTGTCATGTATCATTGCCGGACGAGAAAGTATACCGTTTTCTATTTTTTAGTAAACAAACACGGAAAGATTATTATTTTAGCGGATAGAGAGTCTTTATTGAGCTGATTATGTCGATAAGGAATGCTACTTCTGAGGATAAAGGCAGAAGGGGCAGTTAACTTTTACGAAAAACTCGATCCAGAATCGGTAGAGCGAGTTTCATGAAAGCATCCGCAGATCGCCATGTGTGATCACCATTGGGGAACTCACGGTGTGGCAGGGCGTTCTCGATACCGTGAGCACGCAGACAACGGAGTAAATGTTCACCACGATAAAAGTTGGCTTGCCACGGCTCACTCTGACGCGGCCCATAGCCAACCAGCCATGTTACCTGCTGCAGCATGGTGGTATCACCCCGCAGAATAAGCGTGGCCGGACTGTTATCTGCAATAAAATCAAGATCTCGAGGAAAGCCATATGCCGGTCCAAGCATGGGATGCTCCAGAATACGATCTGTTCCACGTATGCGTCGCCCCTTGTTTAATGCATAGAGGATTGTTCCATCATAGCTACAGGCAGTGGCAAATAAATCTGATCTTTGGGCGGCTGCTTTCATCACCATAGCACCACCAAGTGAGAAACCGACCATACCCCGCTGTACCCGATCGGGGATGGTCGGAAAAACAGCATCGACAAAAGGAATGAGGTCGTGAAAAAAATAATCCTCGAAACGCCCGCTCCCAATACCCAATCGGTTACCAGCAAGTTCTGGTGAATGCATATTGGTCAGTAGACTAGGGATGTGGTTGTCATTGCTGGAAAGACCGGGGAAAACCAAAATAATGGGACCAATTTGGCCATTCTGTCGTAACTGCTCATAAATATCAATAATATTTGTCGAGCCACGCGAGTCATCTTCGTGGTAATTGATCCATTCGCGCTCATGGCCGCGTAAGAGATACAATGAGGGAACATGCTGCCCTGGTGCAATATCAGCAGGAACAAAAATGTAAAAACTTTTATAAATATCAAGTGCGCTACTGTAAAATGTGATGTGTTGCGCCCGATGATCATAAACAGGTGTTGCCAGTTGGATTGAAAGCGTTTGATCCGCCACAGTACTCCCTCGTGTTATTTTAGTCGTGCCAGTTCTTCGTTTGCACTGGTACTTCCATAAGCAACTGCTTCCTCATATATTGCTTTGGCCTGCTCAATCTCGCCCTGCGCTTCCAGCGTCAACCCTAGACCATAGTAGGCATCAGCATATCCGGGTAGTAATTGAGTTGCCTGTTGAAATGCATCACGTGCCCCATCGAAATCCCTCAGATGATAGTTGCTCCAACCCAGTGCTGCATGAGCGTATGGTTGATCGGTATTGGTTTCCAACGACGTTTGCAGGATCTGCACCGCTTCCTCATACAAATGAGGTTGTCCCAGCAGACTACCCTGTTCATGCAATACCCATCCCAGCCCGGTCATTGCATCGACTGATGTTGGTTGTAAACTCAGGGCTTGACGGAAGCTGGCTTCAGCATCAACATAGCTCTGTTTTTGCTCATCGCTCCCATATGCAAAGCGTGGCGCCTGATCCCGATATGCCCACCCCAGCGTTGTAAACGAACGTGCGTGTTGTGGTGCAGTTTGTGTTGCTACGCGTAATATCGCAATCGCACTATTATAATCGGGATCTGGCTGGTCGCGGTACACCTGACTCTTGCCTATATATGCATCAACATATTGTGGCGTGTATGCAATCGCCTGATCAAATGCGACGTGTGCCTGATCATAATCATTGGTATAATAGTGATTCCAACCCAATCCAGCGTAGGCACTTCCAAAGGTCGCATCAATCGCAATGGCTTCTTGAAATTGTTCACGTGCCAGAGTATGCTGGCGCTGTGCATCGTAGAGATACCCCAGATTAACGTAAAATGCAGCCACATGGTTTTGTAAGGCCAGTGCCTGTTCAAATGCGGCTTTACTGCGCTCCAAAAGCGTAGCATCATCAGTTAAAAGATACTCCTGCCAATACACATTTCCCTGCGTACTATAAGCCATCGCCCAAGCGATATCACTCTCGTTTTCCGCCAGATCCAGTGCCATATCGGCATCAGCTGTGGCCTGCTCCAGCAGTTGAGTATCATTTTCCGCAAAGGCCTGGTCTGCCAGAATAGTGGCTCGGGTACTGTAGCCAGCAGAAAGCTGTGGTTCAAGCTCAATTGCCCGATTTGCAGTTTTGAGCGCTTCATCACTATACCCTTGATGGACAAGCGCTTCCGCAAGCAATGCATAGGCAAACGCAGCATCAGCATCAGCATCTAGAGCGCTTTGTGCAGATTGCTCGGCTTGATCGTGAACGCCACGTAAGTTGTGAATAAGTGCAAGTTGTGTATGAGCAAACACATGCTCTGAGTCGAGATCCAGCACATCTTCATAGGCATCAATAGCTTCATCAATACCACCGCGTTGAGCAAGTGCAATTTCAGCATCCTGAAGGTACTGTACAACCTGTCCTTCAGCATTGCTAAATCGAGCCATACCAACGGTTAGTGCAATCAGCAATACAGCTATACCGATACTTGCGAGTGCCCAGTTTGGTACACCAAACTGATGTGGTGTAGTTGGCACCTGATTTTCTCCGACAGATGCATTCGTTTGTAACGAGGTGGTTTGCGTAGTAACAAGTGGCGCCGGTTCACCCCCATCACTGATGATAGTCTGTGCGCTATCAATGATTGTAGCTGACGCCATAGCCATCGTTGGGAGATTGCTCAGGTCAGCTGGTTGCACTGCTATATGCGGTTGCGTTGATGACACCGTATGGGTTATATCTCCATGCATCGCCTTTTTCAACGCAATCATCAAATCGCTTGCGGTTAGAAAACGTGCCCCGGGACTCCGCGCCAACGCACGCATAACAACTTCCTCAACGGCTGCAGGAAGATCGTTTCGATACTCGCTTGGGGGCAACGGGGCATACTGGAGACGTGCCACAAGCAGGCCCATGGGAGTATCCGAGTCAAATGGCATGCAACCCGTCAGCAATTCATACAGAACCATACCAAACGAGTAGATATCCGTTGCTGGGCCAATAGTTGACGAACCATGTGCCTGTTCTGGCGACATATACTCTGGTGTACCCATAATCGTATGAGCAAGCGTCAATCCTTGCGTAGCACCTGAACTCCGCGCCAGCCCAAAATCGACCAGGTAGGTCCAGTTGTGCTGGTCAATCAAGATATTCGATGGCTTGATGTCACGATGAATCACACCTTTGCTGTGAGCGTAATCTATGGCCGACGCAATCTGTTCAAGTGTCGACATAATGTCGGTAAGATCAAGTGCTCCACATTCTTGTACAACATCCTTTAACGTCGTGCCATCAATATATTTCATCGCAATATATGGTCGCTCTTTGATAGAACCTACAGCGTAGATCGGCACAATGTGGGGATGCTCCAGAGCGGCAATGCTCCGCGCCTCGTGCTGAAAGCGGGCAACATAATGTGGATCGTGAGCCAACGCTGGTGACAATACCTTCAGCGCCACAATCCGATCAAGGTCGGCCTGGTAAGCACGATAGACCGCTGCCATACCACCGCTGCCAATCACCGATAGTATTTCAAAGCGTTCAAATGTTTGTCCAATCAAATCTTGATCCATAGCTTATGACTCTACATATCAACAATGCTCATTCTTTTTGTTCACTAAGATGACGCAATTAACCGGGCAAAAGGTTCCCACACAAAATTTACAGTTGACGTTGCCTCTGTCAGTCGCTATCATACACAAAAATACATGAATTGTGAAACCACCTGAGTGTAAAACAAGAATTATGTCGAATCGTCAGCGTAACGAACAACGGCGCGATGAAAAACAACGTGACCGTCAGATCTACTACTTTGCAACACTTAAACAGATCGCTGAAACGCTCAACAAAACAGCCGATCTGCGTGAAACGGTGGAGAGTACGCTGCCACTGGTAGTCGAGTTGTTGAGCCTGCACACGGGATGGCTGTTTCTCCTGGATGAAGACCATAAGTTTTATGTGGCGACACACCATAACTTACCACCGGCCATGGCCTTTCCCGGCCCACCATGGTGTGATGCGTGTACCTGTCAGCGACTGGCACTTGAGGGCGAACTGCACACCGCCGCGCAAGTGGTTGAGTGTAGCCGTTTGCATAGTGCCCCAGGAGATCGGCAAGACCTGACCTACCATGCGAGCATTTCGCTGATCGAAAACGACCAACTGATGGGAATCTTGAATGTTGCAACATCACAGTGGGATCTCTTCACACCACAGGATCTGCATATTCTGACGGCAGTCGGCTATCAGTTTGCAACAGCGATCAAGCGCACACAACTCGCGGAGCAAACCACCCGCATTGCGCTGGTCGAAGAACGCAATCGACTAGCCCGCGAAGTCCACGACACCCTCGCACAGGAATTGGCAGGCATCGCACTCCAACTTGAGGCCGCCGATGTACTTCTGGAAACAGCACCAGAACGTGCACGGGGACGTATTCAACAAGCCCTCGCACGAACACGCGAGAGTCTTCTGGAAGCTCGTCGTTCGGTGCTCGACCTCCGCTCTGGGCCACTGGAACGACAAGCGCTCCCGCAGGTTTTAGTAGAATTGCTCGAACGATTCACCAGCGAAACGGGTGTACAGACAACCTATGAGGTACTATTTGACGGACCACGCTTGCCAGCCAGTTATGAGCAAGCGCTGTATCGTATTACACAAGAAGGTCTGGCTAATGTCCGTCAACATGCGAAGGCCTCCAAGGTTACGGTAACCCTGCAGCGAACTGATCACCATATCTGTCTCCACATGGAAGACGACGGACGCGGGTTTGAGAGTGATACAACGCTGGCACATCCAACCGGACAACATACGACGCAAGGATTTGGTCTTATCAGCATGCAGGAACGGGCATATATGCTTGGTGGCAGCATACGCGTTTCAAGTTGCTCTGGATCAGGGACACACATTGATGTGCGTATCCCCCTCTAATATACTGTTTATTCTCCAAAACCCAACTTGTGTTCACGGAGGCTGATAAAGCGGTCTTCGCCAATAATTAAATGATCCAGAACCTCAATATCCAGTAGTTTTCCTGCTTGTTCAATCTGTCGAGTAACGAGTAGATCTTCGGGACTCGGGGTCGGGTCACGTAGGGTAGGAACAAGAGCGCCATACTGCTATTGCTAGCTGCGGTTTCTCTCATCCCTCCCTCCAAACCGGACGTGAGACTTTCGCCTCATCCGGCTTTCCATTAGGTTGTTGTCGTGTCGCGGTATCCGTGTTCTGCGTGATGGCATTTCTGGCACAGCGTTTCGAGGTCTTGAAGTTGGTGCGACTGGGTGCCTTTCGTGTGGTGGACACATAGGTTATCCGTGCTTCCGCATCGAATACACTTCCAGTCATCCCGCATCTTCGCTCGGAGCATCGTTTGCGCTAGCGCTAGTGGTTCCTTACGGTTTGGGTTCCCGCTTGTTGCCCCTATTGTTTGCGTATAGATGAACTCTGCTGGACCAGTTTCCCGTTCTGGGTAGTCCCCGAATAGGGG
>WYDT01000016.1 GCA_013122435.1 Chloroflexi bacterium AL-N1
GGGGGTCACACCGTGGGCGACGAGGTGGGTAGCGAGGTGGGTGGCGTGCTGGGCGAGGGCGGCATAGGAGAGGGCGGTGGCGGCATCGGCGACGGCGATGGCGGCGGGGGTACGCTGGGCTTGGGCGCAGAAGTGGGACAGCAAGGTGTGGGGGAGGGGGAAGGGAGTGGCGGTGGCATTCAGATCGACAAGGAGTTGCTGTTGTTCGGCGTGGGTCAGGAGGGAGAGGTAGGCGACGGGGCGCTCTGGGTAGGCGACCAGTTGCGTGAGCAGGTGACCCAGGTGGCCCTGCAACCGCTCGATACTCGCGGGATCGAAACGCTCCCCTTTCCCTGTAAGAATTATTTGTAGTTCTGTTCCAGGCTCAACCATTGCGTGGAGTGGATAACCAGTATGCTGAGTCGAACAATTGTTTATTATCCATGTATCATTGTGCATGTCAGGATAATTTCCAAACACCAATACACTTTCAAACAAATTACTTCCCGACGGGATGTCACTCCAGGCTTGTACTTTTATTAATGGGCTAAATTCATACTGTAATGCTTCAATTTGTTGTATTTGAAGCATTTGTATCCACTCTAGCGCGGATATTCCCGGTTGCATTTGTGTTCTTACTGGAAGTGTATTGATTAACAACCCTACCATTGACTCAATACCAGAAACCTGTGCATTTCGCCCAGAAACTACATTACCGAACACAACATCAGCATCACCGGTATAGCGATGAAGCAGGAGTGACCAAGCCCCTTGAACAAGTGCATTGAGCGTCACATGATTGGAGCGTGTCCAATCACGCAATATAATCGTCTCATCTTTACTGAGTGTCTGGGTCTTTTGATGATAGATGATTTCATCATCCGTAAATAGCGCTCTATTATGATGTGTTCCCAGCAGATTTGGTGTGGTAAAGTCGGATAAGATAGTGCGCCAGTGTGTTTCAGCGAGGGCCATATCTTGTCGTTGTAACCAATCAATGTAGTGTTGATAACGAGGTGCTGGTTCTAAGACAGGAGTGTAATTTGCGGCAAAAGCCTTATAGTAAATGTACACCTCGTGTAATACAAGTGATTTAGCCCATCCATCTAGAATGATATGATGATTGCTCCACACACAGCGAAATTTTTGTTCATCGAACTGGAATACCGTAATATCCATTAATGGTGGTTGAGCAATATCAAAACCGCTGCCTCGCCGTAGCGTCTCTATATGTTGAGTCAACGCTTGTTCTTGCAAAGAAGATGATAGATGTTGAAGATCAATATAGTTTATCGGGGTTTCTACGTGATGGTAGACCATTTGAATAGGGGTGTCTGCATTGTCCCAGTTGAACCCCGTACGTAATGCAGTATGACGGGCAATAACCTGTTGCCAGGCCCGTGTAAATGCTAACTGGTTAAGGGGTTCGTCAATATCAATGATAACCTGTTCCAGATAATCAGTTCCTGTGTTTGTAGAGATATCCTGAAACAGCATTCCCATCTGTAATGGAGCAAGTGCATACGCATCTTCGATTGCTGGATCATCTAAGACAGCTTGTATTGATAATGGTTCAGGGGTTTGAACGATTTCTGTGGCTCTATCTGTGTGGGTCGTTTCACAAAAGAGAGCTACTTCCGCAATGGTAGTATGTTCAAATAGTGTTTTGGGTGTAAGTACGATACCAGCCTGTGTCGCACGTGACACTACTTGAATACTCAGAATAGAGTCGCCACCAAGTTCAAAGAAATCGTCATGAATACCAATTGGTTCAACTTTCAATACCTGTGACCAAATATCAGCGAGGACTTGCTCCACATGTGTTTGTGGTGCAACATAGGTTTCAGGGAGATCTGTGCGATCAAATACAGCTTCTGGTAACATACGTCGATCGAGTTTGCCATTGGGGGTCAGCGGGATGGCATCAATAGAAACAAAAGCAGCTGGGATCATGTAGTCTGGCAATTGTTTTTTGAGGAAGCTTCGCAAATCACTTGTGCTCAACGTTGGTTTAGCTACGACATAGGCAACCAGCCGTTTTGTTCCATCCTCATCTTCTCGTGTGAGCACCACTGCTTGTTGTACATCAGTGTGTTGGTCCAGTATTGATCCGATCTCTTTCAACTCAATTCGAATGCCATGTATTTTGACTTGATCATCCTGGCGCCCGAGGATTTGCAAGATACCATCCGCACGATATCGCCCCATATCACCAGTAAAATACAAAATGTCCTGTGGATCGTCGCGAAATGGATTGGAGATAAAACGTTCCTGTTCGTGTGGTGCGTTCATATATCCGAGGCTACGAAACGGTGTTCGCAAGACAATTTCGCCTGCCTCATGGACGCCGCACGGCTGGCCTGCTGCATTTAAAACCAATGCCTGTGTTTCTGGAAGCGGATTCCCTACTGGTTGAACGCCAGGCATGGGCTGATTTGGCACAATATAACAACACTTTGCAAGAGTTGTCTCAGTTGGACCATAGAAATTAGCAATACGTCCTGATTGTGGAAAAGTTGTACGCCATTTGTCCACCAACCGATCTGTGAGTGGTTCGCCTGCAGAGAAGACCCAGCGGAGCTGTTTCAAGGTGATATCTGATGGAGGGTTGTGAAGCCACGATTGTGCAAGTGTTGGCACAGTATGTAGCAGCGTGATGCGCTCACGTTCCAACCAGGGTAGTAGATGTTCTGGGTTTAGATTACCATCTTCGTCGGGAAAACAGAGGGTTGCGCCACTGGTAAGTGGAACCAAGATGTCGCGCAATACCACATCGAATGATAGTCCGGTTAGTTGTGCAGCACGATCGTGTGGTCCTACCTCAAATGTCTGTCGTTGCCATGTCAGGAAATGGCTTAATCCCTTGTGACAACCCAAAACACCTTTGGGCTTGCCAGTAGTGCCGGAAGTAAAGAAAATGTAGGCAGGGTCATCAGGGTTAATGTCAGGAGATACCATCGCGGTCTTGGGGGCATCGACTGTCGGTGTTGTGCATGCGCCACTATACATATCAACCCGGTAATGTGATACCGTTGCTGGGGCAAGATCATCAGGTAATTCAGCAGATGCTGTTTCATCAACTAGCAACATGTGGTTGGCTTTCGCTTCAGCCATCATCAGATGTCGGCGTTGTGTTGGGAGTTTTTGATCCAGCAACAGAATGACACCACCACTGAGCATCACCGCAAACATACTCACAATGAGCCCAAAACTTCGTTGGCCTTGAATGGCAACCACATCGCCACGGCTTATTCCATTGTGTAATAAGACTTGTGAGAGTGCTGGTCCTCGTTCTGCCAGATCGGCATAGGTCCATGTTCGTGTGTGGTGACGTATGGCGATTTGCTCTGGGCGACGCTGTGCTTGCTCTAGTATGATGTGTGGTGTGGGTGGATAGTATGGTTCTGGTAACGCGACACGTGGGTCGGGAAGCATCCTTTGATCTTCGGGAGTGACCAATGTATATGTGTGGAGTTTTTGGTGTGGTGTGTCGATGACTTGATCGAGTAAGATTTGATATTGTGCCAACATGCGTTGGATAGTTACTGCATCAAAAAGGTCAGCGTTATAATCAAAAGCAGCAATCAAGTCGTCGTTGATTTCAGTTATGTTCAAATGAGCATCAAATGCTGCATAACTCAGTGGTGTTGACACAAAATCGACGTCCATGCCAAAAACATCTGCAACATCGATGGGGCGTTCGAGATTAAACGTTACTGTGACTAGTGGTGAGCGGCTGGGGTCGCGTGGTAAATTCAGTTTATTAATCAGCGAAGCAAAAGGATAATCCTGGTGCTCATAGGCTGTTAATAGGTTTGTGCGAACAGTGGTCAGATATGTAGCAAAATCCATATGCGCTTGTGTCTGACTTCGCAGGACGAGCAAATGCGAGCAGTATCCCAGTAGTGCTTCGCTTCCCTTTATGGGCCTGCCTGCTGCCGGGAACCCAATAACCAGATCATCTTGACCACTGAGCCGATGAAGCTGCAACATGTAAACAGCAATGAGCGTCATAAAAGGTGTACAGCCGAATGTTCGACTAAGTTGCTTAAGCTGGTTTCGTCGTACTTTACCAAACCGAATACTTTGACGCCCCCCATTGTAGGTTTTGAGTGCTGGGCGTGGACGATCAGTAGGAAGATTAAGTAATGGCACCGTATCGGCAAAAAGATTTAGCCAGTATGCTTCGGTCGTCTGTACCTGATCACCTTGTAGATAATCTGCGTGCTGTTGGGCAAATTCCTGCCATTGCATTGCTGGAGCGAAGTGGACAGTTTGTCCCTTGCACGTGGCCTGATAGTGCTGCCCTATCTCGCGCAGGAGCACGATGATTGACCAACCATCAAGCACAATATGATGAGCAGATAGTACGAGTATGTGCTCTTCTGCGGAGCGTTTTAGCACATGCCACCGCACCAGTGGTCCCTGAGTTAGGTTACATTGATGCTGACTTTCAGCGACAAGCCACTCCTCAATCTGGCGATCTTGTTCGGCACCTGTCGTGTGTGACATGTCGATGATGTGAAGGTCTGCAGCTTGATTAACTGGAATATGTTGATGCTCATTGTTTTGGTCAATCACAATTCGCAAGGCCTGGTGCCGGTCAGTTGCGTGTTGAATTGCCTGTTGCAGAGCGTCAATATCGAGCGATCCGCAGAAGCTCAAAGCAACTAATTCTGATGCCGACCCTCCCATCTGTGTGAGCATAGTTAATTGCTGTTGTGCTTCGGTAAGGGGGATCGTAGTGGTCTCTGTGGTACTGGATGATGATCCTGAACTACGGCTTGGCTCAGGATCATCGGAAAAATCGGGCAGAAATCCCCCTGCACGTAATTCCACGACACTTTGTCGGACGGCGTCAATAATGCGTGCATAATCGCTATCGGTGTGTGCCGTTGAAACAATACAGTTACGCCCTTCCCAGATATAGATTCCTTTTTCAATCAGGTGATAGAACCAGAGGTTGACTACATCTGAGAAGGTGAGTTGTGGTGCAAAGGCAAATCGAAACAATGAGCCAAAATGAATGACACTGATAGGCACCCGCTCACGTTCAAAATACGCATTCAGTGTTTGGACAAGCTGAGTGACACGCTCATTGATTTCCTCCTGAAGGCGTGGTCCACTTTCTTTCATACGTTGAAGGACGGCGCGTCCAGCCGCCATAGCTAAGGGATGTTTGCAGAAAGTGCCAGAATAAAAGGTGGTGCGTGTACGCGGGTAGGATTGATCATTGAAAGCCCAGTCACCACCATCAACCGTGTTCATAAATGCGGCTTTGCCTGCAACCGCACCGATGGGCATTCCTCCCCCCATTATCTTGCCATAAGTGGCGAGATCGGCTTGAATGCCATACCAGGCTTGTGCACCACCTGGGTGAATACGAAAGCCGGTGATGACTTCATCGAAGATTAGAGCGATGTCTGCCTTTTGCGTCAGTGTACGTACTTCCTGAAGAAAATCTTTCGGCTGCAAATCAGGGCGACGGCTTTGAACAGGCTCAACGAGAACCGCTGCTAATTCGTGTTGATGTTCGCGTAATACCTTTAACGCCTGCGGACTGTCAAAGGGGATCACGAGTGTGTCTTCTACCATATGTGGTGTTACGCCAGGTGCCATGGGAATGGTATGTGGTTGGCCATCGACGAGTTGTGATGTGGCGAGAATACCATCAAACGTGCCATGGTATGAGCCAGCGAAGATAGCTATCTTATGCCGTCCTGTTGCTGCACGTGCGAGTCGTAGGGCTGTCATGACCGCTTCTGAACCGGAGTTGCAGAATGTGACCCGTTCTGCCCCCGTCAACTCACATATGAGTTCAGCTACTTCTCCGGCAAGATTTGATTGTGGTCCTACCTGAATGCCTTGTTGAAGTTGTGTATTCAGCGCTTCGAGGATAAATGGCTCCTGGTGACCAAAGAAATTTACGCCAAAGCCCATTGTGAGATCAACATATTCGTTGCCGTCAACATCCCACATTTTGGAACCAAGTGCGTGAGTCGCTACCAGGGGATAGCATAGTTCTTTCGTTGTGAGATGGAAGTGCATAGTGTTACGGAGATCAGCGTGGAATTGCTGATCGTGTTGGGCTTGCTTCTTAGACATAGTGGTGCGAGCCGTGTAGCGCTCAATAAATGTGTTGAGATACGCCTGTTGTGGGGGTGTTAACTCACTGGTTGTTCCTGGATCGATAGCTTTGTATGGGACGAATGCATCTGGTTCACTTTTGGGGGATGGCGTGTGTGCTTCTACTTTCTCATTTTGAGCAGTATCGACACGATGTAATTCATTCTCATTCACGCCATTTGTAATACCATTGCTTGTGTGCAAACCATTCGTATGAGTATAGCTATTGGATGGAACTGCTTTATGTACAATGGTTGATTGTGTCTGTAATACTTCCAGTTGTTGGGTAATAATGTTCGACATGGACGCAAGCTGTTGTGACATAATGCGCTCAAGTTCACTTGACTGTCCATTGAGATTGTTAGGTGCATGGATTTGTGTTACCGGAAGTGCCTCTCCTGTTTTCACAGGCTGTGTTGCAGAGACGACTGTTTCTCTTTCTTCAGCAGTGGCTACTTGTGCTATAGGTGTTTCGTCCACATAGGCATTTGCTGGTAGTTGTTGATCAAGGTATGTTGCTACTGCTTCAAGTGTGTTTAACCCTTCAAACATCTGTCGAACTGAAATTTCAACGCCAAACCTTGATTGTATTGATTGGATGGCGTGAATAAGTACTATTGAATCGGCCCCAATATCAAGGAATGATGCCTGATCCTCAAGGGCATCGGGATCCATTTCCAGCAACCGTGTTAATATTGCGCGTAGGGTTGTACGGATCGTATCTAGACGTGACACAGATGATACGGTGCTACGTTCCGTTCCATGAGAAGTCGACAAGCTTTGTTGAACCACTTCCTCCATAGGTATGCTATCTCCCTTTGTGTAGATCTCTATAGAAGCTGTTTTTTCGTTTGACGATGTTGTACCTCGATATGCTGGGGCCTTGAACCAGTATGAGGTACGTTCAAATGGATAAGTTGGTAAGGAAATGCGTTGGTAGTGCGGATGACCTTCAGCAACCCTTTCCCAGATAATCGATACACCACGCACATAGAGCTGCCCGAGGGTTTGTAAAAGTGTTTGCCAATCATCCTGATTTCGTTTGAGTGTTGAAAGCCATGTTCCAGCCCCATCTGTACACCGCTTCCCCATGCTCATAAGCGAGGATGTTGGCCCTAATTCGATAAAAATAGGTTGTTCTTGGGTCTGAAGTGCTTGTACACCATCAGCAAATCGTACCGGTTCACGGATGTGTCGTCGCCAGTAGGTTGCATCAGGGATGTATCCATCGTCGAGAAAATTTCCGGTGAGATTCGATACCAGTGGTATGTTTGGTGCGTTAAATTGTACGTTTTTGGCAGCCTCTTCAAACGCCTCAGTGATCGAGGCCATCAATGGTGAATGGAAGGCATGTGATGTGGGTAATGGTCGCGTGGTGATGCCCTGAGCTTCAAACATCTGAACCATAGTCTCTATCCCATGACGTGCACCAGAAATGGTGATGTTGCTGGGGCCATTGATCGCGGCAATTGCTATGGTTGTGATGTATGGTTCAATCGCAGCACGGACATACGCTTCATCTGCAAATACCACAGCCATTTGTCCATCTTTGGGGAGCGTTTGCATCAGGCGACCGCGTTCTGCGATAAGGGTTAGCCCATCCTCCAGGCTGAAAACCCCTGCGACACACGCGGCAATATACTCACCCACACTATGTCCTATAACAGCGGCTGGAACAATGCCCCAGGATCGCCACATTTCCGCAAGTGCATACTCAAAAGCAAAGAGAATTGGTTGCGTATAGGCCGTCTCATGAATGAGGGCCCCATTCTGTGTATCTGAATACAAAATATCAAGTAGTGGAGTATCAAGGTAGGATGACAAGATATCTGCACACCGATCAAGCGTTGCTCGAAAGACGGGTTGTGTCTCATACAAGTCCCGCCCCATATGAAGGTATTGCGATCCCTGTCCACTAAACAACCAGATAATAGATGGCGCAACAGGTGGTGCTTGTTGTATCTGCACACGTTGTGATGATTTGCCCGACACAAACCCTTGTAATTGCTCACATAGTTGCTCAGATGTGATTGCCACTGCCACAAGACGATGTTGAAGATGATTTCGTCCAACATTGGAGGTATAACAGATGTCCTCAAGTAAGTCATTACTGTGGGTTGTGATATGTTGTGCATAGCGGTCAGCCATTGCAGTAAGCGCTGTTTCGCTTTTTGCCGACAGGGTGAGTATATGAGCAGAACGCTGCTGCACCTCTTGTGCTTCTGCCTTGCGCTCAATAGTCGGAGAGTCCTGTAACACGATATGAGCGTTGGTTCCACCGAAGCCAAATGAACTGACACCAGCATAGCGTGGTTGCCCATTCTTAGGCCACTGATATGGTTGGGTATTGATCAGAAATGGCTTTTGGTCCAGTCGAATATAGGGATTCATGTTCTCCAAATGGAGATGTGGTGGAATAGTACCGTGCCACATAGCCAGGGTTGTCTTGATGAGGCCAGCAATTCCTGCACTCGACTCAAGGTGTCCAATGTTCGTTTTGACTGACCCTAAGACACATAGTTGATTAGGGCTTCGTTGTTCGTGGAGCACATTCACCAGGGCTTCCACCTCAATTGGATCACCAAGTGAGGTACCGGTCCCATGAGTTTCAACATAACTAATCTCTGCTGGTGTGAGCTGGGCCTTCTGCAACGCCTGGCGTATCACAGCTTGTTGCGCCATCCCGTTGGGGGCACTTAACCCATTACTCCGGCCATCCTGATTGATGGCGGAACCACGAATAACAGCGAATACAGGATCTTTTGCGGCCAGTGCATCAGATAGGCGTTTGAGCACAATGACCCCACAACCTTCCCCGCGCACATACCCATTAGCATCGGCATCAAAGGTTTTACATTGGCCAGATGGCGACAGCATATGTGCCTGGGCTAGTGCGATAGAGGTTTCTGGCCCCAGGATGACATTGCTTCCCCCAGCGAGTGCTGTGTTACATTCCCCCTGTCGCAAACTCTGGCACGCGAGATGAACTGCTACCAACGATGATGAACACGCAGTATCAATTGCCATACTTGGGCCATTTAGATTAAGCAGGTAAGAGAGGCGGTTGGCAGTGATACTGAGGGCCGTTCCAGTTCCCGCATAGGCATCAATGTGATCTGGATGATTGAATTGCAGGCGTTGATACTCGTTGGTGGAGATGCCAATAAACACACCAGTTGTGGTGCCAGCAAGTTGTTCTGGCGCCAGACCCCCATGCTCGAGGGCTTCCCAGGCCACTTCAAGCAAGAGCCGTTGTTGTGGGTCCATGCACGCTGCTTCTCGTGGGCTGATGCCGAAGAATGTGGCATCAAAGGTATCAATGTGATCAAGGAAGCCACCCCAGCGGGTGTTCATTTTTCCTTTTGTAGCGGGGGTGGTATCGTAGAAACGATCGGCGTCCCAACGTTGTGTTGGAACTTCACGAATGGCATTGATACCACGTGTAAGCAAGTTCCAGAATGCTTCGACGTTTTCGGCTCCGGGGAAACGGCATCCTAAACCTACAATAGCAATAGGCTCATTATGGATTTGTTCCTGATCTGTTTGCTCAGGAGGGGTATGGTGGCCCATATCCTGTGCAATATGGTTTGTGAGTGCTGCAATTGTTGAATAGTTGTATAGCAACGTCGGTGAGAGATCGCGATCAAGCCAATTCCCTAAATCGCCAATAATACTGATGGCCGTCAGGGAATTCAAGCGAAAATGGTCAATTGAGGTATGCGGATCAATAGCCGTTGGTTGTAGTCGCAAATGGGTTGCAAATCGTTCAATTAACCACTGTTGGATGGTGACTGCATCAGGATGATGTGTTGTGGATGGTAGCGAATCTGCATTTGGCAACGACTCAGTAGTACCAGGAAATTCTGTTTGGGTCCAGTGATGTAACACATGAAGCGTATTTTCAAGGAACTGGGTACGACACGCACGACGTTGGATTTTGCCGCTCGATGTTTTGGGGATGGTTCCAGGTCGGATCAGGACAAGGGTATGGATACTAAGGTCATGCTGTTCGCTGACAGTCTGCAAGACGGTTTCTACTACATCTGTGAGATTGGCACGACGATGTTCTCGTTCAATCTCACAGACGATGACTAGTTCTTCTATGCCACCATTATCAATAGAAAATGCCGCGCTACATCCTGGACGTATCGCTATGTGGCTATTCTCTGCGGTATGTTCAATATCCTGAGGATAATGATTTCGCCCCCGGATGATAATAATGTCTTTTAGACGGCCCGTAACAAACACATGTTCGTTACGGAGAAACCCTAGATCACCAGTACGTAAAAAAGGACCTTCTCCTGAATCTTGTAGATACGCCTGAAAAGTCTCTGCGGTTTCGGTTGGTCGTTGCCAGTATCCCTGAGCAACACTGCTCCCAGAAACCCAGATCTCACCAACCTCATTTGGTTTACAGCGTGTTTGATGTTGAGGATGCACAATCACTACATTGGTATCAAGGGCTGTGCGACCAGAACTGACTAATGTGTATGTGTTGTGACCAGATGATTCGATAATTTTATTTTGTTCTAATGCAGCAGCCTCGATGGTACAGAACATAAAGGGTTCATGTTCAGGAGTGGCTGCGACTTTCAGTGTCCCTTCTGCAAGTCCATATCCAGGACAGAGAGTATGATCCTGGAAACCATATGGTGCAAAGATGTTTGTAAAGCGATCAAGTGTTTCTTTACGAACAGGTTCAGCTCCATTAAGTGCGACACGCCAGGAACGCAAAGCAAGTGTTTCACGTTGTTCAGGACTGATTTTATCTACGCACAGATCATAGGCAAAATTAGGTGCTGCACTATGGGTCCCCTGAAAATGAGTAATGGCCCAGAGCCAACGAACAGGTTTTTGGAGGAAATGAATTGGTGAAAGTAACACACACGGAATACCGTTATAGATCGGTTGTAACACACCATAGATGAGACCCATGTCGTGAAAGAGAGGTAACCACGATATAAGAGTGCTTCCAGATGTATGATTCCACCCATGGTCAAGTATTGCAGAGTTTTGTAGCAAATTTGTATGACTGACCATGACTCCTTTGGGGGTTGCTGTTGAGCCAGACGTATATTGTAGATAGGCAAGCGTATCACCGGTAATTTGTGGTTGCTGCCAGCCATCTGAGACAATGATAGTATCTGTACAAATCCAATCAAGTTCACTCAGGATAGGCATATTTACACAGGCTGAACGAACGGTGTGTTGAATTGTTTCTGTCGTCAAAACATGCGTGGCCTGGGCATCAGCCACAATCGCGCTTAGTCGTGTGAAGGGGCGGTTGGGTCTGGGTAAGTTAACGGGAATAGCAATGATACCGGCATAGAGGCACCCAAAAAATGCCGTGATGAAATCGAGACCTGATGGATATAACATAAGTACCCGTTCGCCTGGCTGTATATGCTGCTGGAGATGTGCAGCAATGGAACGGACACGTTGATCAAGTGCTGCGAAAGTTATCACGCTAGTATCTGTTTCACCGTTTTCCAGATATGTATATGCTTGTTGGTCTGGTTGATTTGTGGCTCGATATCGCAATAAGTCGATAAGTGTATTGATTTGTTGCTGATTGGCTTCTAGTGATCTAGACATGTTTCAATTCCATGTTCCTCATAAACTAGGTCTTCCTATACACAGAACGACACTGAAAGATGAATTGGGGTTTAAATATAGTTTACATTCTTTTGTTATTTGAGAAGATTTTTATGACATCACAAAAAAGACCAAGCAATATTATTATTGCGAGCTATGTAAATAATTTCGATATTTTTAATGCATCATGGTTCTAGGAATTTTCCTGGTGCTGTTACCCTCATTCAGTGATGTGTTGTGGCTTGATTGTTTATAGATAGGTGCGGATGCTTAGTGTTTTTTAGAGCATATCATTGCTACATTAAGGTTAGAATGTACATTAGACTGAACATTTATAAGGGAAATCCCTAGATATATAATTATTTGTCATAATCACAACATGTTTCTATTTGAACATTAACCCTGAATTTACTTGTAAGGCGAACAAACAGAACGGGATATCATTATGTGATAGAGATATCTCATCACATTAAGATCCCGTTTTTAGATCAGTCTATACTAGACTTAGACACATATTAAGTAATTCACAGTCTTATATTGTTTTACTTGTGAATTAATGTATGACCATCTTACTAGGACCTAAGACTTTCGACATCCGAGAAATTACGTAGAGCAAGTACGTAATTTCCTGGATGTCAATTTTGATGCATGAAATTACTATCTACGTCAGTATATCTTCTTCTGGGGTATTGGGCAGATACAAGGTTGAAATAGACATAATAAGAAGTGTATGATTAACCTTATAAATCCTGTTCAGTGGTTACACCCAATTGTGTTTAGGAGAGGTTTCCGTATTGTCGTTGCTCAAACTAACAACTCCCTTGAGATAGAACAGTATCATTGATATGATGAAGATAAGCCAGTACAATGTGGAGGTATTTTACGATCGTATCAATTCATATGGGATATCCATAGATCTGAAAATACTGTGTAGTATGTGGTTTTTTATTCGACATTGGGCGAGACCGGCTAAATTAGTCTCACTTCTAGTGAGTGGTCTTTTCAGTATGGTCTTTTTACTCAGCATCCATACCTTAACATCCACTCCTTATCTCTTCATGACATTGTCTGAATCACACAACAATACCACCAGAGTCGAATGGATATTCCCTGGGGGGGGATTATGGGAGGTTGGGATTCGTCCGGGTTATCAGGTATTAATGGTTGATGGGCAAGTGCCAACGCCTCAAGATAGCTTGAAGCAGCAATGGCAGAGCGCAGTTATACAAGACGATAATGGAAATAGTCTAACAATTGATATACAAACTAACGCACATAAGCAAAACACGCTACCACTATTATTAATTAGTCCGATATTTCTACTTTTTGGGGTGCTTATTTTCTTGCGCTCTCGACAACGATCGATTTCACAGAAATATTTTTTACTATTTGTTTCTATTGCGTTTGCATTAGCTGTATCACCTCTGTCAGAAAATGATGTGCCGATAGGTCTTGGAGTAGGCTTTATTACTGTAACATTTTTTCCAGCCTTTTTTTTGTTGTTTCTGCTTTGTTTTCCAGATAGAGATGTCAGTATTCAGAAAACTATTCTTATATTTATTGCTCCAATTACAGTTTCTTTCCTTTTTTTGATTTCACTAATCAACATACACGTATACGATATTGTGGTTGGACTTAGATTAGGTATTCTTTTTTTGTACCTGTCTTTAGGAATTGCGTTAAGTTTTTACTCTATGATAAGAATAAATCAAAGTCTATCTAAACAAGGTATTCTTATTGTTGATATAGGTAACATAATATCCATGCTTCCATCTATATTATTATATCTTTTGCCAATATTACTAAGTCATGAGCCTATTTTATCTTCAGAATATACCATTCTGTCAATTATTTCTATGCCATTTGCTTTTGCTTACGCTATTTTATATCACAATATATTGCAGATAAATCTACTACAGCGATGGCTGGTCAGATCTTTGATCTGGCTCATTGTTTTTACTTCAATTACAGGGATACTTCTCTTGTTGAGTTATGTTTTTTTGAATTTAGAAACGACAATGTTATTTTCAAATACTGTTTTGATTATGGTATTGATTTCTGTTGGGTATATTTTGGAGAAAATTCAATTGAAAGTATGGAATTTTGTTGAGCATCTGGTATTTAAGGATCATTATAACTATAATATAGCTATACAACAAATAAGTAGAGATTTGTCGATTACAAGTAATACTCAGATTCTTATGAAGGAATTGGCAGATAATCTAAAAAAACTGATAAACACTAGTTTCATTGCCATAATATCAAAACGTGATCATCAGGTCTCACTTATTTCTGCAAGTGATAACCTTCAAGAAAAAGATATGGATGATTTATTTGAGTTTATTAATTTAATTAATTATGAGGCACGGGTGACCTTATTACCAGATGCACATGATCGCGGGATTCTTATGTATGTTACTTTGCGGGTGAAAGATATTATTGTAGGTTATATTTGTGTTGGCCCCAAAATAAATAAAGAACCTTTCCGCAGTGATGATAAAGATTTGCTCATTACACTTAGTGGGCAAATAGCAGCATTAATACAAAACGATCGATTGGTTGAAGATTTGCACAACAAAGTCCATGCGCTTGATGTATTAAATGAACGCTTATATCGGACACAAGAGGAAGAGCGTTTTCGCCTCTCATCTGATATTCATGATGAGCCATTACAAACAGCCTTACATTTACAACGCCAATTAATGGTGGCCTCTCTACCAAAAACCAGTATTGCAGATTATGCTCATTTGAGCCAAACCCTGGTCGAACAACTCCGCCGTGTATGTACCGCAATGCGCCCGGCAGTATTGGACGATCTAGGTCTCCATGCAGCATTGGACGCCTTAGCTCAGGAACAAAGTGAGCGTATGGGTGTTCCGATTATGCTCGATATAAATATGGCACTTATTGATAAAACCCTGTCTCCATCAACAGAATTAGTACTCTATCGGGTTACACAGGAGGCCATCAACAATTGTTTGCGGCATGCATATCCTAAAGTTGTTATTATTAAACTAGGCTATCAAGATGATATCATTTATCTATCAGTAGAAGATGATGGTGTTGGTTTTATTGTTCCTGATGATCTGGACTTGCTTGTTGAGCGTGGACATCTTGGTCTGGCCGGATTACTAAATCGAGTACAACATATAGGTGGAAAGCTGACTGTATCATCAACATTAGGTGAAGGAACCCAATTGAAAGTAAGTTTTCCGTCAGAGGTTTTGCTATCATGATTCGAGTATTACTTGTTGATGATCACCAACTATTACGTGAGGGTACTTGTGCGCTCCTCAATGAGGCTCCCGATATCGAAGTAGTCGCTGAGGTGGGTGAAGGCGCAGAGGCGCTTATCCTTACTGAACAGCTTGAGCCCGATATCGTTGTATTAGACATTCGATTGCAGGATATGAATGGTATTGATGTGGCTCGGACATTGCGACAGGATTTTCCACACGTAAAGATTCTTATCTTATCTGCATATCATTATGAACAGTATGTGCGTGCATTATTTGCTATTGGTGTACATGGGTATCTTCTGAAAAGTGCTTCAGCTCCAGAACTAATCAATGCGGTACAGTCTATTTATCAAGGACAAACAGTACTTAGCAGTGAGATCTCTAACCAATTGGCGCTGCGTGCGCGCAATACAGGTATTGCAGCAACGAACATGTTGAGTGAACGTGAGCAAGAGGTGCTAGAACTTGTAGGTCGAGGAGCAAGTAACAAAGAAATTGCTTTACAGTTAGGGATTGCCACACGAACAGTTGAAACACATGTCAGTAATGCGATGGCTAAACTCACTGCCCACTCACGAACTGAAGCTGTCAATATTGCTATTCAACGGGGTATTATTGCGCCACCATAAGAAGTAGATTATGCGATGTTCTTCGTTAGAACAGGTCACTATGGCTCGCGTATTTGCCATACCTCCAGGAGCGGCCACCCGTCTGTGCGAGTAGACACGTTAATGGTTTTAGCCTGGAAAGGTGCCTCATCAACTGTTTGTAAGAAGGCTGCACGCCTTTGGAAAGCTTCTTGATGTTCGGTATGCGTAAGGTAGAGGGTGCCAGGATGTAGACGCTCACGTAAGCCTGCCACAAACTCAGGTGTGGCTGTCTGCTCATAACCATGCCATTCCTCCACGACTTTGCGTCCGCCAGTCAGATATTCAACCTGTGTGGCGATCCCCCAGTCCAACGCAACAACGTGCTCGGAACGTTGGTCAAGAAAACGGCTAAAATCGTAAATAGCAGATGAGTGGAAGGATAAGCCGCCGCTGGCTATTAAGCTATTGAGATAGCGTGCACTGGTCCCTGCCTGTGACAGTATCACTAACGTAACCACACCAATGATTACAAAATGACGGATTGTGGACCATTGATGGGATGTTTCATTCCACGTGTGCAGCACGCTCATGGCTACACCAAAGATGATGGCTGGCAGTGGGGTTGCAATTGCAAAGTGGGTTGGCCATAATGCAGAGATGGTGTAACAACTCTGCACAATGACGGCCAGACAAAGAAATGGTGCGAGTAAGATGGTTTGCCAGCCCTTGCCACGTGTCTGCACCACCCGCATAATGAGCACAAGCAATGCTGTAAGGACTGATAACACCGCGATGTGATTGGGAAAAGCCCCGCCGAGATACCAGAGGTGTTCGCCTGAAGCAAGTACATCAGCAAACTGGACCAAGCGTGTTTGAAGATTAGCCCACACGGCACTGTTATTTGCACCAAGGTAGGTTTCAGTAGCATTGAGTTGTATGACACGAAATGTGGCGCTGGCAGTTTGTACGTTATACCACAATAGTGGCCAACAGCCCATAAGTAATCCAACTACCCCTGCGCCAAATGTACGCCAAGGCATTAATGGCCAATCTGCCGCAATCCGGCGCCATGTCGCACGCTGCACAATTCCCACTACTGTGGTGGTGCTACGGGACTGGAACAGGCTGATGCATATCTGTAATCCCACCCAGCCACACATACCAGTGAGCAACCATAAGGCATTTAGTTTACTGTAGATCGCGAGGCCAACACATAGTCCTGTGAGGCCCGCAGCCCACCAGCGTTGTGTCCGCCACCAATAGGCCCCTATCGCAAACGCACACATAGCAAAGCAGGGTGCCAGGGAGGTGATAAAAGCTCCCTGGCGTGACCAGAAGATAAACGATGCGTAGGTGGCAAGCCATAGACTCGCATAGAGTGCGGCAACACGTCCATAAATCTGGGCAACAAAGGCATAGGTTGCCATGATGGTCACGATACCGGAGAGCACAGTCATAGCTCGCAGCGATTGGGGAGTCGGTCCCCCTACCCACACAAATGGCAAAGCCGCATAGACCTGGAGTGCTCCAATATGGTTTTGCACCATGAGTGGTAGCTCGTGCCCCAAAAGAGTGATGGTACCGCCATTGATTGTCGTTATTGAACTGCCGTTGAGCAGTTGTACGGCGGGTAAACCTGCTTCCAGTGCCTCATCGTAATGTAAGCCAGGTAGCTCAAGACGCACAGTGGTAAATACCCCAAACACAAGCAGCACACCCAAGAGGGGTATCAACCGCAGCACATCAGCCTGATGACGTGTACTCTTTTGTGAACATTTCACCTGAGTAGCGGGCATGTGTCACCTTTGGTCGCGGCGTGGAATATAGTTTATGCCGATGGTAATTGCCACTGTCACCACCAAAATGATGACCCAGGGAACAGCCCCATCAAACACTGCCGCTAATATATTGCCTGTTCCAATCAAGACCGTAAATATGATAGCGAAGGCGAGAATGGACGCTTCCCAACGAATTTTTTTCGATTGCATTATAACCTCACATAGATTGTGATAAAGGATTTTATATAGTGCTTAGTATACCGCATCTGGCACAGAGTGGCACATGTTTTGGCACATCTTTATTTTGATGATCCAATGTTTTTTGGCGGATAAACGATGAAGGTCACGTTGTCCTGATATCTGTAAATAGTTAATCAGGCTATATATGTTTGAACATATACTGAGCATATATCGCTAGACGTGTCATGCTCGATAGTACTACACTGCTTTTAACGAATGGAGTTATATTTTAGTTGACTCGAGAGGAAACGCTATGATGAAACTCAGACAGCACGTTCATATTTTAGGGATTACATTAAGTATTGGATTGCTGATATGGCTGCTAATCCCTATTGCGACGAGCACGACCAGAGCGAATGAACAAACGATTAATATGGCCGCAGGCAACGAACTGTCGATTACATGTGAGACAACCTTCACTGCGGACATTCAAGATAATGAAGGACGTATCACGTGTGCTACTACCGAACCAACTACTGAATCGACCGACACAGCCAGCCTCATCAATGGGCTCAATGGTGTGGAGGATGGTGGCAGTGTTAATGGCACAATAGCGATTGAAGCCGAGGTGAGTGGGGATACTATCGCAGAGGTTGTCTTTGCGTTGACGGGGCCTGAGAGCAAGACCCACACCGAACGTAAGCGCCCTTATTACTTTCTGGGTGACCGTGATGTGAATGGTACCCGTGAACCCCTTGGCTGGGATACCACCACCTATCCTGATGGCGACTATCAATTGAGTGTGACAGCTACTGATGCTGATCAACAGAGTGATAGCATAACAGTTGCTTTTAGTGTGGCCAACGGCACAAACCCTGAGCCAACGGCAGAACCGACTACAGAACCAACGGCGGAACCAACCCAGGTCCCTGCGCCACCCGTGGGTGGCAACAACCTCCCCGCTTCAGCGGCGACCTACCTGGGTGGCAACAGTGATGATGAAGCGACCGCAGTGGATGTCGCACCGAATGGTGATGTGCTGATGGCGGGTGTGACGCCGGACTACAATCCTGGCAACATGACCCCGACAGACTTGCTGGGTGGCGGTGATGGGTCGATTGTGCGTATCGATGACAAAGGACAAGAAGTATTGTCAGTGACTCGTATTGGTGATCGCGTGAACGATCTTGAGATTAATAATGATGGGCGTATCGCCGCCTGTGGTAATTTCGGGGTGGCGACTCTCAATGCCACCGCTAATGAAGTTCTTTGGAATGCTGACACAGATGGTGCCAAGCGCTGTTCCATTGGTGCTGATGGCACCGTAGCTGCCATCGTCGGTGGGCAGGCGCAAGTTTACAACAACAATGGTGATCGGGTGGCAAGCTGGGCGATTGGCGGCTCAAATCAGGAAGATATTGTGGTCGATAGTGCCAATCAGCTCATTATTGCGACCGGCTTTACCAACCGTCGTGGCGGTGGGAATCCGGTGCAGGTAGCCTTTATGCGCGCGTGGAGCTATGGTGGGGCGGCGGCGTGGACCAGTTACGACTTCTCCGGTGCTGAAGCAGCTCGCACGAGCTTGATGGCCGACACCCGTGGGTATCGGGTGACGATTGGGGGTGATGGTAACTTGTACCTTGCGGCAGAAAGTGCTGGTGGGAACACCATTTTCACTCGTGACCCAGATAGCATCAATGAGAAGGTAGGCGATCGCCAGGTCAAGACGGATAATTATACTAATCCATTTAACACACGCTCGAATCACATCACCTGGTATGGCCGTTACAATCCGGCCAATGGCGAATTAGAGCAGGGGCAAATTGTGCTCACCCGCTTGTCATCAGGTGCGGGGAACACCATTCGCCCACGGGGGATCGATGCTGATGCCAATGGCACGGTGTATGTTTCTGGTGTTTCTGCTTGTTGTATTGCCGACCGTGATAACCAACAGCTTGGTGGACAGGCGATAGGTAGCTATAGTGGGGGCGAGAGTTTCCTGCTGGTGGTCAGCCCGAATCTCGCGGAGCGGTTGTACTGGACACCGTTTCCTGGAGGTGGTGATGCCAGTGTAGCGGTCCGCAACGGCCAGGCGGCCTTTGCGACGACGGCGAGCGAAGATAAGTTAGTGACACTCAATGCCATTCAGGATACCCCCGGCAACCTGAGTGATGCCTATCTCACGGTTGTGAAATAGTTCTCCGAAGAAATTATAGACGTACCTCCAAGAATCCTCCAAGATGTGCACATCTTGGAGGATTCAATTATGCCCAGGCAGAAGCAATAGTACAGCATGGATGTCGATTTTAGTTGTCATGGGTGAAGTATCGCAAAAAGCTATCTTTACTCTTACTGATCGAGTGAAGGATCTACGAGCACTTCCAATGAATCTGCGAATCGTATCAGATCATCTTTCGTCATGGTTGGACCAGAGAGCGCGACATAACTACCCTGTTGCTGAAACCAGAGGATAGGGCCACCATAGGCTGCTTCAATTTGTAGGAAGTATGCCTCAGTTCCATTTGCTAGGGTTACACGATGCCGTGCTTTGCGGGGATCAGCATCAAGACAACATCCCGCTGGCCCGTTCAATATCTGCAAAATCAATTCTCCATCATCATCATACTCAATCCGAACGTTGTCATTGCTGCTTATGGATATGGTCTGAGTAAGATCGGAGGGAACGTTAGATGGTGCAAAAATGTTGAACGGGATATTCAGATCAGATTTCTCTTGCTCCTGAGGAACTGGGGTGATTGCTGTTGCTTCCGTGACAGGTGTGACTACCTTATCTGGGTCCCGCAGATCGATAACTGTTGCTCCGGGTGGTGGGGTGTACTCAAACAGGTTCTCATCGATAGGACCGTCATAGATGATGTGTGTTGTTTCCATCGTGTAGCGCAGGTCGGAACTATCGATGTCTTTTACAATCCTTTTGAGCACGCGAAAAGTCTCGGTATCAACCCATATGGTTTGCTCTCCATTAAACTCTGATGCCGAATTACTGGGGCATGAGGAGGCCTCCATATGAACAATATATGCCGTTCGTCCTGCCACTATCTCTTGCCCGCCAACTTCAGGATTATGACACTCGCTAGCTTGTTGCAAAATATCATTGATATCTTCGGCAGAGTTAACATTCATACTCTCGGCAGGAGTAATAGACTGATCTAAATCGCCTTCTTCCGGTGCTGGTGCTTCGGTAATCTGCACAGTATTATCATTGGCTATATACTGCCAGATAGCTGTTCCATCATTGACAGAGATCAAGGTTCCATCATTCACACCTGAGTATGGGTGTGTGACACCAGTGTACTCAGTTCTCCATTGATCAGGACCACGATACCACTTGTGAATACGGGCGTGTGTGGTGTTCACCTCATAATAAATCGATACTTCCTCAATTACTTCCAGGGTCTGCATATCGGATGTTAGAGGATTAGCTATGGAATGATGGGCACGCTCAAGAATATCCTGAGCATCAACAGCACCTGGTTGGGCGATAAACCAGATGAGTGGTATCAACAAAAGACCAAACAGTACCAGGCAGGCCCACATACGTGGCGCAGAAGTCCAGCGATGTTTTGTCATTGTCGCATGAGCACGATGAGGTCGTTTTTGCATCTTCTGGAGCATCTGGGCTTTAAGTTCTTGTTGAAATGCAGGGTTTGCGGTTGGTTTCAACCGAGAGAGTTCAACGCACGCATCCACACACTCAGCCGCACTGTTTTCGAGCGCTTGTGGATCTGCTTCGGCCAGAATGCGAGTGACATGAAGATGATTTTCTGAAAGGTTTTCTCTATTCATAACAAGTCTCCAGAGACAGACTTAGATATTTCTTCTGCATATTGACGACGTAAATCCGCAATACCACGACCCAGATGTGTCGCAACCGTACGCTCGTCAAGATCTAGAATGCTGGCAATTTCAACGTTTCGTAATGCTCCAAAGAATTTCAGCGTAATGACTTCGCGACGGCGTGGTGATAGGACCGCAAGTCGTTGATGTAATTGATGCTCAGTTTCTTTATGGAGCAGCGCTTCGTCGGGAGTGCACTCGGAGGTTTGCATTTCTGGCAGAATGTGTAGCGCTAGAGTATAGCCACTCCGTTGCCTATCACGATGAAAGTTACTGACAAGATTATGTGCAATCCGAAAAACCCAGGCTGCGAATGATGTATTGTGCCGCCACTGAAAGTGTGGCAAGCCAGCTAACACACGCACAAATGTCTCGGCAACGATATCTTCGGCATCCTGCCGTTGTTCTGTCCGTGCGCGAATATAAGCATAGAGGCGCGGAAAGTAGCGGTCGTACAACTCTGCCAAGGCTTCTGGGTGTTGTTTTGCCTGCTCAACTAATTCCTGTTCCTGATCACTATTCATGTATCACCTGGTACTTGTTAGCATCTGCTGTGCAACATAAGCAGACGTTTACACATGTTCCTGTATCTAAATAACACCAATAGGTTACAAATACTGCAGGCTGACAAATACCCACCGGAAAATCTTACGGCAAGAGAGCCTCTAACGAATTGCAATGTGGCCGCGCTGTGTATGGGTGTATCTGATGCGCTTCTTGACAAGAGATGCAACGCCGTATACCATAATACTCATTATGAACCAGATATATAACAAACCACACAACTTGCGTCGTCGTAGCCGTCGCCCAGCCCGTACGGGTTCAGTGGGTGGCTAGCGTGTGTACAACGGTTGCTCTCGCTTAGCTGGCGCAAAGATTGCGATAATCCCCCTGGACAAACACAATGTCCAGGGGGTTTTTTACACGATGAGGAGTTTGTTCATGATTAAAGTTGGTATTTGTGGGACAACTGGCTATGCTGGATATGAGTTGTTACGCTGGTTGACGCGCCATCCAGAGGCCCATATCACTTTTACCACCTCGGAGTCGCAAGCGGGCAAAACGCTGGCAGAGGTGTTCCCTGGCCCTCTGGATACCCCATTGCTGGCGCTTGACGATGCGCCTTTTCACGAGGTTGATGTCGTGTTTTTGTGCTTACCTCACGGTGTTACGGCGCAGGTGGCACAGCGTGCCCTCGATGCAGGTACGCGTGTCATCGACTTCTCAGCCGATTTTCGGTTGACATCGGCGGCGGCGTATCATCGCTGGTACGACCAGGATCATCCCACGCCTGAGTTGCTGCCCGTTCCCTACGGCTTGCCGGAACTCAACCGTGCGGCGCTTACTGATGCTCGCCTGATCGCCAATCCGGGGTGTTACCCAACCAGTGTGTTACTTGGTATCGCTCCTGTTCTGCGTGTGGGCGGTCTCGCAGACCCAACTATGATCGTTGATGCCAAATCTGGTGTCTCTGGTGCTGGACGTGTTCCCAAACAAAACACACATTTTGTCGAAGTCAACGAAAATCTGGCACCCTATAATATTGGACATGTTCACCGACACGTTGGCGAAATGGAACAGGAAGCTGCACGCCTCGCTACGGGCAGCGCACCACAAATCATCTTTTCACCCCATCTTTTGCCGATCAATCGCGGTATTCTGAGCACGATCTATGTGCGGGTACCAGGTGACTGGACGGAAGAGTATGTACGATCATTGTATGTAGAAGCGTATACTAAAGAGCCCTTTGTGCGGGTTTTGCCCGCCGGGCAGTTGGCAACCATCGCGCATGTGGCCCACACGAATCAGTGTGCGTTGTCGCTCACGTTGGCCCAACCTGGTACGCTGATTGTGGTCTCGTGTACTGATAATCTGGTCAAAGGTGCTGCCGGGCAGGCCATTCAAAATATGAATGTGATGTTTGGGCTGGCGGAAACGACCGGCCTTTTTTGAGCAATAGATTAAGTCATATTTATGATGAACAAAGTAAATCTTGTACAACTAACGCCCTTGATAACTCGCCCAGTGGTATTGAAGATTGGTGGTAATGAACTGGATGATCCCACGTTTGTCGATGAACTTGCACGTGCAATAACTACGATCACACCAACACCTGTATTAGTACACGGTGGTGGTAAAGAGATTGGTGCTATTCAAAAAGCGCTGGGGGGTGAGCCGAGTTTTGTCGCAGGTCTGCGTGTAACGGATGAGATAGCCCTCCAGTCGGCTGAGATGGTGCTTTGTGGCGCCGTGAGCACCCGCTTGATTGTCGCGCTCATGGCCGCCGGGGCAGATGCTCAAGGGATGTCGGGGGTTGATCGTGGGCTGATCCGTGTTACAAAAGCCATCCATCCAGAGGGCGACTTAGGCCGTGTGGGAACACCGACCAGTATTCGTGCTGAAGTGCTGCAAACACTGCTGGATCAGCATGTCATCCCTGTGGTTGCGCCGATATCACTTGGTCCCGATGGTGCATACAACGTCAATGCGGATGAGGCGGCTGGTGCGATTGCCGCTGCACTCGATGCGACTGAGGTTGTGTTTATTACCAATGTGCCAGGAGTGCTTGTAGATGGAGTGGTTGCAGACAAACTGGATACTAACCAGATCAATGCATTAATTGATGATGGAACGATCAATGGTGGGATGCTGCCCAAAGTTCGTTCTGCCCTTACCGCGCTTGCTGCTGGTGTACGTATGGCCCGGATTACGAATTTGGTGGGATCACAGACAAAAAATGGAACAAGTATCGTAAATTAAGTGAGGAAGCCAAATTAATGACAATTCACGTCTTTGAAAGTCATATACAGCCCGTTTCTCGGACCAAAAGTGTCACATCGGTGCGCCCTGCGACTGAGATGGATGTACGGGGTATTGCGACTATTGTTGCTGAAAATGCTCGTCAGGGCCATTTGTTACCCCGCACTGTTGAAAGCATTCGCGAAAGTATTGCAACGTGGGTGATTGCTGAGGTCGATGGCACGATTGCTGGTTGTGGTTCGTTATTGGAGATGAGCCCGACGCTCGTCGAAGTTCGTTCACTCGCGGTGTTACCCGCTTATCAGAATTATGGTACTGGCGGGAAAATTGTACGTGAACTGGTGACACAGGCCCGTCAGCGTGGTTTTAAGACGGTGTTTGCATTGACCCGTGCGGTGCCATTCTTCGAGCGCCAGGGATTTCAAGTAACTGGCAAGGAGCGCTTCCAGGAAAAAGTATGGCGGGATTGTGCTATCTGCCCCCTGCAACAATGTTGTGATGAGACAGCAGTCGTCATTGATTTTTAGTGCTATGACAGATTGATACGTTTATTGTGGAGACAAGTGGATGAGACAAAACCATAAAGCATTATTAGCCCTTGAAGATGGTACGACCTGGCCTGGGTATGCCTTTGGCGCGATTGGCGAACGCACTGGAGAAGTTGTGTTCAATACCGCGATGACAGGTTACCAGGAGGTCCTGACCGACCCATCATACTATGGACAGATCGTGGTGATGACGGCCCCCCATATCGGCAACACGGGTGTGAACACCGATGACCCGGAGAGCCGCAAACTCTGGCTTTCTGGCTTTGTCGTGCGTGCAGCCAGCCCTCGTGTAAGTAACTGGCGTGCCCAGACCTCGCTAGACGACTATCTGCGTGAGCACGGTGTGGTTGGTATCACAGGTGTCGATACACGGGCACTGGTGTTGCACATCCGCGAGGCTGGAGCCATGCGCGCGGTCATTTCATCACACGAGGTCGATCCCAACCGCCTGGTTGAGATGGCCCGTCAAGCGCCCTCAATGGAAGGACTCGATCTTGTACACGATGTGACATGTGCAGAACCCTACCACTGGACGGATGCTGTTGAGCCCCAGTGGATACTTGATCGCAATGTAGTTTCGTCCGATACAGATCGTCATGCGTTTCATGTGGTCGCCTACGACTACGGCATTAAGCACAACATTCTGCGATTACTAGCCAGCCATGGTTGCCGTGTGACAGTTGTTCCGGCGACGGCCTCTGCCTCGGCAGTGCTGGAACTTGATCCCGACGGCATTTTCCTTTCCAACGGTCCCGGCGACCCGGCGGCAGTTACCTACGGCGTGGAAGCAGTACGCGACCTGTTAGGCAAAAAGCCTATCTTTGGTATTTGCCTGGGGCATCAAATCCTGGGACTTGCGTTAGGCGGTACTACCTATAAACTACGCTTTGGTCATCATGGGGCTAACCAGCCCGTTCGCAACGCTGATACAACGCATGTCGAGATTTCAAGCCACAACCATGGGTTTGCAGTTGATGCCGACTCACTACCGAAAAGTGTGGAGATAACGCATCTCAATCTTAACGATGGCTGTGTCGAAGGACTGCGGGTCAAAGATCTACGTGCTTTTAGTGTTCAGTATCACCCCGAAGCGGCTCCTGGCCCGCACGATGCCGCGTATCTGTTTGAGCAATTTATAGAACTGATGAAGCACATGACGCCGTTGGGGAAATGAGGAAAACAAACGATGCCAAAACGTACAGATATACAATCAATCCTGATTATTGGTTCTGGTCCGATCGTGATCGGACAGGCGTGTGAATTTGACTATGCCGGTGTCCAGGCGTGCAAGGTATTGCGACGAGAAGGTTATCGGATTATTCTGGTCAATTCCAATCCTGCGACGATTATGACCGATCCACAGTTCGCCGATGCAACCTATATTGAACCACTCACGCCTGAAATCGTCGAACGTATTATCGAACAGGAAAAACCGGATGCGGTGCTCCCAACTGTTGGTGGCCAGACAGGACTAAATCTCGCCATGCAACTCCATGAGCGCGGCATTCTCGAGCGCTATGGAGTTGAGTTGCTCGGCGCCCGCCCCAACTCGATCGATCTTGCTGAAGATCGTCAACGCTTCAAAGATGCTATGCTTAGTGTAGGTCTGGAGGTTCCTGAAGGCGACACCGTCACCAGTATTGCTGATGCACTGACACTTGCCGAACAGCTTGGCTATCCGGTGCTGGTGCGGCCTTCGTTCACGATGGGCGGCAGTGGTAGTGGTATCGCAACTGATGCTCATGAGTTACGCGACATCGCCGATCGAGGTCTTCGTGCCTCACCTGTTCATCAGATATTGATTGAGCAATCAGTATTGGGTTGGAAAGAGTACGAACTTGAGGTGATGCGCGACCATGCCGATAACTTTGTGGTAGTCTGTTCCATCGAGAATCTCGATGCGATGGGTGTGCACACCGGTGACTCCATCACCGTGGCGCCTTCGATGACCCTCACTGACCGCGAGTTGCAGCGGCTGCGGAATATGGCCAAAGTGGTGATGAGCACGGTCGGCGTCGAAACGGGTGGCTCGAATGTGCAGTTTGCGGTGAACCCTGTCGATGGTCGTGCACTGGTCATCGAGATGAATCCACGTGTCAGTCGTTCGTCGGCGCTGGCCAGCAAAGCGACGGGCTTTCCCATCGCCAAGATTGCTGCACTTCTGGCCGTTGGATATACGCTGGACGAAATTCCTAATGACATCACCAAGGTAACGCCCGCTTCGTTCGAGCCGAGTCTGGATTATATGGTAGTCAAAATTCCCCGCTGGGCTTTTGAAAAGTTTCCTGGTGTCGATCCAACCCTCAGCTCACAAATGAAAAGTGTTGGTGAGGTGATGGCTATCGGCACGACATTTCCAGAGGCCTTTCAGAAGGCATTGCGTGGTCTGGAGATCGGGGTCAAGGGTTTTGACCATGGTCCGAAATCGTGGAACACCGCAGCGTCTTCGCCAGATGCGCTACATACACCAACAGCCGAGCGCATCTTTGTGGCGGGTAATGCCTTGCGGAAAGGCGATAGCGTCGAGCAGGTAGCTGAGATAACGTCCTATGATCCCTGGTTTGTTGACCAGATGGCCAATCTGATCGAGATGGAGCGCGCTATTGAACGATATTCGTTGGACACTCTCCCCACTGATCTATGGCTGGAAGCCAAACAGCATGGCTTTTCTGATGGCCAACTCGCGATGTTGCTCCAACCATCGGTAACGGAGCAGGATGTTCGTGCGCGGCGCAAAGCCCATGGCATTCTTCCGGTGTATCACCGGATCGACACCTGCGCCGCTGAGTTTGCGGCACACACGCCATATCTCTACAGCACCTACGCTACTCGCGATGAAGCTGATGTGACAACGCAACCCAAAGCGATTATCCTCGGTGGTGGGCCAAATCGTATTGGACAGGGCCTCGAGTTTGACTATTGTTGTGTGCACGCCTGTTTTGCGCTGAACGAACTAGGCTATGAGACGATCATGATCAACTGTAACCCTGAGACCGTCTCGACTGACTACGATATTGCTGATCGGCTGTACTTCGAGCCACTCACACTTGAGGATGTTCTTAACGTGTGGGAGCACGAATCGCGTGCGAGTGGTGTTGTAACGCCCGTGCTGGTGCAGTTTGGTGGACAAACACCACTCAATCTGGCCAACGGTTTGCAGGCGGCTGGCGTGCCGATCTGGGGGACTTCGCAGGACTCCATCGACCTCGCAGAAGATCGTGCACGCTTTGGTGCCTTGTTGCAGAAACTTGAGATCGAGCAACCAGACAATGGCATGGCGTCAGATTTGCCTGAGGCACGACAGATTGCTCAGCGGATTGGCTATCCGGTGTTGGTACGGCCAAGCTATGTGCTGGGTGGCCGCGCGATGTCGATTGCATATGATGATGCAGGTCTCGCGCATTTCCTTGAGGAAGCCACGCTTATTAGTGACGGCCAGCCGATCCTGATCGACCGCTATCTGGAGGATGCGTTCGAGGTTGATGTTGATGCTATTGGTGATGGCAATCGTGTGGTGATTGGTGGGATTATGGAGCATGTCGAAGAGGCTGGTGTGCATTCAGGCGACTCGGCGATGGTGATGCCGCCCTACAAAGTCAGTGCCTATCACCTCTCGATCATCCGTGATGAGACCATCAAAATCGGATTGGCGCTTGGTGTCAAGGGGTTGATGAACATCCAGTTTGCGATTAAAGATGATGAGGTATATGTTTTAGAAGTCAATCCGCGCTCCTCACGTACGGTTCCGTTTATTAGCAAAGCAACGGGTGTGCCGCTGGCCAGCCTCGCCGCTCAGGTAGCCTCAGGTAAAACACTGGCTGAACTGGGTTTATTAAGTGAGCCATCCTTGAATGGTTTCTTTGTCAAGGAAGCGGTGTTGCCCTTCGACAAATTCCCTGGTGCGTCGGTCATGCTCAGCCCTGAGATGCGTTCGACCGGTGAGGTGATGGGGCATGCCTCAACGTTTGGCCATGCCTTTGCCAAAGCCGAGATGGGCGCGGGTCAAAAAGTACCACTTGAGGGTGGTGCATTGCTGACCGTTAATGATTTTGATAAGGGTGCCATTGGTCGCATCGCACGTGATCTCGTGCGGTCTGGATTCAAGTTGTACGGAACACGTGGTACTGGCGCATGGGTCGCTGATCTTGGTATTCCCATCGAGATGGTGGCTAAAGCATCAGAAGGCGGTTCTGGCACGGTGGAGTTGCTCGCCTCGGGCAAGGTGCAACTGGTGATCAATACACCGCTTGGACAGCGTGCCTATGCCGACAGCCAGGCCCTTCGTACGGCTGCCATCCGCCATGGGGTAATGCTGGTGACAACGCTGACTGGGGCCGCCGCGACTGTTTCAGCTATTCGTGGGTTACGTACGAAAGCCATACGTGTTCGTTCGCTCCAGGATCATTATCGTGAGAGTCATGCAACATAAGGGGGGTACTATGACTATCCAGCGCAACCTTCGTATGCTGGCGTGTGATTACGATGGTACCCTGGCGGAACACGGAAAGATGAACTCCGTGACGGAACAGGCGCTGCGTGATGTGAAGCAGGCTGGTCTATTGCTTGGTCTGGTCACCGGGCGCTTACTGGATGATCTGCTGCGGGTCTGTCCACAGGTGCCGCTCTTTGATATCGTGATTGCTGAAAATGGCGCCGTGTTGTATCAACCATCGAACGGTGAGACCATCGATCTTGGCCCGTCGCCCTCAGTGGAGTTCTGTGCGGCACTCGACCAACGCGGTGTGAATTTTGCCACCGGACGTGTGTTGGTCAACACGCTTCGACCGTATGGGGATGCGGTACGCGAGGCGATCCAAACATGCAACTGCGACCTGGAGATGATTTTTAACAATGAGGCGCTGATGATTCTGCCGCGTGGGGTTGACAAAGCCTCGGGGTTACAGGCAGGTGTAGAGCGTCTCGATATGACAGCGGATGCGGTTGTGGCAGTTGGTGATGCCGAAAACGATGTGGCGTTTTTGCGTGCTGCTGGTCTGGCTGTTGCCGTCGCCAATGCCATTGATGAACTCAAACGCGAGGCGGATATCGTGACGGAAGGTGTGGCGGGTGACGGTGTAGTTGAGTTTGTAGAAAAACATCTTTTAGCGCAGTGAAAGGTCTTCGCTAAACTATGAATAATGTACCATCAGAGTCACCTAACAACGATATCTCCTGTTTTGCTGCGGATCGGCGGCGTTTGGTCATCCAAGTTCAATGGAGTTGGGACAAAGCATAAGTATCAGTTTTTATACATAAATAAATGAGGAAGCATATGAAGCGACCGAATGTCACCAAAGTTGTGCTGGCCTACTCGGGTGGTTTGGACACCAGCATTATCGTACCGTGGCTGCGTCAGAACTATGGCTGCGAGGTTATCTGCTACTGTGCCGATGTGGGACAGGCGGAAGAGACCGATGGCCTGGAAGAAAAAGCGCTGGCCAGTGGTGCATCGAAATGCATAGTTGACGATCTGCGTGAGGAGTTTGTCCGTGATTACCTCTTTCCTTTGTTCCAATCGGGAGCTATATATGAGCGCACCTATCTGTTAGGTACTTCGATTGCACGCCCACTGATTGCCAAAGGCCAGGTGCTGGCTGCTGGACGTGAGGGTGCAGACGGCGTTGCTCATGGTTGCACCGGCAAGGGCAACGACCAGGTGCGTTTTGAACTCACCTACATGGCGCTCAACCCCCAATTGAAGATTATTGCTCCCTGGCGTGAGTGGAACATCCAATCGCGTGAGGATGCCATCGAATATGCTGAAGAACATAACGTGCCTGTAGCTGCCACGCGCAAGTCGATCTACAGCCGCGATCGCAACAGCCTGCATATTTCACACGAAGGCGGCATGCTTGAAGAACCCTGGAATGAGCCAGAGGAGGAGATGTATCAGCTTTCAACGGCTCCTGAGCAAGCACCGGATGAAGCTGAGTATGTAGTGATTGGCTTTGAGGCAGGGATTCCCATCAGTGTCAATGGAACACATATGAGCCCCTTTCAACTGCTGACGACATTGAACAAACTGGGTGGCAAACATGGCGTGGGCCGTGTGGATCTGGTCGAGAATCGGTTGGTGGGGATGAAGAGCCGGGGTGTCTACGAAACACCTGGGGGTACCATTCTGCGAACCGCACATCAAGGGCTGGAGCAGATTACGCTCGACCGCGATACCCTCCACTACAAAGATGTGGTGGCCCATCGCTACGCTGAATTGGTGTATAACGGACAATGGTTTGCGCCGCTACGAGAGGCCATCGATGCCTTCGTACAATCGACACAGCGCAATGTCACTGGTGAAGTGCGTTTGAAGTTGTTCAAGGGCAATGCCATGCTGGTGGGGCGTCGTGCACCGCAGAGCCTTTACCGTGAGGATTTTGCGACTTTTGGTGCAAGCGAGGTCTACCATCAGGCCGATGCGGAAGGCTTTATTAAACTGTTTGGTTTACCAATGAAAGTGCATGCACTTGTTAAAAAACAGCAAGGATAAGCATATGAGTCTGTTGCAGGATGTCGATACTTTTACGCTTGCTCGTGGTTTTCGCGCCACTGCCACTGCTTGTGGCCTCAAACCCAGCGGAGCGTTGGATCTGGCCTTGATTGCGGCTGACCGATCGTGTAGTGCTGCTGGGATGTTCACGACGAATCGTGTGAAGGCAGCACCGGTACGCTATAATCAGCGTATTCTGGAGCACAATGCCCACAGCATTCGGGCGATTATCACCAATTCGGGGATGGCCAACGCATGTACCGGCGACCAGGGTATGGCCGACGCAGAACAAATGGCCGCACTCACTGCGTATGGTCTGCATTGCCAACCAGATGAGATATTGGTGCTCTCGACCGGTGTGATCGGCAAGCATCTGGAGATGGACAAACTCACGCAGGGCATTGCCGAGGTGACGGCCATAACAGCGACAGAAGACACCCCCTCTGCGGCACGGGCGATTATGACAACGGACACGCGCCCCAAAGTCGCCGGGCAAGACCTGCACATTGGTGGTGAGACCATCTCCGTTCGAGGCATCTGTAAGGGCTCTGGGATGATTCACCCAAATATGGCGACGATGCTGGCACTTATCACGACGGATGCATCTATTGAACCATCCCTTCTTCAGCAATCGCTGCGGTATGCGGTACAGCGTAGTTTTAACCGTATCAGTGTTGATGGTGATACCAGCACCAACGACACAGTGTTTTTGCTTGCTTCAGGAGCTTCTGGCACCTATATCACCGAAAATGAATTGACGGAATTTAACAAAGCACTGACAGAAGTTTGCATTTCGCTAGCAAAACAGATCGTAAATGATGGTGAGGGAGCCACTCGCCTGGTCGAAATTATAGTCACCGGGGCAGTTGATGAAGCGCAGGCACACGTAGTCGCCAACAGCATTGCGCGTTCGCCGCTGGTCAAAACGGCTATTCATGGTGGTGATCCCAACTGGGGCCGCATTCTGTGTGCAGCTGGTTACAGTGGTGCAGCAATCGATTCAGATCGGCTTACGCTGGCCTTTGGACCGCCTGCTGAGATTGTTACTGTCGTTGAGGAGGGCTTGCCAACTGATTACGATGAGCGGGATGCAGCCACTGCATTACGCGGTAATCCGGTGTATGTACGGCTTGATCTGGGGTTGGGGGCCGTACAGACTACGGTGTGGACGTGTGATTTGAGCACAGATTATATTCGCATCAATGCACTCTATACGACCTGATAGTGTATTGCAAGTGTTATAAATATACCATGCGGTGTAGATAAGGATTGTGCTACAATAAATTATCGTGTGCAGTAGTACGACTGTACAGATGTTGTGATGAGATAGCAGATGGTTGGCATCTATCTTTCGCCGTATCGTAATGGAGGCACCTATGTGGGGAGGCCGTTTTTCCGGCACCATCGATGAACATATGGCCCGATTCAACAATTCGTTTGCTTTTGACCATCGTATGTGGGATGAAGACATTCGTGGGAGTATGGCGTGGGCGCGCCAACTTGCACATGCTGGCATTCTCACCCCTGATGAACTCCTTGCGATTCTGCGCGGACTAGAGACGGTACGTGCTGAGTTTGCCAAAAGACATTTTGTAGTACATCCGTCTGATGAGGATATTCATACGGCTGTTGAGCGCCGTTTGACTGAGATTGTGGGTGATGTTGCTGGCAAACTTCACACTGGTCGTAGTCGAAACGATCAGGTGGCAACTGATACGCGTTTGTGGACATTGGGAGCCCTTCGTCGTGTGGAGTGTGCGCTGCGTGATGTACAGAATGCGCTGTTAACACAGGCTGAAGCAGCTAAGACTGCATTGATGCCTGGCTATACTCATCTGCAACGTGCACAACCTGTGCTTACGACGCATTGGCTACTGTCGCACTTCTGGCGGCTCGAACGTGATCATGCACGGCTTGTTGAATGCCTGGAGCGTACATCAACGTTGCCGCTGGGGTCAGGGGCGCTAGCCGGTACCTCCCTCGATATTGATCGCAGTGTTCTGGCCAAAGACTTAGGCTTTAACGCAATCAGTTTCAATAGCCTTGATGCAGTAAGTGACCGTGATTTTATTGTTGAATGGCTCTTTTGTGCCGCGATGATTGGTGTGCATCTCAGCCAGCTTGCCGAGGATCTTATTATCTATAGTTCTACCGAGTTTGGTTTTGTGACACTCGATGAGGCATTCGCCACTGGCTCGAGCCTCATGCCACAGAAGAAAAATCCTGATTCACTTGAATTAACCCGTGGGAAAGCAGGACGTCTGATTGGTAATTTGGTGACCTTGCTTACCTTGTTAAAAGGCTTACCATCTACCTACAACAAAGACCTGCAAGAAGATAAAGAACCGCTCTTTGACGCTGTTGATACATTAGAACTCACCCTCCCAGTTGTTGCAGGAGTCATTCGAACATCCCGTTTTCACTACAATCGGATGCGAGAAGCGCTTGATGATGGCATGCTGGCTACTGATGTGGCCGATTATCTGGTTGAGCATGGTGTTCCGTTTCGTGAAGCGCATCGTGTTGTTGGCGTGCTGGTGAGTGAGGCGGAGACGCGTCAGGTGCAACTTTCCAAACTATCATTAGAGGTGTATCGGGCTGTTCATCCCGCTTTTGATGATGATATTTACATGGTCTTTAATCTGGATCGCTCAGCCGCCGCACGACGTGTCCCTGGTGCAACATCGGCTGAGGCAGTACAAGAACAGCTTAAGCAGGCACGCGCATGCCTGCGTGAAACGTAAAAAATGCCCAGGCATTCGACCCTCCATTATTATGCATTACAACCTACTCTACGGAGGCAACTATGCAACAGATATTTCAGACGCTCAAAGCAGCACAACAGGCGTATCGTAACAACGACCAGAAAGAAGCCATTGCGCTCCTCAATGAGGTAGTGCAACAACTACCATCTGAACATTTGCATCTTTCAGCGGTACAGATGGCGTTTGGTGTAGTAGCTATTTTGGCACTGCTGCGGAAACAGGCTGGTGAAGCCCAGCCACCATGGTTACCCGAAACTATGCAACAACTCCAATATGCGGTGCAAACCCAACAGGCAATGCCCGCGAAGCAATTGGAGCCGTTACGAGCCTACCTTGGTGAATTGGTACAGTTCTCGGAGTCTCCATCTCCAATCGACACGTCGGTTGAACCCGATAACACGGGTGAGCGTACCATCATTACACAGGATGCTCAACACACTGCGATTCCTGATACAACACCAGAAGTAGCCGTACAGCCTGAGACATCTGGGCTGACACCACCTACCGACGATACGCTGTCACAGGATGATGGTACGTTGATGTTTCTGACCAGCCAGATCGAGGCGCTTGGTGCAGGGCCAGCCACGGTGGGGATGCTGTTGATGCGTGCAGAAATTTACGGTCGTCACAGCAATTGGCAGGCCGCTATAACTGATTATGAAGCAGCTCTCGCAATGTCACCAGATAATGCTGGTTTGTATGTCAAATTAGCGGCAATGTATGAGTTAGCTGGTGCCCATGAACAGGCTGTTGCAGTGGCAGAACGCGCACTGTCGCTTAATCCTAACGATGCTGACCGTATTGCAGCACAATCGGTTTTGGAGCGACTCCAAACATATGTGTGATATTATGAAGGTATATATCGAAGGTTGAGACGATGAAGCATTATCTATCTGCTGGCGATCTTAGTCGTCCAGACGCTGAGGCGTTGCTACAACGTGCACAAGCGCTCAAGGTTGAATGGAAACATGATGGGCATCCTGAACTGCTCTTGCGTGGGAAGACGCTCGCGTTAGTCTTTGAGAAGCCCTCGCTACGCACCCGTGTTGCGTTTGAGGCTGGAATGACCCAACTTGGTGGTCATGGCAGCTATTTATCTGCTAATGATATCGATATGGGGGGCCGTGAAAGTGTCCCTGATGTGGCGCGCAATTTGAGCCGCTGGGTACAAGCCATTTCTGCACGTGTATTCAACCACGCCACCGTCGAAACGCTGGCACGCTACTCAAGTGTTCCGGTGATTAATGCGCTATCTGACCGCGAACATCCGTGCCAGGCACTCGCCGATATCCTCACATTACAGGAGCACTTTGGCCAACTACAAGGTTTACGCCTTGCATACATTGGTGATGGTAACAATGTTTGCCATTCGCTGTTGTTGCTTGGTGCAACACTTGGCGTGAATGTCCGTGTGGCATGTCCATTTGATTATCGACCCGATCCTGAGATACTTGCTCTGGCCCAACAACGTGCTGCTGAGAGTGGTGCAACTATTGCGATTAGTGCTGTTCCTCAGGAAGCTGTTGAGCATGCTGATGCGGTCTACACCGATGTGTGGGCTTCAATGGGGCAGGAACATGAAGCCATTCGTCGCCGTCAGGTCTTTCAGCCCTATCAGGTCAATACTGAACTGATGGCGCTTGCACAAGCCAACGCGGTTGTGATGCACTGCCTCCCTGCTCACCGTGGGGAAGAGATTACTGCTGAGATCATGGATGGGCCACGGTCCGTTGTATTCGACCAGGCCGAAAATCGCTTACACGTACAAAAGGCGCTTATTCTGACACTTCTGGGGATGTAATATGAATACAGTGTATGGCGTGTCTTCTGATCTTACCGGCAATGCCTATGATGCGGTAATGGTGCTGTGGAGATACTTAGAAAATCATTACGGGCTACGAATGGTACAGGCCGCTATCCGTCCCCATATGACGTACGTAGTTGGTGAGTGTCGTAAACCACGAGCGCTTGCTACCAAACTTGACGAGATCGCTTTCAAAATTGAGCCGCATGAGATCCATATTGATGGTATTGATGTATTTGAAGGACCACATCCCGTGGTTTTTCTAAAAGTTGCCAAGACAGCATACCTTGAACAGGTCTACCATCAATTGCATGATGCTATGACAGAGGCCGGTATGAGTGTGCAGAAACAGTATCAACCGGCCCAATGGGTTCCTCATGTAACACTTGCGTTTCGGGATGTACCGCCACAATCACTGACGCCAATTGTTCAGGAGCTTGCCGCGCTTTCTTATCATGTAAAAAGTAGATTAGCCTCGGTTGATCTCATACATGTTACAAAACCAAGACACACCTATATGGCAACCTGGCCGTTTCGTGGTGTTAGCCCTTCAGTATAACCTTGCGAAAGGTCAGTGATACCCGCCGCTCCCGTGCAATCTGGTGTCCATCGTGTACATCATATTTGCGTCTGGCGATACCATGCTTCCAATGGTATCGCGCTTCATTACGCATGATGACCAGGCTTCCTGGTTCCAGCAGCAACGGGATATGTGCTGGCGAAAATGTTGCAGTAAAATCCATCACACAGGCAGCCCCTAAACTGAGCGAGAGAATCGTATCGTCGAAGCACGGCACACAATCGATGTGGCTGGCAATCCCTTGCCCTGGCTCATATTCGTTGACGATCAGTTGATCGGGGATGTGTGATACAAAATGGTCCGTGTATAGTTTTTTGGCAAGCCATATAGCCCAATCAGGCAATGGGCCAAGATACAGCGTAGAGTCAATCGAGCGATGTTGATAATCATACCGATAGCCGTAGTGTTGTACGCGCCGTTTAAGATCACTTAGCCACGGTTGCTGATCAATCATGTGTAATAGTTGTTCTTGTTGGGCTTGCGGCAAGTATTCACGAATATATGTTAACCCGTTAATAGAGTGTTGCTCTCCCATTCAAAATCTCCAGCTTCAATCAAAGAACATTTGTTTTATTTTAACTCCTATGGAAGCAAAACACAAGATACTGTATGGTGCTCATAGACTCTGCTTATGTACTCCAAATATACACGGCCGCCGTTTTTGCAACTGATGCTAAAATACAACAATATACGTTTCACCATACAACGCGAACATTAGACTCAATCTTCACCTGAGTAAGATCCATGCCTCAGGTTTGTGCCAAAGAGTGAGATGCTGTGTGCGACTGCGATAATGCGCTACAATAAGGGCATCAACAAGATGTGATTGCTCAATAGTCTAGTATAGCGACCATAACCACACCCCTACGAAAACCCAAAATGATCGAATATATGCCATGGAAATGTTGAGTGTTTTCACTCGACTGTCAAATGTTTAGGGAATATAAGAGGGCATGTTAGGTCTTACTTAGATTAAAATACTTATTCTATTAACACATGAAGATATCTATCAATAAGCTTTTATGAAAACGTATAGCATAAAAATATTAAATCGGAATAGCTATGTTGGGAACTGGTATTTTTTCTATGAATATCATTTTGAGGTGTAGATAACTCTTGACATTTTTTCTGGAACAGTTTATACTATACAGGTAGTTTGGTAACAAACTACTAAAGTCGAGGTACACACATGGATTTAGTTGATCAATTGATTGCGGTTGGGCTCACTGAGTATGAATCGAAGGTTTATCTGGCATTGCTACGTGAGCACCCTGCAACAGGCTATCAGTTGAGTAAAACGGCTGGTATCCCACGCTCGATGGTCTATGAAGCGTTAGGTCGGCTGGAGGCGCGTGGTGCGGTGCTAAAAACACAGGAAGAGAAAGCAACACTGTATCGTCCGGTCTCACCGGAAACGCTTATCGACCGTTATGAACGTGAGGCTCAAACGCGTTTTGCCCAGCTTCGCACAGGTCTGTCGCCATTGTACACGCAACAAGACCAGGGCCAGTTGTGGAATTTTAGTGGCCGTAAAGAAGCATTGGTCTATGCTGCTGAGATGATATCCCAGGCGCAAAACGAACTCATGCTGGTGCTCGCCGATGCTGATCTGGAAGAGTTACGTGCACTGCTGGAAGAGGCGGCCAAGCGCAACATGGTCCTGGGGATTATGCTGACAGGCCAGAGTGAGTTTAACCTGGGGCAAGTTGTGCGCCACCCGCAGCGTGAAACGGAGTTACACCGCATGTCGGAGACGCTGATTATCGTGGCGGATGAGCGAGAATTTTTGATTGCCAGCGGCCATGCGACAACGACGGCAACCGTGACAACGAATCCCAACATGGTGCTGATCGCGCGCCAGTTTGTGTGGATGGAACTCTTCGCGCAACGTATTTTCTCGCGTTTGGGCGACGATCTCCTGGCTGCCCTCGACCCAGATGATCGGCAGATATTACATTAACACAGAACAGGAGGTGGAGGGTGACTGTGATTTCATGGCCTACCTCTTTCGTACGAACAATTCGATCCAGGCTACATCTACACCTGGACGATTCAGTTATAGAGCCGGTGTTTGTCGGTCTGACGCTCATTGGCATTATTACCGGATTGTTGCTGGAACGCTTCGAGGCCTCTGCAACACTGGTATTGATAACCCATACTGCTACTTATTTTTTCGGTGGCTTCTACGCTGTGCGCGCTATCATCTCCGCGTTACGCGAGTGGTCTATTGAAGTAGATCTTCTGATGGTACTGGCGGCGCTGGGGGCCGCTTATATCAATGCGTGGAACGAGGGTGCGATACTGCTCTTCCTATTCTCGTTGAGCAATGTGTTGCAAAACTATGCGATGGGTCGTACCCAACGTGCCATCTCGTCCCTGTTAGAACTACGCCCTGACCGGATCAACATGCGGCGAGATGGTGTGCTTGCGAGCATACCACTAGACGAGGTGGCTATTGGGGATGTGGTGGTGTTACGCCCCGGAGACCGTGTGGCGCTTGACGGATGTATTTTGCAGGGGAGTGCTAGCTTCGATGAGTCATCGATCACGGGTGAATCAATGCCGGTGTACAAAACAACAGGTGATACCGTTTTGGCCGGAACGCTGAACCAGAACGGTGCACTTGATGTGCAGGTAACCAAGCCTGCTGCAGAGAGTACGCTCGCACGTGTGATTGATATGGTGAGTGATGCTCAGGCCCACAAAGCGCGCACACAGAGCTTCCTGGATCGTTTCGAGCAGTTCTATGCGCTTAGTGTGATTGGGGCTGTTGCGCTGTTTATCGCACTCATGCCGACCCTCTTCAACGTGGATTTTGGCGACAACTTTTACCGTGCTATGACGTTGTTAACTGTTGCATCGCCCTGTGCGCTGGTCATCAGTGTGCCAGCCGCGTTGCTGAGTGCCATTGCCAATGCGGCCCGACGCGGTGTTCTGTTCAAAGGTGGCGCACATCTCGAGGCAATGAGTCAAGTGCGTGTGGTTGCCTTCGACAAGACGGGAACCCTGACCTTTGGCAAACCAGAAGTTGCTGATATCCTGCCCCAACCGGGTGTGCTGCCTGATGAATTGTTGCATACAGTTGTGTGTGCAGAACAGCCCAGTGAGCATCCCATTGCCCGCGCTATCATCGATTATGCATATCGACACAGTATTGCGATATCGGCACCTGAGCAGTTTGAAGCAATCACGGGCATGGGTGTACGGGCCTATTGGGATGGTGAAGAGACTCTAGTCGGTTCACCACGCTTGATGGCTGAGTATGGCTATCATGTGCCATCTGATTTACAGTTTTCCATAGAGCACTTGGCACAATCTGGACGTGGTACAGCGCTCCTCGTCAACCGTGGTGGATGCTGGCTGGGTATCGTGACAGTGATGGACCAGGAACGACCAGAGGCAGTCGGCAAAATTGCGTCGCTACGACGGGCTGGTATCACGAGAACGGTAATGTTGACAGGCGATAATCGACAAGTGGCTGAAGCAGTTGCTCATCGTACCGGTATTGATGAGGTGCATGCTGAATTGATGCCGGGGGACAAACTTCGGATTGTGCAGCAACTCCAACAGCGTTATGGCGCAGTTGCCATGGTTGGTGATGGCATCAACGATGCGCCTGCGCTGGCAGCGGCCCACACGGGTATTGCCATGGGTGCGGCGGGTACTGATGTGGCATTAGAGACTGCCGATGTGGTGCTTATGTCCGACGATCTGGGGGCCATTGAATACGCTGTTCGCCTCAGCAAACGCGCACGACGGATCGTCTGGCAAAATATCGTGTTTGCGCTGGCCGTGGTGGTGGTGCTGGTGATTGCAACTCTCTCAGTTGGTATTCCGCTGCCACTTGGTGTGGTTGTCCATGAGGGGAGCACTATTCTGGTAGTTCTCAACGGCTTGCGCTTGCTGGTACATCGTGGCTAAGACCAACCTGCACAGGTGCACATTTACAGGTTGCAAAAGTACATAACCTCCATTGAGTGTGGTATCATCACTTAGTTAGTTGTCATTTGTGAAGAATGGAAAGACAATGTTATCCTCTCTGCACCCACACTCACTCGGGGAACTTCTCGACCGAACGTTACGAATTTACCGTGCGAACTTCAAAACACTTATTTTCCCCGTCGTCATCATCCAAATAGTAATGGTGATATCGTATGGAGTAACCCAGCGACTGAATACATTGAACGTGGGCTCAGAGATTTGGGAGATAGGGTTGCCTCAGCTTCTGTCACCATTTACGCCGCTACTGGAGTACTGGCTTTTTGGTGATTTTACGGTCTCTTTGAACAATACTATCTGGTCAATAAGTGCACTTCTATTTGTGCTGATCATTACCTTGCCGTTGCTCATTCGAGATTTCGCTTTGCTTCATCTGGGTGTTTCCAATCGAGCATCACATCCCCATGCATATGTGTCAGTTGGGCTCATTCTCGCTGTATTGTTGCTGTTCGTCGCAGGTGGATTGTGCATCCTTCCGGGATTGTATTTGCCGTCGCCTGACAATTTTGTGGCACTCTTCTCCTCTCCACTCCTGTTCTGGTCGATCATCGACATGCGTTCATTGCTGATGGTCTTACCAGTCAGTTTGATGGGTTTTATCGTTTACACAATGTTGAGTGTAGCGCCGTGTGTGGCTATCTTAGAACAGGTTAAACCATTAACCAGCCTGCGTCGTAGCTGGCAACTGGTGCGGTCATCCTTCTGGCGTGTTGCTACCATGGTGGTTATGCTGGGAGTATTGATGCAATGTGTCGGATGGCTGCCGCGATTTTTTGTGATTGTCATTCTCTCTACGCTCAATCCAGGGATTTCCGAAATCTTCATTTGGGGGATTATCTTTGCGTTGGTGCTGGTACAGTTTGGGATGATGATCTATCTGCCCATTCAAGTTGGGGCATTTACCATCCTCTACTACGATCTTCGTGTTCGCCACGAAGGGTATGATCTACTGGTTCGACAACAGTATCTGAGCAACACGGATGATACCAGGCTGGTTGAACAGGGTGATACTCAGGACACATAAAGTGGTATTAACGCGCACTCAGATCAGATAGCGCTCAAGCTCTTCCACAACGTGCCAGCCACTCTCTATCGCCAGATGAACGCGCCCCGGCCCGATGGTATAGTCCCCAGCGAAGAACAGCCCTGAGTTCGTGTGGTTGAGCGTCGCAAAGTCAGCCGAGGAGGCAGGCAACGCATAGCGCCAACGTTGTACATCTCCCCAGAGCGGTGTATGCAGATCCATACCCAACAGCTCGCTGACTTGCGCTGCCACGAGAGAGATGAGTGACTCAGTAAGTGTTTCCCAGTGTTCGAGGCTGAATTGAGCAGCCATCTGTGGCAGTAGCAAACTATGTCCCGCTGGGCAGCGTTCAGGGCCTTTCTTGTGCTCAAGTCCTAACCACGAGATTGGATGAGCACGATCTGTGTTGACCAGCGCATAGAATGGCCGCTCAATAGTATGGTCGTATGCCAGCGCCAGTGAAAGACAGCGTCGGTAGTGGGCCTTTGCGAGTTCTGCGTGCAGGGTTTCTCGGGTTCCGCTATCGATCTCACTTGCGTTGAGGATATCAACGATCTGGGGTGCTGGTGGTGTGAGCAAAACCATGTCGGCGACCCCAACCAACTGGCCGTCAACATGGTAGAGTTCGTAGCCGATACCTGTGTGGTTGTGGGCACTGATCTGTTGTAGTCGACCAATGCGTACTTCGCGCTGCACATCGAGATCGCTGGCCAGCAGCTTCCCCAGGCGATTCAGCCCATCACGATACACCCACTTGGGATCGGCGTTGTGAGTACGGTCGCCCTCGGTGATCGTGTTGTGCTGATCAAACGTCCATACCGGGTAGCCAATATCGTGAAGCAAGTCGGCAGTTAGCTCGTTGGTCAAAAAGCGCTCAACGGCTGCCGATGGTGCTTTGATGTATTGTGCTCCATGATCAAATACAAAGCCCTCGCGACGGCGTGTTGCAGCACGTCCACCCAATCCGCGACTCTTCTCATAGATAGTGGTGGTGAGATGTGGCTGACGTTGGTGTATAAGACGGGCTGCTGCGAGTCCGGCTGTTCCGGCACCAATAACGGCGAGTTTCATACAGTTCCTCTGCTAGATAGCCAAGTAACTTTTGTTATTATGATGGTTGTTTGAAATGTGGTGATGCAACTACTCGTAAGCGCTGCTGTGCTTCAAATGGCTCAGCATGCAAATCAACCCGAAAAACAAGCATGTCACGAACGCGAATGCCGTGTTCGAACAGAGGGTCTTCATAATACCAGAAATAATCTTTACGCACATGATCGATGCGAAAGCCGCATTTCTGGTAGAAGGCAATATTATCGATACTTGAATTGGCCGTACCAACCAGAATTTCGTGTTTACGGCGCCGACGCCCTTCATCGAGCAGCCATGCAATAATTTTTTTGCCAATACCCTGGCCGCGTCGGTCCGCATGAACGGCGAGATCAATAATTTCGGCTGGTTCATCACGCCATTGGAGCGTTACGACACCAATCAATTTCTGGGCATCATCAATCCGATAGACGGCATCAACCAGATTGGCCAGACTCCAGCGTAAGGCACGCTCCAGTGGTTCCGCTTCGCGCAGGAGCGGGATGAGCTTTTCAATTTCATCGTCATGGGCTTCGCGGATGGTGATGGGCATAATGTTACCAATTCTATGTCTCGCATGCGTCAGTCATAGTTATAGTTTAACAGATATGTTTTCCTCTACATTGAGCAATGGTTGGATGTCTGTGAGGTGATCGTGTGGCCCTACCACAGCAAGATGGAGTGCATCGTTGCGGAGTGCGTGTTGTGCGACATGCAACACATCTGCGTGTGTGACGGCTTCGATCTCGGCCACCACCTGCTCGACGGGAAGCACATGTCCATAACGCAGCATATGCGCCCCATTCCGCGATGCCACCGACCAGGTGTCTTCTAAAGATATTAGCATTCCTCCCTTGACCTGCTCTTTCACCTGTTGGAGTTCAGCGGCAGTGACCCCATGGCGGCGTATGTCACGCAGTTGTTCGGTGATGGTCGCGATGCTTTCGTGCAACATCTCTGGCTTGACGCTACCATACATAATCCATTTGCCTGTATCGTGGTGTTCGCGAATAAAAGAGCCGATAGTATAGGCCAGGCCACGCTCTTCACGGATTTCTTGAAACAACCGTGACGAACTGCCTCCTCCTACGATGGTATCAAGCACCGCCATTGCCCGCCGACGAGGGTCTGTGTAGGCAATACCAGGCAGCCCCAGGCAGAAATAACTTTGTTCACTATCATCGGTGTGGAGTGAGAGTTTGGGTCCAGGATACGATGGCAGGCTTGGTACATGTGTAGAAGAAGCCCCCTCTACCATGCCACTAAGTGCCCGTTCGATCATTTGAAAGGCTTGATCAGCCACAATGTTTCCGGCAACAGAAACAATCGTATTGGCACAGGTGTAATATGTTTGCCAGTAGGCGAGCATATCAGCATGGGTAATCGCGGCTACGGTATCATAGTCTCCTGCCACATCGCGACCTAATGGCTGATCGCCCCACATCGCCGCATCAAGGATGACATCGATCAGCTCAGATGGGGTGTCCTCGGTCTCGCGCAACTCCTCGATGATCACCCGTCGCTCTTTTTCGATATCCTGCAGATCAAAGCGTGGCCACAGCACCATATCAGTTAACACATTGATAGCTCGTTCAACGTGCATATCGGCCACTTTTGCGTAGTAGACGGTTGCATCAAACCCTGTGTACGCATCCAATACGCCACCTACTCCTTCGATAGCATCAGAGATACTCTTGGGAGAAGGATAGTTGGCACTGCCCTTGAAGAGCATATGCTCGATAAAATGTGATATGCCACAGGTGGGATGTATTTCGTGTTCGGAACCAACTCCGATAAAAAATCCGATAGAGATTGAGTGTGTATGGGGTAATTCCTCAACCAACACACGTAATCCGTTCGCAAAAGTATGAGTATGAAGCATAGGTTTTTCTAGATGTACAGTTATCTCGTGTGCATTATACCCCTTTTGGCCGACACCTGCATTGGAATGAACGGATATCAAGAGTTGACCTGCAGGTACTTGTGCGGTAGATTTAAGGTATCATATGTACTTAAAACATTTTATATAAAATTATGACATTATCAACACTGCCACCAGCGCTGGCTGCAATCAAAACACATCCGGGCTTACATCAACAGGTTCAGATATCTTTAGATGGACAGGCACGTCGTATCACTGAACGAACCACGCCATTTATCCCGAATCGGATGCTTATTGAAACAATAGATCGACAGCTCAAGTCTATGGACAGTGGTCTGATGACCCTGGTGACACCTATGGGTGGTGGTGCCACCAGCCTGTTGTGTTATCTGGCAGCCACACGACCGTATCTGTTCTGGTTTCCAGAGGATGATCGACAACTTGGTATTGAGGCGTTGTGTGCACAACTTATTGCGTATCACGATCTGCCGATCTCGCTTTTGCCACCTACGGTGAACCGTGATGCAGTCGTGTTAGAAGGATTGCTTGTCGAAGCCGCAGCATTGCGCTCATCTGATCAACCACTGGTTCTTTTGATTGATCAGTTTACCAATTACCATATGACGATGCGCCCACCAATCTTTCCGGCAGCCATACCCCATGGTGTCATCGTCATCTATGCTCACGAACCGGGTATGACACCTCCAATGGCTCCCAAAGTGACGCTTGATCTTATGCCTGATGATGAGCACCACGTACACACGTTGCATCGTTTTGCGGCCCAGTTAGGATGTGATGATGAATTGGCAGTACGGCTATCATCACAGAGTGGTGGTTCATTTCTCTATATCCGTTTGGCTGCAAAACTGCTGACAAACGGATTATTTACTGATGCGACGCTCCCACAAGGACTCACGGCACTTTACGAGAAATGGTGGAAACAACTGGCAAGTTCCGGTAGAAAGTTGGCGCAGTTGCTCGCCGCTGCTGGAGCACCACTTGCGTTGAATATCTGTACTGATATTACCGATATGTCCATACCTGAAGTCGCCCGATTGTTGCAAAGTTGGGCACCGTTTCTCGAAGTTATTGATCAGCGTGTTACGTTTTATCATCATAGTATTCGCACCTTTATTCAGGAACGCTCCAGAAGCCGCCTGGCCACCTCACACACTGCCTTTTTGCGGCTAGCCCAAACGCGATCAGGGGAGCATTTTGAACAACTGCTGCATGAATCAGATCCGTATCTTGCTACCAATCTTGCACACCATTTGGCATTAAGTACGATTTCAAAACGCAAAAATGCACTGCATTTGATTACGCGAACGTGGATACGTATGCACGAACGTCACACAGGGCATCTTAAAGCTGTAGCTACCGATGCGGCCTGGGATTTATATCGTGCTACTCGATTACACTCAGTAGCCGATCTGGTTCGGGCGACTGCGCTGGCTGGTACCCTTACGCTCCTTGGTCGTACCTTGCCGGTTGATGAAGTGGTGTCGACGTTTGTCGCGGCACTCAAGCGGGGGGATCATCGTGATGATGCGCTTCGTCGCACACAGGCGTTGGTGGACCAGTTGCCTGATGGTCGTGATAAAGCGATCATTTTGCGGCGTCTTGGCGAGGTCTGTTATGAGCATCGTATGCGTGCATCAGCCATGCGGATGTTGGCCGAAGCGCTCGATCTGGAAGAGCCGGAACTGCCGCGTCCCTGGCGTGATGAGCGTGAAGAAACGTTAGTTGCCTTTGCACGTGCTGCTATCAAAGATGGTGTCCCCGATATTGCGCTTGGCATTACCACGCAGATTGGACACGCAGAACGACGCGGTTTTATCGAAACAGAGGTGGTACGCTGGTTGCTCACACAGGATCGCCTGACTCGTGCAGAAGAAGTAGCTCACGCGATTGGTCATGAACACACGCACGAATGGGCTATGGCTGAAGTCGCAGTTGGACACGCCCGTGCAGGTCATATTGCCCGTGCAGTGGAAGTGCTCGACACCCTCAAGACAGAGACAGCGGTAGCCTGGGCGCAGAGTGAATTGGCTTGTGATACGGCCAGCAGAGGCCAGCGCGACGCCATCAAACTTGTGCAGTCGTTGCCCAACGAATACCTGCGCGATCAGGCGTTGGCGTTAGTAGCTCACGCATTAGTTAAAGGTAATCTCTTTGAAGAGGCCACCGCAACTGCCCAACAGATCATTAATACCGAAATCCGTGCTCAGGCATTTATTGATCTGGCATTGGTGACCCCTGCTAAAGAGTTGCTTGATCGTGCAACTGATGATGTTGCGACAGTTGATGGCGATAACCGCATGCCCTTGATTGTCGCGTTAGCAACGACGTATGCAATCATTGGCGACCAGGCAAGTGCGCTCAAAACAGCAGCATTGCTTACTGACAAAGAGGAGCATCATCGAGCACATTCGCGGATCGCGGTTACCCTGGCGCGTCAGGGTGACCATCCATCGGCAGCCCAGATTGCGCTGGCCATTCCTGATCAAGATGAACGATCATGGACACTGAATGAATTGGCGCGTTTGTTGGGAGAAGCTGGTGAATGGAACAGTGCGACTGCGTTGATTGATCAAATTAGTGACTCCGAAGAACGTACGCGTACAGAAGCTGATGTATGTATTGCGCGGGCCCGATCGGGTAATGCAACCATTGCACAGCAACAGGTAGCCCTCATTACCGTCCCACGTGAACGGGTGCGCGCCTATGTGGCCATGGTTGAGTCGCTGGTGCAACAGGGTCGTATTGACGCAGCAAAGGCTATCACACAACACATTGCTGAACCGGATGCACGCAGCCGGTATCAAGCCGCCCTCGTGACGGCGTTGGCACACCATTACGATATTAAAGAAGCGCAACAGCTCGCATACAGCATCATCCGTCCATTTGATCGCGCACGAGCCTTGATTATGATTGCACAACTGACTGATGATTTGGAACAGAAACGACAGGTGTTGGGGCATGCCTTTCAGATAGCCGCTTCGTTGGGGCGCTCGGAGACCTTTACCTGTCTGGCGAGTGCTGCGGAACCGTTGGCGGCACTCGAAGGGGCCGAAGCATTACTGGCTGCGGCCCATGCGCTTGATGAGATCGATGAGTGGTGGGTGATGTAGATGATTTATCGATACATTTTCTATTTTATCCTTGCTGTCGCATTTGCTCTCTTTGATTGGTACTCTTTGTGGTTGACGTTTTGCCACTGTCATGGTGGTGGATTCATTATGCTATCTGGATGATTCCTGCTTTATGTGTGGCTCTTGCGGAAATACATCTTTCGCGCCGCATCCATCGTTCTGCCTTTGTTACAGCGATCTTCTGGTTGACAACTATCCTGGTTTACTATCTGTATTACATTGGCACCGTCATGTGGCCCAGTGATGAACCTTACGAATGTATTGAGTTACTTCTATTCATAAGAGCAGCTATACTCCCTAGTATTGTCGAATGGGGTCTTATAGCGCTTATCGGCGGTTTGGTTTTGGGCTATGGTGTAAGTGCATGCTATCTCTTTTTTGTACGCCAATGGCTACATACGCACCTATCTGTGTCAGATCGATCCCTCATTCGATAATCTCAGTAGTGAGTGTGTAAGTACAAAAGCGAGAAGGCCACAGCGTTGCAGATGGTGTTTGGCTGTGACCCCATAGGTTCAAGGAACTGCGATCAGGTTATCGCACAGTAAGTGGTAAATACACATGCTGTTTTGGTATAGTCGGTCTGAAGTTCTGATATGCGTCTCCCACACCAAGACTTACCGGAATGGTAGCTGTCCCTACTGGTTGACTCCCGTTCTTTGCTGTGATTGTGAGGGTTGTCTCGGCAGTTTGTCCGTCAGGCAACCCGGCTGGATCTGCTGTGAGTGTCAGCATGGTTGGTGCGGTGCCACTCGTTGCACTCAACGTGAGCCATGGAGCATTTTCACTGACGGACCAGGTGAGCACACCATTCCCTGCGTTGCTGATACTGATCTGTGCATTTTGCTTTTGGGTTGAACCTGCACCCACATGCCAGCCAATCTGTGTTGGCCCAACCGAAAGCGTCGGCCCAGGGAGAGTCAGGTCATCCTCTACAATCACGGTAATCATGGCGCTGGCAGATTGACCAGCACTATTCGTGGCAGTTAGGGTGATCTTGTTCATACCGACTGGCAAATCATCAATTGAGAGTAATGGACCGCTTCCTAATGTGCCCTTTTGGTTTTTCCAGACCAGTTTGTTGTCAGGAATACTGCCATCCTGTAGATCAAATGCCGCTCCGCTGAAGTTGACCAGTTGGCCATACTGAACCGTTGTGCCAGCACCAGGTGTGAGAATATTTGGTTGTGGTGGCTTGTTTGCCATGGTAAACGGAGGGCTGTCAGCCTGAGCGCTTTGCACACCATCACTGGCAATCACGCGGAAAATAGCATTCCCCCCACCTAGTCGGGTGGTATCAACAGCAATGCTTGTATTGCCTGTGTTCATCTGTACTGGTTGGAATGACATGCCACCATCTCGGCTGTAAAACACGTCAAAGGTAAGCGCATCGCCATCCGAGTCACTCGCGTTCCATCTCAAGGTTACTGTGCCATCAACAGGATTCTGGGTCGATTGCACCTGCACATTGTTGATGGTGGGCGCATTGGCACTTACTGACAGACTCTTTAATACTGTGCCACTGGCAATCTCCACAAGGTTGACTTTAAATGTGCCAGGCTTGAAATCGACGATCTGACCAAAACTCAACAATGGTTGTTCATTATCTTCGACCTCTTCCGGTGTAAACGGATAATCGGCCAGCACCTGGTTCTGGCTATTCAGCAGTTTGATGCTGTAATCACCTGCCTGGATTGGTGGGAGGCTAGCGACTTCGTTCAGTCGTTTCGCGTTGGTGACAAAAGCCTGTTTGTCGATAGGATCAATATAGCCATAGACACCTAGGAAATTATCGGTTGCCTGTGGTGCTACTGAGGTGAGTGCTGTTGTGGTATTCCCCATCATAAAGTTGTACATGCCATTGTAGGTGTAATCGCTGATCCATTGATTATTGCAGTAGCTCATCAGGTCATACCATAACGAACTGGGATAGACTGCTCGCGGGATACCAAACTCAGGATCACCGAAGTCGAATCCGGCGATTTGACCGTTAGAAGGGCCAATTTTGGCATCGTTGTACGGATAGGATGGGTCACTAGGACTGTGGCCACATCCTTCTCTGGCTTCGGTCTCGGGATTGTCGGCATTCTTGGCAGGATGTTTGCGTCCAAGCGTATGGCCGATCTCATGACCAGCATACCAATCCGCATAACTTCCATCAAAATCCCATCCCCAACTGCCGCTTCCAGTCGGTCCAGTCGACACGTTGTCACCACAACATGCTTGACCGCGCGGGAAAAATCCGGCAGCATCTGAAATCATGCCATACATAAAGACATTTGCACTAATACCGTACAGATCGCGCATGGCGTCCATTTGCATGTTGGTGTATGCACTTGCACACAGACTTGGATCGTCATCATCGTCTGGATAGAGATCGTCACACAGGTCTGCACTCTGGTCAACATACGACCCAAGATTGCTATCACCTACGTACCAAAGACTTGGTCGAAACCCTGGTGATGGATCATCTGCGAATCCAGGTGTTGTCGCCAGTGGGTAGGCACGTCTAATCCACGAATAGGTTTGTACAATATCTTTATCCAGGCGTGGATAGTATGTTTGATTATTCAAATCATACCCAAAAGCAACGAACTGTACCTCCAGGCGAGGTGATGGTTTAAATAAAATGGCGATATTTCGTTGATTGTCTGCGCCGTAGCTTGGTTCAAGTGGATATTGAAATGGATTGAGTGTAGCTTTTAACGTCAGTGAACCTGTTGTCCAACTCCAGGGCAGTTCAAACAAAAAGCTATCATTTAAGTTATTCCGATCAGGTGAAGGTTTTACGGTGATGTTGGGGCCAACAGAGTTGACTGGTTTGAGCCCACCGAACGGTGAGTTGCCAACTCTCTCCAGTCGTGCAGTGACTCCCGCAACCGATTTCCCTGCTTCCTTTGAGCGGACATACACACGTACAAACGTCCGTCGATCTTCGATCAGTTGTATAGTGTTAGACAAGCTCTGAATACCCTGTGTTACTTCGAGGCCGGTTATTTCCATATCTACCACAGGCAGTGCTTCTGCATCATTAGGAAGACGTTGCAGGCCATCAAAGTTCCAGAAGAGAAACGTTCCATTCGTGGTTAACCCAAGTGTGGGAGTAGAGAAGACACCATTGGCACTATAGAGAGGTTCAGCAGTCCCTCCTGTTCGCCCCATACGCAGTAACACATCATTGTATGTACAGAATGGTTCACAGGAAAGTGGGCGTTGTTCAAAGAAAAAGATGCTCGTTGTATCGCCAGTAATTTCAAAGATCGATGCTGTCGTATCACTACTTGTGTACAGTGCACCACTTGTTGCGCTATTGGCATTGTTGTAGCGAAAGAGTTGACGACCCTGAGCAAAAAAGACGTATTGGCTTGGTGTGCAATTGGCTCCCCTACATGGACGTGTACCTTCAGGGTAATAGCTAGTCACATTATTCGCAATGGGTGTTGTAGTGCCACCAGTATCGGGATTATATCGGCGTAATGAGCCATTGATTACCCAGTACACAAATGTATCGTCAGTTGCTAGATCGCGTGTTGCTCCAGTAGGATAGGTTGCTATGGTCGTTGTTGAGCCATCCGTCTTCGTAATGCGCCGGATTGTAGTACTAGGATTACTAAAGTCACCTGTCTTTACTAGTGCAAAAATATCATTGTCATAAAAAGCCAGTTCTGCACTGATGTTACTTTGCACATTGGCACTCAGCACTTCTGGTGCATCACCTGGATTGGCATTGGTTGAGAGTCGCTGTAATCCTTCCCCATCAATCCAGTAAATATAGTTCTCGTCAGCAATGATATTTGACGTAGGACGAAACTGACGATTTTGCTGACCGCATGGTCCACCTACTTCGTCGGCACCACGATAAAACAACCGTCGAATTTCACCACCATAGGTGGGTATGCGGCTAATAGCCTCTGTGAGACCATCAACTGGTTCGGCGCTGGCTAACTTAGGGATACATCCAGGGATAGTGTACCAAAAGAGTTTCGGATCTGCCAAGGTAAATCCGCTTATCGGCTCTCCGCTAACGAGTGCCGTTGGGGTGTCTTGGAGGGAAGGAGAGGCTGATGTTGCAGTAGGAACGTGAAAAGGGGTCTGATTCGGTTCAATAAAGAGCGGTATAAGCATGGATGCAAAAACCATCCAGCGAAGTATATGAACATGATATGATTGCATGGTCATCCTCCTAGTGTAGCGTATGAGACATCCTCATTCTGAAGACAAAACTAGATCTTGTGGAGTGAATTCTCTCCACTTTTGTTAGGGTATTTGATATAGACGATTAAGTAATTAAAAGGCTAAGGCAATTGTCTGTGGATTAGCAGGATTATACCGAATCGGAACGATCATTCCCGGCTGGATCTGGGGAATATACAAGCGGGATATGATGCTTTTGACTTCAGTTTGATAGGTGGGGTATTCTTCTGGCATAACTTCTAATACGAGACCAACTTGTGGATTTTCATTGACGGTTACGCCTGTGTCCCACATTCGTAAGATTTTGGCCTGAGCTGTTATTCTGGTCTGTAACAGCTTTTGACGTTGTTCTATAACGCTAAAAACACTCCGAAACACGACAAACATGATCAGGAAAGTGATTGCAATGACTCCAATGGCGATAAGGGTACTGATACCGATAGATGTACCAACGAGTTGCTCAATGTTCACGGTCGCCTCCTGTCAAAGTTACTGTGATGAAAGTAGTTGTATCAGGTTCAACGCTCAAGCACCACATATTGGGGCATGGATAACCCTAACAAAAAGCGTCTCATAAACTTGACATTTCTTACCAGTTTTTTGTTTTGAGTTGCATTATTATGAGTAGAAACTTGTATTAAGTTCATCAGGAGCAAGGAATGTCTGCTATTATCTCAATCGTTCACTCTACCTCATTTACCACTTTTGGTGAAATACTTCGATTCTTACGACGACGTGTCCAACTAACTCAGTGTGATCTGGCCATCGCCGTTGGCTATAGTGAGGCACACATTTGTCGTTTGGAACAGAATCGTCGTGCTCCTGATCTGCCTATGTTACAAGCTCTTTTTGTCCCAGCGCTCGATCTCGAAACCAAGCACCGCAATGCTCCAGTTTGCGATGGCCACACAGACTAAAAAAAGCACTAACGAATGCAGCAATGGAGAACAGCATATTGCTCTTGCTTTAGCTCAGTCAGCATCTGAACAGGCAGATACTGCTCAATATTTTCTACACGCAACTTGTGCAACACGACTAATAGAAGCCATACACTATGACAGCCCAGCAGTAAACTTGCTACGGGTGTTGTTTGTTACGATACCTTAAGTGAGATCTGTCTGTCATGAGAGACATAAAGAATCAGCCACTCCACAAATAGTTTTGGAGTGACTGTATCGACCAGAATGCTGTATGAGTCATGTCGACACATGGGGAATCTAGGACAGCAGATCGTGGACAAGATTAAGCAATTGATCCATTTCAAACGGCTTTTGGATGATAACCGCCCCTTCGGCCTCAAGATCGGCAAACCAGGGTTTGCGTGTAAGGGCCGTCATAATGAAAATCGGAATTCCCTCATTTTGGAGGCGATCTTTGATGCGTTCAAATAACTCAACACCATCTATGTTTGGCATCATAATATCACTAATCACGAGGTTCGGACTAAGTGTTTTAAGTCGTTCGAGACCTTCTTCACCATTGTTTGCCAGAACAACCTGGTAGCCAGCCTCACGAAGTGCAATCTCGAGGACCGTCTGCAAGGCGAGATCGTCGTCCATGACAAGTATGGTCTGTTGATTTTGCATATAGTACCTTTATTATTGCCTCGCGGACACTATGTATTGTGATCACAATACGGGGTATTATACCAGAAGATACTATCTCCATCGTCAGCCGTGCCAAACGTGATCTGGGCACGATCTTTTGTCTCCCCAAACAAAAGCACTATCTATAGTATTATGCAGTTGTGATGAGACTGTCATTCTAAAGTCGTCAAGTTTGCGGTATGTTTTGCGTTAGAAAATATAGAGGGTATTATGTCGAGAGATATGTTAGATCAGTATCCGTTTACCACTACAACCCATGTTCGTTTTCGTGATCTTGATGCACTTGGCCATGTCAACCATGCTGTGTATCTGACCTATTTTGAAACGGCACGCATTGCTTACTACGGAGCACTTACTGGTCAAACAAACATCGCTGACATCAATATCATTGTGGTCGAGATAACCGCAACCTATCACGCCCCGGCAAGACTGGCGGATGAACTTGAGGTTGGTGTACGTATAGCGCGTCTGGGAACAAAAAGTTTCGATATGGAATACGTGATTGTCCGATCTGCTGATCATCAAAAGATTGCGAGTGGCCGCAGTGTTCAAGTCATGTATGACTACCAACTGGCGCAAAGTATTCCTATAGATGATGCATTCCGCACACGAGTTGCTCATGTTCAACAAGAATCGTTTGACGATACGGTATGATGGTGAGGGTATATGCGGCAATTTATAAGTTATAGTATTCTGATTACTTTATGTGTGGCAACTATCGGAACTGGGATGGTTGTAGCTACGGTTTTTGGTACCCCAGGATTGCCAGAATCTGATACATTGCCAGTATTTACACCATCACAAACATCCACTCCCCCTCTTTTGCCCACTACCGCAGTGGTAGAATCCCCCACATCAGAGCCTACGACAACGGAACCATCTCTAACACCAACAGTTATTGTTATTCAACCCACCGCATTGATGTTAACACCAACTGTGGAGTCAACATCAATAGGTGAACCATTGCCGACGATCGGCGCTCCTACACCTTCTCAATCCTCCAACGAGGGAGCAGATTATCTTGAATACACGGTGCAAAGTGGTGACCTCTTGTACACTATCGCTCTTGAATATGATGTGTCAGTTGAAGATATTTTAGCAATCAATACGATTGCAAATCCCGATAGCCTCACCATCGGTTCAGTTATTCGAATTCCCCGACGGTAGTTAAAACTTGTTTATGCTTCATCGTCAGGGACATTAACTGAACGAAGAAATGCGGCGCTTTCCTCGGGTAAAGCCGAGTTGATAAACATCCCAGAGCCAAGTTCAAACCCTGCCATACGGGAAACACGCGGCACGATGGACACATACCACTGGAGATATTCGGCATCGCGCTCACTTTCGGGTGCTGAACGAATAACATAGTTATAATCAGGATCATTCAATCCAAAATACAGCTTACGTATTACTTGGCGTAATATAATGCTGAGCTCTCGCAGTTCTTCAGGTAATGCGTCTAGGAAGCTGGCTACGCGACGGTGTGGCGCGATCCATAAATGGAATGGGGAGAATGCTGCAAATGGAATGAACGCGCTAAAATAGTCTGTCTGGTAGATCATTCGTACTCCCTGCTGTTCTTCATCCTTTCGTATTCGTTCATTCAGGCATTCACCCCAGTCGAGAAAATACCTGCGTGCACTTTCGACCCGCGTCCGAATGTCATATGGGACCACAGGTAATGCTAACAACTGTGTATGTGGATGCATGAGTGATGCGCCTGCAGTTCGACCGTGGTTCTTAAAAAAGACGAGTTGCTCAACACGTGAGTCTTCTCGTAGGGCAAGTCCACGTAGCTGGAATGCACGCAGGGTTTGCTCAATGGTTTGCTCTGACTCAAGTGCTGGACATGTATTGTGTATGGGGGTTTCAACGATTACCTCGTGGTACCCAATCCCAGAGATAGAATGGTTGAGTCCATCCACATGACGCACTAAATCGCCATCTTCGCGTAAGGCCGGATACTTGTTACGCACCACACGAACTTGCCAATCTCCCTGAGTGGGCAGACGTAGTTGCTCCAACTCGTGTTCCTCATTCCCAGGACAAAAAGGGCATCCGGGATCATACACAGGTCGATCTTCTACACGTTCCTTACTCGGTTGGACAAATTCCTCAGGGCGTTTTGCTCGCTCGCTAGAGATAATAACCCATTCTCGGGTAGCTAGATTCTGGCGTAGTTCTGGCATATAGATCTCCTTCGTTATGAAGACTGTTGTTCCGTTGCTCTTGGTGTGTAGTCTTACTTCGAGGAGAACGAAGCTATGTTTCAGCTATTTCACACATAGATCAATGGAGCACATAAGTTACTCAACAACAGTTAGTAGCCAGATTGTAGCGACGAATACAGCCGGTGTCAACTATAGGGTGGACTTGGCGAACAGAATCTTATAGGAGTATTAGCTGATGTCTTATAGGCTTTGTAATGTGTTTTATCCTAATGTTATGGCTTGACTTACTAAAACATGTATGCTATAGTTCGCACAATAGTTCGACTATGACCACCAAATACGAGTAAATCTACAAGACAACTTACTAGTAAACACGAGGAACCCAAATTATGGCAAGAGATTTGAACAAAGTCATGTTGATCGGTTATCTTGGGGCTGATCCCGAGATGCGTTACACCTCCCAGGGCAGCGCTGTTACCACATACAGCGTAGCATCCAGCCGTTCATGGAAGTCATCAGATGGTGTGCAGCACGATGATACTGAGTGGTTCCGTATTGTCGCGTGGGATAAACTTGGTGAGATTTGTAATCAATATCTCACGAAGGGAACACGCGTATACGTTGAAGGGCGCCTCCAAACACGTAAATGGCAGGATCGCGACGGGCAGGATCGGTATACGACTGAAGTTATTGCCAACGATATGATTATTCTGTCAAGCAAGCAAGATCGGCTTTCTCCATCCCGAGATTATGATATGCCTGTAGATGAGGATGTGGGTCCTATTGAAGAACCAGTCCAGGCACCATCAGGCAATGGTAATGGACGAGGCTCATCTTCCCGTCGCTCCACGCGCAATGTCCCTCAGACAATCGAAAACGACGAGGATTTACCTTTCTAAAAATCTAAAACAAAAAGAGCGTACATGTTAGTGCGCTCTTTTTTCTATGATGGTGACTTCTCTACAAGTGTTTTCCATCTTGTAAGCAAAGCCGGTAGATCTGCAAGCACCTCATCCGGTTGTACTTCACTTTGTGTCAAGGTTTCCGCATTTGTGACACCTGTGAATACTAAGACCGAGGACATGTTTGCTGCATGAGCACCAGCGATGTCCGTGTCTAGTCGATCCCCAACAACAAGTGTTTCGGATGGTTGAGCATTTAATATGGTACTGGCAGTTTGAAACATAGTTGGTGCTGGCTTCCCAATAATAAATGGCTCAACATCAGTTGCGGAACGTAACAATGCCAGAATAGAACCAGCTCCAGGAATGATGCCTGCTTCTGAAGGGAATGTGGTGTCAGGGTTGGTGCCAATAAACTGTGCTCCAGCTCGAATGGCTAGACACGCAGTACGCAATTTCGCATATGTCAGTTCAAAATCCGCACCAACTACCACATATGCTGGATTTTCCTCGGTGTAGACATAATATCCGTCCTCAAACAAAGCTTGCTGCAATCCCTTCATGCCAATGTAGTATATTCCCGTATTTCGTGGCACATGCTGTGCCAGGTAACGTCGAGTTGCCACCGAAGACGTCACGATATGGACAGACTGTATGTGGACGCCCATATCGGCAAGTTTGGTCTCGTACTGTTCTGCTGTTAACGTTGAGTTATTGGTAACACAGGCGTATGCAATGTTGTGTTCGTCACAATAAGCGAGCAGTTCGTGAACGCCAGGAAGTAACATGCTTCCGCGATACAGCACGCCGTCCATGTCAAATAAAATAGCGCGAAAACGTTGAAGATCTAACACACTACCTCACTTTTGCGGTATCTTCTTCAGAGCCGTAGATTACATTCTTTCAGGTGCTCTAATTCCTAACAAAGCCAAACCGTTTTTCAATGCCTGTGCGGTTGCGGCGACGAGATGCAAGCGTGCAGTTCGTAACTCGGGAGTCTCTGCTTTAAGGACAGGACATTCCTGGTAAAAGGTTGAGAGTGCACGAGCAGTATCATAACACCAATTCGCCACCACAAAAGGCGCATAACGTACACCTGCTTCGCGGGTTGCTTTGGGAAGTTTTGCTATTTGTTTGACAACCTCAATTTCTGCGGTATGACTCAGCAGTGTAGGGTCATAGTCAGGAAAAACGCGTCGTAGCTCTTGATCTGTGTCTGCTGATACGTGTGATTTATCCCCTAGCGATTTGCGAAGAATTGAACGACATCGCGCATGCATATATTGAATGTAGGGGGCACTGTTTCCTTCTAACGAGAGCATTCGATCCCAATCAAGTGTAATGTTCCGCTTGGGATCTTGATAGAGGTCGTTGTAGATAACTGAACCAACGCCGACGGCTTCTGCGATATCTGCCTTCTCTTCATCAGGAAACTCTGGGCTGGTTTTTTCAACAACGGTGCGTGCGCGCGACTGGGCTTCGTTTAGCAAAGTTTGCAGATAGACCATATTGCCGCGTCGAGCAGCCAGTGGTTGTCCGCTTGAGTCGATAACCATGCCAAAACTCACATGGACCAATTCAGTATTCTGAACATATCCAAGTGTTTGCATCAACGCAAACACCTGTCGGAAGTGGAGGTCCTGACGGGCATCGACCACATAGATTATCTTGACGGGATGATATTCTTGTTCACGGAAGGCAATTGTTGCTGCATCACGTGTGTGATAGAGGGTACCTCCATCGCTTCGTTGTAATAAAAAGGTGGGGTGCTCTGCTAATTCGACGACCACAGCACCCTTTTCATCACGATAGGCCACCCGCTGTTCTATGGCTTGTTTGAGCACGGGTTCCATCTTATCTTCAAAGAAGCTCTCACCGTGTGTTGTATCAAACCGCACGCCTAAACGATCATAGAGTGGTTGGGTGTAGCTGAGAGTCATTTGGACGATCCAGCGCCACAACTCACGTGCATCCGTGTCGCCTTGTTCGAGGCGCAGAGACCAATCCCGTGCTTCCTGATCGATAGCAGGATCTTGTTCTGTCAGTGCATTGTACTTGGCGTAGAGTTGTTCTAAAGCAGCAAGTGCTGTTTCACCCTCACCTTCTGGTCGGCCCTCATGTTCAATTGCGGTAATCAGTACGCCGAAATTTTTGCCCCAGTCACCGATGTGATTATCACTCAATGTACGATAGCCGAGCGCAGCCATGATATTAAACAATGACTGACCGATGATGGTCGAACGAATATGCCCAACATGCATGCGTCGAGCCATGTTGGGTGAAGAATATTCGACTAGCATCGTCTGTTCGTAACCAATATCATCGTGTCCATAGCTTGGTCCAAGTTGCTCCACCTCACGTAAAACCACAGTTGCCAGTCGGCCATTGTCAACAGAAAAGTTCAGGAACGGCCCTGCGCTGGCAATTCGTCCGATCAGTGAGTCTGAGCCAAACCGGACCGTTGCTGCCAGTTCTTGTGCCAGTTGTGGTGGTGCTGTACCTTGTTCTTTGGCTACGCGAAACACAGGAAATGCCAGGTCGGCAGGAATGTTTGGTTTTGGGGTAGCTAATTCAATAAAAGGCTCTGGAACTTGTCCAGTAGAGCTAATTGCTGCATGAATTTCTCGTTCAAACCGATCTAATGCATATTCCATAACAACTCCCAATACACGGTGTCTGCGACACAAGAGATTATATTATTTTTGGTAATATTTACGATTTTTGTTAAAGCCGCTGAATGTATAAAAAGTGTAATGCAAGGATATCACAATATATTTTAGTAAAGTTTGTGATTTTGTTACCGTATGACATACCTGCTCACCATGTCCGTACACGATGTCCAGCCGCTGAGATGCGTAACAGTAGCCCAATAATAAGGAAGTTAATCACAATGGATGAACCACCATATGATATAAATGGTAGGGTGATACCTGTCAACGGAATCAGACGTAGATTACCACCGATAATAATAAAGGTTTGTACTGCCAGGATCGTTGTCAACCCAACGGCGAGCAATTGCTCAAATCCACGGAATTGCCCCGGTACTTGTAACGCAATATGTAGCCCACGAAATATAAGGAGAATATAGGCAATTAATACTGCCAATGTCCCAATTAACCCGAGTTCTTCACCAATGGCAGTGAAGATAAAATCGGTATGTGCTGCCGGAACAACTGCTGGATCGCCCTGACCCAGCCCAGCCCCAAACACACCTCCAGATGCAAGTGCATAAATAGCTTGGATATTTTGATACCCAAGCGCATTGGACCATGGATCGAGCCAGATAGAGATACGTGTTTTCACCACTGCAATAATATGGTAGAAGACATACGATCCACCAAAGAATGCGGCCAGTCCTGCCATAACATACACTCCATTCGTGGTCACGACGTAGAGCATGGCGAGAAAGACGCTAAAGAGGAGTAATGCGGCTCCCAAATCACGTTGAAAGACAATTAATCCCATGGCCATACCCCACATACCCACAATCGGCACAAGATAAGGCAGTGGAGGCAACACAAGTGGTCCTAGCTGATAGCCACGACTAAAGACTTGACGATGTTCATTCAAGTAGGATGCAAGAAAAACCACCAGAATGATTTTCAGCAGTTCCGATGGCTGAAAATAGAAAAACCCCAGGTTAAACCAGGCTCTTACACCACTATTGTTAATATCAGCACCAAACACAAATGTGGCAACGATAAGAAGAATACCGATGACCAGCCAAGTGTAACGATGGTGGTCAAGCCAATCCATCAGTGATGTACGCATATAGCGGCGCATCACGTCATCCCAGGGAACAAACAGGACAATGGACAATCCTATCGCACCAATGGTAACCCAGAGTGATTGGCGTCCATCAATACCAGTGTAAAAGCCCGGAAATACCAGCTCAAGGCTTGGTTCAAGGCGTGCCATAAGGAGTAACCCTAATCCTGCCAGCAATGCGACAAGCGGTAGAATAATCTGGTCTGCTTCTGGTAACCGCCAACTCATTCCGACGGAGATGATTAAAAACAACAAAAAGGGTAACACCGAGGGCCACAGAATATCTGCTACCCCACGTATATCGAGAATGACCTCATCAGACCGTATCACCGAAACAACCAGCAAGTATCCTGCCGCAAAGAACAACAAAGCAATAACGAGGAGGCGTAGTTCAATGGAGCGCAACTTCTGTAGCATCTGGCGTGCTGTAACAAGATTGTTGTGAGCGTTTAATTGCATGTAAAAGATCCACTTGTTTTGTTAGACATTAAAGAGAAAGTGACAAATATCGCCATCTTGTACAGTATACTGTTTCCCTTCCATTCGTACCACTCCTACTTTCTTTGCTTCATTCATACTACCAGCGCTAATAAGTTCATGGCAGGGAACAACTTCCGCACGAATAAACCCACGTTGGATATCGGAGTGAATAGCTCCAGCAGCTTCAACCGCTGGGGTGTTACGAATAATTGTCCATGCGCGCACCTCATCAGGCCCTACCGTCAAAAAACTAATTAACCCTAACAATTGGTAGGATAGGGCAATAACGCGATCACGTGCAGGCTCTTGAATGTTTAAATCATCCATAAAAACCTGTGCGTCAGTATCATCAAGCTGGGCTAACTCCGCCTCAACCTGACCACACAGTGATACTATATCACTATGTTGATGTGGCAACGCTACTTGGGGTGGATTTTGTATGTCTGATTCACCAATATTTATCACAATCAACATGGGTTTTGCAGACAGAAACTGATATCCTCGTAGCAGACGTTCTTCTTCGTCACTTATAACGACATCTCGAACCGGGATTTCCGATTGCAATGCTTCTTGCAGGCGGGTGAGAGCATTGCGTTCAACAATGCGAATCTCACGTTCTTTGGCTGACATTTTATTGATTTCAGCCTCTAAACGGGTCAGCCGACGTTCAATGATCGCTAAATCTGAGAATATTAGCTCTAAGTCGACTTCAGCAATATCACGTTTAGGATCAACGGAGCCACTAGGGTGGGCCACGTTGTCATCCTCAAAGGCACGTACGACATGAAGTAAAGCATCTGCACCACTCAGATAATTGAGGAGCGCTGGAGGAAGACCACTTTCTTGTCGTGCACCTCCACTCATGCCGCCCACATCAACATACTGTACATTTGCGGGTGTAACCTTTTTAGGATTGAACATCTTTGCCAACTCGACCAACCGCTGATCAGGGACTTTCACAATTGATGTATTCGGTTCTAATTGACCTGACATATAGGCCGTTGTTTCTGCTGTACCACGGGTAAGCGCATTAAATACAGTTGTTTTTCCACTATTGGGTAACCCAAGTATCACAATTTTCATACTAATCCTTCATCACCAAATGTTGCTGCAAACCGACTGAATCGACAGCAGTATAGCGTGTCCATGCTGTTCATGCAATTATGTAGATAATGATGGCCCTGACAGACTTCCTACCTTCTAATCATATACTATAGTACACCATATTGTGTGATTACAGCAGCCCAATAGTAGGCTATACACATCATTGAATGACGAAACTTTAATCGTTACCTCACTTTACGTTGACCCAACCCTTGATCTATAATGCAAAGCAGTACAGTTACGTAATCAAACAATTCAACAGAAATATTACAATTTCCGACAGCCAGGAATTATGCGTAACTTCCATGACCATCGTAGCGTTAGTATAGGTGAGTGGCCTATCTATGCTACGACGACTTGTCTGTCGATACAGGATAAGTGTCAAGAGGGATATGGTCGCAGAAATAGACCAGGAACTACCTAAGATTATTGCCCGTGCCCAGGCAGGTGATGCTGGAGCTTTCGGTGAAATCTATACACGTTATGCACGTAATATTTTGCGTTATTTGTATGTGCGTGTGCAAGAGCCGGAATCGGCCCAGGATCTGACACAGGAGGTGTTTGTTCGAGTAATTAAAGGTATTGGCGGTTTTGAGTATCGTGGTGAGAAATCATTTCTTGGTTGGTTGTATACCATTGCAAGTAATGTGCTCATTGGCCAGGCTCGACGCAAGCAACCTGTCTCAACACCGTTAGATAATGGTATCGAAGTCATAGATCCCTATGGACAAGAGGCCGTCCATTTGATCTTTGATCGCTTGATACTGAGTAATGCGATTAATCAGCTTACTGAAGATCAGCAACAAGTGTTAGTGCTCAAGTTCTTTGGAGGTATGGCAAATCAGGAAATTGCTCGAACGATTGGGCGTAGCGAAGGCGCTGTAAAAGCATTACAACATCGTGCACTTAATTCGCTACATCAGATACTTGAACGAGAGGCTGTTGAGAGTCAAGTCGTTGAAGGTGCCGATAATCTTGATTGGGGGAGTTCTCGGTTAGGAAACAGTCGGCGCACGTCTACTAGAACGCGCAAAGCTAGTGAGGTGCATGTTGAGAGAGAGCATGATGAGGATTAGTAAGTTCGCTCTTTAAGCACACTGTTTCATGCTATAGATACTATGATGACCAGCAGCTTGGTTCATCAAGGTGAGGAAAAGAGTTGGTTGTGGAAAAAGATATTGCACAGGTTCTAGATGAAGCAATAGCGCGTATACACGCGGGGGAAAGCGTTGAGGATTTCCTCGCACGCTATCCTGAGCATCAGCTAGCATTGGAGCCGCTCTTACGCACATCGTTAGAGTTGTGGACCTGTGCCGATACGTCACTTCCTTCTGAGTTGGAGGAGTGGGTAGATACGACAGGCTTGCAAGAGTTTTCTGCGTTTGCCCAACAGATGTTACCATCTCAAGAAGCTACCGTAGGTTTTACTCAGTATACGTCGTCAGTTTCTGATATTCTCGACGATGCTCTGGTCCTTGTTCAAACAGGAATGAGTGTCGAGGAATGTCTTGCACGCTATTCTGAGCATCGACTAGCATTAGAGCCGCTCATCAAAACCTCAACAGAACTGATGTCATATGTCGATACGTCACTTCCTTCTGAGTTGGAGGAGTGGGTAGATACGACAGGCTTATACGAATTTGTGATGATGGCTGAACAGATGACAGGGTCATCTCGCATACCACAAAGCCGACGAAAATATACGGTGTTGACCCAACGTGTTGTCACAACTGCCCTCGTTGGAGTGCTCATTGTAGGTGTAGTGGATGCGGCCTCTGCCAGTAGTCTTCCATCTGATCCACTCTATCAATGGAAAATTGTACGTGAAGACATCAATTTGGCCCTGGCTGACTCTGATACCCGTCGCCAATTGCATATTGACTATGCCCAGCGACGTGCAACTGAAATAGAAGCCTTAAGCATTCAGGGAGTGTCGGAGGACTCTGAGGTCGTAGCACGCACTTTTGATAGTCTGATATTACATACGAAGAGCGCAGTACAGCGAGATACGGACCCATCTCAGGCAGAGGAAGAAGATGTCGATGAGATCGTTGAGCAGGCACATGAGATTGTCGAGCGAGCGCAGAGCATCGCCGACGAATTAGTGGCAACCCTTCCAGAAAAAATACAAGCTGATCTGGACAATACACAGCGTGGGCTTCCAACTGCCCGACCAGACCGTGTTGCTGAGATAGCAACCTCGACATTGGTTCCTTCACGTACACCTTTTGTGAGAAGGACACCAACACCTCCTGATAATGCAGCTACACCAGTACCTGGTGATGATGTGGCTTCGACAACACCAATATCGCGGGTTACCCCACCAGTAGGATCACTGCCATCTGAACCAGGCGAAACAGAAGTGGTTCCGACAAGTGGGCCTCGTACCACAACGCCTGTAGAGTCGACTCCTGATACTAACCTACCAGCACCAACAACTTTTGTTCCGCGAACGGCAGTACCCAGTGATGTCCCGATTACCTTGCCACCCACAGCAACGCCTGTGCCTGTAGACGCAACGCAAGAACCGCGACCACCAACGCCAGATCCTACGCGTATACGTCCGACAGAAGAGGTATCTCCAACGGCGACATTCACACCGGAACCACCGCCGCCGACGGCGATACTCACACCGGAACCACCGGAACCACCGCCGCCAACAGCGACGGCGACACCGGAACCACCGCCGCCAACAGCGACGGCAGATCCTGTGGAACCACCGCCATCGACGGCAGATCCTGTGGAACCGACGCTGGAACCCGAAGATCCAAGTGAAGATTCAGACGAAAACCCACCCTCAGATACTGAACAGAGTTCACAACAGTTGAATGTCTCTGTACAACCAATTGTGGATTGTGTTGTTGATAATGAAAATGGCACATTCACGGCTTACTTTGGATTTAGAAATTCTGCCAATGATGCCGTCAATATTGCGATTGGTGCAAACAATTATGTTTCGCCAGGACCAGATGACCAGGGACAACCCTCGACATTTGAAGCGGGAAGATCGTCGTCCTACCCCAATGCCGTATTTAGCGTTGATTTTAGTGGTTCTTCCGTTACATGGCATCTTATTGGTCAATCGGTGACTGCGTCAAGCAGTTCTGCACAATGTAATACAACCGAAGGTGAGTCGTTTAGTGCGGCAGAAGTGAACACTGGTGTCTCTGAAGCTGATGCAACACGCACACAAGACGGTGCAATAGATGACTAAGCAATGTCTGCAGACGTTTCAGACTTCCCCCATCCTTTCTAGTCAATACTAAATCTAAGAGGCCCACACTGTTTTGACGCTGTCTGGATAACTTTGTGAGTTGTCAGAGCAGTCTGTGAGTCTTTTGTACATGAGCTATCAATCTTCTTCAGAAACAATGTGCATCCAGAATTTTGCGTCGCGCTGCGGTTTGTTGTTGAAGATATGTTTGCTGTGCTGTCGCTTCAAGACCTCGTAACGCCTCACGACCTAGATATGCACCACCTGCATGGTCGATCAATGCAAACCATGTAGGATAGAGTGCTGGCTCAGCGAATAGCGAACGCAATCAGACGAGTGCAAGCTGAAATGCGTAGGGAAGTGCCAACCATGCAGAAGTTGTGTGCTGGAGTGCTTCATTGAGATAGTCCTCCGTAACTGCTTCAGAAAGCTGGATTGGTGATGGATTTTCATTTCGCTTTTCTTTCAAAAAATATGAACGCGCAAAACCCGCGTCAAGTTTGGCCCCGTGCTCTAAGCAGACCATTCCTTCAGATCGGCGTCCTTGATACCAGAGCGTCATGCCGAGTTCCACCCAGTGTTGAAATTGCTCCGGCTCATGTTGGATGGCAAAAGCGACGATAGTTTGTGCTGCCTGTGGATAGCCAGCCCTTGAACAGCGAGCGGCCACCTCGTCCAATTGGTTTCCATGGAATGGCTCAGAACCAACAGCATAGCTACTTTTGTAGAGTTGCGATACGTCACTCACACTTTTCGCGTCATGAAAGGCACCACTGGAGCCTGCCGAACTTGAAACAATAAACCAACTGCTTTTATCCAGGGGATCTCTGTCGAGGTGTTCCCTGACGGCAAAACGTAAGTAGGCAATGACATCAAGATTCTGGCTGTGAAATGGAGCCAGGCGAAACCATTAGAGACCTGCTGTCGCAACAAGTGGATGTTCACAGGAGTCTAAGAAAAGCCCCGGCATAATAGGCGCGTGAGCATAGGGTGTGATATCCCTGTTCTGCGAGTGCCTGGATTTGTTGACCACCGTCTTCTGGCGCAAAAAGACTGCTTTTGGTCAGTGCCAGACTGAGTTGAGGCCACTCCGGGTGAGTTGCACCTCTTCAGGTCTGAGCGTGTCAAGAGTTTGTACCCATGACTCAAGTTATTCGAGGGAGTATGTTGTTGCTTGAGATAGGTCTTGTATAGTGGTTTGTCCACGCTCGATCCGCCGCAAAATCTACGGTTGTTCGCGTATCCAGTAACCGTGATCGTAATCCCAGTTACACAACCAATCATCAGGTGCTTCAATCGACAGTATCGGCCCTTCACCATCTTCGGATGCAGTCAAACGGAAGAACCGTATCGGATCATCAGCTTGCCCCAATGAAGTTGTTGCATCCAGAATGTGCGTTCCTCATCCGTAACCGTATGGTCCATCAACGTAACCCACACACCTGCTACTTGTGTCTCGCCAGTCGCCACATCTTCTAACAACCAGGAGCTATCGCATGCCGCGTTCAACCGATCAATGACAGACTGCCATGATGCGGATTGTCCTTCAAACCAGGTGTGCTCTAAATCGCTCATTAAACGCACACATGTTTCTTTTCGTTGAAAGCGCACCTCAGTTAGCATGGGTTGTAGAGCTTGAACGAAGTTATACATCATAGCTGCCCTCTGTGTTCTGAATGATCAGGTTGTTGATACTTGTATGTTTTCCCCCAGCGTCTCTCTTGCCTTAAAAATCTCTTTCCCAACCACAAAAACACGGTATCGTACAGGACTCGGCCCTGATGAGTAGGGGATCATATCCTGGATAGGTGAAAGTCCGGCTTCTGTGAGCAGATTACATAGTGCTTCCGCTGCATCGCTTGTCTGGAAAAAACCGACTAAATGACGGTGCTCCATATTCAGGATTATGTGTAGAAATGCCTGACAGGCCATATCCTGGCTTTCAAATGTGCTGAAAATCTGTTGCTGCTGGCCTCGTTCTGCATAAAAAATATGCCACTCATTATTGAATTGAGCTAAACATATGCCATCGTACATCCCTTCCCAATTACCTATTGCGTAATTGTTGGGGTTGCATCCTGCTGCCAGGAGTTGTTGGTGTAGTTCATCAAGTGTCATTGGGCATATCTCTAATAAATGCTTTTTATGATGAATAGAAACTAAACACTATCGGGCGTTGTCGGGCTGATGTTATTGTCGTGTAGGTAGAGCCTCTCATCGATATCTCAACGCTTAATCCACGCTCGAATCATGTGGGCGACATCAATAGGAGAGTTGGTTGTAGGGGTCCATCCCTCACGCCGTGCCTGATAGATTGGAGGTTCGGTGCTGCGAGGAAGATAGCCATCGTAGAGGAAGCTACCCGCAAACCGTTTGTCGATACGCTCCACACAAAATGTGGTTGGGCTCGCTGGAACGGCTGCCAATGTGCTCTGGTAATGTCCAGAGTCATATAGGTAGCCACATTTGAGAATATAATCTGCGCCAGTTGCAGCGAGCAAACGACCATTGTGGTATGTGGCTGCATACTCCTGGATGATAATGCCAGCATGAGTATCATCGCTTACCAGCACTGTGCCGGGTGATCCGGCTAAACTGAGTACCGCTGCCAATGCATGATCATCTAACGCGAAGGGATCGTCCAATATCTCCTGAGGTATGCCCAGTTGAGCAACCCACTGCTGAGGTGTTAAGGTGTCGAACCAACTCATATCGTATGAGATAGCTTCCATCTCAAGAGTCGATAGGTGCGGCAATACCCAACCACCTGGCAGATGCTCATCGCGGACGGTTGTCGCAAAGGCGGCCCCTCCCAGCACGATGGCGTCGTAAAGTTGTAGGGTGGTCGGGTGAAACACAAGCTGGGCGTTGAGTGCAAATCCCATTATGGTGCTCCAGATAGTTGTTGATTGTATATGAGTAGGCTTAGTATCATGGACAAGATTGTATGGGTGAAACAGCACAGAAATGTGTTGAAATACTGGAGAGAAGCCCTGTTAATGTACGTGTGGATAATGTTTTTGTAACACCGCCTGTATAGCTGCCAATTGTTTTCGAGCATACACTGTTGCATACTCGATAGGGTAACCTCCCGTACCGTACTCGACCTGTAGTGTTTTATCGTCCTTGAATACAATTTTGATGAGTGGTACCGTTTGGGTAACTCCGCGATATGTGCGATCTTCGGACTCAAGCGTGAGTGATTGGATTGTGTCGATGGCATAATGTTGGGTGTTTGTAAAATGCCGTACTTGTATTTCGTTGTGTGTAAAGGTATAACGTAGAACATATGCGAAGAGACATATGTATGAGAACCATAGTCCTAGTATGAAGAAAAAACCCATCAATAACAGCATGAACCAGCTGCTATGTTCTGCCTCGAAAGTGCCTGTAATAAGTGCCCATACGCCCATTACTGCTATGCATACCATGAGAAGCCCCATTCCTAATATCATAAAAACCCCTGAGGTTTGATTGTGAAGTGTGATGGGAAGGTGCAGTTTAGGGCTCTCTTGCAGGGTCTGGAGACGGTTTTCAATAGCCAGCATGATCTCGCCCATTATATTGAGCGTGGGATACCATAGCCTATAGCGCTTCTGTGTCGTTTGTATAGTTATGCACTGACCGATTTTTATATGTTGAATGTCTTTATATGGGATATACGTCTGTCGTCCAAAACGTTCAATCACTAATGTTGTTTGTTGCACATGTGTAATGGTAGACCACATGACAAACGCATATACACAGAAACTGATAAAAAAAGGAAAAACAATGCAACCAGCGAGGTTAGATGTATTGTTTTCTTGCATATAGCTAATGAGCGAGAAGCCAATGCCCAGCGTAAATATGCCTATGCCTGCCAGTGCTATCCATCGCCATAACAAGTGTGCTGCATAGGTTTTGGTCTGATATGCAGTTGTCGGATTTTGGCCGCATTTCCGTTTCATGGTGAACACCCACATTACCCTATGTTCTCATATGACATGGTTCTGACAAACCTGCACCCATTTTCAGGCAGTAGCTTTACCCATTCTATGAACTCCTGGCATCTTTGTGACGAAGCCAAGAACCTGCGATGTTACTCCATACCAGGTTTGGGGGCAGAGCGTGCGATACCCAAAACCCACACGACTGCCACAGTGATCGCCGTGACAAAGAGGAGTTGCACCACCTGACCGATGATGGCCCACCACGAACATTCACCAAAATGTTGCCCATCGATGCTGGATGATAATAGGCGCTTGTCCTGTAAAAAGCGGGATTTGGGTCCAGTTGACTTGTATTTCGTCATCGACCTGATGGTGCTCCAGATAGCGGCTTAACTGCGAAATATTGTATATCGATGAGTCAACCCACTGATCTTCTCATTCATAGCGAAGGCGCATCCCTTCGGTTTTCCAGTGCAGTTCAATGTGATATATCGGATAGCCGCGAAATGTTTGAGTGACTTCATACTCGATAAGTTCGACCGTGGATGTGCGAGGTACATGAGCAATGGTTAGTAGGCAGTGTTGGGTTTTGATCAAGGTAAAGAAGTTGGATAGTGGAAACACCAACCATAAGATGGATAGCATAATCGTGATAATGATCCAGATGGGACGTGTATCTCTGTTGTTGGTCACGATGGTTATGTCCTACGTGTATGGGTGTATCTTGGTAATGCTGTTAAATTCAGAAGCGGCCTGAACAGCACACTCATGTTGTGTAGTGTATGTCTTATAAACGATGTGTGGTAGCGGTTTTCTGGTACAAATGCTTGCTATATGCTACAACATGCTTGCAATAGCCCTCTCTCGTGAATCTAATTTTCTACTGGGATGTATTTATTCACATGAAGGCTTATGTGAATGTGCGAGTGTAAATATGTATCAATACCAATGTATAAGGTAGAGCTATGTTATCTATCAGAAAGTTGTCAGTTGATCTCCTATTGTATACGGAAACGTTTCGATGTGTAATAACGTCATGTCTTATAGCGGGGAACAGTGTCGTAACTAGCCGTATGCTATAATGCTGTGCGACATCAACGTACATTGGTAATACTTGCGCCATGTTGCGTGATAAAGAGCTTTTGAATGCCATGGTGGACAATGGATTCTGTTTATTAATGAAGGTACTCACATAACATGTTAGGAGACGATCTGTCACAGCGGCCATTGGGCCGTTATCAAATTATGGCATTGCTCGGGCGTGGTGGCATGGCTTCAGTCTATCGTGCCCATGATACGGTCTTGCATCGTGATGTGGCGCTCAAAGTCTTGTATCCACAGTACAGCGATGACAAGGCCTTAGTTGAGCGTTTCAAACGTGAGGCCATTCTTGCGGCGCGGTTAGACCATCCCAATATCGTGCCGATTTATGATGTCGGTGAGGCTGATGGTAATGTGTATATTGCCATGAAGTTGCAGGTCGGTCGGTCGCTTGCCGATGTACTGCGTGAACGACTGTTATTGCCACTTTCGCAGACGTTGCCAATTATTTCACAGATCACTGATGCGCTTGATTACGCCCACACAGCAGGGGTCATTCATCGTGACGTAAAAGCACCTAATATTTTATTGAGTGATCAACCCGGTACCCAACACCCGCAAGCATTACTCACCGACTTTGGTATTGCTAAATCGCTTGTTGATGGTGTGGGACTAACGAGCACAAGTGCGCTCATTGGCACACCGGGATCGATGGCGCCGGAGCAGATTACCAAACAACCAACACTATCACAAACAGATGTGTATGGCTTAGGTGCGCTGGTGTTTCGTTGTCTGACTGGACGTAATCCATTTGAGGGGAGTACGGAGGAGGTGTTGCTGGGACATTTGTACGGGACCATACAGGCTCCTTCAACATTAGTGTCAGAATTACCATCGAGTATTGATCAGGTCGTTTTGAAAGCACTGGAACGCCAACCAGAGGATCGATATGCTACTGCTGGTGCGTTTGCCCAGGCACTGCGCGAAGCGGCTGAGGCATTATCTGATGATGACTCAGCCACAGCGGTTGGTGCAATTGTGCCGCCTGTAGCACGTGCGGCACCCCGGAGCGCGGAACCTGCTCCTGTAGTATCGGCAGCACCACGTAGTACAGCATCTGCCCCTCCCACATCCGCAGCGCCAGATGGCAGACGGCGAGAAATACTAATTCCACTGGCCATTATGGTTATTTTGTTGATTGGTCTGATCGGTGTGGTGCTGGGCAATCGCTGGCCATTGATTGTGGATGCACTGGCTGGTACATTGGCTGGAGAAAATGTGAGTGCGGTAGAGACAACGGCTTCTGTCACACCATCGTCTTCGCCGACTCAGCGTACGACACAGACTGCGTCACCGACAGATACAGTGACAGCAACCGCAACAGTGACGGCTACCTTAGTTGCAACGACCATACCGACAGAAGAACCACCGTTTGAGCCGACGAATGAACCTGTGCGTGTTTTACCAACCACCGCACCACCAACGCCACCACCGCCGCCAAGCAATACACCGATGCCTATTCCCTCCGCGACAGCGACGGCAACCATTACCCCAACGGCGACAGCCACCATCACCCCGACACTTACGCCAACACCGACACCGACAGCCACATCAGAGGTAGTTGCATGTACAATAGAAGCACCAGGTGGTTTTGGTCAGTTGCTTAACAACAATGAAAGTGTGCGGGAACGTGTAGGATGCCCAACAGCGGGAGATGTATACAGTGCCGTCTCTGATCAGGTCTTTCAAAGCGGCAATATGATCTGGTATGAGACTTTCGATCAGTTTTATATTTTCTTTGGGAAGGATGCTGGTAGTTGGATGACATACACAGGTGTCGATCTCAATCAGCGTGGATGGGAAAACCCAACACCTGTCGCACCACCTGATCCGGATCTTATCGCACCTTCTGACTCAGGCTTTGCGGTCATCTGGGGCAACAATGAGGCGGTGCGTGAAGGTCTGGGGTGGGCCACCACCGGTCTTTCGTATACTAATGGTGGTGCGTTGCAACTATTTGATGGTGGTCGTATGCTGTTCCATCCCCGTGTGGAGGCTATCTATGTGTTGTATAACGATGGTTCCTTTGAGCGCTACTGGGAATAGGAACCATGGATACGGCGCTTAAAAGACCGCTGAGGTTGTGATCGCATCATGGAAAACGAGCACCTGATCTGGTGCTCTGCGCTCGCCCTGTACACATGTACTATCCACCGCTGTTGTAATGTGCCGCATGATGAGCGGATGCCAGATAACTTCTTCCAGCACCATACGTTGTGCTTCGTAGAGATGTTGTGAAACGTTCTTTGTCCAGCGCGAGTGCTATGGCTTGGCACACACGCAGGTCTTGCCACAGAGGAGATTGGAAATTGAAGCCAAGGTACGTTATCCCTCCAACGGACTCGTGCAGACGGAAACTGGGGTTATGTGCTGTTTCATCAACGTGTTCAGGACTCAGGCTGAGCACGCGTGCCTGATAGTTGGTGAGGAGACTCAAGCGCTGATCGCGGTCCGCCTCTAAGAGAAAGTGTAGCTGTGGAATGTGTGCAGCATGTTGGTTGGTAAATAATGCGGTGGTGTGTGGTAATTCTTGACACGCGCAAGTGTGAGTGATCGATTTGGCTGATATTGCTCGGGGACGAATTGATAGGTTCCTGTGCAGGCGACAAACCCTGGTGCTGTGCTTGTCTGGGTGAGGGAAGAAACGATGGCAGCATAGGAGTTGGTCAACACCAACCGCACAAATTCGTAGTCTGGTGATGGTAAATGGAAGGTCACTGTTTGTTGATCAGTGTGAGCATTAATACGTACACTGCGGAGATCGTTCAGTAGCGGCGAAACGCCCTGACGTTGCAACCACTCAAAACTCGACTTAACTGCCTGTGCATTGAGCAGTGCTCCATCGTGGAAGCGAATGTCTGGTCGCAGACGAATGGTAACACTCTGACCATCACTAGCATACTCGATAGGGTCTTCTGCCAATAACCCGCGCAACTCACCAGTAAAGTCTTCGTAGAACAATGGTTCACATGCATGGCGAAAGATCGATTGAGCAGTGGGATGTGAGGTATTGTGCGGATCGTACATCTGCGGGTCGCTACCCCAGATGATCGCTAAAGGACGACTTCCGAAGTCATCACTGCGACCGATGAACCAACCACTCGCCGTCGTTATACACACGGTAACAGCCAGCACAATGCTCATGTTGTGTACGTGATAGGGTAGCTTAAACCTCATGGTATGGTTACCTCTTGCTCAGGATAAAGCGCGTAACCTGTTCCGTGGGTTGTAATGATAAAACGTGGGTTACCTGGGTCAGGTTCTATGTGCTGGCGTAGCTGGTAGATAAGGCGGCGAAGATGATCACGTTGTTACAAGAGGAAATACAACCAGCACCCCGACTACTCCGATCGCAACACTCACCCATTGAAGAATTAACATCCCGGCCTTTTTTACACACATCTGCATAACCTGATATGCTACTTTGTGTCAATCATTACCTATAGACAATTATAATCCAACCATTCAATATTATCTGAATTACACAAAGCTTTAACAATAGCAATGCTATACTTCCGACAAAGAGCTTTCACCTGAACATATAGAGGGAATAGGTATGCAGCAAGAAGTCACTACCAGAAATGGACACGTACCCTTTCCCAAGAATTACAGCAGAATAATGTTGCAGACGTAGTAACAACAGGTACATTTAATCAACACGTAGACCCTGAGAATTTTGTTGTGTTAGCTGAGGATTATGAGATCAATATAGATGCTGTCCGAGTAGAATACACAGGAGTAAATGCACAGGGTGAATTAGAGCTATGGCCCGGTTTCATCCGTAATCTACCAAGCACGAATTTTGCAACGCTTGATAAAGCAGCACAGGAAGCAACGGCTCCAAATGGTGTCTCTCTGGATTTATCTCAATCCCATGGAGTCACAGCAGTCTATGCAACAATACCTACTGAAAAAGTTGAATGACTTAATCAGGATGATAGAGTGTTTCTAGCCGATCCGATTTCAGGTTATATTAACCTTATTTCACGTCAGAATATAGACGTGCAGGTTGCGCTAGATGAAGTTGCAGACCATCAAGTGCAAGAATCTTCTCAAGAGAATGCACAATCCAGCAATGAATTCACTTAAGCAATACCGGATACTGGACTGAGTGTGGAAATGACTATGCGTGATTTATGGCCCTTCATTAATCTCTAGATAGCACTTAGCATGAGAACTATAGCTATAAAATTATAGTTCTCTATGTTTCTTTATTCAGGTAGTCATGATTTATTATGTTATATACACTGTATGGGCTTGTATTGCTTGATTTGTCTGACCAAACAGCGTTATTAACTAGGGCAGAGAGTAAATGTTAGAAGCTCTAAGAGGTTTTTTCATACAACGGTGGTCTGATGGATTTATCTGGATTGCAGTTGTATTCATTATAGGTGGTAGTTATGCGCTACTGTTCTGGTGATGGCCACCAACTGATTATGAAATGCAGCAACATTTCGACACATGGGAATATGCAACTGAAACCGAAGATTGGGAAACAGTTTGGGGGATGCTCAGCCCAGCCAGGCCATATGGACGACCGGAAGAGGGCCCCCATCCGCCATTGCCGGATCTGGCGACGTTTGCGCGTGAGCGACAGCGCTATGGGGAAGGACTCCAACGTGAGGTAGAGCGGACGATGTTTGAGGGTTTAGGCGATAATGACGATCACTATACTTATGCTGTTGGCGTAACCATCACGTATCGCGACCCAGAGTCTCAGGGAATAGTTAAGACACAAGGCTTGGTATTTTAGCTTACGCAGCGTCAGGGCCGTGTAACGACTTGGGAGTATAGCACGCATGAGTGGTAGAAATATCTAAAAGATTGAGCTATTGCAAAAGGTTCAGGAGCAATGCGTATGGCCAGAAAAGTGAGCATAATTGTCAGCAGATCCCTTACTGCATTTGTGCTGTTTGGTGCTATGTTCTTCCTCCAGGGGTGGAGTAGGTGCAATATCAGACGCTACAATGCCGAGGCGCTCCTCTTTGTCACGGTTTGCTCACGAGCCGCCCATGTGGCCGAAAACTATTATGAGGCTGTCGCAGCAGGGGAGTTTTCGCGTGCGTTTGATTATATTGGTTACTACACCCGTTCTTCCAACCCAAAGCCCGCTATCTCCTATGAAGTAGTCGAGGAACGCTGGGTGCAACGTATGCAAGCACTGCAAGCACAGGGAAGCTATGTTGTTGCCGTTGAGAATATCGAAGTCTATACGGATGATGGGTATCCTATGGGCAGCACACGTTTGTTCATTCATCACAACGGAGTTGAGCACCCCATCGAACAGGTGTTCCATTTCAATCGAATGGAACACCTGTTCGATGGGGTATGGAAGATTGCATTGGTTCGTTCCAGCGATCAGCGTTTCGCAAGGCTCGATCTGGCTTTGGGTGGTGCAGAACTAATTCGTGAGGGTGAGTAGCAACTCTGGCTCTTCCCAGCACTAATCGTAGTATCACCGAGAGGTAGCGTATGTACAGTCTTTCTATCGACAATGTAAATGTGCACGAATGGGCGATACTCTTTTTTCCTATTTTGATAATCGGGATGCTTGTATGGGCTGGTAGGCTACAGCCTGTCCATGGAAAACGCTTCAGTCCCTCATCATGTCCACTCCCTTACGCTTAGGTGCAACCATTGCCGGTCTGATTTAAACCACACCGTGGGTGGGTTGGTATTATCGTCGTAAACTGGAACCAAGCATTGCGCTACACAATATGTTCGATAGCTGCCTCAGCACGGTCGGCAATAACCGTGAGTAATGAGCGATCATAACCTAAGTGTTCCGCCATGATAATTGTTACACGTGGATGCTGTGTGTGTGCTTGATTGATAATTAAGGGTAGATCTTCCGCGACGTGCCCACCAACGTGCAGAAAATACGGAACTGCGATGATATGCTCAAAGCCCTGCCCAACCAATGTGTCGATAGCTGTGTCGATACGTGGCTCGTTCAAGCCCAGATAGCAGACGGTGATATTGGCAAAATGTGAAGTGTTTTTCAGATGATCAGCAATGGCATAAATAGGGTCGTTGGCACGTACATCGGGGCTGCCATGAGCCATGAGTAGGAGGGCAGTCTTTGTGGCATCGTGATAGTGGTTCGTGTGGGCCAGTGCTCGTTTTAGTACAAGCTGTGCTAAAGAAGGATGATCACCAAATGGCTCGGCAAGATGGAGTGTGGTATTCAGATGAGCAATTTGCCCTGTGGTGATTAGTCGAGGGACATCCTCACGGACAAATTTGCCAGGGATCAGGAAATAGGGCTGTACCACAACTTCCGTGGCGCCTGCTGTCACGCAACGTTCGAGTACATCGGCAAAGGTTGGCTGGCTGTAGTTGAGAAACCCCGCGCGTACTATGGGGGCCACACCGGCTTCTTGAGCGCGGGCTGCCAGGCGAATCATAGCCGCTCCTGAGGCAGACTGCAAACTTCCGTGACCAACCAGCAAAACAGCTCGCATGCACAACTCCTGATAGTAAGAACTGATCGTTGATATTTGACTCCTGATCTCGAACCTTTAACCCTTACACCCTCGGTCTCTCGCCCTTCACCCTCAATCTATGTGCTCAGCTAACTGTAACACATCAAACCAACGGAGCTGTTCGCGCAAACGCACGACCTCACCAATAACCAACGTTGCTGGGGTGGTTAACCCTGCCTGCACCACCTCATCGGCAATGTTTACCAGCGTTCCTGTCACGACCTCCTGCTCTAAGGTTGTCCCCCAATGTATGACGGCAGCAGGTGTTTGTTTTGCGCGTCCATGTGCGATCAGTTGTCCAGCAATGTGTGATAAATGACTAACGCCCATCAGAAAAACGAGTGTGTCAATGCCCTGTGCAAGTGCATGCCAGTTCATGTGTGGGTGTGGCTTATGTGGGTCTTCATGTCCGGTGATAATGGCAACTGAAGAGGCTGCAGTACGATGGGTTACCGGAATACCGGCATAAGCTGGTACGCCAATGGCTGATGACACACCAGGCACAACCTCCCACGTAATCCCTGCTTTGGTCAGTGCCTCGGCTTCCTCACCACCACGGCCAAAAACGAAGGGATCGCCTCCTTTCAACCGCACTACCTGGTAGCCTTGTAAGGCACGATCTACGAGTAAGGCATTGATCGATGCTTGTGATTGACGTGGTTGTCCGGCCCGTTTACCAACATAGATTAACTCGGCATCTGCACGACATGTGTGTAACAGATCTTGATTGATTAATGCATCGTAGATTACGACATCAGCGGTTTGGAGTCGACGTAATCCTTTGACAGTAATGAGATCGGGATCGCCTGGCCCGGCACCGATAAGCGAGACAAGACCTGATATCACAGTGAACCTCATTCGTGAATGTATGTTGGGTGTTGCATGATACAATAGGGTCGCTACAGAGTTGTTGCAGTGCTTTGGTTGTAGTCGCCGTTGACCTTTTCCATCAATTTTGTTCTGTGTTTCAAGTTAATTATAAGTTAGTTGACAAAATAGATCAAGTATATTAAGATTGGAATATCGATAAACTCATTTCGCTGAATGATCTGAGTGTAAGGCATTGTAGAGCCTGTTCGATGATCTTGCCCGTATATACGAAGACCCTGTATCCTGTAATGTATAGATAGGTTAAGGGACATAATGGATCCATCGACAGTTATTTTTCATTGGAACGAAGAAGAATTACAGCATCTGAACGATACATTTGTTGGGCAATCACCCGAGTATATACTTCATTGGGCTACGGAACAGTTTGATCAGGATGTGGTGTTAACGTGTAGTTTTGGTGGACCATCTGGCATGGTGTTACTCGATATGTTGTCTCGTCTGGGTCGAGGGACGCCAGTCGTTTTTCTTGACACCGATTTGCTTTTTCCAGAGACATATGCTCTTGCCGAGGCTGCTGCTCGGCGATATGGTATTACGATTGAGCGTCGCCATCCGGCATTGTCATTGGATGAGCAGTCCCAGCAATTTGGGGTGCAGTTGTATGAGCACGACCCTGACCGTTGTTGTGGGATTCGTAAGGTAAAACCGCTTGCTGAAGCATTGCGCCCTTACCACGCCTGGATCAGTGGGATTCGACGTGATCAGTCGTCGTCGCGTTCGCAGGTTTCATTGATCGAGTGGCATGCGCGCCATCAAGTGCTCAAACTCAATCCGTTGGCATTGTGGACCGAACGTGAAGTCTGGTCATATATACATAAGCACAATGTCCCATATAATCCATTGTTAGATCAGGGGTATCCTAGCCTGGGATGTACACCCTGTACTCATCACCCACACAACCTTGACGATCCACGATCCGGTCGTTGGGTTGGTTCAGCCAAAACCGAATGTGGGATTCATGTCTAAGGGTTAGGAATGAGCGGTTAGCGATCGGTGATTGGTGGCTGGTATGCTCTGGCACAAACGGTCCGTTTGGACAAGTTGATGAGCAATAACATTTGTCTCAAGGTGGTACACTATACCAGGACTACCCAAACATATATTGCTTCTGCTACATTATCTATGGCTGAGAAGGAATTGTATCTATGTCTGATAAGAATAAGGCCAACCCAACCAAGGTTGAACAGCTAAAGGTTGAGAATGATGGGCTGGGAGGTCTGTTGTTCGACGAAATTACTGATACGACATCTGATCATATTTCAGAAAGTGCGTATCAACTGCTCAAGTTCCATGGCAGCTATCAACAAGATGATCGTGATCTGCGAAAGGAACGCAAACAGCAGGGACTTGATCGTGACTGGCAGTTTATGGTCCGTACCAAAACTCCTGGCGGACGCATGACCGCTGAACAGTATGTGTTAGCCGACGAGTTGGCATCCACGTATGGCAACCAAACCCTACGTATCACCACACGTCAGGGCATTCAATTCCATGGTATTGGTAAGTCGAATCTCAAGAATCTGATACGCGCACTGAATGAACGCTGGATCACAACGTATGGTGCGTGTGGTGATGTTGCACGGAACACGATGACGTGTCCGGTTGCTGATCTCCTACCCGGTAATACATTCGATTACCAGGCCCTTGCACAAGAGATCAGCGATCAGTTTTTACCGGAGTCAACGGCGTATTACGAGTTGTGGCTCGACGGTGAAAAAATTCTCGCAGATGGGAAACATGTGCAAGTTACGCCAAAACGTGAAGAGTCGTTTTATGGCCCAACCTATCTGCCACGTAAGCATAAGATGAGCATTGGCCTTCCCCACGATAACTGCATTGATATTTTTACCCATGATCTGTCGTTGGAAGCAGTGCTGGATGATGAGGGAACGTTGCAAGGCTTTAATCTGCTGGCTGGTGGTGGTCTTGGGAGCACCCATGGAAAAAGCGAAACCTTCCCGCGCCTTGCGGATCGCATTGGCTTTTTGCCGCCGGAACAGGCCGTAAACGTGCTCAAAACAGCTACCGCCGTCTATCGTGATTATGGAGATCGCACCAACCGCCGTCATGCACGCCTCAAATATGTGCTTGATGAAAAAGGGGTTCCCTGGTTTCAGGATGAGTTGGCGCAACGCCTTGGTGAGCCTTTGGCACCTGCTGCCAGTATTCCAAAGTACGATGTCCACGATCATCTGGGCTGGCAGCAGCAGGCGGATGGTCAGTGGATGGTTGGTGTGTGGGTTGAACATGGTCGTGTCAAGGACGACGAAAAGGTGCGGGTCAAGGCTGGATTACGTGCTATTGTGGAGGAGATTCAGCCCGAGGTCCGTCTAACTGCTCATCATAATGTTATCCTTGTCAATATTCCAACGGAACTTCGCCCACGTGTTGAAGCATTACTAACGGAGTATGATCTCTCGACAGGTAATGGCTCATTGAGCGCGCTCCGTCGTTATGCGATGGCGTGCCCCGCAATGCCCACCTGTGGCCTTGCTGTGGCCGAGAGTGAGCGCTATCTGCCCCATATGATCACCGAGTTGGAGCAGCGTGGCTATGGCGATGAGCGCATCTGGATACGGATGAGTGGGTGTCCTAATTCCTGCTCACGCCCCCCAACGGCTGAAATTGGCATTATCGGGCGTAGTCTTAATCTGTACAGTGTCTATGTTGGCGGTAGTTTTGAAGGGACACGTCTGGCACAGCTTTATCAGGATAAAGTCCGTTCTGAGGATCTGGTTGATCTGCTCGCTGGTATGTTTGATCAATGGCGAGAGGAACGCACTGAAAACGAAGCATTTGGTGATTGGGCTGCGCGTGTGCTGGTCCCTATTAACGTCTAACTCTTTCCACCCCGCTTGATAAACACCCAGGCATAAGATTACTTGTGCCTGGGTGTTTATCATTGAGAATTACTTCATCGTGGGTGGCGGTTCTGCGATCTTTATCGATTGAAAGGTGCCATAGGTGAGTGTCCGCCAGATCCACTCAAATGGCCCAAAGCGGAAGCGACGCATCCACCAGTTGCTCAAGGGAATCTGGATCGCGTAGAGCACGATCGACATCAGAAACCCCAGGGCCAGACCGACACTACCAAAGAGGCCAAAACCATATCCATAGGCCAGAGTCGTCATTACGATGGAATGAGTGAGATAATTGCTCAGTGCCATGCGCCCGACCGGTGCGAGTGGCTTCAGGATACGTGCGCCGTTTGCAGTGTTGCACAACTGCACGATAATGGCAATATATGAGAGACACAGTAATACGCTACCAATGTTAAGCGCGAACAGTTGCGTTAACATCATCCAGTTAAAAGAGTCTGCACTAAGCCCAAGCTGATTCTGACTGAACCCGGTAATAGCAACATAGAAGTTCAGAATCAGGCCCAACGGTAGCGCCCACAGTAGCAAGTTGCGGAAGGTGGTTCGGTGTTCTGCGGGGGTGGTAAACCATTCTCGTTTTCCGGCACGCACACCGAGCAAAAACATGGCCAGAACCGATGGCGCACTAAACCAGGCTATGGTGAGCAGAAGATTGATAAAATCACTAAAGCGCTCAGCCGTGATGTCCACAAAATTGCCATTGGTATAGACATCGTAGTCATTGGCGATATCTGCTTCAATCTGTTGAGTCGCTGTGGTAAAACTGGCTTCGATCTCCTCATAAATGCCTGTTTCGGCTGGTGCCGTACGCGCAAGTTCAATGCTTCCTACACTGATTGTCATAAAGATTAGGGGGAGTGAAATCAGTATAATAGCCCAGATCAATAGCGTCCGTGGTTTGCAATTGCGAAAGAACAGGAGCAGCGCTAATCCAGTAACGGCATAGATGAGTAAAATATCACCAATCCAAAGGAGCACACCATGTGCAAAACCAAATATGGCAAGAATCAATAATCGCCGTAGATAGAGCGGGACGAAGCGAACACCTTTGTCTTGTGCGCGTTTCATCTGGATAAACATGCCCAGCCCAAATAAAAATGAGAATAAGGTGTAAAATTTGGCAACAAACAGAAAATTAATAATAAAGTGAGTTGTACGATCTGCAATTGAAGAGATTGCTACTTCTGGTGGCACCAGAAAGGGATTAAAAAAATAAAATGTATTGACGACCAGAACACCGAAAATGGCAAAGCCACGGAGTATATCAAGAATTGCAATACGCTCAGCTGGTTTAGTTGGTACAAGAGTTGTTTCCATATCTTATTTCTCCAGCAAAATGATAAACGTATACCGTATTTTGATCCTGTAAGTTTGATATATGTACGCTTATCGGCTTCATATGGTTGCATCACTACTCTTGTGCTTGTGCTACCCTGATACCTTTTTCGTGATCGGTATGTTTGTGAGGGGAATAAGATAAAGCCCATTGACTAAGCAGGCTCTGTATACAATGCTCATTGTAGATTGCGGCAGCCATATTGCCGCGCAGGAGCATGCTTCGGCAGTAAACCGTACATGGGATTTTGGTTCCAGACGAAGATATTAGCTAGGACCACAGAGACTCACCCTATCGACGGATGTACTGCTTCCAGAGGAATCATGTACTTCGGTGCATTAGGATGGCCCTTGAAGCGTTGCTTGATCTGCTCATAGCTGGTATGACTAAACGGGCAGACCGCAACACAGACTGCACATCCATAATTCATCGTAAAATAGTCTAAACACTTCTTCGAATCGATACACTGAACATGCCCGCTCTCTTCCTCTTGGGGCTGTTGGTAGATCGCTTCCGCAGGGCATTTGCGAACACATTTCCGACACATCGCACAGAAATCGTGTACCCATGCGTGTGGATTCTCCTGCACAATGGGAAGGTTAGTGATGTTGGTATACACCACATTGATTCGCAGTCGGGCACCATCGTGGGGGCTGATAAGCAACCCGTGATAGTCGATGATCCCCAGCCCAGCAAGCTCTGCAATGCGAACATAGTCGGTTAATCCACCGACCGACTGACCAGGATACGCTGCGAAGCCATTGGCGCGGAGTAGATCGGTTAGCGCATTCGAAATGCGCCCTAGCGCTCGGTAGCCGTCGATCACCTTATGGAAAGCCTCGAAGCTGGGATCTGTTTCGATATTCGCCTGATCCATGTTCACCGTAAAACCAATGGCATTTTTATAGGGAATACCTTTACCCTGAAAAATGGAGTCTCCCGGAATCTGGACATATTTGATGTCACTTGCTCCCAACCGATAGGCCAATGCTTCCAGCTCTTCAATAAACGCAGGGCTGACCTCATGCTGTGTGGGGACAAAACTCCGTTCGTAGTACCGACCACTTCTGGCGCTGTGTCGTTGTGTGTGAAACATCGTTGGAGCGAATTGTAAGGTTTGGTTGAGTGTTAATGACGCCATTGAGTGTTGTTCTACCGGAAGGCCCCTGTCAAATGTTGCGCGCGGATCAGCAGCCTCGTTGGGATAGATCAGTGAATCGAGGTTATAGATCTTCTGGTCGAATGCATCAAGTGTAGTATCAAGGGATCGCTTCACTTTGCTCTTGGAGAAGAGGATATCTCGAATCTGTTTGAACATATGGTACGCTCCTGTATTCATTCTATGGCCGATCTTGTTTGACAGGTTTAGTTGGGTGAGTAATCACTCATTTTTTCGAGATAAAAAACATCTTCTTATCTTCCAAATCATTGGTTCGCTAGCTATTACGCTTCGGCACCACGCAGCCATCCATCGACAAGCTCAGGGATGCATGTTGCTGCGTGGGCTCTGGTTGTTTCCTCATTAGTATGTCGGTGGTTGATAAAAAACAAGACCAGTGTGCTAAAAAACATCTGAGCACTGGTGTGGTGTAGCAAGGCAGATCGGGTCGTAGCTCACCAACTTCTACACGCAGCGTCAAATATGTTGCCAACTGCGTGACGGCCTTATCGATAATTTCCCTCAGCGTTCTGCCGACATCAGGGTTTGTTTACCCTTCACTGATAAACATTGATATAATATCGCGATCCTGCGTTATCAGGTTCATCCACAGCATCGCAATCTGTGTCAGCACTTTGCGTGTTGGCAAATCTCAGCCCTGCTTAACAATGTCCTCCAGGGTTTGCGAAATGGTATTGGGCCGATCCCCAATCGCTTTGAGGAGGTTGGTCTTGGTCGGGAAGTAGCGAAAAATAAGCCCCTCTGCGATCCCCGCTGTTTGTGCAATTTGCTTTGTCGTTGTTGCGGCGAAGCCCTGTTTTGCAAAAAGCCTGCCACATCGAGAATCTGTTCGCGCCGTGCTAGTGCCTGCTTCTGACGGCTTGTGAGTGGACGTGACTCAGATGGAGTTGGTAGTGTTTTCGTTGCGCTCATGATAAACCCTGTTATTTAGATGAGTGATTACTCACTCAATATGAAAAAGTAGATCAGTTTCATCAGAGACTGTCAAGACTCTGGTAACAGGAAGTGATCTATGATTTTACATCGTTGCAATGGTGTATGTTTCTACCAATACTCTTTTTCAATAGAAGGCAAAAACTGGTATACTGCCAGCAGAGACCAAGTGATTTTAGCACAATACTATGACACATATTCTCATTGTTGATGATGAACCGAATGTTGCATCGGCGCTGTCACTCTTGTTACAAAGTGCACAGTACGAGACATCTGTTGTCCATAGTGGTCGTGCGGCACTCGCTATACTGGCTACCCCGACTGCATTCGATCTGGTGTTGTTAGATCTTAATCTGGGCGATCCACTCATCAACGGTCTGATGATCTGTCGTGAAATACGTTCGCGACCTGTGTATCTCCCGGTCATTATCCTGACTGTCCACGACTCCGCCGATGAAAAAGTTATGGGTCTTGACCTCGGTGCCGATGACTACATCACCAAACCCTACAATGAACGGGAACTCCTGGCCCGTATTCGGGCTGCCTTGCGAACGGTTGCGGCACGCACGCCATCGCACACGGACTCACCGCTTCGTGTCGACGATTACCTGCAGATAGACTCGCAGCGCCGCAAAGTCTATCGTGCGGGAGGCGAAGTTGATTTGACACGACGTCAGTTTGATCTGCTCTTGTATCTGGTGCTTAATCCAGATCGTCCATGGGGCCGCCAGACCTTGTTAAGTCGGGTGTGGGGCGCGGATTTTGTGGGTATTGATCGTACCGTCGATCGTCATATTTCTGATTTACGACAGAAACTGGAACCTGATCCCAACAATCCAATCTACATTCTGACCGAGCATGGTTTTGGGTACCGTTTTCGACAATGGTAGGCATACTATGAATACAACAGATCTGCCAAATGCAATTGTTTTTGAGTCGTCGCTTCATTTGTTTGGTTCGGCTATCGGCCTCTGTGTTGTGGTTATTGCATTGGCCTGGGGGAGCTATCGGCATGGTCGCTCAAATGCACCAATCTGGCGTGCCATGCTGGCAAAAGTACCACTTGGTATTGCCGTATTTGATACGGCAGAACAAAAGGTTGTTTTTGCGAATCAACCAGCAGACAGGTTGATGCAACGCCTCGATACTCCTCTTGTTGATCATGCCTTGGCATCAGCGCAGCACCATCATCAACGGTCGTGGACGATCCGTGGAGGAGACAATCTCCTGGTACGTGTTCAGACGGTGGTGCTGGCAGACTTTCGCCATACGATATTGTTATTGCTTCAGGATATGACGGAACAAGAATATCAAAAAGCCACGCACCGTGCATTCATCCAGGCTTTGGGGCATGAGTTGCAGACACCATTGACGGCCATACAAGGGCATTTAACCCATATCGCAAAACGCTCGAATGGGAAGCTGAGCGATGAACTAATGGGTTCATTGCAGGTCGTGCGTGACGAGATTGAGCGGCTCACCTGGCTTACGCCGAATGTGTTGACTATTTTAAAGCTTGATGCTGAACAAATGCTCAATCGGCGGCCCCACAATCTAGGGGTCATTGCCGAAGAGGCGATGCAGGATCTCTGGGAGAAGGCCACAGCGCATAAGATATCGCTCTATGTTGAGACCGATTCGGCACTTTCGCGGGTGTCGATAGATCGGAGTGCCTGGAAGCAGGTGTTTATCAACCTGATCGATAACGGCATTAAGTATGGCACAGATGGTGGCTCAGTGACGGTATCGCTCCAACAGACAGATGACACACAAATCATTACAGTTGCTGATGATGGTCCCGGTATTGCACCGCATGACCTCCCTCATATCTTTGAGACGCTCTATCGTGGTGAACGTCAGCAGCACACACAAGGTAGTGGACTTGGTTTGTCTATCGTCCAGCAGATCGTCGAACGACACAACGGACATATCGAGTGTCTGAATAATGGTGTAGCGAAGCAGGGAGCTACATTTCGCATTGTCTTACCACTTAATGGGCAGGATGTTACGGACACGTAACATTGAGGGAATAGCGATATCACATCTGTTCAGTATACTACGTATGAAAGCGCACAGCGAGATTAAGAAGGGAGACAGCATGTCGAGTCAGAAAGTAATGTTATTCCTCATGGTGATGTTGTTAGTTACAGCCTGTGTGAGTTTGGATCGTGTTACAACTGCCGAAGCGCCTTTTGAGCCAGATGAAACATCAGATCAAGCGGGAGAAGTTGTAGTACAAGAAGAAAATAATCTTACTATTCAGACGGACAAGTCACAACAAACGCTTGTCTGTAATAATCAGGATATTATGATCAGAGGAAGCGATAATATGATTACGTTGCCCGGAACCTGTGATACCTTGGAAGTTTTGGGAAATGATAACACGATACGCGTTGAACAAGTTGCGACAATACGTGTAGATGGCAATGATAATATGGTGACTTGGCAGGAAGGAGTAGATGCTGACACACCTGCCGTCACAAACACCGGCACCGACAATCGTATTCGGCAGGATGGCAGGCAAGCGTCTACAGAGGTAGTTGAAGAATCTTCGGAGGAGTCGTCGGTTAACGATCTTTTTGGTGGTGATACAGGGAGTGTAAGCACACAGTTTGGGGATCTGGATACCTTGATTGGTCAGGTAGGCAATCCTGAAGCTATGATTATCGTTGCTGGGACTGGAGATGTGGGTACCTATGCCTGCGAAAATAACTCGGTCGTTGTTACTGGTACTGAGAACATCGTGATACTGGAAGGCACCTGTGAGGCGATCATTGTGGCCGGTGCAGACAATGACATTTTGTGGAGGAAGTTGTATCAATTACCCTTGCTGGTGCCCAGAACACCATTACCTGGCAAAATCGTGTTGATGGCCAACCACCCGCTGTCACCGATGCAGGCGCAAACAACGTGATTGAGCAGGGTGAAAGACCGTAACATAGACAATAATCCCCCGAATAGTGCAACCAACATAACCAGATAATCAGCAGTGATGGTGTCATGCGCTGCTGTATCTTGGTTACCCAAAAATGTATAAGAGGAGAACACATTAAATGAAAAATAGATATTGGTTTAGTATTATTTTGATTTTGATATGTTTGGTTCCATCTGGATATGCTACGTCTCAGCAAACTATCCATCCAGAAGGTTCATCTGATCCCTCCAGAGATGGAGTTTCGCATAATCTGACTGAGGCCGTTGCTGCGCCGTCGCATCAATCTGAGAACGCTGCAACACCCGAATTAACGACTGATGATGTAACTGACTGGCTTGATGGATTTTTGCCCTATGCCCTTGCAGATGGGGATATTGCCGGTGCTGTAATTACCATCGTGCAAGACGATACGATTGTCGCTAATCGTGGATATGGATTTGCCGATCTGGCACAACGTCAGCCTGTTGATCCAGAAACAACCTTGTTTCGAACTGGATCGATCTCCAAGTTATTTATGGCGACTGCCGTGATGCAACTTGTTGAGCAGGGACAACTTGATCTTGGGCAGAATGTGAATGCCTACCTTGATTTTGAGCTACCCATGCCGCTGGGTGCGATAACACTGGAACATCTCCTGACCCACACACCAGGATTTGAAGAAGTGGTAAGTAGTTTCATTCTGTCTGATGCCGATGAGTCCACAACGCTTCGTGACTATTTGGTGAACAACATTCCGTCACAAGTCTTGCCACCGGGTGAGGTTCCAGCCTATTCAAACTATGGTAGTGCCCTTGCTGGCTATATTGTTGAGCGTGTTTCCGGGGAGGCATTTGAGGATTACATTGACCAGCACATCTTCACACCACTGGGCATGGAGCATGCGACCTTTCGTCAGCCGTTACCGGAGGGTCTTGCACCAGCTATGTCACAGGGTTACCGGAGCCGATCTGATGGCCAACCCCAGCCATTTGAAATCGTTTCTGGTGCACCAGCAGGATCACTATCATCGAGTGGAGTCGATATGGCGCGATTTATGATCGCGCATCTGAATGAGGGTGAAGGTTTGCTACAACCTGAAACAACCCGTCTGATGCACGAATACGAAATGCCTGGCGCAGAAGTACAGCAACTCAACAGCATGGTATTAGGCTTCAGGCAACAAGACCGGAAAGGACTGAATATCATTGGACATGGTGGCACTACATTTTTGTTTCGTTCTGAGTTGTTTCTCGTCCCCGAGAAAAACGTTGGTGTATTCATCTCTATGAATAGCTCTGGGATTGGTATATCCAATGCAATGATACGTGAACACTTGCTGAATGCCTTTATGGATCGGTACTTCCCAGTCAAAGACGCACCACCTGTCCCATTAGCAACTGCTCATGAGCATGGCCAGGTTATAGCAGGGACGTATGAGGTGTCACATCGATCGGTGACGAATGCACTTGCAGCCCTCGCCATTATGACACAGTATCAGGTGTCGGTCAGCGACGAAGGCACCTTACATCTGTCGTCTCCCCGTGGTTTTTTTTGGTTTTAATGAGACCTGGGAAGAAGTCGAGCCATGGGTCTGGCGTGCCAGGGGAGACACAGAAGAGCTTGTCGTTAAGGTAGTCGATGGTCAGGTTCAGGCTTTGACGATGAAACCATCAGTTGTAATCGCGACACCTGTTCCCTGGTGGAGTTCCTCTGTGTTGCTTGGCAACGCGCTTCCGAATGCTGTACTCGTTTTCGCGGTGAGTGCACTGGCCTGGCCCATCCGAGCGTTCGCACGCTGGCGCTTTGGGGTACCATTTCCCTTCACGGGGGCTCGGGCTGCTGCCTACCGTATGGCCCGGATAGCATCTCTGGCTATGCTCACATACATTGTCGGGTGGATTATCTATTTCGTATGGGCAGTATCATCAAATTTCGACGAATCCAGTCTCTGGTTGTTGCGACTGCTGTATGGCGCAGCTCTTCTCCCGCTTGTCAGTGTATGTATGATGGTATGGGTCAATTTCGTTGTTTGGCGTGAAGATGCTGGCTGGTTTGCGAAATTGGTGGCTGCTCTGTTGATGCTTTCTGTGCTTGTGACCATTTGGTTTGCAACAGTAGGTGGTCTGTTCAGTTTCGATATAACTTACTGAGATAGCTAGGTAGATAAGTAGTCTGAAGAGCGCGGCCACATACTCATGGCGCAGCATGTGGCCGTGTATCTTACTGTCGTGTGGCGACAAAGGTTGCGTTTGGTTGATTCAAACGAGCCTCGGTGACTTTTCCAGTTGCATCCTGCTGAAATGCCACACTGAAGCCAGCCAACCCTTGCAGCTGAAACTCCGTGTCTTGGTAGGGCAACAATGGGTAGGCTGGTTGGCCAGAGAGATGGAGCACCAGCGCATTCTGCTTGAGCGCTACGGTCATGGGTTTGTCCATCAGGTCGTAGGTGCCGATAAATTGTTCGAGAAAGGCGGGGTCCTGCATACGGGGATCTGGGCGGCGGGTAAAGACAATCTCCTTGACATTCGGCTCCATCTGGATCGCCACCTGCGATATATACCCCTGCGCGTCGGTGGTGAAGGATGCCTTAAAAGACAGATCAAAGCGGTCAAAGTATCCCTCAAAATAATCGTAGTGATAATGTTCGAGTGGAAGAGTAAACCGTTCGTTGAGCGTCATCTGGAGTTGTTCCCCCTTCTGCTCAACAGACAGCACCCCATAGCCAGGATGTTCGTACTCGCCCATGTATGCCTTTAGCGGATGGGTGAGCGGTGCATCAGCTTTTCGCTTGTTCCCCGAATGCATCTTGCTTGCGGTCTGTGCTGCTTTCATTTCCTCATAAAATGGCTTATAGAGACCATTCCAGTCTGTGGTGTCGAGTTCCAGTAAGCGATCATAGATGGTAAAGCTCACGACAGATGGAATGGCGTTATGATTGCCGTTGGTGAGTACCACAATACCCAGGTTTTCCTGTGGCATAAACGAAGTCAATGCCGAAAAGCCATCGATATTCCCGCCATGGTGTACCAACACCCGACCTTTGTGAGCGTGCATAAACCAGCCCAACCCATAGCTATTGAGTGCAAAGCCAAAACGCTGTGCATCAGGGTTATCTATTACTATCTGAGGTTTATGCATCTCGGCTAGGTTGGCCGCAGAGATAAAGGGTTCGCCATTATACTGTCCATTGTTCAGCTGTACTTTCAACCACTCAGCCATATCACGGACACAGGAATTGATCGACCCGGCGGGACCAACGGCATCGTGTTCGCCATCCTGCTCAAAGAAGGGAATTTCGTGGATCTGCCCATCTCGTTCCTGATACGGCGTAGCGAAGTTGTCGGTTTGTTTGGTTTGGACGGTGGATAGATTGCTCTGGTGCATGCCCAGTCGCTCAAAGATCTGGGTCTGGATGCAGCATTCCCAACTCATTCCCGTGGTGTGTGCGACCAGCAATCCGGCGACCATATACATCATGTTCTGGTATTGCCAGGTGGCTCGGAAGGTTTTATTTGGCTCCAGATAGCGCAGACGGTCAAAAATATCCTGGCAGGTGAAGTACGAGGCATACCAGAGCAGATCGTGCCGCGGGAGGCCCGTGCGGTGTGCCAGCAGATCACGGGCATTCGTCAAATTGGTCGCCACGGGATCGGCGAGTTGAAAATCCGGCATGTACTCTTTAATTGGTGTGTCCCACGTGAGTTTGCCCTCATCGATCAGCAACGCGACAGACATAGCCGTAAATGCTTTGGTACACGAAGCAATGGGAAAGATAGTATCCGCAGTAACGGGTAAATCACTCGCAATATTTCGCTTGCCAAAGCCTTCACATACAATGACTTCATTGCCCTTCACCACAGCCACCGCCATGCCAGGGACATCCCAGAGTTGGAGTGTTTCATCAATAAAAGGTCGTAGTTCATCAAGCATAATCGGTAGTGCCATTGTCATATCTTTTTTGTTTTTATTGCAGGCATATTATATCGTATACAGGGAGGTATGATGAGAAAAGATACAGACCAGGTAGTCCCTTGACGGATTAACCTGGGTCTGCATCATCATAAACCTCAATTCTTATTGAAAAATAACACTAATCGTGCCATTTTTATCGGCACAGGTGCTTGACTCCACTGTTGAGATGCTCGTTAACTTACCAATTTTAACCGTTGCTTTGCCAAAACATCCATTACTCCCAGATTTGGTTGATGTAATACTCAGGTTGCCATTGCCATTCAGAATATCGCTTTTGGTATCAACACTCCCATTTGCACGAGCTTCTGTTGTCAATTCAACGGTTGTGTTAGTGCAGCCCTCGGCTGAAGCTTCAGCAATCACCTGTCCGTTGCGAATGTACGTTATGACGTCGACATCGGTACAGAACCCGATAGCTGATGCCGTACCGTTGGCAATAAAGAATGGTGCGAATACGGCGATGAATAATCCGAAGCGTACAATAATTTTCTTCATGGTACTATCCTCCTGATAGGGCTATTAAGATTGGCTAAAAAACATATCGCGACCAAACTTCTCCACTATGCAAAGTATGCATGTCCTGTCTGCTTTGCACAGTGGGCCAGATCCCTGTTTTGGTATACCGCGTTCTACTGGTTCAAGGCTTGGAGCGCATCAATGGCAGGGAAGAAGATGTCATGAAACAATGATGACAATTCACGTGTAAAACCAGACACTATAATGAGATAAGCATGTCCATCGCTCCTTTCTGTGATAGCAAAGTTGTATGTTTGGAGGCCAAATGGTGTTTTTTGTGTGACTGAATAGATCTTCCAGATAAGGCCATTGGCCTGTCGTTGACCAATTGGTGGTGGTGGCGTTTCGAGACCTGCAAAGTTGGAGGCTGACTGAAGGGCTGTGGTAGCCCCGCCATTGGCTGCAGGAACAGATTGTTGGAGAAATTGACCGTCTATTCCAAAACCTGAGCGGAGTTGATAACCAAATCCCACATTTCTCCATCCTTGAGGACGTACGCCATTGAGGACAAAGATTGGATCAGTATATGGTTCGAGTACAATAGGACCATTTTCAACACTGAAGGTCACATCTAATTCTGTAATACAGGTTGTATCTGGTGTAGTATTTGGTGTGTTGAGAAACTGTGCAATGATGCTATTGGGGCACGAACTGTCAATGCTGCTTGTCACAACATGCCCAAACTCCGGTACTTCATAGTAAAAACTGTTAGTAAGCTTGTCATTGATTTTCTGTGCATAGGAAGGAGGTGTGATAGGATCATACTCACCATTGAGAAGCAATGCTGGAATTGCACTGACAACAGGTTGGTTCTCGATGGCAGGTGGTGGTGTGTCTCGATAAGCCGGACAGATCTCCAGCGCTGCCTCGTTAAACTTAGGATTACTTTCAATAAAGCTTCGTGACAGGGGATTGGTCTGGCGTTTATCTACATATTCCTGTGGTGTGGTAAAGGGATAATCTTCATTACATTGTACCGCCCAGAACTGCCCATTGTTAAACCCGCCGCTGCTCCCTGATGGTTGTATCAGTCTTGCCAACAATTCATACCGACCATGATGTGTATCATAGATAAGACGTGGCATGGCAGGAATAAGATCAACACTGTACAAGGCATCCACCACAACGCCCACAAACAGGGATTGATTAATAACAACTGGCACAGGCTGACCACTTGCCGGATCGGTAACGGTTACCGTGATTGGTGTCGAGGCAAGCCGTTGTGACAGTTGCTTAAAAGTTTCTTTAAGATGCGGGTAGACTTGGTTACAGGCAGTATCGGCGGCACAATCGTTGAACAAAAGATTCAGTGCGCGATCTGCATTTTCCACAAAATCGGTGCCAAAGTTGACTTCAAGGGGATAGTTGGCTTCCAGTGTGATACTGCGGATGGTCTCTGGCTGGTCACGCATAGTGGTTAATGCCAGACGTGAACCATATGAACCACCAATAATGTTGAATTGTTCATAGCCAAGCACCTGCCGCAAAGCATTAATATCAGCGGCACTTTCTGCACTGCTATAGCCATGCAAATCGACCCCTTCACTTTCAAGGCGTTCCGCACATGCGATCCATGCGTCAGCCTGCACGCGATTAATCTGATCAGGAGTAGGATTATCTGGTAAAGTAATAGCGCTTTCTTCTGGTGCACATGTTAACGATGGTATCGAAAACCCGGTGCCGCGTTGATCAAACAGAATGAGATCACGATTTTGTAAAAAACCCTGCCATTCTGACAAAACGGCTGGTAAAACACCAATGGTGGGCGCACCCGGACCACCATTCAGATACACAACGGGATCAGGAGAGGCATTGGCTCCGCCAGTTCGGACAATTGCTACAGCAATGCTGATGTTCTGCTGGTCTGGATCAGCACGGTTTTCTGGTACAATCAAGCGGCCACAATCGACACGAATATCAATGGTAGCCAGGAAGTCTGGACATGTCCAAGTCTCAAAACGTGGTACGATTGCTGTTGTACTGGCAGATCTCGCTTCCAGAAGATCGGTCTCGGACATAGTTGTTACAGATGGTAGTTCGATACACTGGTCAGCCTGGTATGTGCTCTGAGCAACAGGGAGTGGGAGTTCAAGCATACCCTGAGTAGTCAGGAAGACCTGATGGGATGCACAATCGTCGATTGCCAAATGGTCTGATTGGATAAATGGTTGTAGTGGTGGTGAAGTCTGTGCGTTGGCGGTTGCAAATCCTGGTATTAACAGGATGCTGATCACGAAGGTGAGCACCCAGCGTAACTGGTGTGATGTGTGCATAATGAGATTGCTCCTTAGTTGTATAGCTGGTATAGGTTTTTTGTAAGTTATTCAGATAGCTCACACTACTATGTTTGTTTCATATGTAACAAATGCTGTAGGCTGTCACCTAAAAGGTTGATACATATTACGACGATAAAAATGGCACACCCAGGAAAGACCGACATCCACCACGATTCATGTAAAAAGATGCGCCCTTCGTTCAGCATCGCTCCCCATTCTGGTGAAGGTGGTTGGGCCCCCAACCCGAGGTAGCTTAATCCGGCGGCAATCAATATTGCACCTGCTAATCCTATCGAACTGTATACAATGACAATTGGTAGTATGTTCGGCAGGATATGGTGGAGCATAATTCGCCAGTGAGGGATGCCAAGTGCCTGTGCTGCCACCAGGTAGTCAAGGCTTCGTAAAGCGAGTACGGAGCCGCGTATAAGACGCGTAAAACCGGGAATATAGACAAGGCTGAGTGCAACGATAGTAGTATTTAGTCCTGGCCCTAAAATGGCGATAATACTCAGAATAATCAGTAAATCGGGAAAGGCTAACAGGATATCGACCAGGCGCATGCAGATAGAGTCAATCCATCCACCGCGATAGCCGGCAACAAGCCCCAGCAATGTTCCAGCAGTGACGCCCATCAGAACACTCAGCAGAGCCACCCGCAGGGATTCACGACCGCCCCACAATAGACGGCTCAAGATATCACGTCCAAGGTCATCTGTACCAAAAGGATGTTCCCAACTCGGTGCTTGCAGTATACGGTCGGCATCAATCTGAATAGGATCATGGGGTGATACCCATGGTGCCAGTATCACCACGATACTGATCGATAGAAGCCCGATAAGACTCAGCATGAATCGTAGATCATGAGTGCATTGTTGTATAACGATGTGCCAGCGACGACCGTAGCTTTTCCAGCGCCTGATAGGTTGTGCTACTTCCATTTGCTGCCCTTGTCGGTATATGTTTGTTGGTGTAGGTTTCTCAACCATAACGAATACGTGGATTCAGGATAACGTAAAGCACATCAATCACCAGACTGACAGCCATAAAAATAGTTGTTAAAAACAACACGACTCCCTGAATCTGTGGGTAATCCCGATTGGCGATTGCATTAATGACAAAACGTCCTAACCCTGGTCGTGCAAAGACGGCCTCGATAAAGACTGCGCCACCTAATAAACCGGCGAATTGCAGACCCATAATAGTGACAACAGGGATGAGGGCATTGCGTAGCCCGTGGCGCAGAATGACCATTTGTTCAACCAGGCCCTTGGCACGTGCTGTGCAAATATAATCTTCACTCAATACTTCCAGCATGCTGGTACGTGTCACGCGTACCAATACTGCCGCTGTTGGAATAGCCAGGCAAATACTGGGCAGGATCAGATCTGTAAGACCTTCGGCTCCGGTCACCGAAATCCACCCTAAATGAACGCCAAAGATCAGAATAAGCAGGATTGCCAGCCAGAAATGAGGTATCGATAAGCCTATCAGGGCGCTTCCCATTATAAGACCGTCGATCCATGGGTTTCGTGCAGTTGCCGCAATCACCCCTGCACTTACTCCAATAAGGGTTGCAAGCCCCATTGCTGTAAGAGTTAATTGAAGAGTGCTGGGCCAGCGAATCAGAATCTCATCAAGTACGGGTGTCTGCCCACGAAAGGAATATCCTAGATGACCCTGTACAAGGTTTCCCAGATAGTGCACATACTGAGTCAGTAATGGTGCATTCAGTCCAAGTTGCTCCCGGATCTCATCGGCACGCTCGGGAGTTGCATGCGTGCCCAGCATCAGTGCTACCGGATCTCCTGGAGTAAGGTGAATAATAGCAAATGTAAACAAGGTTACTCCCAGCCAGATTGGTATGAGCAACAGCAAGCGACGGATGATGTAGATCGTTAAGCCCATAAGTGTGCCTTATCTGCTCTGGAAAGCCTTGATTGAGATGCTTACTCAGGTGCAATATGTGCACTTTGGAGAAACATGTATGGATCTGCAAATGTAACATTGTTGACGCGATTATTGATGATCGTAAAGCTTTGAGCTGTCCAGAGCGGGATAAAATAGGCTTGTTCAATGATATACTGTTGTGTTTGATTGGCCCACTCTTGCTGTTCTTGTGGGTCAACTGTTGAACTAATATTCTTGAGCAGTTCATCAAGCTCGGGATCTCTGACTTGAGCACTGTTTAGGGAACCTTCTGAATGGAACATCAATTCCAGCATGGTTGCGTCAGGATAACTGATGCCTGTAATGCTTAAGGGATATGCACCCTGGTTCAGATTGGTGTAATAGGTACTGCTCTCTTCCTGTTGTAGCTCGAGTTGTACTCCAAGGGCTTTAAACTGTTCTTGTAGTACTTGTGCAACTCGTGCGACTACCTCACCTCCAGCGGGAAAAACTAATATTAACTCAAAAGGTGTGCCATCACGTGTCAGTGTGCCATCTGCTTCAAGGGTATAGCCAGCTTCGATCATGGTCTGCTTGGCCTGCTCAAGATTGAATTGATAACCTTGTTTCTCTCCACCAGGCCAGTAACCTGCCTGACTAGCGGAAAGTGGCCCGTATTGCGGAGTGGCTGCGTCGTTGGCCGCAATCTTAATCAATGCATGACGATCCACAGCGAAACTAAAGGCCCGTCGTACCAACACATCATCGAAAGGTGGCTGCGAAGTATTCATATTGAGATAGAGCGGTCCCTGTGCTGAGGCACTGAATACCTGAAATCCACTTGCTTCAAGACGGGGCGCCTCTCTCCCCTGAACATTGGCAACATCAACCTCACCAGACTCCAACCCTGCCAGAATGGTAGCATTTTCGGGAATGATGCGGTATTCAATGGTTTCAATATAAGGTGCATTGTCGCCCCAGAAGTCTGGCCCCCAGGTAAAATCCGGGTTACGCTGCAACACAATACGATCACCTGTTTGCCATTCTTTCAGCATATATGGCCCCACACTGATTGGTTTACGCCCAAATGCATCACCTGTTTCTTCTATACTTCTTTGGGATATGGGCATCAAGTATCCATCTGATACGGTGAGTGTGTTGAGAAAATAGAAAGATGGCTGGTTCAATGTAAGCTGTAATGTACGTTCGTCGAGCGCTTCAGCCATCGCCAAATCCTTGACAAAGAATCCTGATACTGGTGAAGCTGTTTCAGGATCTCTGGCCCGGTTAAAACTGTATGCCAGATCTTCGGTTGTCAAAGGGGTGTTATCGTGGAAATTGATCCCTTCTTTGATGATGAACGTATAAGTCAGACCATCTGCCGAAACATCCCATTCTTCGGCCAGATATGGCACAATCTGTCCCTCTGCGTCTTTAGCAATGAGTGCTGCCCCAATATGACTGCCAACAGTGTCACTGACGCTCAGCGATGATTTATAGAGGTCAAGTGTGTCAGGTTCTGCGCTTAAGGCGATCACGAGTCGCCCACCTGCGTCAGGTATATCATTGCTGGCTGTTCTTTCATTCGGGATGGCAGGAATGGTCGCATCCTCATCTGTAGTTGTGGCCACATCAGTTGGTATAGCCATGTCGATTGCTGGCGTGTTACCACAGGCTGTCAGTATCAGACTGCACATGAAGCCAAGGAGCCCCCATGCCTTGAGATGCGTGCACATATTTGTCATAGCTTCCTCAGATCTGTGAGTGTACTGCTATCAAAGGTTTCCAGAAAACCACAGTGGTATAGCTCTTTTGATATGGATATAAGTATGAACAGCATACCAGTTATGATGCGCTAGCACATCAGCAGAGAATGTGATTTAATCCCCCCGTATAGAGTGATTTTGTGACATAGTAATTCACTCATGCGAGTGAAGAGCAACTACCACATATGTGGTAGTGAGGCTCGTTTAGTCGACGATACCTTCACGGAGCGCATAGAGCATGGCTTGTGCGCGATTCGCCAGATGAAGTTTGGCAAGCAGATTTCGTACGTGCGTACGGACAGTCCATTCACTGATGCTTAACCGATCAGCAATCTGTTGGTTCGTCAGACCTTGTGCAATCAACTTGAGTACCTCGACTTCACGTGATGTGAGCGGATCGGTGGTTGGTGGAGCATTATTAGTTTGGTTGAGTTCACGAATGACTTTGAGCGCAATACTGGGATGTAGCGAGGCCTCACCACGATAGACATCGTAGATGGCCTGAAGCAACTGTTGTGGAGATGAATCTTTTAGCAAATAGCCCTGAGCACCAGCCTTGATGGCCGGGAACAGTTTATCATCCTCGGCAAAACTGGTAACAACGAGAATGCGTATCTCAGGATGCTGTGCCTTGATTTCACGAATAGCGGTTACACCATCTTTTGCGGGCATGACTAAATCCATCAGGATGAGATCCGGTTGGAGGTCCAGTGCTTTCGTTACTGCATCATCGCCGTTGTCGGCTTCACCAACCAGCACCAAATCTACCTCGCTGGTAATGAGCGTGCGGAACCCTTCACGCACAATCGCATGATCATCTGCAATCAAAATACGAATAGCACTCATAGTGGCCCTCCTGAACGTAATGAATGATGGATATCCAACTGGTAGATTATTGTTGCTCATCGATCATGGGGCGTTTCGTAGCGAATGTCATGAGCTTGGTACATAAACGCTTACACGGGTTCCTGCACCTGCCTGTGAGTGAATGGTCAGAGCGGCATGGATCTGCTGTGCTCGTTCATGCATATTTCTTAAACCCATACCTCCACTGTGTTCTATGGCATCACTATCAAAGCCCTTGCCATCATCACATATCTCAAAGAGTACATCATCTTGCTCGTAGCTCATATGAATAGTAACAGAGGTTGCCTGAGCATGTTTGAGTGTATTGTTCAGTGCTTCTTGTGCTATGCGATAGAGGCCCGTTTCAACTGGTGGTGGCAATTCAATAAGATGATCTACGATCAGTTGTGTGGTAATTCCTGCACGACTCTCGACTGATTCAAGACGTTGTCGTAATGCTCCTAAAAACCCCTGTTGTGCAAGATCTGGTGGGCGCAACTCGTGAATCAGGAGCCGCATTTCTTTTAGAGCCTGAAGGGTAATCTCACCTATTCGCCGCAGATATTCATCGGTATGTTCGCCATGACCAGTACGTATCTGTCGTCGCCATCCTTCTGCAAGTAACCCTAAGCTGTAGAGTGATTGAGTCACCGAGTCGTGTAGATCACGTGCCAGACGGTTGCGTTCTTCAACTACGGCTAATTGCCGATCCCGCTCATACAGGCGTGCATTTTCAATCGCCGTGACAATCTGATCTCCAAGGCTTTGTATCACTAATCGCTCATCATCACTAAATGGGTCAGGGGTATTGTTTATGATAAAGAGATGCCCAATTATGTGATCGCCAGTACGCAATGAGACGGACAGGGTAGCGTATAACTCATGATCGTTGGTGTCAGGCATATCATCGATCAACGGGGCTGGGGTACTATATGCCCGTAAAATCAGTTGTTGGGTAGCAGGGTCGAGCAGGTAAAGACGCACATCGTGGTATCCAAATGAGGTGCGAATGAGCATAACGACCCGTGTCAGGAGTTGATCAATATCAAGGGTAGAAATAATTTCCTGACTCACCTGCGCGCTGGTCTCAAGCTGGAGTGCACGTTGTTGGAGCGCTTGATTGGCCTCATATAATGCCTGAGTGCGTTGTTCCACACGTCGTTCCAATCCACTGATAAGATCCCGTAGTTGTTTGGTCATGTGGTTGAAACTCTGTGCCAGCACGCCAATTTCATCTTTCCGTTCAACATGCGCGACTTGCTGCAAATCGCCTGCTGCAATCTGTTTGGTTGTGTAAGCCAGATGTGCTAGTGGGGTAGCAATACTTCTGGTGATGAAAAACGCTAGTCCGAGTGCCAGCAGAATAGCAAGGAGTGTAACGCCGGTGTTGATGGTAAGGGTTGTATAAAGGGCCTGATATGCTTCGGAGAGATCCTGTTCAATGATAAGCCCTGACCGGAGCGATGGCAGCCAGCGGTATACGCCCACCACCAGGGTTCCACGATGATCATGATACACGCCACCGCCATCAGTTTGCTGTTCCAGTACTCTTTCAATACCATGGCTTCGGTATACTGATACTGGTGTGTTGTGTGTAAGAGTGGACTCATCCAATAGCTGATAGTCACTGTTTACAAGATATATTTTGCCGGTTTTACCTATACCAGTTTGTGTAGTCAGAATCGCATGGAGTGTCTGGCTCTGAGTCCGCCCAGCCATAACACCCAGCGTGGTGCGATCAGGTCCAGCAATTGGGATTGCTACCATCGCGTCATGGGGTGGCCTAAACGAGAGTTGGGCGGTTGGGTGCCGCAGACCCGCTCGAAAGTAATGTTGGTAATCATAGATCTGTCCTTCTGTAGCTGGATTAGTCGAGAGGGCTACCATTCCTTGATGGTCTAGAAGGAGGATCTCTTCAAATCGGGCTGATTGTTCGACGGTACGTGTCAGATTGTGGCGTACTGCTTCGTTGTAAAAGGTGTAGTGCTTTTGTTCGTATGCCAGATCGAGTACTACAGTGGCACGTTCACTGGTGTATTCTTCATTTGAGGTGAACATGAGTTCGTTATGCAGGTCCGCAAGCCAGTTCTCAAGTTCCAGTTCGCGGAGACTTGCCACCGACTCCAAACGCTCTAACACCTGGCGTTGTCCATCACGATAGCTTATAAGACTGGAGGCCATACCAATGCCAATCGTAGGTAGTAAGGCGATCAGGAGAAACCCGGTCAGTAATCGTGTGCGAATAGTATGCATTGTATACCTGTTCAATCGTGTTTGATGGCGTCTCGGCCAACTACAGGTTCAGTTCTTGCCATGGTGGAAGATAGTGTTATAACATCGTATGTATTGCATCCTCAAGCACCGTTTGCACAACTGCTTCAGGGATATCTGTTCGCACAGTTGCGTGACCGATAGCGGTCGGCATAATCCAGCGCACTTTTCCGCTACGGACTTTTTTATCACGTGATGTCAGTGTCAAAAGATGTATTGGATCAATACCGGACGGCATCACTGTGGACAACCCATATGCGTGTAGCAAGTGTTGCTGGCGCTCCACGAGTGTGGTATCGCACATGCCGAGTCGCTGGGAGATCTGTGCCGCCAGGTGCATGCCGACCGCAACTGCTTCGCCATGGAGGAGTGTCCCATAGCTGGCTGCGGCTTCAAGTGCGTGGCCCAGCGTATGCCCATAGTTAAGCAACATGCGTTCGCCACTCTCGCGTTCATCTGCATTCACGATCTGGACTTTGACGGCGGCGGCCTGTCGGATCAATTTGCCCAAGGAGGCCAATTGTGTCACATCTGCGACATCCGTGATGCTGGTCATTGCGGTGGCCTGTGCTTCTAAACGCGCAAACAGATCGGCATCACGAATAACTCCATGTTTAATGACTTCTGCCCAGCCAGCGCACAACTCTCGTGGTGCTAAAGTACCAAGCGTCGTCACATCGCTCAAAACCAGCCGTGGTTGGTGGAATGCGCCGATCAGGTTTTTGCCCAGCGCATGATTAACGCCTGTTTTTCCGCCAATAGCACTATCGACCATGGCCAGGAGTGTAGTGGGTAACTGGATGAGCGCAATGCCACGGAGTACTGTTGCTGCAGCAAACCCAGCGAGGTCGCCAACGACACCGCCACCCAGTGCCAACACTGTATCCTGCCGTTCGACGTTCCCGTTGATCATCCAGTCGTAGAGTTGTGCAGTTGTCGCCAGGTCTTTGCTGGTTTCGCCCGACGGAACCGTAAAGCTTTGCACACGATAGCCTGCTTCTCGCAGTGTGTGTTCGAGTGCGGCACCATAATGTGGGTACACCGCCGAGTCACTGACCAGCCAGAGTTGACCCTCCAGCCCAAGTTGTCCAAGATACGTTGGTAGGCGCTGTAAGATGTTCGCACCAACGTGGATATCGTATGACGCCGTGGGCGTTGTTACAGTCAGAGGCTTCTGTTCCAAAAGTAGTATGCTCCTCATGTTTGAACGGTATACCTGTATTATAGCATTCCTGCAACTGAGGGGGCATCTTATGTGAGATTGGTAGCCTGGAGAATGATGTCGCAGATCTCAAGTGTGGTTTTCTCCCCTGTGTCGATGCGGATGTCGGCGATGGTTTGGTACAGCGCTGCACGCTCACTCTGGAGTTGGGCCAATTGAGTGGAGGGATCGTTCCCCTGTAGAAGAGGCCGTTCTTCATCGTGGGCTTGTAGACGGGCGATCAGGGTCTCGATAGGTGCATCCAGCCAGACTACATAGCTGTTTTGTTGTAACAGGGTGCGATTAGTTTTGCGCAGTACAATGCCGCCGCCGGTGGCTACGATGCATGGCGTGTGAGCGAAGATATTGGCGAGTACCTGGGTTTCCAGATCGCGAAAGGCCGCTTCACCATTCTCAGCAAAGATATCCGCAGCGCTACGGCCTGTTTGCTCAACAATCATGGCGTCGGTATCCAGTAGTGACCATCCGAGACGTTCCGCGAGCACCTGTCCGACTGTTGACTTGCCGGTGCCACTCAGACCGATCAGTGCAATAGATTGAGGATATTGTGGAATAGTAGACATAGAGCATATTGTACTACGATTCTTACAATTTTTACTCTCTCATTGCTTCTCTGGATATGTATGAAAAAACACAGGAAACACTTCGATATTTAGAAAAAGAAGAAGCACAAGAGATGTGCTTCTTCTAAAAATACTCTGCTGTAGCGGCATATTAAAAACTATTCATTAATGAATTGTTGTGTAATTTGATATAGGTCAGAGTCGATATGGTTTTGCCCTGATTTAAGTAACCATAGTTCTATGGATGTAGTATCGCCTTCAACCAAATCTTGCTCTTGTTTTTGTGCGTTGAGTGTAGGAACTGCTGCAATAGCACCTAGTGAAACGGCTATACCAGTCAGCTTTAGAAAGTTTCGGCGATTGGAGTTTAATTTAGGCATATCTAGCCTCCTTATATAGTGTGGAGGTATATCCACTATCGAGGTATATCGCTATCTGATCAAGATGTTATTCTGTATCTGAAGAAGCGATTTCATCTTGTAAAGTTGTATATACAGCATCATCAACATGCGATTCTGCGCTTGCCAGGAGGAACCGCTCAACTTCTCGGTCGTTATCAGTAAGGTAATGAATTATCTCATTGACTCTGTACTCGATAATACCATTATAGACGATCATTGCATCGAAGAACGTCTCGTCAGGATTTGGTAGATAAACTTCAAATCCGCTGTATCCTAAGCCTGTTTCTGGAAGTGTTTGATCAGTACGGGGCAGCTCTTCGACTAGTGCTGCCAACTGCTTGGTCTGATCTCTTGTTAAGTTCCAATCTGGCTGCTCGCGTCCACTAAAGATGTTAAGTTGTACATAACCTTCATCTTCGCTTCCTGAGTCTCTTGCTGATATAGTTGGCATGGGTGTACCTATCTCTGGAGTCTCTTGTGGTTGCGACTCAGTAGTAGATACAGATCCACAAGCAACTAATATACCTATAATAAAAATGCTAAGTACGTATTTCATTGAATTAACTAACTGTAAGGCCAAGACCTCTATAATATCCGCAAAAATCAGTGTAAGGACCACGGTTGCATGTTTCTGGATCAGTAATGAGTTGACCAGAGTCATCTGTGTTACGTGCAGGTGTTTGGCCTGCCTTGTGACACCAGTGATTATTGATGCATAATCTGTACCAATGATAATCCATGCCAGGCCATATTACTAAGCAAGTTTGGAGGTTGTTATCTGAGCGACAGCTGGATTGCCATCCATCACGAACTGCAGCGGCACCAACATCTGCACACGAGATAGTAGAAAACATTTGACCTGAAGCACGCCCAGGTTGTGCAAATGTATTAGTTCTGCTGTTCGCAGCGTAATTATAGCAGTTATTATTCAATTGATGAGAAGAGCTACCATTCCAAAAGCTGAAATCACTGTCACTGGTATAATAACCTTGCGAACACTTGGTATATCCTGATAGTGATGGTTCGTCCGATTTTGTCTGTCGATCTTCTTCAATAGCTGCTTCTGTAACTTCAAGAACATCATCAGGCACATCAACGGTGGTTTCTTCTGCGCTTTCAAGAAGTAAGTCAGCTGCATCTGCGCTCAATGTAAGATTTCGTCCAATTCTTGCGATGCTTGGAAGCTTATTTTGTTGCCATATACTATCTTCATTTTCAAGTTGTCTGATAACAAATCCTCGATAACCTAGTCCTCCTACATTAGTATTATAGGGCAGCAGTATCTGTGGACTTGCCATGATCTGATCCATAAGATGTTGAGTTGCACGTTTTGAGAGATTCTAACGAGGATTAGGCCGCCCAGAGAAAATGTCAAGTTCGATCTGAATCATAGTAGACCTCCGTTAATTAAGTGAAATATTTGCGTGGATGTGAAGTGGATTGATCTCTAGAAGTATAACACATATTTATATATATGTAAATGTATTTTTGTTTAATTTAAAATATATGTTTAATGGTATGTATTCAATCCTTTAATATGTTAATAAAAATCAAATAATATTTGTATTTCTAGTTTACTTTATCTGTTGTTTATGTCTATTCGTACATTTTGCAATCAATCGAGCATAATCAAAGCTATTATTGTTCATTGGATAACGTTATATGGTCACAAGCGTATAATCACCATAAAGATGATACAATATCCTGTTACATGTTTGTCATACTATTGCACAAGTTCTGCACTAATGGTATTATAACAGTTAATAAGTTTCTAAACCTTAGCACAGCCTGCTATTAGGGTGATGAGTACTATGCTACACGGAAAAGAACAAGTCCCTCTCACATCACGATCAACGTTTGATACAGCTAGTAACTCCGCTGCTCAGCAACGAGCAGTTATGCTGGTTGGTTATGGCGAAACGTGTCCCAGAACGGGTGCAATCATGATTCGTTTGGCCGCACGTATTGCAAGTTTGGGCGTTGCAAGATTGAGTATATCGGCTTTTCTGGATAATACTCGTCCGACCTTTGATGAGTCGCTTGTTCGGTGTGTGGCTGAAGGGGTCCGTGAAATTGTGGTGATGCCGTATGTACTGGGACCTGATGCGTTTGTTCGAGATCAGCTACCACACCTGATAGAACAGAGCCAACAACGTTTCCCTCACATTGCAATTCGTTTGACGTATACGCTTGGTGAGCATCCGGCTCTGGCTGAACTGCTGCTGCGGCGTGCTGTCGAAGCCGATTATGTGGCTTCGCATCCCGAAATCGTGTATCCTGAACAGGCTGCGTTATTCGACAGCGGTCCCTGGCTCCCCATGCACGTACGCCATAACACGAGTCTGATTATTCTGGCGTATGGCGCCGACGATCACTGTTTTTGTGATCCTGTCTATACCATAGCCGAATATATTGGTCGACAGGGCCTCTATGCTCACACACAGGTTTGTCTCATTGAAACAGATCAATCACCACTCATCAATACGATTGGTGAGCTCCTGCAAAGAGATATTCAGCATACCATTGTGGTACCTTATTTCTTGCAATTGAGCAAGAATGAAGACAAAGAGTTAACAACAGTCATAGCGGCTGCCCGTGAGCGCTATCCCAATATGTCAATTATTCTGGCGGAACCGCTTGGGTATGATCGTGCGATGTTGGAGGTAATCAATGACCGTATTAGCGAAATTATTGAGACCCCCTACCATCAAGTGCAAGACCTTCCCACAGTCCGCTTTGAACGAGGATTTGGCGACCATCGAGCAGGATATATGGAGCCGCCCAGTTAGTCACCACTCCTAGCTTTTTGAGCTGCCCCAAATCGCGCATTTTTGTGGTACCTTGCACTGCCCGAATGCGCTCGGCTGATTGTGGTCCAATCCCTGGAATGCGTAAGAGCATATGGCGCGGCGCCTGATTGATCTCCACTGGAAAGTATTCAGGATGGGCATCAGCCCAGGCTTGCTTTGGCGTGCGGTCTCGCAACAAAAATCCCTCCGCACCAAAGGCAAACTCATCAAAAGTAAAGCCATAATCGCGGAGCATAAAATCGGCCTGATAGAGCCGAAATGCACGCATTGGGTCTTCCGCAGGCATTTCATTAAATGGTGATTGTTCTATCGGATGGAACGCACTAAAATAGGCACGTTTGAGACTCAACTCATGGTGTGCTCGTTCTACTGTCATGAGCAGTTCGCGATCACTCTCGCCCGCCGCACCGACCACAAATTGTGTTGTCAGGCTCCGTGCGCCTTGTCGCCCCTCACGTCGTGATTGCTCGATCAGGTTGGCGGCCCAGACCATACGTTGCCACATGCTTTCGGCAAACTCTTTCCCTGGTGCCAGGATCGCCAGTCGTTCGGCATTTGGTGCTTCAAGATTGAGCGATACGCGGTCGGCCAGTTGAACGGCACGCTCAATGTACTCCTGATCTGCTCCTGGTATCAACTTGATATGGATGTAGCCTCGGTATTTTTCGCGCACACGCAGTTGCTCAACGGTTGCCAGCATTTTCTCCATTGTCGTGTTTGCATCTGGCACAATACCCGATGAGAGGAACAGCCCTTCGGCCCGCTTGGCACGATTGAGTGAGACAAAAGTCGTGGCCAGTTCATCAGGTTTGAAAGTGGTTCGTTTGCGACGAATCGCGCAGGAAGTAAAACAATATTTGCAGGCATAACGACAGGCGTTGGTCTGGAGGACTTTAAATAATTTGACCTTGCCGCCACGTTCACGACTGGCATTGTAAATAAAACCTGTGTCGTGTTGAATGCCCGCACGGATACTCTGCTCCGATGGCGTATCCGTCACTTCATCAGTGGCCTCATCGCTAAGAAGGGCGAGTTTTTGCTGCATGTCTGGCTCAATGTTGATTGTCGTCATTGATACACTCACTCAAACATATGTGCTTGTATTGTAGCACAAATGATCAATAGTGAGGCATACTGATTGAACAGGCGACAATGCTGACCTTTGCTACAAACCTCCTGCAGTGTGTATCGACGGGTGGGTATTCCTACGTTTTTGCCGCGAACCATACAGGTGCCACACCGTACGTAAGATGTGCTCCAGTCTACCCTTGCATGTGACAAAAGCACGTCGCGACAAGTTGTCATACTGATTGTGCTCAAGTGTCGTGAGGATGTCCGCGTAGGTATGTGCAGCTATCGCAATGGCCAGTTTTCCCGGCTGGTGCAGGTGGGCAATCCCTTTGTCTGCCTCGTGATACCACGACCGCGCCAGGGCAATTAATTCGCGTAAGAGTACCTGATACTCTGGTGTTACCTCGCCGCGTTCGAGCATAGACCGATCCAGGTTGTGTTGTATGAAACACTCAGTGGGGAGATACAATCGTCCACGTTGGAGATTCTCGCCAACGTCACGCAGAATGTTGGTGAGCTGCATCGCGCAGCCAAGCTGTAGCGCATGTGTGAGCGTTTCCTCGCCCCCATCATATCCGCAGATGGGAGCTATCATTAAGCCAACGACATCGGCAACCCGCTGACAGTACAATTCAAGGTCGGCCATCGTTGCAAAGGTATGCCTCTGTAGATCCATCTGGAAGCCGAGATACAGTTCCTCAAACGCCTCCAGTGGAATATCGTAGGTGGTGACGGCCCATGCAAGTGCAATCCAGATCGGATGGTTGCTCGGAGTCCCGTCGTAAGCGGCCTGGATGTCCTGCCACCATGCCTCGATCAACGCTCGTCGTTGGGTCACATGTCCGAAGTGGGGCTCTTCTGCCAGATCATCTCCGTTGCGACACACGGCGTACACAGCCCCTGCCGCCGCACGTTGCTGTTTGCTGAGAAACAGTGAGCCAAGATAAAACGTTTTGGCGTGTTGACGCGTTATCGCACGACACACTTTGATAGCTTCGGTGGAATATGCTGGTGGCGGTTGGATTGACAGTCGAGTCCTTATACCTATCTCTCTAGTACAGGATTGGCAGATCAGTCAATGCAGGCTGTTCTTCCTGCGCTGCCAGAATAAGATCACGACGGTGCTTCAGATAGAGCGCAATCGGACGGTCACCAGGGATAAAACGTTCACCGATATCTAAATCGGCTTTCTTAGGTGTTTGGGAAACGATAATTTCTTCATCCTCGTGCAAAACGTAACGGTTATAGATATTCCCTATGCGTGCAAACAGCTTCCCAAGCACAGGGTTCTTGATCATCTTCTGATAGTTTCGTACATAAATCATGGTGTTCTCATCATCCATTGGCGCAGCGATGATGACTTGACTTAAATTATCGTTGAGCCACAATTGCCAGACATTGGGGTAGTTGAAGCGTAATGTTGGTGGTGTGCTGGGTGGTGGAACTTCGGTTGGCTTGATGGCCGGTAGCCCAACGTCCGGTTGATTACTGATCCATACCTGAATCTTGTTATCTTCTAACGTTGTGTAGGGGCCGTTGACCAGCGTTTTGCCATCCCGTCCAATGGTTTTTGCATGGACAAACGGCAGATGCGACACATCCAGCACACCCTGAATAACACGGGTGTAGTGGGTATGCCACTGCTTTTGAAACGTGGCATAGGTATGCTCTTCCAGCCCATCCACAAAGGGTACGGGCGGATATGCCGTGCGTGGTTCCCCTGTCCAGACCCAGATAAACCCATGGTCTTCCTGCGCTGGATAGGTCCAGCACTGAAAAATTCTGGGCTTGGAGCCATTGCGCCCATTGGCTGGAATCAGCTCACATCCGCCGTCTTGGTTGTATTGAAAGCCATGGAAATGACATTGAATGTTCCCATCCACGAGTTTACCAGGGCTGAGTTTCGCTTGACGATGCGGACAGATATCCCTCATGACTACAATCTTCTCGTCATTATCACGCCAGAACACCAGGTCTTCGTTGAGACGTGTAAAGGCATATGGCTTCCCTGGTTTGACTTCGTGTGACTCAAGCACAGCGTACCACATATTTGGAATCATCAGAAACTCCTTACGTTACACATGATTAATGCCATGATATTCAATACTACCAACTATTTGGTAGATTTTAGAAAAAAAAAGAGTGTTTTAGGGCTTTCGTATACCATGAAGCATTGCATCAATTAATTCATTCGCGAGTGATCGTTGGTCTCTTTCCACGACATAGTCAGGAATGGCATAGAGACCTTCAATCCTGCCCAAAATACCACCAGCAATAAGACTAAGATCGTGATGCTTTACCTCACTGCGTTGTTGGGCCTGTTGGAGCACCTGTTCAATTGGTCTTAGGATCATTTCAAATGTGTTTCCAACAGCCGCTTTGCGTGTAGTGGATCGATGGATGGCATATCATCTGAATGTGACATGCGGATCAAATCCATTGGTGGTTGTGAAAGTAACCAATCAGCGCCCCCCGTAATCGAGCGTGTACATTTGGTTGGGCGCGGTCAATAGGGTGGGTTAAACGCTCATAGTGATGTTGTAGACTCCGCTCGGTTACCTCAATGAAGAGCGCTTCCTTGCCACCTGGCACATGGTAATAAAGCGAGATGTGGCGGATGCCAACTTCCGCAGCAATATCGCGTAAAGTCACCGCGTTGTAACGTCTTTGTGAGAACAATCTTTTGGCAGCATCCAGAACACGCTTGCGTGCATCTGACCTGTCAATCGATCTGGTCATATCTTTAACTACCAAATGTTTGGTAGTAAGTGTAACATGAAAAAATGATATGTCAATACTACGCGATCCTGATGTCTTGTTCTAGGATACCGAATGTGTTTTTCGTAAGAGTTTTTCAATAAACATGTCTTTCTCGTACCAGAGTTGCTGAGTCCATTCCTGAAACTTTTGTCGAAAGATAGGATCATTATTGTAATCACCATGCAGCAATTCTGGTGGAATAATCAGCTCTTCTATATGAACAATGGCTCGTCGCACACGCCCACATAATAAATCCCAGAAAACAACATCACCATCGGGGTAGAGAATAGTCACATTGAGGACCGTCATATCAAGATCTTGCATGGATGCCAGAATATTGGCGACGCCACCAGCTTTGGGGCGTAAAAGATGTTGATAGGGCGATGCTTGGGTTGTGTGTTTTGTGATGGTGTGGCGCGTTCCTTCCACAAAGTTGAGAATCGTTGTTGGATTCCTGCGAAACAGTTTGCCAGACTCACGGGCAGTCTCTAAATCCTTACCGCGCTTCTCCGGGTGTTTCTCCAGATAAGCACGAGAATAGCGCTTCATAAAAGGAAAATCGAGTGCCCACCATGCGAGGCCAAGCATAGGCACCCAGAAAAGTTCCTGTTTGATGAAAAACCGAATAAAAGGAATCCGTTTGTAAAATATCATTTGGAGTAGTGGAATATCAACCAGCGAGCGATGGTTACTACAGATAAGATACCACTTATGGCGATCAAGCTTTTCTAACCCTGTGATTTCCCACTGCATGTGTGTACCCATACTGATGAACGTATTATTGACTTTGATCCACGATTCTCCAATACGTGCAAGTACTTGCGATAGACCACAACGTATCTCTGGAATGGGAAATAACAGTTTTACGATGGAGATTATAAAGAGCGGTATACACCAGAAGATGGTATTAAGTGCGACACCAAGAAAGGTAATGCATCCGAGTAGGGGGGCAGGAATAAAATGAAGCATAGTAGATACCTCAGCTAATTAGTCATTTATACAGCATACCGTTCCTACACCACTTTGTGCAAATGGAGGCGTAATGCGTCTTTTGGGTAATGTACAAAACGAACAAATGTGCTATAATGGTGATGGTGCTATCGGCTTGCCGGAACACCTCATTGGGTCGAGTTATTAGTGAAAAGGGACGAGCATCATATGGAAGAGGTCACTTTTTCCCGTGGGCCAGCGCGGCGCCCTTTGCCGCGTGTCGTTGATCCGTTGTTGCAATGGTCTACTGGTCTTCAGACCAACGATCGTCGTGTGTATGCCGGGTGGTTAGCGGTGGTTGGCCGTTCACCAGCCTTTGACGAGGCGATGCAGCGTGCTGGTTTTTCCCAGGTTACCATTCGACATGGAAGTGGCAATCTGGTCACGCATTGGGAGGTAAAGGTTGCCAATCTGTTTGTCATCTCAGATGGTATACAGACTATGGCTGAGATGCAGCAAACCAATGAACGGGTTGGTCTTGCTTTTGGCTGGCGCACATTGCCCAGTGGTCGTCAACAGTCGCAATTGCGGTTTCGCGCATTTCTACGTGAGTTGTTGGAGATTGGGTTTTACGAGCCAGTGTCAGTAACCGTGAAGGGGACGCTTACGAGCGATGTTATTACAGCATTAACACAGCAATACGATGTTCTTGATGCGATTGATGCCGTACGTGAGTCATCTGGCAAACCACCACTGAATCCGCCATTCTACGCTTGTAGTATCCCACTTGGTCCTGGCGAAGAGGTATCACGTGGCACTGTCCAAACGCGCGAAATAAGCCCGGTGGTCGCCCAGATATCGACTCCCGTCACCCGCGATTACATTGTGCAGCATTGGATCAAACGTGCCTGGGTGCCACTGATCGAAGGCTTGATCGACCAGACGATTACATGGTCTGTGGCTGTTTCGGCATGGATTGCAACCGATGAAGAGGCGACGACTCCGGCGTCAAGCGAAGAAGATGTTGACACCGCACGTGGTCTGCAGCGCGCTGCCACCACCCACAGCAACGGTCACGGAGGTGGGCGCCCACCGATAGACGACGATTTGCTGTAGCTTTTCCTCTCTCATATAAGCTAATATCGAGGTATGAGTGCAATGACTTGCACCTCGATATAGTTATGTTTTCTATCACGTGAATAAACAATCGATACCCCACTGTCTTCGAACACTGTAGAGGATGGGTGGTGACAGTCTCCAGGACATGTTCGTAGAACCTACAAATACTACGTATCACGGCTCATTCTCGATAAGGCACTCTTCCACTGCGAATGCCAATGACTTTCGTCACTTTTACTTGTCAAGTCACTTCTTTTTTGCTAGCATTAGTCTATGCAAACAACAACACAACCGTGTCCTGTCTGTCTTCTTATTCAGATTGCCTTTGCTCATACACACGCGTATAGATACGGGGCCGATTATGCGTTACAGTGATCAACTGTGTCACCGTTATCAGCAGGCTGTTGAGGTCATCTGCAAGCGCTGGACGGGACTTATTCTAAAACTTTTAATGGACCAACCATTACGCTTTAATGAATTATCCGACCAACTAGAAGTGGTAAGTGATCGTATGCTCTCAGAGCGACTAAAAGAACTTGAACAAGAAGGTATTATTGAACGACGTGTGTTTACTGATGCACCAGTGCGTGTGGAATACCGCCTGACAGAAAAGGGTGTGGCATTGACGCCAGTCATTGAAGCTATTGAACTTTGGAGTAGCACCTGGATTAACCCTACACCAACTTTGGCGAAAGATGTGGGGGCTTAGTGAATATACCTATACAGGGTCAGTTAGCTGTGATACTCCAAAGGCTCCAGCCAATCCTGACCGCTATTGAGCATGCCGGTGGACACGCACTGATTGTTGGTGGTGCAGTACGTGACTATCTGTTCGGACATGATCTCCAGGATGTCGATATCGAGGTTTATGGTCTCTCCGCAGAACAGATCACCAGAGTGCTGAGTGATTTTGGTCGCGTATACGCGGTCGGTCGTTCCTTTGGTGTGCTTAAATTCCGTTTTGCTGATGGTGAAGAACTTGACTTTGCCATGCCGCGCCGTGAAAACAAAACGGGTGCCGGCCATCGCGGATTTATGGTGGAGCCAGACCCACATATGACGCCACGAGAAGCCGCAATGCGTCGTGATTTTACCTGGAATGCGATGGCGCTCACCCTCTCCGGTGAATTGCTCGATTTCTTCTATGGGGCAGAGGACTTGCAGGCTGGTGTGATCCGCCATGTTTCAGATGCGTTTGCAGAGGACCCATTGCGTGTGCTACGGGCGATGCAGTTTGCCGCCCGTTTTGATATGCATCTCGCACCAGAGACAGCCATTTTGTGTCGTTCGTTGCGGTCTGAAGCAGCGACACTCTCGATTGAGCGTATCTGGGGTGAGTGGCACAAGTGGGCGCTGAAAGGCCAGCGCCCCTCAGCCGGTTTGCGGGTGCTTTATGAAACGGGATGGATCGCGGTCTTCCCTGAGTTGCAAGCACTGGTGGGATGCCTACAAAATGCCAAATACCATCCCGAAGGCGATGTCTGGATTCATACACAGTTTGTGTGTGATGCTGCGGCACAGATCGCTATACGAGAAAATCTTGGTGAGCAAGAACGCATGGTGTTGCTCTTCTCTGCACTGTGCCACGATCTGGGTAAACCCTGTACTACTGGCCCTGATGCTGAAGGACGTATGCGGAGCCCCGGTCATGCCAAAGCGGGAGTCCCACTGGTACAATCGTTTCTGCAACGCATTGGCGCACCAAAACAGATCATTGCACAGGTGGAGCGACTGGTACATCGGCATATGGCACATCTGCGATTACAAATAACAGAAGCAGCGGTGCGACGATTGGCAGTGCAACTCAAACCCGCAACTATCCGTATGTGGGCACATGTGTTAGAAGCCGATTACAGTGGACGTCCACCCTTTCCGCCTGGCAAACCTGGTACACCTGTCGTTGAAATGGCAGAACAATTAGGTGTGGTGGATGGCCCTCCCAAGCCGCTACTGCTCGGACGCCATCTTTTGGAGGCCGGTGTCGCGACAGGTCCTGGGATTGGTGCATTGCTGGATCAAGCGTACGAAGCCCAGATTGACGGGAACATATTAACGACAGATGAAGCGTTAATCTGGGTACTTCAGCATGTTGATAAAGATGGTGGTATTGGTGAGTAGGCTTATCGTTGAACCGTACGGCATCATCTCTGGGTCGCTCAGGCACAACTGCTTTTCGTGCTAATCAAGGTGCTTCATCATATGCCATGCAAACTGTGCTGCACGTTCCAGAGCATGTGGTTCAATGTTCTCTATCGTATCTGTGCGCTGGTGCCAGTTGCCCAAGAAGCCATCGCTGTCGAGCCCGACAAGCGTGATACCACGGAAGCCACGTCGCCGCAGGGTGGCCACTTCGTCATAGATCAGTGGCTTGCTGCCGGTTACCTGTAACTCGGGATGCTTGGCCGCGACGGTTTGTGCAAGGTGGAGGCTGTCGGCATCAGGCTGGCATGTTACTAAATAATTCAAACCATGATATTGCTCGACAAAATGAATACTCCCTTTCCCGACCATCTCAAAATCAATCCAATACGCATCTTGAAGCTGTGCACCGTAGTGATCCAGCATGACGTTCAGCCCGTCGTGACTCACCTCTTCTGAGCCGGTGAAGGCCAGCCAGATTTCGGTCGAGTTGAGTGGAGTCGCCAGCGCTTGCTCACCAAGCCCCAGCACACAGGCCATAGCTGAACCATTATCGTTGGCCCCTTCAACATATGGTCCCAACTCGTCGGCGATCAAGGACACGAGACTGAAGAGCATGTAGGCAGTGGTTGCCAGGCGGCTACGCGGTTCGTCCAACAACGATGCGATGATATTTCCCAGCATGGCCACAGAGATTGATGTTGATCCAAGGCGTAGATATCGTTTCAGTTCTGGCGAAAAGGTAGAGCGATGTTTATTCGAGTCAGTATGGCCTACCAGCACAACGGTATGTTTGGGAGTTTGAGCCGCCGGAATACGTGCCACCAGTGTCCCACCGGGATATTGCGGGTACAAACGATACAAAGGTTGGTAGCGCATCTGGCCATTCAGGGCTAACCACGATTGTTGGAGACTCAGGAGCGAAGCCGCAGTACGCAGATAACGGTTGGTGTGCGGAATACATTGTGGAATCAATGCCAGAATCAAGGGGACAATGAGTCCATAGCCCCATGTGTTGGTGGTTGAAAAGGGAAGATTCGTGGTCTGTTGAATACCATGTTGGTGGAGGTAGTCTTTGAGTACTTCGCGTGCTGCAGTTTCGTTTGGACCACCAGCAGGGCGGGGGCCAAAGGCTGTGGCAAATCGTTGTACATGGTCATAGAGACGCTTCCCTTCAAGCAGCGACATAGTGGAACTCCTGATCCTGCTGCCGGAAGCTACTGTATGCTCCCGACAGCACTATAGTATATGTATGATCCTAAGTTGTTCGTGTAAGTATCCGTGCGTACAGACTGCCCTTCGGTGATAGGGTGATGGCTGGTTGGAGGGCAACCTCTTGCTTTGGTAGTGCCTCGAGTTGATAGTGCTGGACGATGCTGGCGAGAATAATGGTGGCTTCCATCAGGGCGAAGTTGTTCCCGATGCAGAGTCGTGGCCCTCCACCAAAGGGAAAGTAGGCGTATTTCGGTAGATCGGCACGTATAGTTTCCCATCGCTCAGGGATAAATGCTTCCGGATCGTCAAAGTAGCGTGGGTCGCGATGGACGGTCCATTGACTCATCTGGAGCACCGAACCTGCTGGTATGGTATAGCCTTCGATTTCGACATCCTCGGTGGCCTGACGCGATATCGCCCATACGGGTGGATAGAGCCGCATGGACTCATCGAGCACATGGCGGGTGTAGGTCAACTGTTCCAGATCTGCAAGCGTAACCGTGCGATCTCCCAGGACCTGATCGACTTCGGCTTCCAGTTTCTGCACAATATCAGGATGTTGCATCAGAAGATGGAAGGTCCAGGTAAGCGTGTTCGAGGTCGTCTCGTGACCGGCCAGAAAGAGTGTTTTGACTTCATCGCGCAGTTGTTGGTCGGTCATCCCAGTCCCGTCCTCATCGCGTGCTTCCATCAACATCGAGAGCAGATCGCCACGGTCACCGGGTGCCTTACGACGTTCCTCAACAATCTGTTCAACGACATTGTCGATATCTTGCATGGCTTCGAGCAAGCGCTGTTCAGTTGGGGTGGTGATCTGGAATGGAAGAAAGCTGAGCACATGGTGAAACACGCTAGTCATGAGCTTGCCATACTCCATAATAGCCGCTTCGAGAGCATCACCGACGGTTTTGGCATTCTCCTGCATGTCAGCGTCAAAGAGGGTTTTACTGACAATCGCCTGCGTAAGATACAGCATCTCACTGTGGATGTCGCGCACCTGTCCATTCCGCCATTTGTCTACCATACGATGGGTGTATGCCACCATCACCTCAGCATAACCTGTGATACGCTTCCGATGAAAAGCGGGTTGCGCTAGACGACGTTGGCGTCGCCAGAAATCCCCCTCACTCGTTACCAGACCATTGCCAAGGAACACGGTGATCAGGCGATCTCCCTGATACCCTTTAGCAAAGCGCCGTCCGGTTTGGACAAGTACTTCTTCAATCGTATGGGGGTTGCTGATGAGGTAGCTCGATTGACCACTGCCAAATTGGAGTCTCACAACGTCCCCATAGGTACGTGCACAATAAGTGTAAAAGCCCAGTGGATTGCGCCCAAAATCGATCATGTTCCCGACAATAGGCATTGTAGGAGGGCCTGGTGGTTCTGTCTTTATCTGTGGAGATGGGTTTTTGTATATTGTTTGTTGCATGGGTAATTCCTCAGTAAAACGACTGACTGTCAGTCACATTTTGATATATTATAGAAAGAGGTACTTCTGTATGTCAAGACCAAATGACAAATAAGGTTTCAAGGTTTCCTTATTCTGGAACAATACTTTGTTCTGTTTGTTCTGGATGTACCCCCATTGAGTTATGATACATGTCCAGTATTTGCCTTGAGTTCGATTACAGCACTATGGTCATGTGAGTATAATTGATGTTGGTTGCGTACTATCTGTCTTCGCGTATGACTGACTGTCAGTCATATTTTGATCAATTATAGCTACCTGCGTCGTTACTTGTCAAGCACCAATTTCAGGTTGTATCGTAAAGGGGATTTTTAGTGATTGCGTAGCGCTCGCTGGACAAAACGTGCAGCTTCAGCAATATAATCTTCGGGGTGTATCTCGGGACGATAGAGGAAACAATCGTCAGCGGCCTTCTCGACCAGACCAACAATCATACGGGCGGCAAATGTTGCATTCACGCTTGGATCAAGTTCTCCGGCCTCCTGACCCTGTTGGATAAGTTCAACAATCATGTTGTAGTAGGGCTCATAGAGATGTTCCCAGTATGCGATAGAACGCGTGAGTCCAATACGCATCTCAATAATACCAAGCACATCGCAGTAGTGTTCTGTGACCGAGAAAGCCGCACGAATGCCAGCCTCAACGGCGTGATTGATAGTGGGTGCTTGTGCAACTGCCTCATTCACAGTGACTAGCGTTTGTTCGAGCATCTCTTTTGAAAGCGCTTCAACGAGCGATGTTTTCGAGGGGAAATAGAGATAAAAAGTGCCTTGTGCTACTCCGGCACGTGCAACGACTTCTGAAATGGTAGTTGCCTCAAAGCCTTTTTCGGCGAGGACTTCGCGGGCCGCGCGGAGAATGTCTTGTTGTCGATGGTGGGCCACGTAATTATGTTGTTCCTTGTGCTTTGTTTCAAATCTACTTTTGTGTAATGGGAGAACTCATTCTTAGGCAGCGTTCTTTTCGCTACCTTCAGTTTGCTGTACTTGTTCCAGGTACTGATCGCCCCAATCACGCATCAATACGAGGAGTGGCTTTAGGCTGCGTCCAGAGTCAGTCAATGAATATTCTACTTTCGGAGGGATTTCGGCATATATTGTCCGTTTCACAATACCGTCGTTTTCTAATTCGCGTAATTGGTGTGTAAGTATTCTTTGTGTTACATACGGCAATAATCGCCTTAGTTCGCCAAAGCGCATGGTTCCCTGTAGCAGATAGAACAGAATGACACCTTTGTATTTGCCACTAATGATATCAAGGGTAGCTTCTACCGGGCATCCATACCGATGGTGATAGTTACGTTCTCGTAAAGCCATAGATGGTTACTCCCAATTGGTATCACACGTGATACTATAGCACATTTTTGTGCGTTCTTGAAAAATGTTCAAAGTAAAGGATACTGGGAAATGTTCTAAACAGCATTTTTTGATAGGTATATGGAGGAAGTTTTGAAAGCAGTTCGTATCTACGCCTATGGTGAGTCTGATGTATTAACATATGAAGATGTCTCTGTTCCTACTTGCAATGACAACGAAGTTTTGATTCGCGTACATGCTGCGGGAGTCAACCCGGTCGATTGGAAAACGCGTATTGGTCGTGGTATTGCTGGAAACATCGAATCATTCCCGGTTATTTTAGGATGGGATGTATCAGGAGTGGTTGAACACGTTGGCGCTCGTGTCGTCGGATTGAGTGTTGGTGACGATGTGTATGGAATGGTCAGTTTTCCACAGATAGGTGGAGCTTATGCCGAGTATACCACTGCCCCTGCAGCACATCTGGCACATAAGCCAGCATCACTCAATCATGTCCAATCAGCAGCGCTTCCCCTGGCGGTGCTTACGGCATGGCAAGCGTTGTTCGATACAGCAGATCTGCGTGCAGGGCAGACCGTTTTAATTCACGCCGCCGCTGGTGGTGTCGGACATTTCGCTGTACAGCTTGCCAAATGGAAAGGGGCTTATGTAATCGGTACAGCTTCATCTGCCAACGTCGCTTTTTTACGTGAATTGGGTATTGATGAGGTGATTGATTATCAGAACACACGATTTGAGGATGTAGTACGTGACGTTGATGTCGTGCTCGATGGAGTTGGGGGTGATGTTTTAGAACGCTCGGTGTCTGTGCTTAAACCAGGTGGTATCCTTGTGACAATTCTCCCTGAAGATACCGATACTGCAAAAAGCCTGGCCCAAGCGCATGGAGCGCGTGGCACTTCTATCATGGTGGGTCCAAATCAACAACAACTGGTACAAATAGCTCGGCTTGTTGATGATGGACATATCAAACCTGTTATAGACACAGTACTGCCACTTGATGAGGTGCGTATAGCACATGCGATGAGTTTTGGTGGTCACACCCGTGGCAAAATTGTTTTGCAGGTTCGATAACTAGGAGCATAAGCATGAATGCACAGTTGACTATTGTTGCACGTATCGAAGCGCAGAAAGATAGCATTGAATTAGTAAAATCTGAGTTGCTGAAATTAGTGGCGATTACACGAGCAGAAGCTGGTTGTCTCCAATATGACTTGCACCAGGATAACGACAAACCAGAGATTTTTATCTTTTATGAAAATTGGGAAAATCGAGAACTATGGCAACAGCATATGCATAATGATCATATACGGGCATATTCAGCAGCTACAGATGGTGTGGTGGCCAGCTTTACCCTTAACAAGATGACCGATATAGCGTAAGTGAGGAAGTGAAAAGAAGCTCAGTCAGGCGCACGTTCACATGTATAACTTACATATGTGCCTGATTGAGCGATATTAGGCAGGAATCACACTGAGAGCAGTTGCATCGAGTTGGAGGAGGAGATCTGTCGTACCAGCGAGTAATGTCCCATCGGGTAACTCAAAGACAAGAGTCTGACCAGAGGTGTGCCGGACACTGATCCGGGTGCGGCTGCCCCGAAACGAATATTCGACCATGTCGACGTGGAGTGTGTTTGGTGCTGTGGTATCAGCCACGATGCTGGCGGCTTCGGGCCGAATGACCAACCACACCTGCTGCCCAGGTTGTAGTGTTGTGGTATGTTCGGCGACCTGAAGTATCCCCAGAGGTGTTTCAAACGTCAATAGTTGATCGGTTACTGAGACTGCCTGGGCTGGTACAAGATTAGCTAATCCCAAAAAGCGCGCTGCAAATGTGCTCTGTGGATGGCGATAGATGGTTGTCGGTAGCCCCTGTTGTTCGATCTGTCCCGCATGCATAAGCACTAGCTGATCGGCGATGGCAAAGGCTTCGGTCTGATCGTGTGTTACATAGATGCTGGTGACGCCCACCTGTTTGAGAATGTCGCGTAGTTCGTCGAGCAGCCGCTCACGCAAGGCTCGGTCGAGTGCTCCCAGTGGCTCATCGAGCATCAGAACAGGGGGATTTGGGGCGAGGCTACGGGCCAGTGCAACGCGTTGTCGTTCACCACCGGAAAGTTCATAGACGCGTCGTTGCTCGTAGCCCGTTAACCCTACCAATGTCAGCATTTCTGCAACCCGTACGTCGATCTGTTCGCGTGGGATATGGCGCATGCGTAAGCCAAAGGCGATATTTTCAGCGACATTGCGATGGGGAAAGAGCGCATATTCCTGGAACATCAATCCAAAGCCGCGTTGGTGCGGGGGGATATGGTTGATAGACTGTCCTGCAAAGATGGTGGTGCCGCTGTCGGCCTGTTCAAGGCCAGCAATGACACGCAGTAATGTTGTTTTTCCACATCCTGATGGGCCAAGCAAACACACGATGCTGCCCTTGTTGATGCATAGATCAACGTTGTAAAGTGCAGGAGTGCTGTGGTAGTACTTGGTAATGGAGCGCAGATCGAGGAGCGGGGTGTTGGGAGTGCGTTGTTCAGCCCTCCCAACGGGTGCCTGCATTACATCAGTGCTATTCACCATCTTCGTCTGCGGTACTGCGTCCGGCAAGTGTGCGGTCTATCATATACAGTCCCGTACCATCATTACCGATCAGTTTGAGATTTTGAACGATGTCGTCAGCATTTTTCTCTTCTTCGACTTGCTCATCGATAAACCAGCGCAGGAGATTTTGAGCTGGGAGATCGTTCTCCTTGACGGTAAGATTGTACAGATTGTGAATCGATGCAGTGACTTTCTGCTCGTGTTTGAGCGCAAGTTCCATGGTGCTGAGCGGTGAGGCAAACTCCATCTGAGGTTCTTCGATAGCCTGGAGCATCACGCGTCCGCCACGGTCGTTCACAAAATCGAAGAATTTGAGTGCATGCTCACGTTCTTCTTCGCTCTGTACGCGCATCCAGTGCGCGAAGCCTGCCAGATTGATCGACTCGAAATAAGCCGACATCGAAAGGTAGACATGGGAAGCTGCAAATTCGAGCGTAATCTGCTCATTGATCGCTTTTTGAACTGTTTCGTTCATCATACTCAACCAACCTTTTCTCTTTTGATACATCTACGGTATGTTAATTTAACTAATACCTAATTTAGAATTGTTCCAATTATATCACATCAAGTTCAATTGTACGTTGCGTGCCACACTTGCCACGCAGCGAGCGCACGCCGCTGAGCAGTCCATTTGAGTTCGGGTAGCTCTTCAGGTGGGGCCACCCGAATGTCGCTGTTTTCATGATCAACCCGGAGTGCGCCGCCTGTCGCACGTGCACGGTAGCAGAACACAATGTAGAACATGGCCGGGTCGCCATAGGATGGGCTGTGTTCAAAATCAAGAAAGAACGGATCTTCGATCACTAACCCCGTCTCCTCTGATGCTTCACGCAGGGCCGCCTGTTCTGGTGATTCGCCAAACTCGAGGTGCCCGATCGGCAAATGCCAGATGCCCTTATCAGGTGGAATGGCGCGACGAAGCAACACAATACCACCCTGATATTCCACTACGACTGTTGCAGCGATGTTAGGATTGGGGAAAAACGTCCAGTTATCCTTGGGGCAAACCAAGCGCATGCGCCCGTGACCAACACGCCGTTCCAACGATGTTGCACAGAGCGGGCAAAAACGAAACTGGTATCGTGCTGGATAGTCGTCAATTTCAGGTAACAGCATTACATCCCAATCTGCAAGTATCGTAGTCAGTCGTATGTTTATTATCTAGAATAATTACAAAGAAATAGCGTTGTGCATAAGACATGTGTACATGTAATACTCTCAAAAGCGAGGAAATGGATGTTCTTGTGTGATCAAAACTCACCGATATCCCGATAACGCACGCGTTCGAGTAGCAGAAAGCAGAGGACGCTAATGATCATCAGAATGGTGCTGAGCGCCAACGCTTGACCATAATTTTCGGTGCCAGGCTGTCCAAGGAAACGATAGATTGCAATCGGAATGGTCGGATAGTCTGGCCGCGAAAGGAGCAGTGTGGCACCAAATTCACCAAGTGAGACGGTAAACGCAAACACGGCACCAACGAGCAATGCAGGAAAGAGGATTGGGAGATCAATCTCGCGTAATACCCGCAGTGGTCCTGCTCCCTGAATACTGGCTGCCTCACGTAGCTGTGGATCAAGACCTCGGAGCGCTGGGAGCAAACTCCTCACGACGAAGGGAAAGGCCAACAGTGTGTGGGCAACAGGTATCAGCAGCGGTGAGCGTAACAGGTTGATCGGTGGACTCCCCAATGCGACGATGTAGCCCAAACCAAGTGTGACAGCGCTGGTCCCAAGTGGGAGCATAAACAAGGGATCAAGGAGCCACGTAAAGTGCGAGTTTTGTTGTGAGTTTCTCTGCGGTGATTTTTGTCGTGCAATCAGATAGGCTGCAGGGATCCCAACGAGCAAGGAGAGAACGGTAGTTGCCAGGGCAAAGAGCAGCGAGTTGGCAATGGCCTGAGTCGGTGGCACAAAAAAGAATGAACCAGTACGATTAATATTCAATAGACGGTAGTAATTGAGTGTCAGCGCGGACTCATCCGGTGTGAGTGAGGTGATCGAACGTAGTCCGAGGGCGATCATTGGTGCAACAAGCAATACCGTAATGACAACGATATTTCCCCCGATGATAAGCCGGGCGCCTCTGGTACGTGCAGGTTTGGTATTGGTGGCACGGGCGCGCTGGTCGATCGGTACGGTAAAACGTGTTTGCAAGCGGGTGTATAGCATGGTCATCAATAGTGTGGCACACATCTGCGTGAGTGACAGGGCTGCCGCACTATCGAGTCGGAGTAGTTGCGCCGTCTGACGGTAGATCTCAACCTCAATGGTCGCCAGTCGTGGCCCTCCGAGAATCAAGAGCACCCCAAAGCTCGAAAAGGTAAAGATAAACACCAACAGCGCCGCTGCGCCAATCGAAGGCAGCAACAAGGGTAGTGTGACTTCACGAAAGACGCGGAAACGACTGGCCCCCAGGACGGCGGCGGCCTGCTCCAAACGTGAGTCAAGGGTGCTCCAGAAGCTACCAACAATACGCAATACTACGCTATAGTTATAGAAGACGTGGGCGAGCAGTACTGCCCCCAGCGTGTTGACTACTTCAAGCGGTGGTTGTTCGAGAGCGAAGAGCGATTGCAACGTGGTATTCAGCAAGCCGCGTGGCCCAAGCAACGCAACGAATGCTGTCGCCACTACGACGACTGGTAGCACAAAAGGTACTGTGGCAATCGCGCGCCATAGGGTCTTACCAGGGAAATCGTAGCGCGCAAAGACATAGGCTGCGGGCAAAGCTGTGATGAGCGTTAGTACAGTCGAGAGGGCGGCCTGCCAGGTGCTAAACCAGAGGACTCGCACATAGTATCCATCTGACACAAGCCGCACCAGTCCACCACTCGCAAAATCTCCAAAACTTAATTGGAGGATCGCAGCGAGTGGGTAGAAGAAAAACACAGCGAGAAACAGAAGTGGCAGACCGTATGCAATTGTGCGTAGGAAAGTAATCATATGGAGACCCTAAAGGTTGTAATTATTGCTAATTTGCCCTGTATGTTAGCCTCTCACCATGGTCAAAAAACCGCATAAGAAAGACATAAACGAATGCTACAAAGGCAACCTTAAAGGTTACCCGATTCACGATCTCTGCCTGTCCTTTATTTCGCAACAATAAATGGCGTAGGGAAGGGAGAAACGTGTGTTTGTGGCAAAACCCTAAATGCCGTATACGTAAACCCTAAAGGTCTCTACCATCCACCCACCCCTATTTCCCGTAATGAGCCACACTACACCTACGAGAAACCGTATGGGGATGCGCGAGACGTATGATGCAAGGGCAACCCTAAAGGTCTACTTGTCACCGCAACATCACTTCCGTCCATTCCTCGATCCATTGTTCGCGGTTCTGTTCGATCTCCTCCGGTGCAATGGTAGTGGTTGCTTCGGGAATTTGCGCGAATTGTTCAAATACTTCGGGTTGTGCCGCCTCAGGAAGCACCGGGTAGACAAACATCTGCAGCGGGATATCCTCCTGGAAGGTGGGACTCAACATAAAGTCGAGAAAACGCTCGGCAGTCTCTCGCTGTTGTGTACCACTCAGGATGCCAGCAAACTCGATCTGGCGAAAACTCCCTGCCAGCAGGTTGCCAGTTGGTGGCTTGGTCAGGGTGCCTTCGCTGAAGAAAACCTCTGCTGCAGGGCTGGTGGCATAGGAGACTACCAGCGGTCGTGGACCAGCGCCACTTGAGCCGCTAAAATGTGTATAATACCCTTCTTCCCAGCCATCGGTGATCAGTGCGTCGTTGGCTCGCAGATCGCGCCAGAAATCCAGCCACGTGTAATCACCCTCGGTACCGAAATAGTTGATAGTGGCCAGCATAAATGCGAGGCCCGGCGAGGACGTGGCAGGATTTTGCACGATGAGTTTACCCTCCCAATCAGGTTCGGTCAGCACTTCGAGTGTTTCAGGGACAGCAAGCTCGTTCTCGGTCAGGTAGTTTTGGTCATAATTGATATTGACATACCCATAATCGATCGGCAACAGGCGACTCTCAGAGTCGAGTTTGAACTCATCAGGAATATTGGCGAGTGCCGGGGATTTGTACGGTTCAAAGATACCTGCTTCAAGTGCACGGCTCAAGAACGTGTTGTCAACACCAAAGAACACATCTGCCAGCGGCGCATCTTTACTGAGGATGGCTTTGTTCAGTGCCGAGCCGGTGTCGCCCGATGGGAGAATTTCAACTGTAACCCCCGCTTGCGCCTCAAAGTCCTGAATCACATCTGTACTAACGTTAAAGCTGTCGTGGGACATGACAACCAGTGAAGCTTCCGTATCGCTGTCTACCTGTGTCACATCTGTGTCGGCGTTTGCCTGAGGGTCCTCTCCGGTCGTAGCAGTTGGTTGATTTCCACATGAGGCCAGTAGCATTGCAAAAAACACCAAAAGAACTAAACTGTGGCGCATAATATGTTCCTTTCACAAAAAAAGATCGCTGACCTGGGTTTGGTCAGCGATCTCTGGTATAGTGATGCTTTCCTACGCTGGTATAACCCAGGTCAGGTTCAAGGGTCAGCGGCATCGGTTGGGCCGCCCTCTCAGCCAGACTCATCTGGCTCCCCTAGCGAGTAAATGTATATTGATAGTACCGCAACGATACCACGAGCAGGGGTGGCTGTCAAACATTTCCCCACTATGATAGGGAAGAATTCCCTACTATGATAGGGAAGAATTCCTCTATTTTAATTGTTTGTGTATGCATATACTTAAAAAGTAACGCGTTGCATTTTAGTACTGACAAGGTAGTTGCGTGGCAAGTTACTGAAAAGTATAAATAAGAAGGTTATAAATACTCTACAGTAGCTATTTGAGTTCTTATAGGTTGATAAGAAGTATTGGTAAAGTAAAGAAGGAAAATGATGAGGATTATCAATAAGGTGTTTGGACTATTTATCGCAACAATGGTTTTTGTAGCAACTGGAATAAGTGTGTCTGCCCAGAGTAGTGTCTCTCAAGAATATATGGAATTGTATGAGAAATATGATCTTATTTCTGTTTCTGAAGTACCTGATGGTATTGTTCCTATTGTTATTGAGAGCCCAGAACAACTCCAAAAACTTCTCCAAAATATAGGAGTTCAGAACAATGTTATCGAACGTCAACCATTTTTACCCGACATACCTACGACAGATGCACAAACGATAGTACAACGCCAGTGTACTGCGAATGCGGGATTGGCCACATTTAATACCTGGGCTGATATTGTAGTTGATTTTGTACCAGGCAGTTCCTTTCGAGCGATTAACTCGGCAAATGCTTGGGTCGGTCTAACAGGTGTCACTCTCGGATTCGATCTTACTAGCACATACACAAATGTGTATAATCGAACATCAAGTATTGAGATAGTCGGTGGTGGAATTATAGACGTGTATCTTGTTATAGATGGTGGGATTAAGATTTACTCCAATCCTATATCCTGTACTATTAACTATGCACTTTACTAATTAACATCTTTTTTGCTTACCGAGACGTATATTACGTTATATGTCTCGGTAGTTTTTTGTCATTTAAGATATTTAGGATTATTTGTAAGAGTTTTTAATTCATATCAAGGTAAGGAAGAATATGAACTACACACTATTGGTATTGCAAATAATGAATATTACTATCATCATTATGTGGATTGTTTTGGCTATCAGAGCTTTCAATCAGATGCGCCACAGAGTATTTAGTGACATGGCTCATATTCTATGGGTGGCTGTAATCATTTTTATTCCTATATTAGGTGCTTTGGCATTTCTTATGACAAAACCAGGTAGTTTACGTGAAACAAGTAGTTCCGTAAAGATGGAGCGTCGTTGAAGCCTCTAAATATATTAGAATGTAATGTCGGGGGAAGGTTGCATGCCTTTATCTACAGACCTGCTGCTCATTGTTGCTGGCATTGTTGCCATAATTGTTTCTGGGCTACGCCCATATATCGCCCGACACTTTGGCTGGCGTACCTGGAGTCGCCATTTTGCAACACCACAGCTACGGGTAAGAGCACAAAAGCAGGAAGAAATAGCCCAGTTTTTTGGTATTTTAACAGGGATGGGTTTTCTATTCCTTGGGAATAGCATGCTCTTTGCATTTAGTAGCACCACCACCATGCTAGTGCTTGGCGTGTGGTGTATTGGGTTTTTATAGGCCTTGTGGGATGGGTCCGCCTGTCGTTTTCACGGTGAGAGGTACAAATGAGCGAGGCTGTGGTGTGACAATCGGGGAAAATTCCCCGATCATACCGGGGAATTTTCCTCTTACATAAATCAGCCTCCACAGCTATACTATAAATATCAAATGCGTAGAGAAAAAAAACAGTTGTAAATTAAGTGGTGTCAGCAGTGTGTAGGGTCTGAAAGTGTAGTTTAGATAAAATTAAAATTCTTTTGTATGGAATTTCTTGTCTAAAGGAGTAACACCAGCGAAGTTTGGCTTGAGGGAGCGTTGAAGAGAGGAGTAGCAGTTACTGTTCGCCCAGAGTATGACGATGATGTCATACCCTGGGCGTTTCCGGTTTTACGACGAAGTTGCTTCAGGTTGGTTTGCTCCTGGTTTGGCACGTTGAAGCATGAGACGCCAGTTAGGTACCTCAAGCGGTGCTTCAAGCAGCGCTTTCACTAACAAACCTCCTAGCAACAGCATCCCATAGAACTTGTAAGAAACACCTGCGACTGTCAGGACGCCCATAATCGTGCCATTATAAAAGCTCCACTGATTGCCATATGCGATCAAAGCAAAACTAGCTGCCAGTAACGTCGCCTGCATAAAACTGATCTCACGCTCCCGCAGATGCAACAAGAGTGCCGCAAAGGGGACAATCAGCAACGTTTGATAATGCATCCACGCCGCCGGGACGACCAGCACCATTAACAAGAGATACTGACTATACTGCAAGGCATGCGTGGTAGTTTTTATCGTTGCCCGCCCAAGGGTCAGGACACACGCCAGCATCGACAGCAATACCGACAGGACGTTGGCTATCAGCACGGTTGTGTGGTTTTCGACAATGGCTGTCTCCGTCGGCGAAATGCTGAGTCGTGAGAGAAATCCCGCAATTGTCTGGTTTTCTACCCACGCTGTGGTGCCGCCGATTCGTGGGACGACTTCGAGCAGATAGACCCGGTGCATTTCCCATCCCATCACCGCGATTGCCACGCCGTTAAACGCTAGCATGCCCACCGCAAAGCCAAACAGCCCCATCCAGTGTCGTTTGATAACGAAAAATGCCAGGATAATCACTGGGTAAATCTTGAACAAAGTTCCCAGCGCAATGAGTATGCCCGCAAACAGGTGCTTTTCGCGTCGCATCGACCAGAGCGCCGCCGTAAGAATGAGCAACAGCGCCAGATCGATCTGCCCAAAGGCGATGGTGTCAGCAAGTGGGCGAAAGTTGAGCAACACAAGGAGCCCTGCACCCATCATCGAGACGATCCGAATGTCGAACATACGTAGCCACAGAATGGCCGTTGCAGCCAGCAAAACGACATTCAGGATGCGGTGGAATAAAAGAATGCGTAAGCCATCTTCAAAAACAAATGGCGTAAATAACATGCCGTAGAAGGGAGGAACTTTGAACACATGCCCAAAGTGATTGGTGGTCACGGACTCAAGGTCGTAGAGCGATCCGCCACGAACCCACTCACGCGCACCCTTGAACAGAATCCAGAAGTCTGGGCCGCTCCGCGTAAAGGCAAACTGGAGCATCGAGCCAAGGTGAATGACAGCCACAACAGCAAAAATCGCCAACGCCCAATGGGTGAGTTGGGTGGAGTCGGGTGGGACCCCTGTGCGTTGTTGCAGGGCATGCCAGATTCCCAAGGCGACCAGCGCGACCAGAGTAACAGCACCAAGCCACATTGTCGCGGGTGCTGGGGTGACGTTTTGCGCTTCATCGAGGGTCATCATAAGCTGGAAGAGTGGCGCCATCCACCAGGCGATGGCCAGATAGATCGGGAGTTGTGTGCCCTGTACCAGCAAACCACGCTGTGGATCTCGTTGCACGGGTGCCAGCCACTGCGCTGCCCACACACCGACCAGTCCCACACCAAGCAATCCGGCAATCCGCTGCACAAACGGCAAGACTTCCAAAGGGCGTGTTGCGATACCCACCGCAACGGCCAGCAATAGTATAGAAGTAATACTAAATGCCAGTGCTGGATGTAGACCAATGCTTCGTGATAGAAAATAGGCCAATGTACCCAGCCCAATACTCCACAACAGCATCCACAATGAGGGCAACACCATGCCTTGACCAAGCGGCTCCAGCGTCACCTGATCCACCACGACACCAAGTGGGCGCGGATCGTTGGGTAGGGTAATGGCGTCGCTTTGCAATTGAATACGTGTGGCCCAATCAAATCTGATACCGCTTGGTAACAGCATCTCATAGGTGCGCCCACCTGCCGTGCGTGGCACGCTAAACTCCCCGTGATTAACACCATCGACAGTGATACGCACCTGCGGATCGGGTTGTCCGTCTGGGCGGCTGTTGAGCAAGCGTAATGTGACTAACACTGCCCGACCGTCGGTTGATCGTGGGAGTGCTATCGTTGCATCGCCACTCGTCCAGCGAATAGTTGTTCCGGCAAAATCTTCTACAGCGTGAAACCCTGGTGGAGCGTTATCAGTGTTGACCTGATTGACAAAACGCGCATCACGAACGCCAATATCGAGTTCGAGTGGCCAGACTCGTGTGTAACTAATCACCAGAAACCACATCGCTATGAATACGGCTGCGACAGCAAACCAGCGTCGCTTAATCTGGTTATACCATGGAGTGGATCGTTTCGTATTCATCGCTGGACCTCTCGTACAATGGACGCGACCGTCTTGACTTCTGCTTCGGTAAGTTCTGGGTAGAGTGGTAGCGAAAGTATCTCGCTGGCTAATTTCTCGGTGATTGGCAGTCCCCTGGGTGGTGCATATTGCGTGAGTGTGGTCTGCTGATGGGCTGGCAACGGATAGTGAACGTCGGTGGCAATGCCGTTTTCGCGCAATACGTTCCGCAGTTGGTCACGCTCTGGTGTTCGCACCACATAGAGATGGTAGACATGTCCAATGGTGTCTTCGGGCAGCACCAGATCGGTGTGCTCCAGCAGAGTGCGGTAGTGTGTCGCAAGCTGGCGGCGGCGTTTGTTCCACGTGTCGAGATGGCGCAATTTTACCGAGAGCAGTGCAGCCTGCAACGCATCTAATCGTGAGTTAATCCCGCCTGCATCAGCAATGTAATACTTGCGCTCCCAGCCATATTCGCGCAGTTGGCATAGTTTGTGGGCCAGGGCCGCATCGTTTGTGACAATTGCGCCGCCATCGCCGAGTGCGCCCAGATTTTTGCTGGGGTAGAAACTAAAACAGCCACAGGCACCGATACTGCCTGCCATGCGTCCGTGATAGGTGGCGCCGTGAGCCTGTGCTGCATCTTCCACAACAGGGATATGGTGATGTGTGGCGATCTCTAAGATGGTGTCCATGTCGGCCATGCGTCCGTAGAGATGTACCGGCATAATGGCCCTGGTGCGTGGTGTAATCGCGGCTTCAAGGAGCGACGGGTCGAGGTTGTGGCTGTGCGCTGCAACATCGACATAGACAGGCCGCGCACCACTCTGCACGATGGCAATACTTCCCGGTACGCCTGCATTGGCCACGGTAATCACTTCGTCGCCGGGACCAGCGCCGAGAGCCGTCAACGCCAGTTGGAGCGCCTCGGTGCCGTTCCCCACACCAACGGCATGTGCAGTTCCACAGAACGTAGCGAACACCTCCTCAAAAGCCTTGACTTCCGATCCCAAAATATACCAGCCACCTGCCAGCACACGCGTTGCGGCAGCATCCAATTCAACCTTGATGGTTTCGTACTGGCGTTTCAAATCGCCGAATGGTATCATCATCGCGTTAATTTTCCAGGAGCCTAATCACCAAAATAAAAATCCTTTTCTGCCTGATAGAATGCTAGTGTGCGTTGCAACCCTTCACGCAGCGAGACCCTGGGCCGCCATCCCAAACGACCCTGGATGAGGCGATAGTCGCTGTAGTAGTCGCCAATGTCGATGGGCTTGCGGTCGGCAGGATAGGGCATACATTCATAACGTCCGCTGCCATGGATTTCGATCAGCAGCTCGGCCAGATCGCGCAGGTTGATCGTCTCATCGCTGCCCAGATTGAAGACCTGCCCATCGGCGGTTGGGTTGGCCCCGGCCATCAACAGCGCTTCGACGGCATCGTCCACGTAGGTGAAATCGCGGATCTGCGTGCCATCACCCCAGATCTGGATCGGCTCACCGTCGATGAGTTTTTTGATCCAGATACCGAGAAAGGTCTGACGTGCGTCCTTGACCCGCATCCGTGGCCCAATGGTGTTGGTCAGTCGGAGTGCACAGGCGCGAATGCCATACACGTTGTTGTAGACGATGTGGTACCACTCGCCCGCCATTTTGTTAACACCGTTGATATCGGTTGGATGGAGCAAATGGCGCTCATCGACTGGCAGATAGTCGGGCTTGCCATACATTTGGCGGGTGGAAGTGTAAATGATTTTGAGGTCAGGATTGTGTTTGCGGCAGGCTTCCAGGATCGAAAGTTGAGCGCGGCAATTGATCTCAAGGTCGGTAAACGGATCGCGCATCGAGTCAAGGTGGGAAGATTGTCCGGCGAGATTGAACAGGAAGTGCTGACCCTGGACCAGATAGTTCATCGAGTGTTCGTCGCGCACATCGGCGATGTTGATCCGCACCTGGTCTTCGATTCCGGTGATGTTGCGCTGATTGCCACCATAGATCGGGATAAGCGAGTCAACCAGTGTAACGCGTGCGCCATGTTCAACCAGTCGTCGCGCGAGGCTGGAACCAATAAACCCAAGACCGCCCGTAATCAAAATATGTGCGCCATCATAGGTCTTTGCGTAATCGTTCATGCTTTCCATCTGGTACAGGTTTGCGGGGGTTGCGCGAACCGTGCACCTTACTCATCGTTCACTGATACGGTCTGAAGCTCGACACGACGTGCATTAGCCTGTCGACGTGCTGCAATCTGACGTAGATGGTCGCGCTTGACCATGAGCTTCCACCATAGTTGTGTTAATTGAATGCCGGTGCGCCAGAGGCGGGGGAAGTTGAAGAACTGGCTTTTGCCATAGGCGCGGTGAAAGTGATGCACAGGCACTTCGGCAAAGCGGAAGTGGGCATCCTGGAGTTTCTTCACCATCTCAAGACAGATCGTGCCACTGTCCGACTCAAGGTCAATCGTATCAAACACGTCGCGACGGATCAGCCGAAAGTCACAGTCCACATCACGTAGCTTGAAATTGAACAGCGTCTTCACGATGTGGTGGTACATCCGCCCGATAACGATACGATGGATCGGGTCGTTACGGTCGATCTTCCAGCCATTCACGATGTCGATGTTATCACCAAGGGCCGGAAGGAGTTGCCGCACCTCACGTGGATCGTACTGCGCGTCGCCGTCGGTGTAGAAGATAAGGTCTTTGCGACACTCTGCAAACCCTATCCGCAGCGCACCGCCATAGCCAAGTGGCTTGCGATGCGAGATAAACCGGAAGTGCTTATAGTGTCGGGCCAGATTTTCCAGCACCGCAACTGTATAATCGCTGCTCCCGTTCTCGACCACGATCACTTCGTAGTCATCGGTCAGCTCTTCCAGCGTTTGTAATGCCATAATCACCATGCTGGCAATGGTGCCGCCATCGTTGAAAGCGGGAAAAAAGGCCGAAATGCTCGGCCGGTCTGTCTTCATGGACCATCCTCAACCTATTGCTATATCCTGAGGCGAGATTATAGCACAGACCTGAGAAGTATGGCGGCACCCGCTTAGGACGGGAGTTTGTCTTGCAGATAGCGTTCGACCAGTTCAGCAATATTTGTGAGCCAGCGGTCAAGATTGGCCCGGAAATGTGGCTTCTCGATGGCTTGAGCAACTGCCCACAGTCCTATGGACACACTCCGCCCAACGATAAAGGTATCAAGATAGGCCATCTGATCATGCGAAATGTCACCGATGTTCCCGTACCCCTTGAGGAGTGCGGTCATGCCACAGCGGCCACTCTGGTGTGGTGCGCCAATTTTCCAGAGCAGTGGCGATATCATAGATCCAGTAGCCAAATCCACAATCATCGAAATCAATGGCTCGTGCTTCGCCATCGGCAAACAGGACATTGCCAAAATGCAGATCGGCGTGGATCAATCCAAAGACCTTGTTGCTTTCACCGAGGGTGTGCATTGCCTGTGCCATCTGGTCGGCCACCGTGCGGAAGGTGTCGCGGTACTGAGTTGGGAGCATTGACCAGACGGTCGTAGCGTCGATCCCGAAGCCTGCATTATCGCCGAATCGCCCTTCCCAGTCCCAGCGGCGTCGCGTAAAGTGTGCTGGTGGTTGCCACTGTCGTGCATGCTTGTGGAGGTGGGCCATCAATGCACCGACTTGCTCCATATGGTATGGTTTGGGCGAATCATACATGCGTCCGCGCATCCAGCGTAGCATCGAGCAGGTACGTGGTGTTGGTACGCCTAGCGCAGCAGACTCGATGATGAAACTATTGCCTGGTGATGCAAGCAGCGGCTCTGGCAAGGATAGTCCGATGTCATCGCGCAGGGCCTTGCGCCACACCAGCTCAGCGTTGATCTGCACTGGCGAGTTGTAGCCGGTCCCGTGGATACGTAGCAGATAGTGCCCATCAAGAAATGGTCCGTCTGTTGTGCCTGAGGAGGCTGTCTGAACGTGAAACGTGGTGTTTTCGCCATGTTGTAGAAACTTCAACGCGGCGTCGGTGAGATCGTAGTACGGCAATACGTTGATGGCAAGCTGCCGTAGTCGTCTGATCTGTCCTTGTTTGGTGAGTTGGGTAAAGGGTCGCATAATATCGTTTCCTGATTGCTGTATTGCGCTCTAGTATACGATCCATTTACCATATGGCATTCCGTCGCAGGTTGTAGTCGTGGTGTCAGACCTTGATGGTTTTTGAGTGCTTTAACAGATTCGGTGCTACAATAAGTCTAGCATTTATGTAGTTACTTGGCATCTGTTTTAACCAAAACGCGATATTTTTAATTCTTTTACGTTTATAGTATATATGTAGAGTCTCTTAAGAAATCCTTTTCGGCTGGAGAGGAAGATTGATGGATACAAAAGAGCGTCAGCATCTGGAAAAGAGGAAGAAATATCTTGTCAGAAGGATGCATAAACTAAAAGAGCAAGAGTCTCTATCAGGTCCCAGAACTTCTCCAGAAGTTTTGATTGAAATTGAGGATTTGCGAGAGGAAATTGCTGACATTGATGAGAGGCTTGCTTTATTAGCACAACCATCTGAATCTTTCTCAGCTACGATAGATACATTGCATAATCGCAAAAGATTTGAACTGAAGAAACTGTTACGGATACTACTGATGATTGCCTTCGGAATAATGTCGATTTATATTGCGTACGATGTCATATCTGAAGCAAGTCCGTTAGCTTTGGGAGATACGAGCACATCCGAGACTGCTATAGTATCTGAAGTGGGTGATGCCGAAATTACTACCGTACCAAGTGAGACACCAACGCGTACAGAATCAACAGCCACTAAGCAGTCAATACCCTTACCAACAGCAACTCAAATGATGACGAGACCAACTGCATCGCTAGATATAGAGACCAAAGCGACAGTTATTCCTGCAACTGCTACTCCACAGGAGCTCCCGCCGACAGCTATTCCCACCAATATTCCGGCAACAGAGGTACCTGTTATCCCAACCGAAACACCAGTACCTCCTACTCCGATACCTGCAATTCAAGTGCCTATCGCATATCGAATTGACATAACAGAGACAACTCTTGAAGACTTACTTCAACTAAATGGTGGTGATTATGAGGGATGTACTTCTAGGACTACAGATGAACATAACAATCTAATACCAGATTGTAACGTCTATATAATTTTTTCCTCCGAAATCATAGTTGCAACAAGATATCTGGATAGCGGAGGAGAATTTCCTATAGATGCTAAGTTGACACATATTGGTCCTCATCAGTACAGATTTCAGATAAAGTCGCGAGAGACGCGAGAATTAATAGAAACAATAGGTACTACCTCTCTCGATGTGGAAGAAGGTAAATACTATAAAATCGTTGTAAGTGCAGTCTTTGAATAGTATGTGTACAATGCGCTAATTTCATTGCTCAGACTCGGAAGTTTATACAAAACGATTCTTTTGTCATATATCTTGCACTGGAAAAGTTTCACATCTTCATCCAAAGGTAATAATATGAATCCAAAACGCAAAGTAACCTTTGAAGCCTACACCTTCAAGAACAAACAGGAATTGCAGGCACTGCACAAAGAACTAGGAGTTACCGATGAGATGCTGGCCGAAGCCGACAGAAAAGTGGCAGAGAGCCGTACTCATCCAGACCGCAAGAGCTTGCCACAACTCCTGCTCTTTCTCCTACGTGCAAATGTACAACTCGCTGTCCGGTGGCTTCGGGCGAGGTTCAGACGAAGGTAATAGCTGTGGGAACTATCCCCACAGCTATCTGGAATGGTTGTTATCTGTAATTAAATTGCGTAGAGGTATACCTGTGATTGTCTCAGGTAATAGTCTCCGTTACCCCTTCCTGATAGGTAAATGTGATGCTATAGAGGTATGATCCATCACGATCCACACAGGCCGTTGTTGCTGTTCCTACCAGGGTCATACCCAACTGGGTTGAGAGCCACAGCAAGGCACCTGCTTCGGCATTCTGCACCGCCGTAGCGTACTCGGCGTCACGTCCATGAAAACTTTGAATCTTGTATCCCACTACGACCTCCTGTAATATAGTTCTACTTATCCTGATTTATCGCATTCTCCCAATAGGTCGTCTTTCCGTAATGTTGATAGAGTGTGGCCTCGAACTCACGGTCAAGGAGGGCGTCAGGATCATATTCTGGCCCGTTTTTAATCGTCTCTTTGTCCAGATCAACGATCACACTGTTCTCCGGCCAGCTCACCTCGCTGATCCAACCAGGTGAGACCAGGACCTTCTTGCCTGGCAACCAGTTGCGTGTTGCCACCACCATGTAGCGTATGATCCATGTTTCATCGTCAAAGATAAAATCAGAGACATGGCCTAACTCATCATCATGCGCCCCGATGCTATACCCAATGACCTCCTCTGTGCTGCGAAGGTGTGGGTCACCTGATGGTGTGGGGTCTGAGGTGCTCACAGGAGGTACAGGATCGACAGTCGCAAGGGATGTACCCATGCCAAATGATCCAATATTGCCCCAATAGGTTGGATATTGGTAGTAGTTGGTATAGTCGGTCTCAAACTGCCGCGAGACGGGTTGATCAGTGGCCAGCGGAGGGCTATCTTCAATTTGCTGACGTGTAAGATTAAGCCGGATGTTGTTTTCGTCCCAATCAACGACCTCGACTGCATATGGTGATAGCAATACCCTGCGCCCAAACAACCAGTTACCAGCGTTCGCAACGAGGTAGCGTATAGTCCATTGAGTATCGTCAAAGAGCAGATGGTCAACCCAGCCAACCGGACCATCGGTTGCTTGAAGTGTAGTACCTTGCATAGCACGTATACTGCGTAACATCATGTATACCTCCCACCTATGTATTGCTCAAGTAAACTTTCGTATTACTTATGCACAATTGATGCCAGATGCTCCAATCGACTGCAGCCAGGTTCTCAATCTTAGAAATCGTTTCAATTGACAACAAATATTTTTTAACCATTTGCAAATCATGAGCAGTCACAACATTCCTCTTTTTAGAGTATATGAGATTACACGGATAAGGAGAACCGTATGGCTCCTCTCGCCTTCTACTTACTGGTTATTACTACTAAGGATTTAGACCCAGCTCTTTCTCTTTAGGATTTTCCCCATATTGGTTTGGGCCAGGCTCACTATCGGATACTGCGGAAAACCAGCAGTATTAGAAAACCAATAATGGGAATGAACACGATCAGGAACCATCAACCACTCCGACCAATATCGTGAAGCCGTCGTACAGAAACTGCAATACTTGGAAGAAACAGAGCTAAGTTGTAAATAGTAACAAGTATGCCTTGATCGATTCCTCGTGGGCCCTGCGTTGACATTCCGGGGTCATTTCAATGAGAGACAGTACAAGAACAATGATTACGTTGACCAGCGTAAACATCCAATACTCTGTTCTGCGTGCACGTCCATCAAATACGGCATACTTCTTCAATACTTCAAGGTACCAGTATATCTTCTCGTTCTTTCTGTTGTGCTGCTAAACTGTTATACAATATTTACGCAACCGTGTCTGATAAGTTACAGCGGGTAGTAGATGTGAACCAAAAATTGATGAGCTGGACGGTATTGATGTCTTAAGAGTTGGCTGAATAATTGATGACGATAAGTTCGAAGCGTGTCTTACGTGAAGTTTGACATATAACACTAGTGTGCGTTGTCTTTGAGATTGTACCGTTCAGCTTTGTAGAAAACAAACTCGACAAGTGTGTCAAACTTTTCTCAGTTCACGTGTGCTGTTTTGTAATGCGTGAAACCACACTTCTCCAAGACGCGCTGTGAGCCAACGTTTGATGCCATCGTATCCGCAAGAAAGAGCGTTACTGCTGGTACATTTGTAAGGCACCATTGCAGCATTGCCTGTATAGCTTCTGTAGTGTAGCCAAGACCATAATGCAGATGGCTGATGTCATAGTGAACTGTGACTGAGTTTGGGGTATCACGAGTCATTTGTACGGTGCCAATAACGTTGGGCTGATTACGTGTGCAGCCAGCCCATGAAAGTTGGTCTGGGTCTTCAGAGAGTAGCACATGCTCCCGGAATGCTTGTGCCTCTGCAAGTAATTGTGGCGACGTGTATTCAACATACTGTGAAAACTCAGGAGCCGATGCATATGCAAAGAGGTCTGAAGTGTCGTCTATACGAAAGGGGTGCAGGAGGAGGCGTTCAGTTGTTATGTGTGGTATATGCATAGGTAGTACTCCTATGTTCCATCGTATTGTTCATCGATACGTCAAAACTGTGGTACTCTATCATTTCAGAAGCGTACCCCTTTCAGAATTGTAATCAAACAAATAGCTTACCTTAGCTCCATCAGTGGTATGGTCAATTGTTCATTCTTCGTACCTCACTGGTGGCGCAAATGGCCCCTCAATCTCCCGTAGTTGCTGTATCGACACTGGTGGAAAGTCCGTCCATGTCGCTGGTGGCCACCGATCCGCGTGAAGATAGCGATCCAAAAACTGTTGCCAGCGCCGCAGTCCGTCGACAGCTTCTGGTAGCGCAAGCGCCCCACTGGTGATTGCATCGGCGAACTCATCGAGATCGAGTTGTCGATAGTGTTGTCCATCCGTAGGAACGAAGGTATCGATATACAAGTCAAAAAAGGTGTAGCACTGATTGTTTTGTTTCACTGCAATAAGATCGATATACCACGTGTCAGCTTCGATGCTGGTGAACCAGAAGGGATTGGCAAAACTCACACCAACATCCAGCAAAACGAATGTCCGCTCAACACGTGTTCGACCAGGGGTAGGCACAAATCGCTCCGATAGTTCAAACTCGTAGGCCACAACGCCCCCGATCTGCAAGCCCGGCAGTGGCCCAAATAGGTTGTCAGGGTCACTATGGCTGCCGCGCCACACCTCCACTGGTTGTGCTGTGAGGATGTTGTTAGCACCTGTGTTCATCTCATCCATGCATCTGGCCCCTTTCTGTTAAGTATCACCATGTTCTTTTTCTTTATACAAACAACTTTGGAAGCAAGGTTTTGCTCTGTTTGCGAACTCTACCGGGTCCGCTAATTCAGGAAAGTGGCCATAGTGCTCGAATTCAATAAGTTGGCCCTGTGGTACATGTTTGAGCGTTGATGCTCTTGTGATAAGCACAAGGGTTTAGTTCTGTTGCAACAGGTAGTGATGTTCTCGTGCAGGGTCACCTTTCAAGGTGCAGTCCACTGTTTTAGTAAGACTGAAGCCGAGTTTTTCTGCTAGTTTAATTGAAGCTATATTATGTACATCTACCAATATGCCTATCTCTACAGTGCCAATTTCTTTGAATAGATATTCACAAAGTCTCACCGTCGCTTCTGTGGCATAACCTTTACCCCAAAATTCTGGCGCAAACATGTATGCAATCTCTGCACGTCTGGTGGCGTAAACGGTGGCTTGCAGTGTGCCTATGTATTGCTCTTGCAATTTGAGTTTTACGGCCCAGTTCAACCACATCTCGTTGCTCTCTTTGGGAGCACCTTTTGCAAGAGATTTGTAGCGTTGGGTCAGTTGTGTTTCGCTAGATATCGCTTCTTCATCAACGTAGTCATAGATTCGGTCGTCTGACATTATGGGAAATAAATGATGTGCATGTTTTTCTGTTAACGGTTCTATTCGTAAGCGTTCTGTTTCCAAATTTTTTCTCTCTTGTGCGATATAATGGTATGCTTTAGCCTTTCATCGGTTGCCTGCATGTACGTTTCCTCTATGATTTGTTTACAACAAGCCTTTCGCATTCGGAATTGGTGGTGCTTCATCCCACACAGGGCGTTGGTACTGGAAGATGGTACGTAGTCTCGCGACATCGATCTGCGGGACATGGTACTCAATCAGATCGTAGGTTTCATCGACCAATGTGCTTAGTTCTTGTGCACCTGTGGCCGGATCACCCTGAAACACCTGGGCAAACCGTTGTGTGAGATTATCGGGTTTATATTGCAATCGTTCGGCAACCACATCAAGCCACTTAAACCCAAAGTAGTACACTCGATTCAGCCCCAGCAGTACACGCAGAAGCTGTTGTTGCACCTGCGGATTCGCAGTGTAGACAGGCGCGATGTGTTGGGCAAATTCATAATACCACTGACTGGCTTGGTTTATAAGAGATGCTCATATTAGATTCAAGACATGGTTGGTACTAGAGGTGTCAATTGTATAATACCTCGGATTGTTGCTCAGTCAAGTGCCACCTATGCTTTGTTGTTCGAGCCATGGCTCAATTAAACTAACCTTATCACTGCGTCCAAGTTTCTGATACGACTGATGTAAAAAAGCCAGCGACAACACCGGAACTGAGAGTGTATCGAGCACGACCCAGCGCGTATCCGCACATATATCGCTTACAGCATCCCAGTTATCACCATCCAATCGATGTTGTGGGTCTCCGACTATCTCAATCGTGACGCCACACAGGGTGAATGTACCTAAGTAAGCATGCATCTGTTGTAGAGTGGTGAGGGTAACAGGATGAAGTTGTTCGGTCAGCCAGAGCTGTTCAATGGCATAGGCACCTGCTTTTGTCGTGCGGATATCCAGATCATTGACGACCACGGACACGCCTTGGAGCGCTAAACTGCAACTGCCTGTGACAGCCCAGAGAATGGCTGTCTTCTGGAGTTGGTGCACAAGTGTGCGAAGGGCATTGTAATGTCCTCTGGGCAGCAAACCCGCAGTGTCAGTACAAGTCAGAGGCATTGGGTGTTCCTTCAATCTGTCAGGATGTTCAGAAAGGTACATAATATCACTAACAGAAGTAATCGTTCTTTTCCCGCTATCTTGTTGTCGCATGTTTACGAAGTGGCTATACGTCACATTATACACGTGTCACACAATGCAATTCGCCGTCGTTATTGCTTCACTAAGCAGCAGGTGTCTGGGGTGATGTGGGCGCAGGGTCGTAGAGCGCACTCCATCCAGCGAAACCAACAAAGCCAAATAATGGTGAGATCGAAAGCAGCCATGGAGAAAGGATGGCTACCAAAATCGCTAACAGCAAGAATGGCGCAGACTGTGCTGTTGGACCATAGTCTGAATCGCCAAATCGACGTAAGAACCGAAAGAAAGCTAGGTAGCTAAGGAAACTGAGGGTGCTGAAGGAGTACAACTCTGGGTTAAAGCTTCCTACAAGACCAATGAGACCAAAGAATCCTAGCAAACTGGCAAATCGGGGAATGCGATCAAGAAGCCATAGAACCTTTGTATGTGACACGAGAAACCTCCTGAACGGCTACTTAACAGCTTGGCGCTGAGTTATGCCGCTCCGATGGACTACGTCTTTTTATTCCAGTATATCCTTGCTGGGAGGGATCGACAGCTCCGAATCCACAACGCCGGGTGACGCTGTATTCACCTGTGTTTGCCATAGGTCGCTCTCATCTGTATTTAGTTGCTATTAGCGGGTGTTGTGAAGAACCAATCACCCCACCGTATCTTGTGTGAGCTGGATGGCGCTTTGTGCAATGTGTTCGACGGTGAGATAGGTTTCCTCTGCCATAAAAGCTGCTGCGAAGAATGCAGTATCCGGTGTGTTGGGTGTATCAAAGGCTCTTTGCAGGCGCTCACGAAACTGGCGACTTGACTCGACATAACGCTCAATAGGGTCTTTTGGAAGTACTAGCCCTACCCATATCACATAAAATCCCTCCCCTGTTGCCAGATGATGAAGCATCGTTCGCAGGCTCCACCTACCGTCGGGTGGCAGCCAATCCAACTGCTCAGTAGGGAGCTGTGCGGCTCGCTCTGCAACAAGGTTGATAGTCAGATCGATACGCCACAGCCACGCCTGGAGATCGGCCTTGGTTAGTGGCAACGTGTCTTCGTGAAGTGTGGTTGCCGAACCGTCCCAGCCATCTGTTGGTGTCGGTATGCTGTCGTGTTACTGCCATGCCAGCCATTGATCGATCTGTCCCAAGTGGTCGAGCGCATGATCAAGCACGCGTCGTTGCACCTTCCGTGGAGTATAGCCATACCCCCGTGTTCCCTGCAGCGACGGTGATGGTTGGGTCGCGATCACAGAGTTGCTCAAGATAGGGACGGACTTGTGTATGAGCCGCTGTCACATGCGCTATGGGGTCAATTGGCATAGGCTCCAGTACAAACGCCAGATAGGCTTTGGTATTGGCAATCTTGTGCAGGCGTTCCAGATCGAGGTTTCCTTCACTGACCTGAGTGAGTAACTGTGCATCTAATTGGTCTAAACGAGCCAGACAGTTTTGTTGCGCTAGCGAAGCAGTCATATGATTCCTCTCAGAGTAGTTGTTTGCATTTCTACATTAACACATCTTTTAAATGAGATATGTTGATGTAACATATATTATAATAAAGATACATGAAATGCAAGAAGGAATATTTCTCTATGGATGTATCACAAATCGCCCAACAGATCCACCTGCTCGCTGATGAAACCCGATTGCGAATCCTCCTTGTTCTGGTGGAAGGTGCTGCAACAGTAAGTGATCTGTCGACACAACTTGAGTTACCTCAGCCACGCGTTTCAACCCACCTCGCGTTGTTGCGCGATGCCGGGTTGGTTGGTGTCGAAACCGCCGGGCGTCAGCGCACCTACCATGTTGATGCTGTACGTATCAAATCGCTGCTAGATGCGCTACAAACCTTTACACCAGCACAGGAGCAACGTCCCGAGATTAGCGCTCAGGCAGCACGCCAGGTCCGCCATAATACACCATTGCGGCAGTCGCGCACTTGCTACGATCACCTGGCAGGTAGTGCTGGGGTGCAATTACTCGATGCCCTATTAGAACGTGAATGGCTGTTGGTCGAGGATGCCAATCGCCCCACCTACCGTCTCACTGAGGCCGGAACCCAGGCATTAAAGGAGCGTGGTGTCGATGTTGAACAGGCAAAAAGCGCCCGCCGTCAGTTTGCCTTTGGCTGTCTCGATTGGACCGAGCGTCGTACTCATCTGGGTGGCTCCCTTGGTGCCGCCGTGTTTGAAGCACTGCGGGTGGCAGGTGTGGTGCAGCAGGTAGCAGAAGATCGCCACGTCATCCTCGTCAAACCATTGGATGAGTGGCTGGGAAGCGATGGCGTGATGGGGTGTTGAAGCACTGGAGCGGTTGGATCATATCTACACGGGGAATGTTTCCAATTTGGCCAGGGCAACACTCAGATTCCATAATTTGAGCCCTAACGCGTCATCCCTTGCAATTTCATTCACCTCGGTCGCCGTTTGTAGATCAAAATAGTGACCATTCATCCCCTCAACTTCGGGCGAAGTAGCCAGCCATACCGGAGCCTGTGCTCCTGCTTCCGGTGTCCCCCAAAATCGTTTCACCACACCTAGGATCATGCCTCCTATCCCAGCAGTATCTCCCAAATGTGTACGAATGACTCCAGGGTGCACCGCATTCACTGTCACGCCGCTATCCTTAATGCGTTTGGCTAGCTCCCTGGTAAAAAGCAGATTGCACAGTTTCGTGTTGGCGTATGTTCCCATGCGACTGAAATCCTCACCATAGGGGGTTTTATCCAGATCTAACTTTCCTCTTACATACAATCCGGCATTGACGTTAACGATTCGTCCCGGTGTATTGGCTGTTAGACATGGCAAGAGTCGTGTGCTCAAGATGAATGGCGCCAGATGATTAACCATAAAAGACTGCTCTATATTATCTTCATTGGTTTCTCGTTTTGTCATCCATATGCCTGCATTATTGATCAAAACACTCATATGCGGATAGCTTTCCAGAAGTGTGGTTGCTAACTGATGGGTGCTTGCGACGGTACCTAAATCACCGACCACTACATCGACTGCTTCATGGCGAGTTGCCTGTTGGATCTCCGTTACGGTGGATTGGCCTTTCTGCGGATTACGACTGACGAGGACGACATGTACTCGTTTCTGAGCAAGTGCCATAGCAATGGCTTTACCGATACCGGTATTGCCACCTGTAACAACATACGTTTTGTGATTCATAAGCTGCATTGCCTCTACTACCCCACTACTAAGCTGCCATCCATCCTGATCCTATACAGATGAATATTGGTTTATGTGTTGGACTTGGGAAATAATCCTCCCAATTATACATAACACATCAGTGATTAGTAAAGAGCACAAAGGAACCGCAGAGCGATGGAGCGGTTGCTGCGTGCATAACCCTTCTCTCTCCTGGTCTCTAGCCTCTAATCTCTCAAACTCTACCCCTTGACTCTACCCTCGGGGCATGCTATGCTAAAAAATAAACCGACCAGTCAGTTTATAAAAGGATGAGTTATGACAAACATATCTTCGATACCATCTCACATGGCTGCTACACCTTCAATCGATAGCCAGACTACAGCCGAGGCACGCTGGTCTTTCCCTGTGCCTCGCACAGGATTCGTCGGTCAGTGGGATCGCTTCATTGGCCCTGGTGCCACGCGTGCCGAGATATGGCTGATTCTCGGTGCGTCCGTGTTTGGTGGCGTTTTGCCGCTGTTCTATGCACTCTCGTATGCTCCTGGTTGGAGTATTATTCAGCTTATTGTTGCGGTATGCATTGGCTTGGACCTTTGGGGAGGCGTTGTTGCCAATGCGACATCAACGACCAAGCGCTGGTATCATCGTGCTGGGCAGGGCTTTGTACAGCACTTGCTGTTTGTGTGTGCACACATCTTGCATATCGCACTTCTCGTGTGGTTGTTTCGTTCCTTGGATTGGTACTTCGCTGGTGTTATTGGGGGCTATCTGCTGATTACAACGTTGCTTATCTTAAAGGCACCTCTGTATCTACGGCGTCCGCTTGCGCTGTTGGTTTCCTGTGGTGCGCTCATACTCAATAGCGATGTGGTTTCTCCCACATCAGGTTTGGAGTGGTTTGTTCCGGTGTTGTTTTTGAAACTCATCATTGGTCATATCGTACCGGAAGAACCCTATCTTTCGACGGAATAGCGCTCGTCTTGATGATATCCTGACCGCTTCTTCGTCCAGTCTTTGTAGCTGATATACCCTTGGTGCATTAGATGTATCAACGCTCATTGAGGTTTTTTAACCAGCAAAGCCTAGATATGCGTATGGTGTTTGTCGCTGTCGATGAATTGATCTGTCAGAGTCAGGGTGGATAAGTTACAGATAGATCAATTTTTCCAAACATTGTGCAAGTTGTGGTTTGTGATTAATGGTGACAGTAATAGCAGTGAATTGGTGTTTGATACGTCTTATCAGGTAGCTACAACTGGCCCTTCCCGCTTCATTGGGGGAGAGGGCTTCGCTATGGAAATAGTGCGCTACATGGCAGTGCTCTGCTGTGCAAAATAATGGTCAAAGGCGCTGTAGCGTTGTTGATCTTTGGCTTTGTCCAGCACCGAAAACACTACACGTTCGAAGCGACCCCAGAAGGCTCCCTGTGGGCCGAGGTGTCGCCAGAAGATCTCGGCTACCATCAATGGGTCATTCGCGAAGACGCCGCAGCCCCAGGCTCCCAGGACAAGTGTGTCACATTTGTTATAAGCTGCCAGACCAAGCATCTTGGTGACTCGTTCGTTGAAGACCTCGGGGATTTGAGGAATACTTTCTGGCTCGTTATATTGGATCGCGCCAGCGTTGGGAGCTGCACTGGTAATGAAATCTACCAGATAGGGCTCGTCGAAGAAGTTCCCCTGATCGTCTCGAAAGACAGGACAGCCAGGCGAGTAGATCATCCGGTCGGAATAGAGACATGTTTTTTGTGCCCGATGAAAGTCGTAGTACGCGCGACCTTGCAATAGGCTCTGATAGAGGCCCGAACTGCGAGCCAGGCTTTCTTCTTGCGCCGAGGCTCCCTTAAGAAATCCACCACCAGGGTTTTTTGCAGAGGCAAAGTTGAGCACACCAATGCGTTGGGGCGAACTAGTTGCAGTGATACGTGCGGCACCCTGAAGGGTGGTTTCATTAGCGATTTCAAAGATCGTTTCATCGAATGGGGCTGGTGTTGCCAGCACATCGTTGCGTATCGTGGTGAGTGTGTCAGGCTCATAGTAAGCTGTGTTTGCCACGCAAGCTTGTTGTTCAGCTTCAATCGAGACTACTTTGCGATGAAGTGTGCGATACTGGCCCTGTTCCAGAATTTTGACGGTTTCTTGTGCGATTTGTGCTCTGTGCATAGGTATACGTCTTTCGTTATTTGGTTTTCAGGAAAGATGCAGTAGTAGGATGTTAACTTGGCGGATAACGATGGTTTGATGAGACAATAGTGCTATTCAATAAATGATACCACATGAATCTGGCAGATGATCGAATCGGTCATTTTGGCTTGTACCAGGAAAGGAGTAGATGCCTGTCAGTGCGATCATATTGGTGCAGTCACCATCTTCTAGAAGGATCGCGAACAAGGATCTGTCACATGTCAATTGCAGCTCCTACTTGATAGTGGCCTTTCCCCCTGACTGACAGTTTCTACTATCGACTCGTAACCCCCAATTCGAGCAATTCAAGTTTTGTGAGCAGCCGAAAATAGTATGCTAACGCCTCAGGATCGCGTATCCCCGTCTCAAGCGCGACCATGTCGAGAATATATGCTAATGTCCGTTGTCCGTCGGCCCAGTAGAGCGACACATCGGCAGGAACGCCAAAGAAATCTCGGTGTTGTTGAAACATCGCGCGTGCCTGATCACGCTCTTCCACTGGCAGTCGATGGATATGGGCGTGCAATGTAACTGGACCACGATAGCGTCGTTGTGGCACCAGCATGGCGATATCTTTGTGCAGCATTGGACGCTCTGTGGTATGCCAATCCTGTAGGATCTCGCGTACTCTTATCCAGGCTGCTTCGCCAATAGTTCGAGCAAACTTGCACGCTGCTTCTGGCTCAAAGTGTGGGTCAAGACGTTGCAAACTCTTCAGTGTCTGCTCTTGTCGATCAACCCAGAAAGCAAGACGGTCGTCCCAGTGCGGTCCTTCCGGCGTCAGCCCTTCAAGGGCCATTGTGACGCCATGTTGCAGTTCGCGAGTCAGGCGTTGCTCAAACCGTGCGATGAGTTCATGGGCCAGCCAGCGAGTCTCGTTCGCACCAGCCTGTGCAAGCCAATAGGCATAGGTTCCTGCCAGTGTTGCTGCGTGTTGGAGCGATTTCGGCGACACTTTTTCGAGAGTATCTGCTGTGGTATGATAGAAGCGATCGGGCCATTGGATGAGCATCGGTGTCGGGATGCCGACTGACGGATCGGTGAGAATAAAGTGGTCGCTGCCATTGGCGTAGGGAGTCACGGCGTGTCGAAAGAGCGGAAAACTTCCGTTGCTGGCAAAACTTTGCGCTTCACCAAAAAGGCCCTCACGTATGGCTTCGAGCAGATCAGACGTGAAATTTGGTAGTGCATCAGATGTACGCACCAGTAGCCATGAACTTCCACATTGATCCTGATCTTCACCCACCATGTCGAGATTCAGACCCGCAATAGTTTTGGATAGGTCGTCTTCATGAGCAGCGAGATAGGCGTATGTTCCGGTCATTTCTGGCATCCATAAAAAACGTATACTGCGTTTGGGTTTGGCCAGCTTCCCATTTGTGATCAGCGTGTGTAGTGCACGTACGGTTTCCATCGCTGCTGCGGCGCCACTCGCATTGTCATTGGCACACGGGGCGGGGTGGCACAAATGGCTGACTACTATGACCTGTTCGTCGGTTTCGCCGGGGATGTGGGCGGTGACCACTTCCACCGCACCATCAGCAAAATGGCTTTGTACCAGGGCACGCACCCGTACCGGCCCCTCGCCATCACGTGTGTGCTGGTCGATCCGTTGGCGTAGTTCGGCACCAGCACGTGGGGAAAGCGCAAACCCGAATGCGCGTGTCTCATTGCCCCACCACCACCACGAGATATATTGGATCGCATCCTGCAGATCGCCAGCAGGACAAATCTGCGGGATACTCCGCATGCCGTCGTAGATGATACCTGCTGCGCCAAATCGTTCGATGGCAAGGTCGTGTATGGCCGTTGGAGTGCTTTGGGTAAGAATGAGTTTGCCCCGCACATCCACGTTATCGTAGTCACGTATGTGTGTTCCGCCATCGACAATCACGACCTCGAACTCGCCGTGGGCTGGTGCGCTGCGTGGAATAAGTGACAACGGTATCTCGCGGTAGTCAGCCAGGCGTTGTGTGGTGCCATCTGGTTTTAACAAGGTTAATGTGGCTGTATCACACCACCACTCTTGAAACATTGGCTCAGACCATGCCCATACATCTGAGTGAGCGGAAAAGGTTTCGATCTGGCTTGCAATCCCCCAACTCTGTAAGGTTGTGTCGACCCATTGTGCTGCCTCACGATACATCGGGCTGGCCTGGATGCGGTGCCACTGACTAATGTGTGCAACCAGTCGTTTAGCTGCTACTCCAGATACTTCCTGACTGAGCGTATCAAGGAGTTTTTGGTACATAGTACCATGTCCTTTCGTTTTACAGATGACAAGTGTGGCAAAGATGATATGAAAGATTCAGCGGTCTTGTGTGTAGGTTTTACTATACCACACAAAGATTGGAATGAGATCGCCATCAAATTGTGATCGATAGTTATGAATGTCTAGCGTATGCTTTTTTTCAGGCGATTTCCTTTGGGGTTGTTCTGTATCAATGTTCATCAGGAACAGAGTCGTACTCGTTTTACAATGCAACAAGGAGTATTCAGTAATGATGTCAATGATGCTTGCGCTTTTACAAGGTGAAGAAGGAGTTGGAATTTTTAGCACACTTTTGTCGCTGGTTATTGTTGTGGCAGTGATTGCTGGGATGTGGAAAGTCTTTACCAAAGCTGGTCAGCCTGGATGGGCAGCAATTATTCCAATTTATAATGTGTTTGTACTACTGAAGATAGGAGGTCGACCATGGTGGTGGCTACTGTTGTTGTTTGTTCCAGTCGTTAATATTATTGTACTCATTCTTATTTGGTTTGATCTTGCAAAAGCTTTTGGGAAGGGTGTTGGTTTCGCACTTGGGCTTTATTTCATGAGCCCAATCTTCATTCCATTGTTGGGCTTCGGTGATGCGGAATATGTAGGACCACCCAATGGTATGCCTACTGGTGCTACTACATAGTTCGTATAAGTTACATCTGTCTCTTTCAATATTACTCTCCTACTCTGTTCCTGAATTGCCCCCAATATTCGTTTGAATGAACGACTGCCCATGCGGTAGTCGTTTCTTTCATTGTGGTGTGGGGTGAATATGAACGGTGCTGAAAAGGATTATGCAGCACTCGAGAGAAAAGAAAATCCCTTCGTGCCGATGAAGACACGAAGGGGAAGCCGTGAATGACAGGTTCCGTCACGCAGTGGGTTTAGAACGGTATAGTCTCTTCGGATGCTGTATTCTGTTCAACCAAGGTGTAGCGGTCGAGAAAGAGCACATCATCGGCACGGACAACTGTCTTGGAAAACTGCTTGCCCGTTTCCCGGTCTTGCCATGAGCGGGTGATCAAACTACCGATGACCCGTACACGACTACCTTTGCGAAGAGACTGTCCACACTGCTCGGCGAGGCGTTCCCACGTTTCGATTGGTGTCCAATCGGTTTCGACCCCACGGTTGCCATCGTCGTCTCGTCCCCCCAGGCGCTTGGTGGCAATTCTGAAATTGCACACGGTCGTTCCCGAAGGAAGTATGCGTTGCTCTGGCACTGCTCCAAGCCAGCCGATCAGTTCTACGCGATTGATGGTTCCTTTGACATTTTTCATAACTCGTACCTCATGTTATATACTCTTATTCAATGTGGCTGATCACGGCGATCAGCGTCTCCAGATTATATAGAGAGATTACGCGTTTTGATAGTCGCGCGAGTAGGACTTTGGAGTAGATAATGAGTGGTTCTATTGGCTCCGCAGAAGGTATACTCGTTTGCCTGCGGAGCCAGAAGTACTGATTACAACAACGATTCGTCGGTTGTACGCGGTAACGTGGAAGACCGCTGCCATTCACGTAACAGTGTTGCTGCCTGGCTGCTCGTCATCTCATCAATGCTCACATCAAAGCGTTCTTGTGATTCGTTATGGAGATCAAGGCCGTTTTGGTCAGCCAGCCGCTCTAACGCGCGAAGTTGTTTATCGTTTACGCGGCTCTCTTCATGCTGCTGCGTTCCATTCGATCCATTAGTGTGGTTGTTTGTATCTCGTTGTTCTGAGCCGTTATAGGCTGTGCGAGATTCGGCGACTTTCTTAAGTTGGTCGATGAACGTGCTGGCCTGGCCTTTGGTAACTGTAACGAGATCGATGCCCTGATCATTGGCATATGTAGCCAATCGTTCGTTGGTCCAGCCCAGCCCATCTTGCAGATTGGCAATAAAGTTGCGTTGTTTGTCACTGGCCGGCGACTCCGGGTCGCGCACGGTGATAGGGGCTGGTGTGGCGGCTTCTTCGCGTAGTGTCGCAATCTGTGTTTCAATGGCTTCACGCTGAGTTTGATAGATTCGTAACCCCAGACCAACTGCCTTGGTGATATCTTCATCTGAGGCATCGACCGACAGGGTGATGGTTTCCTCAAGGGTGATAAAGTCTTCGCCAATACGGATGGCAGCACGGTAAGTTCGTGATACGGTTTGTTCGTCATTCGTGGTTTTGCGAGGGGGCATATGTCCTGTCCTCCTATCCAATCGCACGTGGCTGGTTATGTGCGACCGGATATTACTCGTGTTCAATACTTATAAACTCGTTCCATGTATACCAATTTGGTCGCCCCAGCCCAGTAGCGCCGTGGGATTAAGGTCATACTTTGTATAGTATAGCACAAATGTGTTGTTTTGGCAAGTGCAAATTTGTGGTGCGTAAGGAATAACGATATGCACTTTGGTCTTCAGAACGAACTATGCCTCATAAAGTTGCTCACCTCGATGCAGTCGCTCGGCAATCTGGAATGTCTGCTCCTGTGCACGCACGGTCGGCGCATGGGCAGCCAAGTAACGGGCTGCCGCGATTAGCATATGCATTCCTTCAGGTGTTCCCTGCAGTAACTTGTACTGTGCAAAGGCTCCTTCAATAGCCTGAATGGTATGAAAGTTGCGGTCTTCGCGTAGCAGTGCTTTGCCAATTGTCGCAAGTAGTTGATCAACAGATTTGTGGTGTTCATATGCTGTTGCTATCTGTTCAGCGACAAATATTCCAGCCTGGTTGACCTGTTGTTGGTGATCGAGCAACGGAAGCAATTCGCGTACTGGTTTGGGTTCATTTTGTGCTCCTGGCTTTGGAATCTTTGCTGGTGGAATGTTGAGAAATCGATCTAAAAAGATGCTCATTGTCGCGTCGAGCACACCACGCAGAAGGGGCAGTGTTTGTTGCTCGATGCTTGTATGCGGTGTGGCACGATTGCTTTTGCCTTGAGTGATGCGACGAATTCTCTGGTGTAGTGCATTGGCATACGTAAATGTATGCAGAACTGTGTCCCAGTCACTAAATTCATTTGATGTGTGGAAGTGCGCGATCCGCAGCGCTGCGGTGTAAGCAACTGTCCCGGCGATCTGTTCACTCGTTGCGCCATCGTGAAGTGCAGCCAGAAGCGCATTGATATTAGCCTGTGGGTCATCAGAAAGAAGTTGTTGGGCCAGTGGAACACGTCTGTCCCAGACTTGTGTTGCTTGAGCCTGACGCACGGCTTCGCCGGCCTTGACCGCATCAGGAAGAGCGGCAAAAGCAGTCTCAAGGATGTCTATCAGATCGATGGGGTGTCGCCATGCGTTGGACTCCTCCATCCGATCTGCCTGGGCAATACCACGTATCAGGCTGGCAAGGACTGGTCCCGCCATGTCCCATCCGGCAATGTCCAGCGCCTCCAGTGCTTTGTTGATAAAGTCAAGCACGTGTCCAGTCTGGAGATAACGATGATCGGTGGCAGCGGCAAAGAGTATATCGGCCAGTTCTACGCTGCTGGCCCCACTACGCACTGCGGTGACGATGCAACGTTCGGCACCTTCGTCATCACGTACTTCGATGAAATTACGAAACCAGCGTTTGAGAGTTGGAAGATCAACGTTCTGATTGGGGAGTGGGTCGATCAGGAAGTGCGGAGGCATAGCTGCCGTGTCTACAGCTACGGCGTGTAGTCCTTGGTAGAGTGCTCGTGCACGGTCTTCCGTATTGAGGATTGGGAGCATGTTCATCAAGCAGGTAAGCATAGTCAGCCCTTGCCCCCAGCCATTGACACGATACGTCGAGCCAAATTCAAGGCCAACGCGAAATGCTTCACGTGAGTCATCATTGTTGTCGAGCAATGCAATGGCAGATTTGGCAATCAGCAGGCGAATATTGCGTTCCAGACCATCTCGCAGCCGTGTGAGTTGATAGGCTCGTGCATCATGCTGTGGTGTGGTATCGATCCAGATAGCATCATCACGAATTGCTACCGGATAAGCACGTACATTGTCGGCAAACTGGTCAAATGTGCCACCTGAGGCAAGATCAAAGCGCGCATGGTGCCAGTGGCAGGTAAGAATACAGTCTTTTACACTCCCCTGATCGAGTGGAAACCCCATGTGAGGACAGCGGTTATCGACGGCATAAAAGCGATCTTGATGTCGGAGAATGAGGACAGGTCGATCTCCTGCATTGATCACGTGTCGATTGGTGGTGGCAAAATCCGTGATGTGAGCTACTTTGAGCCATGCTTCCTGTGTCATTGTTGTGCCTCCTGTCAGTTCAGAGAAATCAGTATTTCTCATGGTAGAGGAGGTTGTGGGAAAAGGACTGGACAAAAGGAGAGCCAGCCTCCTGTTCATTGGATCAGTGCTGGCTCTGTAAACGACATTGTCAGGATGTGCTTGTGATTAGGGTATGGTGGCTTTAATGCCGAGCCCGTCAAATACGACTTGTCCCGTGTATTGTTTGCCCGGATCGTCTTCAATAACGCCGATGCCGACCAGTTGAAGTGGTCGTGGGGCTTCCTGTGGCAGATCAACTTCGACGAATTGCCACTCTGTCCAGGTAGCTCGTGGTCCATAAACATCAAAAACATTTCCATCTGCGCTGCGTAGTGTGAAGACGACGTGTTGTCCTTGTCCATCGCTATGGACCCAGGCTCCCATCTGGATGGGCCAGCCCTGGAGATCCATCGGGTTTTCGAGCACGGCACTGGCACGACGTGGCTCGGTGGATTGTGCGAAGTCATAGGTCAGGAGCAACCCTTGCCCATCGAGTGAGGGTATTTGTGCGATACCGCCTTCGCTGTTCCAGCCGTTGAACGACCAGCCTTCGATACTGTCGAATTGCGAGAGGGGAATAGCGACAATGCCGATACTTACGGGCATCACATGGGTGATACCACCGACATGCATTTTCACAAATGTGATGCCACGATCAGTCTTCGGAGTAATCTGAAAATGTTTGGTATCGGCAGGAACAATATCTAACATACCAGTGTCATACTCAAGGGTTACATCGCGTGGCTCGATGGTCGCTGATTCGCCATTAGGATCATAGCCATTGAGGGCAAAGTAGGTGGGCCCATCGCCGGGACGGAACTCAATGATGGGTGGGTTGACATCCATATGAGTTAATGGTCCCAGCACATGTATTGGCTGTGGGTCGCTGGTTTTGACTCCATCCCACCCTGGGTTCTGTGCCTGGATGAAAGCTGTACCAGTTTGGCCAGCGCGGAAAACACCATCACTCTCCATAAAGCCGAACTCTGGTGCTAGTGATTGCCAACTCACACTGTAGGCTCCTGCTGGAGCGTATGTTTCATCAAACCCTTTAGCCACAAGCGTACGTGACAGACCAGGGAAGACCCGGTTGGCACCTTCACCGAGAATGGGTACCACACGTATGCCTGTAAGCTGTCCACTACCGGGCGGGACAAAGATACCAATTCCGTTAGGAATGTAGCGTTCTGCTCCCCCTGCCGGTCGGTTGATGAGTTCCGGTCCCCATTCACCCGCTTTGCGAGCAAGCATGGTGGTGGACCCACCACCATCCAGATTCATAGCATGATGGGCACCGAAACTACGTAACAGATCGCTCAGTTCCAGAAGAGTCAAACCGCGCGTATCACGGCGGCGCCCATCAACGGTGACCAGGAACATGCGTTGGCCATCAGCCGAGAAGCCGATGGCTGTCCGCGGTTCTGACTGGCCGTTGTCAAGTGGTGGAGTTTGCCCATCTCGGATGAGAATTTCGCGTCCGCCGATAGCAAAATCGAAGGGCACCGGAGCATCTGTTCGAGGACCATAACGCGTCGAAACCGGATCGCCAGGGTTCAGGCTTCCAAGAATATCTGCGCCTGCTTCACGACCAAGCAGCACAAACGAGTCAGGCGGAATCCATCCCTCGCCAGCATTTTCACTGGAGGAGACAACCGTGCCGTTGGTAACCACCACCTCGCGTATCGGAGTCCCATTGGCATGGGTTACGGCCCGGCCGCGATTAGCACCGCCCCAGGCCGTCGTAAAAAGTCCAATACCATTCTCATCAAGAATATGATGATTGAGACCATTGAGAGGGTATTCCCCACTGGGAAGGTTTACAGCCCCATCAAGACCCATGTACGCAACGCGCCCGAGTCGATCAAAGCCAACGCCTGCAACGTGAGGCCAGTTATACACCGGACTTTTCAGCATTGCCCCTTTTGATATCTCAGCACCATATGGTGCATTAGTATGGTAGATATCAAAGAAGTCGCCATTAACAGCCGCGATAGCTCCACTGCGTGCGACCATGGTCGATAATGGTTCCGCAGCAGCCACTGAGCCAGGATGGAGGAGATCCACCGAGACCAGCGGATTGTTCAGATCCACGATGAGTATCTGACCACGGGCCAGACCACGAGCGTCAAAGCGATTAAACTGCACAAGTTGAACACCAGGGCCAACGGGTGTGTAGGTCTGGTCGGCGAGAAATGCCTGTGTCGTTCTAACAGCCGATGGAGCGTTGGAGAGTGAGGTGTTGGATGCGGCTGGTGTCGTGCGCGTGAATACCTGGGCGGCCTGCGACGGAAGAGCTACGACCAATAATGCAAGGGTGAGGAGCACAATCGTGAGGTAGCGTACAGACCTGAATAACCGATTATTGACCATTGTGAAAGCCCCCTGACCTCCGAAATCTATAAAGCCGACGGCATTTTACATCATCTGTCAACACTTTTTGTAATAAAGCATCTAGGCCAAATGTGGCTTTTGTTCCCTTTGATATAGGATTTTATGCTTTTATAGCTTTAGAGAGCGTTTGGGAATGTAATGATTCTGTCATGAAATTCTAAGATTAATGGTAGATAGTTCATGCCGATGAGAATGCTACAATGATGAAGGTACCAAGAGGAGTCACAAAAAGAAGTGTGGCGGTGTTGTATATTATAGATGAGCGAGACATACGTATGTCAGAAGGATACTATGTTGGACGAGACTGATGTCGGATTGCTCGAGCGTGTAGCTCAAAATGATGAAGCAGCTTTTGAAATTCTGTTTCAGCGCTATTACAGTCAAGTGTATCGTGTGCTGTATCATTTGGTAGGGCGTCGTGAAGAGGCAGAAGATTTACTACAAGAAACTTTTTTGACGCTCTATCGAAAGCCACCACGTCTGGCTTCTGGCACAGAGGTGATCGCGTGGTTGTGTCGCGTCGCGTTGAACCGTGGCTACAATGCGTTACGTGGTCAACGTCGGTCACGTGAGCGGCTTGAGCGGCTTGTAGAGCCACCACCTTCGATTGATCCTGATGATGAGGTGTTGCGTACCGAAGTGCGCTCTGAGGTGCGGGCGGTGTTGCGTCAGCTTCCCGAACGACAGGCAAAATTACTGCTCCTGCGTTATGCTGGTCTTTCATACGCTGAGATCGCCGAGACGCTGCATGTGTCGACTGGATCGGTTGGAACGCTCTTGAGTCGGGCTGAACGCGCTTTTCTGGTTTTGTATGAGCAATCAGTGCCTGTGACGCACACGAATGTGTTAGATACGAGGACACCATGATGCAGTGTTGTGATGAAGGAATGTTACGTGCCTATATCGATGGAGAATTGTCTGTTCAGGAAAGGGAATGTGTTGCCACAGAGCTTGCATCTTGTGCGACCTGTCAACAACGTTACCACGAATTACGTGCACAGCGGGATCGCATGAGTGCGTTGTTGTCACCTGATTCTTTGCCTCATCCACAGCTAATGCTGGTTCGCATACAAGACGAGCAGCGCACATCATCACTGGCATCATTGGAAACCCATCCGTCTCAATTCATCGACACCGAACCGCAAACAAATCTATTAAGGAGTAATGTTATGAATTTATTTACCCGTCTCGGTTCTGGCCGCCGAGGTGTGTTTGCTGGCCTGGCAACAATCATACTTGTGCTCGGTTTATTCGCATTTCCACCTGTTCGTGCGGCTGCCGATCAATTATTACAAGTCTTCCGGGTTCAGTCAGTCGTTTTTGTCCCTATCGATCCTGATCGTATGGCAGAACTGGAGAACCTCAACTTTGATGAAGAGATGCTTTTCATTGCTGAACCAGAGGTTATCAATGAGCCTGAAGAGCCACAACAGGTTGAGACACTTGAAGCAGCTACCGATGCCGCTGGCTTTACGGCTGTCGAACCAACAGATCTGCCATCTTCGCCCACCGAAACCGAACTTTTTGTGACAGACGAGAGTAGCTATCAGTTCCAGGTTGATGTTGAAGCTGCTCGCCAACTGTTGACATTAACCGGTGTAACTGATATTGAATTGCCCGATGCGCTTGGTGCCGAGCCTATTAAAGCAGATGTTGCACCGGCTGTCATGTCGCGATACACGGGTGATGATTACGAGATATCATTGGTTCAGGGAACAAGCCCTGACGTCACGTTGCCTGATGGTGTTGATCTGGCCGAACTTGGCAAGGCCGCCTTACGGTTGCTGGGCATGGAAGCTAGCCAGGCTGAAGCGTTAAGTGAGCGTATCGATTGGAGCACAACGTTAGTCTTCCCCATCCCTGCGAATATCGATGACGTGCGCCAAGTTACAATTGATGGTGCAGAAGGCTTGCTGATTGGGCAACAGGAATATGGAAACTGGAGTCTGTATTGGCAGGATGGAGAACGCTTCTACGTCATGAATTTCGATGGCAACTTTGACGAACTTGATGTCATTTCCATTGCAGAGTCGGTTCGCTAATCTCCAATACTGGTACAATACGAAGGACGAGCGTTAACGCGTTCGTCCTTTATTGTCACTCGTGCTTTGTAGCTATGAAATAGAGTTGTGAATGAGCGATACAGCTATTGAAACAGTTGGCCTACGCAAAGTGTATGGTTCTAAAGTGGCCGTGGATGACCTTAGCCTGGAAGTCCCAAAAGGCGAGGTATTTGGCTTTTTGGGGCCAAATGGTGCCGGGAAAAGTACATCAGTCAAAATGCTCCTTGGCCTGGTTGAGCCAAGCGAGGGCAGTGCACGTATTCTGAACAATGCTCCTGGCGATGCAGAGACAATGAAACGAGTCGGCTTTCTCCCTGAGCATTTTCGTTTTCACGAGTGGCTCCACGCTGGCGAGTTCCTCGATCTTCACGGGCGTCTTTATGGCATCGACAAAGCTCAACGCCAGCAACGCGTTCCTGAAGTTTTGGAACTCGTGGGTCTCTCAGAGCAAGCGAACCGACCGCTTTCTGGCTTTTCAAAGGGTATGCTTCAGCGGATTGGTCTTGCACAAGCCCTGATCAACCAGCCTGAACTGGTGTTTCTTGATGAGCCGACTTCTGCACTTGACCCGTTTGGGCGTATGCTTGTGCGTGGCGTCATCCGTAATCTGAAAGCCCAGGGAACGACTGTTTTTCTTAATTCACATCTTCTGGGTGAGGTTGAAGCCACCTGTGATCGGGTTGCCTTTATTAAGGAGGGTCGTGTCTTACAAACACTGGCATTGCGTGATATTGATGCAGGCCGTATTCAAGTCGAACTTTGTGTCGATCAATTGACACCGGAACTCTTCACATCACTTGAGCAGATTATCGGGGAGCCGTTGCCATCAAACGATTATAGTCAGCCACAACAGGGGTTGGATGGTATAAACGGTGCCACCATCATTGCTGAGTCACTGACTACCACGCTTACCTTTACGCTGGCACATAGTCACGAAGATCTGCTGCCAGCTATTGCAGCACAGGTCGTGACAAGTGGTGCTCGCCTGTATGCTTTGACACCGCGTCGTGTTTCGCTGGAACAGTTATTTTTAGAAGTCGTTGGAGAGCAGGACAGCGGGCAGTGATATGTTAGTGCATGAGAAAAGCTGCTTAATCACTTTTTTCCTTCACATCATTCGTCCGGTTTCCGAAACTCTTCTGAGCGATCAGTTCGGTGACCAGATTTCTGTTGTCTACGTGTTGGACCTCTCAAAGATTTTCCTACTGGCCTCCTCTTGCTTGGGTGTTGGTGTTGTGGGCCTTTTCGTGTTTTTGGCTCTCCCTGTGCAAATTTAGCAGATTTCTTGGTTGGATTAGATCGTATACTGTCGTCTTCTTGGCGCTGCTCGTAATGTCGTTTTGATTTTCGGTCTTCGCGCTGATTACCCTCGGGTGATGGTTGATTATGCCATCTGGGTGTGGTGGAAGCGTGCTTGCTGGAGGAGGAACGGGTTGCTGATTGGTCGCGCCGGTCAGAGGCGGGACGCTCGCGCTTGCGGGTATCACCGTGCTGATCGTCCCTGGTGGATCGGTCGCGTCGGTTGGAGGAGGAACGGGGTGCCGCTCGGTCACGGCGCTCGGAGGAGCGCTCCCGTCGGTCGGAGGCGGGACGCTCGCGCGCATCACCGTGCTGATCGTCCCTAGGTGCTGATTGATCACGCCATCTGGGTGTAGTGGAAGTGTGCTTGCTGGAGGAGGAACGGGGTGCCGCTCGGTCACGGCGCTCGGAGGAGCGCTCCCGTCG
>WYDT01000017.1 GCA_013122435.1 Chloroflexi bacterium AL-N1
CGTTAGAGGGTGAGGACAAAGATCTCGTGTTGTGGCAGGTGCTGCTCCATGTGGTAAATCATGGCACCGATCATCGCGCCCAACTGCTCAGATTGCTCCATGATCTGGGAGTCAGAACGACATCTCAGGATTACATCTTCTATGTCTATGACACCTTATAGATGTCTGTTCATCATTCATTCGTGAAGCAGTTGATCGCCATATGGTGGACTTCGTTGCTAATTCTGAAAGACCACACCTCAAATCGCTCTATACTGATCTGTATAGGTCGGATCGTTGTTATTTGCTGCATCTCGATGCATAGTGACAGTACACTATAATCCATGACCTGACAAACCAGGTCGAGAAGGTATGAAAGGAACACCACTCATGATTAAGCTCTACAAACGTACTGGGAAGCAAACCCTCTATTGGGAAGCATGGGACGCTGGCAATCGCACTGTCATGATACATTGGGGCACGCTGGGAAAAACGGGACGTAATAAAAGTATCCAGATCCCGAAAGGCGCCTCCGCCGATACCATAATTGATCGCGAAAGCAAAGAACCACGCTCAGACGGTTACGAAGAAATCAGGATCGAAGACCACGTACAGATCATCGTGCAATTCAAAACGGAAGATGCATGGGGCAATAGTGCCGACCTGGATAAACGTCACAGTGTAGAAGGCATCCTCAACGAATGTTTGGGATGGACGGGAAATGGGCATTGTGATGGTGGCGACATCGGTAGTGGTACGATCAATGTGTTTTCATTTGTGGTCGATCCTTATCGCGCAAAGGATTCGATCGTCGCTGCGCTCAAGCAGAACAACCTGATTGACGGTACGATCATCGTCATTAACAATGAAGATGATTACGAGGTATTGTGGCCAGAAGATTTCGAAGGGGAGTCTTCAACCATTAACATATGACGAAGCGAGTACTCTTCAACATGCCCTAACATGTCTTTGTGCGATGTCAACCGAGCATTAATCAGTACGCTCAAGGTCGTTGGAGTATCGCTAATCTGATCGAAGCAGTCGTGAACCAACGTCTGGTGTGATAGTTGGGTTTCAACGTCGATGCTACGCTTGTTGTGTACATCAAAATGCCATATGCTGACACCAGCATTTTCGCTTCTATTCAAAACTGTTTCCAAAATCGAATAAAATCTTCTTTTTTATTTCAACAAGTGCCTTATCCTGTGAAATAAATTGAAATTCAAAACAAGACCTCATTCACAACACAAAGTATCTTTCTGTTATTTTGGAGAAATCATTTTCGTTGAATCGAATCAGTGTTCCAGAAATGGCAGTCTTCTGTCCTGATATCTACAACCTCTCCCCCTTCTTATGAAAGAAAATCAATGTTATGACAAAGATTTTAAGCACTGTGGTCATGTATTTCCTACTGGCGCTAACGATGATAGCCTGCACTGATGATCTTGCTATCGAAGCGCCAACCGAGCAACTTATTCAAACGATACCGAACGTTGATATGCAAGTTTCTTTGGACGACGAACAGTTGGCTGCATTTGCCGACTTGATCGAGCAAACCAGGCTGGAGTATGACATCCCCGGTGTAGCGGCGGCGATAGTCTCTGATGATCAGATTGTTTTCGCCGAGGGGTTTGGTGTACGTGATGTGCGTGGCAATGAGTTGGTCACACCGGAAACGCTGTTTCACATTGGCTCAACCCATAAATCAATCACTGCAATGTTGATTGCTACCCTGGTAGATGACGGGCTGCTTGACTGGGACACGCCTGTAGTGGATATCTATCCTGACTTCGCACTATCTGATTCTGAAGCAACCAGACAGGTCACCATTCGGCACCTTCTCAGTATGAGCAGCGGCATCCCCGCTGAGGCTGAAGATGAGTTTGATATTGAAACAGCAAGCGTCGAAGATATGTTCATATTGCTATCTGAAACACCTCCCTCAAGCCAACCGGGCGAGCAATTCAGCTACAGCAATATTTCCGCCTCTGTTGCTGGCTACATCGGTGTGTTGGCTACCGATGGCGAGATGGGACAACTATACGATGGCTATGATCAATTGCTCCAGGAACGAATATTTGAACCCATTGGAATGAAAACTGCCACGCTCTCAGTCGAAGAAGCACGAGCCAACCCCAATCATTCCGCTTCTCACATAATTGATGAAGCTGGTGATGTCATCTCAGTTGAGTCCTACGATTTTACGGGTGACCCGCTGGCACCTTCCGGCTCGATCAAAGCCAGTGTGTTGGATATGGCGCACTATCTGAGCACTCAGGTTCGTCGGGGTGTCGCCCCCGATGGCACGCAGGTTGTCTCAGAACAAAACTTGATTGAAACCTGGCGTCCACAGATTGAGGACGAAGAGAGTGGTGGCAGTTATGGGCTGGGATGGGTGATACAAACGCAAGATGATGTTGAAGTCATCTCGCATGACGGGAGTTATGATAATTTTAGTGCAACGTTGATTTTTGTGCCTGAAGCAAACACCGGGATGGTATTGTTGACAAACCTGGATGATCCCGGTAATTTTCTGGAGATAGTGAGTGAGCGGTTTGTCCAGTTATTGATTGAGTAGTGAAATTGATGCAACGGCTATCGATGTCAGGACGATCTCCCATGAGCAAGGAGGAGCAGATTCACCCTTCCTGTCTGGTCCACACAGGATAGCTAATGTTCATTTCTGGTGTTGAGTAGGGGGTACCCTTCAATAGCACCCCGCACACCTTATCGAAAATCAAACAACCGTACTGCCAAACAATCGCCGTTGCACCAATTCGCGGTCATGGTCGGTTAAAAGAACAATGCCAGTGCTGGTAAGGTCGGCTAAGAACAATGCGGATGCTTCACATGAGCGCTCGAACAGCGCAAGCAAATCGTTGGGGCTATCGTCGGCAGCGATCCGGTTGATCACCAGTTTCTCGCACCGAATACACTGATGAATGATCATGATCTCACCATCGCGATCCCTGGCATACTTATTGGGACTTTGTTTTGTGGTTAAGCCCACTGGTTGCATTGCTGCACGACATGGCGAAAGCCGGTCGCCTGGAACGCGAAAATCGAGATGACGTGACCACAAGCAGCAGGGGCAATGATTGCGGTTTTGTACCCCGGATATGATTGGATTGCAGGTGATGTCGAGGCCGCAATGCAGGCACCGAAAGAGTTGCTCCCTCTGCTTGATCGAGTTGCCAAATGATTGATGATAACACCTCTGTTTATGTCTATGTCGTTGTGACATGGGAATGCTCCATATATCTACTGTCACCACTTTGCAGGTGGTAAGAACAAAAAAGCCAGCCACGAAATTCTGTGGCTGGCTGAAACCTGTTGATGCAGTATGAATCGCATCAACACTGTATAGTTATATGCTGGTGCACAAACCAGATATAGTCTGGTAAATGGCACAGAAAAGCCACGAGCAGGTGTGCCCGTGGCTTGTTAATCAACATGTAGGAACACAAACGGTCAGGATACTACCAGCACATCCAAAAGACGCTACTAGCACAACATCACAAAACCCTTATGCACTATATGTGAGCGAGAAAAAATAGTTTCTGGCCCGATCCGCAGACGCACCTATGCTAATATGTGCACAAGCACCGAGACCTTCTTACCCATAAAGAACCTCACTTCCCATGCATTACCCGAATACGATCCACAGTGTAACAGCTCTACTGGGCGTGAGCTACCGCCTCAAGTCTGATTATAGGCATCTCGTTTCTCGTTGTTTTGTCATCTTTGCAGCAAGGCGCTATACTCATCTATGAGCACAGGTTTTTCAAGATATCTTGCCAAAGGAAGAATGTGGATAGGGTCATTCAACGGTGTTTGTTTTTAGGAAGACGCATGTCTGTGTAAGTGCAGTTGGCATGTTTGGTTTCCTCCCTCTGAATCTAGTACTGAATATGTTATTATCAATGTTTAGTGATAACCACTACCAGGAAGGTAATTATGGACATGATATGGATCACTGATAACCAGGCACCGTCACTGTGCACGTTTAGCATGCCCATGTATGCGTCAGGAGGTACTCAATGAGCAGCACTAGTGCCGTCGTTCCGCTGGTTGTGCAACTACGTTTCGCCCGCAACGAATTTGTCCGCTGTCTCACGGATGTTACCGAGACCGATGGCACGCAGCGTCCACCTAACATGAACAGCCTTAGCTGGATCGTGGGACATCTTGCCGAACACGAACAGCACTTCTATGTGATCGCTGCTCAGGGACAAACGGAGCGTGATGATTTGATTGCCCTCGTGGGTGCTGATAGCCAACCTATAAGCCCGTCATTCACGGCGATGTGGGATATATGGAAGGCTGTTACTGCCGCTGCAGATCGCTTTTGAACAGCCTTACTAGCGACCGAATCACTGATCTGCTCCTTGTAGAGGGCAGGACGCCGCAGGAGAATATTGGCACGGTCTTGCAGCGGAGTATCTACCACTATTGGTTCCATATTGGTGAGGCTCGTGCTGTTCGACAGGTGCTTGGCCACCAACATGCGCCCAACGATTTTGTCGGTTCAATGACGCATGCATCCTATCGCCCTGAGCGTGGATTGTAACGCTTGTGAAAATATCGAATGAAGCAGGTGAAGCTGTCTTGGTCTAACAAAGCGCTATCAACTGCACCTAATCTCGGTCGTTAGATGTCCCTAGAGAAATAAGTGAAATGAAAGAACAATACACAAGAGTGTCAGCATACGGACTGGTATCGAATGACGGCAAGATGCTGCTTTGCCGAAGTTCGAAGGAACTTCCCCGTTGGCAGGGACAGTGGACACTTCCTGGCGGCGGTTTAGATTTCGGAGAGCATCCTGAAAACGCTGTAGTTCGCGAAATTTTGGAGGAAACCGGTTTACATGTATGTGTTGGAACGGTTGCTACTGTCGACTCTATTCATGATGAATCAGGACTACGCAATTTTCACGGAATACGCATTATTTATCATACTAATTTCCTGGGTGGAGAACTGTGTAGTGAGTCTTATGGTACAACCGACTATTGTAAATGGTGCTCACAAGACGAAATTCGATCTTTAGAACTGGTTGATATTGCAGTTTTAGGTGTGAAATTGGTTTTCGGATAATGCTGATATTTGGAAGTTAATCGGACTAGCATTTCTACTCCATAGTAAACCTGCTTCGTTCCTGGCAAGGTATACTAGAGACATCTTTCTTGGAAAACACCAGCGTCAGATGTGTCCAACTAGTAAATACAGCGCTATGAGCTAAACGTTAGGCATCATAATAGGGATTTGAAGATGAAATCAGTTAGTAGAGCTTGTTTAATCGATGCCCTTGAAAATGTTTGGAGTTTGCAATCAAGCTCCAAGTGGACTGAAGCTAACCCAGCTTTGGGACAATGTGGGGTAACAGCATTGGTAGTTCAGGATTTCTTAGGTGGCGACATTCTTAAAACAAAGTATGGCGAAATTTGGCACTTTTATAATCTTATTGATGATGAGCCGGTCGATTTTACCAGAAGCCAATTTGATAATCCAATAGAGTATAGTAATGTAGTTTCAAATCGTGAAGAGGCGTTTGCTGACACAAATGCTCAACAATACAGTTATCTGCATACAGCAGTTCAAAAGCATTTACAAGATGCCTGAAAAAATAACGAGCAAGCAACATTATTCGTAAGCTTTGTTATTTGATGCTACTGGTAAACGTTAAGTCTCGCTGCTCTAGTTGGCAAACACGATGTAAAATCAACACAACAAGGTCAGGGTAAAGCGAATCAGCTAAATGTGGTCCATCAATGAGCAAACAAATCGTTTATATTTTCAACAATGATGCTTTAGACAACGAAGATGTCGAAGATAGCAAGACCGCGCTTGTTGAAGATTTAATCAATGACGAAACGTGGCCTAAGATTTTAGCTACGCTTATTAGTTTTCTGGACAACGATGATGATAAAAAATACTGGGATGACACGCTCAATGTCTTGTGAGGTGTTGCCTGTGACAACCGTGCTATGCCTATCGATAAAATAATTCCCCTTTTGTACTACCACTATGATCCCAATGGGACCCTAGAACATAATCTGATATGGAGCATCACAGCCAAACTTAAACATATTAGCTATAACGCAGATTACCGCCCTTTGGAAGATTCTGATGTGTTGAAAGAGTTGCAAAAACGAGCACAGGTATGACATATTAATGCACAAAAACCTCCTGAAACAGAGGCCAAGAAATTTGAAATTGTCATGATAAAGAACAAGATACAAACACTATATGTACTCTGTCTTTTTCTCATTGTCATCCTGACGGCTTGTTACAGTCCACTTGATAACACAAGTCGCATTTCTCCTTGTACTTCAACCATGCTTGATAGTTCATGGGAACGAGAAGGTGCAACCGGATTTAGCTATACATGGATTGACTACACAAATACAACAGATACCGACTGCACGCTCCAGACTCCACCTGTACTGCACCTCACTGACATAAACAATAAACCATTGGAAGTGAATTATGAGATAAAGCGTTATGAAGCAGATCCCTTTATGCCAGAACTGAATTTTGAAACCACAACATCCTCAGATGAAATCATTCTACCAGCCTCCAAAACTGCACAGCTTATTGTGCGATGGGTAAGCGTATGCCCACCTGAAACCCCCAATGGTATGATCGCTCATCTCTTGCTCACTGGCTCAAACGATGTTGTCAAAACCATCATTGTTGATGGATCTCGCACGTGCAGTGAGGTGTGGACACCTCAAGTAACCATAACAGGATATAAGAACATAAAGCAATAGAATGACAAAGCCTCATAAGAGAACGCAAGGGACAAGTTCTTCCCGAGTATGTAGATAAACGGCGCTTATAGTGTGCACTATATTACCCCTCCTGCCCACTATCTGTCTATAGGTGAAGATACCTTTCTCTCCAATAACACATGTGTTGCTGATTAGGCACTGTTGGCGTGATAGACTAAAAAATAGATGTGCGGAGCCATATCGTGAGGCGCAACTCAGTACACCGTTTTTTGGAGAGTAGCAAATGACAACCATATCGATGAAGGCGCCCTCTTCGTGAAAGTCATCGGACAGAGATATCCTCTGGTACTTATGCATGGCGGCCCTGGCTTAGATTACTCGACTTTGTTGCCCCTGCGACCTTGTGCTGATCAGTTCACTCTCATCTCTTATGATCATCGTTACAATGGCCGCTCAGGTGGTACTGATGTATCAGCTATGACCTGGGAAAACCTGACTGCGGATGCAGATGAGTTACGACAAACGCTTGGCTTTGACAAATGGGCCGTTCTCGGCCATTCTTTCGGCGGGATGGTGGCGCTGGAGTATGCGCTGCGTTACCCGCACAGGCTTTCACATCTCTTCCTGTTTGATACCTGTGGCGACACACACTGGATGCAACACAACGCACCAGAAATTCTCGCCAAACGAGGCTACCGCGCCACCGCCGTGCAAGCGGCGCGCCGTTTTTACAACGGGCAGCTATCACCTCGGGAAGTTTTTCCATCTGTATTGAAGTTTACAAGCGCAGACTTCTATCAACCCAAACTCTTGAATCTGATCCACGAAGTGCTCTTTGGTCCCCGTGTTAAGATGCGCCCCGAGACACTCATCTTTGGTTTCAGTAAATTACTCATGGGGTGGATGGTGATGGATCGACCCAGCGAGATCAAAGTGCCTACCCTGGTTTTGGCAGGGCGTCACGACTTTCTGTTTTCACCGGCACATCAAGCCATACTTGCAGATCGATTACCCATTGCTCAGTTGAAGCTTATCGAGCTTGCTGGTCATAACGCACACGCAGAGCAGTCTGCCAAAGTCATCCAGTCTATCAGAGAGTTTATGGCGGCTGTTAACCAGCCAGTCGTTCGGTGATTTTGAGGTGAGAAATTATATTTCGTTCAGGTAGGGGGTACTATGTCAGTCGTTAACAAGGGGTATAGAATGCAGGAGTCCTATCACCCATTTAGATCCCAAAGGACAAAGGAAACATACCTGACCTATTACGATAAGCAGGCACAACGTTGGCCGATCGCTTCGGAATGTAGGCTGGTAAGCACTTCATTTGGTGTGACATTTATACGGGCTAGTGGCCCTGAAGATGGACCTCCATTAGTCCTGATACCAGGTGACTCAGAGAACTCTCTTGCTTGGATACGTCAAATCACTGCACTGTCAATAGACTATCGAACATACGCATTGGATCATATCTTTGATAACGGTCGCAGTGTCTATACACGTTCAATGAAGAAACCGGGAGATTTTGTACAATGGCTGGATGAGCTATTCATCGCACTTGAGCTGAACCACATCAACCTCATGGCCCATTCCTATGGAGCTTGGCAAGCCAGCCTCTACGCGCTTACTCATCCTGAACGTCTGGAGAAGTTGATTTTATTGGCTCCGGCTGCAACGGTCCTGCGACCACCACTCAGACTATTAGTGCGTGCAGTGCTCTACGACTTCATCCCCATCCGCTTCGTCCCTGCCTCGGTACGAAAGGAAGCGACCCGAGAAACCGTTGACGAGATGGTGGATGAACAAGTTCTGGCGAGAAGATGCTTCAAGCGCAGGAAGTTCGTTATTCCTACGGTCTTGACAGATCAAGACTGGCAGAGGCTCCAAGTCCCGACCCTCTTCCTGGTTGGGGAACACGAGGTCACGTGCTCGGCTCGTAAAGCCCTTCAACGCCTCGCAACAGTGGCACCACACATCGTAACCGCGATCATGCCCGACGGCGATCATCACCTGGCAATCGTAAAACCCGAATGGGTCAACAAGGAAGTGTTGCAATTTTTGCATAGCGAACACTGACTCATAACCAAAAGTCCTTGTTTGCTTTTTAGATGTTCTATGGTCATACTCAGTCTGGTTGCGCTTCTTTTTGAGAGGGTTTGCTCTTTGTACAAATTGAAAAAAACATGGAGGGGACCAATAAAACATGAAAACCGTTAGTACCAGCGTTTGTATCTGCCCACCTGCTGCTCGGTTTCTCAGAGATTATAAGCATACTATAGCATGTTGGTATTAATATAGTCTGATTGGCTCGATGTCCGACGAGACTTGATACTCTATTTCAGGAGAAAACTCTGAATATGACAACATCAGTAGCACAGCTAGCGTGTGATTTCCAATGTATTGGTATCCATGCCGGTGATACGATTATGGTACACGCCTCACTCCGTGCAGTTGGTCCAGTCGAAGGCAGAGCCGAAGGGCTTGTGTCGACATTGCTTTCAGTTCTTGGTAATCAAGGCACACTGATGGCCTATGTCGACTTTGAGCCAACCAACGATATCCCGTATTTTGATCCACAACAATCGCCCGCCAGCTCAGATCATGGAGTTCTGGCTGAGATCATTCGCACGTGGCCCGGCGCGATCCGCTCACTCAATCCCGGTGCCTCCATGGTCGCTATTGGAGCCAAGGCTGAATGGCTCTGCCATGATCACCCCATGAACTATGGGTATGGCCTAGAGTCTCCCCTGGCAAAGCTGATCGAAATCGACGGAAAAGTACTGCTGCTTGGCTCAGACTTTGACCATGTCACTATTCTGCATTATGCCGAACACTGTGCGAAACTGCCGCATAAACGCATTATTCAGCGGACAGATCAAGTACTTTTAGAAAATGCAGTCATTGACGTGATTATCGAGGAGTTTGATACAGGAGATGCAGTAATCAGTACCATGCCAACCGACTATTTTGCTCAGATTACACAGCAATTTGTCGATTCTGGGTACGCTCAGACAGGACGTATAGGACAAGCTGCCTCTGTGCTCCTTCCAGCACAGGGCTTTATATCATTTGCAGTCGACAAAATGGAACGGGATTTTGGATCATAGCATAGTTCGAGAAGGTCCTTCACAGCACTGTTCATGCACTATCATGTATTAGGATTGACTGTAGTGCCAGTGACAGCAGATGTCACGTGAGTTCGGTACAATGACTGTATCAAATTGAATGTTCCGGTTTTTACAACGTCTGATGGAGTCACCATGTCTAATTTGAAAGCTGCACTCGACGTAGGCGACGACATTCTGGTTCCCAAACTCACTACCGATGTCAAGGAAATAGTGAAAAGCACACGTGGATCCAAAACGCGTGTTCGGTCTGCTACACGAGTTTTTGCTCTGAACGAGAGTCCCGAAGGCGATGCACAAATTGCCAAATGGCTACAACAGAAAAATGTAGAGTCTGTCATGCTGGGGTTGCATGATATTGTAGCTTCCCATGAAAAGGTAGACCGTTTTTGTCATCTTCTGGGAGAGCGCCTCCTTCAAGGATTGCCCTCAACGGCATGGTACTGGTTCGTACAAACACTACTCCTCATGCGTCACCCTGATGCCCTGGTGTATGTCCTTGATGCTGCGGAACAGAGTTCCCACGGAAGCCCAGGCACAATCGGTCTCCTTGCGCGAGGTGGCAAACTCAAACACGAATCTGAACGCGTTAAGGACTATATCGCACGCTGGGAAAGCACCTCCCATCTTGATAATGCTACGCACTGGTGGATTTTGGCTAAGTTAGGAGATGAGACAGCCTACAATGCACTCATCAATCTCTGTCTTAATGGTCCAATGGAGGCTGACCATGCGATGCGTGCTGCCCAGGCCCTTTCACACATCCATAAGTGGAATGCGCCGTGGGGTATCGACGGAACAGAGATGGTCCGTGTAAAACTCCGTCAACAAAGCAAAGAGTCTGACTAATCACAATTACGAAGCAACGGTTGCCTAAGCAGGATGATCCATCTTATTGAGTGACAGGCTCAGATCAAGCATATGACTCATAACATTTATGATCTTGGTAAAACGCTCTTTCTTTTGGAAGAAACAATGAGTTGTTCTGAGGAAGCATTCATTCGTGCGGTAGAATCGGCATGGAATATAGTAGAACGTCGGGTTGTAGAACAGAGTTCTGTACTCGATGGTGATTTCATTGCAATAGTACATCATACGCTGGCATCAGGCGTTGGGGCCAAACATCCTGGAAACTTTGTAAACGAAGGGCAGCCCACAGCCTGGTCAGTTTTTGTCGAAGAGTTTGATGAATATGATGAGAACAACATCCTTTGTGGAGGTGATTGTTGGGTGCTTTCGCACATGTACTGGGGCGACTACTTACCAAACTTGCAATTCACGGTGGGATGGTTATGCATGAATGGCGTTCGTATAAAACATGGCCACAAACCCGTGTTTCCACCAGCAGCAATACATACCCAGCTACGAGAATGTCTTGCATCGGCTGGCCCTGATAGTTGGGATGCGGAAAGTCTTAGAGCACTCACACGCGCTTTTCGTGAGTTCGAGACTGTTTAGATTGAGGAGCTTGTACATAATCTTTAAAGCAGAACGTCGAGGCAACCCTGTTCGAATCATCGAGTATTGATTACAATGGTCTTACCCAAAACCAGATCTACAAATAGAGAGAATGTTGAGCACATGATCATTGGAGAAAAAAACTATTTTCTGGGCAATCTGGCAATGGCATCAATACTGCTGTTGTACTATCATATCATCAGAGGTGGTGGTATTAGCAACAATGAAACGGTCTATATTGATACACAATTTAATCCATATGACTTTTTAGGCGTTTTCGTTGATGAAACCTATCAAACTGACATTGATCAACAACTGATTAGGGAAGAGGCTATTATTTGTCTTGTATGTGATTTAAATGACATGATATCTGAGTATGAAGATGCTTATCTGGAACAATTGACTGCTCAGCGTGTCTTTTCTGCTTACACGAATGGTCTCCTTTCCGCACTCCCTGAGGCAAATGAATTGATAGAGTTAGTATCGAGGGGCCCCAGCTTTGATAATGGAGAATATAACAGCATACTAGGGATAATCTACAGCAAATATGTGGTAGCAACGTTTCATAAACTAGCATCCGATACCTAACATGTGCTTCAACTAGCTATTAGTGCTTGATATAATCCAAATGTTGGATTTGAATTGCCACTATGTGTTCACACACACCAAGAGCAGAGGAGTTCGCCATGGCTACCATTACCGTCGTCGGCAATGTTAATATTGAAACGACCGTTAAGGTTGATAGTTTCCCAACAGCTTATGCACCAACTCCACATTTGGGATAACAAGCAATGTGTCTGCCGTGGGCTATAATATTGCCAAAGCACTTTCTGTTCTTGGCAATACCGTAAAACTGGCTTCGATTATTGGCAATGACATCAACGGGCAAATCATCAAAGAGCATTTGCAACATCACCACATAGACACGTCTTATGTTCTGGATCTTGCTCAGGCAACTGCACAATCGACGGTGTTATACGATAGGACCGGGAAGCGGATGGCCATGACTGACTTAAAAGACATTACTGAGTGTACCTATCCTCCTGACTTCTTTCGACAGGCGATTGAAGACAGCGATCTGGTAGTCCTGACCAATATCACCTACAACAAAACACTCCTGCCTATTGCACAAAGCAACCAGAAAATCATCGTAACTGATCTCTCTGATCTGTACAATCTACCATTTTTACAACATGCCAACATGCTGTTCATGAGTGGTGAACTGTTGGAAATACCACTAGATGAGTGGACCGCCACTCTCTTTCATCAATATCCCGCAGACATTATTGTTATTGGTCTTGGGTCTTGTGATGCCTACCTGTCAGTCCGTGAGCCTTCCCTGCACATGCACATCCCCGTTGTCGTGACGTGCCCAATTGTTCAGACTGGTGGCGCGGGTGATGCTCTGTTTGCGGCCTTTCTGCATGGCTACCTCCTTATCAAAGACCCACTACGGTCACTGCGGGCGGCCACTCTCTTTGCTTCGTATAAAATTGGCGTAGCAGGATCAGGGGAAGGTTTCCTCACATGCACACAACTTAAGGAACTTATGAGCGTGCACTATAGAGGAATGTGACAAAAAATCTTGTACAGGGCAACACATCATCCCTCTGATGGATCAAGCATGTTAGGTCTTCTGCTATACTCTGTACATGTCCATTATGTAGATAACTTTCAAAACATATGAATTCAAACATCCAATCACTTATTCAGGCTTGTCATTCGCTGAATATTCGCTACGAGATTTTGCACAGTGACGGGAATCTGGTACTGGTACACCCAGGAAACATGCCAGCGCTCTTCTCAAACTGGACGACACCCATTAATTCACAGGCTGTCGCACGGCTATGCGAGGACAAGGAATACACCTATGTTGCTCTGTCAAAGTATATGACCATGCCTCGTACCATTTCGTTTCTGGACCCGCAGGTGGCTGAGCAGTATCAGCGGTATGTACGCTTTAACTCAACACAGGCGGTTGTTCAGGAAATAGCAGATACATTCTCGTATCCGTTGGTGCTGAAGCGCAATCGTGGTTCTCACGGCTCAAATGTGTTTCTTGTCAATAACAAGCAAGAGGCCGCTGACAAGATCGAGACTATCTTTGATAAGCAATCGAAAGACTATGATTACGTAGCCCTCGTTCAGGAATATATCACTATTGCCAATGAATATCGGGCGGTGATGTTCAATGGCTCACTCGTGTTTGCCTATTTGAAATCAACTTCACAGGCAGAATATACGGGTAATCTGAGTCCTCTGCACTGGAGTGGGGCTAAAGCAGAGCAGGTTGCTGACCCACAGATGTTATCGAAAATCGAACAGTTCGCACAGTTGGGTCTGGAAAAACGAGGCATTCGCTATGCCGGAATTGATATTGCAGAGGATGCGGATGGCCAGCTATGGTGTATTGAAATCAACGCGTCACCAGGGTTCGATAAGTATATCAGAGATTGTGGTGATACCGATGTGGTTGCGCTGTATCTTCGCATGTTACAGTGGTTGTCTGAGCAGGAACATGGGTAATAGAATAACATTATTCAATATTTGCTTTGTCTCGATTGGAACTCAATGATGGATGCTGAACCAACACCCGCAATGGTTGCGTTTTACAAACGTCGCACCAAGGAACACATCGAACGAGTGCGGCGGTGCCTCGCTGTGATGGCAGACGTTACCAATACACGTATGCACTAAACAAACGTGGAAGAATGCATGACACGTCGAAATTTGGTCCAGAAGAACGCATTCCATGTATTTGGCTGACCGAATATTATCATTACCAATTCTATGGACAGCCATTCACGTATCCTGCAGGAGTGGAAGAGCAGGTGCAGGCCGCCATCCAGCATCATGTGACGACGAATCGCCACCATCCAGAGTTTCACGCTGATTCCAATGATATGTCTGATGTTGATCTCTTTGAAATGGTTTGCGATTGGACGGCAATGGCGCAGGAGTTTGGTCAGGATGGGGGCAGTGCATGCGGATGGGCAGACAAGACCATCGGCAGTCGCCATGCACGCAACTTTCTACATTTTTCGCGTATTGCACTGGTAACCAAAGAGCACAAAAAGGCGGTAGCCTTGGCACAGGCTGGCATTGAACGGTGTCCTGAGCAGGCATCCGGGTTACGTGCTCATCTTAAAACTGTGTTGACCGAGGCTGGTGGATGGAGAATTTACTGGCGTTTGTTCTAGCAAAGAGTGTAATTCTTATTCTCTAGTCAAGCATTGTGATAGATGTGGAAATGTAATAATAGGGTATGAGTGGGAAGAGAAATGGTGCGGCAACTGCCACGATGAAATCCAAAGAATGGTTGATCATGATGACTGAGATCTTTCAATCACTGCATAGCAATCCCGTCACACGCCGACTATATAGAAGTAGTCGGTTAATCCGAAAGGTTGTGAGCGTTAGGTGAATGGGGTTGTCAGGACTCTCAGGAGGAAACCGCTCCATTTTGAAAGAGATTGATGGCGTTTGAGATGAGTAGTAAATCTGTTGATTTAGTAAAGCGAACGTTCGAGAAAGACGTTCTGTCCGCTCCCTACAAGCTCTACGAAATCATAGCTAACTTTTCGTTTGATGGATTACCGCAAAGGAGAAATGATGTCTATCTCAACTCGACAGACCCTTTTCCTGTGAACGACCCTTATCATGGCATTTATGTCTATGGGGTAGAAACCTGTGCTGGAGCCAGAGTGTTACACATCTCTGGTCAGGTTGGGGTATCAGAAGACGGGGTGCTCCCAGCTGATTTTTATGGTCAATGTAAACAAGCCATTTTGAATGTTGAAGCTGTTTTGCGTGAAGCAGATATGACTCTGTCTGACATTGTCAAAATGTCCTTTTTCCTGGTGCGGCGTGAGGATATGGATATACTGGTGGAAGTACGCAAGGAGTTGTTAGATGGTGTTCGACCAGCCATTACAACTCTATTTGTTGCAGGTCTGGTATCACCAGACTGGTTAGTCGAGGTCGAGGTTGTGGCCTGTGCAGAGTGAAAGGATATCTCTAATGAGGAGGGCAATCGACCATGCCTTTTTAGATGATAGCCCTTTTTCTTGCAAAACAGCTATACTCGTCCTAACAAAAGATAACGTTCATTGAATAAAATAATCAAACATATTCACGCACTGCTGATCTGCGGGCGTTGTGTGGAAGGAGAATGAGATGACAATAATGCTCAGGAAGGAGTCGTTTGTCACGGCTCAGTGTTTCATTGAAGCGAATGCCAGACCACTTGATGTAGCGCTGTGGCGCTTCTATTTTAGTGAGGCATCCACTGAATCGGTGCTGTCTGTTCTCCGAAGGTATCAGAATCCCGATGGTGGATTTGGGCATGCGCTTGAACCTGATCTTCGGGCAACAGAAAGTTCAGCACTCTGTACCTCAATCGCCTTCCAGATATTCCGAACCATTGCCGCAAAACCGGATGATAGCATGGTCGCACAGGCTGTCTCTTACTTGCTCAGGACGCTGGATAGAGCGCGTAGACACTGGCGGATTATACCGACATCGGCAGATGCAAGTCCCCATGCACCGTGGTGGAATCAGGCTGGACGTGAGGATACGTTTAACAGCTTTTCTCTAAACCCAACAGCAGAGATTCTCGGTTATCTGTATGACTTTCCGGAACATGTCTCCGCTGAGATTGTTAGTTTGGTATCTGATCGAGTGATGGTCCACTTGTCTGACTTGGACACCATCGAGATGCACGAACTTCTTTGCTGTTTGCGCCTGCTACAAACAAGAAACCTCCCTCAAACGGTCCGAGAACAAGTCCGGCACAAACTAACAGAACTCATCAAGGAAACTGTTGCCTGCGATCCCACACAGTGGAAGGGATATAGCCTTCGGCCGTTACAAGTTGTGCAGAGTCCTGACTCACCATTTATGGATGGTCTCGAAGAGGCCGTCGACGCAAATCTGGATTATGAGATAGCCTCACAGAGCAAAGATGGTTCATGGACACCGACTTGGACCTGGGGTGACGCATATCCAGATGATTGGAAGAAAGCGCGATTGGAATGGTCAGGGGTTATCACACTGGAGAAGCTCTTGAAACTTACGGCATTCAACCGAATTGAGAAAACCGCGTAACAAGACGGATGCACGTGATGCTTGATAGTGCGCCAGATCTGCAATGTCAGGTCGAAACTTGGTAGTTCGTAGTGAGGTGGTAGGAGCTTAAAGATGTTTGAACTTCGCACAAGGCGGCTCCTGCTGCGCGACCTGATTGATGATGACTATCCAGCAATCTATGCGCTGAATCAGAAATCAGTGGTCACACGTTATCAATCGTGACTGCGACTTACGAGTGAACTTGCGGCTCAAGAGTGGTGCGACAGGCTATTTATCATAATCAGTTGCAACCGCGCCAAGCCTACAATCTGGCAATTGTCCAACGCGATTCGGCACAGGTTATTGGCTGGCTTGGGTGGGGGCGACCGAGCGATCGTATGTGCGGTGATTATGATTTTGGCTATGCGCTACTGCCATTGGCGTGGGGGCAGGGCTATATGATTTAGATATTGCAAGTGACTATTGATTACATGTTTGAAACGATTGACGCTACTGTGTTGTACGGTGAATGTGCCAGCAGCAACCGCGCCTCTGTACGAGTGATGGAGAAGGTGGGTATGACTCTGGTCGATCAGTGGTCTGAAATAAATCCAGTGACTGGGCAGACCGAGATCCAGGTGCGATATGCGCTTGAGAGAAACAAAAGAGGAGAATTAAATGACCAGTATCACCTTGAAGCCAACCAGCGCTGATGATCTACCATTCCTGCGAGATATTTGGAACGATAGTCGGGTGATGTAGTGGGTTGGTTTCCCGAATGGTGTTGGTATGACCGAAGAGTCCATTAACAAAGGGCACGATCAGCGAGGCGCCGATCCGCAGTTTCATCACTTTATTGTGCCGGATGAAAAGGGGCAGCGGTGTGGAGAAATCCATTTCGATCTTGTTGGTGCGTATGCAGGTCTTGATATTAAGCTATTTGTAGAAGTGCAGGGAAGGGCATTGCAACCATAGCGCTCAATGCAGTGATTGACAAGGCATTTGAATACAGTGCTGCATGCGAACTTGTGTGGGCTGAGCCCAGTCTGGTGAACACGGTGGCAAGACGTCTGTATGCCTGGTGTGGATTGTCAGAATCGTCTAGACCTCCTGAAATGGAGGGTAATGACCCCTTCTGGTCCTTGAGTCGCGATCGCGGGCAGAGTTTGAAGAGACGTAAACACGACAGTATGTCGCATGCTTCCAACGACCTTTGATGCTGGGTCAAAATGTTTTGTCTAATCATAGCGTGGTACACTCCTGTTCGAGATACAGTATGTTCAGCCAATTGGAGGATGTGAATGCCACGTGATGTCTCATCTGATACTAAAACACCGCGATCACCGCAGTACAGTCTTGGGTATAGTAATGCTACGCATCGGTGGATGAGTTTGCGAAGTCCTGCTATCCACGGTGCGTTTTTCCTACCTCATCTGTCGCCAGGGATGCGGCTCCTTGATTGTGGGTGTGGTCCTGGTTCCATTACACTTGGTCTTGCAAGTGCGGTTGCACCAGGTGAGGTTGTGGGGATCGATATTGAACCTATACAGATCGAGCGTGCTTCTGCGCTTGCTCAGGAACAGGGTGTTACTAATGTGCAGTTTGAGGTTGCTCCCATCAATCCCCTACCATTTCCCGATGCGTCATTTGACGCTGTGTTTGTGCATGCTGTGATGTATCACTTGCCAAATCCACTTGATGCTCTTCGTGAATGTGTGCGTGTGCTCAAGCCTGGGGGTGTGATCGGTGTGCGTGATACCGACTACAGTGTTTGGTTTCTTGAACCAGCAACTCCTGTCCTTGATGCGTTTCGGGATCTTTCGCTCAGGGTTGCTGCGTTTAACGGCGCCAGCCCTACCTATGCCCGCCAACAACGTAGCCTTCTGGTACAGGCTGGATGTACAACGACAAGTAGTGCAGCAAGTTGCATCAGTCGTGGATCGGCTGATGAGATCGCTGCATCAGTGCAAGCACACATTACCCGCCTCCAAAGCCCTGCGTTTTATCCAGTTGCTATCGAACAGGGATGGGCAACGGAAACGAGCCTGGCGCAGATGGCAGACGAACTTCGGGCGTGGGGCGTACGTGCGGATGCCTTTGAAGCGATCATGTGGCGGGAAAGTGTTGGCTGGACTTCTATTGAGCACTGAGCGGCCAGCATGGGTGACCATTACCAAAGAGGTAATCCCTCACAGGAGCATTGGCTATAAATGAAATCCATTACGGCATTAGTCGAAAAACTGCAGCAACATCCACAGGTCGTGGGGCTGTTCGAATATGGTTCAGCACACTATCGCGGTAACTTTACAACAGGTGACTTGATCTGTTCGTCCTCCATAATGGCTTAGACACGGCTGTCGAAAGCCCGCACTTTTATGTTGATGGTGTGCCAGTTGACTTGAATCTTTGTGCGCTCAACCACCTGCGTGACCAAGAAACCTTGTTGGGATTTGAAGCAGCTTTGCTTGATGGGCGGCTTATCTATGATAAAGATAGTATGGTTGCCGTGCTCCTTGAACGGTTGCAAAAAGCAGCACCTGTTCCATATTCAGAGCATGACGTAGCGTTCATGCGACATGGGCATCGGCATGTGCTGGATAAGATACGGGGACGGCTTGAAAGCGAACCGCTGCTCTGCCAGCTTTTGCTCAATACGAACGTTTATTGGTTGCTCCAGAGCTACTTTGGCATTCGGCAGATGTGCTATCAAGGTGAGAAGTACGTATTGGAGTATCTGGTCGAATATGAACCAGAGCTTCAGGCCCTCGTCAGGTAGTTCTATGGTTCAGAACTTAACAAACAAGTTGAAATTACAAAGCAATTGACCGAATTGATTCTATTGCCAATTAGTGGAGCATGGAGTGATGGAGCAGTGCTGGCGTTTGGGGCAGGGGTGAGTGACCTACAGGCGAAGGGTCAGCACTTGTTTGCTGCGTTGTTGGGCGGGTGAGTGGTACGCAAAAATGTACGCTATGCTTTGTGATTGGGTATGTGTGAAGATTTTAGGCGTCAATTATTATACACCGCTGGATGCAATTGCTATATTGTAGTAGTTTTACGGATGCCGTTTCAGCTCTTTACTGGCTCATTTCATTCGCATAGTCCAAATGTAATCATTCATTTTAAGCAAAGATTGATGAGCAAAGGTAAGACGTTTAGAGACTGGTTAGTTGGAGATTGACCAGTCTCTTTTCTGGTTTTCTGTTCACATCGGTACTTACAGGCCCATGTTAGTTGACAAGCGCAATACCAACCGCATTACCATGCATAAGCCATAGGTGCTTCGCCGCCGGGACCAGGGAATATCTCATCCAATTTCTGCAACACAGCTTCTTCCAACGTAATTTCAGTTGCCCGAACTGCATCCTCAAGTTGTTCCATAGTGCGCGGGCCAATGATAGGGGCCGTGACAACGGAGTTATGCAATAGCCAGGCCAAAGCTACTGCAGCCGGTGGCTCACCAAGTTCTTTACAAAGAGCTTCGTATTGTTCGAGCTGTGGTCGTTTCTCTTCTATTCTTTGCATAAACTCTGTATTTGCCCGACGACCACTCTCTAACTTTGCTAATGCCCCACCTAATAAGCCCCCACCCAAGGGACTCCAGGGAATAAGCCCTAAACCATAATGGCGACAAGCCGGAACAACCTCTAACTCAACGGTGCGATTATCTAGATGATAGATGCTTTGTTCGCTAACCAATCCGGTCAACCCTCGCTTTGATGCTTCCTGACAGGCTGTGGCAATATCCCAGCCAGCAAAATTGCTGGAACCGACATAGACGACCTTGCCCTGTTTAACGAGACTGTCAAAAGCCTGCCACGTTTCATCCCAGGGGCACTCATGGTCGATATGGTGCATCTGGTACAAATCAATCCAGTCAGTTTGGAGCCGTTTCAGGCTATTACGACAATGTTTGTGGATTTTCACCGCCGATAAATTTCGTCCATCACTGTTGGGCTCGGCTTTGTTGGCCTGGCGTGTAACCGGGTTATAGACTTTGGTCGCCAGTACAACCGCATCACGTCGCCCGCCACCTTGTGCCAACCAGCGCCCGATGATCTCTTCTGTATGACCATGCTCTACTTCCCAGCCATATACATCGGCGGTATCAAAGAAGTTGATTCCCAATTCAAGCGCCCGATCCATAATCGTAAAACTATCCTCTTCGGACGTATGCCAGCCAAAGTTCATGGTTCCCAAACATAAGTTGCTTACCAGAACACCATGTTTTCCCAATCGTTTGTGCTCAACGGCCATGTTGATTCTCCTGTAATATATGTTGTACTTTACGTCGCTGTTGGATTAAACATTTTGAAGTCAGCACTCCCAAAGCAATCAGCCCAGTATAGTATAGGTTGAGTGGCCGGATACATCAAGGGATAGTAAGCCAACATCAATGCCCCCAAGACAATCGCTAGTCCCATCATTCTGTATTCGGTTTGTATAGTCTTTCAACTCTGGACACGGTCTTTTGTATTGTAGCACTCAAAGCTCGCACTTCTCAGGGACAAAAAACCAGTACCGTCGCGACATTTATCCTGTAAGTCAAGATCATACTCGGCTGTCATACTTTTGTCGCACTTGATCTGGTGTTGTGGACATGATATGCTAGTAGCCACATTATTGTATAACCCGAGAAAGGAGACACTATGACGACACCAACTTACAATTTTGGACTTCTCACCATCTTGGGTGAGCGCCTGCTGTAAGTGCGCTTGGTAACCAACAACTCCATCGCTTGCGGTAACGAACGTAATTTCCACTAATGCACAGCTTATAGTTCAGCTATGGCTAAGGCTCTATTGGATTGGATAATACGATAAATAGACAGGTAATATAACCGTCTGTTTTATCTGCTTCATCCGTTTTGCTTGTTGACGTTCTTGTCGCAGCGTGTATACACAATTAAAGTGGCCACAGGTGCATCTCAGCCCTGTGGCTATCGTGTTTTTACGTCCACAGGATTACCATGGCCGCCGATTTGGGCGGCTGTGGAGACATATCTGTGGTCGTCATTCGTACGGTCACAGGAAGCCCTGTGGCCGTTTGGCGTTTTTTTGACTATGTAAGGAGCATATGTGTGACGTCTCGAAGCAAGAAGTTTTTTTCTTACTATAAACCCTATCTGGGCTTACTCGTTGCAGATGTAGCCTGTGCCTTTGTGGTAGCGGCCATTACCCTGGTTCTCCCTTTATGTGCAAGATACATCACCAAGAATATTCTGGAAGAAGGCGCACCGGATGCCTTGAGCCAGATCTATACCGTGGGCGCGATCATGGTTGCGCTCATTGTCGTGCATACGCTCTGCAATATGTTTGTTGACTACCGGGGCCACATGATGGGCGCATTCATGGAACGCGATATGCGGACCGAACTGTTCGAGCATTACCAGAAGCTGTCGTTTGGTTTTTATGATGATCGCAAAACCGGACAGTTGATGAACCACATCACCAACGATACGTTTGCGCTTGGCGAACTGTATCATCATGGGCCCGAGGACATCGTTATTTCATTCATCAAGTTCTTTGGTACGTTCTTTATCCTGCTGACCATCAATGTTCCGCTGACGCTGATCGTCTTTGCGTTTTTGCCGATCATGGCGGTCTATGCATTTTACTTCAACCGGAAGATGAATATCGCTCTCAGGATAAGTAAAGATCGCATCGGTGATATTAACGCGCAGGTGGAAGACACACTTGCAGGCATCCGCGTTGTCAAGTCATTTACGAACGACGAGATGGAAACAAAGAAGTTTGCCCGTGAAAACAGTCGTTTTGTGGAGAGCCGCAGCGCAGGTTATAAAAGTGAAGCGTACCTCTCCAACGGCCTTATTGCATTTACCCAACTTTTTACGGTTGTGGTAGTTGTTTTTGGTGGTGCCAGCATTGTACAGGGCACGCTCGATCTGGCCGATCTGGTGACCTATCTCCTCTATATTGGCCTGCTTATCGAGCCAATTCGTACGGCACTGAACTTCGCCAGGCTCTATCAGGAAGGCATCACCGGGTTTGATCGGTTTATGGATATCCTCGAAGTAGAGCCGGACATCCAGGACGTGCCAAACGCCATTGACCTGACACATGTTCAGGGGAATATCGTATTTCAGAATGTGAGTTTTAAGTATCGGAATGACCATGATTACGTGCTTGAGAATCTCTCGCTCACTATCAATGCAGGTGAGTATGTTGCTTTGGTGGGGCCATCTGGCGTGGGCAAAACGACTCTGTGCTCACTCATTCCACGTTTTTACGAAGTCAACAAGGGAGCCATACTGCTCGATGGTCAGAACATTCAAGACATTCGTCTGCACTCCTTAAGGCAAAACATTGGGATCGTGCAGCAGGATGTCTATCTGTTTGCAGGAACTGTCGCAGACAATATTCGTTACGGAAAACGTGACTCCACAATGCCAGAAATCATTGCAGCGGCTAAACAGGCGAATGCTCACGACTTCATCATGACGTTACCCGCTGGATACGAGACAGATATCGGCCAGCGTGGTGTCAAGCTCTCGGGTGGGCAAAAGCAACGACTAAGCATTGCACGCGTGTTTCTCAAAAATCCACCCATTCTTATTTTCGATGAAGCCACCAGTTCGCTGGACAACGAGAGTGAAAAGGCGGTTCAAGAGTCTCTGGAAAGATTGGCTTACAACCGCACCACCCTCGTCATCGCCCATCGATTATCAACGGTCAGAAATGCAGAGAGAATCCTGGTCCTTAGTGATAATGGGATTGCTGAACAGGGTACACATGAGTCATTGATTCTACAGGGCGGCACTTATGCGAATCTGTACAACACGCAGCTTAAAATATAGGGTGAGATGGTGTGTGTTATCGGCCTTTCGATAGAAGTTTTACCAACTTCCCAATCCGTCCAACGACGCGTGTCCATCGTGTATCGCTGTGATAGAATGACAGAACCTGAAGAAGATGATTCGCTTATGAGAGGAATCCACGTTGATTGATGGGAAATACCCTGAATATACCGATGCAGAATTGTATGATGCCGAAAACGTCTGGAATGCCGCCGATACCTTTTACCTTGAACTTGCCCAGACCATTGGCGGTCCGGTGCTGGATGTCGCATGTGGCACCGGACGTTTGACTCGTGCGATTGCGGAGGCTGGTCTCTCGGTTGTAGGCACCGATACCACCCGGGAGATGCTGTCCCGCGCCCGTGTACTGGCCAACCACCTGCCGATTACCTGGGTTGAGGCCGATTGTCGCACTATGGATTTGGGACAACGCTTCCAGTTTATTCTGATGACGGGGCATGCCTTTCAACACTTGCTCATCGATGCGGATCAGGATGCCTTTCTGTCGTGTGCGGTAGCGCATCTGGAAGAAGGTGGGACCCTGGCCTTTGAGACGCGCAATTTGCAAGGGAAGAACTATGGTGCATCTGCTGACTTTACGCGTTGGCGATCCTTTCATGATAAACAGGGCCGCTTTGTTGCTGTTGATGTTGCGTCGACTTTCGATCCTGTGACAGCAATTGATGATGTGCAGGTGCGGCACACCACGGAGGGGACCGACGAGGTACGCATCTCGCGCACGAGGCTTCGCTATACTGCCGTCGAACTACTCAATCAGCGACTCAACGCGCATGGCTTGACGATAGTGTCGCAGTATGGTGATTGGACAGGCATGCCCGTGTCGGCGAATAGCTCGGAGATAATCACGATCTGTCGGTATCGTGGAGACTGAAACATCGCATGTCGGAGTGATATTTATCATCACAGCATAGTGGCACACTGTTAACACTACCTACAAACTATCTGCTAGAAGTAAGGAAGAGTACGTTGCCTGATCTACGCACAAATCGCGATCTGTATCTCGCCATCGAGACACTTACTCATGACCATCGATTCGATGGCCGATCACTTGAACACTATTTGTTGGCGCTTCTCCGCGCCGCCGAGCCATTCGCAGATGCCGAAGCTCTTTCGCTCAACGACTTCTATCATTTGATTGTACAATCTTTTGTGATCGAACCTCACGAGTTCGATGAAGGCTGGTGTCAACAATACGATCAATTGCCATACAAGGAGGTTGGTTTCTCGGGATGGCGCGCAACCGTGATACGGCAAATCGTTGATCTTCGCGAAATGGCAGAAAACCGCATCCTCGCGAATAAATACCGCCATTTTGGTGTTGACTCCCCGCGTCGCTCAAGATGGTATAACTTTGACCCAGTAGGTTATCTCGAATGTGCAATGGCAGGCTCATTCGGCGGATGGGAGCCTGGTGCTACATCTGGACGTGAATTTGTTCCAGGAACCGTAGCGCTGCTCGCAGACGATGGATCAATTCAGGGTGCGAATCCTGAAGATATCCCGCGTCCTCAGTTTGAAATACCTTACGTTTCCTGGGAGGAATGCAAAGGTTTTATTATTTGTGGCCAGGTCTATGAGTAAAGTACCACTGCACAATCACACGCTTGAATATTAGAAGGGTCACGCTATGCGAATGTTGTTCAGTTTTGCGGGAGTTAGGGGCCACTTTGAACCATTGGTCCCAATTGCGTGGGCATACGTAGCTGCTGGCCACACCACTGCCTTCGCTGGGCAACCTCCATTGCCTTCGCTGGGCAACCTCCATCCAGATTGTCCAGTACATCCCTCGGTCTGCAATCCTTCCTTATTGCACGATGATGGTTTCGTATGGTGGTTTGGGTAGCGTGATAGGAACACTGGTCCACGACGCCCGATGGTTTTACTGCCAATCGGTGCCGATCAACGTGAATAGCTTTGTGCTTAGGTGTGCGATAATGAGTCTCTATGGTGATTTCAACCTCTCATTGCTTTTTCTGAAAGAGATTATCCAAAACATGTCACAACATATTGCAAAAACTGTAAAGGGACCTATCGAGTATCGGCTGGAAGGTAATGGACCAACCGTCATCGTTTTGAATGGGGGCCACTGTAGCCGCGATAGTCGCTTCTCGCATGAGCGGTTGGTAGACCATGGCTTTGCGGTGCTCACACCCTCGCGTCCAGGCTACGATGCCACGCCACCTGAGCTAGGGAGAACGGCACAGGATGCGGCAGACTCACTCGTGGCGCTGCTCGATACGCTGCACATATCTGTAGCCGATGTCATTGGGATTTCTGCCGCAGGTCCAACTGCATTGGCGTTTGCCCAGCGCCACCCAGACAAGCTTCGCAAACTTATCCTCGAAGCAGCGATGGCTACGCCATGGGATGAAGGGTTAAAAAAGCGTGCTCGTTTGCTATTTGGACGCTTTGAAAGAGCTACCTGGCGAATGACCAAACTGATGTTGAAGCTTGCACCTAAACCCATGGTACGCATGATGCTGCAGGAATTAACTATTCTGGATATCGATCAGGTGCTCCAGCGCATGAGTCAGGAAGACATGCGCTTTATCCAACGCATGATCGAGACATCGCAGTCGGGAACTGGCTTTATGAACGACATTGAGCATGTGGTAGATAACCTGGAAGAAATAATAACCCCCACGTTGGTGCTGTACTCCCCAAACGATAAAACTGTGCTACCCAAAAACGCCATGCGGGTTGCTGCCGAAGTTACGACGGCGGAACTCTACGAGGTGCCCTCTGACACACATCTGATCTGGATCGGCCCATCTGCAAAAGATGTATGGCAGAAGCGCCTGTTGTTTCTTAACGCATGAAGAAGCTGAATACTATTTGGGAAAACAGCGAGTAGCAGCAATATATCTGCAACTTAATCGCAGAGCATGCGTATGTATAGAGGAAGAAAAAATATAAACACATATCTATGAGGTGATAGAAAGATGGACTCACTTACTTTTTGGGACTGGCGTTCTTGTCCCTTATGAGTGTTTCTATGATCATATGGCCAAAAGAAATATGGCATATCACTGAGGGATGGAAGTACAAGAACGTTGAACCATCGGATGCTGCGCTCCTCGTGGAACGTATCTTAGGCGTGTTAGGAATCATTTTTGTAGTCGGTATGGGGATTGCGTTGACTATCCTATGGTAGTGTGGGGATTAGTAGCAAATATTAAGTTATCGACCATGAATGATTTCGATATCAAAACTCAATTTCTGGCGGTTTTAATCTATGCAGATGGCGAGGGTTGGATTTGTGAAGAACCACATGTCTCTGCCACATCACACCCTGAAATTGCTTACCAGCTTGCGGCTGGAAACGAACAACGCTATGATCGGACCTTTATTGGTGTGTCATGTCTTGAGGAAACCAGCGAAGAGATCGAACCGATTGCTCGATTACACCAAGGTGATGCACACCAACTCGTCCAATCAAAGACAGATTTGCTTGCTTTCAACGATCCCAGGTGGCAAGGTACATCATATGACGAAAACGAATTCCGTGAAGCGCTCACTGAACCGGATTTCCTGATGGATATTGCTGTCCTTGATGATATCCCGTGGCAAACGCTGAAACATGCGTATGGGTCTGCATACGATGTTCCGCAGGATCTTCGTCGGTTAACCTCGACAAGCGATGTGTATCGAGAAAATGCACTGTGGCATCTCTTTGGTTCCATCTGCCACAGGGTACTCTTTATTCTGCAACTGTAGCAGCGATACCCTTCATTTTGCAGATACTTGCAAACACATCACTACCTGATCGTGCTCAGGTAGCTCGACTGCTCGAAGCACTGGCGGAAAGTGCGGCATCTGATCCCACACAGATCGAAGCAAGATGGCAATGGCTTGGGGAAAACTTTGATGAGATTTTTGCACGTTCTGTGGCGGAGATGGCTGCGGAAGAGATTGCCGCGTCTCAGGGTGTTCTCACGTGCTTGATGGACAACCTCCCTCGTATCCATCAACTGGCGAAAGATAGTGATGTTGATGTTGCGCGGCACGCACAGGAGGTACTTGATCGAATGGCGCATATCAATGCCGGATAACAAACGTACTTGAGTGTTTGTACAAACAATTCGCCACGTGTACACTTGATTGACGATAGCATATGGCTAGGGTATAGTTAGGCACATCAAAGACCATGAGTAAAAAATCAGGTACATATGACCACTTTGAGACAGAGGAAATCTGTATGCCAATCGTGACCATAAAGCTCGTAACCCACGATGAGTCAGAGTATCCTGACAAGCAGCAGGTTCAATCACTGGCCGACGAATTGGGGGATCTGTTTGGCTCTGGGAAGGGTGGTACCTGGATAAAGGTCGAATTCATACCGATGGATATGTATGCGGAAAATCGGGCCGAGATTGCGCCAAACGTGCAATCCACCTTTGTAGAGGTCCTCAAATCCGATCTGCCCAGCATGGACGAACGTAAGGCAGAGGCGCTTCGGATAGCGCAGGTGGTCGCAGCAGGTTTGCGTCGTCCATCGGAAAACGTGCATGTCCTTTACCTCCCTCCCGCGAAGGGCCGGATTGCCTTCGGTGGCAAGCTGTTGGATACCTGAATACTATGACAGAACTAAACGAGTGTGAAACACCGACTTTGATTGTGGTTACCGGGCGTCCTGGCTCAGGCAAAACGACTCTTGCTCATACTTTAGCTCGTGAAATCAGATGCCCCGTGATATCTCGTGATGAAATCAAAGAAGGCTTTGTGAACACGATTAAAAACACGGAGATACAGAAGAGCGCTGCACAGACGTATGTCTTTAACGTCTTCTTCGATACACTTGCATTCCTATTGAGTAAGCGCATCACGCTCGTGGCTGAGGCGGCCTTCCAGCATAAATTGTGGGTACCACAGCTTGAGCCATTGCAAAGGATTGCTCAAATACGATTGATACTCTGCTCCATCGATCCTGCCCTGGCCAGATCGCGCTTTATTCAACGTAGCGTAGCAGATCCGCAGAGGGCTTATTTTCATGGAGATAGCCCAATGCAAACAATCGAGGAGGTACCAGAACAACTCATTGCCACCTACCAACCACCAATGATGGATGTTCCCACATTGACCATTGACACAGCTAACGGATACGCTCCAAGTATTAAAGAGATAGAGATATTCATTTATAATCCAGAAAGCAAACAGGATACCTGATAGAGACTTTTCCTGATTACAACACATGATTCAGACAATAAGTGCCAAAATGTGGTTTTGTGTAGCCTGTTTCTTGCTACTGACCACTGGTTGTATGAGCACTAACCAGAGCGATAGTGTAGAACCTAATCCAACGATAGCACCCACAGCAGTCATCGCATCGAACGATCAACCGGAGATAACGCCATCACTGACAGCATCCCCTGACGAACCTCATCCCACAATGTCACCAGCAGCAACCATAGCCAACAGCGAATTGCACGATCAGATTGAGCAAATCGTTACCACTGCTCAAGGGCGTGTTGGAGTCGCCGCGACTGTATTGGAAACGGGAGATTCTGTTACCCTCGACAGTGATGAACGATTTCCCATGCAAAGCGTGTACAAATTCCCCATTGGAATGGCTGTCCTTGCTCAGGTCGATCAAGGAATATTAGCGTTGGATCAGCAGGTGCGTGTGGAACCAAACGATTTTATCTCAGACCTGCAGCACAGCCCGATTCGTGATGAGTACCCACAAGGGGTTGAACTGAGCGTGGCGGAATTACTGAGATATGCAGTCTCTGAAAGTGATGGTACAGCATCTGATGTGCTCTTGCGGTTAGTTGGTGGGCCAGAGGTTGTGACAGCGTATTTGCGAGACCTCGGCGTCAACGACATTGTAGTTGCCAATACAGAGAAAGAACTTGGCCAGGACCACGCCATACAATACCAGAACTATGCAACGCCTGATGCTGCGGTTATGTTGTTACGTGCATTACATGAGGGGAAAGGACTTTCAGAGACCAGTCAGGCGTTACTACTGCAATTCATGACAGAGACACCGACGGGTCTCAATCGTATCAAAGGAATGCTCCCTGATGGGACCGTTGTCGCGCACAAGACTGGTTCATCACGTACGGTCAATGGGGTGGCAGCAGCCACTAATGATGTTGGACTTGTAGCGCTACCAAATGGGCAACATCTGGCGATAGCTGTCTTTGTGTCTGACTCAAAGGCCGACTATGCGACCCGCGAAAAAGTGATAGCACAGATTGCGCGAGCGACCTGGGATGCCTGGGGCGAATAGAGGCAGAACATGAGTATGACTAGTGAGGGAAGACTGTTTGACGGTAGGATCGGGTTGGGGTATAGTGGGCATCAATCAAGCAAAATAAGCGCAAAAACTATCTGTATACAACACAAGAGAACATTGTTTTAGCTCAGGTATAGTGGGTACTGGAGGAAGTTTTGCACGGCCCTGATCCAGAAAACAAGCATCCCATGGATGGTTTTCCACAGATATGTTTCATCAAGAACACCATACAGAATCCCAATATTATCGTTGGTGATTACACATATTACGACGATCCTGAAGACTCAGAAAATTTCGAATGCAATGTGCTTTATCACTTTCCGTTTATCGGTGATAAGCTCATCATCGGCAAATTTTGTGCTATTGCGCGTGGTGTCACATTCATCATGAACGGTGCAAATCACAAAATGTCGGGTATCTCGACCTACCCCTTTCAGATATTCGGTAGTGGCTGGGAAAGCGCGACGCCTGGGCCGGGCGATCTCCCCTACAAAGGCGATACGATTATTGGCAATGACGTTTGGATTGGCTACGACACTCTCATTATGCCAGGTGTTACGGTTGGCAATGGCGCCATTATTTCTTCACGCTCTGTTGTTGTTGCAGATGTCCCTGCCTACACTATTGTCGGTGGCAATCCGGCCAAGCCAATCAAACAACGGTTTTCCTCAGAGGCTATTGCAATGCTGGAATCGATTGCATGGTGGGACTGGTCGGTAGACAAGATTACCAGGCATTTGCACATCATTGTTTCAGCGGATGTTGATGCGTTACGCGAATGTACTGCTAATATCTAACAACCCCAATACTTTTTGAAAGCAGCACGCACATGTCCACTCTTCAGATACGTCAGGCGCGACCCGAAGATGCGGAACAGGCGATTGCTGTGCTGCGTGCATCGATCACCCAGCTCTGTGAAGCCGACCATCAAAATGATGCATTTACGTTGAGCCGTTGGTTGCGAAACAAACAAACGGCGACCTTTGTCACCTGGCTCAACAACCCATCAAACTACATCATCGTCGCCACTGATGGTGAAACTATCTGTGGGGTGGGCCTGATCACCAGCACAGGCGATCTCGATCTATGCTACGTTGCTCCGGGCCAACAAGGGTTGGGTGTTGGCTACGCATTGCTCACAGCGCTGGAAGCACAGGCATGGCAATGGGGTCTGCCTCATATCAAGTTGATTAGTACCGCCAAAGCCAGAACATTCTACGAAAAGCATGGCTATCGGCAGGATGGGAGCGCGGTCCGAGGACATGGGCTGTTGATTGACTACTATTACATCAAATACGTTTCACAGAACGATTGACCCAAAGTGCTTCTCAATATTGTTATGTCAGTGCTTCATACGAATCTTCGAAATTGCAACTTTTGCCCCTGTTCGCTGTACTGTATAGCAGAGGCTATTCATCGCTATCTCTACAATCAGACAGGAAGAAAGCAAATGCACATTTTGAAGCGGTTGTTGTTGGTCTTTGCTACAGCGTGTATCCTGATGTTTTTCTCTGAGTTCTTCTTTGTAAATGAAGACCCGGCCTTTCACCTTGTTGAAGGACTCCAAACCGAACCGTTACTGGCGACATTTGGTCTTTTGGAATTTGCCCTGTGGTACAGCATTCCGGCATATATCTTCTTGATTGCAGTAGGGTATTTTAGCGTTAACACGATTTGGGGGCTTATTCTGGCCGGTTCGTTCTATGGTTTTACTTTAGAAGGTGTCCTCGTCTGGCAAATGTACGAAGCGCTGCCTTTCTCTATCTCATGGACTCCAATCGGTTGGCATGTGCTGGTGGATGTGTTGCTAGGGTGGTATCTTGTCTCATCTATTCTCAGCAGAAATGCCTACTGGCAAACAGCGGCCCTTGCTATAGGTCTGGGATTGTTCTGGGGCTTCTGGGCCACATGGTACTGGGTAGAACGACAAGCAATGATACCAACCGAGTTTGCTTTGCTGGCCTTCACCGTTGGCAGCTTGTGGATCGTTGCTCAGCTAGTGCTCAATAGACTGTTACCAATTCGCTTTACCACAACGAAGTTTGAGATGTGGGGTGTGGGTCTACTCACTCTCTTCATCTTTCTCGTTCAGATTGCGTTTGTGCTACCAATTGGTTTGTTGGTGTTACCACCTCTCGTTGCTATCACATTTCTGGGTTTACATTGTAGTAAACGGAACGAACAGGACCAATCTGTCTTGTCTGGTTTGCAGGGTGGTGCGACGATTCCTAATCAACTGTTATTGATCCTAACACCCCTGATTGCCGCTGCGACATACAGCGTGTACTATCATCTGAATCCTCCCAGTATCATCACCGAGCTGTTGCCCTTCTTTTTAATGATGGCCGGTTTTGTTGTTTACGGTATGGCTTTGTGGAAAACGATTGTCCACAGGCGGTCGAAACTTTCTGTTGAGCAACGCGTATTACTAAAGTAGCATTATTGTTATTGAGATTGCCCTTGTTGACGATGGAAAGTGCGTGGGGTATAGTGGCAAGTATACTACCACGTACATACACCAATACAGTCATTGTAACTTTGACGTTACGCTAAAGATCTGAGCGAAATCGACGAGGTGCTCAAGGCTGCTGTCGATCTCGCTCAACGCTACCTTGCGTATCAACGAGCGCCCCGCTGGCCTCCCGCCTACTACCCACCCACTGCTCGATCTACCCGAGCAAGGCGAGGGTGGGTGTGCCGCAATCGAGGCTTTCGCTGCACGCTACTACGACGAACTCACGGCCAGTGCTGGTCCGCGCTCCTTTGGTTATGTCGTTGGTGGAACCACTCCCGCTGCCGTTGCTGGCGATTGGCTCACTGCCGCCTTCGATCAGGACAATGGCGAAGGCATGACTGCTCATCTTGAGACAGAAGCCATGCATATGCTGCGACAACTCTTTCGCCTTCCCGATGACCACACAGGCGTCTTTGTAAGTGGGGACACAATGGCCAATGTGGTTGGGCTTGCCACCGGGCGTGAGTGGTTGGGTCAGCAGAGTGGGGTGCATGTGGCTCAGGATGGTGTGGCTGCGCTAGGGCCAGTACGCATCCTGAGCGGTCGACCACACTCAAGTATCTACAAGGCGGCTACGATGCTTGGCCTGGGACGGAGTGCGGTTGTTGAAGTCCCGTACCTCCCCCAGACCGAAGCTATTGATCCTGATGTGCTTGAGCGGCTTCTTCAGGAACACACTGACAAACCATGCATTGTGGTTGGAAATGCAGGCACAGTCAACGCAACATCATTTGATGATTTAGAGACACTTGTGCGGCTCCGCGAAAAGCATAACTTCTGGCTGCATGTCGATAGTGCCTTTGGACTCTTCGCTGCCTGTTCACCCATATATAGCGCACTTGTCGAGGGTCTTGGAGCCGCTGACTCTATCGCCGTTGATGCCCACAAATGGCTGAATGTCCCCTACGACTGTGGAGTTGTGTTCATACGTCATCCCGATCTCCAGCGTGATGTATTTGTAAACGCGAATGCTCCCTACCTCCGCAATGCTTCTGATGTTATCGACTATATGAACCGGACACCAGAGGCATCATGACGGCTGCGTGCGCTGCCAGTGTGGACCACGCTTATGGCCTATGGGCGTTACTAGGAGATCGTCGAGCGGGATTGTGCAGCGGCACAGTCTCTGGCAGCGTGCATCGAAGCGTCGGAAGTGTTTCGACTGCTCACGCCCTGCACCTTCAACGTAGTTTGTTTTACCCTACGCGATGATCCAGAACGCGCAAACGCAGTGCTCGACAAACTCACCGCTGACGGCACGGCGTTCCTGACATCCACGACCTATGATGGTGGCCCTGACATACGGGCGGCCTTATGCAACTGGCGCACGACTGAGACCGATGTCGCGCAGACATGGGAGGCCCTCATTCGTTGTGCTACATAACAAGCTAAAGTAGACAGAAAGAAGCAGAGATGAGCAATGTCATTGCGATTGAAGTTGATAACAGAAGGCTGCTTCTGGCAGTGGATTATTTGTATCGAGCGCACATGAAAGTGTTTGAGACACACCATCTGCTGCCAGCTTCAAAAGTCTTGATCGATCAGCTTTCCATGTCGGTCAAGCAGGTGCCTGTCGAAGGGTATTACACCGAGAGCGAAGACCTACAGGCGTATTTTTTGAACATTCGTACCCTGCAACAACTTTCGCGTGCAGACACACAGCCGATTGCACATTTTGATTCCTATCAGCAGTTGTCGAAAGTCATGTTCTCCGCAATGTATGGCGCGAAACCCGGCAGCGAAAATGGCTTTTTTCCGCAAAGACTTGACGCGCTCTATGTTGCACTCGATACAACGGCACCGGGCGAATGGCAAGTCGAAACGCTGACGAACAAAGCGCACGAGTTTTCAGTTGCTCACAACGATATCTCTCTGATCGGTCTGGCGTCTTTAATCAAAGATGCTGTCGTGCTGGCGGCCTTACGAGAGTCGGTGGTGCTGTATGCTGCCATAGCAGTCGGTGCTGCGCTGGAGCCTCCTACATACGAATACGTGTGGAGTGTCACCGAGGATTTGGAGAACAAGGTCAATCAGTTTATCGATCTCTTCAACACACTCACCTCCAGTAACATACGCAACGCGAGTGCCGAGCACACCGCATATTTCTATGATGCTTATAAAGAGAATGACATCTTGGGAAGATATGTGTATATCGGCTTCGATGACAGCAAAGAACCTATGGAGTATTATCACTGGGCCATCAACTATCCAGAGCAGGCTGACGATCTCACGGTTGACGCCTTCTGGGATACCGAAATATGGACGACAGAAGAGTATTACGATAAAAAACTGTAAGAAGAATACCATGCGCTACATTGCCAATGTCGATAACAATCCTGACGTCAAGCGTTTGATGATTTACTCAGGTCATTCTGGAGTCTATCTGTTCTTGTATTCGATTGAAGAAGATGGCTCTTGTGATCATGATCTCCTGCTTGAGTCGGTTGATGATGCCATGGAGTATGCTGCTGAAGCATATGGGTGTTCCCGTGACGACTGGCAGGAAATCGAGGACCCGTTGAAACACTGCCAACACGATTAGATCGTATCTACTCGTGTGCCGGGCCGCGAGACCGACAATCCACAATGGGGACAGTTGGAAGTACTTAGAAATGGTGAATGGGTCCGGGTAACACGTTAATACAACTGACATACATCAATTGATTGGATGAGGATGATGCAAGGAATGTACTGCACGATATAAAACATCACTCAAATAACATGAAGGATTTTCTCAGGAAATTAGGGTTGCCTTGGGTAGATAAAACAATGAGTCGAACATATAAGAGAGGTCTCCACAAAATGTATTCAACATAGAGTGGTACAAGCCAATCATATATCAAAGCTGGGACTGATCAGATGTGGCGGAGAAGTTAGCAAGGGGCCATGTTCACTTGTAGTAAGCCACTAACTTAGTAACTTCTGTCGTTAAATTAAACAGGAGGTGATTATGAGTTATTTGATAGCCAAAATCGGACTTGCTCCCATTCTGCTTGCCCAGGGCCTGTTTGTCGCGACAACCATGGAACGCCTGCCAGAACCCCATGGCGAACGTCAGGGTATCGATGGTCAGGGTCCACGGTTACGCCTGTTGGTTCTGGGCGACTCGGCGGCGGCAGGTGTGGGTGTGCAGACTCAACAAGAGGCGTTGCTTGGCAATCTCATGACGCAGTTATCGCCTCACTTTGAACTGCATTGGAAACTTATTGCCAGAACAGGGGCGACCAGCAATGCCACGCTACGGCATCTGCAAAAAATACCCGCTGAACCCTTTGATGTCGTTGTGACGTCATTGGGAGTCAACGATGTGGTCACCAATAAAACCACACAGACCTTTCTACGTGAGCAAAAAGATATTATTACCTTACTCAAGACGAAATTTACTGCCTCACAGATTATTCTTTTTGGCATACCACCCATGGGAGAGTTTCCTGCACTCCCGCAGCCCTTTCGCTGGTATCTTGGCGATCAGAGTAAGCACCTTGATCAAGTGCTTGAGTGTCTGGCAGCTACGGAGCAATGTGACTACATCAAGCAGGATCTGGTGGACGATCCGCAGCTGATGGCCACCGATGGTTTTCATCCGGGACACGGTATTTACACAATCTGGGCCAACGAAGTGGCGAAGTATATTCTCCGGCGTGAAGTGTAGTGTGTTTTGTGTGCTTAGTGTATATTCTTGTAGAATTCACTCGAAATCATTAAGTCACTATTTGTCACATGTACCAAAATAACCACATCAAACGGTACACTAAACAGGAGATCATCCATGACACCCTTCAAACCAAAAAGACCACCCATCATGGGTACTGTCATTTTCGTCGTAGCAACGCTTGGTGTAGCCGTATTATCGATCCTGGTTAGCTGGCAGTTGTACCGTTACGCGAACAGACCCATCACCGATTTCTATACCCAACTTGGTCAACTGGCGTTGCAGATCGCGGTGGTGGTTATTATCGGCAGTGCAGAAATGCTCGGTTTTGCGCTTATCTCGAAGGATCATATCAAGGAAACCCTGTTCGCTGCGCTCAATGGAGAACCAGGAGATCTGGCCTACTTACGACAGCTTGGTGGAGCCGCCATGGAACTCTTGTGGGCTTTGGTAGCGCGCTGTCCGCAGGTAGTGCTCGAAGCCAGGTTTCGCCCTCACAGCGACTACGAACGATCACGTATCGCAGCGCTCGGTGGCTAGATCATTTACTCCTGTGGATCTATCACTTCTCATGGAGCGGATTAGAGACCTTTAGGGTTTGGTTTGGAGGGTGCAGATGCGGAATTCTTACCATGAGGCAGATGGAACACAGGAGACCTTTAGGGGTGCCCATTCCACCCTGTGCAGATCACGTAATTCCACGGCAGATGAGAGAACCCTAAAGGTTTAGTTTGCAGGGTGCAGATGTGGAATTATGGTCATATGATGGGTAGAAACCAGGCAACCTTTAGGGTCTATAGATATTGACATACTCCAGAGTATGTCATATTATAAAAACATACTCTGGAGTATGTGCAGTTCATGAAAACATTGATCATGGGAGGAGGACCTATGAAAAATTCCCCATCTCCGCTAGATGCAGACACTCGTGATGCCCTGCTTAAGGCCACCCTAAAATGTGTAGCCGAAAAGGGCTATGACCATGCAACCATCAATGACATTGCAGGTGCCACGGGCAATACAAAGGGCGCGGTGTATCACTACTTTTCCAGCAAGAAACAGCTCTATCACGCAGCCCTTGAACAATTGACAGAACAACTTGGACAAAGTGGTGCTTTGTTCGGTCTGGGGCAGCCCTTTGAAGCAGCCGCGTTGAGCCTTTTGAAGGAAGTGGCAGGTCTGGGTACATCAGACTGGGACACAGATTTGCCTCTTCACGACATCTATTACCTGTACTTTGACGGTCTACGGCGTTTTCCACAACTCAAAGCTATGTTAGCGACGCAGCGGCAAAACTATGTGAATAAGGCTGTGGAACAGGTGAAAGGAAGCTTCGATCCACCCCTGGAGGATGCTCAAGCACGACACCTGGCTCTGCAACTGCTCGTCGGCATAGAAGGCGTTGCCTTGCTTCACGCCACCTCTGGAGGATGTGTGACAGAAGATGATCTCAAAACCATGGTGAAGACATGGGTTGAAGGATTGGAAAAACTGAATGTATAGGATAAGTCAGCCTGTTCACACAGGCTTTCTTGAAACGAGAAATATACTCCAGAGTATGCAAGGGAAAGCGCATGTACACATTTAAAAGATACGATCTCACAAATATTCCCATAACATATTTTCGTCTGCCAAACCGTCGGCATTTGGCCTATGCCAGGTATGGGCAGCCTGGAGGTGTGCCGGTCTTCTACTTTCATGGGTGCCCAGGATCGCGCTTGGAAGGTCGACCCACTCATGAATCGGCTCAGTCCCTGGGCTTTGACATTTTTGCCGTCGAACGGCCAGGCTGTGGTTTCTCAGAATTCGCATCAGGTTATACAACGCTGGATTGGGTGGAGGATGTGGCGGCCCTGGCAGATGGTTTTGGCTTTGAGCGCTTCGGTATCATGGGCTTTTCCGCCGGTGGATTCTATGTAAATGCTTGTACGTTCAAAATGCCTGAGCGCCTTTTGTTTGCTTTTGATATTGGGGGATGGGGGCCGGTGGGAGATGAGCCGGCGCTCACCGCACATTTGATGCCTTTGGATCGGTTTTTTCTACGTCGAGCTTCGTCTTTTGGTTTTATGTTTCGTCTTCCGTTTTCCCTGATCGGATTGGCAGCACGTTATATGAGTGACAAGGGGTTTGCTAAGGCCCTCCAATCCTCCATGGGGGCAGATGACCGGGCGCTGATCATCGGCAATGACAACATGGCTCACTACTTTCGCGCTCTGGTGAAAGAGTCTTTCAGACAAGGTAATCGTGGCCCAGCTGATGACGCCATTCGCTGTTACAGACCCTGGGGGTTTGCGCTATCTGATATTGATTATCCCACACACATCTGGCATGGTACAGATGACCGCTTTGCCAACTATGCTTTGGCTGAGTACAAGCATGCCCAAAACCCCAGAAGCACATTGGTCACTTTAGAGAAGTATGGTCATCTGCGTATGGCGACGATCTTTGAAGACATCCTCGCATCGGCGCGAGTTATATTGGGGGAACAGGCAAAAGAGGTGATGGAATAAAAAGTAACAGGAAAACCTATCTCGCCGTACAAGGGTACGCGTGCGTTTTCAAACGGGAATGCATCTTACCGCTTGGCAGTCACGAGGCGAGTGGTGTCAACGGACACGGCGCAACCATGGCTCGAGTGGGTCGTGTGGCTTGGAGAATAAGAGAACCCTAAGGGTTTGGCAAGCATGGTGCAGATGGGCCATGCTTGCCAAGGGGTGGGGGAAAAACCGGGCCCCTTTAGGGTTGCCCTTGTCCCCGGTGCGACTCATGTAATTCCACCGCCGATGAGGGAAACCTTTAGGGTTTGATTTACGTCGTGCAGATGTGGAATTCTTGTCATGAATCAGATGAAAAACCGGGCCCCTTTAGGGTTGCCTCTTCCCACCATAACACTGTCACAATGATAGTGAAACGCTGACAACTCTTTGATGCTTAGGCTAAGGTGATATAGGAGTATATAATTTAGATAGCCGAACTATTTTAGTATGCAAGAAGCACAAACGATGGGACAGTCAAAAGCGTTTCTACACGATGAATTATGCCTGTGGCATACAACAGGTGAACACACATTGGTACTGCCAGTTGGTGGATGCATACAGCCTCCGGCCAGTGCTAGCCACGCAGAATTACCTGAAAGTAAATGTCGGTTCAAAACCTTAATGGACATGTCTGATTTGACTACGAAACTTGACTATCGTAGTGTCGATGCTGCCACAGAAGAAGATCTCTTGTGTGTTCACACAGCGACCTATATCGAACAATTCAAAGCAATTAGCGACGAACGTGGTGGGGAACGTGGTCTCTTTGCTCCTTTTGGCAAGGGCGGTTATGAAATTGCCTGTCTGTCTGTTGGTCTTGTGAAACAGGCAATAGCTGATGTTGTTAAGCGGATGCAATAAAAATGCCTATGCGCTTTCCAGTCTGTCTGACCACCATTGTCTGCCGGGTCAGTCGATGGGTTTTTGCCTGTTGCCCAACATTCCCATTGCCATTGAAGCAGCAAAAGCCATGTATGGGGCAGAAAAAGTTGCAGTCGTTGATTGGGACGTTCACCACGGAAACGGTACTCAGGCGATCTACTACCATCGCAGTAATGTATTAACGTTATCACTCCATTTACGGTTCGGTTGAAGCTGCAGGCGATTTGGGTGCATCCTGATAGCGAGTTTGAATTCTGGCACGAGAATGGTGCTCTGTGCTGGGGGCAGGTCATTTGGGTCGCTGGTTTGCTGACTGAGGGGTTGACTGAGGCTCGTACTGCTGGTTAGGCTATGGCTGTTATATGTCACTTTTCACATCGGTAAGCTGACAAGAATGAACATTGTGTCAGGAATTCCTATAGAGGAATAGCATATACTATTGCTAATAAAGGGTCATCTTACCAAGAGAAATAATCGTCTATACCCTGAGTTTCACCAACAGGGTTGAGCTGTCTGCCAACAACGTAGTTCTCACAGAAGTAGTTCCTACCAATACTACCTTCAATGCTGGAGCCAGGAGCGCTGGTTGGAGTTGTGCGACTGGTAGTCCGGCAGGCATGATTTTGGGGACACTGGCGGCGAACAGGGGTAGTGGTCAAGTTGATTTTGCCATCACTTTGGACAGTCCGCTGGATGCCAGGGTGACTCAAATCGCCAAAAGGGTCACGGTCGGCGATGACGGTAGCAACGGGGGTGACCTTAATCTGTGTTGACAACGGCACTAACGTGACCACCTCCGTCATCAACAGGGGCAGCCTAATCATTGTCAAAGAGCTGACGCCCGCAGATGGCACCGATGCCGAGCGGATCACCTTCACCGATATCCTGCCCGGTGCGTATGCTCTCACCGAGACCCTGCAGGTTGATTGGCAGCTAAACAGTGCATCTGTATGAGTGGTAGCGATAGTAGTAGTCGCATGGGGGCAATCTTGTCGGTAGCTTTGGTGGCGGGGAGAATGTGACTTGCACCTTCACGAACCGTCGGTCGCCACGCAGTGTTGCGATCTGCCTGCCCCTCATCGGCGCACACTGCCACGCTTGGCAGCTCCGATCTGGTGGTGGACAACCTAAGCGTCAGCGCCACTGCGGTGATGGTGTGCAATGCGGGAATGCGCCCGGTGGTGGCTGCCTTCTGAGTCGATGTGTATATTCAATCTCAGTCTGGTTCCGACACTTAATACACCGTGGAACTTTATTGCGTCGCAGGGCAGTGGTACGGGCGATTACGGCCAATACTGTACCGCTCAATCCGGCTGAGACACGAGTGCTGACACTGGCTACGGCTAGGTCGGGCAAAGATTTCACCAGTCTGCCCCCTATCCAGCAGGTGCGATCGTCTATACGCTGATGGACTCGATCCATCTGGCGACCACGTACTATTTCGGAAGCTAACAAAAGCCCCGGCGAAATACGCCGAGGCTTTTGAGTTGTTGGTTGGTGGGGTGGGGACGAATTAGAAATCCATACCGCCCATACCGCCCATACCGCCCATACCGCCGCCACCACCAGGCATGTCTGGCTTGTCTTCAGGAATATCAGTGATCAATGCCTGGGTTGTCAGCAACAATCCTGCAATCGAGACGGCGTTCTGCACCGCACTACGGGTAACCTTCACAGGGTCGATAACACCCTGCTCGATCATGCTACCAAACTCACCAGTCAAAACGTGATAACCAATAGTGGTATCATTCTTCTCTTTCTGCATACGGCGTACGGAGTCGATGATAACGGCACCATCTTCACCAGCGTTGCGGGCAAGTTGTCGAATTGGCTCTTCCAGTGCGCGACGGAGGATCTGCACACCAAAGCGCTCATCATCGTTATTTGTTTGCACCTTATCAAGTGCTGAAATAACATTGATAAGCGCGATACCGCCACCAGCAACCATACCTTCTTCAACGGCTGCACGAGCAGTTGAGAGCGCATCCTCAACGCGGTGCTTTTTCTCTTTGAGTTCGGGTTCGGTTGCAGCACCGACCTTAAGCACAGCAACACCACCGGCCAGCTTGGCCAATCGCTCGTTGAGCTTCTCGCGGTCAAAGTCGGAGGTGGTTGTCTCCATCTGAGCACGGATCTGGTCGATACGACCACGAATGCCGGCCTCTTCGCCACGTCCCTCGATGAAAGTCGTGTTGTCTTTGTCAGCCACGATACGGCGGCAGCGACCAAGATCGCTCACTGTGGTGCTGTCAAGTTTGCGACCAACTTCTTCTGAGATGACGGTTGCACCAGTCAGAATGGCGATGTCCTGGAGCATAGCCTTGCGGCGGTCGCCAAAGCCAGGGGCCTTGATGGCCAGGGCATTGATGGTACCGCGAAGCTTGTTCACAACCAGTGTTGCCAGTGCCTCGCCCTCAACATCCTCAGCCACAATCACAAAGTTCTTGGTGGCTTGCAATGCTTTCTCAAGAATGGGGAGAATATCGTTGATAGCAGAAATTTTCTTATCCGTAATCAAGATCATCGGATCGTCAAGATCTGATTCCATACGCTCAGAGTTAGTGACAAAGTAAGGAGAGATGTAGCCCCGATCAATCTGCATACCTTCGGTATACTCAGTCTCGAAGGCAATACCCCGGCTCTCTTCGACGGTGATAACGCCGTCTTTCCCAACCTTCTCCATCACCTCAGCGATCAACTCGCCAATTTCAGAGTCAGCGGCAGAGATGGACGCAACATGGGCGATGTCTGCACGATCACGCACAGGTTTAGCGAGGCTTTGTAGCTCGTTAACAAGCGCTTCCGCGCCCTTGTCCAAACCACGCTTGAGTAGCATTGGGTTAGCACCGGCGGCCACAACCTTCAAACCTTCGCTGACAATTGCCTGGGCCAAAACCGTCGCAGTAGTAGTACCGTCACCAGCGACATCATTTGTCTTGGTGGCGACTTCAACTAGCAGACGAGCCCCCATATTCTCAAACGGATTTGGGAGTTCGATCTCTTTCGCAACTGTTACACCATCGTGGGTGACCGTTGGGGCACCAAACTTCTTATCGATGGCGACATTGCGGCCACGAGGGCCAAGCGTTGTCTTAACAGCTTCGGCAACCGTATCTACACCGCGCTTAAGTGCACGTCGGGCTTCTTCGTCAAAATAGAGTTGCTTTGGCATACCCTTTCGAATCCTCCTTAAATATACGCAATATGCGACAATATAATATAACTTTTCATAACGATTTAACGCACACCAGATCTTAATCGAGACGTTTTATCTTTGATCGTGTGCTACGAGGGCATCATTATTCTTGAATAACGCCCAGAATATCTTTCTCAGCGAGAATCAGGTACTCAATATCGTCAACTTTGAACTCTGTTCCACTATACTTGGCAAAAATGATCTTATCGCCCGACTTTACACTCATCGGAACACGCTTGCCATTGTCATCAACGCGTCCCTCACCGACTGCGACGATCGTTCCTTCCATTGGCCGTTCTTTGCTTGCGGTGTCTGGCAGGAAAATACCACCCTTTGTTACCTCTTCGCGCTCCATTGGTTTGATAACCACGCGATCGGCCAGGGGGCGGATGCGGAAGTCAGCTCCCATAGTCTTATGTCCTCCTTGTGTAGCACAACTACTTACATCGAGAAAAATACTAAGTTGATTGGCACTCTCATCGTTTGAGTGCTAATCGGATCATATACTACCGAAAGCTTTGCGTTTTGTCAAGAGCTATTTTAGCACTCTTTACCTTTGAGCGCCAGCAGGCTGATTATAACTCATTCGGAAGGCGTACAACGTCGTCAAAGTGAATCACAGTCTCAGGCTATGTCTCGCACTACATAGACATACAGACAGTCACTATGTTACAATCCTAGCACGCATACATACATTCAGAAGAATTCTCACAAACTTGGTTCACGGCATCTCACGCTACTTGAGATACTCAGCCCTATTTGTACAACGATTAGCACTTCTGCATATGTATATCATCTTTCCTTTTTGATTTTCAGAGACATGGAGGGTTATACAATGCGTATTGAACGAAACCTTGGCATGAATTTGGTACGTGCTACCGAAGCGGCGGCTCTACGCGCTGGTCGTTTCATGGGCCGCGGAGACAAGAACGCTGCTGACCAGGCAGCCGTCGATGCGATGCGCTTCACACTCGATGGCGTCCCGATGGATGGTATTGTCGTCATTGGAGAAGGTGAGAAAGACGAAGCACCGATGCTCTACACTGGTGAGCGAATTGGCACCGGGGAAGATCCCCAGGTCGATATTGCGGTTGATCCGGTCGAAGGTACGACTCTGCTCGCAGAGGGTATGCCTGGAGCGATTGCGGTTGTCGCAATTGCAGAACGTGGCTCTCTCTACAGTTGGGAGGGTATTGCCTACATGGATAAACTGGTCGTAGGAGAGGCTGCCAGTGGGTCGGTTGATATCAATGCACCTGTAAAAGAAAACATCCACAATGTTGCCAAAGCGCTGCGACGGCACGTGGAAGATATTACTGTCGTGGTGTTAGATCGACCACGTCATACCGATCTTATCCGTCAGATTCGTGAAACTGGTGCGCGGATTAAACTTATTCTGCATGGTGATGTCTCTGCTGGCGTGATGACTTCTGTTGATGATCCCCCGGCTGATATGCTGATGGGTATTGGTGGTGCACCAGAGGCTGTCATTACCGCGTGTGCAATGAAATGCCTTGGTGGTGATATACAGTGTAAGTTGTGGGCCCGTAATGATGAGGAACAAGCCGTGATCACGGAACGCGGGTTGGATATGACCAAGGTATACCATATCGACGATCTGGTGCAGAGTGATAATGTGTTTTTTGCTGCAACTGGTATTACGCCTGGTGAATTCCTTCAAGGGGTGCACTACTACAGTGGTGGGGCATCAACACACTCGGTGGTTATGCGTGCGTCTTCGGGTACCGTGCGCTATATCACCTCACGACATCGATGGGATAAGTTGATGCGAATCTCGGGAGTTGACTACGTGCATACTGATGATAGCGATTCTGTATAACCCCACAGCAGTATGGCCCTGCTTATACTATTTGAGCGGGGCCTATCAAATTATCCTCATTATGTATGAAACCAGCACTTTTTGCCAGCCTTTACGCTGTATCCGTGGTATTATTACTCGGTAAAGGCATGCGTAAAGGCTGGCAAGATCATGTGAGCAAAACACGTCAATCGTGGATGGTGCTTACATGCGAATGCAAAACCGCATGTCGCTTCACATACGTATTGACGTAACAGAATGAGTGCTATGGAAATACAACAACATACTGCACCGGTGATCGAAGCGATAGATCTGCAAAAACAGTATGGCGAAACCTTCGCGGTGAAAGGGGTGAACTTGCAGGTACGCCCCGGTGAGATTTTTGGATTTCTGGGTCCCAACGGGGCCGGGAAAACTACCACAATCAAAATGCTGATCGGTCTACTGCGCCCGACTGCTGGTATTGCGCGGATTGGTGGCCACGACATGCAACGTGAGCCGATTGCGGCCAAACAGTTGCTTGGTTTTGTGCCCGATCAACCCTACCTTCCCGAAAAACTCTCAGCACGCGAATACATTTCATTTATTGCAGGACTCTACCAGGTTGATCGGGCGACAGCACAGCGTCGTGGCGAGGAATTTCTCAAATTATTTGGGTTGGAAGCACGTGGTGATGAGCTGATCGGCAGCTATTCGCATGGCATGCGCCAGAAAACAGCTCTGACGGGTGCTTTGCTCCACAACCCACGTGCTTTCTTTCTTGATGAACCAACGGTGGGGCTTGATCCACGGAGTGCGCGTTTGATTAAAGACATTCTGCGTGAGATCGCCGAACGTGATACCGCCGTGTTCATGTCGACGCACATTCTCGAAATTGCCGAGCGCATGTGTGATCGGGTGGCCATCATTAGCGGTGGGCAGATCATTGCCATTGGTACAATGGACGAACTGCGTGCCGGGCGCACCAGTGAGAGCCTCGAAGATATTTTCCTTGAATTAACCGGAGGCTCAGAAGAGGCTGAAATTGCCGATGCACTCGTATAAGGCCGTATCGTTCTATCAGACATGTTGGTGTGCCAGACAGTTGTGCATGCCTGGTCGAGGCTGATCAATATATGCTTAATGCTGTTTTTGTTCTTGCACGTGCCCGTTTTTTGATTACACGTAATACCTTCTGGCGTGGCAAAATCGGTCGTAAGATCTCGCTGTTGATTGTGTTTGGCTTTGTGGTCTTTATCGCGTTTTTGCTCTATAACTTCATGCAATGGTCCGTCAGCGGTCTCACCAGCCCACGCTTTGTTGAAATGCTGCAGGAGGCTGCTCGTGAACAACCTGAATTGGGTATCCCCACCGATTTTGCCCCATTTCTTGAAGCCCTGCCGAGTGTGGCCCTCTTTAGCGCCCTCCTGTTCTTGATCTTTACCAGTTTTGGCAGTGTTCTTTCATCGCTCTATCTCTCGGGAGACATGGATACGCTGCTGGTGGCACCTGTTCCCATGCGGGCTGTGTTTATCGTCAAATTTTTCGATGGGTTAGTTATTCCATATGCATTGCTCTTTTTTTTGTTGGGTCCAGCATTGCTGGGGTATGGCCAGGGCATGGGTTTTGGCTGGCCTTTTATCGTTGCCGCAATCGTGGTGTTAGGGTTATTCCCGTTGCTCCCGGCAGGGCTAGGAGCGCTGCTGGTGATGGCCGTCGTACGGGTGATCCCGGCGAACCGTGCGCGAGACATTGCCGGTGTGCTCAGTGGCCTGGTGGGCATAGCTGTCTATGTGTCAACCCAATTCACCTCGCACCTTGCACCACGTGTTGCTACGGTAGAAACACTGGATACGCTACGTCAGTTGGATATGCCACTCTTTCCTTCCGCGTTAGCAGGCCGAACACTGTTGGCTGCAGGCAACGGTGAATGGATGACCTTACTCGTTTATGGTGGTTTGTTTACGGTTATTTCTGTTGGTGTTTTTATCATGTGCCTGTTTGTCTCTGAGCGTCTCTACTATGCAGGATGGTCAAACATGGCGACGCAAAGTGGTCGGGTGCGCCGCCGTTCAATCGCAGATACCCGACCTACCGCTACGTCACCACTTGTGCGCTGGATACCTGAGCAATCGTTATCGATTGTGTACAAAGACCTGCGCCTCTTTACCCGTGATCTTCGCAACCTGCAACATCTTATCTTTCCCCTTGTATTGGCGGGAATCTGGACCTTCAATCTCATCACTGGTAACAACCCTTTCAGTGCATCCGGTTCGTCGGACAATATACAAGCCATAGGTGCGTTGAGTGCAGCAGGTATTAGTTTTTTTGTTTGTCTATCCTTCTCTAGCGCCATCGCCGGCCCCGGCATCGGTCGGGAGGGCAAGGCGTTCTGGCAGCTCAAAGTTGCCCCAATCAGTGTGTGGCGCTTATTACTTGGCAAGTTTATGCTGGCCTATTTACCGTACCCCATTATTGGTACAGCATTTACGGCGCTGCTCATTGTGCTGCAGGGAAACTCGTTTATTGATTTTGTATATAGCCTGACATTGCTGCTCATTATCGGCGTTGGTACCACCAGCATTTCACTGGGGTTAGGGGCCATCTTTCCGCGCTTCGATTGGGAGAAGCCCCAACAGCAGATGACCATGCGTGCCGGGTGTCTCTCTTTCGTTTTGTACATGGGCTACGTTGTGGTTGCGCTGGTCATTGTATTGGGGGCACCTGCGTTAGGTGAACTTGTGGAAGGTTTTGATCTGGTCTTTTCTCTGATAAGCTGGTTCCTACTGATCTTGCTGACTACCGTACTCACGTGGGGTATCCTGACGCTTGGGGCTACACGCCTGGAACGTGTCGAAGTGTAACGTGTGCTATTGTGTCGTCGTGAGTATGCCGATCTCCAGATCTGTGCTACAATCTGCTATATAGGTAAGGAAGCGGTTTATTGGTCTTATTAGTGCACGACGCATGTCGTTTTTACTATGATTCTAGGATCTTGTCGTATTGTTTTATATTTGCCAGGTGTTCATTCGCTGAAAGAAAAACGTAGTATCGTCAAATCTGTATTGGGGCGTTTACGCAGCCGTTTCAACATCTCTGCGGCTGAGGTAGACGCACAGGACATTCATCAACGCGCTGTCATTGGGATCGCCTGTGTCTCGTCTTCGTTTGATTATGCACGCGGTCAATTGGAAGCAGTCGTCAAGTGGGTCGAAGAGCAACGCCCGGATGCGCCCATCCTTGATTATGAAATTGAGCTATTGTAGCAAAAATACCGTCAATATCGCCTACACAACGCCATATGGATGAATTGTTTTTTTACCCTTTTCCGGCTTTAGTCGGACAGGAAGAGCTAAAAAAAGCACTGGTGCTTGCCATTGTCAACCCGCATATCAGCGGTGTCTTGCTGATGGGGCCATATGGTGTTGGCAAAACAACGGCGGTGCGGGCCTTAAACGATATTCTGCCCATGATCGAGCGTGAGGAGATTGGTGAGGAAGGGCAGATCACCACGCGCCATGAACTGATGCGGATCATCGAGTTGCCGCTCAATGCGCGTCTCGAAGATGTTGTTGGTGGCATCAATGAACGTATTGCGTTGGAACAACAGCGAGTGGTGTTACAGGAAGGTGTGTTGGCCAAGGCCCATCGGCACGTTTTGTACATCGATGAGATTAACCTGTTGGATGCCCAGGTCATTGATGCGATTCTTGATGCAGCGGCCCAGGGACGGACGTTTGTACGGCGAGGCCCTATGACGCGATTGTTGCCTTCCCAGTTCGTGCTGATCGGCTCGATGAATCCTGAGGAAGGTATCCTACGCCCGCAGATTCTCGACCGTTTTGCGTTGCGCGTATGGGTGGCGCCTCTCTCCGAACGTGATCAGCGTATCCAGGTGTATCGCCGTGCTCGTGACTTTCGTCTGAACCCCGAGGCGTTTCGCGAGCGCTACACTGCCGAGATAGGGGTCCTCAAACGTGAAGTTACTGCTGCACGGGAACTTTTGCCCCAGGTAACTATCGCACCAAAGGCGGAAGAATTTGCACTGACATGTATTCAATCTCTCAACATTCCCTCACATCGTTCTGAGATTATGCTGTTGGAGGCGGCACGAGCACGTGCGGCTGCCGATGCCCGTCAGCAAGTCTCGATTGATGATGTGCGTAAGGTAGCACCGTTGGTCTTACGTCAGCGGCGCAGTACGCATCTTGAGACATACGCCGCCCAGATTGCTGTCGAGGATCGCGCCATCCAGGAAACCCTTGATCAAGTGGAGCGGCCATCAACCAACGGACGCGTGTCGCGTCGCCGCAAAACCAAAACCTCATCAACCAAATCGTGACAATCACTTATCGCTGCCGACTACTCCGGTATATTCCGGGAGATACACCTGTCATAGCGCGGAACTGTCGTGCAAAAAAATAGACGTCGTTGTACCCTAACTCCGTTGCGATCGCTTGTAATGGCAACTCGGTATGGAGCAACAGTCGGCGTGCTGCAGTCATGCGATTCTGCACAACGTAGCTATGCATCGTTGTGCCAGTCGCTTGCTTAAAACGTCGCCGCAATGTTGATACACTCATTCCAACCTCTGCCGCGATATGGTCGTAGTCGGGGGCAAAATGTCCGGTCTGTCGTAGCTGGCGCAAGACGTGGTCTAACCAGGCTGCCTGGACAGAGGTGTGTGTACGAACTTCGGCAAGTTCCAGTAGCAATTGTTCGAGTTTATTGATTGCACGGAGTTTGCCCCAGCGATCAGCCCGATGCGCCAGGTGAATCAGCTCATCAAAAAAGGCCCCGTAATCCTGCTCCGGTGGTGCTGGTTGGGGTATTGTCGGCCATAATCAGCAATCCACTGATTGACTCGTGGCCCTAAAAAACCGATGTGGCGATGGAACCAGTGTGATGTTCCCCCGGCTGCATGGAAGCGAATGTGGGGGCCGGGGTAGGCCGGCCAGAACTACACACCACTCAGATGGTATTCCTGCTGATCGTAGGACAGGAACAAAGCGCCTTCTGTCATCAATTGTATCGTGTAGTATCCTACAAGTTGTTTGTCGATAATAATCGTGCAATGTGGATTATGTGTGCTTGCTAAAAAGGTCAGATCTTCGTCCATACCTGGGCCTCTGTGTATATGTACGATGCGTGTAAAGTGCAAAGAAATGCCAGTAATGTCTATTGTTTCCTGCTGTGTTCAGCATACAATACCTACACACATTATGCAGATTATACAAAAGGAGCATAGACGATGGAGACACATAATACGCTTAGTGCTGCACAGTGGGAGCAGTATCAGCAGGATGGGTTTGTGAAACTGGGCAAACTGTTGAATGATCACGATCTGACGACGTTACAAACCCGCATCGACGATATTATGCTTGGCCGTGCCGATGTCGATTATGACCGTATGTTGATGCAGCTTGATAGCCAGGATGGGCAGTATCAGAACGTTGGTGAACAGAGCAAGGGTTTTAAGGAGGCCACGCTTTCCTATCGTAAAATCCAGGATCTGGAGTATGATCCGCTATTTTTGAGTTATATGCAACGACCGATTTTCCGCGACATCTGTGCGCGTGTGTATGGGGAGCAGACTCCTATTGCAGCGTTTCGCGCGATGTTTATGAACAAGCCTGCTCATCGGGGGACGCTTCTGCCGTGGCATCAGGATCGCTGGACACATCTGGATCGCGATCCTCAGATTACCCTCTGGACAGCGCTTGATCCAGTAACGATACCAAATGGATGTGTTCAGGTGATTGTAGGTAGCCACCGATTTGGTCTGCTCAACCCAGCACACCCGTCCGGCTTTCTCACTGAGGAACAGGTTGAACATTATGCCCCGGACGACAAAGTAGTCTATCTTGAACTTGCACCTGGTGAAGTCGTGCTACTTCACAACTGGCTCCTGCATCGTTCTGACACGAATACCACAGACGTGTCACGACGGGCCTTTAGCGTGTGCTACATGGATGCTGGAACACACGCGGACAATGGCGAGCAATATCCTACGGTTTTTTAGATTTTTAGTTTTTAGACCCTAAGGGTTAGGAGTAAAACAACCTCGACATGGGTGATTTGAGTGATGTGGGTGGGGAATAGAAACCCTAAAGGTTGCCCATGTCCAGAGATCCATTGTGACTTTTTTCTATGCTCTTGCGTATTGAGATAGACAGTAGTAAACTGAAAATCTTCCAGACATGCAGAGTAAGAAAAGAGGAAAAGATGGTTGATTTTAAGTGGTGTTCATCGTGTAGGCAACGAGTCTGGACTCCAAATGATGTTTGTAACATTTGCCAGAGTCCTGTTGAGGAAGTCCCAGTCCCATCCGAACGTAATACCTTACGTACAGGAGTGTGTCCCAAATGTCAGTCGCAGGATATTATCCCCGACTGGCCGATAGAAATGATCAACACCTCATTTGGCCAGGAAAAAGTAAAGATCAAAATTGCTGCTAAACCAGAGGCTGTTTTTAAGCGGAATGCTGAAATTCGTGAGTTGCGTACATGGATTTGTGGTACATGTGGCCACGTTGAACTCTTTATCGATGGTGCGAAGGGGCTTTGGGATGCCTATCAACAGGGATACGCAGAAAAGCGAAACACAAAAGTGATTGCACAGTCACGCCAATGTGAGCACTGCCACAATATCGTCTCGGTGGAAGCCCTTTTCTGTGAACAATGTGGCGAGCGTCTTTCGAGTGCCGGAAAATCAACGAACGTTTGAAACCATAAACATAACAAAATAGGAATCCTGAATGACCATCGCTCAAAATCCGCCAGATTGGGAAAGCACCTTCGCGCATTTTCTTATTCACAACAGTGATATGAGTGATGCTGCTCACGATCTGGAACATATTCGGCGTGTGGTCAACACGGCTACCATGCTAGCACACAGTGAGGGAGCGGATCTTGCTGTAGTGTTGCCTGCTGCCTGGCTTCACGACTGTGTGATGGTGCCAAAAGACTCACCACTGCGCCCACAGGCATCGATGATGGCTGCTGAAAAAGCTATTACCTTCCTTAAACACATTGCCTACCCTACAAACAATATTGACGCGATTTACCATGCCATCGAAGCACATAGCTTTTCGGCCAATATCCTACCACGGACGCGGGAAGCTCAGATTGTGCGGGATGCCGACCGTCTTGACGCGATTGGTGCTATTGGTATTGCGCGCTGTCTGATGCTTGGTGGTGCGATGGGTCGACGGTTTTATGACGCAGATGATCCTTTTGGCGAAACTCGTCAGCTTGATGACAATACCAATGTGATCGATCATTTTTACTCCAAACTCTTGCGCCTCGCCGATGGCATGATGACGGAGGCGGGCCGCGCGGAAGCCCAACGACGGACGGCGTTTATGCAGCAGTTTTTGGTGCAGTTACGGGTAGAACTAAACCTTTAGAGTGTTGGTTTGAACCATTGTGATGCCATCAAAGCGGTCATCTAGCTGATATTACAAGGCGTAAGAGACGGGACTTTTAGGGTTTCGACACTCCTCTTGTCGATCATGATGTGTTCCTGTATCATGCTACAATTATTACCCGCCCACTAACAATCAAGCAAGGTTGCCATGATGTCGTCACAGCACTTCGTTCATCGTTCGCTTGTTCGCATCGGTAGTTGGGGAGCAATCGTATCAGGGGTGTCTTTTCTGGGAGCAGTTGGTTATCTACTTAGTGTTCTTCCTCGATTCGGCCTTCAGATGAGCATGTTTGACTCTCCACAGACCTTCCTTCCATGGATTGCAGAACATACTACGCTCTACGGATATTTATGGCTCCTCTACTTCACCTCACTCGCTTTCCTCATTCCAGTTCCGATTGCCGTTGCCGAAAAGCTTCGCAACAGCATGAACACATCGTCGGCACTGGTCACGATCTCTACCATAGTTGGGATACTTGGTATTCCGCTTGGGGTTGTTAGTGTTGTCATCCAATCGACTATCTCACCAATCACAGCCCATGCGTTTGTAGACCCGGCAAGTTCTCCAGCATACCAGGAGTCGGTGGTGTTGATGCACACATTACTTGCTGATGTTGGTATGCAGCTTCGGCTTACTGCTGAGCTTTTCTGGGGATTCTGGATAGGGTTGCTCGGTTTTGTGCTGCTACGCTACACACAGCACACACAGCTGCTGTTCCTTGGCTGGTACAACGCAGCGATTGCGCTGATCACGGCGAGCGTAGTCATCGCAAAGGTCATCGGCATATCTGATCTAGAACCTTTGTTAGGCATTGTACTTGCGTGTACCTATCTGGTGTTAGGGTACTGGCTTGCAACTCCCGCCAGACCAGTAACATAATGCTGTCGAAAATTCTGCTACAATACGGCGTACAATTACCATTCTACATGTATTTGGGGAGTATATCTTGTTATGGCTGGTCAATGTTTGCGCCTGATGCTATTCTTTGTAGTGATCATTATATTCGCACCCGTCGTGAACGCTACCACCTTCGTCGCACGGGTCTCAACTCTCGCTGGTAGTGCCCAAAACCGTGGCGATGCGAATGGAAGTGGTGCAAGTGCCCGTTTTGATTTCCCCTATGATATCGCGTTGAGTGGTGACGGGACATTTGCGTTGGTCACTGATGCGCGCAACAATACGGTCCGGCGCCTCGATCTGCCCACACGCGAAGTCACTACCCTGGCAGGTGCTGCTGGTATACGTGGCCAGGCTGATGGCACAGGCACCGATGCTCGTTTCGCCTACCCATCTGGTATTGCGCTTAACAGCGATGGCACGCTTGCTCTCGTTGTCGATACCGACAACCATACGATACGCACTATCGACATCGTCAGTGATGCAGTTGCCACCATAGCAGGTACTGCTGGAACATCTGGAAGTAGCAATGGATCTGGTGCAAGTGTCCGATTTAATGCGCCGCAGAGTATTGCGTTGAGTACAGACGAAACGTTTGCTGTCATTGCAGATACCGATAATCACACAATCCGACGCCTCGATCTCACGACACGTGAGGTTACCACGCTCGCCGGGCAGCCAGGGGAAATGGGAGATAGTGATGGAATTGGCCCAGCCGCTCGATTTGCATCCCCACGTGGCATTGCGTTCGACCCAGCAGAACAATTTGTGTTAATTGCCGACAGTGAAAACCACACGCTCCGTCGCCTTGACCTGACCACTGGCCAGGTGACCACTATTGTCGGTCAACCAGGGGAACAGGGTGTAACCGACGGAGGTGGTCGTGAGGCGTTGCTGTCCTTCCCTCGTGGCCTCTCAATCAGTACCGACGGAACGTTTGCACTGGTCGCCGATTTTTCCAACAGCACCATCCGTCAGATCGCTCTCGATACAAACAGCGTGACAACACTAGCAGGAAGCCCTGGTATGGAAGGGAGTACCGATAGTGCAGGCAACAGTGCGTTGTTTGCCAATCCGTCTGGTGTAGCTCTGAGTAGCGATTCTGCGTTTGCACTGGTAACAGACACATCGAATCACACGATTCGACAACTGAGTTTTGTAGAAGTCACCCCCCGCGCCTATTTGCCGATTATTCAAGCTGAAACACCGTAATAGACCTTTAGGGTATAGGGAAAACCACACGATCGGCACCCGAATCTTGTGCAAAATTAGTTTACACCTTTACAACCGTAAATATGGCATGTGCCCATGGCGATTAAACCGGAGCCTTTAGGGTCTCGCTAGCCACGTACGCTTCACGAAAGTAGGCTCGTGCACGAAATAAGCATGCTTTGACGGCACTGATCGAACAATTACAAAGCATGGCAATATCTTTCACACTATAGTCTGCCCACACATACAGAATGAGTGCCTGACGGTACAGTACCGGAACATGTGTGAGTGCTTCTTGTACAACCGCTCTCTCACTGATATGCGTATCCAGATTTGTGTCATTTGCCTTTAATAAGGCTTCATCCGGTATCTGAACAAAGCCAAGCCGCTGATGATGCCGCAGTTCATCGAGTGCGGTGTTGCGTGCAATCTAGTAGAACCACGCCGTGGGTTTATCAGTTTATCCTGTGTAGGCCAGTTGCGTAACGCTTTGATAAAGGTCTGTTGGCAGAGGTCTTCTGCTGTCTCGCGATTACGCAATCCACTGGTGAGATACGCCAGAATCTTATGGCGATGCGACATGTAAAGACTGATGATGTCAATTTCATTAGTCTCCATCGCTGTTTGTGCGATACGAGCGTTTGCTTGAATGCCCGTATCGCTATAATGGTATTCTTTAAACATCATCGTCTACGATCTCCACGCGCGCACTCATCCCCGATCGCAAGCCTGTCAAATCCGCTAAGGTGACTCGCACAAGGTAGGTGCGGATGACCCCTGGACCGTGGCTGTTGGTGCAATATAGCTTACAGTACCGCTGAATGTCTCTTGTGAAACGGCCTCAACATACACCGTGGCAGTTTGATTAAGCTGTACGTTTTCAATGTCAACGTCGCTAATTTACACATCCACGTGGAGTGAACTCATATTGACGATGGTGATTGCTGGTATGCCGCCAGCCGCACTGGGATCGCCAGGATCGATGTTGATCGTGGCAACGATACCATCAAATGGTGCGCACAACTCGGCCTGCTCGCGACTAAGTTTTGCGCTATCTAATGAGACTTCGGCCTGTGCAATAGCTGCAGCGGCCTGTGCCTATGCCGAGTCGCGCGGCGGGGCCGTCAGGGTATCGAGTTGTGATCGTGCACCTGCTATCTGGGCCTCTGCCCCCGCAATAACATCCGCATCAGGTGGGTGCAGGAGTTTGTCCAGTGCGGTTTGTGCCTGAACAACGCCCTGCTCTGCCGCTTCGATACCAATTATCTCGGCCTTGCGCGTCTCTTCTGGGGCAATTGTGTCATCCTGAACGGTTTGTGCAGCCTGGCGCAATGCGGCTTCAGCCTGAACAAATTGGGCGTAGTAGGATTCACATTGGGCATTTACCACATCACTCTCAATCTCATTGCCCTCCGGGTCGACGCCAAGCACAGGTTGTTGCGGATTTGGCTCGGTATCCTGCACGAATTCCCAGTTGCTTTTAGCCTGGGCATAGCTTGCCTGAGCGCTCTTGAGCGCTTCTGTTGCTTGTGTAACCTGTGCTTCAGCCTGTGTCTTGGTCAGCGACAGTTGGTCGCGGGTTGATTGTAGCTGTGTCTGTGCCTGAGCCAGGGTCGTTTCTGTGGCAGTGATGTCTTCTGCTTTCGGACCTGCATTGATCTGATCAAGCCTTGCCTGAGCGCTCTGGATCTGTGAGCGTGCTGCCACTAGCTCTGCGGCACGTGGCCCTTCGTAGAGCCCGGCTGATTGTGCCTGCGCGTTGGTGAGTACCGCTTCAGCCTGGCGAATCTGTTGGTCAAAGGGCCGCATGTCGAGCGTTGCGAGTATGCCACCTTCCTTGATGCTGTCGCCCTCCGCAACCTCTACCGTTTCGACGGTACCGACGATGGCGAAGACCAATTCGGCACTCTAGGCAGCCTTGATTTCGCCAACACCACGCACCCCACGCACAAATGCAACTCTGGTTCGGCCTCGGTCGCGGGTTCCGGTGTGCTGGTCGGCAGGGTTGGTGTGTGCGTAGCCTGTAACGCCTGCTCTGCCGTGGGTGCCCCGCAAGCAGCCAACCCAACGCTGAGGAAAACGATGGTTCGTTTATATTGCATTGCTGTACTCCTTGTATTTCAGCATTTATATTTATTTCAAACTATTGTTTATCAGTAGCTAATGGCCCCGTTGATGGTCGTTGGTCTTCTGGTGAGGATTGCGCTTGGGTCTTATCAGTTGTTGGTGCAACAACTGGGGTCGTTTGCTCACCCTCAGCAGGTGAGCGTTTATTTAATTTTGCCATGCCCTCATTGTATTTTTAGCTTGGATTAACAGTGTCTTTGAAAACATTATATGAGAGAAAGATAAGAACGTGAATCCCCCAAAGGAGGATTCGCATATTCGACGTATACTGGGTCAAGAGTTGAGCAACAATATTGAATGATAAACAGATATTGGGTTACAGTGGTCCATCCAGGATTGGGCACAATGTCGGAAACCCTGCTGGTCTGGAAAATCGCGAAATCAGTCAAATCATGTATTGCTCACATGTCGCATCTGCAAGAACTGCTTGATCCCAAAAACACGAAATGATAGTTGTATTCCGACAGGAAAAGCCGGTAAGTCCATCTTTGCTTCTACAACTTCGGGTTCCTCAAGCTGGTACGCCATGTCGCGATACTGGATGGTGCAACGATCTGCGTCAAAGACATTGCGGCACCAGTCAGCATTGGAACCATAAGGCAATGGAATGACAAAACCACGGGTCGTCTGTTCTGCTACCACTGGTGTGGCATATCGTTTGCCAGAGCGACGTCCAATATGGTGAACGACAGCATACAAACGACGTCCGGCAAACTTCATTATCAGCGGATTGTAGATCTTCTTATTGAACTGACGAATACTGTCTCGGATACGTCGGGTAGTGCTTGTCTTTGCTGTTTGCATTATGACTACTCCCTTCACGCAGTTCTGTATCTCACAGCATCAAGTTGTGTAACGTATTGATATTATTTGTTTCAAGTGTAACAAAGGCACGATATCTCCACTATCCACCAAAGAGAGGATTAAAGAGGGGGATTATTATTGGATTTAAGAGCAGGTAACCGCCAAAAAGGAAGGAGATTTTCGTTTTATCATTGAAAACTGATTATATCAATGATAGAATCACAACTCTGTATTTGTTCGATGTTAGTGTATGGCTGAAACGGCGTGTTATATAAGCTATGGATCAATGGTGTCTGGGGATTTCATATGTTTTCTTCGGAAAGAACATCAACACATACAGCTATTCCTACTGATCACATTGATACATTAATCAAAACAACTCAAGAACTCCGCTATACAGATCTTGAACAGGCGTTACTGGTAGGCCAAGAAGCCCTGGCATTATCGCGTGAATATGTTGATAGATATCCTTTGGGTGTACGCAAAAGTCTACAAAGCCTCGCCTTTGTCCATTTTTTCCGTGGTGAATACGAACAAGCGCTGATGTATGCGAATGAAGCGCTCCCCTATTACGAACAAGCGCCTGATATAACGGAATACTTTCACCTTATGCGGCTGCTTGGTTGTGTGTATACTAATCTTGGTGATCATCCTACAGCAATGCAATACCATTTACAGGGACTCGAATATGCCAGACAGTCAGGGTTGTCAGGGTTGCAAGCTCTGGGTTTATTCGAGTTGGGGATGCTTTTTTCAATCATGGGTGAGTATTCCTATGCTATTGAGCATTATCAGCAGGCGCTTGTGTTATATCGTACCGAAGGAGATCTGGTGGGTGAGGCGCGGGTATTGAACAGTTGTTGTGTGGACTATCGCCAACTTGGTTCGTTAGAGCAAGCGCTTGAATGTGGTCAGTGTAGTCTCGCATTGTTTGAGCAGATTGGTGATGAATATGGATGTGGAGTGATCCTGAGTAGTCTTGGTGAAGCATACCTTGCTGCTGGTGATGATGCGCTGGCTCTTGATACGTTTCTCAAAGCACTGATATTCCTGAAACAACGTCAGAAGAGTATCGAAACATTAGAAACGATTTATAACGTCGGATGTGCGTATGCAAATATGGAACAGATACCACAGGCACGTCATTATTTGGAACAAGCTCTTGCTCTTGCTGATGAAGCACATACCCTTTCTATTGCGTATCGATGTCACGCGAAATTAGCCGAAATCGCTGAGTTGTCGGAGGATCTGGGAACCGCCCTTACACACTACAAACAATTTCATATATTGTACACTCAGGTCGTTAATACTGAGAGCGTCCAACGTATCAGTAATTTAGAAGTATCCTACCGTACCCGTCAGGCGCTGGCTGAAGTTGCATACCAACAGCAGCTTCGCGAAGAGGACCAGCGTCATTTTGCACAACTTACACAAATACAACGCGATTTTGTGGCCACTACGTCGCATGACATGCGCAACCCTCTTACAAGTATCTTTGGTGCGCTCGATATGTTAGCACTCACACGTGATAGCCATGCTGATGACAATGAACGTTTTCTCCATAACACCATCCGTAAGGGTGCACGACGTCTGTTAGATCTCATTAATGATATGTTGGAATTGGCCAAAATCGAAACAGGTCAGGTATTGACCATAGAGTCGACAGTTATTGACCCTTTTCTGCAAGAGATCGTAGAATCGTTGCAAACCACAGCCAACCAGCGAGATATTGCATTGAAATTCTCTCGTAATACCACATCAGATAGCTGGTCTTTTGATTCACGCTTAATGCGTCGCGCGGTTGAAAACCTCATTACCAATGCGATCAAGTTCACAAAAGCTACGGGAAATGTCGAGGTCAGTGTCAAAGAAGATAGCAATTCATTGCATATCAATGTCAGTGATAATGGAATAGGTATTATGCCAGACGATATGCCATATCTCTTCAAGCGATTCTTTCGCGCTGAACACGAACGTACCTCACACGAAGGAACCGGCCTTGGACTTGCCATTGTCGACGCCATTGTGACTCAGCATGGTGGTGAGATTGTTGTAGAGAGTGAGGTAGGTCGAGGAAGTACCTTCAGTATCAGGCTACCAGATCGTGACAAAGCAACGTAATCTCTATTATGCGAGTATTCCATACTCACGGGCACGTGCCACCGCCTGCACTCGATTATGCACATCAAGTTTACGGTAGATATGTTTTACGTGTGTCTTGATGGTACTGGGTGCCACGACAAAGAGTTGCGCTATCTCAGGAACAGACCGACCATCGGCAATCAGGGTGAGCACTTCACGTTCACGGTCACTTAGTGGTTCAAAGTCGGTGGGTGTGGCAGTTGTTGCAGCAGCAGTTTGAGGCATGTTTGTTACATCAGAAGTGTCAAAAGCGTGGAGTAATCGGCGCACATAGTGTGGTGTGATGCCCTGCTCAAGTGCCTTTTGTAGGAGCATGTGCATCGGTGCGCCCTCATCAAGAAAAGTGCGGACGTAGCCTTCAGGCTCAGCCAACTCTAATGCTTTGGTTAAGGCAACAAGTGCCTGTGGTATTTCGCCTTGAGCCTCAAATGCTAAGGCCTGTGTAATGCGTAAGTTAATGACACTGCCCATCCAACCACGTTGCTCCATCGACTCAAGCAGCGGACCAAGTATTTCTAGTGCCACATTATGCTGTCCCTGAGCAACACGTACACGTGCGGCAACCTGAAGCCACCACTCATGCACGTACTTTAGATGATCATCTGATAGTAAGTATGTGTCCACAAGGGCTGCTGCTGCCGTAACATCACCTTGCTGGAGTATCAGTTTTGCCTCTAGTGCTCTGATTACGTCGATAGCATACGAAGAGATGTGGGACTCGGCTATTTCTATAGCCTGACGAACTGCTTCTGTAGTCCCAACGGTATCCCCAAGTGCCTGGTTGATATATGCCAGCGCGATATACCCATCAAAAGCACCTAACTTACCCCACTGCTTATCAAGTTCAAGTCCATGGATAACGTGTTGTTTGGCAGCAGATACATGATTCCGTTCTCGTAAGATCTGACCTTTACCAATATAGGCCAGACTCGCAATAGGGAGCAGAAACTGTTCTTGATTAACTGCCAATTGGAGGGCGTGATCATAGCCGGCATCAGCTTCACGCAACTTTCCCTGATAGATCTGTAACTCAGCAAGTTGACATAAAGATGAGGCGGCAATAACGATATTACCATGTCTCTCACTAACTCTGATGGCTTCGACCAGCATGGTATTAGCAGTTTCTGTATCGTTATTATTCAAGATATGGGAGAGTCCCATATTCATGGTCAGAACGGCATGCGTAAACAAATCGTTTTCTGGAAGTGAAGCCAGCGCCTCATTGACGAATTGATGTACACGGGGGAAATCAAGATTGACTAAAGAGACAAATGAGCGCAAAGTAGCAATTTCAGCCTGCATCTGATTAGGTCCATCAGGTGGGACACTAGTGCTGAGGGCTTGTTCAGCCAGGTTTGTCCAGTTTTCAATGCGATCCATGTTTCCGTATAACATTGCTATCCAAGCACGACTCAAATACAGGCGAGGTGACATGGTAGCTTCTGGCATCTCTTTCAACCAGCGTACTAGTGTGACTACTTCGCCATGCATAAGCATTGTTTGAGCGATCTGCTCAATCAGTTGTCCCGCATGTGGGTAATCTGCAGCTGCTAACGCATGGTGAATAGCTTCTGTTACTAATCCATGTTCTTCATACCAATGTGCTGCTCGCCGATGTAATGTGGGCATAATCGCAGGGTCGACCGTTTGTAGGCGTGTACGCAGTACGTCTGAAAACAGATGATGATAACGATACCAGCGTCGTTCGTTATCGAGTGGAATGGTGAACAGGTTGGTGCGTTCGAGATAGTCCAACATTGACATTCCTGATTTTATCGATGCATGGCCTGATGCAGCTTTTCGTTCCCATTGATCGCCCATTACCGCATCACACAGCGACACATTCAAGCGATCAAGAATGCTGGTATGGAGCAGGAAGCGTTGGACATCGGCTGATTGTTGTTGGAGGACTTCTTCAATCAAATAGTCCCAGATATAACGATCATTGCCTTGCAGTGAGGCTAGTTGGGTTGCTGTGTCTACGGATGATTGTAAGGAAAGCGCCGCTAACTGAAGACCTGCCATCCAACCTTCTGTACGATTCACTAATACGCGAATGTCTTGTGTATCGAGTTCTGTATGGAGTACCAGATGGAGCAAGGAGGCAGCTTCATCATAGGTACAGCGTAAATCAGTTCCACCTATTTCCGTGACCTCACGGCGTGCTCGAAAACGTGCTAATGGCAAGGGTGGTTCGGTACGACTAGCGATAATTAATTGCACGTTTATTGGTAACCGCTCAACAAAGTAGGTAAGTGTTTGATGGATCTCAGGTGTGGAAATAAGATGATAATCATCAAGCACCAGTGCAATAGCTTGTTGCGATGCTGCCAGATCATTCATCAGCGTTGCAAGGATTGTCTCAATAGATCGCATCTGTGGGGATTGAAGCAAGGTCATCACCTTATGCCCAATATCTGGCTGGATGTGTGCAAAAGCGGCGGCGACGTACATCCAAAAACGGCGTGGGTCATTATCACTTTCATCAAGTGAAAGCCAGGTAATCTGTGGTCTGACAGATGTCACATCTGCATGTTTTTCCCATGCGGTGATCCACTCGGTGAGCAGAGTTGTCTTGCCATACCCGGCTGGAGCAACCACGAGTGTTAATTTGGTCGTAATGGCCTGATCGAGTTTGGTATGGAGGCGTTTGCGGGGCACAATGTCCTGTCGTAAAGGGGGGATAGTGCTTTTGGTGATTAATAATACATCGTGATAATTGGCCGTCATAGTGTGCGATTGCACTCTGGTTATAAAGTGATCATGGTATCGGTAATCAACGTTAGTTGGTTGTAACAAGGTCTGCGATTGCGTATCTGCTGTTTTGGTACTGCGCTCATTAAGTGTCTGCACAGCGTTTATGAGTCGATCCTGTGAAAGTTCTTCGGTTTTCCCCAGGTAACAGCGATAGAGTTTCCCTGCACGTTTACGATACGCTTTCCAATACCAGCCACCCCGCTGACGGCGTTCTTTACGCGCCGTAAATGATCCCTGTTCGCTGGAAAACGCGAAGGTAGAGATGGTATCTAGCCAGGCATACCATTCAGAGGTCCCAACAATAACAACAGTTCTTGTATTATTTGTTTGCCACACCAGTGTATCGTCGTGTACTGATGGTGTCGTGCGCGCCATGAAACAGCCTCTGCATGTCTACCAATAGTTCTCATTGGTAGTATAGCACTTGTTGGGGAACTTTGTAGAGAAAATTGGCAAGGGAACCCAAATCCAAGCATCATAGCAGGAGCTGCTCAATGGAATCCTTCGCCGGTACCGCACTACTCCTTTTGTTTCGGCAAAAACCCGGTGCCGCGTTGACGTGCCATTTCTTGCATGTCCACAACTGCATCGGTTTCATCAACAATTTCACCAGTTAACTCTTCCAGTACATCTTCAAGAGTCACAATGCCGGCGGTTCCCCCAAAACTATCCACAACCACTGCAATATGCTGACGAGTCGTGCGGAAGGTGGCCAGTAACTTGTCCGCACGCACCAACTCGGGGACGAATTGTGCTTGACGGGCCAGTGATGCTATCGTTTGTTCTGCATTCCCTTTGAGTAATTCAACCAATAGTTGGTGTTTGTGTACGATGCCCACAACATCGTCAACCGAAGTCCCAAAAACAATGATACGTGAGTGTTGCGATTCAACAATCTCCTGGTGGGTTTGCGCCAGGGTCTTGTTTCCCCAGAGGAAGGTCAGACTCACGCGTGGTGTCATGACATCTGCTGCGGTCACATCATTGAGGCGGAAGACCCGTTGTATCATATCGGCTTCGTCGATTTCGATAATCTCTTCCCGTTGGCCGATCTGGGTGAGCAATTTGATCTCTGCTTCGTTGGTTGATGGACGTGGTGGGCCACGGGTAATGGGCGATACAATCTGTTCTACCAACCACACCAGTGGAAACATAAGGGCGGTGAGTGTGGCGATCGGACGTGCCACAAACAACGCGATTGGTGCTGAGTAGCGCTCTCCCACTGTTTTGGGGACGATTTCTGCACAAATAATAACCAGAAAGGTTAAGATACCCGAGATAAGCCCAACCCACAAATCGCCCAGAACGTTTGCTGCAATAATACCAACAGCGATACTCCCAACGATGTTAAAAATATTGTTGAGAATAACGATGGTCGCAATAGGACGGCTCATATTTTTGCGAATGTGTAGTAGGATTTTGCCGGATGGCCCATTAGATTGTGCAAGTTGTTGGGCTTTCACTAATGGCACCGAAAACAAAGCTGCCTCGCTACCAGAACACAATGCCGATCCCACAATCACAATCAGCATTGCAAGAACTAATTCAAACATAGTTACTCCGCACAGTGTTTGGTTTAACCACATACAGTGTGCACGTATTGTATCATTCCTTCTCCTGATTTCATACACTTTTTACTTGCAAAGATCTCTATACTTTTACGTATAACCTGTTACTAAAATATAGTAGATCTGTTATCAGAAAAAGGGACCAACTATGAAACCATGTACGTTGCTCTGTTTTGGCGATAGCCTTACGCAGGGAGTTGTGAGTGCATCATATGTCAACATTTTGCAGGAGACCCTGCCACATGTGCGTATGATCAATGCTGGTATTAATGGTGACACAACGCTCCATTTGCTACGGCGTGTCGAACGTGATGTGATACACCATGCGCCCGATGTTGTGCTTATCCTGACGGGTTTAAATGACCTTGGTAGTGCCTATGGTCCATTGTCAGGTCGTTGGTACTACCGTACAGCCAAGAATTTACAGACGCCCATGACACCACGACGCTTTGTGCGCGTGTATCAACACCTCATTACGATACTGCGTCAACGAACTCAGGCACGAATCGCGCTCTGTACACTGACAGCACTTGGTGAACATCCCAACGATCCCTATCAGCACCTTGTAGATACATATTCGCATTGTATTCGTGCTTTGGCCTGGCATGCGGGTCTTCCATTGATCGATTTGCGCGCGGCCTTTGTGAGGGCAATCGAGGATAACGTGTATCACGGACCACCATACCGGATCTGGCAACCACCACGCGATCAGATCGCTATGCGATTGCGGGGAGAAACGTATGCGATGCGTGGTGTCCGCCGTGGCTATCGGCTGTTGTGTGATGGTGTGCATCTGACTGAGGCCGGTGCCCAACTCGTGGCATCTGCGATGTTGCCGCAACTATTGATGCTATGTCGTACTGCTTCGGAACACAATGTTGTTATGACACACAATCCTACCCTGCATGAAAAACACCAGGGCCACAAAACAGGGTGACCCCGGTGCTGAACATCGGCCACTTTCGTGCAACAGAGAAAGTGGACAGAGAAAGCTGGCCGTTTATGAGATTGGCGAGGGAGCAACTCGCCAATGGTCGATACTCTACACCAAAGCAACAAATAATCTGCGATGGCGGACATAGTATCTTGATTCAATAACAACATACTCGGTGATAAGTTACGCCCACTATCAGCGGATTTGACAAAATGGTGTGGAATATTCTTAGGGGTGTACAGAAACACCCATATCAGAGTGCTTTTGCCCATCCATATTAGTTGTTCTACTATTCCTGAGCCAGAGTACCGCCGCCAAAATCTTCTAAAACTGCTGCAGATGCTCCAATAAACCATAAACCAATGTATCCGTCTTTGGCAGCAAAAAATGCATCAGTGGGCGTTGTTCCGACCATGACACCGTTGCGAAACACTTCTACAGTGCCGTCTGTCAGTGCTCGTCCACCAAGTTGATCTCCATCGGTGAAACTGACATCAAATATCGCATGTCGTGTCCAACCATTTTCTGGGATAAAACTCTCAACATAGGTTTGCTCAGTACGAGCATCGTAGAGGATTTCGAGTGCACCCATGCGCCAGTCAGGTTGATCGCCCTGTACTTTAAGCAAGAGATCTTGTTCTTTGCTCTGGGAATCACTCTGCTCCAGGGTGACGTAGGCTTCTTGTGCGGTACCAAAGCGCTCTTGTTGCCAATAGATTGGTCCATCTCCCACGACATCAGCGGCTTGATCGATAATCTGATAGCCGCCCAACCCCTCGGGGCCAAACCAATTCTCGCCAAGTGGGCCATTGGTGCGATCAAATGTGTCCAAGACAGCAAGACTGGGAAAGCTCAATGCATCATCTGTTAATTCATACGCGCCGATATCACATTGAGCACCTTGTGGGCGTGTTACCCCGCGCTGATCGGTAGCTTGACAAGCTCTCTCACTGCTACCTGGCAGGGTTGGGTTTCCTGCATCAATAGCAGGGCTACCTTCGAGTAACGCGTATGTTGGGGTTGCGCCACCATTGTCCTCTAACGTGCCAAGTTGGGCATCAACATCAACAAGATCGCCAGGAGCATCATCGGCTAGTGTGCACCCGCGGCTATCCTGTACCAGGTTATACCCCCGTGAAATGAGTGTGCCAAGGCAATCGGAATTTTGCGATCTTGGTGTTTGGTTGTGTGTGGTGATTGAATGTGCAGCCTTAACCGTTCCTCGATTGTCTAAACCTTCGCCCTCGTCATCGCTGAGGATAGTTCGGTTGCGTGCTAATATTGAGTTAGCAATCTCAACTGTTCCTCGATTATCGAGTCCACCCCCACGGTCTTTGCCCACGTTGTCAACAATAGTGCTGTTGTTGACAAACAGTTGACCATCATTGTAGACACCTCCCCCAAAGCCTGTTGTTCCACCAAATTGATCATCAGCGATATTGCCATTTACGGTGCTGTTGACCAGGTTCAGGTTACTATAGTTTGCGATGCCTGCGCCAAAAAGTAACCCTGTATTCGGCTCTTCAGCCACTAATCGATTTCCGCTAATAGTACTGCCGTACACGGTCATTGTGCCAAGATTATAAATGCCGCCACCGATGGCATCTTTGAACCCACTGGCTCCACCACCGGCTTCGTTGTCTTGTATGACTGTGTCAGAGATAATGGCTGTTCCCTCATTAAGAATACCACTACCGCTTCCACCACCATTCCCGTTGATAATACTATTACTGATGGTGATTTCCGCTGATCTACGGTTGAGAATGCCACCATAGTCGAAAGCTGATCCATTGCCGGTAATATCCGTGTTATGAATAGTGAGTATGCCACTGTTTTCAATAGCCCCGCCCCCAAAAGCGGTATTGCCTGAAAATCTGCTGTTTTCGATAACAGCGTTTCCTCCATTGAATAAACCAGCCACATCACCACCGCCGCCACTGTTAGATGTAATCTCTGAGTTTTGTATTGAGAGTGAGCCACTTGCATTGAAGATACCTCCCCCGATAGAAGCTTCACTTGAGGAGATAATGACATTATCAAATGTAAGATTCCCATTTTGATTGAAGACCCCACCGCCTGAGCCAAACACACTGCCCTTATCAATGGTTATATTGGAGAAGGTAACCGTTATGCCTCCTCGAATATCGATGACTCGATCAATCCAGTTCGCATCAATAATCGTCGTTTCAGCATCCTGTCCTTGAATAGTCAAATCGTCTGTGATATCGAGATCTCCGGTTGCTGCGGCATTCTCATCGCTTCCTGTGAGGGTAAACTCATAAGTGCCCGCGCCCAGCTCAATTGTATCAGTACCTTTCCCATCCGGGCATGCATCGGTTGCTGTGTCAGTATTTGCAGCGACTATTGCTTCACGCAATGAGCAGTCGCCATCCTCGTTGAGTTCGTCTTCCAACGTTGTGACAGTGAGTGACGCCGCTTCAACACGTGGCACAAAGCCTAGGGAACTTCCAAGTAAACTAAAGGTTACGGCGGTAGTGACGAGACACTTGGCGCTACGTGTCAAATGATGGGTAGTGATCATTTTTGCTCCTCGCTCTAACATGCAACATCGAATACGATAAACAGGACCACACGTTCACACATAGGTTCTTCGTGCATTGTGGAGGGACGTACGTACCCATGTCTATGAGTAAAGACGAGGATAAAACCAAAATTTCACATGATTTTGAGATCTGTATGGAAGGTTTGGGGAAAAGTCAGAAACCAACGACAAAACAACACAGCAACCGTTCCTGCGTGTCCGTAGTAAGGTGGCTATGCTGTCTGTCGAGTGTTTTTGTTTAGATGAGATCTTATCTGGAATGTACTAGAGCAGGATGAACGGTGGAGAGACGGTAGCTTTCTTCATGATATCTCCTTCTCACAGGCCAAGATACCATGAAGAAATGAGGTAGTTGTGCTAGTGTGGCTTGCTCTGCCAGTATATACACGAATGTATTAGCCATTCACGGCGATGGCTTGCTCGATAGGAGCCTCAAATTTATATCCAAGGTAGGGAATGGTTACAATCGTCTGAGGGCTCGTATGGTTTACCTCAATTTTATTACGAAGGCGACGGATGTAAACAGCAACAAGGTTGCTACCAGTGGAATTGTCATATCCCCAAACTTTATCAAGAATCTGCTCGCTGGTTAATACACGACCGGAATTCTTCATGAGATAGTACAACAATCGAAACTCAATTGGTGTCAGGGAAACCATGCGCTCATCGGCAAAGAGCACTTTGTGTTCGACTGGATCGAGAGTTATGGTGCCGCAATTCAGGCGTACTGAGGTGTTTAATAGCTCATTATTGCTGCGACGCAAGACTGCTTCAATTCGTGCGAGCAGTTCCTGCGGTTCAAATGGCTTGATCATGTAGTCGTCACCACCGATCTGCAATCCAAGCACGCGATCTTCCAGCCTTGTGTTTGCCGTGAGGAAGATAATCGGCACGTCCGACATACGGCGGATGCGACGACATACGTCAAATCCACTTGATTGGGGCATACTTACATCAAGCAAGATGAGATCAGGATCTTCTTCGTGTAACATCTCAAGTACATCAGCACCATTATAGGCTTTGAGGACGCGATACCCAGCCTCTTCTAAGAGGAAAGAAGTAAGCTTAACACTAAAAACATCGTCATCGGCAATTAAAATAGACATCTGCGGGCCTCCTGGCGTAACACTTGGCACTACCCCCACGTCCAACTTAGCTCCAGTAGCCTTGCTTGATGGGTGTGCAATGGGCGTTGTGTAGTTCTTCTATATTGTTCAACGCAATTTATTGTCGTTTTTCTGGTAAAATCTTAGATAAAATGATGAAAAAAAGAACATCTTCTGTATTTTTCTACCATAACTCGGCTATTTTGCGAAAAATGAGTATAGATAGTATGTTTATAAAAGCTTTTGATGATAGACAGTAGGATTGATCATGCACTTAACCGATCTTGTTCGTGTGATTCCCGATGCTCACGTTGACCATATCAATACTGTCCAGATACATGCGATCACCTATGACTCACGCAAGGTACAACCAGGGAGTCTGTTTGTAGCCATGAAGGGTTTTCATGTTGATGGCCATATTTTTATTCGACAGGCACTGGAACGGGGTGCCGTTGCTGTGCTATATGAAGATACCGCATATCGACACCATTTAGATACGATTTCGTCTATTTACGTTCCAAACGCACGGACCGCCCTCGCGCCACTTGCTGCGGCATTTTATGGCTACCCTGGGCAGTCAATGCGTGTGGTTGGTATTACCGGAACTGATGGGAAAACTACAACGACGTTTTTGACCAGTGTAGCGTTGGAGGCAGGTGGATATATCACTGGTTTGATGGGAACGGTTGATTTTAAGATTGCTGGTCGTCAGTGGGCCAATGACACACGTCAGAGCACACCAGAGGCTGTTGAGGTACAGGCGCTGCTTCGTGATATGGCGAATGCACATTGCGAGTATGCAGTGCTTGAGGCTACCTCGCATGCCCTCTCGGCGAGCTGGAATCGCCTGGGAGGAAGTGGTTTCGATATAGCGATGTTGACCAATGTTACACAGGAGCATCTCGACTTTCACGGAACAGTTGAACAGTATCGTCGTGATAAGGCGCGCTTGTTTGAAATGTTGGGCGAGATAGCTCCCGGATTCTCAGATGACCAGCATAAGCAGCGTAAAATAGCCATTGTGAATGCCGATGATCCTAACCATCGTATGTTTCTGGATGCTGCACCCGATAGTGCTGAGCGTCTTACCTATGCCGTGCATAACCCGGCAGATCTGCGTGCTTTTGAGGTCCATTCAACACGAGATGGTTTGCGTTTCCGTGTCGCTACGCCCTGGGGGGAAGCGCCTGTCCGTCTCCAGTTGACCGGGGATTTTAACGTTGCCAATGTGTTAGCGGCACTTTCGGTAGCGCTCGTTGAAGGTGTGCCACTTGAGTCCGCCATTGCCGCACTTGAACGAGTTCCAGGTGTTCGTGGCCGGATGGAGCGTATCAACTGTGGACAGCCGTTCACGGTGTTAGTTGATTATGCCCATACCCCCGGTTCTTTTGAAAAGCTGCTCAAAATCGTACGACCGCTCACGAAGCAAAAACTCATTGTAGTGTTTGGGAGTGCTGGTGAACGTGATCGCGATAAGCGTCCTCTGCAGGGTGCCATAGCGGCTCGATTCTGCGATTTTCTGGTGCTGACCGATGAAGACCCTCGCTTAGAGGATCGCCATGCCATTATTGATGAAATTGCTGCAGGTATTGAGCAGGAAGGTAAACGTGAAGGTATGGGCTACGTATGCATTCCTGATCGTGCTACTGCCATCCGTAGGGCCTTTGCACAAGCGCAACCGGGTGATATTGTTTTGTTGCTGGGGAAAGGTCACGAGGGTTCTATCATCTACGGTCAGGAAAACACGCCCTGGAATGAGGTCGGGGAAGCTTACGCAGCTCTGACAGAGCTCGGGTATAATGGAGAGCCTCGAAAGCACAGTAAATAAGAAGGAGGAGGTATGAACCCCGCAGAATATCTGGAATATTTGCTCAAACTGCCCGAATTACGCAACGCGAAAGTCTCACCGGATGGTAAATGGGTTGCCTGGAGCTGGTTTCAGATCGGCCCTGCCGCTGATGTGTATCTGGCCCCAACCGATGGTACTAATGAGTCCATACAGCTGAGTGATACGTCAGAAGATACTATGGTAGTCGCTTGGACGCCTGATAGCACCGTGCTACTCGTTGAACAGGATCAGGGTGGCGATGAACGTGCCCAACTCTTCCGGATCGATCTGGCGAATCCGGGTATGTTGCACCCACTGACCGAAGCGTCACCCAACTACTTTCGACGTGGTGGCCAACTCCATCCCGATGGGTGCTGGTTGGTGTATGGTGCCAATGTGGATGTTGCTACTGGTCAAGAGCTCGCGCCGACGTGGGTCTATCGTCACGATCTTATGACAGGTGAGCGTGTGCCGTTGGCCTGTCCAGAAAAGGGTGGTTTCAATATTCCCCTCCTTAGCCCGACTGGTACACACATCTTATATCATCGTCAGGACCTCCGTCCTGGTGGCTATCAGGTGTGGTTGGTTGATATTGAGGGACACGAAGACCGTGAAATCTTGAACTTTGGCCCATCAGCCAAAGTGTGGGCAAAGTGGTTACCAGATGGCGAGCGCGTGGTGTTTCTCGCCGAAGCGGAGACTCATCGGCGCTTTGGTGTGTGGCATCTGGCTGATGCTTCCATTTCTTGGTTAATTGATGATCCATCGCGTAACCTTGAAGATATCGTCGTGCCTCCTGGGATTGCAGAATCCATTGTAGTGGTCACAGAAGTACGCGATGCACGGGTTCGTTCTTCCATTCTGAATGTTGATACCGGAGTTGAAAGCAATGTCATACCACCTTCTGGCGATCTCCGACCACTACGCCCACTCGATGATGGTAGTTGGATAGGATTGTACAGTAGCTCAACTCAGCCAACCGATATTGTGCGGTTTGCCCCTAATAATGTACGGCCTGAAACGTTTCTGAGCCTTACCAGAGTATGGGATCGAACGCCAATTCGCCCCGAACATCTGACTCCTGCCCAGGATTTCCGTTGGTCTTCCGTTGATGGGTTAGAGATTCAGGGCTGGTTGTATACAGTTTCCGATCCCAAGGGTACGGTTGTGTATGTGCATGGTGGTCCAACTGCTCACAGTGAGGATCGTCTCATACCAACCATATCGTTTTTCAACGCTCAGGGCTTTAACGTGTTTGTGCCAAATTACCGTGGTAGTACCGGATTTGGTCTGGCATTTCAGGAGGCAATTAAGGAAGATGGTTGGGGTGGACGAGAGCAAGACGACATCCGAACAGGTATCGAAGCTCTGATACAGGCCGGTCACGCAGCACCAGGGCGCGTTGGTGTGACGGGTACATCGTATGGCGGCTACTCATCGTGGTGCGCCATCACACACTGCCCTCCCGAAATTGTCGCGGCGGCGGCTCCCATCTGTGGTATGACTGACCTTGTTGTTGATTATGAGACAACCCGCCCTGACTTACGGCTCTACAGCGAGGAAATGATGGGTGGTCGTCCTGATCAGCAGCCAGAACGATACTACGAGCGTTCACCGATCAACTTTGTGAGTAACATCAAAGGTCATTTGCTCATTGTCCAAGGCAGGCGTGATCCGAATGTGTCGCCAGAAAACGTCAACGTTGTCATAAACGCACTGCACAAGGCAAATGTGGAATATCACTTGCTTGCATTCGAGGATGAGGGCCACGGGATCTTTCTTCCCAAGAATCAACGCATCCTCTACGAGCGACTGGCCACATTTTTCGCTGAGTCATTCGAATAAGCACCCTGTATCTGTAGGTGGATGGGCCAACCGTCCACCGATCTGTCATTAACATAGAGACACAGAGCGATGGAGACGCAGGTTTTCGGTTATCCACCGATTCTCCCTTGACCCCTAACCTTTGTGCTTTGACCCGAACCCACCCCAACTTATGACAGAAGCTTCTGGAGTGCTGGTTCAAGAGTTGGATATGTAAACTGGTAGCCATGCTCCTGCGCTTTGTGTGGCAGCACGCGCTGTCCATGAATAAGTAAAGCATCAGCCATCTCGCCAAACAACAACTGCAATCCAAACCCTGGAATAGGCAGCCACGATGGACGCCCCATCACATGCGCGAGTGTAGCAGAGAAGTCACGATTGGTTTGTGGCGTTGGCGCGGTGGCGTTGATCGGTCCATGCACACGCTCATCCTCCAACGCCAACATGATAATCCCCACCTGATCGACCAGGTGAATCCACGAAAGCCACTGTTTCCCGGGCAAGACCGGACCACCCACAAACATCTTGAAGGGCAATAATAACTGCGAAAGGGCACCTTCAGCTTTGTCAAGCACAATACCGGTGCGTACCATTGATGTGCGGATACCGATCTGCTCTGCGGCGGCGGCTTCACGCTCCCAATCCATACAGAGTTGTGCCAAAAAGTCCTTCCCTGGTGCTGCGTCTTCATCCAGTGGTGTATCATCACACCAGCCGTAGTAGCCCACCGCAGATCCGCTTACAAATACCTTTGGCTTTGTCTGGGCCTGCTCCATGGCTTTGACCAACCCACGTGTTGCCACAATCCGGCTGTCGTACAATTCACGTTTGTATGTCTCGTTCCAGCGCTGTCCCGCAATCGATGCCCCCGCCAGACTAATCACGGCATACGCACCATCGATAGCTGCTGCCCATTCGCCTGTCTCAGCCACTTGCCATGCGACATATTCCGCTGCTTCCGGCACAGCCTGTCGTGCTTTATCGGGGCTGCGTGAAAAAACCATCACAGCATAGCCACGCTCGTGGAGTTTTTTGCAGAGGGCTCGACCGATCAATCCGGTTGCGCCGGTTACAACCACACGTCTTTGGTCAGACATAAATAGTATGCTTCTTTCTGGTAATACGGTAATGTGTACTATTGCTTATTACGTCTACGAGCCATAGCGCTCAACGACCCAATTCTGCCAATCGTATTCAAACGTTGCATAATCTACGCCAAATGACTCCTGCAACGCTGCATCAAAGTCGTGTTTTGGTTCATAGGCTTCAACCATCTCCCAAAAGCCATCAAGTCCACCATATGTTTCGGTAATATAGACCACCAAAGAGTAGGCCAAGGCATAATCAACCCCATTTTCATCCTCTAATCCGAGATTCATGTGTTCCAGATCTTGCTTGCCATATGCTCTTGTAGTGTCAACAATTGGAATAAAGAGATCTTCATCCGCCACATCCTGCAACACATCATCATAGCGTGCTTCAGCAATATACTCGGCTAATCCTTCGGACATCCATGGATTCATATCCGATAAAGATCTGAAAGATCGTGTAGTTACAAAGTGGACATATTCATGGGTTATGACGTGTTGTAGCGAGTCTTCCCAGCCTCCAGCAGGATCGTAGAGACCAAAACCGAAGGAGTATGGCGCATGAACTACCATATAATCAGTTCCGAAGTCTGAATTTTGAGGGGAATAGTATCCTTTTCTGGTTCCTGCATCAGTAAACAACGGAAACCCGGTAACAAGACGAATGTGTACGATTATTTTTTCATCTGGTACTCGACCCAACCGATCACCAACAACATGACGTGCCTCCTCCATTATATCTATCAGTGTTTCATTTGTAATGTCGGACCAGGCATAGCGATTAAATGTAAAATGCTCATGCTCAATGATTTCACGTTCACCAAGGAGATCTTCCTCTGGTTCAGAAAACAACCACTCGCCTTCAACTTCACGAAATAACCAGTCTGCCGCTGAACCTGTTTCTATAGTAATATGTGCCTGAACAAAACCATGCTCACGCAATGTCACACTGTGAACGGTGTGTTCAAAAACATAGTCTTTATCGAAGACCTCTATATAATCTTCAAACGTATCGAGAAATTCACGTCTTAAGGGGCCACTGTCAGGAGCAACAAGTTGCTCTGCTAAGTCGGTGTTACTTTCGTTGAGGGCTTGTGTGTAGCGATCCAGTGTCTCCTGAATGCCCGCCTTAATTGCCGCAGGGTTGTCCTTTTCTGTTGGTTGTGCTACCGTGGTTGGGTTTATTGCGTCGAACAGTGTTGGGGGTGCTTCATTGCGCTGGGGAGGTGTACATGCCGTGACTAAACTACTGAACACCATCACTACACATATAGTGTGCCATACATCCTTGTACATAGAGTCTCTCCTTCTTATACAACAATTGTGTCAAAGTGTAAATCATTATGGTAATATCTCAACAAAATTGTCAAGCGACCCTCAACACAATAACGATCATAGATGTTTACGGTGATGTGAAGTAGAGAGGCTTTTTCGTGAAATATGTTTTGCCATACCAAGAACTGTGCTACCTTATACATGGCGGGTTGTATGCGATATACTCTCGTTTTATCATCAAAGTGATACATTCACAATTTGACGTGACCTACGCGACTATGCTAGCATTCCTCAGCGTTAGATTGTTCGTACTTTAGTGGTATGAAATATTATAGCTGTCATAAATAAAGATACTTTATCAAGCCATCATCAAATTACTGTTTTTATAAACCTCTTATAAACTTAATCCATTCTTTCTATCAACCACGATCTGCAAGGAGACTCTTTATGCCAGACTTCCCAACTCAAGGTACTCCTCCATTCATCAATCGTGCGCTCTCCGTTGCTGAATGGCTTGATTATGTTAAATCCTATGATTTTGGCCCTGTTGTTCCATCCCGCATAGTTCTACATCACACCTACATCCCTACGGTGGCCCAGTGGCGTGGTTTGACAACCTTACGTGGCATCCAAAAATTCTATGCTGGAAAGGGATGGCAATCTGGCCCACATATGTTTATTGGCCCAGACGCCATCTGGCTTGCAACACCCATGAGAGACGTGGGTATTCACGCAGGTACCGGGAACTCTGGCCGTATCAATGGTCGATTCTGGTATTCCATCGGCGTAGAAATGGTCGGATATTACGATAAAGAGCGTCCCAGTGGTGCCATTTGGGAGCAGACCAAAGCCGTGCTTGGTAGTCTCTCGCGTCATCTTGGCATTGCCCCACGACAGCTTATTTCATTCCATCGTGATTATACCAACCAGAAGAGTTGCCCGGGCTGGGCGGTTACTAAAGATTGGGTATATGGCGAGGTCGAAGCCTGGTTGCGTGGGCGGCAACCACCACCGCCACCACCGAAGGGGTCAATCGGTACCCCGACGCCCGACAACGAACAATTGGTTGAACTGCTCAAACAGGCCAGCTACAGCCATCGCAGTCAGGGCTACAACAGTGGCTGGGCATTTCACGAGTATGCTGTCAAACATAAACTTGGCTCCCCTATCGGAAAAAGTGCCCGTATTCAAGTCGCTGGGAAGAGCTATGCCTATCAGCCATTTGCGCGCGACACATTGTACAATGAAATTCCGCACTGGGGTGACGTACGATTACTCTCGGAATTCCTTGGTGGCAGCATTCCTCCTGGTGGGTTAGGCCGTACCTTGCTCGATGCCACCTACCAGGCTGGTGGGGCTAGGTTTCACGCCGAGTGGGCTTTCCATCAGTACGCTGTTGCCAGTAAGCTCGGCCCCCCCATAGGCGGCAGCCAAAAGATTACAGTTGATGGTATACAATATAGCTTCCAGGTTTTTGCGTTAGATACCATTTACAATGTGATTCCAAAATGGACTGAGATTCAGCGCGTGAGCCGTTTGGCGAACACAACTAATCGTGCTCAGGTAAGACTGCGCGATACGTTACTTGCACACACCTATCGGCGTATGAATGCAACCTACCACTCAGGATGGGCCTTCCATCAATTGGCACGTAAGTGGAATGTAGGTGCACCATTGTCTGGCTCATATCGTATTTCGTCGGGAAATACCCAGTACGCTTTGCAAGTCTATGCTACCGATACACTCTACAATGTGGTGCCGAATTGGAGCGATGTACGCCGTCTGAGTGAGCTAACAGGACCTAAGGGCGCTGTTTTATCGACGGCCTCAGCATCTTCTTCGATCACGACAGCCCTGTTGTCGGCTGACACACAATTTGCACCAACGCCAACTCGGTTTGAGATTATGCAGTATATCAACCCTGAAATCACGCCGACTGCTTACAGTCAGCGTAGTGGCTCAAAAATCTCGCTGATCGTGTTGCATGGTAATACTCAGCCAGCGGAAACAGCGCTTCACGAAATGACGCGGCCAGGGGCCAGATCGATGTCCCACTACTATGTCTCAAATACCGGGGATATTCACCAGCTTGTTGATGACCAATTTGCAGCATGGCATGCCGGTCTGTCTCACTGGGAAGGACGCTTTCAGAACATCAATCGAATCGGTCTCGGTATCACTGTTGAATGGCCTGGTAGCTCGACTAACGATACACAGCGCGAGGCATTAGCCTGGTTGGTAAATACCCTACGAGCGCAGTATAATTTACCAATTGAGGCGGTGAAACGCTGGAGTCATATCAATCCACGTCGTAATGATGGATTGACAACCTTTCCGTGGATGTCGTTCACTGAACAACTCACTGCCAATGATCTTGTCACACTTGAAGACAGATAAACAAGGGTAGCATACGTTTATATCTGTAGATGTTTGATATCTATGGAGGGTTTATGCCGATACCAACAGAAGATATTCGCCGTAACTTTGTCATTGCACAGATGGATGAAACAGTTGGGCAAGTACTTGCACGGTTGCCCAATACTTCTTCCCGCCGCCTCACATCTGTCATTATTCCTCAACCCGACGGACGCTATATCATCATTCAAGCGTGGATCGAAATTGAACAAATAGCACGCGATAATGGGGGCGATATCCGTAGCCTGCCTCTCAATGTGCTCTCGGGCCTGCCTGAACCATCCATTGGTATTGACCAGAGTACTGGTAAACAAGAGGCACGCGAATTTCGTGACCAACAACCCAACAAATGCGTAGTAGTCCTTGATCAGAGCAGCATTGTCGGATTATATGGCATTTATACATGGAGTTACAATGATCTTCCTGGCGATCCGTTTGGCGTTCCTGCAACTGGTACACTTGGACCGGGCGGGGAAGAGGCATCAGCACCCCCTCCTGATGATAATCGTGTTATCAATACCTGGCTGGCCGATCACCCCAAAGCGCAACCGCTCGTTATGCAGCAGCCCTACGAACTATTCTTTAACGTAGATGCGCCTCGCGACGATGCGATTGTTACCGTACCGGGAGTTGCCGATCTGGTGCGCGATCTCCACGCAGATCAAGAAACGATTGATGTGCTGGTTGTGCTCGTGACCAGTGACTTTGCCATCCGAGGCGACGCACAACAGACCATGAGTGTTCCACGTGCCATCAAATCGTCCAACAAAGTCATGTTTACGATTGTTCCTGAAAAGGAAGGCAGTGGTGAGATTAATGCAGTCTTCTTTGCCAAAGGACGAGTCTTTCAACAAACCACCATCACACTGCAAGTGGGTGAGCTACAACCAGAAGCTACTGCAGTCACTGGACGGAGTAGTGGCCTGACCGTCGCGAGTGCCCTCCGACAAAACGAGCGCCTCCATGAGATTGCTCTGACGATCATCAAACGTGAAGGTGGCTACGAAGTCATCGCGCAGAGTGGTGGGTTTATCAAAGCCATACTCAACGTGAGTGAGGCACAAATTGCCGATCAGATCGCCTATGCACGTGAAGAAATAAAAAAAATTGTTTACACGGTGGACAACAATCGTTATGTGTATCAAGAGGTCGATACACAGATACCTATGCACATACACCAGGAAGCTTTGAAAGCACTCGCTGGAGTGGGCTTTGATCTTTACGAGGGTCTGTTTTACGCACCTGGCAATGGCCCCGATGCGCGTGCAATGGGGGATCTGCTGCGCCAGCGTTCGCAGCAGAGTCGTCTCCATATTCAGATCATCGCCGAACGATTTATTTTTCCGTGGGCACTGCTCTACGACCGTTGCCCTTTGGATATTAATGCAGTTGATCCGGAAGGCTTCTGGGGGTTCAAACACATTGTTGAGCACACGCCACAGTTTAGTGTTGGGACACCCACAAATTTTGTGCCTGAAATTACGGTTGATGACACACTCGCATTTGGGTTTGTCCTGAACACGACTATCGATGCCGAATTAGCCAATAAAGGTTTTGATACTCAGGTAGTGCAACCACAACGCGATTTTCTTCGTACGCTACCAGGTGTGGCTGTGAGCGAGTATCCCAATAGCACAGACTTGTATAGCTTGCTCAAAAATCCAGACACACCTGAGCAGGTATTGTATTTTTACTGCCATGCCGAGAGCAGCCTGCCAGGAGTGCCCGGTGGTGTTGATTGTTCCAAGGTGTATCTGTCCGATGCCGCCGTCAATCTGCGCGATCTCAAGCGCAATGCGCCGCAGAGTGGGCCACCGCTCAAGAGCGCGCCACTGGTATTCCTCAACGCCTGCGAAAGTGCGGAACTCAGCCCTTACCTTTACGATGGCCTGGTGCCCTATCTCATTAATCGGGGTATCCGTGGTGTGCTAGGTACCGAGGTCGATACCCCGGCGCTCTTCGCCGCCGAGTTTGCACAGACATTACTAGAGCGTTTTGTCGCCGGTGATGCACCACTTGGCGAAGTCTTGCTGGAGTTGCGCCGACACTACCTCTTTGACAAGAACAACGTAATGGGACTGGTGTATGCACTTCATAGCAGCGGTGATGTCGTTGTTCGGCGCACAAATGGTCGAGGAAACACCAACGAAGCGTAGCACCAGAACAAAGACGATACCACACCTCATCGTCGGTTGACCATCGGCGATGAATGATTCTGAGAGCTAGTTGGCTATATATCACGTATAATGAGGTGTATGAATAGCCTGTACACTTCAAGCAGAAGGACATTATGACAGATCGACAGACACTCTATGATATAGTTGGTGGTGATGAGCCATTTCGTCGATTAGTAGAAGCGTTTTATGTGCGAGTAGAGCAAGAACCGCTCCTTCGACCCATGTATCCTGATAATCTTGAGGAGAGCAAAGAGCACTTGTTTCTCTTCATTACACAGTATTTTGGTAGTCCTCCGCGATACCAGGAGTTGCGTGGCCATCCCCGTCTGCGTATGCGCCATGCGCCATTCTCCATCGGGCAGGCCGAACGCAATGTGTGGCTTACCCACATGCTTGCGGCAGTTGATGATGCCGGTTTCGCGGAACCAGCAAGGAGTATGATGCACGAGTATTTCGAACGGGCAGCAACTTTTTTAATCAACCGTAATGACCATCCCAACTCTATCGAACTACAGGGATAAAAAAGCGGGACACTTACTCGAATGACCCGCTTGAAGACAACCTCTTTGCGATTGACTATCGTTCAGCCAAACGACCAGAGATACTGATCTTTTCTCCAGATTCAATACGCTGACGCAAATCGGCAATAAGCGCATCGATCTTCTCACTTGTCACCTGGTAGTGATATTCGAGATTGGCCTGGAGCAAGGGGGCTTTGTCACAGGCAGCCAGGCACTTAACCCGCTCCAAAGTAAACATGCGATCCTCAGTTGTCTGGTTAACTTGAATGCCCAGTTTCTGCTCGAGATCGCTTATCAATTGTTCAGCACCAGTAAAGCAACACGGAACATCATCGCATACCTGGAGAATCCATTGCCCTACAGGTCGATCATAAAAGAGGGTGTAGAAACCAACGACTTCAAACACATCAGTTGCGGGTAAATCAAGAATGTCAGCAACCTCACGCACTGCCTCGTCAGAAAGATAGCCATACGCATCTTGTGCAATGTAGAGAAGTGGCAGAACCGCACTACGTTTTTGTGCATAATTCGAAAGAATAGTAGCAATTTCGGAGGGGTATTTTTCTCGCAAAACCATAAGTATATCCTGCTAGTGTGCTTGTCAAAGATTTTTGTCGTTTTACAGCGCCTCAGTATGTTGCTTGCTAACGATCAACCTCACCCAGAATAGGATCGAGTGAAGCAATAAGGGCGACTAAGTCTGCAACTAGGTGTCCGTTGGCCATATGTGGCAGCGATTGTAGGTTGACAAAGGATGGGGCGCGGAAGTGAACCCGGTATGGCTTGGGGCCACCATCGCTCACAACATAGGTCCCCAGCTCACCACGTGGCGACTCAATAGCCGAATACGCATCACCCATTGGAGGCTTGAACCCTTCGGTCCACAATTTGAAATGATGAATTAACGACTCCATGCTGTGGGTAATCTCGCTTTTGGGTGGTGGTGAAATCTTACGGTCCGTGGTTGTATATGGTCCAGGTCCGAGTTTTTGTAGCCGCTCAAGCGCCTGGTGGCAAATACGAAGACTCTGCCGCATCTCTTCCATGCGGACAAGATAACGATCATAGATATCGCCGTTCTTTGCAATCGGGATATCAAAATCGTAGGTATCATAATCACAATAGGGCATGTCTTTGCGTAGATCCCAGTCGATGCCGGTTGCGCGTAAGCCAGGTCCGGACAAGCCATAAGAAACCGCCGATTCAGAGTCAATCGCGCCGATACCGACAGTTCGTTCGAGCCAGAGCGGGTTGTTGGTCAACAAGCGCTCATATTCATTAATCTTCCCTGGCATAATGTGTAAGAAAGCTGATACAGCATCGGGAAAATCGGCTGGTAGATCATATGCTAAACCACCTACGCGGAAGTAGCTCGTCATCATACGTGCGCCAGATACCAGCTCAAAGATATCGAGGATCTGCTCACGCTCACGGAATCCATAGAGGAAAACGCTCATTGCAGCGAGGTCAAGAGCATGGGTTCCCAGCCATACAATGTGGCTACCGATACGAGTCAACTCGGTAAGCAGGACTCGTGCGGTTACTGCGCGCGGTGGCACCGTACAGTTGAGCAAGGTCTCGACTGCCAAAACATAACTCAGGTTATTCGAGAGTGGCGCAAGGTAGTCAGTCCGGTCAGTCAAGACGACAGCCTGTTGGTATGTTTTATGCTCCATGGTCTTCTCGATGCCAGTATGGAGAAACCCAATGTCCGGTGCGACATTGACAACCGTCTCACCATCAAGTTCAACAATAAGACGCAACACGCCATGGGTGCTGGGATGATGTGGTCCCATGTTGAGCACCATCGTATCTTTGTCGCCTGCTAACGCTGGATCAGTAACCTCCCGCGGCGAAGGGACAGACAGAGAAGTCATATTCAAACCTCAATCTGGTATCATAACAGCAACATGTATCATGCCAGATAATGTAGATCATTCTTTAGCAAATGGTTTGCGAGCGTAAATCTGCTCTTCGTTGATGGTGAATGCCACTTCCTCATCCCCAAGCGGTACGTCCTTACGTAATGGATGACCGACCCAATCCTCTGGCATCAGGATACGTTCTAAACTTGGATGACCATGAAACACGATACCAAACATATCATATGTTTCACGCTCTTGCCAGTTGGCTGTTTGCCACAGAGGTGTGAGCGATGGCATATGCAGATCGTCTTCGAGAAGACCAACTTTTAAGCATACCCGATGCCGATTCTGATATGACAGCATGTGGTACACTACTTCAAAACGTGGTTCACGACCCAGATAATCGACACCACACAGGTTTTCAAGGAAATTATAACGAAGTTCTGGGTCATCGCGCAGAAATTGTGCGACATCCACAATAGAGTCGCGTTTAATGTGCAGGTTTACCAGCCCACGAAACTCTTTCATATCTTCAATAGCGTGAGAAAATGTTGATTGCAACCGATTGACGACAGTTGCGTTATCCATGCAACAAACCTCCTCAATACAAAATACGGGATGGTATATCAAACATAGATAGCATCACGCTCACGTAATTCGCCATCCAGTTTCATGAGTTTCACTTTTTCGTGCAACTGAATGATGCCATCAATCAGTGCCTCTGGGCGTGGTGGACACCCAGCAACATAGACATCGACGGGGACAACTTCGTCAACTCCCTGTACAATGGCATAGTTGTTAAACACTCCACCACACGCAGCGCAATCACCCATCGCGATCACCCATTTGGGTTCACCCATCTGGTCATACAAACGACGAATAACTGGTGCCATCTTCCGCGAAACACGGCCAGCTACAATGATCAGGTCGGCCTGACGAGGAGACGCGCGATTTAATTCCATACCAAAACGCGAAAGGTCGTAATTCGCCCCTTGTGCTCCCATCATTTCGATGGCACAGCAAGCAAGCCCGAACAGTAACGGCCACATTGCATTGGTCCGCCCCCAGTTCGCAACTTCTTCTAGTTTGACTGTCACTACACCCAAATCACCGGCTTTTTGCTCTATTCCCATCGGAGTGCTCCTCGTTTCCACTCGTAAACAAAACCAACAATAAGCACGACCAGAAAAACACCAACTGCGATCAGCCCTGGAACAGCTAACTGTCTGTACACGAGTGCATAAGGAAAGAAGAAAAGAATTTCTATATCAAATAGAATAAAAAGCATCGCGGTACGGCTAAATTTTACATTAAACCGTCGTTGTGCAGGCCCAATTGGTTCCATACCAGACTCATACGGCATAAGTTTTCGCTTGGTTGGTCGTTGTGGCCCAAGTAAGCCAGACGCAACCACGACAAATACACCAATGAACAGTGCCACGAGAAACAGAACCAGAATGGGCAGATAATTGATGAGCATCTAGTGCGCTCCCCACTAGCAGTCAGATTGCAGCGACAACTTCTGTCCTTAGCATTATACCTTGATTCGAGATTGTGTCAAAGAGTACAAAGTGCAAAACACGGCAACAGAGAGCCCATATTAGCGACTTTCAGGAGATTATAACAAACATGTCGCAGCTTGACGCAGGCAACATGTTTGCTCAGGGGGAAACGGTTCTGATTGTTCCGTGGAAAGTATGTTTGGGTTAAACAGATTTAACTAAATTTATGTCTTACTTTGTCGGAGGAATAGCATGCCAAGCGCAATCAATATGGCAGGGAAGACGAATGTTGACACATTTGGTATGAGCGATGATATCAAGATAAACAACCCCAACCCTAACAGAACAATCCCTAAAAAATGACCACGCTTTGATTGTGGCTGTTCTGATGCTTGATCGTGGTTCAAATTGTTCACCGGAATTTCTGAGTCTGGATCAACTGGTTCGCCAGTCATTGGGTCAAAGCGAGATTGTCGAGGTGTGCTCCCTGGCGCGACAAAAACCTCACGGATGTCTTCACCGACACGCATAGCCTGTTGACGCATCTCATCCACTGCCTGACTGGGGTTCGCACTCTGATTCCCGTCGATGGGCATGATCAACCAGAGGATTGGGTACAGCAAAATACCTATACCTGTGATGGCGACGGCAACGAAAGCTAAACGAACAAATACCGGATCGATAGACAAATACTGGCCAATTCCACTAGCTACACCTGCAATGATTTTGTCGTTGCGGCTCCGCATAAGACGTTGTGTTGGGTTATACATAGTTCGCACTCCTCGGATGTCATTCACTTACGCTTTATTCACACAATGTTGTATGTATATGATTTCGTACCTGTATGACGATAGATACTCTCACTTTGTTGCATAGCGCAGTTTTATCCCATAGCTAAAGCTTACTGGTTGTGCTATAATTGCTTGCAAATTTGGTCCTATTGCGGAGATCGACACCTTATGTCACTGTATGTCCCCTCCGGAACCTCACCGGTCATCACAAGTGCGTTAGCCCGTATTGAGCGCCGCCTGCCACAATCAGGAGAGGTGTTGGTACGGGTTGGTCAGCGTGTAGAGCCTGAAGATGTTATTGCGCGTGCATTCGTGCCAGGAACACCACAAATTATCAATGTTGCGCGTGCCCTGACGATTTCGCCACCATATATCGAGCGGGTCATGCGGCGTGAGGTTGGGAATAAAGTTGCTGAGGGAGAAGTACTGGCACGTTCCAGTTTTCTTAGTGGCCGCACATGCCTGGCTCCTGTCAGTGGTATCATCACTGCGATGGATTCTGAAACGGGATACGTCACCATTACACCAGATCCAACAGAATATCAGCTGCAGGCGACCATTCGTGGACTTATCATGGAAGTAATGCCCTACGAGGGAGTACGTATTGAAACACCAGCAGCACAAATATTTGGTGCATTTGGGTTTGGTGCTGAACGTAGTGGTGTACTGCGATTGTTGGTGACTGACCCAGTCGAGCCTATTCTTCCTGATAAAATAGATGCACGCTGTGCTTATGCTATTCTGATTGGGGGCGGAGGGATCAATGCTTCCGCATTACGGCTTGCTGTACAAAAACAAGTACGGGGTATTATTGTTGGGAGCATCGAAGAGTCTGAACTGCGTATGTTTCTTGGTGAGAGATCGCTCGATTACTGGCGAACCAATGCTGGGACTTGGAAGATTCCCACCAACCACGCCGAGGATACTCACGAGCTGACTTTGGTTGTAACAGAAGGCTTTGGGCATGCTCCGATGTCTGCACCACTGTTCGATCTGCTGGCCGAGCACGATCGGCAGGAAGCGCTTATTGAAGGACGTACACACCTTCGTAGCCCGCAGATGCGTCCACGTGTAGCTATTCCGCTATCGGCGCGCAGTGCTGGAGTTCAACTGGAGCCTGCACTTCCCGCACTAAAACCAGGGGTCACAGTACGCTTACTTGATGCTGCTCATCTTGGACAAACCGCGCGAGTACGAACAGTATCGACCAATCCGCGCCGTCTTGCATCGCGGGTACGAACGCCGTCGGTAGAGGTGACACTTGATAATGGGACAACACTCTTATTACCACGTACTTCCATTGAGGTACTGAACTGATGAGATGCTCATCACCTATAACAAAGGCTGCTCTGTAGAACTGTCAATGACGTATCACGGCTAAGGCATACTGGATTATGGTTACCGACTTCTTCAATACACGCATAACTCCGTTCTCATCTGCGTCTGATGCCAGGCAGGCAACGCCCCGCATTCTCGTTGTTGATGATGAACAGCATATGTGTGATATTTGTACCCGTGCATTACGCCGTACAGGGTATGATGTAACCACTACCAGTGATCCAGACACGGCAGTGCAACTATTTCGCGATTCTGAGCATTTCGACTTACTACTGACTGATATTAAAATGCCTACTATGAGTGGATTAGATCTCGCTCATATTGCGCGTGAACAAGATCCTGCAATTGCTATTATTGTGATGACGGGCTTTGCTTCAATGGAGCATCTGCACCAATCAGTGCAACATGGGGTTGCCGAGTTTCTCACCAAGCCGTTCGAACTGGATCAACTTCGTCTCGCCGTTGATCAGGCACTACACAAACGCACCTTATTGCGAGACAATCTGCGTCTGCAAGCTCTCAACCGCTTAATGACTAACAGTGAACAACTCAATACCACCCTGAATCTCCATCAGCTTACCCAAACGTTGCTTGATATTGCGATGGAGCAAAGTGGATGTCGTGCGGGTGTTGTTTTGATGAAAGACTCGGTTGAGCATTTATCAATTACTGCTGCTGCCCCTCATCAGGTTGAAGTACTTGATGCTGGATATGTACTTGCTAACCAATCATTTGAGCAACAGTCAAATATGGTGGCCGAAGGGCACATATTCTGTCGCGACCAAGATTGCGATCTGAATCACGTCTGTGTGATAGTTTTACGTGCACAACATGCTATTAGTGGTATTTTGTTACTGTGTGATAATCACCCGGATATGTTTCTTCCCGGCGTTCAGGAAGAAATTGCGTTACTTGCTAATTATGCAGGATCTGCTCTTCACAATGCAACACTTTATAGCCAGCTTGAAGAAGCCTATCAGCGTCTGCAGGAGGTAGATCGACTAAAGAGTGAATTTATCGCAATTGCATCGCACGAATTACGTACACCGTTATCTATCGTTCTCGGATATACTACGATTGTACGTGATCAAAGTTCAGCTGAACAGTATGATTATCTGCAACGAGTTATCGAAAATGCACAGCGTATCAAAAGTGTTCTTGATGGTATGGTGAGTTTACGTCTTTCAGAAACAGGTGCAATACAACTAACTCAGGAACAGTGCATTTTGCAGGAACTATTGGAAACCGCGATCCAACAGCAACGGGCGATAGCAACTGAACATGGTCATGTAATCGATACGTATGCTCCTCGAGAGCCGATAAACTTCTTGTGTGATCGTGAAAAAGTACTGATCATTTTGGGGCATCTTTTATCCAATGCTATTCGTTTCACACCCAAAGCAGGGCGGATTACAGTTTATGCTAAACTATGTGGTACGAATGAATTAGATACAGTGTCGGGTCATTTACTCACACCAATGCCGTCCAGCAATGATCTGCCATGGATATTGATAACGATAGAAGATACTGGTATTGGTATACCTCAGCACGAGCAAATGCGTGTCTTTGATCGTTTCTATCAAGTTGGTGAGTCCTTAACGCGTGGCTTGGGAGGGACAGGGTTAGGGCTAGCTATCGTACGTGAATTAGTCTGCTCACTTGGCGGGGCGGTTTGGATCTTAAGCCAGGAAGGGCAAGGAAGTACGTTTTCGTTTGTGCTTCCCTATCGCCATAAAGTATGGATGGATGTGTCACAAGAAAAAGTCATGTGATACCTATTGATGTTCTATACGAAAGAAGCGCCTGCATAGACTGAGCAGGACTGTAATGAGCACCGGGAAAGGCAAGAAAGACCGATGGCCTATCGACTTTTGGTAGTACCAGGCGATAATGAAGCACTTCGCGCTCTGGAAGAGCAATTAGGTAGCGATGTCGAAGTGCTTGTACTCAACAACGCCAATGATGCCTTGTGGGAAGTTCGTAATGATCCCCCTGAAGCAATTATCTCAGATGTCGATCTTCCCGGTATGAGCGGGTTGGACTTGGCTGAAATCTTACCTAATTTCGGGGTTCCAACAAAAGTCGTACTTTGGAGCCGTGAGCCAGATCCACAAACGCAACAACAGGCAACCATCCATGGAGTCCATCATTTTTTGAGTGGCCCTATTTCCCAAACGGATCTACGCAACATCGTGTATGATGTGTTACGTGAAGCTCAGACCCCTTCGCTTAGCGCATCATCAGACCACCTTAACGATGTCGTGTCGGCGCCCACTACTGAAGTGCCTGCTCCGCCGCCAACGTTAACTCCAGAACTTGATAGGAATCCAACTGTTTCAAATGAAGCAGTTCCATCGGAAGACAAAACTAATACACGGGGAACCCCTGACTCTAAAACGCCATGGCCTCCTCAACCAACACGCAAATCGACTGGACGTCGTTCAACGGGGTCGATTGTACTGACTGCTGACAACATTACTCCTATACGTAATCGGATGAGTGAGCTCCTGGATGATGTGGGAGCCCAATGTATTCTTTTGACGGATCGTGCCGGAATGGTATTGACAGAAGTTGGCAAAACAGCCGAACTGCCAACGATTATTCTGCTTCCCCTCTTATCGACAAGCTTCTCTACAGCAGGCCAAATTTCACAGGTTTTACAAGAAACTGAGTCAAGTGCACTCTACATGCAGGAAGGCTCGCATTATGATCTGTATTGCTTTGATGTCCTGCAACGGTATATGCTCGTGCTCATCTTTGACAAAGTTGCGTCGGCCACAAAAATAGGCACGGTGTGGGTCTATGCAAAGCGCGCCATACGAAATATGCAGGATATGTTGGCATAACTAGCTTCCTCTGCTCTCCTTCCTTCCTCTTTCTGAATTAACCTTCGGTAAAATCTCTACAGGTAATGGGATATACGTACAGCAAACGAAGCTTGCGTTCTTCCCTTACCTATGCTATACTCGCGCCCGTCATCTGTGGGTTATTCATAGTTATAGGTTTCTAACATTATTAGGAACTTTCTCAACATTTAAGTTGTATTTTCATGTCCCTTATGTTACACTGTTTGTGAAAGAGTTCCCAAAGTAAAGATCGCAAGGGGAGACCTGTTCCATGCGTAATAGGATTTTGACTGTTCTTGGGGTTTCGCTTGTCATAAGTATTGCTCTATGGTTTCTTGGTTTTAGATCAACCAAATTGCACATATCATTTGTAGCTGAACCAATATACTGTCTTTTCGGTGAGCGTACTACTGCATCATTGGAGGTGTGTGCAAGCGGTTTTCCCATCACAAACGGCCTGATTACCACTGTTATTATCGACTTGCTCCTCATCGCCACAATTATTTTCGGCGTACGTAACATGAAGCTGATTCCGCGTGGTTTTCAAAATCTGGTTGAAGCAGGTGTTGAAGCATTTTATAACTTTGCACAAAGCATTGACCGTAAAAATGTTGCTAAATTTTTCCCTTTCTGTGCTTCCGTATTTTTCTTTGCTTTGTACGCAAATTTATTCGGGTTGCTACCAGGTGTGGGGAGTATTGGCACGTGTACACCTTACGATAATTACGAGGCTGCCGAACCGTCATCATATGATGGTTTACCTTTGACATGTGCCTCTGGAGAGACGCTTGTGCCCTTTTTTAGAGCACCCAGTGCTGATTTAAATACGACTATTGCCTGGGCACTGGTCTCTGTTGGGCTTATCCAGTATTTTGGATTTCAGGCACTCGGGTTAGGCTATCTCACCAAGTTCTTCAATTTTCGGGAGGGATTTATGGGAGCCTTTGTGGGAATACTGGAACTTGTATCAGAATTTGTCAGGATTATCGCTTTTTCCTTCCGGCTTTTTGGTAATATTTTTGCGGGTGAAGTGTTGCTGGTAGTCATGGCATTTCTATTTAGTTTTATCTTGCCTATACCTTTCTATCTCTTTGAAGTATTTGTGGCCTTTATGCAGGCATTTATCTTTGGTGTGCTCTCGCTTGTCTTTATGTCACTTGCAACCATTTCACATGGTGATCATGGGGCAGAGGGTGCTCACTAGCTTGTCTTACGGTTTGTTTGTACGGTATTTGACAGTAAATATATTGTTTAATCATGTTTTTAGATTGTTTTAGGAGGAACATTCCATGTCAGACGAAGGTCTGCGACTTATTGCAGCAGCTTTAGCCGTTGGCCTCGGTGCCATTGGCCCTGGTGTTGGTATTGGTATCGTCTTTAATGGTGCGCTTACCGCAATGGGTCGTAACCCAGAGGCTGAGGGAACGCTACGGACATATATGTTCTTGGGCTTTGCGTTGGTTGAAGCGGTCTTCATCTTCGCACTGGTTATTGCGCTCCTGATTGCTTTCGGTATTGTATAGTCTGCCGATGCTTTCTGATTGTACGGCGCTGCGCGCCCAGTAGCAACATCAAACGTGTAGGAGAATAGCATTGGAACAGCTTGGTATTAATTGGGGTCTGCTCATTGCACAACTGGTTAATGTTGCATTGACGATATGGATATTGACTATCTTCCTGTATCGGCCCATTCTCAATATGTTGAATGAACGTACGCGCCGTATCCAGGAAGGTTTGCGTGATGCAGAGCAGGTCAAAGAACAACTAGCAAGTGCTAAACAAGACTACGATGCAGAACTTGCACGTGGTCGGCAAGAAGCTGCGAATATTATTGCTCAAGCACAAGAGCGGGCCAAAGCCCAGGAGCAGGAACTGATTGCACAGGCACGACAAGAGGCTGATCGCATTCGCCAGGAAGCGCGCGATCAATCACTCCAGGAGCGCGATCAGTTGCTTCGTGACATCAAAGATCAGATGGCTGATCTGGTTACCACAACGGCAGCACGAGTGCTTGGGGAAGAGCTAAAAGCAAATCACGACAAACTGATCACCGAGTCGCTTGCTGAGTTAGGCCGTCGAAACTAATCGTTGTGAGACGTGTTGGTATAATTAAGTTTTTAGCACGCAATATGTGGGAGGTTCATGAGTGAGTACGTCTGCGGCGCAAGCAGGTGCACGGGCACTCTACGATTCACTTATCACCAGTGCTTTACATGCACTACAAGTGGTAGAGACATCGCTCAAAGGCACTAACAGTAACAGTCAAATTGAGAAACGCCTGAAGGACGTGCTGCCTCCAGATACACCAACGCAGGTTTATAATTTTGTGTTGGCATTGGCGAAAGAGGGCCAGTTAGATCAGATCTCGAACATTGTGCATTCTTTTGAGTCGTTTACACAGACGGATGGAGAAAGGGCGCTGATTGGTGAAGTTACCAGCGCCATTGAGCTTGAAGCAAAACAACGTCAGCACATTGAGACAGATCTGCGTTCCCGCTATGGTGAACATCTGGAGTTGCAGTTTCGTATTGACCCGTCAATCATTGGTGGTCTGATTATTCGGATCGGCGATCAGGTACTTGATAACAGTTTACGTACGCGGCTGAGTGCAGTACAACGTAATATGTTATCAAGTTAAGTAACGCTCAGGTCAAATGTTTGGCGGGTAGACATCCTTGATAGTGGGATCGTCGCACCCGCCGTTTTATGTTAATATTAGTAATTCACTTTTATAATAACCAACGAGTTGGCGACATCTTGGGAGGTGTCAACGATGGCCGTTGCAACACAAGATTTATATGATCGATTACTGAAAAGCATTAAAGAAGGTGTCGATCTTAGTCCGCGCGTAGTAAATGTCGGTACGGTCACCGCCGTAAGTGACGGTGTAGCACGTATCGAAGGTCTCGACAATGTTATGGCCTCCGAACTGCTGGAATTTCCAGTGAAGGAAGGTCGTAGCGAACCCATCTATGCTTTGGCACTCAATCTTGAACAGGATATGGTAAGTGCTGTGGTCATGGGTGATTATGTGTCAATTGAAGAAGGCGACCAGGTTAATTCAACAGGCCGCATCATCTCTGTGCCAGTTGGGCAGAGCTTGTTAGGACGTGTGGTAGACGCACTTGGGCAACCCATTGATGGGAAAGGCCCGATTGATACGAGTACTCTGCGTTTGATCGAGCGTATTGCCCCCGGTGTGATGACACGCCAATCGGTCGATACCCCCGTACAGACTGGTATTATCTCAGTCGACGCGATGATTCCGATTGGGCGTGGTCAGCGTGAGCTGATTATTGGTGACCGTCAGACTGGTAAAACTGCTGTTGCGATAGATACAATCATCAATCAAAAGGGTAAGAAGCTTGCCTGTATTTATGTCGCTATCGGCCAAAAGCGTGCACAGGTTGTGCAGTTGGTCAATCTGCTCGAACAATATGGAGCGATGGACTACACAACAGTGGTCATGGCATCGGCATCTGAGTCAGCGGCACTTCAATATATTGCACCTTATTCAGGTTGTGCGATTGGCGAAGAGATTCTGGAGAATGGTGTCCAGATAGATGGTGAGACCGTAAAAGATGCGCTCATCGTCTATGATGATCTGACCAAACATGCCCAGGCTTATCGTCAGGTTTCGCTCCTGTTGCGACGACCACCCGGTCGTGAGGCGTATCCGGGTGATGTGTTCTATCTTCACTCACGTCTGCTTGAGCGAGCCGTACGTCTGAACGAAGAATACGGTGGTGGTTCACTCACAGCCTTGCCAATTATTGAAACGCAAGCCAACGATGTTTCAGCCTTTATTCCGACCAATGTTATTTCGATTACTGATGGCCAGATCTATCTTGAGGCCGACCTCTTTAACGCTGGTATTCGCCCAGCGATCAACGTTGGTCTTTCGGTGTCGCGTGTAGGAGGGGATGCCCAAACAAAGGCGATGAGTAGTATTGCTGGTAAACTCAAACTTGATCTGCAGCAGTTCCGCGACTTGGCCGCTTTCGCACAGTTTGCCTCCGATCTTGATGCAACAACGAAAGCACAAATTGATCGAGGTCTGCGCTTACAGGAGATTCTGAAGCAGCCACAATACAAACCAATGGCACTTGAAGATGAAGCTGCTATTCTTTATGCAGGTATTAACGGCTATCTTGATGAGGTGCCTGTTGAGCGTGTTGTTGACTGGAAGAATGATTTCCTTCAATTCTTGCATAGCAGTCATCCGGAAGTGCCCAAACTTATCTATCAGAATCGGCTCAAGAAGGGCTTTCCACCTGATGATGTCAAAGAAGCTCTGGTCAACGCGCTTAATGAGTTTAACCAGATGAGTAAGTATGAAGAATAGTAAACACCTGACAGAAGTTATCAAAAAATTGTAGAGGTGAGTTGTGCCAAGCACACGAGAAATTCGTCGGCGTATTAAATCAGTAAAGAATCTTTCTCAAATAACGCGTGCTATGGAGATGGTATCGGCATCACGCATGCGTCGTGCCCAACGCAATGTGTTGGCGACCCGCCCGTATGCAGATCGCTTGCTGGATGTCATGAGTGAACTCATGGCGCGCTCGTCTGGTGGTCGTCGTGGCTCGCTGTTAGAAGTACGCCCTGATGTGAAATCAGTTGGCCTTATTGTCATCACGCCAGACCGTGGATTGGCAGGCAGCCTTGTCGCCAATGTCCTCCGTCGAGTTACTCGCACTATTGCAGATGAGCAACAACAGGGTCGTAATGTCGAGTTGCTTACGATAGGCAAAAAAGGGCGTGACTTTATGATGCGGAACGGCTTTAGCGTTATTGCTGAAATCACCAAAATAGGTGATTACCCGCGCCTTGTCGACACTCTTGGTATATCGACTAATGTCATCAATGGTTTTCGTGAGCAACGATACGATGAGGTCTATGTGATTTACAGCGAATTTGTAAACACACTCGTTCAACGTCCAACGCTTAAACGATTGTTGCCAGTTGAGCCACCAGGAGAGGTCGCGTCCAGCCGTTTCGATTATACCTATGAGCCGAGCCAGGAAGAAGTATTAGATGGCCTTCTCCCGCGGTTTGTTGAGGTTCAGCTTTATCAGGCGGTCCTGGAGGCCATTGCAAGTGAGCATAGTGCGCGTATGGTGGCTATGCGTAATGCAACCGACAATGCCAAAGAACTCAATCGTGATCTTACATTGACCTTTAATAAAACGCGTCAGACGAGTATTACGAATGAGGTCTCAGAGATTGCAGCCGGTGCAGCGGCACAGGGAAGCTAATCTGTGCAAAAATAATAACGCACATGGTACGCCTTATACCAAATAAAAGAGGAATATTATGCCCGGAGCAACTGGACAAATTACCGATATTATGGGTGTTGTGATCAACGCCAAATTTTCTTCCAACGAAACACCAGGGATATATAATGCCCTTGAAATACAACTTGATGGTGGGGATCGCCTGGTTTGTGAGGTTCAACAACAGCTTGGCAATGGTGTGGTTAAGACTATTGCCATGAGTACGACAGAAGGTCTGCGAAGGGGCATGTCTATTGTTGATACAGGTGCTCCTATTAGTGTTCCGGTCGGTGAGGCAACCTTGGGGCGTGTTTTCAACGTGCTGGGTGAACCTATCGACGAGGGTGCGAGCGTAGAAACGTCAGCAAGACGTGCAATTCATCAAGATGCGCCTTCATTTGAAGACCAGGCTACCCAGACTCAGATTTTTGAAACGGGCCTAAAAGTCATTGACTTGATTGCCCCTTTTACCCGTGGTGGCAAAACCGCCATCTTTGGTGGCGCTGGCGTGGGGAAGACGGTGCTCATCCAGGAGTTGATTGCGAATGTGGCCAAAGAACAATCTGGCTATTCGGTCTTTGCCGGAGTAGGCGAACGCAGTCGCGAAGGAAACGACCTTATTCACGAAATGAAGGCTGCACGGATTGATGACAATACCAGTGTCTTTGATAAAACCGTGATGATCTTTGGTCAGATGAATGAACCCCCCGGTGCACGTCTGCGTGTGGCACTCAGTGCCATGACTGTGGCCGAGTATTTCCGTGATGAAGGCCGGGATATTCTGCTGTTTATCGATAATATTTTCCGTTTTGTGCAAGCAGGTTCTGAGGTCTCTGCCTTGATGGGACGTATGCCATCGCAGGTAGGCTATCAACCAACGCTGGGAACAGAGATGGGCGAGCTTCAGGAACGGATCACGTCCACCAAGAAGGGCTCAGTGACATCGATGCAAGCAGTTTTTGTTCCTGCCGATGACTACACCGACCCAGCACCAGCGACAACCTTTGCCCACCTGGATGCAACAGTTTCACTTGAGCGGAGTATTTCGGCGAAAGGTATTTACCCTGCGGTGGACCCACTGGCATCAACCAGCCGTATTCTAGACCCGAACATTGTCGGTGAGGAGCACTACCGTGTGGCGCAAGAAGTGAAGCGGGTACTCCAACGCTATAAAGACCTTCAGGATATTATCGCCATTCTGGGTGTCGAAGAGTTATCAGACGACGATAAATTGCTGGTGGCTCGTGCACGCAAAATCGAGCGCTTCTTCTCACAGCCATTTACGGTTGGTGAGAAATTTACCGGACGACCGGGCAAATATGTGCCGATTGCCGAAACTGTTAAGAGTTTTGTACGAGTTCTGGAAGGTGAAGCAGACCATATTCCTGAACAGTATTTCTTCCTGCAGGGCGGACTTGATGACGTTATCGCGGAGTATGAAGCTGCTAAATAAGGCCACATACAAGATAGCAGCCGGACGGATGGCAGATACACACGTATGTGGTTGCTATCCGTCTCTTACACTCTAATTACTGTGATGAGAGAACTATATGCCTATTCATCTTGAGATTGTGACCGCTGAACGATTAGTGCTTTCTGATGATGTGGATATGATCAACGCGCCTACCAAAGATGGGCGTGTTGGTATTCTACCTCGTCACTCGCCACTGCTGACCATTCTTGAGGTTGGTGAACTCGATATCGTGAAAGATGGAACCACTACGCCCTACGCAGTTTCAGGTGGCTTCATGGAAGTATTGCCAAATCGAGTGACGATCTTGGCCGACACAGCAGAACGTGCTGATGAGATCGACGAAGTGCGAGCTGAAGAAGCACGTCGGCGAGCCGAAGAGCAGCTTGCACAACGTAAATCTGATCAAGATCTGGTGCGTGCAGAAGCTGAACTGCGTATAGAAATAAATCGACTTAAAGTCGCTCAACTCAAGAAGAGATCGCGACGTTAACGCAAAATCGTATCCATCAATGTACGTAATATTGGTATCGAAACTAAGCACGTACACGTGTATTCGGGGAAGTTATGGCCCGTAAAATTGGTATTGATCTGGGCACCGCCAATGTGCTGGTGTATGTAAAAGGTCGCGGTATTGTTCTTTCAGAACCCTCAGTCGTCGCACTCTCCAGGAAAGACAACCGGATTAAGGCTGTAGGAGCCGATGCGCTGGCGATGGTTGGCCGTGAACCGGAGAGCATCGAAGTCGTGCGTCCAATGAAAAATGGCGTTATCGCTGATTACGATATTACAGAGGCGATGCTACGACATTTTATCGGGAAATCAAACGGGCGCTTAAATCCAAGTAAACCAGAGGTGATGATCTGTATCCCAGCAGGTGTCACAACTGTCGAGATGCGTGCGGTACGTGATGCTGCACTCACTGCTGGTGCACGTCAAGCGTTTCTCATACGTGAACCACTTGCCGCTGCTGTTGGTGCAAACATTCCGATTGCCCAACCATCAGGAAATCTCATCATCGACATTGGGGGCGGCACAACCGAAGTTGCGGTTATCTCGCTCAATGATATTGTGGTGAGTACATCAGTCCGGGTGGGTGGCAACAAATTTGATGAGTCAATTGCTGCGTATGTCAAGCGTAAATATAATGTCTTGATCGGCGAGCGCACCGCCGAAAGTATCAAAATTGAAATTGGTTCAGCCTTGTCGCTTGAACGCCCCATCACGATGCCAGTACGTGGGCGTGATCAGGTGGCTGGCCTTCCACGCACGATTGAGATTAGCTCCAACGAGATTACTGAGGCACTGCAAGAGCCACTTGAGGCAGTGGTCAATGCAACTCGTGCCGTGTTAGCCGAAACACCCCCTGAGCTTTCCTCCGACATTATTGACAAAGGTATGATTATGACTGGTGGTGGGTCGATGTTGCGGCGTATTAACGAGTTGTTGACCGAAGTGACCGGTGTGCCTTGCTATGTTGCCGATCAGCCAGCCAACTGTGTTGCTATTGGTACCGGTATGGCATTAGAGTATATTGATATTTTACGAGATAGCCTTTCTGGTGATGATCTGCATTAACGTGCTATCCAGGAAGGAAGCGATTCCTTTTATATTATGAGACAGACATGCAACCCACCTGCGACTGGCCTTGTGCTCGAAATTGGCAGTGGTGATAATCCTAACGTGCGCTCAGATGTTTTGTGTGACCGCTTCATTGCTGATAACACTGAGCGGGGTGGCCATATCGTGATTGATCGCCCATTTGTCGTCGCTGACGCGCACTATCTTCCATTCAAAGAAGGTGCCTTCAGTTATACCATCTGCTCACATATTCTGGAGCATATGGACGACCCGCAACAGTTTGCCGATGAGCTACAACGCATCAGTGCAGCAGGCTATATCCAAAGCCCTTCCGAGATCGCCGAACGCCTCTTTCACTGGTCATTTCACCGCTGGTACGTCAATCTGGTTGGCGATACACTGGTATTACATCCGAAAGAACCAGCTGAACCATTTGGCGAATTGTTTGATTATTTATATGAGTACAATCCGGCATATTATTTTTTTCAGCGGAGTATGCCAGAGCTCTTCTGGGCCGAGCGAGAGTGGCACGGTGATCTCAAGGTAGAAGTACGTGACGACTCACCACTGGCTCTTGACGATCCAGCTCAATTGCAGCGGCTTGTGCATACACAGGTTTCACTCCCACGTATGTTCATCCTTTTTCTGGGATCGTTGTTGGCGCGTTCGATGCGTGTTGACATGCGAAATCGCTTGCGTAAATTGCTACGACGTAGTTATGTCTAAGTAGTAGAGTTTTACCGTAGACTCAGAGCCTTATGGGGACACTCACGGTCCATCTCCTCAAACCAGCCAGTGACAAAACCATCACGTATCAGGGTGAACTCATAAGTGATGAGCATGGCCATATCCTGATTCATGCACGGTGGGAGCGACCAAACCTCGATCTTGGGTATATGACATTTGAGACGGGCGATCATTTTTATGAGCATTACTATACCAATCATTGGTTCAATATTTTTGAGATTCGTAGCGATACACAAGAACTCAAAGGCTGGTATTGCAATGTAACACGACCAGTACATATCGAAGGTGATGTGGTGTACTCCGAAGATTTAGCGCTTGATCTGTTCGTATCACCGGATCGACAGACGTGCCTGCGCCTCGACGAAGATGAGTTTGAAGCTTTGGGCCTTGCTGTATCTGACACCACTACCTACCATGCGGCACTCCACGCGTTAGCAGAACTTGAACATATGGCAACACATGGTGTGGCGCCATTCGACAGTCCCCCCTTAAAAATGATATGATGCTATATGCGCCTGCATAACTGATAGGCGCAGACGTTCATAAACACGACATAATTGATACATAATATTGTTCGTAATCCTAAGGGACCATATATGACAGCAGGGAATTCTCATCAAGAGAACATACTTCATGCCCTAAAAGAAGTTGAAGATCGCAGTGCGATTCCACCAGGTGAGCAGGAACGACAGGAAGCGCTTGCTAATGCAGCACAATCGCTTCAGCTCACACCAGATCGTGTCACCATTACCGAAGTTCGCCACCACCCACATGTACGAGCATATCTTCATGCTGCCAATGATCATCTTAAGCTGTTAGGCTACACTGAGCACGGTACGCGACATGCCGGACTAGTGGGCAACATTGCAGCAAATGTGCTTGAGCGTTTGGGCTACCTGCAACGACAGTCTGAACTCGCAGCGATTGCTGGTCTGCTTCATGACATTGGTAATGTAATCAATCGCGAGATGCATGGCCAGGCAGGCGCAATCATGGCGAAAGATATTCTGCTCAATTTAGACATGAATATTAACGAAGTTATCATGATTATGGGGGCGATAGGCAATCACGAGGAAGAACGTGGACATGCCATTAGCCCCATTGCTGCGGCTCTTATCCTGGCTGACAAAGCCGATGTTCACCGTTCACGTGTTCACAACACCGACCCAGCCACGTTCGATATTCACGACCGTGTTAATTATGCCGCAACACATTCATTCTTGCACGTTGATGCAGAAGCACAACGTATTACGCTGGATATTACGATTGATCCATCCATAGCATCTGTTATGGACTATTTCGAGATTTTTCTTTCCCGTATGATTATCTGTCGTCGAGCGGCTGAGTTCCTTGGTTGCCGTTTTGGGTTAGAGATCAACGGGAGCAGGTTGGAATAGGCGTTGCGTGGGGAAGCGTGATCACCGTCGATTACGTGTCGCCTTGCCCGCACAACGAGGAGCAGACAAGGAGCATTTGTATGAGCAATGCAACCACGACCATTGTCCAGGGTTTAGAGCGATTTGGTATCAAACCAACTGGACATATTCACGCTAACCGTGCCGTTCCACGTCTTGTTGAGTTAGCGCTAGCGCGCAATGAAGGAGTATTGGCTGCCAATGGTTCATTTGTAAGCCGTACTGGGAAACGGACCGGTCGATCGCCGGGGGATAAGTTTGTTGTTCGCCATGAACAAAGTGATAGTGTTGAAAAGATTGCATGGGGGAAGGTCAACCAGCCACTTGATGCTGATGTGTTTGAACGTTTGAAAGCGCGTGTGGCTGATTATCTCCAATCGCGTGATCTCTTTGTGCTCGATGCTGATGTTGGTGCGGATCAGCGTTATCGCTTACCAATCCGGCTGGTCACTGACACGGCATGGCATGCCCTCTTTGCCCATCAGTTATTCCGTCGTCTCAGTCCTGAAGAACGTGCAGTACATGAACCAGCATGGACCATTCTCTCCGCACCACGTCTGCAAGCCGATCCCGCACGTGATGGTACCAAATCAGAGACGGCTGTTGTGCTTGATGTAGAACAACGTTTGGTACTTATTTGCGGGACAGAATACGCTGGTGAGATTAAAAAATCCATCTTCACCGTTATGAATTATGTGCTGCCGATGCAAGATGTGCTTTCGATGCACTGCTCAGCGAATAGCAGCAGCGATGGCGATGTCGCACTGTTTTTTGGCCTCTCCGGAACGGGGAAAACCACCCTCTCAGCCGATCCGAATCGCCAACTCATCGGTGATGATGAACATGGTTGGAGTGACCATGGGGTGTTTAATATTGAGGGTGGATGCTATGCGAAATGCATCGACCTGTCGCAGAAAAACGAACCCCAAATCTGGAATGCTATTCGCTTTGGCTCGGTGGCCGAAAATGTTGTGGTTGATCCAGAAACAGGTGAACCCGACTATACTGATGACTCATTGACCGAAAACACGCGTGTTGCCTATCCTGTTGAATACATTGACAACGCAGAACTAAGCGGCGTGGGTCAGCATCCCAAGTATATGTTCTTTCTCACGGCTGATGCCTTTGGTATCCTTCCCCCAATTGCCCGCTTGACCATAGAACAGGCCCGCTACCACTTTTTGTCCGGTTATACGGCAAAGGCTGCTGGTACAGAAGTTGGGGTGGTGGAGCCAGAAGCCACCTTCTCAACCTGTTTTGGCGCTCCCTTCCTGCCCCTGCCCCCGCATATCTATTCACAGATGCTGGGGGAAAAACTGGAGCGTCATGGTACACAGGTATTTTTGCTGAACACTGGTTGGACGGGCGGACCATTTGGGGTGGGGGAGCGTATTAAATTGCCGTTCACACGTGCGATGGTAAGTGCAGCGCTCTCTGGTGCATTGAATGACATTCCTATGTATACCGATCCTGTGTTTGGGCTACACGTGCCACAACGTATTGAAGGAGTTCCTGAATCGTTGCTGCACCCGCGCGATACCTGGGCTGACAAAGCGGCTTACGATGGAAAAGCCCGTGAGTTGGCAGAGCGATTTGTCGAGAATTTCAAAAAGTTTACTAAGGTGCCTAAGGCGATTGAAGCAGGTGGCCCGCGCATGTAGAGACCCTATCTCAAAGCATTACTATGATTGATAATTGGGATGCGAAACGTTGCTATACAGGCATTTTGTATCCCAATTACTATGTTTTGTCTTGTCACTCCTACGCAGGTATGCTAAACTCAAATAGCACAAACATACCTGCAATTGTAACGTCATTGTCTTACATCATCGACACATAGAAAAACGAGGCGGGCATGAGCCGAGTCATCGCTATTTCAAACCTCAAAGGTGGTATTGGTAAAACCACAACGGTCGTCAATGTTGGTGCTGGTCTGGCGCTTAAAGGGGCACGTGTGTTGGTGGTAGATGTTGATGCCCAGGGGAATCTGGCAATGGCCTTGGGAGTGCATCCACGGCGCACCCTCTACGAAGTGATTGTTGATGGCGCCCGCGCAGTCGATTGCCTGACTCCAGCACGCCCCAATCTCGATCTCCTTGCGGCTGATCATACCCTGCTTGGTGCACAACCAATCATTGCACAACGTTCTGATTGGAGCCAGGTGTTGGCAAAAAGTTTACGCCCGCTCTTTAATCACTATGATTTTATTCTGATCGACTCAGGTGGTTCGCTTACACCACTGAATGTCAATGCATTTGTGTGTGCCGACTCAGTCATTGCACCGACCGCCATTGAACATTTTTCGCTCAAGAGTATCGATCTGTTGTTTCAACAGGTTGCCCGTGTCAAAAACAACAGCGCCAGTATTCGACTGATCGTACCAACAATGTTTGATCCACGTGTGCGACAGGCGAACGAACTGCTTGAGGAACTACGGGGAATGTATGGCTCTATTGTGGCGTCGCCGATACGAGTGAATGTACGCCTCTCAGAAGCACCACGGGCCGGTCGTACTATTTACGAATATGATCCACGATCACGTGGTGCCATTGATTATGCCATCCTGGTCGAACGGATTGGTGATATCTTTCAATTCCAGCCGAAGGCCAAGTCGGTCCCAGCACCAGTACATGCCCAATCGCTACAGCAGGAGACCAATCAACAGGTGACAGTCGCACCCCCGGCAGAACCAGTGACAGTATCGAAGAAAGCCAGCAGAAAGAAACCGACCCTTCAAAAATTACAACCTGCAACACAACAGGCGAATGCAACGACATCAAATGGTTCCTCGGTACACAATGAACAAGTGCCGTCTTCTTCTATTTTGCCTGATCAACCATCTGAGCCAGTCGTGCCTGAACGTACTGCCGCTGCAGATATTCCCGAACTGGCTACCAAGAAATACACAGCTCCTGGCAGTATGGCCTCACAAAACTGCCCCTACTGCGATGAGACACTCAAGCGCGCAACTGTGGCAGGGTATCGTGTCGAGTATTGTGAGCGTTGCCACTATAAATCACAAAGACTCGCGCGTGAACCAATTCGCTAGGCAAAACCAATTGAGATTGGGTATACTGTGAAGCATGCTGCAATCTATGTGATGGCTTTTATCTGATGTTTTGGATGCCCCGCGCAACAAATGCCAGAGATAGCCCGTCATACTAATAAAAGGGGAGTACTCAACCATGACAACCGATGATTTTCGGGGTGATGCCCATACATTGCTGGACCATATGTTAAAAGATGCCTCGGCCAATCCAGACCGAGAGGAATTGTTACAACAATATGCGGAGCAGTTTACACGGATGCACAATTACTATGCACACCAATTGCTCAATGAGGTGATCGAGGATGCCCGCACCCGCTTAGATGCACGTATTTCTCCCGACCCGATCCGCCAGACCATTGCATCGGTACAGACAACAGTGCAGGACGTGTGGAAATCGATCTGGAAACCATAGGGTTTTGGCCCAGAAATCAAAAAAGGTCAATATACCCTTCACAAAGTACCGTAGTTTACCCAAATACAGGTATGACAGTTCTCGCTGTAAGATGATGACTGAATCAGCCAGGTAAACGCAGCGAGAATCCCTCCAACTTGTTGGCTTATCGTGAGATTGCACCGTAGGGTCAGACATGAACAAAGAAGCCGCCCTTTTTTCTGAAAGCCTGTTATTTGTTCAGGTAGCAGCACATGTCCCAGGCGATGTGGTCAAAGTTCTGTTGGGAAAAACGCTGACAGAAGCACCGCACGTATCTGAGTGGCAACTTCACTCCATCACATCAGCAGATGATGGGCAACAGTATCTGGAGTTTCGTGTTGTAGTTGAAGCCCAGTTTGGGGTACACGCGCAGATGTTGAGCGCATGATCGAGATGATGCACACAAGACAGGCACGCCTATCCATGCACTGGTATTTTGTACGGTCTCAGGAAATTGCTGGTGGAGTTGGATTGCTCAAATTTGAGTATAGGGCAGAACCAGCAGGGCGTTTGCAAGATGTCGATATCTTTTCTGCTTACCAAAGCCGTAGGTTAGGAAATGTGCTCTGGAAAGCGGTTGAAGCGCTGGCATATCGCAAAAACCTGACAAACCTGTATCTTGGTGATGATACGAATGATTGGCCATTATATTAGTATTAACGATATGGCTATATCGAGTTAGTATGTATCAAAAAAGCGACTGACTAAATATTTAACTGCTGTTTGTAACCCTTGTACCACTGCTGTTTCCTGACTTTTTACCCTCTCCTCTTACACATCAACTCGGAACCACATTCATTACGAATTGCTCAAGTAAGGCCTTGTCTTTTTTTTTGTTTAGGCTAAAATATTTGTGTGTGTCAGTAAATAAACTTGACTATCAATAAGTATTAGAATATACTAACAGATGTTATTCTATATCCATAGTCTCTCGTATAACAATCGACTCAGGGTATGATGATAGATCGTTCCTGTGGTGAAATGGGGATGAAAGTTATGTCGGCACTACCATATACATTGTATTTATCAGGTGAGAATGTCTGGAGCTATTTTGAGCAGGCACAGGAACAACTGGGAGTCAACTATCGACAACTGTACAATGAACGTGTGTTGCCTTTGCCTGAATGGTTTGGGAAGGGCTATGTGCGAAATGTATTCCTCCGTAATCAACTCAATATCTTTATTCTGGATGTTATTCCGCGCCAGACGATTGCTATCGACTGTCAGGTTCTACAGCATCGTCCAGTGTTTGAGCTGCACTTTAATATTACTGGGACTTCGAACTCAAGGAACTGTCTAACCGACGATACCTATCAGATTATTTCTGGTGAGGGTGCCTGCTTCTACGCTAATGTCAGCGACACGCGTATGCATATGCAGGGCATGTTTCCTGTGGATCAGCGCGTGACGATGGTTGAAATCACTGCTGATGCCCTTGCCCTTGCAAATTTGCATGTGTCTCTGGATATGCTCTTTCCTGCTCACACACATCGCTTTGATAAACCTATGATCTATCAGAACAACTATGGTATTACACCGACAATGTATACGGCACTCCAACAAATACTCAATTGTTCATACACGGAGTTACCGCGCCAACTCTACCTTGAAAGTAAGGCGTTAGAGTTATTATCGCTGTACGTAAATGAAGCTGCAACAAGAGGGTCCAGTCAGACATCACAACTGCGTGAGGACGACATCGAGCGTATCTACACTGCAAAACATATTCTCACCCAACGCATGGATGATCCACCATCACTGGTAGAACTTGCACGACAGGTTGGTATCAACGATTACAAACTCAAAGTAGGGTTTCGAGAAGTTTTTGGCACCACGGTCTACAAATATCTGCATACCCATCGCATGGAACAGGCGCGACATCTCCTGTTGAAAAGAACGCACAGCGTGCTGGAGGTAGCGTATGCGGTGGGGTATACGAATCCCAGTCAATTTGCGGCGGCCTTCAAAAAAACCTATGGTACAACCCCTAGCTCATACATGAGCAAACAGATCGCGTAGTCTTCCTCTTAATGCTCTCAAAACCATAGTTTGCAAGTGCAAGATGGATCTCTCCCCATTGCTACATGATGCATCCGTCATGGAGCAGAGATCATCCGTCTGTGAGTAGCCACCACACGCTAACCTCGGTATGCTAGGAGTAACTTTATGGAATTCATGAAAATATGTACCATGAGTGTGCCATAGCAAGAATGAAGGGTTGTAGAGTTCTTTTTCAAGCCACTCCACTCAATGTGATTACGAACTATCTCTCTGCAACATACAACACAACATCAATAACAGAAAGGAAGTCTTGATGAATACATTAGATACAGCATCAGCACCACAACCTGTTGATCTCATAATCTACGGTGGTCAGGTGGTGACCATGGATGCGAATGACCAGATATATACCGATGGTGCTATCGCGATCAAGGATGGCACTATCACGGCGGTTGGCCCGACAGCACAGATACGCGAACAGTACATGGCCTCCAAGACTATCGATGCACATAAACAACTTGTCCTTCCTGGATTTGTCGATAGCCATGCCCATCCGGGGATGGCTCCACTGATTGGCTCATTCAAGCAAGATCCATCACAGCCCTCGATCTATGCGCGTGGCGGCAATGTACCCTACATTATGACTGGATTCAGCTCAATGGTAGGTCGTTCTTTGCCAGAAGAATTGACCCGTATTACCAGTACATCCTATCTCATCACGATGCTCAAAAGTGGGACCACTTGTTTTGCCGATGGTGGTTGGCTGAATCCCTCTGCAGTTGCGCAAGCCGTAAAGGATGTTGGCATTCGGGGCAGCATTGCTCCAATGATCATTGATACAGCGGTTGATCCGGCCAACCTTGATCAAGGAACGCACCGTGTTGCCGATGCTGATGAATTACTTGCCACAATGGAAACATTGGTTGCCCAATGGCATGGGGCAGCCAATGATCGCATTCGCGTGATTGGCAACATCTTCTGGCCGCTCCTGTGCAGTGATGAGTTGTGTAAGGGAATGCGTGACCTCTGTAATCGTCACAATATTGGCTACAACAGTCACGCCGCCGCAGTGCTCAACGAAAACGATCTGAGCGTGCAACTCTTTGGGAAACGCACGATTGCGCGACTGGCCGAACTGGAGGTGCTTGGACCACGCTTCCAGGCCATCCATATGGGCTTTGTGAATGATGAAGAAATCCAACAACTTGTTGAGACTGATACTAAAGTTGCCCATAATCCCCTTCAGAACGCCTTTGCTGGCAAAGGTATTACCACCACTGGTGCTATCCTCAACATGATGGATGCTGGGGTTACGGTAGGGATTGGTACGGATGGAGGTGGTGGGTTTATAGGGAATATGTTGGAATCGATCCGGACCACCGTGGCGCTGCACCGTGACATGGCGATGGACAACTCGCGTTTTCCGCTGATGCAGGCGTTTGCAATGGCGACCCGTGATAGTGCACGCTGCTCGTTCTGGGATGATCGAGTTGGCACACTGGAAAATGGCATGGCGGCTGATCTGTTGCTGGTCGATGTCTCTAATTCGCGATACGCATTTGATGATACTCCTCATTTGTGGTTTCTCTATTCAGGCCATGAAGGAGAAATCAAAACCGTATTGATTGATGGTGAGGTTGTGGTTGAAGATGGCCGGGTGGTAACAGTTGACGAGGAGCAGATTGTTGCTCAGGCACAAGAAGCAATGCAGGGTTTCCGCGCCCAATTTGGGGCATAAGGAGCCTTTGGGACGACATCAAGCCATAGAGATTTCATGAAGAGTCAGTACCTACATATACATCATCGTCAGACGATCCTTGTTACCGGCATTATTGGTATTGTCAGCGCTATTATGATTGGTATTACCGATATGCTGTTGAATGCCAATGCAACCAGTGGTGCTGAAATCTTTGCCGTTGAGGCTTATGAACTGATGGCCAACAAGACTCCTCAACAATTGATGTGGGGGAGTCTTGGCGGTATTTTTATTCTTATACTCATGGCCGGTTACTGGCATTGGTATGTGGGAATGGCCACCGTTCATCGATGGTGGTCCTCTCTCACTTTGCTGCTGTTGTTGATTGGTGCCATTGGAGGAACCCTCTTCCACTTTTATGTTGGGACACAAGGACTTGCGTATCAGACACTTTTTCAGATAACGGATAGTGAATCATATCGACGTGTTGAGGAACTTATTCAGATATATGATCGTGATTACAGTCAGCCTACATTTCTAATGGCGATGGTTGGTTTTGGTGGAGGCTCAGTATTATTTTTTATTCCAACCATACGTGGCAAAACGGCTTTCCCCCGTTGGTATGCATTTAGTGTTCCGATTATCTCCTGGCCACTTTCAATGCTCATCACGAGTCAATTCCCTGCACCTATCGGTGGTTTTGTTGGCGTTACGTGGCATTGGCCCACCATTATTGCCTTTACTATCTCCACCATTGTATTGATGCGGCAATCTACGGAGACTCGTCGTGTGTTAACAGGAGCGATAAACGCCTGAAACTTTTCTGGGCAAGAGGACATCGTATGCAACACAGTACTCTACAAGACTCACAGATTGAGCAGGTTTTGAATCAACTCCATCGTGCAGCTAATAGGCAGATATGGTCGTTATTGTGGCACTACCTACCCCAACTACCACGATTATTGAGTGGCAAAGGAATACGGTGGAACGAAAACAATCTTGCTCTTTATAACGACAAGTATGTGCCAATTGACCGTAATCAGGGACATCTTTTGTATTTGTTGGCCCGCTCAATTGGAGCCAATACCATTGTCGAATATGGGACATCATTTGGTATATCCACAATATATTTGGCAGCGGCGGTACGTGATAATGGTGGTGGTCATGTTATCGGTACAGAAATTGTCCCACAAAAGATCAAACAGGCTCAGCAAAATATTGCCAAAGCCGGGTTATCAGCCTACGTTGAAATACGTTCAGGGGATGCGCTGCAAACCCTCAAAAGTCTCAATCAGTCAGTTGATCTTATTCTCGTAGATGGCTGGCCACATCTGGCACTTGATATCCTGAAACTTGTCGACCCCTATATTCGCAAGGGAGGGATTGTGGTGACGGACAATGTCAGATCATTCAAAGAGGCACTTTATCCATATATTACATACTTACAAAACCCTCAAAATGGATATCGTACAAGTATTCTTGATTTGGGTGGTGGTACAGCCCTCGCAGTAAAGGTAATTTGAGCAACAGGAGGCATCCCATGGTGAGAGTCGACATGTCAACATGGCCCATCGTTGTGATTGAGGTGGATGGATTGGCAACAGTAGTAGCAATGGAAGAGTACAACGCTGCCATGGAAAAACTACTCGATCACGCTGAACAACGACCGGAACGATTTGGCATGATCTATCTCTCTCAGATGACGGACGCTGATCACGAACAGCATAAGCGTGAGAAAGCAGCCCAGAAACTCAGTAATGACTGGCTGAAAGTCAACAAAGAACGCATTGGTCAGCAGTGTGTTGGTATTGCCATGGTGACATTGGCAACGGGCATGATGAAGGTCATGAAACCGATTGCCAAACTGTCGATGAAACGGCTTATGGGTGCCCCTGGCGATGTGTTTTTTACTCAGGCAGAAGCTGAAGCGTGGATGACTGAGCGCATGGCAACGCCTGAACAAACATAATCGTGAACATCACGCTATTTTGTATACATGGGGAACATCATCATGACACAATTTGATATCTGGATTGGTATTGTCGCGTTATGCTGTAGCATGATTGTCGGTATCAGCGATATGGTCTTATCGGGCCAACCAGTGAGCGGGGCAGAGCACGTCAAACTTCGCTTTAACTCGGCGCGTGGCAAGTCAGCGAGAGCGTTGCAATTGGCCGGGTTTGCGGGGATTGCGAACATCTTTGTTGCGCTGGGCTTCTGGCAGTGGTATCGGGCGTTGGCTCCGGCAGGCTTCTGGCTGTCGGTGTTTCCCATTCTGCTACTCGTCATTTTCTTTCTATTGGGGGTGACGGTTCACTTTATCTGGCCAATTCTCGCGACTCTCTCGCTTGCCGCAGAGAATGCCGCTCCAGAGTCAAAAGCAGCGATTCAGCAATTATATGATACGACCTTTCAACGTTACTTTGCGCCATTAGGGATGGTGGCTGTACCGCTTCTGTTGGGCGGTTCGATCTGGTTTGCGGTGGCAGTATTGAGTGGACGCACACTGTTCCCGCAGTGGTTTGCCATCTTGTCGCCCGCGTTTCCCGTGTTATCGCTTTATGCCCTGTCACCCCGGCTTCCAGCACCAATTGGTGGCTACATTCGCGCTAACTTTTTGCATATCATTATTCCAGTGCTGTTTGCGATTTCTAGTTAGACGCTGGCTAGTCATGTCGCGTAGTGTAGTAGATGAAAAAAAGGCAACGATGAACACAAAACATTTTACGGGTATGCAAGCTTTCTGGTTTATGTGGTTAGGACTGCTCCTTTCATTCACCGGGTCAAGTTTGACGCGCTTTGGCCTGAGTGTCTGGACTTTTGAGCAGACTAGGAACCCAGAAGCGTACAGTACCTTACTCTTTTTTGCCACAATCCCGCTTGCAGTGGGGTCGCTTTTTGCGGGGCCCTTAGTGGATCGTTGGAACCGTCGCACGGTGCTGATCATCAGCAACATTATCGCCAGTCTCCCCACTCTCGTTATTATGCTGCTGTATTTCACCGACCAGATGGCAATCTGGCATCTCTATGTCGCGCTATTTATCAATGGTGTGGCGAATGCCTTCATCCTGCCTGCGTTTGATGCCAGCATCCGTATGCTTGTCCCTCAGGACCAACTCGGTCGTGCGTCAGGGCTAAGTCAGATGGTACAGTCGCTCGGCATCATTATCGCCCCACCGATAGCAGGTTTGATGCTGGTACAACTTGGACTTGGCAGTATTTTTATCACCGATTTTGTCACGGTGACGGCGGCGGTTCTGGCATTGTCAGTCATTTTTATACCCCAGCCGATTGATAGCACACACTCCCCAACCAAGTCAGTCTGGCAGGATTTTCTTTTTGGACTACGCTACATTGTTGAGCGCCCACCATTTGTCTTTCTGATGGCCTATCTAACTCTTATTATTTTTGCACAGTCCTTTGTTTATGCCCTCTCAGGACCGTTGGTGTTGGCATTTAGCACTGAGGAAAGCCTGGGATTCGTCTATGGCGCTTTTGGCATTGGCGGACTGGTGGGTGCAATCATGGTCAGCGCGACAGGTGGCACCCCACGACGGATGAATGGCATTCTCATCAGTGCTTTGATAATGGGCGTTGCCACAATCGTAACCAGCCTGCGTGCCAATGCCATCTGGATAGGGGCTGGTTTATTCCTCTTTGGTCTGGCTATGACCTATCTCATTGCGCTCAATCGCACCATCTATCAGGAGAAAGCTGCGCCGGAAGTGCTTGGTCGTGTCTTTGCATTCCGTGTTGTGATTGGCGTTGGTGCACAGGCGGCTGGTTTATTGTTGGCCGGCTTTCTCACCGCCAATGTGTTCGAGCCTGGTATGCAGGAAGGAGGGGGACTCACCCCTCTGTTTGGTACGCTGCTAGGAATAGGTGAAGGTCGTGGATCAGCGGTGCTCATACTGTTGGTCGGCGTTATCATCATTGGTATGACACTCGTTTCAGCACTCATCCCATCGCTACGATTGCTAGAGGATCGGCTTACTCCGCCCACAACAGAACCACCCACTATGAGCGAGCAGGAAGTTCCAGCACCGTCCTGATAATTGGTTACTTATATGGAAGAAAGAGAACATACATGACAACAACAGCCCCATCTGTTCAGACCGTCGATGCCCCCACCGAAGACATGCCCGCATCGGCACCGCAAGAGTCGGTGACTGTCAGGAGCTTTATTAATCGACGCCGTAGTTTGTTGGCATTCTCTGGCCTACTCAGTGCTGTCGGGAATACTGCCGGTCTGTCACCGTATCTGATTATCTACTTTATTGCGGTGGAGATACTCGGGAAATCATTTGCCGAAGTCAATACCAATTGGCTCTGGACACTGGCCCTCATCGCGCTTGGCACCGTGATTATCAAAGCCCTGGCAACTGCCTTTGCTACTCACATCTCCCATATTGTTGCCTACAACGTCCTCTATGATTTGCGGATCGCCATTTCTGAACACCTCGGGCGGTTGCCGCTGGGCTATTTCAGCACCCGTACCACTGGTGAGATCAAGAAGGTTATCCACGAGGATGTGGAGCAGATGGAAGAAGGTTTGGCCCATATGATCCCGGACCTGATTGGTGGGATCACGGCCCCAGTTATTACATTGATTGTGCTTTTTGCGGTAGATTGGCGTTTGGCGTTGGCGACTATTGCCATGTTGCCCTTCGCTGTTGCAATGTATGGATGGGTTGCTTATCGTTCTGATATGGCCAAATATAACGCTATCAATGCCAGGATTAATGGTGCTGTCATCCAGTATATTAACGGAATGAAAGTCCTCAAGACCTTTCTGCGTGCTGATGCTTCATTTCAAAAACTTCGTGACGTTTCCCAGGAGATGCGGAGTTATTATGAAGGACCGTACAGCGCCTCTATACCGACCCTCGCCGTTATTTTTGCCGTGGTACGTGCCAATCTGTTATTGATTGTGCCATTGGGTGTCTTATTCTATCTCGGTGGAACATTGTCCATCCCAACCTTTGTGCTGTTCCTGGTGCTTGGTATGGGCTTTAATCGCCCCATCTGGACTCTCCTTACCAACTATTCAATGGCGGCCTGGCAGGTGAGCCAAGCCAGTAAGCGGATTGAACAGGTGTTGAACGTACCGTCGCTAGCCGAGCCGCTTCAGCCACAACAACCAGGCGACGCAACGATTAGGTTTCAAAATGTTCGTTTTGGGTATGATGCGGAGAACCTGTTGTTGGACAACGTGAGTTTTCAGGTTACCGCTGGGAGTGTGACGGCGCTCGTTGGTCCATCGGGCGCCGGGAAGAGCACCATCGCCAAACTCGTCCCACGTTTCTGGGATGTCACGGGTGGCAACATCAAGATAGGTAGCGTCGATGTGCGGCAAATCGAGACAACCACATTGATGGATTATGTGGCGTTTGTCTTTCAAGATGTCTATCTTTTCAATGACACGGTTTACGAAAACATTCGTGTTGGCAAACCGGATGCGACTGAGCAGGAGATTATCGCCGCAGCCAAAGCTGCCCGTTGCCACGACTTTATTATGAACGAATTGCCAGATGGCTATCAGACACCTCTTGGTGAAAATGGTGCACGTCTCTCGGGTGGCCAGCGTCAACGACTCAGTGTGGCACGGGTGATACTTAAGGATGCGCCGATTGTGGTGCTCGATGAAGCGACGGCGTTTCTCGATCCCGAAAACGAAGCGCAGGTGCAGGAAGCGCTTGCTGCACTGGTCAGTACGGGCAAAACGGTCGTGGTGATTGCCCATCGCCTGTCGACCATCACTGAGGTTGATCAGATTCTGGTAGTTGATGCCGGGCAGATTGTTGCGCGTGGCACCCATAAGGAACTCCTTACCACTAGCCCGCTCTATCACAATTTATGGGAGGCGCATGTTGCGGCGAAGGATTGGCAACTGGCACGGCGTGCAGACACCTCCCTGGATGGCCAACCAGCCATTTCTGAACACGCCACTGTTCAGACACCGGAACGCGTCAGCACTTTTCGCAACCCGTACACTGGTCTGAATCCTGATGAAGGTTTGCTCCCAACCCTCATGAAATTAGTCCCCAATCAGCGGCATTTCTACATACGCGGCATCCTCTGGAAGATCCTTGATGGAGCGGTTTCTGCCTGGCCGAGCATCATCATCTTTCTTATCTTGCTTGAACTATTCCAGCAACCGATCAATACTGAGCGTATCTGGCTTTACGTCGGTGTTTTGGTTGCACTTTTCTTCAGTCAGATATTGTTCAACTACCTGGCGCAGCGTTCGTTCTTCAAAGTTGCTGCAGGGATGCAATACGATCTCCGACTGTTTCTGGGCGACTATCTACGTCGCCTTCCACTCGGTTTCTTTAGCCGCCGCGACATCGGTACTGTTGATTCGTTGTTTACCACGAATATTATGTTTCTCGATGTGCGTTTTCCCACGGATATGTTTATTACAGGTGTGGTAGCACCATCGTTACTCTTCATTGCGATGCTCTTTTTTGACTGGCGTCTCGCGGTGGCTGCCGGAATTGGTTTGCCGGTGGCATTGTTGGTGTTGCGTGCAACCATGAGCGTCTTCGGACAAATCTGGGAGCGGCAGCGTTTGGCACGCACGCAGGCCAATAGTCGTATGGTGGAGTACATTCAGGGCATTAGTGTTATTCGTGCGTTTAATCTGGCCGGTACACGGATGTCAACGTTCCAGTCTGCGATAGATGACTATCGGGTGGCCAGCATCAATACACAAACCAGGATAACGCCTGCCATGGTTGGCTTCCTTTCCACGATGGAGCTTGGCTATGCGGCGTTGATTGCTCTGAGTACGGCGTTGTTTATCGGTGGCAGTTTAACTCCACAAATCTTTCTCTTATTCCTCTTCATTGGCCTGGCCTTCTACCAGCCGTTGATGATGCTTGGTGAACTAACGGCTTTTCAACGTATTATTGAGAATGGTGTGCGTAATCTGAATGAGTTCTTGAAAACACCGACGCTGCCTGAGCCAGAACACGCACGTACCCCTGATAGTTTTGCAGTGACGTTTGACGATGTTACCTTCCGCTATGAGGACCGGCCTGTCCTCAAGAATGTCAGTTTTACCATTCCTGAACGTGGTATTACGGCACTGGTAGGGCCATCAGGATCGGGCAAAACCACGATTACCAATCTCATTGCGCGCTTCTGGGATGTCACGAGTGGCACCATCAAGATTGGTGATGTTGATGTGCGGGATATGTATGCCGACACACTACAATCGCAACTGACGATGGTGTTTCAGGATGTGTATCTCTTTAATGACACTATTCGTGACAACATTGCGATTGGTAAACCGGAGGCGATCGAGCAAGAGATTATCAATGCCGCCAAACTTGCCCGCTGCCACGACTTTATCATGGCGCTACCACAGGGCTATGACACCATGGTTGGTGAGGGTGGGGCGACGCTCTCGGGTGGCGAGAAACAGCGGATCTCGATTGCGCGAGCACTGCTCAAGGATGCGCCCATTGTCATGCTTGATGAAGCCACGGCGTCCATCGACCCTGAGAACGAATGGCTCATCCAACAGGCGTTCGATGCGCTGGCGGCCCACAAAACCGTGATTGTGATCGCTCACCGCCTAGCGACTCTCCAGCGTGCTGACCAGATCTTGGTGCTACGCGACGGTGAATTGATCCAGCGCGGCACCCACGATGACCTGATCGCCCAGGATGGCCTTTATCAACACTTCTGGGAAGAGCGCCAGAAGGCCCGTACATGGAAATTAGGTTCGACACTTATAGCAAACACAGGGAGTACCGCATGAACACCATAGTTACCTATCCCAACGGTAGTATGCTTGATCATATTGCGTGGGTAGTTCCTGATGTCAAACAGGGCGTCGAACAGATTGCCGATCTGACCGGAGCACAGCCCTTTCTGATGCCCGAACCAGAACCGGGTGCCTACTACTGGAGTGGTGGTCTGGTCATTGGTGATGGACCACAATTGCTCGAAATTATTGGCCATAACCCAACCTATGAAGGGCAACATCCCTTCTTTCATGTCCTACAATCTTTCCCTGAACCACGACTGCTGTTCTGGTATATTGCATTGAATGATTTTGACGCCTTTGCAGCCCAGGCAGATGCAGCAGGAAGCCCCCTCAGTAACGTCGAGCATTTTGTGCCGCCTGACGAGAGCTTTTCTGAATACAAACGAGGACTGATTGGTGCTCACTTTTCATTTCTTATTCCCAACGTCATTCAATTGATACACCGTCGGAAAGATTGGGCACGTCATCCTGATCGCTCATGCGCGTTGCATAGTTTTGTGATTGAACATCCCGAGCCTGAGACACTACAGCAACGCTATGCTCAACTTGGTATTGTCCAACCTGTACAGCAGGGTGACCAACCAGCACTCCGACTAACACTTTCTACACCAAAGGGCTTGGTGGAATTGGCGGGTGTTGGTGAGCCTCTAGAGGCGTTGTCGCAAGGTGGTTAGAGAATGGGCTTCTGGGCGAAACCTTTAGGGTCTTGAAATGCGGAAGTTTTCCCTGATGAAAAAAGAGACCCTAAAGGTTTTTATTGACAGGATTCAACCTTTAGGGTCTGAAGAGACTATCCGGTATGGAACGAAGAACAGCTATCCGTTTCTGGTTAGTTGCATTTTCAGTTGTAATATATTGATCAATATATGCTGTAAAAACCTCCCGTTCCTTTTGATCCAATTTCTGGAGACAGTATGCAATCTGTTCTAATTGGGCTACGGCTGCATCTGGTTCAACAATCGAGTCATCACTTAATTCAAGAAAAAGAATTTGATCAATAATGATGTGCATGAGCATTTCGTTCATGTAGTAACCTCTTTTTCTGTGCTCTGGCTCATCGCATTAGAGGTCTTTTATGTCATTGAGCAGATACTCCTGACTGTGTGCCTGTCCTGCCGTTTAGCCCATTCTGTTCACGAATTTTGACTGATTTTATGGATTAGCTGATCAACTAGTACCCCCTTGATAGAGCATGGTACAATATTAAAATCTCCGTTCAAATACATACTGATACGCACCGCATACCTCAACGGAGTAGACTGCCAAATCCGAATGCGGGACTCGACCTCTTTGGTAAGACCCCTTCGACTATTTGTCGTTCCCGCGCACGTGCGAACACGAGGAAACCTATGGGACGTTACTTAATTGTTGGTGCCGCTGGCTACACTGGCTCGCGGCTGGCAGCACATTTGTTGAGCCATGGTCATTATGTTCGTGGTCTGGTACGCAGCACTGACTCAGACGTTGTTGAACGACTCGCACAACAGGGTATGTCGGTATGGGAAGGTGATATTACCCATCCTGAAGGTCTTATCGGTGTGGCAAATAGTATTGAGTATGTCTACAATCTCACGTCTCGTATGGTCATTGAAAACGGATCGGTACGGTGTGTAGCTGTTGAGGGCAATCAAAACCTGATTGCTGCCTGTTCGCGTGCGCGCACCGTGCAGGCATATGTGTTTACCAGCAACATTGCGCCATACGGCAGTCGTGGTGATACCTGGCTCGTGGAAGACGACGCTGTGTCTCCGGAATATCCGCTTGGTGAAGTTATGATCGAGGCTGAACAAACGATTATGGAGCTAGTGCGCCAACATCATTTCCCGGCGATGATCTTGCGGGTTGGTTTTATCTATGGCCCGGAACGTGATTTTATCGAGGCGATTGCCAGCAACACCGCAACGATGATCGGCGACGGACGGAATTATATGTCGCGTATTCATGTCGATGATTTGATACATATTCTCACTCAAGTGACGCAGAATGGACAACCTGGCGCAGTCTACAATGTTGCCGATGATGAGCCAACCCGTGCCATCGATTTCTACAGTGCGGTGCGACAACGCCTGGGGATGGTCCCGCCGCGTGAGCGCCCCGCTGCTCAAGCGCTCTTTGCTGGTATGGATCCATCGGTTGTGGGCATGGTTGCAGCATCAGTGCGTTTGAGTAATCAACGTATCAAAGAAGAACTTGGCATTGAGTTGCGGTATCCCCATTTCCATACGTGGTTAGATGAACAACTGGGTGAACCTGTGGAAGTATTAAAAGCAATTACTGTTAACGCTTAATTGCTAAATTGAATGTTTTTTGCAAAGCGGCAGAGTAGTTTTCCACACGCTGTTCTGTCGTTTTGTTATACAATATCAAGAGTATGTTGTAACGGGAGTTTTGATTATGTCCCAGCAGTTGCGAATTGCCCATCTCTATCCTGAACAGATGAATATTTATGGAGATCGCGGAAATATTATAACCCTCACGCAGCGATGTCTCTGGCGCGGTATTGAGGTAGATGTTGTGCCGATCAGTATCGGCGCAACGGTCGATTGGTCCACTTATGATATCGTCTTCTTTGGTGGCGGACAGGATAGTGGGCAGGCCCTTATCGCCAATGACTTTGTCCATCACCACGGACCAGCATTGCGTGAAACTATCGACGACGGACTGGTGATGTTGGCGATCTGTGGGGGCTACCAGCTTCTTGGACACTACTTTGTGACACACACGGGCGAGCAACTCCCCGGCGTTGGCGCATTTGATATTCACACTGTTGGCGAGGATGTACGGATGATCGGAAATGTGGTGATAGAAGTCGATGGTATTCGTGCTGGACCAGGTGATAATCGGCTCCACAATACGCCATCCCTCCGTTTGGTTGGATTTGAAAACCACAGTGGGCAGACCTTTCTGGGTAAAGGTGTGCGTCCTTTCGGTCGTGTATTGGTTGGTCACGGAAACAATGGTGAAGACGGTACAGAGGGCGCAATCTATCGCAATGCCTTTGGTTGTTATCTTCATGGTTCTCTGCTTCCCAAGAATCCTCAGTTTGCGGATCATTTGATTACATTAGCACTGGAGCGGCGTTACGATCAAGCCAATCTAGCTATGCTTGATGACATGTTTGAACTCCATGCTCAACGCACCATGATCAATCGGTTGCTGCGATGATCTGGTGCTGTTACTCATCACTGATAGTACTTCGAGCACAACACCAACTATGACAATCCTCTTAATTGGCGGAACGGGTTTGCTTGGTGGCGCTGTCGCTGCCGAACTTGTGAAAAACGGTGAGCCAGTGCGCGCATTGGTCCGCAGTGGTAAGCACATCGAGTATCTGCGTACCCTCGGCGTTGAATTCGATGTTGGTGATCTCTGCGATCCTCGATCACTCCGTCGCGCCCTGGCCGATATTCGGGTGGTGGTCACCACTGCACAGAGCGATCCGTTTGATCGCAACACTCGTATTGACCATATCGATGGTAAAGGCAATCAAAACCTGATCGCCGCTGCATCAGAAGCTGGTGTGGAACATTTTGTCTTTGTGTCGGCATTAAAGGCTGATGTTGGATCTGGTGATGTAATGTTGCTTGCCTGCAAGCATGCTGCCGAACTGGCGCTCAAAGCCAGTGGCTTACGCTATAGCATCATTCGTCCAGCGTCATTTCAGGAAATCTTTGGCAATGATCTAGTCCCCCTCAAACAATATGTCCAGCAATTTGGTGTCGGTTTGATTCCTGGCAATGGCAAAGGTTTCCACTCATTTGTGTCCATCCATGATGTGGCGCGGACAGTTGTGCTCGCACTTCAGCGTTCTGAAGCTATCAACACGGTTATTGATGTTGGTGGTCCCGATGATCTCACCTATCGTGAAGCCTACACACGGATTATGCAGATGACCGGCCAACCACGACTGATTCTGCCACTCCATTCACGGCTTTTGGCAGTTGGTGGCACACTGTCAACACCTGTTTTCCCCAATCTGCGAGATCTCCTCGATTTGTTTGCTTTCTGTGATCGGGTCAATTACACCTGTGTTTCTCCCACTTGGCTGATCGATGCTCTCGGGCGCCGTCGCAGCTTTGATGATGGCATCCGCGAGATGTACAGTAGGTGTTAGGGCGTTGAGGCGGTGGGTTGCCTGAGCCTGTCAAAGGCAACGGTGGGGCGTTGGGACGGTGGGCAGTGAAAGAATTTTCCCCTCTTTTGTGATTGATATGCTCCTCCAAGAAATCATATTTTTAGATGTTTCTTGATACAGAGCCATAGCGTCAATATTCTTTTCCCGTTTTAGCCTTGTTTGGTCTTTCATAGTACTGTTTTACGTGAGACGGTGTGCTTCTATGTGCGGTGGTATAATCGTAATTGTACCAAGATGCAATTCAACCATACCCCACAAAACAAGAGGAGACTATAATGCCCGAGTTGAGACCGATGAGTCACGATTATCTTGAGTATTGGCTTCAGGTACAACCAAAGGCGTTCTTATTGGCGGAGGTGAATGAAATTCGCACAGCAATCATTGCAATTCAGGGTACAGCTACTCTGGCGAGTACGGAGCGAGATGTAGAACGTTTACAGCAAAGTTTGCAATATATTATTACTCGTGCAAAGCAGATAACAGATGCACTGAATGTGGCTCTTGAGTATGCACGACATATGGATGAGTCGAAGAGAGGTTTTATGCAAGGTATCACCCAACGGATGCGGCCATATCGTCCTGGGCTCACCCTCGCCTGCAATATTATTCAGGATTGGGAACAGCGAACCCAGCAGCTCGTTGTTATTGCACAGGTGCGCTACAAAGTCACGACCCCTCACACTTGTCTCGTAGCAATGATACGATGGATAGATGGTGAGAGCACCAGCGCAAAGGATCTTCTACAGAAGGCCATCGAGGTTGCTGATCGGTGGTGTGCGATGCCAGTGTATAATCAACCCAAACAGATTATTGTGGAGGATGATATCGATGGATTGCCAAGGAATGATGTCCATGGCTTCTATGATGCGCTGGTACTCCTTACCGATGACTTACTAGATTTAGAACGTGAGCGAGTTGCTTATCGTGTGCAGGACGTGGAGTCAGGTTTTGATCAAGTGTTCGGTAGTGAGGCACAACAAGATTTGTTCTGGATACGTAGTCTACGGGCGATGATTGAAGTGGCCATTAGTTGTATTGATGCACAGCCCAATGTCGTGCCAGCAAGAATACGAGTTGCCCTGTATGAACTAGAGTCTTGGTGTCAGTTACAACGGAACTAAGTCTTGATAAAGGTTTGACTTCTATGGATATCCACTCTCTTATGCATCAGTTTGTCCTATTGAAAGGAGCAGATGTAGGACAGGGACCACGACACCCAACTACTCCTGTCCCTGCTCTTGCGAAAGAGATCGAAGATTTCTTTCATTTCCATCCATTTCTCCGGCGTGACTCTGGATATGTTGATTTTATAGAGGGTTATGCTGGAGCAGGTATTTCGCGAGAACCCGAATTGATGGTCGACATCTATGGGTTTATTCCAAGCGGAACACACATTGTCAAAGAAGATGGAATTCGACTTGATGAACGCGGCTATTTTGCGTTCTGCACAACATATCTCGATAATTTAGGAGATGTTGGTTTTGCCTTTGATACAGAACGAATGTCAGGCATATATCAATGGATGGTGGGCGAGCATCTACAAGGAGACTATAGTTGGTATTGTTCTACCTTCCTCGAATGGCTCGAGCGTTTGATAAGGTATGAGGGATGACTTGATGAGTAGTGGTTAATCTGTGTGGTGTATATGGTTTTTAACAAGTCCAAATCGATGTTCTACGATTAACAATGACACACACACTGATACTATCACAAGGATAATCTATGTTTCGCCATCCTAGAGATATCATTGTCTGGTTGGTGTGGTTTCTGACCTATAGCATTGGGTGGGGTATTGGTATTGTCCTTCTGTCGATCAGTGCAATTAATATCTTTTATTTTGATCCGACTACAGGATCTATCTTACCCCCTGACCTAATCGATTTTGTGCTGTTTCATGGGACTATTTGGGGTGGCATTGGTGTGACGCAGTGGGTCGTATTGCGAATCGCCTACTTCCCGAAGGTGGTGTGGTGGAGCCCCTGGTGGGTGCTAGTCACTGTCGTTGGGTGGGTATGCTTTTGGCTTCTAACCCATGTTCCTCCTCTGCCTGTGGATATGTTGAGTATGTTGCTGGTGTGGGCACTAGCAGGTATGTTGATAGGTTTGCTTGAATGGTTTGTATTACGGCGTTATGTTGCTGGAGCAATCATCTGGTTGTGCGCCCATCCTGTTGCACTGGGAACTATGGCGTTGCTACATTGGGTTATAAATCCTATCCAACTACAGGTTTTTGGTAGTAGTTCTACAATTGGACGCTTTGTAGATATCATGTTGCCAGGTATGGTGTATGGCAGTGTAATAGGTTTTTTCCTGGTCTTTTTGTTACAGAGAGCAAGTCCTCGTCACGTGCTAACGAACTACAGTCACTATCAGCCAGGTGAATGAACTGATTGTGTTTCCCCAAACCACCAACGCATGTAAAACTCATGGTATAATCAGAACACTTGAGCGAAATAAATCTGTCGGACTCGTGAATATATGGTGATCAGTGTGGAACAGACCATTGTGACCAGGAGGAGTCGCTATGCCACCCCGCAAAAGCGCTACATCAAGCACGCCCGTTCAGGCACCACAGATCAAGTGGGATGTACTTGAGGATGCTGGAGAGTCTGCAACACTCACTAACAACAGCCTGTTTGAGCGTGTCCAGCTACAACACGCTGATATGTCAGCGCAAACCGTCGATGATGTGCTCTTTGAGCAGGTAGTTTGTAAGCACATCAATTTTGGTCAGTCAACCATTACATTGGGACAACTTATTGATTGTCAGTTTCACACCTGTGATTTTGCCAACACGACGCTTGAGAAGTGCTATGTGCGGCGGGTGGAGTTCAGCGGATGCCGGATGTTGGGCATCAATCTGCCCCAACTCGATGGTCAGGATGTAGTTTGGCGCGATTGCAATGTTGAATGGGGGCGTTTTGAAGATGCTGCGTTGAAGTCCACCCGCTTTGAGCGTTGTCTACTCCGTGAAGCATCCTTCGGCAACAGCGATCTGTCAGGTGCGGTGCTGTACAACTGTGATCTGACTCGGGCGGATTTTCGTGGTGCCAAACTAGCAGGGACCGATTTGCGTGGGTCAACTATCGATGGCATTCAGATTAGTCCATATGAATTGCAGGAGGTGATTGTCGACTCTGCTCAAGCGCTCCAGCTTGTGTCGATTTTTGGCCTTGTTGTCAAAGACAGTGATGGGTAAAGGGTTATCATAGCGCACCCACCTTGCCATGTAGAGTTGCAACATAGTGTTGTTGATCTCCCAAATGCTGTTGAGTCGCTGTTCTAGGTTTTACTTGCCTTAATGCTCTTGTGAAACACCTCTTGCTCATCGGGTGCGGGCATTCCTTTTTTACATTTCTACCAGTCGCCTGCATACAACACACTGTATGGCTCGGCTTCCTGTGTGGTCAGATGATAGCGCAACTCGATCAGTTGGCGAATATGGAGCAGGTCGTGGGCGACCCACGAGGCTAGCAGATCGCCTGCCTGCAGCACAAGGCCGCTGGGATGACGGTGTGATCGGGTCCAGTCGGGTGCTTTCAGGGATTGAAGCCATTGCAGGGATTGCTGGCGTTCGGCGCTGAAGTTGGCGATGGACTGGTGCGGATCGCGTTGCTGGTAGGCCCGCGCAGTAACCCATCCGGCGGGATCGGTAGGTGGCCAGTCGTTGTCTGGGTGATGGAGGAGGAAGTCCAGGCGTGCCCGAAAGTCTTCCCGTTCCTCATCATACAGGTGGTTGATGACTTCGAGCATCGACCACGACTGTGGGTCTGGCTTTACACGTGCTTGCTCAACGGAAACGGTTTCGAAGAGGTGTGTGATCGTGGTGGCGTTGAGAGCGAGTTGGGTGTGCGCCCATTGCAGGTCCATGACATGTTTCCCGTTGTGTGAGAATATCTATGCTGAGGGATTATATGCGATGAGGTGGCAGGTGTCAAGGGTGGGTGTTATGTGGCGTCTGCTGCGATAGGTAGTGGTTGTACTGACACAATCGGTATTGTTTCAGTCGAAGAGGGTGTGTACGCTGACAGGTGTAAAATGTTTTGTATAGGTGGCTGCAGCAAAAGGTGCAAAACGAGATCACGGTTCTCGGGAGAGATGTTTCAAGACCAGTAAGTGGAAACTAATGGGAACCAAGTTCTGTTGGTTGTACAAGAACGGAATAATCAAGCAGAGTAATACCAACCACTTGTTGCGATTGCTTATTCACACGCAATAAAATGTAGTCAGTTAATTCAATTCCAGTCGCTAACTCTCCCGAACGGAATGAGATAGAGAGTGTGTCACTGGTGGCATTGTAATTGTAGGTGGATGTGTTTTTAGATGGGTTATTCATTACTGCTCTGGGAGTGTTACAGAAACACTTGGAAAATAGGCAGTACCGACGATAGAATGGCTGATCAGCACTACTGTGAATTCTTGGACACTATTGGTGGGTGTATCAAACTCGATCCAATGAGCACGACGGACGCCAGCTTGCAGAGGGGCACTAAAATGGTCGTTCTTGGGGGTCTCCACTTTGTCAGCCACTTTGGTGTAGGTTTCGCCCTGCTCATCAGCTAGATAAGTTGAGTCGTAGTTGAGACGGATGTCATAGTTCTCGTCAGACTGATTGGCAAACAAGAAATGCCAGCGCATCCGTGCGTTGGGAAGAAACTCGACCTGGGTAATAGTGACCGTCACATCATCACGATTCGAGCTATCGATGGTTGTATCTACAGGAATGGTGAGAATGTCATCTGGAACAGGAGTGACTTCTGGTAGCGATACCGCTTCAGGGTTGTAATTCAGGGTCACTGTGGTGGTGGGAAAATAGGCAGTACCGACGATAGAATGGCTGATCAGTACTACTGTGAATTCCTGGACACTGTTGGTGGGTGTATCAAACTCGATCCAATGAGCACGACGAACTCCGGCTTGCAGGGGGGCAGTAAAATGGCCATTCTTAGGGGTTTCCACTTTGTCAGCCACTTTGGTGTAGGTTTCGCCCTGTTCATCAGCCAGATAAGTTGAGTCGTAGTTGAGACGGATGTCATAGTTCTCGTCAGACTGATTGGCAAACAAGAAATGCCAGCGCATCCGTCCCGTGGGAAGAAATTCAACCTGGGTGATAGTGACCGTCACATTGTCGCGATTCGAGCTATCGATACTTTGATTGACTTCGACGACACTGGATACTTCAGAAGGTTCAGCAGTGGGGTTTGATTGAGCTATTGGGGATGGCTCTGTAACAGGAGTCTCGACAGTAACGGTCGGCTGATCGGGAGGAAGCGGTGTTATAGATGGATCTGGCTGTAAGGTTGGTGCCAATGTAGGAGAAATTGTGGAAGAGTCTCTATCTTCTGTAGGAACTACTAATGGTGTAGATTGGCTCGTCTTTGGAGCAGGAGATGTGGCAATCCCTGTTGCACCACCGGGGAACATTATTTGGATTATAGCAACAGACCAAAGCACCAAACCACAGACCACAAAAGATACGCGAGGTAATCGTCCAGTTACAAAAGGAATCTCGAAACCGATAGCTTTGATACCACCACCAAGTACACCAACGAAAATAAAAATGGCACCCAATACCAATAGAACCCCTTCATTCGTCTGAGGCATTGTAATACTCCAAATGATACTCTTATCTTGTCGTTTGGGTGGGACGTTGAAAGAATCGTAAAACTTCTTAACACAAGTGTACCATAATTTAGTGAGAGCATGGTTAAACCTGATATGGAAGATACCGGTTTGTTTTATCAATTAATCTTTGAAGTATGTCAGTTTAAGAAAGATAAATCATCCCTCCCACCAAACCAATAGCGTATAATGGACCGACACGTGATGATGACACAGACTCCACATAAACGATAAGGAGCCACGTATGCAGGTATTTTTAGAAACTGAGCGCCTCATTCTGCGGCGTTTTACAGAAGCTGATGGAGACCATCTCTTTGCCCTTGATAATGATCCCGACGTCATGCGTTTTCTTAACGGTGGTACGCCTACGCCACGTGATGTGATCCAGAATGACATTCTGCCGGGTTTTCTCCACTACGACGAGGATGCATCTGGCAACGGTGCGTGGGCTGCTATCGAGAAGACCAGCGGGGATTTTCTGGGCTGGTTCAGTTTTCGCCTGTCTGGGGAAACCTCTTATGAGTTCATTCTTGGCTATCGGTTGCATAAAGCTGCCTGGGGCAAAGGCTATGCCACGGAGGGATCAGGGGCCTTGATTCGGAAAGGCTTTACCGAGTTGGACGTGCAGCGTGTCGTAGCTACGACCTACGAGGAGAACATCGGGTCGCGTCGTGTGATGGAGAAGGTTGGTATGAAGCTGGTGCGGACGTTTCGTATCACTGCGGATGATCTTGTGCATTCAGGTTCGTTTCATAGCACCTCGCCTGAGGTCTGGGATGGCGATGATGTTGAATATGCGTTGGAGAGGGCTGACTGGGAGCGTCAAGAGGTGCTACGTGGTTAACCTGCCTGCGTTATAAGGAGGTGAGCTAAAATGGCTGATGCACTAGTCATGCGGGTTGCGCGCCCTACCGACAATCTCACGACAATTAAGCACATGTACATCAACGGCTTAGGGTTTACGCTGCTGGGTGAGTTTACTGATCACGACAGCTTTGATGGCGTGATGCTTGGACAACCCAACGCACCATACCATCTTGAGTTTACAGCAAAAGTGGGTCATACCGTTGGTACTGCACCGACTCAGGAGAACCTGCTTGTGTTCTATATTCCAGAGCAGGATGAATGGGAGCACCGCTGTCAGCAGATGCGACAGGCGGGCTTTATTGAGGTGCCGTCGTTCAATCCGTATTGGGAGGTGCATGGTAAAACGTTTGAAGATGTTGATGGCTATCGTGTAGTGCTGCAAAACGCGACGTGGACGGTATGATATTACTACAGAGGAACTTGAGTGCGAGGTATTACCTGGTTTGACGAGTGCATGCCGCCTTCGATACGGTCAGGCAGCGGGGTGTAGTGTGTCGTCCGTGCCGCCTTCGACAAGCTCAGGCTACGGGATTGAGTGGCCTTACTTTGATACTGCAATGGAGAACTTTGCATGAAAACAGTCTTAATCACTGGTGCCTCGGCGGGCATCGGGCGTGCCACGGCCCGGTTGTTTGCAACAAAAGGATGGCAGGTCGCTGCCACAATGCGGAAACCGGAGCGAGAGACAGAACTCGCAAAGGTCAAAAACATTCGATTGTACCAGTTGGATGTGACTGAGACAGAGCAACAGGTCGCTCGTCGTGTCGATGCGATTGTGGATGACCTGAAGCATATTGATGTCCTGGTGAATAATGCCGGGATTGGTGTTTTTGGGGCCTTTGAGTCTGCTGATTTTGAATTGATCCAACAACAGATCGAGACCAATGTCTTGGGCTTAATGCGCGTGACTAAAGCAACGTTACCGCATATGAGGGCACAAGGTGCTGGGGTGATTGTCAACGTCTCATCAGCCGTGGGGGGGCCTTTCCTGTGAGAGTCTCTACAATACCAGCAAGTTTGCCGTTGAGGGGTTTTCGGAGGCACTCCAGTACGAATTACGCCCACTCGGTATTCGTGTCAAAGTCGTACAACCTGGCAGTATTAAAACCGAGTTTTTCAATTCACTGATTGTGGCCAAAAATGACGATCTTCCAGAGTATCACGCGTATCAGGAAAAGGTCCTGGCCAATTTGCGAAGCCTCAACGCAGGTGGGTCTTCGGCCAGGAAGGTGGCACGGGTTATCTTTCGAGCAACACGGGATCGTTCTAATCGTTTGCGGTATATTGCTGGTGGGGATACACGACTTCTGTTGAAGATGAGGAAGGTATTGCCAGATGGCATTTTTTTCAACCTTATCCGTAACCTGCTGGAGAAGTAGTTATGTAGTCAATACCTGCTTTGGAGAGTTCAACGATGTATAAGATTGGTGATTTTTCCCACATGGGTCAGGTTTCTATACGGATGCTACGCCACTATGACAAGTTAGGGCTTTTACGGCCTGAGCATGTTGATCCATGGAGTGGTTACCGATACTACACATTGGAACAGTTGCCCCGGCTCCATCGAATTATGGCCCTCAAAGACTTAGGGCTGTCTCTGGAAGAAGTGGGTGAGTTGCTCGACGATCCGTCTCCTGATGATCGTTTGCAGGAGCTTCTGCGTCAAAGACAAACGCTGATTGAACAACAATTAGCAGAAGAAAACGCACGATTGACTCGTGTTTCTGTGCGTTTGGAACAAATCGCAGCAGCCCAACATCCTATTCCGTATGAGGTTGCATTGAAGGTGTTGCCGTCACAGTCCGTAGTTGGTATTCGCGAGATTGTCCCCCATGTCTCAAATATGGGCGATGTGCGTGACCGTATGCTGCAAACACTTTATCAGAAGCTTGATACATATAGTATAACGGTTGGGACTGAACTGGCGCTATATCATATGCAAGCCTACGCGGCAACTAATATCGATATGTCCTTAGCCGTTGAGGTTCCCGCAGATACCTCTCTCCCAAAGCATGAAGCCGTACTTACATGCTATCATTTGCCCTATGCCTTATTAGCTGCAAGTATTGTCCACTACGGCAGTCTTTGGGACATTCCTGATGTGGTTCGTAACTTGTATCGTTGGATCGGGACAAATGGTTACACGAGTGCCGGTACGTATCGCGAAGTGCACTTGTTTGGCAGGGAACTTGCGTGGTTTGCCAACAAGACACCGAAAGATGCCGTATTTGAGATCTTGCTCCCGATCGAGTCGCTCCACTAGTTTCTGTATTAGCATCCCTGATTATAACCAGTATCCCTAGGGATACTGAGTTTTTTTAATGGCTTGCCTCTCACACTGTGTCAGGCTCTATGCTTTTTTCCAGATATCACAAGTGTAGCGATGTGTTTTGTATTTTCTATGGAGGAGCAACAATGAACAACACTGTTTGTATGGTAACTGGTGCGACAGCCGGTATTGGCAAAGCAACTGCTTTCGGTCTGGCCAAACAGGGTGCGACAGTCATTATCGTTGGACGCAATGGTGAGAAAGCGGAACAAGTGGCTGCTGAAATTCGTCAACGTGTGGGCAATGTCGATGTGGTGCCAATGATCGCTGATTTCGCTTCACTTGAGCAGGTGCTCAATCTGGCTAGGGAATGTCATCGCCGCTATACGCGTTTGGATGTATTGATCAACAATGCCGCAGTCGTTACCCAGACCCGTCAGGAGAGTCAGGATGGTCTGGAGTTGATGTTTGCGGTCAATTATCTTGCTCCCTTCCTGCTTACCAACCAACTCCTTGACTTGCTCAGGAAAGGTGTTCCATCTCGTATTGTGAATGTGTCATCTTTTGGCTATAAGCAAAGTGCTATACAGTTTGACGACTTGCAATATGTCCACCAATTCAGCCATCGTCAGGCGTATTATCAGACACGTTTGGCGATGGTGCTGTTTACGTTAACCTTAGCTCGACGTCTAGAGGGCACGGGTATCACGGTGAACTGTCTTCATCCGGGTATTGTCAAAACGAACCTTTCTTATAACTATATGGCTAATCCATTTTTTCGTTTCTTTGAGCAGGTAATAGCTGCAACCCCAGAGAAGGGTGCAGAGCCGAGCCTGTATCTGGCTACTTCTCCCGACGTAGCAGGGATTACAGGCAAATACTTCGAACGAAAATCGATGAAACCAGTTTCTGACACAGCTTCCCATCAGGGTCTGCAAGAACGATTGTGGGAGGTCAGCGAATCGCTTATTGAACAGTATGCATCCATTGTTAAGTAGTAAGATACCCACTCTTAAGGTTTATTATTGCTACTTTGTTTGCACAAGCGGTACTACTACTTTCAACTGTAAGACAGGTGGCAACTGGTTGTACTGTCACCTGTCAGCAATCTCAACGCATCGATATCGTTGTCATTCTTGCAGCTTCAACGGTTCTTTCGACAATGTCAATAGCATTGCCGATGCCATCCTCACGGCGGATCTGCTCACCCACTGCCTCTGCACGCTGCCGAATTGTTGGACTCGTCGTTACTTCGCGGATGGCAGTCGCCAGCTTCTCCACCGTCAGTTGTTTTTGTGGAATGTGTCTACTCCCCACACCAAGCGTGTGAACACGTTGGCCCCAGAAGGGCTGGTCACCGAAGAACGGACAGACAATGGTAGGACGCCCCCGGCAACAGTGGTACCAGCGCCACCATGGTGTACAACCGCCGAGACCCGTGGGAAGAGCCAGTCGTGGGGTAATTGGTCGAGTTTGAAGATCGTATCAGGCAAATTTCTAGTATCAAGGCCACTCCAACCCGTCGCGATAATGCCTCGCACGCGAGCCTGCTGCAGCGCCTCGATTACGATGCGTGTCAACCGTTGGGGGTTGCGCCCTGCCATGCTGCCAAACCCGACGTAGACCGGTGGATCACCAGCAGCGAGAAAATCCTGCAATGCCTGAGGCGGGTGCCAGCTTTCCTCTTGATCCAGAAACCAGTAGTCGGTTGCAACCACATTGGCAGGCCAATCGGAAGGATTCAGCCCCACGTGTTTGCTGTAACAGTGCAGCACCGGAATGTGTTTGCCAGCACTGGTATGCAGAATGTCGGTATCGTTTGGATTGGAAGGTAATCCATGCCGTGATCGCCACGTTTTGACCGGGCCTTTGGTCGAAAGCCCCATCATGATGTTGACAAACTGATAGGTGAATCGGTTGTACCAGCCTCCAAATGGTAGCTTGGGAAATCCCAGACTTGGCGTTTCTGTAGTCGGCACAAACATCGGGAGTGGAATCACTAACATAACTGGGATACCCAATTTCTCGGCGAAGTGGGGATCACCATAGGCTTTGGGATGAAAGATGATCAGATCGGGATTGGCCTGCTGTGCGGCGGCCCAACTGTCGTTGAGCATGGTGTGTTGCATTGGGCCAACCTGTTTGTAGAGTCTGATGTTCGCTTTAACGATCTCCCACACATTGGTCGTGTTTTCCATCAGATTCCGACCCTGATCCGAATCCATAAGTTTAAGCATGTCATCGTTCATATAGCCATAGCCCAAGCCGTGCTCAGTGACAAAAGACTCAAATCTGGAAGCAGTACAGAGTGTTATCACATGGCCCGCTTTTTGCAGTCCTTTTCCCAGGGCAACATAGGGTTGCACATCACCACGTGACCCAACTGTGACGATAAATATGTTCATAGAGTTTACTCCTGATCAGGGGTATCTAGTTGTTGAAATTGTTGGAAGCCCGCATCAGCGATTTGCCGGAGAATCGCTTTCCCATCCTCAGTATTACTGCCGTCATCAAGCGTGAGTGCGCGATCCATAATGTCGGCAATACCTTCGATGATGTCCTCAACAGGCGGTACTGATGCCTTATCGATCACCTCATCCATCTCCACTAGTCCGTGAGCTAGCATGTCCATAATGTGAGCAACGACTCTGGGGTCCATGTCTTGTCGCATCACCCCGGCCTCTTGCATCATCTTTACAAAGGTGTAGCGCCCCGACTCGGTCTGTTGATCGCGCATCCTGCGGAAGAAGTTATCTGGCTTGCGGATGTAGTTGCCCAGAATGCGGCTATCCTGTCGATACATCGCTGACATAAAAGGACTCGCGCTCAGGGCATACAAGCTGTTCTTGTACATGGCTCCGATTGTGCCGCCCTTCGGATCGGCCTCGATGAGGGCAAGCCATCGCTCTGCATAGGCTTTTGTCTCACGTATAACCAGCCCTTCCAAGAGGGCATCCTTGCTATCGAAGTGCAGATAAATGGCACCCTGGCTCACCCCGGCCTTACGCGCAATATCACTGATCGTCGTCTTGTCGTACCCGTAGTGCACAAACAGGTCGACAGCCACGTCGAGGATGCGCTGCTCCCGTTCTTTGTTGTCCGATTTTGTCATAGCAATTTGTATCCTGAATATTTGAACGATTCAATGAAATAATTCAAATAATACTGATTTTTTTAAACAGAGTCAAGTAAAATCGGAGTAACCAATCTGTAAATTGATGGGCATAGTCAGCAATATGATGGGTAAAAGAAAATGGAAAAGAAAGCCCGTTGCCTTTGACTATCAGTAGCTTTCGATGGATGGAGTGTCGTCGATCAATCGCGAGGGACATATCAGGACGGTAGGGTAATGCAGGGGCTTTGGTAACTTCTCTGGTGCCATGGCCGATTTCTTGCACAGCGTAGGGTACGACGTAGGGCTGCGAGTAAAGGGTGTTGCACCCCTTTGGTAGGATGGTCATATAATAAGCACTATTCAACTACAGTGTAGAGGAACAGATATACAATGCAAAACCTCAGTGAATTTCGTTCGGGAGCCGATTACGACGCCCAGTATGATCATTTATACGATCCCGAGATAGCCTATCTTACACAAATGGCGTTGGGGCAAAAAGGCGCCATTCTTGATGTGTGTTGTGGGACTGGTATCGTCACCATACCGCTGGCTGAGAAAACGGGCTTCGAGGTCCATGGTGTGGATGTCGCAGAGGATATGCTTGCCGCTGCCCAAGCCAAGTCTCAGCACCTGCACAATATCCACTTTCATCTCGCAGATGCACTGGATTTTCACCTCGCTCAACGGTTTGCCCTGTCCATCATGACCGGCAATGCCTTTCAAGCCTTTCTGACTGAAGATAATGCTTTACACCTGCTACAGCATATCCATCAGCATCTTAGTGATGCTGGTCTGCTTATCTTCGACACACGGCTGTTAGAAGGCTTTGATCTCACGGTAGACACTGATTTTAAGCTCAAGAGTGAATACATTGATGCAGCAGGTCATGATGTACGTTATTTCTGGAAGAAGACCCGCTTCGATGACATCAATCATATCTTGTATTTCGATAAAAAACGCCAATACCCGGATGGCAAAGAGGTCTTTTCGGGGATTGAGCTTAAATTCTTTCCGCAGGAAGAACTCTACTCATTGTTTGAGCGGACCGGTTTTGCAGTGCTGCATCAGTTCGCAAACTGGCAGATGAGCCCTTTCGATCTGGCTGGGCCGGGTGCGGTTTTTGTATTGCAGAAGGAGTAGGTGGGGGTATTGTAAGTAAATCGCATGCAAGGACGTGTGGGGGATAATTAACTTGGGCTGTATAATAGCTTTACTTATGTGATTGTGTTAAAGAAGATTTTCAGAAAGGGTATTGTATGGAATGGGAACAACGGCTAGCAGAGCTATGGGCATCCATTGATGACTTCAGCGAAGAAGCATTTTTGACCCAGATGCAACACCTTGTCAAGGAACTGCCCGCTGATAGTGCAGTGGCGCTTTTTGAACAGGCCTGTGCATTGGACTCGACTGGTCATTCCGATCAGGCAGTATCTCTCTATCGCCAAGCCCTCGCACACGGGCTCCCTGGCGAACGACGACGGCGAGCTGTAATCCAGATGGCTAGCTCATTACGCAATATCGGTCAATCTGCCGAAAGCGTTGCCTTACTCATGGCTGAGCGGGAGAACAACCCATCTGATGATCTGGATGACGCAGTCAGTGCTTTTCTCGCACTTGCATTGGTTGACGTCGGACGTGAGCGAGAGGCGGTCGCGTTGGCCCTGACTGCATTGTCACAGCATCTACCGAGATATCAGCGTTCCCTCGCTAACTACGCTCGACTAATTGCTGACGACCCGTCTAGTTAAACCTGTATGATGATGCGAACACGCACATCATCGATAGCACATGACACCACATCAACCAGAAATACGATATCTAACGATTAAATTACACCGTGAGCTAATCATTATGCGATTAATTCACGGTTTGAATGCTCTGTTGGACTATACCTCAAAGTTTATAGTAAAATACTAATATTGTGTAACTACCTCTTTCAACCCCCTTACAACTAAAGGATATGTTCGTGCTAAATAATCCGAAACTCGTGGCTAAAATTGAGGCCGAAGAGCCAGCACAACGGCTTGCAGTTTTAATAGATGCAGACAACGCCCAAGCGGCTATTATTGAAGGGCTCTTATTCGAAATTGCCAGCTTAGGGGAAGCAACCGTCAAACGAATTTATGGCGATTTCACCTCTCCAGCCAGCGCACAGTGGAAGAAAGTTTTAAACAAGTTCGCTATTAAACCCGTCCAACAATTTGCCTATACCTCAGGCAAAAATGCGACAGATAGCACCCTGATTATTGATGCCATGGACCTTTTATATACACGACGTTTTCATGGATTTTGTCTTGTTTCAAGTGACAGCGATTTTACCGGATTAGCAGTTCGTATTCGTGAAGAAGGCTTAGTGGTTTTTGGCTTTGGCGAAAAAAAGACCCCCGAGTCGTTTCGAAACGCATGCAATAAATTTATCTTTACCGAAGTACTGCGTTCTGTGGAGCAGGTGCCACTCACCCACACTACCCCTAATATTGACCACACCGCTTCTTCTACCAGCAAATCTTCTTCCAGTACTTCCTCTTCTCCTATAGGAGATGTCCTTCCATATGCGTTGTTTCAACAGGCGCTTGAACAAGCGGGCGATGAAAATGGCTGGACAACTCTCGCCAATTTCGGTAGCCAACTCACAAAACTGCGTTCGGATTTTGATGCTCGTAATTTTGGATATAAGAAGTTAAGCGATCTCGTTCGAGCCCAAACTGAACTGTTCACTCTTCAAGAACGAGAGACAGCAAATTCTGATACTAAGGTGCTGTATATACGTTCTAAAAAGTCTATTGCTTAGTACTAGAATCTTGTGACTACTCTATGTCATATGATATCCCATCTTCTTATATTCAATCAGTCTTCTCGGTCCTCGCTATCCATGCTATACTCATTGCATTGATCCCCCGTGCTGCTAGAAAGGCAAGGTGCTATCATGGCAAAGCGCAAGAACTTCAACGAGCAACCATCCTTTTGAGCACACCAGCCAGCGTCGTTATGGTTTCCCCTCCGAAACGCATGTCAAACGTGGCTACCGCGTGGTCCATGGTGGCAAAGAGTTGGCCGAGAAATTAGGTCGTAACGATCCGTGTCCCTGTGGGTCGGGATACCGTTTTCAAGAAGTGTTGCCTGCGTAGTGGTCGCTATGATGGTGTTCTGCGAAAGTACTACTTTTAGAGAATAGCTGTGTCGTTTGGGTATATTCACATCTTCTGGGGAATGCCATTGATGCTGATGGTAGAGTGCTTGAACGACGGGTATGTTTTGCGGGTGGTCTGGCGGGTGCAACGCTGCCAGCGGGTTTCACAGGGGCTGGCTCCTGTGGCGGGGCGTGGGGCGCAGCGCCCACTCTAAAATAATCCAGTCAAAAATCTTGAGGAGCCATATGAACACACAACTTGACCACCTTGTTGTCGGTGCCGCCTCGCTTGAGCAGGGCGTTGCTTATATCAAAGAACAACTGGGGGTCGATATTCCCAAGGGCGGTGCACATCCTCTGATGGGAACACACAACCATTTGATGCAACTGGGGAACGATGTTTTCCTCGAAGTAATCGCCATCAACCCCGACGCGCCTGCGCCAGCAAGACCGCGCTGGTATGGCCTCGATGATCCCTTTGTTCGCCGACACATTGAGCAACAACCACAACTGTTAACGTGGGTGGTAAACACACCGGATCTGACACGTGCACTATCACAAAGCTCATTTGCCTTTGGTGCGGCCACCCCGGTCAGTCGTGGCGATCTTCACTGGCATTTTGCTATTCCCGATGATGGCAGGCTGCTCGCAAGTGGCATGCTCCCCTCACTCATGCAGTGGCACACCGAGACGCATCCTGCCAGGCGTATGGGTGATGTTGGCTGTACGCTCAAGCGCTTAGAGCTTCACCATCCGTACCCTGGCTGGTTAGCTGCGGTTCTGTCATCCATAGATGCAGCACCATATGTTGACATAAAAACACTCGCAGAAAATACAGCCCCCTTTTTATCAGCCCATATTGAAACGCCTATGGGCGTAAAGGTACTACGATCAATATAGGTTTGTTATGAGCAACTTGTGTGTTTCGACTACAATATGCTACACTAGCAATCAACAATATATAATGAGTTGGGAAACGATCCTTACTTGTTGTGTTTCCTCGCAACCATGAGCGTGTTTGCCTGCCTTCTGACTTCACATCCTACTTTCTTCTCAAGGAGCATTGTATGTACGATATATCGTCCTTTGCCTTGAGCGATATGATCCAATGCAGCACAACTATTCGCAGTCTTGGTAAAAATGCCACGAGCATGGAGGAGGTTGCCAACCGATTGGTCCGTTATCTGTACGAGCACTTGCATTGTGCATCAACCGGAGCACCTGTCTGTGCATTGGTTCGGTACTATAAGACCCATCCGTATGGCCAGCTTCCAGCAGATTTGCAGTCATTTGCCTCTCAATTATCAAATGGACAGCCATTAGCAGCACACGTGCCTTGTCTGACACTGCTTGCGACTGCTGGCACGCATCCTGCCTGGAATAGACGTAGTGAGTCAGTTGGCCATCAAACGATTCCTCTTCCTAGTGCACAAGTTATTACACAGGCTCCTATGATTGCTCAATTGATACAGCAATTTGGCATAGATGTAAATGTATTGGTAGACACCGACTCTACTGTAATGGTGGATCTTGCACAAAAGTCATATAATGTTTTTTATGTTCCTGAAGCGCAAGGCAGTTCAGGGGTTCCAGCACAGGACGAGTTTGTTATTCCCTATGGTATTCGCTCTGTGCTTGGTTTTGGGGGCATCCTTCCTCCGAAAGACTTATTCGCCATTATTATGTTTACCACCGTACCGATACCTCGTGATACAGCCGATCTCTTCAAAACCGTCGCGTTGAGTGCTAAAACGGCAGTGTTACCATTCACGGATGGAAGAGTCTTTGCATAAAACAGAAGCGTAAAAGTGTAATGAGCAATACAAACAGTGAGAACGTGGCCGAACTGGAAGCAGAATTAGAACGAATTCGAGCGCAGGTAAGCACTTTGGAACAACTACTTGAAGTGCATGAAGAGACTGCATTAGTCCAGGCACAAAAACTGGAACGTGCCTTGCAGGATCTACAGGAACAGTCTTCAGAACGTGAGCGGCTTCAGGAGGAGTTAATTCGGAGACAAGCCGCTGCCCTGATTGAACTCTCGACTCCGCTTATTCCTATTACCGATACTGTAGTCGTTATGCCGTTGATTGGCCCGGTTGATACACAACGTGCACAACAGGTATTGGAAACAATGCTACAAGGTGTTGGTCAGCACGGTCCAAGTATGGTTATTCTCGATATCACCGGGGTGGCGGTAGTGGATACACATATTGCCGATCTCCTTCTTCGTGCAGCACATGCGGTAAGATTGCTTGGCACACAGATCATGTTGACAGGTCTTCGTCCTGAGGTGGCAGCTATGCTGGTCAGTTTAGATGTTGATCTGCATGACATCATTACACATAGTACCCTCCAGAAGGGCATTGCTACAGCGCTTGCTCACAAGTAGTAGAGATTCATTTGTCTCTTTCACGGATGGTTTGCCAAGACAGATGTGCACTGAGCTTTTTCTTTTCTCTAACTGTCATCTTGTTACTTTATGTCCTTTGGTCCTGATGCCTAAACTGATCGCAGAGGTGAGCAATCCACCGACGATCAGTATGATAAATACCTGTTGAAAGATCACGAGGGCGTCTGCGAATCAGCCGCAAGTAGAACGATCACAAGAGCCACACCGAATACTCCACCCATTTGACGAATCGCCTGATTCACAGCACTCCCCACCAAATTGTTCGATGCGTAAACCTGCGACGGCTGCCGAGCTTAACATGGGTAGCAGTAAGCCTACCCCGATGCCTGTAATAAGCGAAACAGGCAGCCAAAGCCGCAAAAAGGCAGGTTCAGGTGTGGCAAACAGGTAAAGAAGTAACCCGCCGATGGCAAACACCATACCCCCAGTCACAAGAAGTGCACGGTGGCCCCATCGATCTGCAATACGTCCGGCTATAATAGCTACTGGTATGACAGTCAGAGGACCGGGTATAACGGCTAACCCTGCCTACAGTTCCGAATACTCCACACGCGCGTCAGAAAGAGAATAAAGCCCAAGAAGAGGGTCGTGAAGGTGGTACCAAAAACAAAAGTTGCCAAATTTGCATAGCGATAGTTTGTAGCTTGGAATAGAGAAATATCCAAAGCAGGTACACGCATTTTGCTTGAACGTAGTGCAAACACACCAAGAAACACAACACTGGAGGCACATGCAATGAGTGTTTGCACACTTATCCATCCCCATACTTCACTTTGCACAAGTCCCAAAACAATCAGATCAACCCTGAGAATAAGCAGAAGTGAACCCCAAAGGTCGGGGAGCGTCTGATCTCTTTGTTGTTGTGTTCGCGTAGTACACGGCTACTCAAATACAGTGCAACAAGTCCTACGGGCAAGCTGATAAAGAAAGCCCAGCGCCAACCACCTACCGTAATGATGGCAGAGCCAAGTGAGGGGCCGATTGCGGCAAGCGCACCTACTGCGCCCAGAGACTGACCGCCGAAGCGCGTTTCTCCCTGGGAAACTCACTCAGAATCATGGCAAGCGATGTTGGAGTGAGGATAGCACCACCAACCGCCTGCAGGAAACGTGCAGCAATCAGAAAGGCTGGATGACTCGCTATACCACAGAGCACAGACGCAAATGTGAAGAGTGTAACGCCGAGATCGATTTTGGCCACTCGTGCCTGAAGATGATCAAAGTTACTACTTTCCAGTACACTGTTGAACCCACTGATAAGATGCTCGATGACTTCTTGATGTCGTACTGGTCCGGTATGTGTAGACCCCGCGATATTGGATAGCCCAAATGCATGACGACGGAGATGTCCGAAAGGGGTAATAGGATGTTGGTGTGGAAGGCTGTGGTTGTAGCTAAACATAGTAATCGTCTTTCTTTAACATTTCATTGGCTGGTTACAAAAGTTAAAAAGGACGTCCGATATATACGCCAATCATTCTGAAACAAAGTGTTAGATGTATGGCTCTTTTGAGTGTACATACACTTTTTGTTTTATATGTATATACACGTATTTTCAATAGTAATGGCTTGTTTGCTCTTCGCTTATGGTGCACTCCAGATGCGATGCTGCGAAAATAGTGCGCCAACTGAAAAGGACTCTACTCCCGCACAATATTCCGCAGGGCATCATACACATATGGGTAGTTGAACGTAAAACCAGAAGCCACTAACCTGGTGGGCACAACCCGCCGACTCTTGAGCAGCAACTCGGTCTCAGTACGCAGCACAAACGCACCGATTTCGAGCATCCAGCGTTGTGATGGCATGCCAATTGGTTGGCTACACACAAAGCGCAAGACCCGCATAAAGTCGGCGTTGGTACAGGGGTTAGGTGCCGCTGCGTTAATAGCACCATCCAACTCTTCGTGGTCGATCAACCACTGTACGGAGCGTACGAAATCCTCGAGGTGCAGCCAACTCACAAACTGTGTTCCAGAACCCATCTTGCCACCCAGCCCCAAGCGTGCAATGTTGAGTAGAGGTGTCATTGCACCACCACTGCCCCTCCCCAACACAATCGCCGTCCGCATGGCGACCTTGCGTGTGTATGGTGTATAACTTGTGAGCAAGGTATGCTCCCATTGCCGACAGACATCGACCGAAAAACCCGTGCCAATGTCGCCCATCAACTCATCCATCGGGCGATCAAGCGCATGGCGATAGATCGTGGCTGAACTAGAATTAATCCACACTTTCGGTGGTTGTTGCACCGACCTGATCGCTTCACCAAGTACACGGGTTGAGTACAGACGTGACTCGTAAATGGCCTGGCGATTTTTGACAGTGTAACGGCAGTTTACGCTGCGTCCCGCCATATTGACAACCGCATCCGCACCATCGATCTCGTGCACCCAGGTTCCCAGTGTCTGACCATCCCAAGGGACAATCTTTACGTCATTCCACCGCGACTCCGCACCGCGCGAGAGTACCACCACACGATAGCCAAGCCCGACAAAATAATCCGATAAACTCCGCCCGAGATATCCCGCACCCCCTGGAATAACAATTTTTCGCATATCGACATGCTCCTCATTTCCCACCCATGAGGGTTTTGATTATGATATGTGAATTATATTACAAAATGATATAAGAATCATATACCTATTGTACTGAATTAGCCGTATGGGTATCCTGCAAGTGCCGAGTGATAGGCTCAAATAGATGTTGTTTTTTACGACGTTTTATGATTGTGCCGCTGTGATGGGGGTGTGATAGCGAGACCTGCTTCTGGTCGAGACCAATCCTCGACAGCTAATCCCGGAACGCGTACAAATTCATGCACAGGGTTGGTCACAAAAACAAGGTTATAGCTGAGTGCCTGAGCTGCGAGTAAAGTGTCAATTGCTCCAATTGGTGTCCCTTGTGCTTCCAGATACGAGCGTATTTCACCATATCTCACTACCGCATTCTCATCAAATGGAAGTGTGGTCAGCGGGAGCAAAATAGGAAAGAGGTGAGCAAATGGTACAGTTATTTCAGAACAAAGTTACGCTGGTCACTGGTGGTGCGTCTGGTATTTGCCAGAGTGCGATATAGACGATCACCAAAGACATAATTTGAATGTTTCCACAAAGATGTGAGATATATCGATTGTTGATGGCTTAACCTTTAATGGCTGAGTCATTACATCCTTTCCTATGTTAGCACTGGCTACTCTGAACTGACTATACATTGCACGGTCAGAATGCGTTTCAGCCATTCTCGGGTATAATACATAGGCACATGCTCTTAATGTACATAAGACGAAGAGGTTTGTGGCTATGAGCAACTGGTTTCAACGCTTTTCCGACGCGGTATATAAAGAATATGATCGACGTATCAAACAGGCGAGTCTGGTGACGGAATACGGTGAGTCGCACCACCACGACGAGGATGAGCACGACGAAGAGGAAGATGGTGCCGTCGAGATCGCCAATGTGCGTCCTGGGACGGTGGTGCGCCAACCTGAGGAAGAAGAGGACGCAGCCGAGATCGCCAATGTGCCTCGTGGCGCCGTGGTCGACGATGAACCTGCATCCGACGAAGCAGCAGCGCAGCGCACCTGAGTCTTCCAACGCTCACTGGTATGTTAGTGATTGGTTTGCCAGCCCTGTGGATCGTTGGCCCACGACTCGATCAGGGTGCGGTGTGCTGCCGATAGTTGCCCGGCCGTCGCAGCAACATCCAGCAGATCAGGGAGCGTTGCCAGCGGATGGAGTGGGACGTTGGCGGTCTCAAAGCGTGTGGCAGTTGCCGACCAGCCCCAGGTGAAGATACACCCACAACGTATTACTTCTGCGCCTGAGTCGCGCAGTGCCTCTGCTGCGACCAGCGCACTCTCGCCCGTGCTGATGGTGTCTTCCAGCAACACAACGCGACGCCCGGCCACCGCTGCCCCTTCGATCTGTTGTCCACGGCCATGCCCCTTGGCCGAACCACGCACATAGGCCATGGGAAGCGCCAACTGTTCGGCCACCCAGGCCGCCCAGGGTATACCACCTGTTGCAGGGCCTGCCAGCACCTCTGCGTCGTCGCATCGGGGTGCGAATGCGGCAGTGATGGTTCGTCGGGCAGCGACATTGCCCAAGAGCAAGCGGTTATCACAATAGACAGGCGAAAGCAGACCTGACGCAAAGGTAAATGGGTCATCGGGGCGCAATAGCACGGCATCAGCATCCAGAAGGGTTTGAGCAACGGTGTATGGATCTATCGACATGGGACGAGAACCTCCGCAGGGGTATGTAAACGTTGATCATCTGTATGAGATGCTACCACACGCATCTTTCTCGTGCAAATAGCCCATACAAGCTACATCCAAAGACCGATTACACCGCGTATCTGTATTATCTATACTGCAAAAACAACAGTACAGAATAGTTTGGGCCCGAAAGTCGATGTACCCAGGTCATCGGCTCTTTTGGCGTGCTCAAACACAGCAGTGTATCGTTGGTCAGCAGCGACACACGACAAGGAGGTTCTTCATGCGTGTTGGTCTTGACTTTGGCACCACGAATTCCAGCGCCGCAGTATACGATGGGCAGCATGTGCGACTACTCGATCTCGATCCGGTCAATAACAATCCGTCAGTCATGCGCTCAACCTTGTTTATCACGCGTGAAGGTGTTCCATTTATTGGACGTGAGGCGATCAATCGTTTTACTGAAGGAAATGTTGGGCGTGAAATTGAGTACCAGTGGCGCTATGTTGGCGAGACCGAGTTAACGATTGGTGAAGTTGGGACGGTGATGCAGGCGTTGTATGCGGTAGTCGATGCTAATGCGCCGGGGCGTTTATTCCAATCACTCAAGAGTCATCTCCGTGATAGTGGTTTTGATAGTACTAATGTCTTTGGCAAAAAGTATTCGCTTGAGGCGCTGATTGCGGTGGTTCTGGGCATTATTCGCAAGAACATCGAAGATGAAACTGGCGAGGAAGTGACTGGCATGGTCGTGGGTCGTCCGGTGAACTACTCCGAAGATCCTGAGGTAAACCAATTAGCTATTACACGCATGGGTCGTGCATGTGAGCTGGCTGGCCTCAATGATGTGGCCTTTCTACCAGAACCAACTGCTGCTGCACTGGCCTATGCTTCGACGGCCACAAGCGAGGAACATATCCTGGTTTTTGATTTTGGTGGTGGTACGCTCGACGTAACGGTGATGCGGATTGACCAGTTTGGTGCACACGAAGTTCTCGCGACCGATGGTGTGCCGGTCGGGGGCGACTTGATGGATCGGCGGATCGTGATGGGAAAACTGCTACCACACTTTGGGGCTGGCGCCACGACGGGACCGCGTAAGTTGCCCTTTCCTGCCGTAATCCATGATCATCTGGGGGAGTGGCAGAGTATCATTGATCTGACTCAACCAAAGTATCTTGAGATTATTGATGAAGCGATACGTACCGGCGACAAGATGCGTGAGCTAACGATGTTGCGAACATTAGTACGTGAAAATTATGGCTTGCCAATGTATGAAGAAGTTGAACGAGCCAAAATTCGTCTTAGTACTAACCGCCATACGACGATCAGGATGGATGTGCCGGGCATCCAGTTTGAGGAGCCACTCGAACGCTGGGACTTTCATCGGTTGATTGGCCCGGACGTACGGCAGGTGGCGGCTTGCGTGGATCGGGCCGTCGAGGCGGCTGGCATCACGCACGATGAGATCGATGTCGTGTTACGTACAGGCGGTTCTTCGCGTATTCCTCGCTATGTGAGTATGCTCGCCGAGCGTTTTGGCGAAGAGAAACTTCGCGAGATCGATGTCTACACCAGTGTTGCATCGGGTCTGGCCATTGCTGCCAGTGATGAACGACGCTTTACCGAACTGCGGTCATGAGTCTGTAATGTACGGAGCTTGGTAGTATAAGTTGTGGCCCAGTATCCTGTGTCCATACACACTATATTGTCTCGTATGACACAGGAGCACTTTCGATGTTCAACTACATTTTTGCCTACGATGATCCTGGTGACGATTGCCCTACTCATGGCCCCTATGCCGACGATGATTGTCCACGTTGCGATGATGATGATTACGATTATGATGATGACTGGGATTGATCACTCATTGGTGGTTGGCGCTATACCAGCCTGGTTTACGCGTGTACGTAAATCGGTGACAGAAATCGGCTCAAGTGACTCGGCGACACGTAATAGCTCATCTTCGCTAACCCCAAAACCATAGACAAACAAACGACTATCTGATTGATTAAACTGAATCTGGCGCTGGTTGCCACTCGTAGTCAATTGGGCCTCGCGCTCACCAATTGCAACCACTTGTTCATCCCCCTGCAGCGGGAGTGCTTCCGTTGAGCCACCCCCCACCACGAGTTTTTGTTCTGTGGCGTTAAAGGTGATCACAAAGAACCCCACTCCACCAAACTGTACTTCCTCATCACGTGCTACCCGTGATTCGTTGGGTGCAAGTGTAAAGCCTTCTGGCTGATAGGTGGGCCACTGATACTCAAATGGCTCTTCCTCGTCATCGATCAGCGCTGCCAGATCGGGTGTTGGCGAGGGTGGAGGTGTCGGTGTGATCGTTGGGATGGGTTCGATGTCTGGAGTAGATAGTGTTGCAGGCGTCGGGATGGCGGCAACCGCAAGAGTTACCGTCGGCGTGATGGCCGCAGGTGGTTGCTGTACCTCCGCAGTGCTACATCCCACACAGAGCCAGGTTATTCCTGCAATAGTCATCCAGAGATGTCGCTGTTGGTTATGGGTTTTGTTGTTCATCTGTTTGTACATACACGTTTACATAGCGAATCCGAACGCTTGCGTATCATAGCGCAACCGGAGCATTTCGCCAAGTCTGTACGGTGGAGGAGTGTAAACGGTTTGTGGGATTTTAGAGGTTTGGTGTTCTGATACTGCTTGAATTTACGGGTACTTCCCAATCTGATGAACGTTAAGATCCCCATGTGGTTATAGATGGTCTGTCGCCCTGCTTTCTGTGGTAAATGTTTTACCAATCATATTTTTGTGCTACACACGTTAAGTTTCGTGAAGCTATATGCCCTGAGAAGTCGTGTTCCAGTGGCGAAATAAGACACGCACTACAGTTTGTATAGAGCGACAGATTCATTTCTACCCCTGCTGAACTATGATCATGCGGTTTCGCTTTGTGACAGGGTTACGCCGCTGCGGGGTGGCCAGGTGGCTTCTGTGCCGCCTGAGCGATCAACCTAATGAATTGGTGGTGAGTGGTTAGCAGGGCTTAATCAGCTGTACAGCACAAAGTATGAGTACAGAATATGAATGTGGTAGTGACAGGTCTAAGAGATGCGGACAAAACAAACTAAGAAGCATGGCAATGTATTGGGTTTACCCCGACCCGAGCAGCATTAGTCAGGTCGGGGTGTTGTTCCAGACGTACTAGATGTTAGGAATGTAAATTCCCAGAACATAGTTATTGCCAGGATAGAAGTTGCCTGAGCCACCATATCCCATCATGCCACCATTGTAGAATTCGCCGTTGCCCCCTGCGATGGCAATGTCCCCAGCAGTGGGATGCGCTGTCCCAGGTGTACCGGCACGGACCACCACAATCGCACCAGCGGGGGCCTCATAAGGATTATCCAGGTTCAGCCGCCGCATGCCGAGTCGCTCCGCATTGCCATTCTGGTTGAGATACTCGGCAAACTGACGGGCTTCCGCGTAGTAGCCGGGGTCAATAGCCGCATTGAAGCCATTGACGCTGATGTACCCATAGCCGACCGCATCAATGTAATTCGCCACATGATAATAGCAGCGTCCATCAGGGGCATAGCCCAGACTGTGGGCACGAGCGTGATTATACATGGCGTCCATTTGGGCCTGTGCGGCTGGGGAAATCCCGCCGGGAGCACTGCCCCCGTTTCCGACCAGGGCTGCCCAGGTATCCAATCCCATAATGCCATTCTGGACAATCTGCCGTGAGGCTTGGAAGGCACGGACGGCGGCATCCGTATCGGCACCAAACGCCCCATCGGTCGTAAGTTGGCTATAGCCGTGGGTATACTTGAGTTGGCGTTGTGCCGCGGTGACGACGACGCTGTTGGCCCCGTATGCGACTTGATAGGCCAGCCGTTCCCAGGTTTGAGCGCCCACAACGCCATCAGCGACCAGCCCTTGATCGGCTTGGAAAGCCTGGACCACGCTGGTGGTCCCAGGTCCGAAGGCGCCATCGACGGCGAGATCATAGCCTTTGAAGCGTAACAGGTACTGAATGGTAATCACGTTTTCGTTGTTTGCGCCACTGCTGACTAGTGGCCAGGAGCGGGCGGCCATAGCGTGCTGCGGCGTGGTGACGAGCAGGCCACTGAGCAGGAGGAGACAAGCTAGAACCGACAAGAGACCTCGTTGATAGAAACGCATAATAATCTCCTTAAAAGTAGTACCAAACCAACAACGGATGGCTTATAGTCCTATGAATGGAGTGGGCTATCGCCAACAGGTCCATCATATAAGGTAATCAGCTATGGACGGCATGGATCGTACCAGAATCGATAGTGTGTTGCTGCTACGCACATACTACATGTTCCATATATCGGATGATCGAGTCCCTACAATAACTATTCCTTTCCAAGTGTCGTGATTGTTATTCACATAGTAAGATATAGTGGTATTTATATACCGTAAATATATAAAAGTAAAATATCTATATCTATTTATAGACAATTATACTAAAAAAAGTAGGTTCTATGGTGGTACAAGTACCACAAAAAGTACCACAAAAGTATCACAACAATGAAATAATGCTGACCTATCACCTTATTCTCGCTTGCGTAGGCCGCGATACGCTAAGCGTTGTATAGTTTTGGTAGAGTGTCAGACCATATCAGTTGTCTCCAAAGCTGTTCCTATCTGATATAAATGTGGTCACAGACACCTGTGATCTGTCTGAGTATGCTGTGCTTCCCGAATGGATGGTCTATTTTATGTGGTGCCTCGGAGATGGCGTCGACCAACTCCCCGTTAAAAGATTTAGTGTACACAGGATGGTATGCGACGCCCACCTGTCGAGACGATCCTGTATGAGCAGATGTGGAGCCAACTCTGGGGTCAGGATTACACTGCTGAGGGGGTGGCCAGGTGGGTTCCGGGCCGCCTGTGTCCCCAACCTAATGAATTGATAGGGTGGTTAGTAGTGCTCATGGGTGAGGTGTGCGTGGACCGTGGGGCGTGGAATACACGCCCCACAACAATAGCTTCATAGGCAGTAGAAATGTTCTACTATTCTACCCATGTAATCCGGGAAATTTTAGATTATTCGTTTCGAAGAAAGCTCGTTTCTATGGAGCAGTTCTCTGAGTCACCGGTTTGTGAACATGTTGCATTGCCCATCCCACTTAACCTAGTCGTCAATATGAGAGTTGCAATTGGCACGTCAGTTTTAGAAGCCAAATCAATATCGAATCCTATGTCTGTACCAGGAATTGTAGCTTTGGCTGTGCCAGTGAGCTCGACAGGGGGGTCAAACCTTATTTGAACTTTTGTCTGATCATTAACGTAGTCGGTTTGGGTTCCTAAATCTTCCACGAAAAAAGATCCAGCTAAAGGAGGATCAACAGGAGTAAACCAAACTTCTCCAGTACTTGTCCCAGATGCTTCTACGCGTACATTCTCAAGTTCTGAGACCCGTCCATCTTGATAGCACCACGAACCCCTCAGCATCACAAAAACCTGAGTCGGAACGACTTCTTGTTGATCTGCAAATTTTATGATAGGAATCCTCTCTAAATAATCTCTGGCTTCTTCAGGTATCTTAAAACCAGCCGCAATTAGATCGTTCACGCTCAGGCCACCCCACCTTCCTGTGCTGGTAAATCGATAACACTCTTTCTTATCTGGCAGTGGTGTTGGCGCGGGTGGCGTAGATGTTGGTGCAGGTGGTGCAGGTGGTGCGGGTGGTGGGTCTGACGGTGGTGCAGGTGGTGCAGGTGGTGCGGGTGGTGCAGGTGGTGCGGGTGGTAAAGGTGGTGCGGGTGGTGCAGGTGGTGCGGGTGGTAAAGGTTTTACTTCAAAGTATCCGTCCTCTTCTATCTTGAACTCATAGGTGCCTGACGCATCTGGATTACACCCATTTGGAAAGCTATTCCCCAGATTTCCTGTGATTTTGAGATATCTTGTTCTTCCGCGATCATATGCATGACCAAGGTTTGCAGTACGACCATCAGGGTATTGTGCGTATATATATACTATATCATAGTAACCACCTGTCTCACGTTTGTACTCTTCATCACAGTGGTAACTATCTTGAGATTCTTCTGGCTCTCCTCCAAGTGCAGTAACTTCGTTAAAGGTTGTCCCCTCTAGAAATACCTGTCTGTATATGACCCTTGGTTGATCCTCAGGATCATCTGGCCCATTGGGTATACAGAATCCTTCTGTACCGAAATTACTACAGGTGAGCGTTCCGATTACATGTTCATAGATTATCAACTCTATAGATCCTGTAGCCGTTTGGTTGACCATTGGGGCCGCGTGTGCGTCGGTTGGCGTGGTGGGCGACCAACTGCTCGGAAGCAGTAGCGCTAAGGCCAGCACTAACAGAGCAAGCGAATGGTAGATGTGTTTCATAATCAGCGATCTCCTTAAACGTGACGTGTTGTCTCGATGATGCCTTCGCGGCGTGTGGTGGGTGGCACCATGAACGCATATGTTGTTATGATGTACTCACGTTGTGTCAATACGACAGGTCTGACGGTTGGAATGTGCTTTGTGCATATTTTGCGGAACAAATACCCTCCTTTCCTGATATCAGGTGACGACCGATACTCCCTCAACATTATCTTCACCAAAAGCCGATAGATCGTTGCGACACTGTACACATGCGAGTATACTAAATGTGGTGGCGGCTTCGGTGGTACAAGTACCACAAAAGTACCACACAGCTAATACACGTACCGGTGACGAGGACACTACGTATGACAAACCAGTATTCTTTCGGTACCTGGGTGAAAGCGCTGCGAATGGCGAAGGAATGGACCCAGCGTGAATTGGCCTATCAAGTGAACTGCTCGCTTTCCACTATTCGGAAGATCGAGATCAACGAACGTCATCCTTCCCACCAATTAGCTCAACTGCTTGCTGCAAAGTTAGATGTACCTTCAGATAAAGTACCTGCCTTTCTAGAGGCTGCCTACTGCGCCCGCCAGTCGCCAGCCGATGCCATTCTCCTTTCTACACCACCGACCGTGCATCTGCATGACCAGCATGGCTTTCGTCCGCTAACTCCTCTGCTGGGGCGCACTACCGAGTTAACTGCTGCAATAAACCTTATTCAGCGTGCAGAAGTTTCGTTGCTTACTATTATTGGTCCAGGAGGGGTTGGCAAAACACGGTTAGCCTATGCCCTGGCCGATCAGGTTTATCCCGTGTTTGCTCAGGGAGCGCAGGTCGTGGATCTGGCGGCAGTGGCATCGTTAGAGGAACTGTTGTGCGTAGTAATAACCCTCCTGGAGCTTCCACCCCTCGAAACACGACCATTACAGGAGCAGATTCTAACTGGTTTACAACAGCAAGAGTTGTTATTGGTTCTGGACAACTTCGATCATGTGCCGGAAGCCATGTCATTTGTCCGTCAGATCCTGTCCAGAGCACCCCATGTGACGCTCTTGCTTACGAGTCGGGTACCATTGCAGATCGATGGAGAGCATGAGTTTCGATTAGCACCACTGATGGTTCCTGAGAAAACTGATCGCATATCACTGGCACAACTTAGCACCAATCCGGCAGTTATGCTGCTTGTGACACGAGCACAGGCACTACTGCCAGACTTTCAACTGACTACAGCAAATGCCCGAGCGATTGTCACGATCTGTCGACAAGTGGATGGTCTTCCCTTGGGACTCGAACTGGCGGCAACTCAGTTGCGGGTGTGGAGCCCTGCAGACCTGGCTGCTCGACTGACACATGATCTCACAATGCTGACCCACACCTCTCGGAGTGCTTCGCCACGCCAACATTCTTTACACGCAACAGTACTGTGGAGCTATCGACTCCTCTCACCAGAAGTGCAGCACATTTTGCGCGGGATGAGTATCCTGGTTGGTGGTGCCACACCGGACGTCATTGCTGCAATTTGTCTCTCAGCAGAAGTTGAGCACAAAACAGGTGTGGTAGCACAAGGTCTCAACACATTGCTTGATTATAGTTTGGTGGTTGCCCAGGATCTTCCCTGCGATGAACACCGCTTTACATTGTTAGAGACCATTCGTGCGGTAGTGCGTGAGGAGCTACACACGACCGGAGATGAGACCTTACTGAGACATCAGCACGCGGCGTATTTTGCTGATTGGGCCGAACGCCATGGAGATAATCTGGCAGCAGCACAGCAATTGGAGTCGCTCCAACAGTTTGATCTCGAACTTGGTAACCTACGTACCGCACTAACATGGTGTTATGATCATCAGCAGGTTCTCTTGCTGGCACGCCTCTGCATCGCATTGTGGCGCTACTGGTACATCCGGGGGTTATGGGATGAAGGGTTGACCTGGCATCGACGGACCTTAGCGCTGCCAAACGAATTGTCATTGGCACTACAGGCGGCTCTCCTCAGCGGTGCCAGTGGATTTAGTTTAATCTACAGCGATTATACACAGGCCACCGCATGGTTGGACGACGCGATCTCCCACTATCGTACAGTGTATGACGCACTGGGTTTAGCACGTGCGTTTAATCGCTATGGTTTAGTCCGATGGCAACAGGGTCAATTGATCGAGGCTCGTCATCTCTTAGAAGAGGGCCTGTCTTACTGTCATCAGGTTGATGCCCCGCGGGATACCGCCAATATTCTGGCCAACTTAGGATGCGTCGCTGACGAACAAGGTTATCACGATCAGGCAATGGCTTTTCATCAGGCAAGTTTACAGATACGACGTCGTTTAGGTGATATCCATGGGATAATCACGGATTTGCTTAATCTTGGCAAGACAGCTTTAAGCCAGGGCGATCACCATACTGCACAACAATATCTTGATGAAGGTTTAAGCTGTGCACGTGAATTAAACTATCATCAGGAAGAAGCTCTTTTTCTGATCAATCTTGGCCATAATGCTTGTTATCAGAGACACCTTGCAGATGCTCAGGCGCACCTCAACGAGGGTTTAGCACTGACTCAACGCTTTGGGGATCGTTTGAATGCAGCGCATGCGCTGAATAATCTAGGGTTGATAGCACTTTTTCGGTATGAGATTGATGTGGCTATGGATCTGTTCAACCAAAGTATGCACCAATTTGCTGCTATGGATGCATGGGTTCACATCCCTGGAGCGCTTGAGCGTCTGGCGTATGCCTACCTAGAGCGAGGTCATTATCAGCGTAGTAGTATGTTGCTCAACAGTGCATATCAAATGCGAGAGCAAGATGGTATTAAACAGACACCAGTCGAAATGCCACTGTATGAACAAGCCTGGGAACAACTCCATACGCATGGCTTTATACGAAATCATCTGACCGAATACGAGGTAGGTCAAGTGCGTGCGTGGCTTGCAGGTAGGGTGCAGGAGCGGTTGGATAGGTTTGTAGGGTAGTGGATGCAACCGCGAGTAGATAAAGACACAGGTATCTTGTGGTGACAGAAGATGGATTTTTCTGATAATCTCAATAATTCACACCGATCTTGGTGCTTCCTGAACTCGTTGCAGAATATACTGCCATTCATCTCGCGTCATTGATGTCATAATGTATTGCGTGATTGGAAGGCGTAACCACCAACGCCCCAGCGGTGTTCTATACCGTTCTAACATCACAATCTCTTCGTATAGCCACGCTTCGTCGAACATTCCCCATTCTCCTGCAACTTGATACAGATTCTGATATACCGCTGGTGCAACCTCGTAGCGATAGATATTGGTTAGCTCCTCCACCGTATATCCAGAGGCGAGACACTCTTTTACAATCCCATCTAAGTCAACGTCTGTCAGCTCATTATCTAACCATAGGTCTGACAGCGCTTTCCAGACGGGTTGTCTTTTAGCGATCTCTTGGTCAGTCAGCATACTGTAAACTCACACAGAAAGTGGCCCACCAATGACAGGCGGATTCGTCGGATTGGTGCTTCCATCAACTGCTTCAACCGTGACAATGACGACACTAAAGTCATCAATAGGTGTGGCGTTATCAACAACGAGCCACCCATTTCCGGCCTCATTGACGCGAAAGGTGCCAGGACTCTCGAATTGACCACCTTGTTCCAACCAGACCTGGTATGTTTGATCTTCTGGGAGTTGTGGTAGTCCCTGCACAACCAGGCATCCCAGTTGCTGATCGGGTGCAAAGAGAAAGGCGCCAGTTGCATCAGGAGTTTCGCTCATTAATGGATACTGTTGTACTCCAGGGGCATTCATTGCGGTAACCATCTTGCCCCAGGTGGTCTGGAAGCGTGCCAGATCGACCTGTTGTTGCTGCTGTAGATTCACATTCCATACAACTAACCCGATAATGACTAAGAAATTGACCGCAAGGGCCAGACTTTGCCAGAGAGGCATTCCTGCATGTTGTTTACGTTCTTGTCGAGGTGTTGGCAGCAGTTTGCCCTGAACCTCCGCGTCGAGGCGATTGAGCAGGCGATTTCGCAGATCTGGTGTGGGGGTGGCCGATGGTGCTGCAAGCGGCAACACTTGAGCAACCGTCTGATAGGAATCAACAACAGAACGATATTCAGGGTGTGTGGCAAGCAATTGTTCCACTTGACGTGTCGTCTCTGGATCTGCTTCACCAAGTGCGTAGGCAGCTAACAGTGCTGCGTGTTCGTCTGAAAGATTGGATGGCGTATTCATGGTCGTACTGTTATCTCATATTGGGTAGTTAAGAATGAAATCTTGGACTACCGTATATTATTTTGTTTATCGTATCGTGTTAGGTCATTGTTACTTTTCATCGCCAGGGCCAGGAATTAACATTGATCGTAGTTTGTCCATTGCCAGTCGTAGACGTGTATTAATAGTGCCAAGCGGTGTGCTCAGTTTGTCAGCAACTTCCTTGCGTGACAGACCACCAAAGTAGAGCATCTCGACCGCCTCACGTTGATTGTGTGGCAAGGTATCAAGTGCATCCCGTATCTGTGATTGTGTGAGTACCACATCCATTGATTGGGCACTTGCAAGCATGTCCTGGGGGGCGTACTCCCAGTTTGTTTCGCGTTTACGGTTTTGGTGGCGACGACTGCGTAGTTCGTCAATCGAGCGATTGTGCGTTATACGTAAGAGCCATGTGAGGACACTCGCACGCTGTGGGTTGTACGAAGCGGCATTGCGCCAGCACCCGAGAAAGACATCCTGCGTGATCTCTTCGGCCACATTGCGATCACCAACCATTCGTAGTGCAACGCTCAACACATAGTTGCCGTACCGATCATAGAGGGCCGCAATCGCAACCGTCGGCTGTTCAGCAACCAATGCCATCAGTTGTTGATCGTTCATTGAGTCCGTGTTCAGACTACTGATTGTGTTGGTTTCGCTCACTGTTTTCCGCATATACCGTTGTGTTTGAGATGATACCATGCTAGCACACACCGTAGATAATGCAATTTGTTTCGTTGAGTTCATCATAGCGATACTCGTCATCTGGTGTAGGATATTCAATTTTGCATAGAGATATTCGGAGTGGTTGGGGAAAATGAATCTATGTGGATGCCGCTTATTTAGAATATTGCTATCCGAATCGGTGTAAAAACTGATGCCTGCGAGAGCCGTGGGTGAGTTGTTATGATTATTGGATGCTCCTATTGATACAATCTCTCCAAAGCTCTAGCATACGCTATATCTTAATCATTTACACTTGTTACTCGATCTCGTTGCGCCATATATCCATTATTCTATAGTACTCCAATGCGTGAGGACTAAAGAACCTTTTCCATGTGCCATTTTGCTATGCTATGTTATGGTCCCAGGTTATTCTTCTACATATCGGTCCATTATCGCTGACTAATTTAAGAAATATTTATACAACGGTTAGGATACACAGCCAATTGAATATTCATAGGAGTATTGAGTAATGACCATACAACGTCGCGGGACAATCACTACCTGGAAAGACGATAAAGGTTTTGGGTTCATCACGCCCAACGACGGAAAAACCCCCATCTTTTTTCATGTCAGTGATCTTGTGTATCGGCACACACGTCCATCAACAAATATGACAGTTCTTTATACCTTGATTCATGATGTGCAACACCGTCCTCGTGCTATCAATGTTCGTTTTGTCAATGTATCCGGATCACAAACAGTGATCACCCTATGCATTGTCAGTATCTTTTTTCTCTTACTCGTCTTTGCTACACGTATTAATCTCATAACATCATACATACTGATGTTATATATGTTCAGCAGTGGCATCACATATGGCCTGTATGCGTTGGATAAAGCAAGCGCGATCCAAAAGGAATGGAGGATTCCCGAAAACACTCTCCATTTTTTGGTGTTAGTAGGTGGTTGGCCTGGTGCACTCATCGCTCAAGAATATTATCGTCACAAAACCGTAAAAGAGTCTTATCAAGCACAGTTCTGGAAGATGATCGTTGGTAATTTGGCTTTCCTTATCGGATACATTTGTCTCCAGATCTTCTCGAACACGTAAAACAATGTATGCTCATTGGATATTGGGTATACCGTATTGAGTATAAGTCAGTACGTTTATTGTGCTCAACATGCATATGCAGTCTGACTATAATTATTGCCCTGTAGCATGGCTGGAAATTCACACTGTTCACCGCGCAACATTACACTGACCGCCTGACCACTCTCTAATTGTCGTGCTGTGATGTTGGAAGTGGTCACGATCTGCCTTTGCACTGGTACACATACCGCCATTGGCCCATCATCGTCCTGTGTGATTGGTCCGTGATAGAGGCCCAATGGCGCGCTTGCCGCACCAATGGCCTGTTCTTCGAGAAGTTCGTAAAGGGTATCCAGGCTATTGGCAACATAATCAGGCAATTGATGGGCCTTGATGTGATGAGTGATACTTATGATTGGCTGCACGCTGAGAGATTTCACACATATTTCGAGTGCTACCGTTGCAGCCTCTTGTTGTAGTTGCGATACCAAGTCATGAACGATACGTCGGGATTGCTCCATGCGTTTTTCTTGCGCTTGCCAATAGTCGTGCACCAGCGTTTCGGTGTCCGCTGGTGTCGCCGCAAGTACTCGCCGAATAGTAGCAAGCGGCATGTCCATCTGGCGCATCATCCGAATAAGGTGTGCTAACAGCAACTGATCGTTGTGGTAGTAGCGATACCCTGATTCGGGGTCAACATAGCGTGGTGGCAGTATCTCAAGCTGCTCATAGAGCCGCAACGCTTTGATCGAGAGTTGCGTAGCACGGACAAACTGTCCAATCGAGAGCATTCCTTGACGTTGATCGTTCATAGCGTCATTATAAGCTCTGCCCAAAGGGACGAGTCAAGTAGCATTTTTGTTGAACTTACTAGCTGATGCTATCTGGCCAGGCCGACCGTACCAGTGCAGGGAGCAGCTGTCCAGCAGGAGCATTAATCATGTAGAGTGGGTGGGTGTCACGATTGGGCACATCAAGGTTGGTCACGACCACCACTGCGCCACCATCTAATGCACGATAGGGCAGGTGGGCCGCGGGCTCAACTGTTCCTGAAGTTCCAATCGAAAGGAAGAGATCACAATTTCTGGCTGCGTGCGTGGCAGCATCAAAAGCAGCATCAGTTAATCGTTCGCCGAACCACACAACATCGGGGCGCAACAACCCATCGCAGCGGGGGCAGCGCGGTGGCGGATCGTCAGTGTCTTCCCAGGTGTCGACGATCATTCCATCCTCATTGCATTTGGTACGGCTGAGGTTGCCATGCAATTCGATGACCTGTGAGCTACCGGCTTTCTGATGAAGACTATCGATGTTCTGCGTTAACAGGGTGAATTGCGGGACGCGTTGTTCCATGTCTACCAGAGCATAGTGAGCTGGATTGGGTTCAGCTTCGGCAACGATTTGACGCCGCCAGTCGAACCATTTCCACACCAATCGCGGATTACGCTGAAATGCCTGGGGTGTGTCCAACTCTTCAGGACGATATTGCGCCCAGAGCCCTGTCATTGGGTCGCGAAAGGTAGGCAGGCCGCTCTCTGCTGAGATACCTGCGCCAGTCAATACAGTAACGTGCTGTGCATTACGTAAGGCTTCGATCAGTTGGTGTGGAATGGTCCATTGCTCACTCATGCAGACTCCTTTGGTTCCGCGAGCACTTTCAAGCGCCCACTTCGTGCTGGCCGGGCGATCAGCCAATTTCGTTACGCTGCTGATATTTTATGAGCAAATCACGTTGTATGGCAAGTGCCTCTTCGACACGTTGCAGGGGACGGAGTGTTTTGGCAATGTACCAGTGAGCGATGAAGTACATTCTTAACACGTTATGCTGTTTGCCAGTGTTGTTGAGTTTGATGAAAATAGGTGAGAGCCAGTTCAAACTCCTGCTACTCATAATATGTCCACCCAATATTATTGCAGAGTGAGCCTGCCCAGCATTTTGCACGTTGATCAGCGGTCGTTTCGGTCAATTTCAGGGCTTTGAGGTTTCATGCCAATTGTTGTTCTGTTGATACTACAATGCCTATCACGTGTTCGATGTCCTTGACTCTGCTCGTTGTGCTGTCTGTTATTGGTCGGTATTATGGACAAAATCCACGTCTGGATAGTGGGGTGCGGCTCCTTCTAGCAAGGGTTGTTGTTTGCCGCGCAGGTGTTGATCGAAGAACGCCGCAATATAATCCTGCTGCGTTTGGACAGAGCGATTGGGATCGATACCCCCAATCATTCTTGTAAGCAACCAATCAGGAAGGTCAAACCGTTCCTCCAATGCTGGTAAAAACACCTGGTGATCCGTGAAGGAGAAGTGCTCACCTTCTGGCAGATGCAGGTTAAGTTTCCAGCCCGTGCTGTGCTCCCAGAATGATTGCCAATCTGGGGCATACACAGATGTATGTGGCAGGCGCTCTGCACCGCTGAATCCTGCACCAAAGATGAGAAATGGACGATCAAGTCCTTGTTCAGTTACCTCTCCCCAGATTCCCTCTGAGATACGGTAACCAAGACTGCCATCTAAGTTGACGCCAGCATCTAACCGGGTGTCTTCATACATAGTTTGTGCAGATGTAAATCCACCAGCAGAGTGACCGAACATCCCCATATTGGTGAGGTCTAAGGCGTCTGGTAACCCTTCAGGAAGAGGTCGACCATCAGCAGTGGGATTCTCACCGTCGCGGATACGTTCGAGTTGATCTAGCACAAACCGTGTGTTCTGGACTCGGACCGCAATCATCTTTTGGAGCGTATCCTCACTGTTCGGCATCTCCGCTTGGTCAATACGACCATCCGGGAAGACTACAACGGGGGCTTCATATGTGTGGTCGATTGCCACGACAATATAACCCCTACTGGCCAAGTCCTGGATCAGCGTAGTACCAAGCGCACGCGACTGACTGCCACCGGGTGAGAACAGCACCACGGGCTGTGCGCCGAGACGAGTATCTACGGCGGCATCCTGCCATCCATGGGTGCGGATTCCGGACAGATCGACTGTGGTAGGTGGTATCCCAAGGTCTTCCAGGCTAATCTGCGTATAATGTTGGGCTACTGGTTGATCCATATATGGAGCGAGTAGGTACCCTGCTGAGGTTTGTGTTGGGTACCACACACTGACCATGAGTTCGCGGGGTTGTCCGGTAACCCAGGGATCGTCGCGCTGGTCATCAATGAGATGTAATGCTGTAGTACCAATCGCATGTGGACCCGTGGGTGGGGGCAGCGCGAGTCGTACAGGGGCTGTTGGGACTTGTACAAACAAACCTGTTGTGTGTGCCGCTATGCGCTTGCCAACTGGGAGTGTAGAGAGGAAATATCCGCCGCCGAGAAGAAGGGCAATACAGATAACCCCTAACACCATTCTCTGGCGGGATTGTTTACTTTATATTGCTTTCTCTCGTTTCGCCTGAAAGAAGAGGTTGAGCGTATGTTTTAGCATAGGGAGCGATTGAGAGTATCGTTTTG
>WYDT01000018.1 GCA_013122435.1 Chloroflexi bacterium AL-N1
CCAAACTGGTGTATATAAGCATTTCTCTTGCAATGATACTAAAGTGGCTGGTGCCCTCATAGATGCGCTCTACATCAGCTCCTGAGATACGGAATTCGGGCAAGAACCACGGAATATCTGGTGGATACACACGTTCAGGATTACCAATAGGAATGTCGTCCATCCTTGTACAGAAAGCAGGATGACGTCATGATGATTGTACTGCCGCGAATACACGCCGCCGCTCAAACGGGACAACATCTTTACTTATCAAACTGGTGCTGAGTCCATAGATGAGACTAATTATTATTATAGGCACAAGATGTGACCAAAACGATGAGGGTAACATATACTGTAAAAATGGATACTGAAACCATAGATAGAAACCGCCTATGGCACTGAAATGTATACACTAGCGCCACAAAGACATGCGGGGGATACCTTGATTCAGAATTGCTGCGCCCAGCCAGTGACACATACCCATACTGACGAGACTAATGAAAAAAAGAATAGGAAAGCGTGGATTTGTTTCATTCACAGCGAGCACGGACCACAAGACCGCCCAACTTAGGATCGTCCATGTACACCAAACAAGTATCGGTATTCGTGCATAAGTCGTATGCTTCCGCACATACATTCCTTGTATCAGCGCTATAATTCCCCAGATAAGGATCTGATATCTGAGTGATGCTCTAAGAAACTCCGAATTACTGACTGTGCTATGGACATCTAAGGCATTCCATACCCATAACAAAAACATCGCTTCAAAACTAAGAAAGAAACCAAGACTAAATGTTATGGTAAACATCTTGCTAAAACGGTCTTGTCGTATATAGTGAGACATTGCAGTACCTTATTTTCTAGAATAATATTATCTGAGTAGAATCAGTCACAATATCAGTTACACAGGTTTATACCCCACATGACACACACGGAATATAATGCATAGCTCATTTCGCGCACCAGAGAACGCAATCAAGACGATCTTTCCCGCTAGGCGGAAGCGGCAGATACGCATGGTGACGAGGGTGTATTTGGGCATGAGTACGCCACATAAGAGGCCTACAAGCAGATCTCAACGTTTGGTCACGGAATGCGAAGCTAGGTGGTACCTATGTAGTGGCTGAGTCTGTATAGAAGTTGTGTTATAGTCATGAACCCGGACCGGATACTTTTGCATTGGTAATAGCGTCCCGAATAGCTTGTTCAACGATAGGCCATACAGGGTTCAGTCGCTTTTTTTTCTTTGGGATAAAGGTGATCGTGCCATCTTCGGCTACAACTTTTGTGCAGCGACTAGGATCATTCTGCGACTGCGGGAGCAGACACTCAGGTGCAATTAATTTATCATCTACCGTTCCATGATCGGTATCTAATATCCTATATTGTTCGTCTGCTTCTGGAACAAGACGCTCTTCCAGAGTAGCATTTGCCCCAGGTAACCCAACTCTTAACCCTCCTTGTTCAGAGCGGATATTAATATAGTGTCGAACATTTGTCGGCTTGGTTTCGTAGTTAACTTCTCCTCCGTCATCCATTAGAAACGGTACCATAGCGATAGAGATGAGTAGATCAATCTCCAGATTTGGAAAATCTCGCTGTAAGTTCACAGCAGCAACGTGAGCCGTTGCTGCACCACGGCTGGTACCAACCAGAATAATGGGTTCATGTCCCTCAACCAAGCATGGAACAGACCAAATGCGATCGATGATACGTTGGAGGATGGTATTGCCTCCCTCGGCGTCAGAAATGAACACAGGGCCAATATCAGGAATTCCTGCAAACGCTGCTGCCATCTGCCAGATACCAAATTCTGGATTGCCCACATTAGCAGGGTCTCCTGGCCCAAAGCCTCCAGCAATGAAAATAGCTAATTTTCCACTAGGGTCGGTCCAGGTCGTGGGCGCACTACACGCATATTGATAGGGATGCAAACTGTACGGCTGCGTATCAAACCCTTCAAACGGATCGCGACTGGTCAAGGTGCCAAGCGTCGGGTGATACCAGCGGGCGCGCAGATGCACCAGCTCGCCATCGTGTAACTCACCCGTGAAACCGAACGGGTCCACGCTCCCCGCCGTCGGTTCGCCCCACGGGTCGTAGCTCGTCGTGGACTGCATCGCACCCGCGCCATCGAGTACCGCACGGACCGATCCCACCCCATCGTGCTGGTACCAGGTGTTGGTGTCACTCATGAGCCGATCATGGCCATAGACGTGGTTGGTGCTGCCATCATTCAGCATCTGCTCTAGCGTGGTCACCATGTCCTGCGTGTAGCTGGTACTGTCGCGCCCGACCAGCACACCATCACCATTGTAGGTGTAGCTGGTGCCACCCTGTTGGGTCAGGCGCCCCAGGGCATCATAGGTATAGCTCGTGCTCCCGTCGTTGAGCAGGTTTCCGGCGTCATCATAGGTCAGCCCCACCACTTCGTTCGCGGCGTTGTAGGTCCGTCCGCCGTCGGTGCGGTTGCCCACGCGGTCGTAGCTGTAGCTGTAGCTCGTGCCGGGGATCTCAATTGCTCCCGTTAGCCGCAACAGGCCGTCGTAAGTGTAGTCAATCGTCCGCACCGTGCCACTGAGCGTTTCGGTCGCCTGGGTGCGGAACCCCAGCCGATCCACCTCATACTGGAAGCGGGTCATGGTGCTGCCACCGACGGTCGTGTGCCGGTCGCGCAAGTGGTCAGCGTTATCATAGCTGTAACTGGTGACTGCACCATTGCCCATGACGGCCTGGTCCAGCCGTCCCAATGCGTCATAGCTGTAGTCCGCCAGGGTGGTGCTGCCCTCGGTGACGGTGTCCAATTGCCCATCCGCCAGGTAGGTGTAGTCGATCACCGTGCCGTCCGGGTAGGTTAGTTGCACACGCTCGCCTCGGGCGGTGTAGCCATAGCCCACCGTCCCCGTGTTCGGGGCAATCACCTGCGTGACGCGGCCCAGTGGGTCGACGGTGACAGTCGTCGTACCCGTGCCATCTGTCAACGTCGTGCGGCGCCCCAGCGCGTCATACCCCATGCCAATCGCGTCCAGATTGGTGGCATCAATGCTGGTCAGCCGGTCCTGGCCGTCGTAGATCCAGGTCCGGTCATTGGCCGTGCCACGCGGGTCGTCCTGACTCACCATCCGCCCACCCCGGTCATAGGTCCAGCCCGTGCGACGGTTCAGCCCATCAAAGGACTCGACCTGCTGGTCGGCCACATCGTAGGAGAAACGGCGGACGTGCCCATTGGCATCAATGATCGCCGTACGATTGCCCGCCCGGTCGTACTGGTAGTGCGTGGTGGTCATACAGTCGGTTGCCGTGGGGGCACACGTTGCCGTGACGTGCTCGGTGACGGCAATACGGTGGTCCTGGAGGTCATAGGTCTGCCACGTCACCCGCCCCGCCGGGTCCACCGTCTCGATAACACGTCCGGCGCGGTCATAGCGGCTCCGGCGGATCAGATCCTGATCCGTGGGTTCGGTGGGACCGACAACGCCATCGACATAATTCACGATGGTCGCCACCGGACGCCCCAGTCCATCCACCTGGATCAACGTGATCTGTCCATCAGGGCGCTGGGTCCAGCGCCGGGTTCCCAACCCGTCATAGCCTATCGTCGTCACCCGTCCCAGACTATCGGTGATAACGGTGGTGTGTCCCAGACGGTCATAGCCGAGCGTTGTGGTCGCACCGGTTGCATCGGTCGTCGCCACCACCTGACCCACCCCGTCATAGGTCGTGGTCGTCGTCACATTCGTCTGGGCATCCGTTGGCCCACCATCAACGTAGTTCGCGGTGGTTGTCACCACCCGCCCCACCCCGTCGTACGTCATTGCCGTGGTGATATCGGTATCGGGGACGGCAGGGTCATACACCCCATCCACGTAGTTTGCCGTGGTCTGCGTCGCCCGTCCCAGCGCATCATACATCACGGCGGTGGTGATATCGGTATCGGGGACGGCAGGGTCATACACCCCATCGACGTAATTGGTAATCGTGCGATCTACCCGTCCTAATGCATCGTATGCGGTGTGCATCCAGCGTTCCAGCGCATCCTGCTGGCCCGTCACCTGCCCGGTGGTCGCCGCATAGCTGATCGTCTGGACCAGATTCGTATCGGTGCGTGTGTGCTGGCTGGGGTCCAGATTCGTGGTGGTTGTCACCACCCGCCCCAGCGTGTCATACGCCGTGAGGGTGATCCGGTCGGTGATGGGCTCCGTCGCAGTGAAACTCCCATCGACATAATTGGTAATCGTGCGATCCACCCGGCCTAGTCCATCATACTGGGTGACCTGGACCAGATCGGTAGTGGGATCGCCAGTGTGTAGGTCGCCATCACTATAGTTCGTGATGACCCGCACTGGGCGGTTGCCCGCATCGTATTCCGTGTGGGTTTAGCGCCCCAGCGGATCGCGCTGCCAGATGACATTCCCGGCCCCATCGTAGTGTGTCACTGTCTGCACGTTGACATCGGCCATACTGCCCAGAGGCAGTTCCGGGCGATAGTTCCGCGTCACCGTCACCGGACGACTATGGGTGTCATATTCGGTAAAGGTGACTCGTTCCGTCGCCGCGTCAAAGGTCCGTGTCTGGGGATCAAACGTGCCAGTCAGGACGCCGGTTTCGGTCACCAGCACCGTGCGCCCCAGCCCGTCATAGCCATACCAGGTGGTCACATTCTGGTCTGGTGTGGCCGGGTCAAACGTTGGGGGGGAAGCTGGCAAACTGCTGCCGCCCTGCCAGCCGGGAGCGACGAACTGGCGGGTGCGCCAGGTCACCCATCCCGTCGCATCGTAGTGGGTCACATGATAGCGACCGTGTGTGTCACGGGTCCAGATCTGGCGCCCGACCGCATCATAGCCATAGCTGGTGATCAGATCTTCGTCCGGGTGCGCCGGGTCATAGACGCCATCGATATAGTTGATGATGGTCCGCGCCACGGTGTTATCGGGGTAATACTCGGTGCGGTCGGTGCGGGCCAGAGCGGTCCCTGCACCGATAGTTGTGTCCTGACGGCGTCCCAGGGCATCATAGGTGTAGGTGGTGCGCTGGGATGTCGCGGTTCCCCAGCCCACGATCTGCTCGACGGGTAGTCGTGCCGTGTGGCTCTGGGTACCATAATGATAGCGCGTAACCACCCCGTCGGGACCTTGCTGTTCCTGGACCAGGTGATCCACAGTGTAGGTGTAGCGGGTCGTGGCTCGGAGCGGACTGGTGGTGGTGATGCCCTGGGTAATCGCCAGCACATTCTGGTTCGCATCATAGGTGCGGGTCGTGGTGACGCCGGTTGCATCGGTGGTGGCTATCAGGTTGTGGTGGGCATCATAGGTCATGGTCTGGACCTGTCCCGTTGCCGTAATACGTTGTACCGGCAATCCTTGTGGCGTAAAGGTTGTATGGGTGGCATGGCCATTGCCATCGACGACCCGTTCAGGGCTGAAGGCAGCATCGGTGGCCAGCGCCTGAACGGCCTCACCATTGTGGATATGGGCCAGTAGGGTGTTATTGGGGGCATAGCGATAGGTGTCCACCGCCTGCTGGCCATCAGTGCCCACGGTCGTGATGGTTGTGGCATCGTCGGTGTAGACAAACGTGAGGTGACGGCCATCGTGCAGGGTTTGGGCGCTAACCTTGCCGCTGGCGTCATAGGTATCATAGCTGATAGTTTCAACGACCTCTCCCAGCGCATTGGTGATAGCGGTGAGTAGATGCTGCTGGTAGGTGTAGGTGGTGGGACGGCCCATGACATCCTGCACGGTCACCAGATCCCCTGCAGTATCATAGGTGTAGGTCACCGTGCGGGTGCCATCACTGACGCTGGCAATCTGGTGCGCCTGCCAGGTGAGGGTGAGGGATCGGGTAGAGTCGGCAGTATCGGTGATAGCGGTGAGTTGCCCCGTCCCAGTGTATGTCAGATCAACCTGGCGTCCGGTAGGATCAAAGAGGTACTGCTGCTGGTCCCGCTGGGTCAGGGTATAGCCTGTCGGGGTGGCTTCCAGGGTCTGGTAGATGCCGGGGAATGCCTGATACTGCCCAGTGCCCAGATCGGTAAAGCGGAACCGATTGGTTTTCCCAGTGAATAAGATGACCCGTCCCGCTTCACCATCCGGGTCGCTGGGGAAGACCAGGCGAGCGGCAAAGGGATGCTGCCAGCCGGGACCAAGGGCACTGTGGGTCTGCGTGATGGCTTGACTGGCATAGCTGCGCGTCCAGGCCAGGGCCGGTCCCGGAGTCTCGACCTGGAGGTCGGTCACCTGGGTCCAGAAGGTGCCGGTGCGCGTATTGACCGGATCGGCAGTATGATGTTGGGCACGGGCACAGGGGCACGCTTCGGGAATGCGGTTCTGGTCGTCTGGAAGCACACTGGCAGCGATACTTAGCACAAAGGCATCACGATAGCGATTGCCGCCGCCGGTGGCCTGAGCTGCGTGATAGGTGGGAAAGTTGGAGGACTTAGTGTACCCAGTGAGGTGAACCTGGCCGGTCTGGCCGATGGCAAGCGCCTGGGGGAGGTCATCGTGTCCGCCACCAAAGGTGGTACTAAGCGTCATTACGGTCCCGCTCGCATCAAGGATGACCAGGAAGCCCTGATCTCGTCCGCCCGGATCACCCAGGGGCACCTGTCCAGGGAAGTCGTGCCAATCCGCCCAACCAGTAATATAGGTCTGCTGCCAGGCATCGACGGCCACCCCGGTCGCCTGGTCCGGGCCACTGCCGCCCAGATAGCTACTGAAGGTCAGCGTACGTGTTGGCAAATCCAATCTGGTCACAAACCCCTCCTCGCCATCCAGCGTACTATCGACCGCCTGAAGCAGTGGAAAGTCTGTCGACACCGTTGCTCCGACAAGATAGAGGCCCCCGTCTGATCAACGGTGAGGGCCGTCCCTCGATCTGTCTGGCTGCCACCCAGATAGGTGCTGTAAACCAGGGAGGCGTGACCAACCATCTGTGGATCGATGACCGCGATCACTGCATCGGGACAGTAGTTTCCGCCGGGACAGGTCAGACCACCCGGCACATCGGTCTGGAGCGCGTCACTCGTTGTGGGGAAAGCCGTCTGTCCGGCCATGCGGCTCGTTGAGTCACTGGTCCCGCCCACCACGAGATGGCCTTGGGGATCGATGGCGATGCCAAAACCGTCATCGCTGCGACTGCCGCCGAGCAAGGTGCTGTACTGGAGCGTGGTGGCAGTGGAGTTAAGGAAGGTGACAAACAGATCGTCGACCCCGCCGTTATGTGTCTGGTCATAGGCATTGGAGGTGGTCGGAAAGGCTAGTGGTGTATTACGGGTATAGCCCGTCAGCGCGACATTGCCAGCCGGGTCAAGGGCCACCGCCCGGGCACCATCGTCCCCCTCCCCACCCAGGTAGGTGCTCCAGCGCAGGCCACTACCATCAGGCGTGAGTTGGGTGACAAAAGCGTCCCACTCATCCACATACGTGGATTGCACCACGCCAGAGGTGGTCGGAAAGTCGTCCGAATGGGTACTCCCAACCACCGTGGCACGGCCCTGGGCGTCCACAGCGACCCCATATGCCTGCTCATCCCCAGCCCCACCGAGGTAGGTGCTGTAGATCAATGAAGCGGCCCCCGTCTGGGTCGGGTCGAGTTTGGTAATGAACGCATCGCTGCGACACACCCCGGATGGATTGGCGCCACAGACTGGTTGGACAGCCTGGGGACTGGTCGGAAAGTCCGTACTGGATTGGGTATCGCCAGCCACATAGACCATCCCATCTATATCTGTGGCAATCGCCCGGCCCCAGTCATCCCGACTCCCAGCCAGATAGCTCCCGTAGGTGATGGTGGGGTCAATGATTAGGGGGTGGGTCGGGTCATACGCACCCAGGAGAAACTGGACGGTGCGCCCATCCAACTGATAACGGACATCGACGAACTGGCGCGTGCCCGCAATGACTTGCCAAGCCACCGGTGGCTGTTCGGTGAGCGTGATGGGGGTGGTTTGGTGGGGAGCCATCGGCAGGGTAATGCGGAGACTGCCCGTATCATCAATGCGAAGATTGGTGGCTCCCTGATACCGCCAGCGGATCTGGTGGGGGTCTTGATGAGGAGCGACGGTGTAGGTGCTCTTGATCAGGCCATCCGTCCCGTCAAAGCGCAGATCAATACCCGCATAGAGATCGGTATAGACTACGGCGGCAGTGGGCTGGAGGTCGGTGTGCCAGGCGGCACGGTCGGAGCCAGTGAGATAATGCACCTGACTGGGAAGGGGTTCAACCCCCTGGATCGTCGGGTGGGGGTGTGCGCCGTCCCAGCGCAAGCGGAGGACCGCCTGCATGGCATCAGCAGGCAGGTCAGGCCGCCGCGCACGAACATCAGTAGTGGTGTCGGGGAGCGGGAGGGCCATGACGACCGTCTGTGGTGTAAAGAAGAGCGTACCGACGGGCGTATGGGCCAGAAAGCGGACCTGGGGATGGTTCTGGCCATGGTTGGGCACCATGGCCAGTGGGGGCGCTCCAGTGGTCAGAGCCGGGGATGGCTGAGTCGTGGAGTCGGTGGAACTGCCAGACCCCTGCTGGAGGGCCTGGGCCGGGTGACTGATCGGCTGTGGGTGTGGTTGCGGTGGCAGGGGTGCCGTTGGGGGACGTGGCGGTCCTTGCGGGTGGGTGGTCGCGGGTGCCACGCGGGTTGCCGCAGGCGGTGGTGCAGGTGGCACCGGGGGCACGACAACGGTGAGGAGACTGAGGACGAGGAACACCAGGAGGAAATGCATACGGGGGAAGAGCAGCATAGAACGTGATCCTTTCCAGACCAGCGTGTGGGCCAGTCGACCGTCCACGGGTCAGTGGCCGGGTCCGGTACCACACCGGAGCCAGCATGAGTATAGCAGGCTGAGTGCCGTGCCGGAAGCGGCAGAACGTCCAGAAGGGGCTACACCGATAGAGGAGTTCTCGATCAGGACTGGCGTACGGGGACCAGGGACCAACCGCGACGGCGTGGCGGACATTCTTGTGGGCAGTCATCATACCATGGGGGTCTGGAAAACGCTCCTTTTTCGGACGATCAGCGACGGTGCACACGCGGTACAGTTCTCGCGGTGATCTGAGTCCAGAAACGCGGTACGGAAAACAACGTCCACAAAGTGCTTGCATACATGGGTTTTTGTACGGTAGTATAGGTACCATGAAAATTGGCTATGCCCGCGTTTCTACTGATGACCAAAACCTGTGCCTCCAAGTCGATGCTTTGCAACAGGTCGGGTGTGAAACCATCTATCAAGATCAGGTAAGTGGGGCGAAGGTGGAACGCCCAGGACTCCAAGCCGCATTAGCCTATCTCCGACCAGGCGATACACTCGTGGTGTGGCGTCTGGATCGGTTGGGGCGGTCGCTCAAACAGTTGATTGAGATCGTGACCAGTTTGGAAGCACAGGGGATCGGATTCCAAAGCTTGCAGGAGGCACTTGATACGACCACCAGCAGTGGTCGGTTGGTCTTCCATATCTTCGGGGCGCTGGCCGAATTTGAGCGTCATCGTATCCGAGAACGGACGCAGGCTGGGTTACAAGCAGCGCGGGCCAGAGGCCGCATGGGTGGCCGTCCGAAGGCATTAGATACGAAAAAGGTGGCCCTACTTTACCAGCTGTATGATGAGCAACAACACTCCATTCAGGAGTTGTGCGATCTATTGGGGATCGCTAAGTCCACACTCTATGCCTACCTCAACCAACGGAAAACGTCAGATCCAACGTGAATGGTAGGGGCTGGCAGTGTGTCGCGCTGGTGTCGTGGCCACTCCTCGCACGTTTGTTAAACAACCCCCTATATGTAAAACGAAACAGATGATACTACGCAGAAACCCGAGTAAAGAATGCGCGCATCGATGAGACGAGAATTACTACCTCTTGGCTTGTCAGATCCAGCACCCGCTGCCGCATTGCAGCCTGGGCCCTTGAGACCGTTCTCCACATGCTCGACTGAGGCCAGGTGTGGCACGAGATAGCGCGAGTGCTTCGTCCGGGTGGGCGACTCGTGATCGCCGAGGCATTTGAGCAAGCACCAGTGACTGATGAGCAATGGGCTGTGCTGTGGAGTGGAGTTATGGCAACCTCGTATATCACGCTTGATGCATATGTACAGGCTATCCAGAAGGCTGGGTTTGTTGTGGAGGATGTAATAGATATCACCGCACAAACCAATAACTCATTGCCCAAAACAATTGAGGCATTGGATCGACCAGATAAGCAGGAACAGTTATGTGCATTCTACGATGAAGAATTTATCGCCATGATAAAACATGCCTGGACAGATGTTGTCGACGAGTATCGCCGCGCGATGGGCTATATGATGATCGTTGCCCACAACAGACTCAGCCACAACATAGGTTACCCATGTCTACACCCCACATGGCACACACACGGAATATCATGCATAGCTCATTTCGCGCACCAGAGAACGCCATCAGGGCGATCTTTCCCGCTCGGGCGGAATCGATAGATACGCAGGTCCATTTTGGCATTCGTACGCCACATAAAAGGTCTCCAAGGAGCGATTAACATTTGGCCACGGAGTCCGAAGATATATGGTACCTATGTGTTGGCTGAGTCTCGCCCACAAGCCAGCACATTAACTCTGCACACTACCCAGACTGTACGGTATAGAAACAGCGTGGTAGCGTTTTCCCTGTTAGCGAAGGACGTTCACCACGCTGCCGCTCACCATTATTTTGCGTATAGGCCGCCTGTTTGCTCTAGCCAATCTGCAATGCGATCGGTCGCGCCGGGTATGTCATTGTCAGATATGTCAAGGTGCAGGGTAGGTAAGATGGACTCGCTTGCCAACTGTTTCATCAGTTCCTGTTCACGAACAAATTGATCGAGGTCGTCATACTGGGATGGATTGCCAGATACCTTCAGGCGTTCTGTACGTGCGGCAACAAACGATTCAGGGGAACGATAGCACAGCACCAGATGAAACCCCAGGGCGTACAGCCGTTCCTCAAGCCATGTAAAATCATAGCTTTTGTCATATATTTGTAGTTGATGGGCACGTGTCGAGAGATGAAATCGATCGATGATCCACGAATAGTAACGCTGTAGCTCAAAGAGATGCATCCACGTGCTGTAGGTCTCCATCGCTAATGTCTCTTCTTCCGGGGCAAAATTGATCATCCCACGACCCCAGGGGAAATTGGTAAATGCACACCACTCGGCTGAGATTAATGGCGAGTGATAGCGGTATTTGCGGGGACCGACGATGCGCGGATGCTCATTGAGCGTGAAGGCGATCTCGGTTTTGAAGGTGAGTCGAGTCCCTGCAAGAATGATTTTAGGGCACAGTTTATCTCCCATAAAAACCCGACTTTCTTTTGCAAATAGACGGCTTCTTCGTTCTGTATGCCCGATCAGAAAACCACATCACCATCTACTTCTTCAAATGTAAAACCGATTAGCTCTGCTTGCTCTATAGCTTCTTTCACCTGAGAACTTACCAGCACATACCGGGAAAAAGGAAAATTGAACATGTCGACTCTTTGAGTGAGTTTTAGTCTGCTTGGTGCTACAAATAGAGTGACATGTTCTTTTTGTGTGGCGAGTTTGTTGTTTGCTTCTTTTAGCTGTGCATACGATTGTATTGCTATTTGCCCCTCTGAAGTGCCAAAAAAAATCTTCCCTGACTTCAAAAAATGATTGTTGATAGTCATAAATGTGCTGAGCTGGTCGGACTCTTAAGAAGCAATAGACATGTTCTACAGTTGGCCCTTCTCTCGCGAAAGTTTCTTTGAAACAATGTACCGTTGCATGAAAGTATCCAATATCTGCGGAGAGAAATTGCTCAAAGATATATCTGGCTCTTTGGCTAATCAAAAAGCCATTGAGGGGAGCAAAAAATGTACTGATGAGAGAGTCGGTAAGTATTGCATTGTTGTTCAACAGAAATTGGGATAAATCTGGTAAATCACGATCAGCGATCTGACTTGAATACCCAGATTTCTCGATATCAGAAGGCTGGTATGTTGTCAAATCGCTTACCTGGGGATACCGCCCAATAATATTCAGATCTGTTGATGTTCCTAAATTAAAATAGTTCATAATACACGCTATCCTGCTAAAAGAGGTAGAGCACAAACTTGCACTGCTGCGTGAAACATACGGCATGTTGCATACGGTGACTGATGCAGAACGAGCCTCGGCACTGGAATTAGCCATTGTCATACTGATCTCAGTCGAAATTCTACTTGCCTTTCTTGGTGTGTTTTAACCCAACAACCCTGCGTACACTCAATCTGCATGGGCAAAAATGGGCTGTTGGGTTTCTCTCCGATGGTTTTACTGATACCACAGCACTATTTTTCCAACTATACGAACTACAAGCTACATCACCTGGTCTGTTTCGCGCCGCTCTACTATCAGCTTGATGCCATGGCGTGGTCGCAGGGTGGCAAGCGTCTCTGCTTCAACGCGTTGGTCTGCTGCTAGTGTAAACGTGACTCGTTGTGCCAGCGTCGCCAGAATGATTTGCCCCTCCATCATCGCAAAGTGATTGCCGATGCAGACCCGTGGTCCACCTCCAAAAGGCATGTAAGCGTGCCTCGGTAATTGTTCCTCCCGTTCGGGTGTCCATCGCGCTGGGTCAAAGCGTTCAGGATCGGGGAAGTAATCTGGCCGTCGATGAATGGCGTACGGGCTTATAGCGATGATGGTACTGGCAGGTACATGATACCCAGCGATAGTAAGATCACGCTGGGCTTGCCGCGAAATCATATAGGCCGGTGGGTAGAGCCGCATCGCTTCTTTGAGTACCTGTAGCGCATACGGAAGGTGTGGTAAATCATCGGCGGTTGGTAGCCTTCCAGCCAATACATGGTCGACTTCCTCACGGAACTGTGTATAAATAATCGGATTCTGGGTCAACAGATACCAGGACCAAGCCATGGCATTCGCCGTGGTCTCGTGACCGGCGAGAAAGAGCGTCATGGCTTCATCGCGTATCTGCTGATCGGTCATAAAGCTACCGTCGTCCTCATAGTGCGATTGTAGCAACATTGATAAGAGATCGCCGCAATCTTCTGTTGATCCTCGTCGTTTTTGAATAATGTGATAGATGATGTCATCCAGGCGCTTCACCGCGTTGAAGAAGCGGCGATTCTGTGGTGTCGGCCACGAAAGTGGAGTGGGGATGGGTGAACTGATCTTGGCATTAAAACTCAACATGGCCTCAGTCAGCGCATCGCCAACGTCTTCTGCCTCAGTCAATACATCCGTATCAAAGAGCGTTTTGCCCACAATCCAGAGTGTCAGGCGCATCATGTCGTGGGCCACATTGATTGTTGCGCCTGTTTGCCATGGCCTTTGAAGTTGCTCGCTGTAGTCGGCCATGATGTCGGCATAGCTGCTAATGCGACGATGTTGAAAGGCCGGAGCGATCAGTTTTCGTTGCCGTTTATGGAATTCGTTCTTGCTTGTCAGAAGACCATTCCCAAGCACAGGCCCACCAAAGTAACGCAGTATCGGTGACTTCTCAAAATCAGCCGCATGATCTACCAGAATAGTCTGTACCAGTTCGGCGGATGTCACCAGGATAATCTGTTGTCGTCCAACACGAAAGCTGCCGATGTCACCGCATGTACGATTAACGTTGAGATAGAGATTCAGTCGATCATTGCGAAAAGCCTGCATATTCCCGAGCAGTGGTGCCCCTTTGATAGCAGGAATGCTCATCGACGTAGTCATGCAATATTCCTTGTTGTATAGCTTCTTGACAGCATATACAGCGCTGTTTGATCGTATGTGCTAAGTTAGCCAATGATGCCGTAAGATTTCTAGACAAATTGATATGGGTATGCTATACATATTCTACCGCAATGTTCACTGTGTGGCATACGAATATTGAACATTCAGATAATCACATGCGTTCGGCTTATACAACAGCGTCGTGATAGATTATCACCAGTGATGTGAAATGTACGATGAAGTAATAGCACGAGATAACAGCCATAGAATGAGCTTCATGGCCTTATCTCACACAATGGGGAGACTTGATGATTACTCCTACTCAACGTGACATTATCGATGAGCAATCAATAAAGAATGGAAGTGCTTTTCAACCACCTGCGATATCGCCTGAAAAACTGGCAGCCATGGAGTCGGTGCAACAGCGACTGCTCTGGCTTTCAACGCTGATCATTCATCACGCCAACAATGTCCGTCCCAACCCGGATGGCACCAAAGTGGGCGGGCATCAGGCGTCTTCGGCATCGACGGTCTCTATTCTGACAGCGCTCTACTTCCATTTTCTTGAAGCAGGTGATCGCGTGTCAATCAAGCCGCATGCCGCGCCGGTCTTTCATGCCATTCAGTATTTGCTGGGCCGCCTGCCCCGCAGTTATCTGACCGAATTGCGTGCGTATGGCGGGCTACAGGCATATCCCAGTCGTACCAAAGATTATGCTGAAATCGATTTCTCCACCGGCTCAGTGGGTCTTGGTGCTGTTGCGCCTGCGTTTGCCGCGTTGACCCAGCAGTACGCGCAACATCATTTTGGCCATGTGACATCGCAGCGGTATATTGCGCTGATCGGCGATGCTGAACTGGATGAAGGCAATGTGTGGGAAGCCATCCTCGACGAAGCGCTGGACGGGATCAATAATGTGCTCTGGATTGTCGATCTCAATCGCCAGAGCCTGGATCGGGTGGTGCCGGGGATTCGCGCGGCACGCCTCAAGCGCTTGTTCGCCAACAACGGTTGGAATGTCCTCGAAGCCAAGTATGGCCGCAAACTCCAGCGGCTCTTTGCACGGTCCGGTGGTGAGGCATTGCGCTGCCGCATCGACAACATGGACAACGAAGAGTATCAGGCGATGATTCGCTTACCGGGTGCGGAGGTGCGCCAGCGACTCTGCGAGGTTGAGGGCGTAACCAGCACCGCTATTGTAGAAACCATCAGCATTGTGCCGGACGAGGATCTGCCGCAGTTGCTGGCCAACCTTGGCGGTCACGATCTGGAGGAATTATTAGCTGTATTTGCACAAGCCGATGCAGTCAGGGATCGACCAAATGTGGTGTTTGCCTACACCATTAAGGGCTGGGGCCTGCCGTTTGCTGGCCATCCGCTCAACCACTCAATGTTGCTATCCGATGAGCAGATCGAGGAAGTACGGCAGTCGTTTGAAGTGGCACAGGGTGCCGAGTGGGATGGTTTTGAGCACGAATCAGCCGCAGGCCAGCTGTGCAGGGAAGTGGCTGAATATTTATACCCTCCCCAACCATCGCCAAACACACTGAACGCCCAGAGCATTCCAGATGATCTGTCGATACCGACCAGTGGTGTTCCCAGCACACAGGAAACATTTGGTCGGTTGCTCGTGCGTCTGGCGGATATCCCCGAACTACGTGATCGTATCGTCACAACCTCGCCGGATGTGTCGGTCTCGACCAATCTGGCTGGCTGGATCAATAAAATGGGTGTGTTTGCCCTGCAAGAGGAACCCAATTACGATACGGAAGGCTATCGAATCCTGAAATGGAAGCGTGGGCCGCAAGGGCAGCATATCGAACTCGGCATCTCTGAGATGAATCTCTTTATGCTGTTAGGCATGCTGGGCCTCTCGACCGAGCTATGCGGACAACAGATTATCCCGATTGGAACGGTCTATGACCCGTTTATCTGCCGTGGGCTGGACTCGCTGATCTATGGCCTGTATTCGGGATCGCGTTTTATTTTCGCGGGCACACCATCCGGTATCACCCTCGCGCCAGAAGGCGGTGCTCACCAATCGACGGTAACGCCCTCACTCGGCATGGAGTTGCCGGGGCTACATTTTTATGAGCCGTGTTTTGCCCGTGAGCTAAACTGGATGTTGCTGGAGGCCCTGCGAGAATGCTGCAATGATACAGATGGACGAGCCACATATCTGCGACTCTCAACAAAGCCCATCGATCAGTCTCTCCTCGCACCAGCCCTGCAGCGGATCGGTGAGGCTGAGTTGCAACGACAGGTACTGGCTGGTGGGTATCGTCTGGTGGATTGGCGGGATGCGAACACCAACCTCGATCCGCAATACGCCATCCAGATTGCCACGTCGGGCGCCATGGTTCCCGAAGCAGTCGCTGCAGCAGAGCTTTTGCATCGTGAGGGTGTTGCCGCCAATGTGTTGAATATTACCAGCCCGCGTCGTCTGTTTGAGCATTGGCAAGCGACGCGCAACGCATCAAGTGTGGAACGGGATACGTCGTTTGCATGGTTGATGCCACCCGAGGAGCGCCATGTCCCTATTATCACCGTGCACGATGCGGCATCTCACACGTTGGCATGGCTTGGGAGCATTGCCGGAGCACCCGTCACCGCGCTGGGCGTTGATGCGTTTGGTCAGTCAGGCACACGAGCGGACCTCTATCGCCATTTTGGGATGGATGCCGAACATATTGCAGAAGCGGCCTTTACTGTGTTTGACTAAAGGTATAAACCTGGATGGATGTAGGTGATCGACAACCAGGGCCTGCCACACTCACCGAAGCGGCCTTGTCTCATGGGTTAGGGATCGTTGCAGCGCGCGACCCCGATCTGGCGGATATCCTCGAGCGTTGGGGGCCACCACCACTGTGGGATCGTCCCCCGGGCTTCCCCACGCTTGTACACATTATTCTGGAGCAACAGGTTTCGCTGGCATCGGCACAGGCTGCTTTTACTCGTCTGTGCGATGCAGTTACACCACTCACTCCCGAAGGCTTTCTCACACTTGACGACCAGACCCTCAAAGCGATTGGGTTTAGTCGCCAGAAGACAGCGTATGGTCGTTACCTGGCCACGGTGTTGGTCGAGGGACAGCTTGATCTCGTAGTGCTGGAGCACATGGATGATGCAGCGGTCCGCTCTGAATTGATGAAGCTCAAGGGTATTGGTCGCTGGACAGCGGACATGTATCTACTGATGGTGTTGTGTCGCCCAGATATCTGGCCCAGTGGTGATCTGGCGCTGGCCATCGCTGTTCAGGAAGCCAAAGGACTCGATCGGCGTCCGTCGGTTGATGAGCTGGATGCCATGAGCACCATGTGGCAGCCATGGCGTGCTGTCGCAACCCGCCTCTTCTGGCATGCGTATTTGAGTACTCGTAGACAACGTACTATATAGTCGTTGAGGAGTTTTTGATAAGATGAAGACACTTTTTTCATCCATTTCATTCACGGTTGGTGTTGGCCTGGGGATGTTGAGTGGCAGAATTGGCTATGTTGGGAGTCATCTCACACAGTTGTTGATTATGGGCAACCGTCAGCCGTTCTGGATTACGCCCTCTGATCTGGGGATGTCTGCCGAAGAGGTGGAGTTTCCCTCCCGCGACGGTATCATGCTGCGCGGCTGGTTTATTCCTCGCGCGAGTAGTGACGGTTCGCCTGCGCCGACCATTGTGTTTGTGCACGGCTGGCCGTGGAACCGACTCGGCAATCGTGCAGGTAGCACTCTCATCCACGATCAATCGGTGGATTTTCTCGGCCCGGCGAAGGCGCTGCACGAAGCGGGATTCAACGTACTGCTCTTCGATCTACGCAATCACGGCACCAGTGACACGGCGCTGCCGGTGACGATGGGTGTGCACGAGGCGCGCGACTTCGCTGATGCGGTGGCGATGCTGCGGCAGCGCAACGATGTCGCTGGGGGGCGTATTGGCGCGATTGGCTACTCGATGGGGGCCAACTCGTTGATCTATGGCATCCCGCTGTGCCAACCGATTTGTGCGGCTATTGCCATTCAGCCGGTACGCATCACGACCTTTGCCCGCAACTTTACACGGATGCTGCTGGGTCCGATTGGCCCGTCACTGTTCAACGCGGCTGTCCCGCTGCACCGCGCACTGGGTGGCCCGCCACTAACACAAGTGAATCCGGCATCGGTCGCCTATGATCTGGGTGAGACAGAGGTACTCTATGTCCAGGGCAGCGGTGATCGCTGGGGGACGCTGGAGGATGTGCAGGCGATGGCCGACGCGACACCGCACACCCATCCGGTGGTGGTGGTGCCGAGCACAGAGCGTTATGGTGGCTACCACTACGTGAATGAGCAGATCGACTCAGTCATTGCATTTTTCCAGCAACGCCTGGTGTTGGAGCAGGTGGTTGGTGGGGATGTGGGGTAGATTTGTAGACTAGCATAGTACCTGTAATTATAGGTAATTGATAATGCGAATTTTTCTTGTGGTATTGACAACTCTATCTCTGTTGCCAGCCTGTACTTCTCCTCCAACAGATGTGTTAGAAGCGACAACCGCCATGACAACGACCGAATACATTGATAACCTGCTCTGTTTTCGTGTCGAAACAGCGACGGATTGGTTTGTTGACGGAGTAGCAGGTGGTTTTGCATATTTCATGGATTCATCTGATGAGGCAGCCTTTAATATGACACGTGTGTATCTAGGGCTGCTCCTGCTCTGACAGATGTTCTGAATAGTACACCACAAGGTTCGGAGAAACAATATATCGAAGAGGTGCGAGAGACGACCATTGATGGGCAATCAGCCCTCTGGTTAACCATGGAAGCAGACAGTCAGTATGATTTTATGGCACTGTTCGTGTCACCACCGTGCGGAGAAGAGATTAATGCTTTCTTTATTTCAGCGGCGGATTCAAGCGAAGAACAGTTTATGAATTTCCTCGACTCCATCAGTCTGACGCTGTGAGGGTGAAGGAGTGCAGAAACTCTGGCACATTTTGTGCTATCATACAGACAAATGGTATTGAGTAAATGAAAGTTTGTGTATACAAAGGACTAACATTATGCCAAAAGGTCTGATTACAAAAATTATCTGGGGCTTTCTTGCAGCGCTGCTTTGTCTAGTCTTGGTCGGTGAGCTATTACTGTCCGCCTTCAACTAAATGTTGGTCGTTGAGTTGTTAATTTCTATCTGATACTTTGTTCAGTCGTTTGTGTAAACGGCTGTTTTTTATATCGTGTATTGCAGGTCCTACCCTTCAAGACATGTGACGTTCCCCATCATGTGGTAGTGCGTGTCAACATAGGGGGACATGCCAACAGGTGTCTTGCACCACCGCTCGCCTGCCGCATCTGGCCTCCCGCCGCTCCAGATACCGCTGGGAGATTGCGCGACATAGCGCTGGCAACCAGCGCTGGAGCACCGTACGGTGTACTCCCAATTATTTTCTTAATCTATACTTACTGTACATGACGTGTGCTCTTGGTCGAAAATAACTCTCTTCACGGTTATGTTATCGTTTCTCAACACCTGTAAAAGGAGCCATAACACAGAAAGCAGATCTTCAGCTACAACAATGCGCCACAGCGAGTCGTCGGCGCGTTTCTTGATAGAGGGATTGAGCCCAATGAGTTGGCTGTTGAAGCAGCACGGTGAGCATAATTAGAGGAGACTGGCATCTATCCACGCACGATCCATGAAATAGGATCGTGCGTCAGAAACAATCGGCATTCTGCTCGACAGGTGCACGTATTTGTCGCAACTGATTTGGAATACCGCGAGGTCCAGCGGGATATAATCGAGTATATTGCGTATGAACGGGTAACGATCAACGCACTATATCGGCGTATTTGGTCTGGTCAGTTGGTAAATAGTTCGTTACTTGCGGCCTGGAGTTTGTTTTGTGCATCCATAGATGAGGGGGAGTAAAAAAACGAGTAGACTACAAACCACACGATGACGTAACATGGCTGCACCTCCAATGCACAACGTTATTCACCAATATGCCATCCAAAAGGGTCGTGTGTTTCTTAAGCACTCCATTCTATCACACGTGTTTTAGTATAGTATAGATACCCTGAGTCAAGCGATACAAAGTGATAATTTGACATGATGCTTGGTAATCTGACAGCGATTTATCAACGGAACAGAGAAATCTGTGTAAGGTGAGCTCTAGATAGGTGAGCAAAAACCCATTTTACAACTTATGGTTGCAAAAGCATAATTCTATACGTGGTTCTGGCAACTAAACTAGTGATGTTTGTTACAAAAAACCGTTCTAGCTCCTTGCCAACACAAAACGTAGCATTCTATTGAAAAAAGCAAGCTATCTCGTGCAGAAAGTGAGGACTCTATGGACGAGTTCTACCTGGGCATCGATGTTGGATCAACCACAGTCAAAGTCGTCGTACTAACCCAGGAGTGTACCTTGCTGGCCCACCGCTACCTTCGTTCCAAAGGTCAACCCCGCCAAACGTTATTGCAAGCGATGGAAGAGCTGTCTCAACATATCGATCTGTCACGCGTTACAGGTGTAGGATTAACTGGCTCCGGGGGCGAACCCATTGCGCGATTGATCGGTGGTCATCACGTGAACGAATTGATTGCACAAACTCGTGCAGTTGGTGGATTGTATCCCCAAGCGCGTACGGTAATCGAAATCGGTGGTCAGGACAGTAAATTACTCTCTGTTGAGTGGAACACGCAGAGCGGCAAGATGGTACTGGTCGATTTTTCGATGAATGCTTTGTGTGCCGCAGGAACAGGTTCATTTCTCGATCAGCAGGCAGAACGCCTGGATATTGCTATCGAAGATGAGTTTGCTGCGTTGGCCGTTCAATCGCAGAACCCAGCACGTATTGCAGGACGATGTACGGTCTTTGCCAAGTCCGATATGATTCATCTCCAGCAGAAAGGCACACCACTGAGTGATATTCTGGCTGGTCTGTGCATGGCATTGGCACGTAATTTCAAGAGTGTGATCGGGAAGGGCAAATCGTTTACACCGCCGATCCTTTTTCAAGGAGGTGTGGCATACAATGCTGGTGTCGTACGCGCTTTTGAGTCGGTATTGCAATTACCACCAGGAGAGCTGATTGTTCCTGAGCATCATCAACTCATGGCAGCATTGGGGACGGCATTGGTAGCTCGTGATGAGGCATCACAGGGCTTGCTACCAACGTTCTGTGGGTTTGAGCCGCTGCGTGAATATGTAATTTCTGGCAAGACCGAACGTAAAAGCATGCCGAAACTGATGCTTACAAGCAGTAGCATCTCGCAGAAAAACGAACCAATCAATCCCGAGTACGCTAAACAAGCTGCTGAGCGATTGCCAGTGTATATGGGTGTCGATGTTGGTTCAATCAGCACCAATGTGGTGTTAATTGACGAATATGCACAGGTGGTGGCACGGCGTTATTTACATACTGCTGGTAAGCCGTTAGAGGCGGTGCGACGTGCGCTGAACGAGATTGATGCGGAAGTTGGCCAACATGTCGAGGTATGTGGCGTGGGAACAACTGGTTCTGGACGGTACCTCACGGCTGATTTTGTTGGTGGCGATGTGGTGCGAAGTGAGATTACCGCACAGGCGCGGGCAGCCGTTGCGATTGATCCTGCGGTGGACACGGTGTTTGAGATTGGTGGACAGGACAGCAAATATATCGCGCTCAACCATGGTGCCGTGGTCGATTTTGCGATGAATAGTGCCTGTGCCGCAGGAACTGGATCGTTCCTGGAGGAGCAAGCCGACCGTTTGCAGATCGATATCAAAGAAGATTTTAGCCAGATGGCGCTGGCATCGACCAGTCCAACCTGTCTGGGTGAACGATGTACGGTCTTTATGGAGTCGGACATTGTGCATCACCAGCAACAAGGGGCTAAAGTGGATGAGCTTACGGCTGGATTAGCGTATGCGATTGTTCAAAACTACCTTAATCGTGTACTCGATGGACGTCAGATTGGTAAAAATGTGTTTTTCCAGGGTGGTGTTGCATGGAACAAGAGTGTTGTTGCGGCCTTCGAAACCCTTACGAAGCGGAAAGTCACGGTGCCGCCACATCACGATGTGACTGGTGCGATTGGTGTGGCTATTCTGGCCCTGGAGGAAATGACCTGCAAAGGGCAGGATGGATCAGTAAAGGCAACCAAATTTAAGGGATTCGATCTTAATAATCGCCAATATCATTCGACTGTTTTTGAATGCAAAGCCTGTCCAAATCTCTGCGAAGTCAATAAAGTTGTGATTGGTGGTGAGAAACCATTCTTCTACGGTGCACGTTGTGACAAGTTTGAGGACGCAGGTCGTTCACGCACCGTTGCCACCCGTACGATACCAGACCTGTTTGCGGAACGCCATGATTTTTTGATGGGTGATTATATGCCGCCAACCGGACCACGTAATGGCCGTTTGCGTGTAGCGATTCCACGATCATTGATATTCTATGATCTCTTTCCCTTCTGGCGTACGTTCTTTCAGGCACTGGACATCGAGATCGTGCTTTCCGAGGCAACCAATCCCAATATTGTGCGTCATACCGTAGAGTACGCAACTGCTGAAACATGTTTTCCTGCGAAACTTGCCTATGGACATGTCGTTGATTTGCTCGATAAAGATGCAGATTTTATCTTCTTGCCAAGTGTGATCAACCGCGAGAATACCTCGGTGGGGCAAGAAGAGAATAACTACTGCCCCTATATTCCCGCTATGTCGCATCTGGTGGCTGCCAATGTCGATATTCATTCACATGGGCCTCGCCCCTTGTTATTTCCCTTACATATGTCCTGGAATAAGGTGAAGCAAAAGCAGTTACAGCAGCTCTCCAATCAGTTGAGGGTTTCACGAAAGCAGATTGCCAGAGCAAATGATCTGGCGGAAGTGGCACAACGTGATTTTTATGCGACGATTCGACGGCGTGGGCGTGAAGTATTAGCGCAATTGACAAACGATCAGCCAACCATTGTGATTGTGGGGCGACCATACAATGTGTGTGATTTGAGCGTGTGCCAGGATTTGCCCTTTAAGCTGAGTAAGATGGGCATATTACCTATTCCGATGGATTATCTCCCACTTGAAACAGTTGATCTGACAACTCGACATAATAACATGTACTGGCGTAGTGGTCAGGATATTCTGGCGGCTGCTCATATTATTCGAGACATCCCTGACCTGCATGCGGTTTATATGACCAGCTTTAACTGCGGTCCCGATTCTTTCCTGCTCTCGTTTTTCCGCAATATTATGGGTGATAAGCCATTTCTCGAGTTAGAGATGGATGAGCATACGGCTGATGCTGGAGTTGTTACGCGTTGTGAAGCCTTTTTTGAGAGTCTTACTATGGGCAAGGGAGTACTCGTATGACCACAAATAAGCAGACCAAACCCCAGAAAATGTTGTATATCCCCTATATGTGTGACCATGTGTACATTTTAGGGGCAGCACTGGCAGCGCACAATATTCCCAATGAGATTCTCCCCACAACGACTGACGATACTCGCTCGGTGGGGCTGGATCTCTGCAAAGGGCGCGAATGTTCACCCTGCTTAACGACAACGGGCGATCTCATCTGTCATGCGCGACGGCCAGACTTTGATCCGGCTCAATCGATCCTGATGATGCCAACTGCGATGGGGTCTTGTCGTTTCGGGCAATATCATGTGCTCCAACAGTCTATTTTAGAACAACATGGATTGGGTGAGGTTGAACTCTTTTCACCCACCGCTGCTAACTCTTACCAGGGTTTTGGGGAAAGGCCAACCCAGCTACGACAACTGATCTGGCAGGGTTCTGTCGCCGTCGATCTACTGCAAAAATTGCTCCATGAATATCGACCATATGAGATGAATGCTGGCCAGACCGACCAAATCTATCAGCAATGCCTTGATCGTGTCGTTGACTCGATTAAGGCACAGGGAGGTAAACATCTGATCGAAACCATGCAGTGGATCGCAGAGCAATTCGAGAGTCTGTCGGTAGATCGGAGTACACGCCGTCCGATCATTGGATTGGTTGGCGAGATCTATCTCCGCTTCAATACATATAGTAACCAGAACATTATCCGCAAAGTCGAGGCGGCAGGTGGCGAAGTGATGATCGCCAGCATGATGGAGTGGTTTTACTATACCAACTGGAATTTCAAAAGTAAGTCACGTACCACGGGTGCTTACAAGGACTTTGTCGTTACATTTCTCACTGATATCTATCAGCGACACGTGGAACATACCATTCTCAAGCCTGTTGAGCACTTGCTTACGTCTCCACACGAATCGCCGGTTGGACAGTTGATGGATAATATTCGCCCCTACTATCATCCAGATCTAAGCTCCGAGGCTGTGCTAAGTATGGGGAAGGCCATTGATTTTGCACAACACGGACTCAATGGCATCATCAACATTATGCCATTTTCCTGCATGCCGGGCATTATTACTGCTGGTATGGCATCGCGCTTGCGTGAAGACCTTGGCCAAATTCCCTGGTTGGATATCATTTATGACACGCAGGGTGCAACCAACATCAATACGCGTCTGGAAGCATTTATATACCAGGCGCTTCAATTCCAACGGCAGAAGTCGCGACACCAGCACAGTGTAGCGTAACCAACTACCTTTTGCTGGCTGGTAGTCGATAGGAACCCACACCTGATCTGCGAGGTTAGACTATCAGCCAGACTTCCCTCATCTTTACACCATGATTTGGCAGTCTCACATCAATTCGCTATCATGTAAACGGTCACCATATGTAGAGTCAATCCTATTTTATCTACCTGAACTATCAAACATATCTACAAAGCTGTTGAAATGGGTATCATAATTTAATGGTTGAAATGCAGTAACCGTGTGCTTATTGAAGCTACACGGTTGCTATGTGACAAAGATCTTTCGGACAGGTACTAAAAGACCTGGCAAAACACAGAGGAGGTGTCCTATTGGAACTTGGAATTGCAGCCGATATTGCGATTATTCTTGTGGCTGCTCTGGCAGGCGGTCTTGTTGCACAACGTTTGGGACAACCACTCATTTTAGGCTACATTGTTGCCGGTATCTTGGTTGGAACATTTTTACGTGATACCATTAGTGATGTACATGATATAGAACTGCTGGCTGAAATTGGTGTGGCATTATTGCTTTTTGCGCTGGGGTTAGAGTTTTCGTTGAAGGAACTTCGGCCAGTGCGCCAGATTGCGCTGATCGGTGCACCACTGCAAATGCTTTTAACCATTGGTTATGGTTATGGTATCGGGGTTGGTGTGCTTGGTCTGGGTTGGAACGAGGCGATCTGGTTTGGTGCACTTATCTCGTTGTCGAGCACCATGGTATTGCTGAAGACTCTGGCAGCTCAAGGGGTTATTGGCACGCTTGCCAGTCGTGTGATGATTGGCATGCTCATTGTGCAGGATCTGGCGGTTGTGCCAATGATGATCATTCTACCGACGTTGGGCAACCTTCAGCAAGGGCTCCCCGATTTAGGGCTGGCGGTACTTCGTGCAGCACTTTTTCTCGGTGCGATGGTGGTCATTGGTACGCGTTTAATGCCATGGTTGTTACGGGTGGTTGCAAGCTGGCAATCTCGTGAGTTATTCCTTGTCGCAGTTGTAACACTAGGTGTTGGTGTTGGATATGGAACATTTCTCTTTGGTCTATCGTTTGCTTTTGGTGCATTCGTTGCTGGCATGGTATTGAGTGAGTCCGATTATAGTCACCAGGCGTTGAGCGACGTTATTCCTCTACGCGATGTTTTTGGTATTTTGTTTTTTGTTTCGGTGGGCATGTTGTTAGAGCCAGGCTACATTATGCGTAATATTGGATTGGTGTTGCTCATTGTTGTTTTGGTCTTCATCGGAAAAGCAACAATTTTTGCTGGTTTGGCCCGTATCTTTGGTTATGGCAATGCCGCCCCGTTTGTGATTGGCTTAGGATTGTTTCAGGTCGGTGAGTTTTCATTTGTGTTGGCCCGTGTAGGGCTAGCAGAACAGGCGATTTCGGAAGATCTGTATTCACTTGTGTTAGCTACTGCACTGATTACAATGATACTCACACCGCTCATGTCGCAACTTGCTACGCCACTGTATGGACTCTGGCGGCGGTATGTACCCCGTGAGGAGCTTACAACCTTTAATTTACCCCAGGAGGAATTACACGATCATGTCATTGTGGTGGGGTATGGCCGCGTCGGACGTGCTGCAACCAGCGTGATGCGACGGGTTGGGTTGCGTTTTGTGGTGGTTGAACTCGACCAACGGGTGGTAGAACGCTGTAAGGCTGAAGAGTGTCCAGTCATTTATGGTGATGCCACCAGTGAAGTCGTCTTAGAGGTTGTACGAGTCCATCACGCACGGCTGATGTTAATTACCCTGCCCGAAGCGATTACCACCCAACTGGTTGTGCGTCGTGTACGCGATATGCATTCCTCGTTGCATATTGTAGCGCGTGCTGCTGATGGGGAACAGTTGTATGCACTCAAACAGTTGGGCGTACATGAGGTGGTACAGCCAGAACTGGAAGCAGGCTTAGAATTAGTACGGCAGGTGCTCATTCATTACGCCATTGCACCAACGGATATTCAGCGGTTTAGCGAAGCCGTCCATCAGGAACTCTATGCCCCCCTCTACGAAGATGGCTATAGTGATGATCAGAGTACGCGCTTTTTGTATCGAATGGCCAGGCGTAGTCTGGAGATAGAGTGGATTCTACTTGATGAGACGAGCAGTATCATTAATCAGAGTCTGCGTGATAGCGCGATTCGTAAGCGAACAGGCGCAAGTATTGTGGCAGTGCTCCGCGACGAAGTGCTCATGCCAAATCCTGATCCGGACCATGTATTTAGTGAACAGGACACACTGGCCGTTTTAGGAACCGATGATCAGCGGCGTGCGCTCAGTCATTTGATCGAACATGGTGTATTACCACCAGCAGAGGATGATGAAACAAGGCATCGCAATGAGCTGATACCCGAAATCAGGTAGTGTGTAGAATAATTGGTTGGAAACAGAGGAGTACATGTATATTTATGATAAGCATGCGGAAGTAGCTGTGTGGTTGGTCTACTCCCGCATACTTTACAGGTTATAGAAAATGATATCTACCAGTTGCAGTGAACATGGCTGGAATGCCCTGCATTGGACCTGCTCATGACACCGTTGACGCTATCGGGAAGCAATAGTGTTGCATCCATTATGTGACACATATCGCATCAGGATCGGCGAAACAACAACCATGCATTGATAGTAGTATTGACAGTGATTGGCTTCCCAAAGCGCTATTTCGTCAAAACAGTTGTTGGGAAATAGCTTCCCAAAAATGACAAGGGTCATGTGAGCAGGTCCACCCTGCATCTCCTGGGCCATAGGTAGTGCCACCCTGATCGCGACACCACTGTATGACATCCTGGTAATAAGGATTCTCACTGCTAACAGGAATACCGTTGATCTTCACAATATCGAAAGCTGTGCCTGAGTAATGTGTAGAGCCCTCTGAATGCGCTCCCCCGGCCAGTTCACTAATCTCTAATTGATAGGCACTGGAAAGATAGTACAGATTGGTTAACATGGTTTTGCTCAAGTAGACTGACCCACCCGGTGCACAACTATCACCATCACAGTAATTACTTAATTGTGCAGGAAGACCAGCAGCTGTATCATAAATATTTTTGGGGTTGTGGCATTATCATCAACACCACTGACGTGATAATGCCCAAAAGTTACTCGTCCGCTGTTAATAATAGTTTGAGCAATAGATGAACAGCCTCCCTCTGGACAATCGGCTAACGCAATTGACGGAGCAAGCATGGCAATGATGATAAAACTCATCGCAACGGCGGGTAGTTTGAGTAGATTACGCAGCGATTGTAACATAGGTAAGTCTCCTTTAGCATATATAATTCTGATAACGACATATTGCGATCGGATAACCATAGTAGCTGAGATCTCATTTGTTAATCATTTTCTCATCCAGCTATAAGGACCTCCTATTTACGTAAATTTATCTTCTGTGTATCATAAATACAAATAAAAGAACCCATACATTGTTAGATACCAACCCATACAAGAATGTATACATTTTGGGAGGGACTACCGTGGATGATCGCCCGACGTTTGGTGGTAAGATCAAACAACGTCGTATGGAGCTAGGTATAACGCAGGAGATTTTGGCACAACGAGTTGGTTGTGCCCTGATCACCATTCAAAAGATTGAGTCTGGTGGCCGTCGCGCTTCTCATCAAATGGCAACACGTATTGCGGCGAGCCTCTCTATTCCATCAAATGATCTCGCAGACTTTCTGGCCGCAGCACGTAGATCACTTTCTGACACAACACCCCGTGATACCAGCACGAGACAACCATATCAGCACACCCACCTACTTCAGGTACCAACGCCGTTTCTGGGCCGCGACCATGATGTAGTAAAAGTTCGCCAGCTTTTAATAGAGCGCCATGCACGTCTGATAACATTTATTGGCCCCCCAGGTGTTGGTAAATCGAGTCTTGCCATACATGTTGCTACCACACTACACAATCAATTTGCTGATGGGGTCATATTGCTTTCTCTCGCAGGGCTAGCAGATGCCAGGTTCCTCCCTGCTACCATGGCCCACCTGCTTGGTGTGCGCGATACTTCTATTCAGGCATGTCAGGATGGTGTGCTTGCGAAGTTACAGGATCGCCAGGTACTGTTAGTGCTTGATAATATGGAACATCTCTTGGATTCTGTTCCTTTTGTTATGACGCTGCTCGATGAGCTACCCTCCCTGACCGTCTTCGTGACCAGTCGCGTCCGTTTGGGGTTAACACGTGAGCAGTGTTACCATGTTGCACCGTTGTTGCTTCCTGATACACATTCTGACGACATTTTGGCCACCTCTCAAGAGGCTTCGGCTGTGGCACTTTTTGTGGCACGTGCCCAGACCTACAACGCTACGTTTACGCTCACAGAGCAAAACATCGCTGATGTAATAGAACTCTGTGTTCATCTTGATGGATTGCCGCTTGCCATTGAACTTGCCGCAGCATGGACGCATATTTTGCCCATCTCGGCTATGCGTACACGGATGCGTCACCGCTTGGATTGGCTGAGGAATAGAATGAATGATCGCCCTGCACATCAGCATACCATGCGTGCTACCTTAGATTGGAGTTATACCCTGCTTGATCCTGGAGCACAACACGTTTTTCGTTGTATGGGTGTATTTATGGCGGGCTGCTCTCTTGATGCCCTGAGGGCGGTAGTAACAGATACGAGACTCGCAGACGAAACAGTGCTTCTAGATATATTAGGTGTATTGGTCAACCACCATTTAGTCACGCAGGTAGCAGATACAGGTGAACCACGCTTTGTTATGCTTGAAACCATTCGTGATTATGCGATGGAACAGTTAATTGCTTCCGGTGACATAGGGTTTGTAGCACAATATCAGAAAGACTTCTTTCTCACGCTAACGAACAAAGCGGCAGCTTCCTTGCGTGCACGTGATCAAAAGCTATGGTTGGAACGCCTTACACTTGAGCACGATAACCTGCGGTATGTTTGGGATCGTGCTCAGTTTAACTCAGACACCGATACACTCCTCCAGTTGGGCAAAGCATTATGGCGATTCTGGTGGCTCCGAAACCACTGGACTGAGGGCCGTAACCGCCTTGAACAGGTGTTAGCACAAACCGCAGCAGTTCAGGGGCATCCAGAGATGGAGACGGATATGTCGCGTATTGTTTTGTTACGCGCTCAGGTTCTGAGAGGTTTAGGTGCGCTTGCCTGGGCTCAAGATGATGGGGATGCTGCACATCGTTACCATACCATGGCATTGGATTTATATACATCCGTAGGAGATGAATACGGCATGGCTGCGGCACTACACAATCTAGGTTTGGTGCTTGCTGAGCAGAATGAAATCAAGAGCGCACAGGAAAATTATGAGGCCAGTTTATATATCAAACGTCGTTTAGGAGATATGGGAGGTATTGCAGCCTCGCTGAACAATCTTGGGGTGGTACGACTATCGTGTGGTGATACAGAAGCGGCACATATGTACTTCGCAGAGAGCCTGGCACTATATGAAGAGCTTGGTAATCTGCAAGGAGCAGCATTTGCGTTGCATAATCTAGGTGATCTGACAACGATCAAAGGCAATTACATGGAAGCTTACGCACTATACCACCAAAGTTTAGCAATTGCCCGACAATTAGGTATACAGACAACCATCATAAGTAAACTGTATCGAGATATTGGCATTGTGCTGTGTTTACAGAACAATTATGATACAGCATTGCACTGGCTCTCACAATCGCTGCGAATCGCCATATCAGAAGATTGGCCAGAGGGTATTCAGTTAGCGCTACGGGGATTGGCCGCAACATTTAGCCTTTTGGGAGAAACTGGGTATGCCAAAGATCTGTTTCGTGCCATCGCACAACGCCCACGCCTTCGTAATGAGGAGCTGATTGATATCCCACTTGTAGAAAAAGCACGACAGTATATCGGGCAAGCATTAACTGTTGAGGTGGGTACCGTACCGGAGGTAGCTCAGCAGACGATGTCATTAGAGCAGGCCAGCGGGCTCGCTTTGGCACTTGCTGAACAATATCAATCAAGTGAAACAAACCTTCCAGATTTTGCTCGATAGTATGCTGTATTTGATCATCCAGTACTCTACATATCTTGCAAAAAATGTGTCAATGCTATAATCATCACGCAAATGACCGTATCTATTCGTTTCAGAGGAACCAATATATGCAGTCTGTCAATCTCAAACACGAAGGTCTTCTCTGCATACCAGATCGAGAGCTTTTGAAGTTTTTTGTCGTGATGCGGTTGTTGAGTCGTTAGGAGCCGTAGCAGGGATGTCATTATTCCGTTTTCCTGGCAGCGGAACTCTGCATCATGAGCCATTTTACGCGATTGTGGATGCTCACGACAACGTGGTCGTGCAAGCAGCAGTGCGTGCAGTAGTCGATGCTGGCGTGCTCACTGTGATCCATCTTGGTTGTATGCCTCCGCAGGAACCTGCGATTGTAGCTCGCCAACTACTTGTTGTTGCTATCGTAGAATGTAATGATGAAACAACGCTATCGGATACCCCAGGAATGATACGCAAATTGAAGAATCGTCTGGCAAACCACGGTTTTGATGGCCGCCTTGCCACACTGAGTGAGTCGCCGACGTCGCAGCGTGCTGCTAGTGATAAGTGGCTCTCGACGATGATGCAAACCATGCAGAGCTATAAACTCCCATCTGGGGGCTTTTTGTGGTGGATGCCAATTGGCCCTGGAGTGCATCGGCCAGACCTGACGAGGATCTGTGGGCCTCACTCTACCCAGTCTTTGCGGAAATGCTTGGGCGTGCCACACATTGGCGTGACACACATTATCGTTGATTTGGTGATGCTGCTAAAGCTGGTTAGCTATTTTGCGAAAATACTGCACAGTCTTGCTACATACTGTCATGAAGTTTCATGATTCCATCTGGTTGCACTTGGATTCGTAAACAGGATTGTGTTCTATCTTCCCAGGTAATATAGATAATGTTTATGCGAGTTTCATCGCTATCAGGTGGTGGGGGCTGAATGGTGATATTTGAAAAGACTCGATACCGCCGTGTTTTTGAGAGACGATATATGTTGTCTCTTCCAATCTGGAAAGAGGGTGGTATCAATTAACTATTCTGTTTCATTGAATTGTCCATGACTCATAGCAGAAAACCAGTTACCAAATCCTGGTTCTCTTGTCAGACCATTACAGCCAGCCATCATGATAGAGGCAAGCAGAAGAAAGCAGGATAAGTCGGCTTTGAGTTTGTCTTTGTACTCTGCATCATTGTAACAAAGATGGCTTGTCATTAACGCACTGATGAGGTGGTACCCCTAGAAACTTGTTGTTTTGGGGCAGGAATGGCACGCCGTCCAAACCAAATGGTATTGATAAGAAACAACATAAGTGCTATTGCATTGATCATGCCTCCCCACTCACGCATGGTTTGCCATCCCATCAGGTCTGCCCCAATGCGTATCAGTAGAGAAACCTGCAGCAGGATCAGATGGATGTAGAAACTACGTGAAAACCGTGTTTTGATACCAAAAGTTTGTGAGAGAATAAGCGGCGTGTGTGCAAATATCATTGAGAACACAAAGCCTACAAAAAGTGCGTGCAACCATGCATCATAGAGTTTTCCACCTGGTACACTGCCAAATAGCATACCGGCTACTCCACTGACAATTAACCATAGGTATCCGGGCAAGAGACATGCGGCGATAAAACGTGCAAAATTACTTTGAGAAGCATTCCGCCAGGCACATTCCTGAAACAAAAGCCAACACGCTACCCCAACCATGCCGAAGCCGACGATGCGTACTCCAAGGTCATAGACTACCACACACATAATCAGACCAATCAAGAAAATCGATGCGGTCGTTAGAAATGCGGATTCTGAACGATGTGATGAGCAATTGAGTTGTCCGTATTCAATGCGTTGTCCAGTAATAATGAGTGCGAGAAACCCGGCCCACCAGAGTACAAAGGTAAAGATAGGCTGCCCGGTAAGCCATAAACCGTTACCAATGAGCCAGGCGAGGGCGCCAAGAGCCATGGTTGTCGTTGCAAGGCTGGCGCGGTTCTGAAACATGTCAGAGAACAAAGTGACCAAGACCACACTCCCTGCCAAGATAAAGATTGGTCCGAGATTCCATGGAGCGTTGAATATCAGACCACAGGCTCCTGTCAATGTGAGGAGGGGTGCCAGATACCCCCAGCGACTGTTAAAGACGGCTGTGCGTTCGAGGCTAATGAGAGTGCCAAGGCCACCTGCAATCATCAATGGACCGTGTAGGAGCGCAAACGAAACGGGGGCGGGGGGCAAGTACCAGCCAATACGAATGAGACCAGCCCACATGCCGAAGACAAGCGCAACAATCCCAAGCATGAGCAATGGGCTGTGAAAGTGTCGCTGCGATTTCATAGATGGCTCCGTTGCTCGCAGTGCAGCATACGCTCACTTTATTATTATTGCGCCAATATTGTGCCAAGCGGTGTTCTATGTGCAGTGCCAAGCGTAATACAAGAGAAAAGAAAGATTGTAATTGTTTTTATGATACCAGATTTTGGTCGTACATAGGGCAAGAAAGTGTAGCAAGGGATCTCCCTTGCTACACTTTTAAAATACGTGTTGAATGATCAGTATAAGCAGGTCACTTACCGGAACGTTTGTCGTCGTAGTGCGATACTACCCACCAGAAGCAGCACACCAAGCGCGGCAAGTAACACCCATAACACCTCGTTGGCTGCGCCTGTTTGTGGCAATGCCGCTGGAAGTACAGCAGTTTGAATGATAGTAAGCGGGACTGATGCTGTATTGTTGGATGGATCATCACCAGGACTCGTCGTGGTCACAACGACACCGTTACTGATAGTCGATGCTTCGGTATCAGTTTTCACACGAGCATTGATACGGATGGTCACCTGCTCACCTGGTTCCATCAGACCAATATTTACTGAGACGCTCTGTCCCCGCATACTGATGTCACCACGGCTGGCAGACACATCCACAATGGTTAATTCATCAGGGAGGGAATCCGTGACGACAACGTTCTCTGCAGCGATATTTCCTCGATTGACGACATCAATAGTGTAGGTAACCTCATCACCGGGATTCGCTTCACCCTGACTAATGCGTTTTGAAACAGAGGGATCTGCAACCACATCATCAGTCAGCGTAATTGGTGGAGTTGCAGATGGTAAGGGGGTGTCAGTTGGGGTAGCGGTTGGGAGTTCAGGAGTGGATGATGAGCCACCATCGTCATCATCGTCATCATTAGGTCGTGGTGTGGCTGTCGCTGGTGCAATAGGCAGATCTGGTGTGGGGGTCGCATCAGGTGGAACAACCGTTGGGGTCCCAGGTGCTGGCGTAAATGTGGGTGGCACCTCTGTTGGCCGAGTTGGTGTCGCAGTTGGTGGTGCTGGTGTTTCGGTTGGGGGCGGTGGTGGTTCGGTTGGTGTACTGGTAATATTGGCAAGTACTGCCGCATAGCCCTGTGTGGTGTACCCAGGAGTAAGAACCAACAAAAGTAGCAACGTGGTACTGGCAACCAAGCTGAGTTGCATCATCTTAAACTTCATGCTGTCTCCTCGCACCGAGTCAATGTGTTGAGCTCGTGCTTCAAAGTATCAGGACTGCCCAGAATGATATCTGTACAAACAGGATGTGTGAGTACCAAATAACGATAGTCTTACCAGCTTCGCGCAAGAAAGGGTTTTGTTTCTTGCGCGAAGCCGCGGTTGAATGTTAGCGTTGTAGGAATGGAAGAAAGATGCGTGCAGCTACGTTGGCCGGATTACGTGTCGTTACGGGACCATACTCGCTAATCCTACCGTTGAGTTCCGTTTCTTGTAGCCAATAGGTATAGGTCGTGTTGGCTGCAACATCAGTATCAATCCAGCCATATGCCGCGCCACCTTGTCCACGACCCTTTGCCAGAATGAGGTTCGGGGTAATTTGCTCGGCATTGGCACGTGTGCCATCTGCACTACGGAGCAAGTGGAAGCCCCAGGTGTTGATTTCTGCACTGGTTTCCCAGCGTATATTGACCGAGCCGTCTTGCTGCGTAGCTGTAAAACTCTTCAGTTCAATCGCAGTTGGATCGATGATTTCGATTGGTGTTGTGAGGGCTGTGCTTGGATAGAATGTCCATAAGTCAAGACCTTTCTTGTCTCCCAGTCCACCACTGGGATCACAGATGGTATTGGGTGTACCACCACTAAAGACCCGTTGGTTGGTTCTCGTATCATAGCCATTGATTGGATCACTAAACAAAGGATCGGGAACAACACCATTGAATGCTTCGCATAATGGCTCATTCACACCCGTTCCGACAATCTCACCATTCGCAGTTCGATAACCACGATCATCATAGAAGGCACCTGAGCATCCACCATTCCAGGGTGGACAATCTGGACCTGGATTTCTAGGGTCAGCATCTGGTGGGTTGATCAACGTGATGGTGGGGCCACCCTGCTCACTATTTTCAACATCAAGGAAGGGAAAGTGCATCTCACCACCTTGTGTCTTAATCTGGGCCGTATATCTACCCTCGGTGAAGGGGCTGCCACTGTTATCGAGGCCATCCCACTCAACGTTGGTTATACCTGAAATCCCACTCCCACGTAGCACTCGATTTTGTGGATTGGTGGGGTCAAAGTCAACACCATCACGACTAATGATAATACTGTAGGCATCCACACTGCTATCAAACGTAAATGCACCACCTTCTCCAGGTGAAATAACATTGGTGCCGTTTTCTCCTGCAAAAGTAAAACCTTCAACTCTCGGAATAGTGGGTATAGTAGGGTAGCCAATCGCTTCAAGCACTGCCGGGTCAGGGGGATTGAAGAAGAGCGGGTGCTCCGGCGGTGAAATGCTTACCCCGCCTTGAAGTTCTAATAATTGATTCTGGTCCTGCCTTCCAAGGGTGGGGACTGCTAATACATCGCGATAAAGCGAGCTTTCACCATCACTGTCGAGGAAGCCAAAGCGATTCGCAAACAATAGATAACCGTACGGGTCCATGCCACGCATATCAACCTGATATCGAAAACCATCCTGTGTGACGATATATATTGTGCTATTGACCGGTCGACCGTTAGCACCAGTATACATCGCAAGATAGTCAGCAAAGAGGCGGCCTGTTTCTTCGTTCTCAGTAGACGTGCTATCTGGTCGAACTGTAACATCCCAGGCATTAACACTGGTGGTCTGTTGTGCCGTAAAACTTGCCGCTGGGATAGAGCCGGTTGGAAAATCCTCATCGTCACTGTTGTCGCCGTCCGGTCCATAGAATACCACTGCGTAGATGCCTGTCTCAGGTGCCTGGTAGAAACAGGGTACATAGCCATCTGGAATGTCATTACCACGGATAGCTGTAGCAGGGTTAATCGTATCGGGGCCACTCACCTCTTGTAGCCGACTACTGATGCGTCCAAGTGCTTCCCCTGTGTCTGCGCGTTGGTCTAAACAGCTAAAGAGCGGAGTATCAGGAAGTGTTTCCCCCCCTATTGGGCCAGTGACGTCGTCGTTGTTGTAGACAAGAATATCACCATTGTCTGGTGTGTCAGGAACATCTACAGCACTGGAACCAAGTAAGATGTACTCACCTTGTTCAACATACACTTTCAATAGGGTTCGGCGAAAGAGTAATCCGGCGTAGGTACTATTACGCCATTCAATGTTCGCTCGGAATCCTGTTGCTCCAGCTGGATACAGGCTGTCGCTACCCTCGGCATCTACATAGGCTGGGAAAAAGGCAAGAAGGATGCTACTTAGCAGCAAACATGTTAGCCAGACATAGCGAGGGGGGCGCGATGTGATAAGAGACGATGTTTTCATAAAGCTATCTCCCGGCAGTATTATGCACGATAACGTGTGCACTATCAACGCATCGCTACACAATAAAGACAAAACTAACCAGACAATACTGGTAATAAACAAACATATTCACGTTTGGTACATTCCACATCATGGTGTAGTGACAACAATGGGCTTCCATCTCCTTATACCTCATGACGCTCTTGATTTTCCGTCTGCTCTCTAAGGGTGTGGTACATCAAATTTCTCATATGGTCGTGTAGTCGGTGTTTGGTTGGTTAACCATATTTGTATCCGCGTAATAACAACGATAGTAAAATGATTTTTTACGGGTCACTTACAAAAAGATTTTAAGCTATACAAAAAACCGCCTGCTTGGGCGGCAGCCGGTTGCACCACTTGCTTCCCATGTCTCTGGTGCCCACAGTCGCGCTCGTATCTTGTTATTGATAGAGGCGGCGAGTACATGGATCATTGCATCTAACCGCAGAATTGTGTTACTGAGCGTGTAGTACTTACATAAACCGTAAACAGTACCCGAATCTGTGTTCTTTCACGGACCGTGATAAAACTCTACAAACCTATTCGTGCTGATGGACTCGACAAATTGTACCGCGTGGTACCAACAATTCCTTTGTCTTATTGTTGTTTTACATAGCATAGCATTAAGAAGTGCTATGTAGTATAGCAGAGAGTTTTGAAAATAACAACATGTTTTGGCTGAAAATGTGTTCATTCAGCATTAATCGTATTTGATGGTAATTATAGCGGTGTTTTTAGAATGGATCACTGGGTGGCTTTATCTATGTTTGGTATTGTACGAAAAAACGTACGATACAAAGTCGTTGAGGTGTTGTTCAGCTATTAAAACAGAGACATATCGCATATTACCTATATCTATAAACTTGGATTGTGTTATCTAATGCAAGAGAAGTGTACAAAATGAAAATAAGTACAATAGTACCATTGTTATCATCGTATATACAGGCACGACAGGTATCTTTCACTCATAAACGTGTGTATGCCTGTATGACATATTGTTCACGGGGAATACTTTTTACAATAGTGTGATAAGATTATTTATGTGTTATGTGCGATGGATCTTCCAATCAGTCATGTTGTGCGTCCTTTGTGAAAATCACCCGGTATTAATCCTCGTTGTACAGCCACAATGGCTGCCTGGGTTCGATTAGACACTCCCAGTTTCTGAAAGATTTCACTAAGACGATTACCGATGGTTTTCTCAGACAGCTTCAGTTTTGTCGCAATAGTTCGATTATCATATCCACTTGCAAGTAGCTCAAGAATTTCTATTTCTCGCTCGACAAGGGCAATCAGTTCATCTTCACCAGCAATCAAACCTTCACGAAAAGCCTCAAATACCTGTGCGGTCAGGGCAGGATCAAGCGCAGACTCACCACGTTGGACTCGCCCAATCACATCGATTAATTCTTCTGCATCTGTATCCTTTAAAAGATAGGCACGCGCACCAGCACGAATAGCCTCAAACAGATGCTGATCTTGTCGATACATGGTTAACATAATAATTTTAATGTCTGGATACTGTTTCGCTAGACGTTGCGCTGTTGCCACACCATTGAGTTCTGGCATCTGGATATCCAGAAGCACAATATCTGGTTTGAGTGTTGCCACCTGTGCAAGCACTTCGTTGCCAGTTGATGCCTCTGCCACAACCTCAAAATCGGTTTTACGTTCAATCAATTCGCGTAACCCCTGGCGGAAAATTCGGTGATCGTCTGCCAGTAGTAGCCGTGTTTTCATTTGTATTTTCCTTTTCTGTCATAGGTTCCAATGGTAGCCATGCACGCACTTCTGTGCCTGATCCTGGATGTGATAGTATGGTAAGTAGCCCACGTAATGCAGTAAGCCGTTCATGCATTTGACGAAGGCCAACGCTGTCCGGGTTGTCCTGTAACGTATGTTTGGGATCAAACCCGTTTCCGTTATCACGTACGGTAATCTGTAACCCATGATCAATCACTGTAACCATCACATCGACACGTGTGGCTCTGGTATGCTTGGCAATATTCGTGAGTGCTTCCTGGATAATCCGAAAACAAGTGGCCTCAATATGGTGTGGCAGTGTTGAGGGGGTGGTATCGAAATCCACATGAAACTCCCACTCCTGCTGTCGTGCAAATTCAACCGCGTAGCGTCGTAGCCCACCAACAAAACCCAATTCATCAAATTGGATAGGACGCAATGCAAAAATAGCGCGTCGGAGATCTGCAATTTGTTCGCGCAGAGTTCCTTTGAGTTCGGTCAATTCTTTGCGTAACTGCTCTGGTTCAGTCTCGATCCAATCTAACCAGAGATCAATCCGCATGCGACGAAATGCCATAGTCTGTGCCATACCATCGTGAATATCACGTGCGATGCGGGCACGCTCTTCCGCTATCGCGCGCTCAAGCTCATAGATTGCACGCTCTTCACGTGATCGTCGCCGTGTGCTGACAACTGCTTCAGCGATTTCGCTCGCAATGGTTTCCAATAAGTTCATTTCATCATCGGGGAGCACATGTACACGATCCAGATAGAGTTCGATCCAGCCAATCAAATCAAGACCGTCGTGAAGCGGTACAATGAGGCATGCTGTAATCGACCCTGAATGATCAGGCATAGTATAGAGATGTGGATGTCCAGGGATGTTGGTGGTCGTAAGTCCGGCTGCCTGGCGGAGGCGCTGTAGTTCTTCGGCTTTGACGCCTCGTATACGCGTAGCAATTGGACCGGTTGCATGGCGTAAGAAAAGCGCTGCAGCACGTGCTGGCACCAATTGTTGAGGAAAAGTAAGGGCTGAATCAAGAATATTGTCTAATGATGTTGATCCTGCAATATGTCGGTTGACATTGCTCAGAAGTGCTAGATATTCATTTGCCCGTTGGAGTTGTTGATTCAGATCGCGTTGTTCACGTAACGCTTGTTGAATACCTGTTTGATGACGTCGTTCTTGATGGGCTGTCCATGTAAGACTGAGCCAAACCGCTAAACCACCAAGAAAACCCCACCCGATAATATCCAGTGTGAAGCGTGTGGGAGTACGTGGATCGCCTAAAATCAATGCTTCTAGCAACTGTCCCGAAGCAAACGCTAGAATAACAACACCACTGAGATACCAGCGCAATTGAAGCAAGAGTTGCCAGCGCGATCTATGTGGTACGCTAGACTCTGTAGCAACCTTTGTTACATCCTTTTTGTCAGTCATACCCCGTATTATACAGGTTTTTATACACAACTGTATTGATCAGGTAGATCACTAAGGATGTTGTGCTGGAGTTATATCTCTTTGTAGTATGGCATGACTTGTCGAGAGGCGCGACAACCTTCGCAAATGTGTGATACGTTCAGTTAAATGGATGCCCCTGGCGTCGTTGCGTGGTTCCACCACAAAGAGGGGAGCTATCGTCGGATGGATCTCAAAATCAATATGTTGTGTGGCCCATTCAATTTTCTCAAGGGCACTGATTAAAGGAAGTGGGCTCGTGAGCACTGTTGCTCCAAAGGCATCTGCGTGCAGTTCACACCCATGCGACATCCATAGTCGTGTGGTACGAGCCGCAGTACTGCTGATGTGTTGATTAAAGGCACGCAGGCTATTGTTTAAACCTATATGAGGTGTGGTCCATCCGAGGCACCTTTTTGAATGGAAATACAGTGGGCCAAGGATAACAGCAGAGAACATAATCCCCAGACCTGAAAAGACCGTGTTGCGATATTTAATGTGTGCCATCTCATGGGCAATGACACCTGTCAATTCTTCGTTACTGAGCCATTGTACAAGTCCACTGGTGATCACAATGATACTGTTATTCGGACTTGAGCCAAAGGTAAAGCTGTTGGGTGCGGCAGTGTGTAATTCATACACGCGTGGTATCGGTATGCTCGTATGGTGTGCAAGGTTGTGAATGATGTGGAAGACTTCTGGTCTCTCACAAGGCCGAACATCGTACGGTCGGCACAACCAAAGGGGGATACGATTGATAGCAGCCCATACCGTGCTCTGAATAATGAGCGCACTGGCAATGCCTATGATAATACCAAATATATGTGCATACCCCCATCCTACGAACGCCGCCAGTCCAGTAATTGCAATTGTGATACCAACAACAAGCACTGTATGTTGTTGTGTATGCCAGTATGGGCGTTTTGGTAATGGTTGGTATTGCATAGGTCTCACCATGTCTAAGAAATTGGCATGTTAGCCCAAAGTAATGTTATAGAAAAGCAGAGAACACAGGTATCTGATACCTATGTCTTTGCCGCTCTGTTATCAATAGAGTTTAGAGGAAATACATGTTTTTGAGAAGGGCAAAATTACCCGATCATGACAGGAATGTTTCCCTCTTATTGAGGAAAGCGCATTAGACTTGTTTTTGACCAGTTGCGGTATCGCGGTTATCACGAAGAGCACGGATGGTAATAATGCCCAGTGTAATCACCGTAATAGGTATAATAAACAGAAGCATAAAGTTGCTATATACTGGTAGGGCAGGGTGTTGCATTGCTATGAGTACTAGATAGGCAAGATAGGCTATGTAGTAAGTCAAGAACAGTCCCCCTTCCCAACGCGCCACAACATGTCCCGTGAAGAAGATTGGTAAACAGGCAAGTGCGACCGCTATCATCACGGGAATATCAAAACCGAGTGCTTCAGGTGCAACAGCAATACCATTTGGTGCAAATATCCCAGTGATACCTAAAATAGCAAGAATATTCGAAATATTGCTGCCAATCACATTGCCAACAGCAATATCACGTTCTCCACGCATCACTGCAACAATAGAAGTAGCTAATTCAGGGAGCGATGTCCCAACCGCGACAATCGTCAAGCCGATAATAAGGTCACTAACTCCAAAAAACCGTGCCATGGCAACAGCACCATCAACCAACCAGTCTGATCCCATGACCAATAATCCGAGACCTGCCACAATATATGCAACTTGGATCAGAATAGAGAGCGCCTTGTTGCTTGGTGGTTGTTTGTTGCCATGCTCTTGTGAGTACTCTTTCCGAACCTCTTCGTTCTCTTTACGACTACTGCGAATCGACCAGATGGCATGCGCGATAATGCACACAAAAAGGATTAAACCATCAATACGGCTGATATTTCCATCGAGTGCCAGTAGCAGCATAAAGACAGATACCCCAATCATGATGGGGACCTCTAGTCGTATGAGTTGTTGATCGACAATCAGCGGTGCAAAGAGCGCAGCAGTTCCCAGAATGAGTAAAATATTCGAAATATTGCTGCCAATCACATTCCCCATAACAATACCAGGTTGTCCTTGAATGGATGATTGAATACCAACGGCCAATTCTGGTGCGCTGGTTCCATATGCTACAACCGTCAACCCAATAACTAGCGGAGAGATTCCAAAAGCTGAGGCGAGATTTGATGCACCACGAACCAACACCTCAGCACCGACGACTAAGACGACCAATCCTAATACAAATAGAACAAGCGTGATGGTATCCAAACTGATGACCTCCCCGATACTCTGCGAATCACTACGGGAATGTTATGGCACTGCTTCAGAAGAAGGCTGCGATTGTCGTGCACGTTCGGTTTCTTTGCGGTATCTGGGTGCGTTAGCGAGGGTATGGGTCTCTGGATGGTAACAACCATACAACTCATCACACACCGTCTTGCTCCATAAGGGTACGCCGACAATATATGCAGCGCGTCCTATCATATGTGCTGCAACGGGTGCTGTCAAGAAGATGAATGCAATGACTGCTAACGCTCTCGTGGTAATATCCAATTCGCTCACATCAATAGCTACTCCCAGCATAATTAAACTGACCCCAAACGAACCGGCCTTCGATGTTGCCGACATACGCAGGAAGAGATCTGGCATACGCACAATACCAAGAGCGGCTACCACAACCCACAATGAGCCACTTACAATCAGGATGATACTGATAACTTCACGCATGTTATCTACTCCTTTCAACATAGCGTGCAAATGCTATGGTGCCCAGAAAAGACAATAACGCAATGACGATAGCAGCATCCAGGAAAGCCGTTTCGCCGGTTGCCACAACATATATTGCAATAATCCCAATACCAATAGTTGTGATTAAATCAAGTGCTATCACGCGGTCTGGCGTACTGGGTCCATGGATGAGCCGCGCAAAAGTCAGCACAAGCGATAGACCAAGTAGTGGTAATGCTATCCAAAAAGCAACTATTTCTATACTCATGCAACCACCTCAAGAATACGACGTTCAAAACCATCTTTAATCTGTTGACGAAACTCTTCGATATCATCAACATGGAGTGCGTGGACAAACAGGGTACTGCGATCCGTCGACACATCAAGGCTTAAGGTTCCCGGTGTTAGTGTGATGATATTCGCTAACAAGGTTATCTGGGCATCCGTCTTGACATCAAGGGGGATGGAAACGACGCCTGGGTGTAGATTGCGTGTTGGACTGAGCACACTCACCGCCACACGCATGTTCGCAAGCATAAGTTCCCATAGGAAAAAGAAGAAGAACGATATAACCTGTGGAACTTTCACAAAATAACTAGCCGAGCCAGCACGACGTTGAGCCAGACCGAGCATAAGATACCCGATCACAAAGCCAATCAGCAGGTTAAATGGCGTAAATTGGCCGGTCAACACCATCCAGGTCAGGGCTAAGACAACGTTTAAGAGTAACATAGCTATATGCCTCCTTGTAACACAGCCTGAATATAGAGATCTGGGTTAAGTAACTGGTCTGCCGCTTGCATCGAAAGTGCGAATGCCGGCTCTGCACCAAGGCCCATGATAATCGTCAAGAGGCCAACAATTGCTGTTGGTACGATCAGTGACGCATAGACATTTCGCGGCAGGGGTCGTAGTGCTGCGGTGGTCTCTTCAGGTGCTACTTCTTTCCAAAATGCTTCTGCCCAGATTTTGGTCATTGAAAAGAGTGTCAACAAGCCGACAGCGAGAGATACACCAACAATGAGATATGACTGAGCGTTCAATCCCGCATTCACCAGGGCAAATTTGGCCCAGAATCCCGATAAAGGTGGAATACCAGCCAACGATAGTGCCGGTATAATAAATAGGATGGCAAGCCACGGTGTTAATCGATATAATCCACCAAGCTCAGTCAATTCATAGGTGCCACGTAGCTGCTTCACGATGCCGCTCACAAGGAAGAGAGCTGTTTTAGCCAGAATGACATGCACCATAAAAAAGACCGCGCCACCTAAGGCTAATTGGGTAAAAAGCCCGAGACCCATCAACAAATACCCGATCTGACTGACAATGTGGAAGGAAAGCAGACGCCGCATCTCGTATTGCGCGACCGCACCTAATACACCCGTAATCATGGTTAAACCAGCAAGTACAAGGATAATCGTGTGGGTGTAGCCTGTATCCGCACTAAACAATAAGGTGAACACACGAATAAGAGCATACACACCAACTTTGGTTAACAGTGCAGAGAAGATTGCGGTCACCGGAACAGGGGGGACATGATATGACGCAGGCAACCAGAAGAAAAGCGGGAAAATGGCTGATTTGATGCCAAAGGCCGTAAGTAACAACATGGCCAGTCCTGTTACAAGAGCTGGTTGTTCTATCTCTGCAAAAACCCGAGACAGATCGGCCATAGTGAGTGTGCCAGCAATGCCATAGGTGATACCCACCGCCATTAAGAATAAGATCGAAGCCATCAAGTTCAACGTCATGTACTTGATAGCACCTTCGAGCTGTGCACGCTCACCACCTAAAGCAAGCAAGACAAACGAGGAGATTAAGAGCACCTCGAACCAGACGTAGAGATTGAACAGGTCACCGGTGAGAAATGCCCCACAAACACCCATAAGCAAAAGATTCATCAGTGGGTAGTACCCATGTGCCTCGCGTCGTGCGTCGATACTCCCTAACGAGTAGATAATGACAACGATACCCATCAACCCAGTGATAGCCACCATAATAGCGCTGAGTAAATCGGCTACCAGAATGATGCCATAGGGCGCATCCCAATTCCCCATGCTGGTTGCCTGAATGCCGTTCTGCTGTATGTGTATGAGGAGTGCCATACCGACACCAAACAGCATGGTAGCACCAACCACACTGATGATACGCTGAGTGGTGCGTTGTTTCCAGGCAAATAATGCTAAAATGCCTGTGATGAGCGGCACAATAATAGGAAGAACAAGTAGTAAATCTGTCATTTTTTCACAATTTTCTTAATTACAGTCATGAGGTTAGGACACAGGACTATGTATCTGTTGTATTCATTGCATCAAGGTCATCGGTCCCTACTGTTTGATATGCTCGTTTCAGGAGCACCAGTGCAAAGGCCTGTACGCCAAATCCAATCACAATAGCCGTCAGGATCAACGCTTGTGGCAGAGGATCGGCAAATGGTCCTGTGAGTACTGCTGCATCAGATGGTATCAGCGGAGGTTGATTATCCCGTAAGCGTCCAAGCGTAAAGATTAACAAATTTGCCGCATGACTCAAGACAGCTATACCCAGAACCAGTTTCACAATACTGCGACGCAACATTAAATAGACTCCCGCTGTAACCAATCCACCTACCACAAAGGCTAAAACAATTTCCACACTATTCCTCCGTAAGCGTAAAGATAATCAATAGTGTGACACCAATCACGGTAAAGTACACACCAACATCAAAAAGGAGCGGTGTACCTGCAGCCCCTAGTACCGGAATCTCTTGTTCGCTCCACAGCCCCGTCATTAGTGGCAGGCCCAGAAATAACGCCACAATACCGCTGACGAGTGCCGTGGAGAGACCGAAACCGATCAGATTGATAGGCGAAACGCGTAACGCTTGCCGCGCAACCTGAGTGCCATTCGAAAGTGCGTACAAAGCAAATGCTGCTGATGCAACCATCCCCCCGACAAAGCCCCCCCCAGGAAAATAGTGTCCACGCAGGAGCAGTACAAGGGAAAAAAGGAGCAATAGTGGCAGGAGATACCGTGTTGCTACCGATAAAATAAGTGATGCCATAATTGACCTCTGAGTGAGAAATCTCTCGTGATAATGTTAGAACTCATAATGTATCTTCTATATGACTAGGATTGGCTGGCACTTTTGAACTTTTTTCCGATTTTGGACGTAAGGCTATGAGCGTATACACACCAATGGCTGCAATAGCAAGTACAACCAGCTCACCCAATGTATCCAGACTACGAAAATCCACCAGGATGACATTCACAATATTGCGTCCATAGCCTAACGTATACGTGTTTTCAGCATAATAGTCTGTAACACGTGATACAAGGGGTGTGGTCGCAACAGCTAGAATAAAGGTTGTGATGAGACCACCTGCTGAGAATGCAATGATGGCATCACGTATGCGATCTGCTGTTCCAGAGTAATTGACAAAACGCGGCAGCCTGTATAATACGAACACAAACATAATGACGCTCAGTGTCTCCACAGCAAACTGGGTCATGGCCAGATCTGGGCCGCCATTAAGCAGGAACATCAGTGCAACACTAAAACCAATAATCCCCAGGCCAGCCACCGCTGCAAGTCGCGAGGTTGTTCGTACCATAAAGATTGCAGAAAGCAATATAAGCGCAGCAAAAATGATTTCAAGCATACTGATGGGGGAAACGTCCGTTGGCCACGATACTGCGCCACGGCTAATAAGTGTAAAACCAACAAAACCAACCAATGTGATGATACACAACATAATGTAGTATCGCAAATAGCCGCTCTGTAAGAAGCGTGTCTGCCCACGTGCGATAGCATTTAATCCATCGACTGCGCGGTTGTATCCACGTTCAGGTCCCCAGATTTGCGTTTGTGCCAGTCGGGTAATAGCGGGTTGGAGCATGCCTCGTCCAGCATAGATAACTGAACCTAATGCGACTGTTGCTGCACTCAGCGCAAGCACAAAGTTAAAGCCAGGCCACAAATAGATCACGACATCCGTTGGCACACTCTGCATAGCATTAGTTGCTGGCCCTACAATCGGTTGCGTAATGATACCGGGCAATATGCCGGCAAGTAAGCTCAAACTGGCTAATACTGCAGGCCCTAGCCAGAGACTGATCGGAGGGCTGTGTGGCTCTTGTGGTGTTGGCACTTTTGTGCCAAAGAAGGGCTTGATGCTTACCATACCAGCAGCCACGACAATTAAGATATTTGATGCTACAGCAATTGAGGTGAGGAGAGTCGCGTTTGATGGTGCCTCCACTGTTGCTTTGTAGAAAAGTTCTTTGCCTATAAACCCAGCCATGGGAATCATACCAGCCATGGAAAGGGCTGCCATCCCCGTTGCAACACCAATAATTGGCAGTGAACGGAAGAGACCTCCCAATTCGGTAATATCACGTGTGCCGGTCTCGTGCTCAATGGTTCCTGCCGCCATGAAAAGTGCGCCTTTATAAAGTGCATGAGAGAACAAAAACATCATAGCAGCTTCAAGTGCATATGTCGTGCCAATCCCAATGAGCAATGTCAACGTACCCAGCGCACTGACAGTCGAATATGCCAGAATACGCTTGAGATCTGTCTGGAGTATAGCCAGGTAGGCGCTCAATGCCATGGTTGTTAGACCAACAGCCGTAAGGGTTGTCTGCCAGATGACAGTATCACCCATGACAGGATTTAGGCGAGCTAGTAGATAAATACCAACTTTTACCATGGTAGCAGAGTGCAGATAGGCACTCACCGGTGTAGGTGCCGCCATAGCCCCAGGTAACCAGAAGTGGAAAGGGAATTGAGCTGACTTCGTAAAAGCCCCAAGTGCGATCAGAACGAAGGCTGCAAGGTAGAGTGGGCTTGAGCGAACAGCCTCGCTATTATTGGCTAAGATGGATATCTCCCAGCTACCACCAATAATACGCAGTAAAATAATCCCCCCGAGCAAAGCTAAACCACCGGCGCCAGTGACAAGTAATGCCTGAAGCGCCGATTTACGTGATTTCTCATCTGCGTGTTTGAAGCCGATGAGCAGATACGAACTAATGCTAGTCAATTCCCAAAACACAAACATGACTAACAGATTGTCTGATAAGACAACCCCCAACATGGATGCGAGGAACAGCAAAATGAAGGCATAGAAGCGCCCGAGTTGCGGATGTCCAGCCAGATAGCCTCCTGCATACACCATGATGAGGCTCCCAATACCAGTGATGAGTAAAGCAAACATAAGACTTAACCCATCCACTACAAACGATAGATTGATACCAAAAGTGGGCACCCATGGATACGAAACCCGTATAGTATCGCCTGCCACGACCGATCCGCTTAAACTTAGAAAATAAATAGCAATACTCAGTGGTAACAGAGCAATGAGCCATCCTGTGGCTCCACGACCGATGCGGTGTAACCATGGTGCGGTTAGTGACAATCCAAATCCTGAAAAAACAGCAACCAGGGTAAGGGTATCCATTATCGTTGTGCTCCAAGTAACCTAATACTATAAGAAGGGATGCTGATCGTTCTTTTAGCTCTATTCATGTATATTCTCTATTAGTACACACCTCTAACGAGTGTGCAATAATGTGGGTTACAAACTGGAACCCTAAAAGTTTCGCTTCATCGCGTTACGAGAAAAGTAATGACTGGTATCAATGCCCTAAATGTACTACTCTCTGTGAATTAAAATGGATGTAGTCATAAAGATAGCATGTCCTGTGTTTACACACATACGATAATAATACTCAAAATTCCGAAAACGGATAAGGGCAGAATTTCCTGTTTTAGAGGGGGATTTTTTCCTGTTTTGCTGATTGACACTCATGTAACAATGTTGCAGCAACAGGAGTATTCAGCTTGTTGGCGCCATGTGGCTCATCATGTTTGACACATGGTTCTGTGAGTGCTAGGATTAAGGTTACGCAACTTACTTCTATCTGCTGTAGATCTGGCCCAGGAGACTAATGATGAGCCAACCTTCACGTATTTTGCTTGTGGACGATGAAGTGAATATTCGGTTGACACTAAGCGCTTTGTTACAGCGTGCCGGTCATGATGTAACACCAGCAGAGAATGGAGAGGATGCTGTAAAACTTCTTGAGCAGCAGTCTTTCGATCTGTTGCTTGTCGATCTCAAAATGCCAGGTATGGGTGGTATGGATGTGGTCGCTGCTGCACGACAACGTCAAAGCGATTTGGCGATCATTGTGCTTACGGGCCATGGATCGCTGGAAACAGCCATAGAAGGATTACATCAAGGAGTCTTTGATTATCTCTTGAAAACAACTGAGCCCGGTCGTGTCATTGAACGTGTTGAGGCCGCTATTGCCGAACGTACCCAGCAGTTGCGTCAGCGTGCGCTCCTTGATGTGGTAGGGACAGCGGTACAAGAACTACGGAGTAGCTCATCAAGTGACTCCGAATCGAGCGCTGGCTCCTCTGAGCGTAGCATTACCGTTGGCGCACTTCAACTTGATACATGGCGGCAGGAAGCAACCCTTAACAACCGCACACTATCACTCACACCAACCGAATTTCGTCTCTTACTCTGTCTTGCAGAACACGCTGGTACCATGCTCTCATATGCTCAACTGGTCCGTTGTGCACAGGGCTATGATGCCGCGGAACTAGAAGCAGGTGAATTGATTAAACCTCATATTCATCATCTGCGTCAGAAACTTGAACCAGATCCCAGTACTCCTCGATACATCCTCAATGTACGAGGTAAAGGATACTTATTGTCGCCGGTTGGTGAATAATCTACTCATTTGTAGCGTATCTAAAACAGAATTACATTATCCAATGGGTCGGTGCACTCTGTACTAACTGTGTGCTTTTGGCATCGTAAAGTTTGTGTAGGCTTTTGTAATCAGTGAATAGGCAGAAGGCAGATCACTGCCTACTTGGATGGATATTTGGTGGCGTTTGCTATACTACGGTTTGGCTAGACGAACTATTACCTGATTCGTATAGATCTACAAGGAGCTGTTTGTGAGCGAAAATCCCTCCGAAATTGTTGTCTACAGTACTGTATGGTGTCCTGACTGCAAGCGAGCGAAACAATTCTTTGGCGAACAGCGTGTTCCGTATCTTAATATTGATATTGAGCAAGATGCAGAAGCAATGGCATTCGTTGAGCAAAAAAACAATGGTAAACGCATTATTCCGACTATTGTCTTTCCTGATGGCGATATTCTTGTCGAACCATCTAACGCTGATTTAGCTGCCAAACTTGGTCTGCAAACACGCGCAAAACGTAGTTTCTATGATGCCATTGTGGTTGGTAGTGGGCCTGCTGGACTGACGGCGGCATTGTATATGGCACGCGAGGGGATGGATGCGCTGGTGATTGAAAAGGCCGGACTCGGTGGTCAAACAGGTATTACGCAGGTACTTGATAACTTTCCTGGATTTGATGAGGGTATTCCAGGAAATGAGTTTGCCAAACGTCTTGCTCATCAGGCACAACGTTTTGGTGCCGAAACGTTGTCTGCTCAGGAGGTGAGCGCAATCTACCGAGAAGGACCATACGTGTATGTTAAGACAGCCGATAATGTTGAATATAGTTCCAAAGCGGTATTACTCACTACTGGTGCCCGCTATCGTCGCCTTGGTGTCCCTGGTGAAGATGAACTTATCGGAACAAATATTCACTTTTGTGCTACATGTGATGGAGCTTTTTATAAAGACAAACGAGTACTCGTGGTCGGTGGCGGAAATAGCGCCTTTGAGGAAGGCTTGTTTCTAACAAAGTTTGCGTCACAGGTTGATATTGCGGTGCGCGGAACAGAGGTTAAAGCCAGCCAAATACTCCAGAGCAAGGTTGCTGAAATGGACCATATGTCGGTAGTTGTAGATCATCAGGTCAAGGAATTTATCGGCGATCAGCGGCTGAAAACCGTAGTGGTGGAAGACCATTCAAAGGGCGTAACGCATGAATGGTCTTATGACGGTGTCTTTGTTTTTATTGGTCTCTCACCAAATAATGAGTTAGTGAAAGATCAGGTAGAAGTGGACCCATATGGTTTTGTTATGACAGATCGCACACTTATGACAACTATCCCTGGTGTATTTGCTGCAGGAGATGTACGGGCTGGTTCGACCAAGCAGGCAGCGTCAGCAGCAGGTGAAGGTGCTACGGCAGCACTTATGATACGTGAATATCTTAAGATGGTTGGGTAGCCGACTAACTGATAGACGCGTTTTCGATATCTAACATATGCAGTTCACCATCAAGAATGCCGCCCTCCTGAACGAGCAACAGCTTCGTTTGAACCTTGCCATGAATTTTTCCACTGTGGGTAATGATTAAGCGCTGGCGGCATCCGATGTTTCCATGAAAGCTTCCCGCAACAGTAATTTCCTCTGCCGAAAGACAGGCTTCCACCTGTGCACCTGCCTCTACGAAAATATACTGCTGTGATTCGATAGATCCTCGTACACTCCCCTGAATACGAACCCCTCGTTCAGATCGATATGTGCCATCAAAAAAGTCATCTGGTCCGATCACACTCTCGGCTACACTTTTGGTTGCGGTGGTAGTCTGTTCTGATGAAAAGGGATGTATATCGTCTGATATTAATGTAGCCGGTGCAAATAGTGTTGGTTTGGGGAGAGTGGAAGGGGCCATCTCTGGCGACACTTCAGTGTTGTCGGCTGCCTGGGCTAACTGATCTTCTAATGTGGTATCCCCTGTCTCAGGTGATGTGATATCTGCAAGACTAGGAAGAAACGTAAGATCAATGTGCTGTTCCTCTTTGTGTGGTAAGTTAGGTACTTGTTGAGATTCTCGGCGACCAAACATACAGTCCTCCTGACACAATCCTGTGTGGTATTGATACAATAGATTGTGTCCTATCCTACTGCTTTCAACAAAGCCGATCAATGTAAAGACCTTACAGTTTGATTGCAGATGCCACAGATACCGAGATATCTACTGTACAACGGATACCCGAGTAAAAAGAGAGTGATTGATCGAGAAAGATATCATAGACATCTTAAACCATTTATCACCTGTTAGAGCTGTTTCATGGATTAAGGTACGATAAGCTCAATCATATTGTTAACTATCCCTGGACTTAATGCGATGAGCGCAATAATAAACAACTCTCGCTGACTCTGCTGAATCTGGTTACATATAATTGCGATATGTACAAACCAGAGAAATTCAAAAATGCGAAAAATCACCAAGTCATTGAAAAAAACGTTCCCCAAAATGTAAATGGCAATAAATGTGATCAACCCATATACAAAAAGACCTATACCTTTCTGTACAGTGGTTTGTTCGCGCAATCGAAGAAATAAGCCCGTCATGGCACACTCTCTGAAAATAGTTGTTGCAATATATTATGGTAGATCTATTCTACAGGTGACAAGAGTGAAAAGCAACTTTACACAAACTTTACATTAGCGTTATGCCCAATTTGCAAAGCTCTGTTATGATCGGTTTTACAGCGTACATCACACCAATAATATCTTCTACATAAACAATCATTGAATACCATCATATCAAAAATGTTGGTATAGGCGTATCAATAAAAACGCAGTGAATTGTGAGATTTCACAACCCACTGCACATCCAGCGTCTGGTTCTTCTGTCGTTGTGTCGCCCTATCTTTGGTAGTAGTTGATCAGCATAATCATCGCGAAAATACCAATGATAATAACGGGTGATAGGCGTCGAAACCAGATCAACAATGGATCTGCCACTATAAACTCCTCAATGTGAGGAAAATGTCGGGCAAGATGTAATCCACCAAGCAACATAATGGCTGTTGTAAGCCAAAAACTATTGGTTAATAAAAAAGCAAAACAAAGTAGTGCTGAGACACTAACAATGGTGTAATAAATGCGTGGATCGTCCGTCTGGGGTGTTTTCACAGCATTCTCCTATAACGTTGAAGTCAGTTGATGATGATAGTTAAAGTGTAGTACCGACAACAACGTTGTGTATCATATCATTATTTATGCTGGCTTTGAAAGGGGGTATCTTCGCAAGTACGTTGTAATTCTCGTGCATGTATGTGACAAACTGACATGTGGTTTTAAATGTAAAGGAGTTGTTAGTATGACGCAGCCTGATGCTTCAAGGAAGACCACGCCTGTCGATGAAACACCCACACACCAGGTTGACACCGAAGGATACTGGCGTGCGAACATTCGTTTAATTACAATTCTGCTTGTTATTTGGTTCTCTGTCTCCTACGTTCCGGTGTTCTTTGTCGAACAACTTAATCAGATTACGATTTTGACGGGCTTTCCATTGGGGTACTATATGGGATCACAGGGTTCTCTCATTGTATTTGTGCTACTTGTGTTCTACTACGCCTGGCGTATGGGCCGTCTTGATCGCGAATATGGTCTTGAGGAAGAATAAGACTATTTTGAAAGGAGTACACAACTATGGCAGTTGCACCAAAGCCAGGAACAAGTGGATTTTGGGGTAATACCCTTGCACGTCGTTACACGTACTTCACGATTGGTCTGATTATTTTTTCGATTGTCGTTGGACTACTTGAAGCAGCTGGTATTATTGGTAGTCAAGGCATTGGATATTTATTTTTGATTTTGACCCTTGGAATGTATGCCACCATCGGTATCATGAGCCGTACCAAACGCCTTGATGAATATTACGTTGCTGGTCGGTCGGTCCCGGCAATTGCAAATGGTATGGCTACAGGTGCAGACTGGATGAGTGCTGCGTCTTTCTTATCAATGGCTGGAACGCTCTGGCTTATTGGTTATGATGGTCTGGCCTATATTATGGGATGGACTGGTGGTTATGTCCTTCTGGCCTTACTGTTTGCGCCCTACCTGCGTAAGTTTGGCCAATATACAATCCCCGACTTTGTGGGTGCCCGCTATGAAGGGAATGCGGCACGTGTTGTCGCATCTGTTGCGGCGATTATCGTCTCCTTTACCTATGTAACAGCACAGGTCAGTGGTGTTGGCCTCATTATGAGTCGGCTTGTTGGGGTAGCGTATTGGCAGGGTGTCATTCTGGGCCTTTTGGGGGGTTTGGTCTGTTCCTTCCTAGGTGGTATGAAAGCTGTGACGTGGACACAGGTCGCACAATATATCATTCTAATCATTGCCTATCTGATACCAGTGACCATGATTGCCCTCGAATTTACTGGTGTTCCTATTCCTCAATTGATGTATGGTGAAGCCCTACAAGAAGTTGTGCAGTTGGAACAGGAAAAGATTGGGCCAGATACCAACTATGTGCAACCATTTACCACGCCATTGAGTAATGCTCAAGCGGTCAGTACAGCAGAGCAAATGGGCCTTCCAGCACCAGAACCAAAAACGGAAACTGGTTGGCTTGGTACACCATGGAACTTTCTGGCACTCATGTTCTGTCTGATGGTTGGTACAGCAGGGCTGCCCCATGTGCTTATTCGTTTCTATACTGTTCCAGGGGTGAAGGCAGCCCGTAGAAGTGTGGGGTATTCACTCTTCTTTATCTTTTTACTCTACTTCACCGCACCAGCCTATGCCTCATTTTCACGCTGGGAAATTCTGCAGAATGTGGTTGGACAACCTATTACCACGATCGAAGAACGTGGCGACCAGTTTACCACGGTGCTGGGGGATAATGGTCAGCCATTGCCCTGGGTGCAGCCCTTTGTTACAACCGGGCTGCTCACTATTGAAGACATCAATAGCGATAGCATACTCCAGTATGAAGAGTTGCGTATCAGTGGGGACTTGATTGTTCTGTCTACGCCAGAGATTGCTGGTTTGCCATACACCGTGGCTGCCCTGGTCGCTGCCGGTGGTCTAGCGGCGGCACTCTCTACGGCTGATGGTTTGCTCGTAGTAATTGCTTCTGCTGTAGCACATGATGTTTATTTCCGCACTCTACGTCCTAAAGCCTCACTCCAATCACGGATTTTTGTAGGTAAGGCGATGATCCTGGTCGGAGCCGCCTGTGCCGCATTAGCTGCGCTGCCACGGCTGGCTTTGATTGCCCAGATGGTTGCGTGGGCCTTCTCCCTTGCAGCAGCGTCGTTCTTCCCCATCCTGTTGTTAGGTATCTTCTGGAAGCGTGCAAATGGTCCGGGGGCCATAGCTGGTATTATTGGCGGGCTTTCCGTAACGATCTTCTATATGGTGATGAATTATATTAACCCATCATTCAATGTTCTCGGTATTAGCCATCTTGGTGCGGGAGTCTTCGGTCTCACAGTCAACTTCCTCCTCACCATTATCTTATCATTAAGAACACCAGCTCCTTCCATGGAAATTCAACGTTTGGTTGAATCGCTTCGTCGACCCGATAAAACCAGCACAGAGAACGATTTACTCCAAGACGTGCAGGGACAAACATGAGGTGATGTCAGAGGTGAGTTTCTCATCTTCTCCTTACCTGGTTTTCATATCGCTCTAAGTTCGTTGTGACATACTACATACATCGACGAGATCTGTTCACTGTAATGGTGAGGTGACCGGATCGAATGTGTTCTCCCTCCTTCACGGAATCAGGCGAGTTGGGCGGCTCGCCTGATTTTGTATCACACAGTTTATTTCCTCTATTGATTTATTTCTCTGTCAAAAAATTTTTACACCAATAGCTATAGATCCTTCTGATTTGCATCATTCACGACGTTTTGTCTAGACGATATAAAACTATCTGTGGTATGATTATGTAAAATATATCAGTGAAGGTACTGGGATAAAAATTGTTCTAAGGTGCTTACTGATCTGATGTAGATGATTAGAAAGCTTGGCACGTACCTATGATGTGACCAGGGAGCATGGTGCAGTTTGTGGATGTTCTTTTTGCACACACTACCTTGAGGGTATCTTGCAAACTTTAGCTGATGGTTCTTCACAATATAAACAGTTACGTCATTTTCTCTATTGGCTTACTGCTATTATTGTTGCGTCAGTACTTATCTTCGCGATAAGCGCGGTCATTATTGCAGATGTTGCAATGGGCCTTATTGGTATGATCGGGGGAGTGTATACGGTAATTCTGGCGATGGCGTGGCGCCTCCTTCGACATCAAAAACTCGACTTGGTTATTATGCTGATCTGTAGTGGCATGTTAACTGGTGTCTTATTTATTGCGTTTGTACAACCAGCGTTTTTCCCCTCTCTGGTGATTATTCCAATTCTTGTGGTTTCGATTGCACTCCCTTACACATCTGGACAGCGCCTTAAATATCTCATCTTTGCGAGTCTGGTAGTATTACTGGCTATCTGTGTTGTTGGCATTACTGTTCCTTCCCCATTTGGCGAACCTCCTACCCTGTTTAGCTTGCTGAGCGTTGGCGTGACTATTGCCGAAGTGGGTTTGACATTTCTTCTCTTGTGGCAATATCATCAACGACTGATGGGGGCATTGTTTGAGGCACGCACAACGAACGATGCTTTGCGCTTGAGTGAAGAACGCTTTCGCCGACTGGCAGAGAATGCGGCTGATATCATCTATCGATATCGCGTACATCCAACACCGGGGCTTGAATATATCAGTCCGGCTGTGACACAGATCCTGGGGTATTCCGTTGATGAGTGTTATATCCGTCCTGAGTTAATGAATGAGGTGATCCATCCAGATGATCAAGACCGTATGTCGATGCTGTTTCAATCAGAAGATATGTGGAGAGCGCCATTAGAGCTGCGTTGTTTGCATAGAAATGGTGCCGTCATTTGGACCGAGCAACGTATTGTTCCTGTACTAAATGAGCAAGGGGTGATGATTGCCCTTGAGGGGATATCACGTGATATTACGGCTCGTAAGCAAACAGAAGAGGAACTGCAACTGGTCATTCAGGAGAAAGAACAGACACTGGCTCTGTTAGATACTCTACTGGAGAATACTCCCATTGGCATGGCATTTCTGGATACCGAACTTATGTATGTGCGTGTAAACTCTACTCTGGCTGCTATTGCATCATTGCCAGTAGAATCGTATATCGGACAAACCGTGCAGAACGTTCCCCTCGAGTTTGATGAGCATTCTGTAGGATATTTACGACAGGTACTCGAAACAGGGTTGCCAGTAACTGGTCTGGAAATCAGAAACTATGCAGAAGAGTTTTTATCAGATCAACGGAGTTGGTTGGTAAGTTATTATCCTGTGTGTACTGAAAGTGCCGAGATACTGGGAGTGGGGGTCGTGGTTATAGAGATAACTGAACGCAAAAGACTGGAAGCGCAGTTATTTCAAGCACAGAAGATGCGGAGTATTGGTCAGCTAGCTGGCGGTATTGCCCACGATTTTAATAATTTGCTTACGGCAATTATTGGATATACGGACATAGCCCAGATGACATTACCCAAAGAGCATCCAATTCAAGACGATCTCCACCATATTCAGGAAGCCAGCAACCGTGCGACACGATTGACCCGACAACTGCTGGCTTTTGCACGCAGGCAGGTCATTGAACCACGCGTCATAGACTTGAATGCCTTAATTGTAGATATGGATACATTGTTGCGGCGGCTTATTGGGGCAGATATTGACCTGGTGACACTACCAAAACCAAATTTAGCGTATGTCCGTGTAGATCCTGGGCAAATTGAACAAGTGCTGGTCAACACTGTTTTGAATGCTCGTGATGCGATGCCAGATGGTGGAACCTTAACCATCGAAACTGACAATGTATATCTTGATGCCACCTACACACAAATCCATATTGATGTTACGGTTGGCCAGTATGTGATGCTTGCAATTACTGATACTGGTATTGGTATGGATAATGAAACCAAACAACATATTTTTGAGCCATTCTTTTCCACCAAACCAGAGGGGAAGGGTACGGGGTTAGGTCTTGCAACATGCTATGGTATTGTAAAACAACATAATGGAAGTATCTGGGTATATAGCGAATTAGGTCGTGGTACCACGTTTAAAATTTACCTACCGTATGCTGACCAGAATATCGACGAAATACATGAGCATAATGGGCAAGCGCTCGAAACATTTCCACAGGGTTCGGAAACCATCATGGTAGTAGAAGATGATACTTCTGTTTGTGAGTTGGCAGTCCAGGTACTACGCAATCGGGGTTATCGTGTGTTAACAGCCTCAAATGGTGAGGAAGCTTTGCTTGCTGCACAGGAGTTTCAGCATGAGATTCACTTACTTCTGGTCGATATTGTGATGCCGCGCATGGGTGGGTATGAGCTGGCCCAACGCTTCAAAGTGCTCTTCCCGGAAACAAAAGTCTTATTTACTTCTGGCTACACCGATAATGTAATCCTTGATCAGGATGAGTCAATGTTTGATATGGCATTTATCCAAAAACCTTTTTCGCCAGTTACACTGGCTCGACAAGTACGTGATATTCTCGGAACCGATACCCCTGATCTGCAGCATTAAGCCCTCCTGGTTCGCTCTGTGCTCTTGTAGTGACAAATCATCATGACGATTTTGGGTCGTTGTTACAGAGAGCTTATGGTATACTGTACCATCGACGTGACTAAATCGTGGAGGATATATGCGTCTGTCTGAAGATAAAGTTCGTCGTATTGCCGAACGACTGCATGACGAACTACTACAACAGGATTTATTGTCTTACCGAGATCCGCCTCGTAGTAAGCCTGGTGTTGGGCGTGCAGCTCGTGTGAAAGAAATTTACGATTTCATTGTGGCAGATCTGCTCATGGAAGAAGACATTGATAGAGAGGTTGAAAAGATTTTAGCAACCTACGAAAAGGACTTTAAAGGCACAGAACGTGATGTAATGTTCAAGAAGCATAAAGAAGAAGTAGCTCGTAAACGGGGATACATTCTGTAACATGGATTGACAGGCAATATTGATAAAGCCTGCGACAGCTCAGTATGAATCATACCGCTATAACTATCACGAGAAAGCCTGAGACACGTGTCTGATACGTACCTGCCGCAAGATTGGCTGACATGGACCACCATCGTTCGTGCTGCCTTGCTACCAGGACCACCCATTCCACACGAACAGCTATTGCTCGTTACCGATATGGAAGGACGCCATCTGCGGCGCCACGAGCCTCCAACAGGTGTGGTAAGTCGAAAGGGGGCGGTCCTGCTAGTGCTCTATCCTGACATGCACGATTTACGGATACCACTCACCGTGCGAAGTAACACATTATCCACCCATAGTGGTGAAGTATCGCTGCCCGGTGGTGCTACTGATCCAGATGATGATAGTCCCACGGCGACCGCATTACGTGAGGGTTATGAGGAATTGGGTATTGACGCCACAGCGATAGATGTGTGGGGGACATTGTCGCCCATCTATATTCCACCAAGTAATTTTTATATTACGCCAGTGGTAGGGTTTAGCAAGCACCATCTTGATCTGCGTGTGAATGTTGCCGAAGTGCAAGAGGTTATCACAATTACCATCCGTGAACTCCTTGATCCACAACGTGTGGTAGTCGAACAATGGCAACGTCAGGGCATGACGTTACAAGTGCCATTCTTCGCCATTGCAGGACATAAGGTTTGGGGGGCTACTGCTATGATTTTGAGTGAGTTTATTGCGCGGATACAGCGGAATCTAGCGAATAATGGAGCGGCGTAGCTTGATCGAAAACAAAGCGTTTTTCTTTTATGGTATAAAGTTTGGATACAGGTGTAATAAGCAAGGACTCATCTGATTGAAGCATGCTAGGGGAGGTCCACACTATGACATTGGACGAAGCTATTACAGATTTGACCAACCGCATTAAGGAAGTTAGCCCAGACGTTGTTATTCGGGTTCAACGACGTTCTGACGATGGTGCAGCTATTCGTGCGTATGCACCAGCACAGGATGAAGGTACGATCAAATCAGCAACGCAAGAGCGAACGCTTAATCTGCTGGTTGAAGAGGGGATCGATGTGCAAGTGTTGGTGTATGATATTGCGACATCGCTTCCATCCGATTCTGCGTAATATAGACCGAATATGCTTGTTGTGTAGTAGATATTTTCCTAAGTTGATACATTGTTCTAAAACCGTCTGCTCTGAATTTAGCAGACGGTGCATCGTTTCTTGTAAGAAGTATCAGGCAATATACTTCTTATCTTGTATGCACTATTCTGTAAGAATGTTTTGGACATAACGTACATCGGAGGTTCATGTGGTGACACTGACGCAGATAGGAAAAACAGTTGGGATCGCTCTCGGCGCAGCAGCCGGCATTGCAGGTATCGGAACATTTGCTGCAATGTGCTGGCCGTTGCCAAAACAAACAGGGACACAGCGACTGGTGGGCCTTGATGCACCTGTGCAAGTATTGCGCGACCACTGGGGGGTGCCACACATCTATGCCACAAGTAACCGCGATCTCTTTATGGCCCAAGGGTATGTGCATGCTCAGGATCGCCTCTGGCAGATGGAGTTTCAGCGACGTGTGGGACACGGACAATTGGCTGAGATCTTTGGGCGTGCCGTACTTCCTGTTGATCGCTATATTCGCATGCTGGGATTTAACCGTGTAGTACAACAGGAAGAACCATTGTTCTCTGATGAAACACGGGAAGCAGTGGAGGCGTATGTACAGGGTGTGAATACCTATATTGCACAGCATGCGCGACGTTTGCCCATTGAATTTTCCATTCTCCGTTTCCGGCCACAAGTGTGGCGTCCTGTTGATATATTAGCTCTGGGCAAATATATTGCGTTAGGGCTCTCTGAGAATTGGCCATTGGAAGTGCTGCGTGCACATATGGTTACTCTGGTTGGTGAAGAACGTGCGAAAGCGCTTGATGTCCATTATCCAGGTGATCATCCACTTACAATTCCGGAAGGTGTAAATTATCGTTCTGACCTAGGTACCAGCCTTCTCCGTGATATAACCCAATCGCCGTTATCTGCGAATGGTACTGATGGAGTACAGGGTAGTAATGCGTGGGTGGTGAACGGAAAACGTTCAGTGAGTGGTATGCCACTACTGGCCAATGATCCACATCTTGTGCTGCAAATTCCCTCAATCTGGTACGAAAATCACTTGGTTGGCAAAGACTTCCATGTCACTGGAGCCAGTTTTCCTGGCTGTCCCGGTGTTATTATTGGCCACAATGAGTGGGTTGCGTGGGGTATTACGAATGGTATGACCGATGTCCAAGATGTGTATATAGAACGTTTTGACTCTGCAAACCCTACGCAATACATGTTTCAGAGCCAATGGGAGCAGGCTATGGTGGTTCGTGAGGAAATTGCCGTCCGTGGTGAACCGGAGCCACACATTGAGGAGGTTCGTCTCACACGTCACGGACCGATTATCACCGAACTGGTTACATCACAAGACCAGCAAACCTCGACGGTTAAAGATCCGCAATATACAGAAGAATACGCACTGCGTTGGACTGCACTTGAACCAGGTCGGGTGGTTGATGCTATTCTCGCCTACAATCAGGCGCGGGATTGGCAACATTTTCGTCGGGCCGTTGGTCTCTGGCCTGGCCCAACCCAAAACTTTGTCTATGCCGATGTGCAGGGGCATATCGGCTACACGCTTGCTGGACGAGTCCCTATCCGTACCAAAGGAGATGGGCGCTTGCCAGTACCTGCGTGGACAGGTGAATATGAGTGGTCAGGATATGTTGCTACGGAAGAGCTACCACATATGCTTGATCCTGATGATGGATGTATTGTTACTGCGAATAATCGCATTATGAGCGTCGGCTATCCCCACACGCTCTCGTCTGAGTGGCTCAATGGCTATCGAGCAAAACGCATCTATGAGTTACTTGAACAAACCACACAACATGATACACGTTCATTTGAAAAGATGCACAGCGATGTGCGGAGTCTCCCCGGTTTAGCTCTGGCAGCATTAACTGGTCGTCTTCCCGTGGTGTCATCAGTTGCACAGCAAGCTCGCAACGCCCTGGCAACCTGGGATGGGGAACTCAGTGTGGATAGTATTGGTGGCACGATTTATACCGTATTTCGTGGTCACTTACAGTCAATTGCGTATGCGGAGGTTTCTGAGTCGTGTGAATTGATTACTGGTTTGGGGATGCTGGCAACGCTCCCATCCGAAAGGTTTTTGATACGCGCATTGCCATCTGTTATCGACCGTATGTTACGACGAGAAGATACCTGGCTTCCAGATCTACATACATGGGATGATGTGATAGCAGAAGCATGGAATGCAACCATTGCTGAGTTACGCGAGTTTTATGGTGATAATGTACAAACCTGGCGCTATGGACGGTTTCACACCTTAACCTTGCGCCATCCGTTGAGTGCTGTACCGGCTCTCGCACCCATATTTAACCGTGGCCCATTTCCAACCGGGGGAGACATCGATACGGTGTGTATGGGGTATCTGCCACAAAGGTTTGTTGGCGGGCCACGCTACACGGGGGCCTCGTATCGCCAGATCTGTGATACTGCTGATTGGGATCGTAGTCTGAGCATTCATCCAACGGGCCAGTCAGGTCACCCTGCGAGCCAACACTACGCAGATTTTGTGCAACCATGGCTTGAAGGACACTATCACCCCATGTTGTGGAGCCGTATGCGTGTTGAGGAAGCAACAGATAAACGCCTGACGCTTGCTCCGGCCCATGGAGTAGAACAAAAAGAACTCTCGCAAGGTGAGATCTTCCAAACTCCCTGATACGTAGATTCCCTATGAATACTGTTCGGAAAGCCCACGGAGCATACACTGTGGGCTTTTATAACGCATTGAGAGGTTGATTATATGCAGCGAATAAAACGTATCGAGCCAGGACCCGGACAAGAATCGGTTTGGGACTATCCACGACCACCGCGTCTGGAAGACTCAACCAAACATATTCAGGTTATTTTCAATGGCGTTATGATTGCTGATACACGTAATGCGAAACGTGTCTTAGAAACCAGCCATCCACCAACATATTACCTTCCCCCAGAGAACGTACAAATGGGGTATTTTACGCCCACAAACCATCGCTCATTTTGTGAGTGGAAAGGGGCAGCCTCATACTACACACTCACTGTTGATGATCAAACGATTGAGAATGTCGCTTGGTACTATGTTAATCCGGTTCCGTCGTTTGCGAGTCTTAAAGACTATCTGGCTATCTATCCTGGCAAAATGGATGTGTGCTACATTGATGGTGAAAGGGTACAAACGCAGGAAGGCGACTTTTACGGAGGCTGGATAACCAGCGATATTGTTGGACCATTCAAAGGTGGTGCAGGTACATGGGGATGGTAAACATACTGTTGTGTGTCCTCACCTGTATTCGTGGATAAAATTCGCTAAGTTTTTGGGAGCGGATAGGTGTTGTACTCAGTTATAACCACCCCTCCTCAGCCATGTGCAAAAATCTCCCAACTGTGGTAACTCAGAGTTGGGGGCAAGATGGACAAAGGGCATCTCGTGACCTGCACCTGGCACTTTCACAACCTCTGTGCTTCCGCGAAACTGATCCGCAATTGCCAGTGCCTCGTCCTCCATGATCCACGGATCGATCCCGCCGTACAGCAGCAACGTTGGACACACTACATGTCAGGCATACCCAACTGGATTATGACGAAATCCGTTATATCCCATCTGTACACTGCCCCAGAAGAGCAATAACTCTGTGGCAGGAAATACCGGAACACCGAAGGCAGCAAAACGGTGACGTGTTGTAGTGGTGAGTCGATCAAAAACCCCTTCCAGAATAAGCACATCAGGATCGAGATCATGCAACGCAACTGCACGGAGGATGGCGGAACTTCCCATTGATACACCATACAGATGATTGGCTGCTCCGGCCATTGTTGTTGAGCATATGCGAAAGCAGCGACCATATCGTCTGCCTCGCGCATGCCGAGCGTTGTGTTGTTCCCGCTCGAGCCACCTGACCCACGAAAATCAATTAGCAAGCTACTATTACCCATCTGGTGAACATGGGGTGTGAGTAGTAATGGAATGAAAAGGTACGCTAAGCAGTAGAGCGATCCACACGCGCTCCCGCGTATGCCGTTGTGGTGACCTTGAGTGTGGTCAACCGCTCAGGCGCACTGCGGGTGCGTGCAGCGACGAGTGCGCTATCACAAACGACGCCTGGTAGCACAAAACCGTGCGCCAGCGGATATGCTGTCATCATCGCACTGCACTAGGTCGCCATCGTGGAGTTCCCCCGTGAAGCCAAAGAGAATTGAGTGCTTGCGATCCAGTTGGTACTGGAGGTTTAGTCGCCAACCAATTGGTTGGTGGTGGCTGTTGCTCTTCCAAAAAGGTCCGTACCGCGTCAAAAACAAGAGGAGACTTGGTATCTTCGGAAATGATATAGGTTATCTTTGGTGCAGCTGCTAATGCCAACGCCCAACCAAGATAGACTAATCGTCGATGGCTCTGGGCTGGATTACTGATCAAAGGCAATGGTCACGTGGTGGCAGGGGACCAGACGGAGCTGGCACCCAGTGATGGGATCGTACAGATCCACCAGTATGATGGGTCGATGGTGATCATGAAAGCAGAGCGGCTGATACCACACGGATGGGTCGCCACCGGCGGCGGTCGCCCCATCTGGCTCGGTGAAGCAATACCAGAGGTTGAGTGCCGTCGTGCCGGAGATGGTGTTGGACTCCTGAAAGCCACCCCAGTTCCTCGGTTGGTTGGATGATGGTCCGTAGGCCAGTAAAGTCAGGCATACGTCCCGTCGATCCGCCCCCGCACGGTATCAGCAGCGGCACGGTCGGTTAAGGGTTCTGTGAACGTCCGCAGCGTGACCAGGGCGAACCGCACCGGACGTTCGGCAGGTGGTCCCAGGCAGGGAGCGCGGTCAGCACCGCAAGAATCCTCGCCAGGAGGACCACGGGTAGCGCGCCATATCATCAGGAGATTTCCCTTGGCACATACCGTCCATGCGACACGCGCCGTGGTGTCGGGAAGAGCCGTACGCCGCGTAGGTCTCCGCATCAGGAGCCTCCTAGCTCGCAGGGGCCGGGACCGCAGCGACGAGAGATGATTCCATTGCGAGCGCACCGTGGTTGAGCAAGACGTCGCCAACAACATCGAATATGGGAGGTACTCTCACTGGTCTGTTCGACCGAAAAGAGAGCTCTTCTCGTGCTGGTGTAGAGAAAAAAGCAACTCATCTGTGGAACATTTCCGGTGAGCATCTATCACCGTCGGTGTTCATCTACATGTCTCCTGATCCCCAAAGTGCAGATGACCCCACCAAGTTGGCATAGGTATTGAAAACGTTATGGATTCGTTTGTTCAGGATGTCGGATTCGTGCAGGTGTGAAGAGGCCAAAGAGTGCAATACAAAAACCAGCTGCTCCGATGAGCACGATGACCGTTGGTGCGCCTATTTGCGCTCCCAGAGCCGTAACAGCCGCAGCACCAAGTGGACGTGGTGCCCGAATAACCAACCAAAATGCGGCGGTGACACGCCCAAGCAAATGATCTGGTGTCATTTGCTGCCGGAGCGAAAAAGAGTTGATCAGCTTCACCGTATTGGCAAACACCATGACCATTGCTGCTAATGCGATAAGTGGCACGGTAGGTGCGAAACCAATTAGGAGGATGGCCAGACCCTCCACAACCATGCTGCCTAGAAAACAGGCGCCAAAACCCCAGCGTCTTCGTAAACGAGGCGCGAGGAGACCACCAAGGATCGCTCCCAGACTTGCGACACCAAAAACCGTTCCAACCGCATAATCACCCTGTTCGAGATTGGTTTTGAGATGATAGATAAAGAGATCGTAGCCTCCTGACGCGACGAGTGTAAACAGGAAGAAAATAAGCGCAACTGCCCGTAACACAGGTTCATGCAACACAAAGCGAAATCCGGCGCTCATCTCTTCGAACCGATTCGAGGGACGTTCTATCGATGTGGTTGTATTCTGTGTTGGGGCCATCTTGCGTAGCCGAATGAGACTGAGTGAGAATGCTGAGATCAAAAACGTACATGCATCAATACCAATCGCGGTGGCTGGCCCAAAACGTCCAGAAACTACTCCTGCCAACATTGGGCCAGCCACCGCCGCTAAAGCAACCGTTGTTTGTAGACGTCCATTCGCATCCGTAATCTGATCATAGTCAACCAGATTAGCAATAGCTGCCGTATAGGCTATCTGAAAACAGATACTCAATGCGGCACCCAGGATTGCGACCACAAAAAGCAACCAGAGTTGTGGTCCGATAAACCACCAGACCAATGGTATCGAGGCATATAAAAGCGCGCGGGCGATATCGCATATAATCATAAACAGGCGCCGATCAACGCGATCAACAATGACTCCGGCAAAGAAACCTGTTATCAGGAGGCTTACACCCGAGGCACTCGTGACCAACCCCATCTGGGCGACAGAACCTGTATTTGACCACACCAACAGCGGTAAGGCAATCAGTGCAAAGGCATCACCTAAAGCAGAGAGTGTACGTCCGGCCCAGAAAATATTAAAATCACGATTGCGCCATAAACGCGCATCAGGTGAAGCGGTTGCCATGTTTGACTTCCCTCATTTCCATGAAGTACTATCGGCTTGCTCAAAACACTGATCCAACTGCTTGGACAAGAGCTGTACGTGTGGTGGTTTGACCATGGTGTAGTGGTTGCCCGGTATGGTAGAGATAGTTATCTCATTGGTGATATATGTTCTCCATCCCAACCATGCATCCATCCCATCGTCTGTGGGTTGCTCATCAGCCCGAAACAGCGCCACATTGCCAGCGTAAGGCTGAGGTGCATATGTGTTAGTTGCACGTATATTGTTGGTAAAGACGGTTGCGTAATGGCCAATCTGTTGAAGACCTATATCATCGGGTAGTATATGAGTCGCACGCATATGTTCAAGCACTATCTGCAACTGTTGATCGTGCGTTCTATTACATAAATCCTCGTACGATACTGTGATCTGCTGCCCCAGGATTTTTCCCAGATCGCGCACAAACCAGGCCAATACTACTGTATCGTCATCTAATACCGCATGCCGCGGTGTAGGAGCCCAACTATCAATGAGTGCGAGTACCGCAATCTCATACCCACAGGACTGAAGTTGTTGTGCCATCTCAAATGCAACAACGCCCCCAAATGACCACCCGCCCAGAAAATACGGACCCTCTGGTTGTATCGACTGGAGTGCGTCGATATAACACGTTGCCATATCTTCAACGCACATCAACGGCTCACGCTGGCCATCAAGCCCCGCCGCCTGGAAAGCATAAAAAGGTCGGTTGGCATCAAGCGCCTGCACTAGGTCAAGATAGCAGAGCACCTGTCCTGAACCGGGATGTATACAGAAGAAAGGTGATTTATTACCAGTTGGCCGCATATCGACAATGGGCGTCCAATGCTGTCCACGCTTTTGACGCACTATTCGCGCTATGTGCTCAATAGTTGCTTCTTGAAAGATGATCGATAATGGCAAACTCTGACCAAACTGCTGCTGGATCTGTGCCATCAGGCGGGCCACCAGCAACGAGTGACCACCCAAAGTAAAAAAGTCGTCAGTGATACCTATCGGCTGTCGCTGCAAGAGCGTTTCCCAGATACGTACCAGTTGCCATTCGAGCGTATCACGAGGACTAACCAACGTATCTTGTCTAGTTATCTCCAGCATCTCTGGCATTGGTAATGCCTGTCGATCAACTTTGCCACTCGGTGTGAGTGGCCATGCCTCACAAAAGGCAAAAGCGACCGGAACCATATAACTTGGAAGTTTGGATTGAACAAACGAACGGAGATCGCTGACAGATACTGCGGTTGTCTGAGCAGACAGAACGTAGGCAATTAGTTGTGTTAAGCCATGAGCATCTTTGTGTACGACAACGATCGCCTCACAAATCGCCGGATGTTGTACCAATGCGACTTCGATCTCCCCTGGTTCTACTCGATATCCACGTACTTTGACCTGGTGATCTGCACGCCCCAGAAACTCGAGCACACCATCAGGTTGATAACGCACCAGATCGCCGGTTTTGTAGAGTCGACTGCCAGGATTGCCGTCTGACAGAGCAAATGGGTTTGGCACAAAGCGTTCAGCCGTAAGCCCCGAGCGATGGAGATACCCCCGCGCCAGACTCTCACCACCAAGGTAGAGTTCACCAGGAACACCGATAGGTACAGGATGCATCTGCGTGGTACATGCATACACAGAGGTATTGGAGATCGGGCAGCCAATTGGTGGGAGGGATGTCCATTCGTTGATGTCTGTTGGAAGTGCAAAAGCCGTGGCCACATGCGTTTCCGAAGGCCCATAATGATTATGCAGATTGGTATTGGAGGTGTGGCCAAACCAACTGGTGAGCGATGGGGTTGTCTGCAGCTGCTCACCTGCCGTAATAACCTCACGCAGATGCTCTGGAAATGCGTGCTGCATATCCATTATTTCGGCTATCTGTTGGAGTGCGACAAACGGTACAAACAAACGCTCGATGGTTTGGTTATGGATAAACTGTGTCAGGGCCAGAGGATCACGACGCGTCGTATCAGAAATCATGATGAGGGTGCCACCAGTACACCAGGTTGAAAACCATTCCTGAAAGGAGACATCAAAACTTGGTGAGGTAAATTGGAGGGTGCGCGCTGGTGCCGCCAACACATTGCGTTGCCACAACAGAAGATTGGCCAGTGCCCGATGGGGCATGGCGACGCCCTTTGGGGTCCCCGTCGACCCTGATGTATAAATGACATAGGCAAGATTATCCGGTACGACTCGTCTTGCCGGATTAGTGTCTGCAAACAATTCAATTGCATCCCACTGCGTATCCAGACATACAACCTGCGGATGCATAGTCTGCGTAACAGCGGTAATCAGGTCTGTTTGGGTAAGCAGCATCTGGGCCTGGGCATTGTCCAGCATGTATGCTACCCGTTCTGGTGGATAGTGAAGATCAAGTGGGACATAGGCTGCCCCGGCTTTGAGTATGCTCAAAACGCTGATCAGTAATTCCAATGAACGATCCAGATAGACCCCCACACGGCTGTCTAACTCAACGCCTTGTGATTTTAAATAGTGCGCCACCTGATTGGCGCGTTGGTTGAGCCTTTCATAGGTGAGATGTATGCCATCAGACACGGCTGCAACCGTATCAGGTGTTTGAACGACCTGGTGTTGGAATAAGTGGTGGACGCAGGTTGCTGGAAAGGTCTGTTTGGTATCATTCCAATCAACCACTATTTGATGTTGCTCGGCAGACGTGAGTAGCGACAAATCATTTATGCATCGGTTGGGATGAGCAATGATACCTGTCAACAGCGTCTCAAAATGGCCAAGCATACGCGTTATCGTGGTATGATCAAAAAGATCAGTGGCATACTCAAATGTGCTAACCAGACCATCTGCGCGCTCGACACATGATAGCATCAGATCAAATTTGGCCGTTTCTGTATCAAATCCTTGCAATGACAACCTCAGATCAGGAAGTTCGTACGTCGTTGTGGAAGCGTGTTGTAACACAAACATTACCTGGAACAGTGGTGTACGGCTCAGATCGCGTGGTGGTTGCAGCTCTTCCACCAATCGCTCAAACGGCAAGGTTTGATGGGCAAACGCATCAAGTACGGTAGCTCGTATCTGGCGAAGCATAGTGCGAAAGTCTGGACGATCAGCAAAGCCGGCACGCAACACCAGGGTATTGACAAACAAGCCGATTAAGCCTGCAAGCTCGGTGCGATCACGATTGGCAATGGGTGATCCAACCGCAAGGTCTTCCTGTCTGGTGTACCGTGTCAGCAACGTCATAAACACCGCTAATAATGTCATGAATGCGGTACACTGTTCTTGCTGCCCCAATGCCATTAAACGATCACGCACAGTTGGTTCAATCACCACACGTTGGTGTGCTCCGGCAAATGTTTGCGCTGGCGGTCGTGGATAATCGGTCGGCAGTTCGAGAAATGGTGGTAGACCAACAAGTTGCTGCTTCCAATACGTTCGTTGCTGCTGATACGTCTCACTCTGTAGCCATTGCTGTTGCCAGACGGCAAAGTCACCATACTGAATCGGGAGATCTGGTAGTACGACAGCTTCGCCGCGCATAAACGCCGTGTAGCACACGGTCAATTCACGCACAAGAACATCAAGCGACCACGCATCCACGATGATGTGGTGCAACGTGAGCACCAACACATGATCTCGTGGATCAAGGCGTATAAGCAGCATGCGTAGCAAGGGGCCTTCTGATAGATCAAAGGGTTGTCTGATAACACCAATGATCTGTTGGCGCGCTACGGTCTCGCGCACATGTGCTGCGTAGGCAGAAAGATCGATAATGGTTTGAGACCATAGCGCATTTGGTGCAATAATCTGAATGGGTTGACCGGCTACCTCATGAAACGTGGTGCGGAGCAATTCGTGGCGATTAATGATGGTCAAAAAGCTTTGTTCCAGTGCCTGTACATCCAGTTTCCCATTCAGACGCACAATCACTGGAATATGGTAGCCCGATAAACCGGGCGACAATCGCTCGATAAACCATAATCGTTGTTGGGCAAACGACAGTGGTAGCGGTGTATCCCGCAACGCAACAAGGATCGGTGATGTGGTGGTGTTTGGCGTCTGTGCAGCTTTGCGAACAAAGCGCATAATATCTTCCTTGCGACTTACCAACTCTGTACGCATCTCTTGAGTGATGACGCCTTTGGGAGCCGTGTATCGCAATCGTTCACCGTCCATCCAGAAATGCACTCCAAGGCGTTGGAGTTGTGCCAGCAATTCGGGCGTTCTCATAGCTCTCCTTCTTCCATGTCCTCATCGTCAGACTCAAGCTCGACCGATCTGGCAACCCATTGGGCTGCTTCAATAGCCTCAGCCAGTTCTGCTACCGTAGGGGATTCGAATACAGCGCGAAGGGGCAGATCGACTTGAAAGCTATCATTTACATGCGCTATGAGCTGGGTCGCCAACAGCGAATGCCCTCCAAGCGTGAAAAAGTGATCGTGGACGCCAATCTGCTTGAGATTGAGCACATGTTTCATGATAGCTACAATGGTAGACTCGATGGGTGTGCGTGGTGCCACATAGGCGACAGTGGTGGTACGTTGTCCATCAGGTGCAGGTAGTGCATGGCGATTAATTTTTCCATTGGGTGTCCGTGGCAGTGCTTCGAGCCAGATGATTGCTGATGGCAGCATATAGGCGGGGAGCGTTGTTTGCAAATGTCGACGAAGTGCGTGTGTCTGTGTAGTACGGTTGTCCTCCGAAGAGCACGTAGACAACTGTTTTGGAACAAGATACGCAATCAGTTGAGGCGAGCCGGTAGCATCTTCGCCAATGTGAATAACTGCTTCCTGAATGGCTGAATGCTGAAGGAACGCATGCTCAAGCTCACCAGGTTCAATCCGAAAGCCGCGAATCTTCACCTGATGGTCACTACGTCCCAGAAATTCAATTATACCATTGGCTTTATAACGTGCCAGATCGCCAGTCTTGTACCACCGCGATCCTGCTTGCGAGCTAAGTGGATTGGGCATAAATCGCTCTGCGGTTAGGGCAGGTCGATTGTAATACTGTTGTGCCACACCAGCACCACCAATATACAGTTCGCCGACAATACGATTGGGTACAGGTTCTAACTGCGCGTCCAGCACATAGACCTGCGTATTCGCAATAGGTCGCCCGATAGTTGGTGCCAACCCTTCTGTCTGTGGGATGTGTGCATAGGTTGAGTAGGTCGTGGTTTCGCTGGGGCCATACAGATTATACACATGCTGGATCATTGGTTGTTCATACAGCTGATCAACTGTAAAGCGCGGCAATGGTTCACCGGCCAGATTAACAGTATGAACCGACTCGGGCAGAGTGCTGATACGCAGCAACGCCGCAATGGCAGATGGCACTGTATTGATCAGCGTGACCCGATCTCGCGCATCGATCTGGGACAGTTGTAACACATCATCGGCCAGGATTACGGTCCCACCACAACTCAGAGGCACAAACAGTTCGAAAATTGAGAGGTCAAAACACACAGAGGTGCCGGCAAGCACGCCTTGCAACTGTGTGGGGGTATAGGTCTGGAGGGCCCAATGCAGGAAAGCGGTGGCATTGCCATGGGTGAGCGCCACACCTTTTGGTCTCCCTGTCGACCCAGAGGTGTAAATAATATAGGCTATTTGGTCTGATACCACTCTATCAGGGGGATTTGGGTGATTTGTGTTTGCGATCGACTCCCATGTAGCATCCAGGCATAGCTTAAACGTCTCATCGACTGGAAGCGCGTCAGCGATCTGTTCCTCGGTCAGTACCATGGTTGCTTGGGTATCAGCCAATATAAATGACATTCGTTCTGTAGGATAGGTAGGGTCGAGCGGCACATAGGCTGTACCAGCTTTGAGAATACCCAAGATCCCAACGAGCAGGGTTGGGGTTCGTAAGGTACATACGCCAACCAAAGAGCCAGGCTTTACCCCATGTGTCTGCAAATATTGGGCAAGCGCATTCGCACACCGATTGAGAGTCGCGTAGGTAAGCTGAGAATTCCTATGGATTACGGCAACCGCATCAGGGGTCTGTGTGGCTTGCGCTTCAAAAAGCTGATGGATGCCAACTTCGTCAACTGCAAAATGTGCACTACTGCTCCACTCCAACAGTTGTTGTCGCTCTGTTGTGGTAAGGAGAGGCAGATTGACGACAGCACACGCTGGATGTGCCACGGCATGCTCCAGTAGTGTTTGGAAATGCAGGCGCATATTCGCAATAGTCGTCGGATCAAAAAGATCAACATTGTAAGTAAGCGTTCCGCGCAGCTCACCCTCATAATCGATCATTGCCAGCGCAAGATCGAATTGTGCCATACTAGTATGCACTGGTACAGGTTGCATGGTGAGACCAGGTAATTCATACACATCAGTGGGTACATTCTGCAAGGCAAACATGACCTGAAATAAAGGGGAGCGGCTAAGATCTCGATGGGGATGGATTTCCTCCACCAGGCGTTCAAATGGCAGATCCTGGTGAGCATACGCCTCCAGCGTAATCTCGCGCACCTGTCGAAGGAGCATCGTAAAATTGGAAGTAACGTCAAACTGTGTACGCAGCACCAGGGTATTGACAAAAAAGCCAATGAGTCCTTCTACTTCCGTGTGTGTGCGTCCGGCAATAGGGGTGCCGACCAGCATATCTCGTTGACCACTATAGCGCATCAGCAGACTCTGGAAAGCTACCAACAGAGTCATGAAGAGAGTCACTCCTTCGCGCTGGCTCAACGAAATGAGAGCTCCACGCAAAGTGTCTGGTAAAGTGATGGACTGGCGTGCACCACGAAAGGTCTGGACTGGTGGTCGGGGGCGGTCAGTCGCCAAAGCCAAGACTGGCAATTCTCCACCAAGTTGCGTTTTCCAATAGCCAAGCTGTTGCTCGAGAACAGCTCCCTGCAGCCATGTGCGCTGCCATACGGCAAAATCGGCGTACTGAATCGGGAGGTCAGGGAGCACTGCTGGTGTGCCAGAGGTAAACGCCTCATACAACATCGCCAGTTCACGGACACATATGTCCAGCGACCAGGCGTCCGCGATGATATGATGAAGTACCAGCACCAGGACCTGTTTGTGCTCATCAAGATATATCAGAGACATCCGTATCAACGGCCCTCGAGCAAGATCAAACGGTTGCTGTGCCACTGTTTGCATCAGTCGATTAGCTTCCGTGGATTGTGTTTCCAAAGATGTATGTTGCAGATTAACAATGGCTATTGGTGCTACAAGTTCTGTTGCAATAACCTGCGTTGGGCGCCCTTGCACTGGTTGAAACGTGGTCCGTAGCACCTCATGTCGCACGATGAGGTGGTCAAAACTCTGCTGGAGTGCGTCCAGATCAAGCTGGCCAGTGAGTCGTATGGCCAAAGGAATATTGTAATTAGATAATCCAGGAGACAGTTGATCGAGAAACCATAACCGCTGCTGGGCAAATGACAGTGGCAATTCTCGCTCACGGGAGGCTGGCTCAAGTAGTATGTGGGAACCATGATCGTTTGATAGCAACAAGAACCGCCGGGCGAGTGCCGCTACTGTAGGCGACTCAAAAATGGTACGTAACGGTAGCTCAACCTTGAAGGTGTCACGAATTCGTGCAGCCAGTTGTGTTGCGAGGAGCGAATGTCCTCCCAGCGTAAAGAAATTATCGTGGATACCGACCTGCTCACGTTTAAGAATTTGCATCCATAAGTGTGCCAGTAGTTCTTCGGTCGGATTACGTGGAGCCACAAAATAATCGGTAGTATCAGGAGTAGACAGCATAGGATCAGGCAGTGCACGACGGTCGATCTTGCCATTTGATGTTAGTGGAAGCTGATCCAGAATGACAAACATCCCAGGTATCATATAGTGTGGCAAACGTGTGTGGAGTTGCTCGTGGAGCTGTGTCATAAGTGCATGTTCTGCCTGCGGTGATGTCACGGACTGATCGGCAGTTGGCACAACATAGGCTACCAGACGGTGATCATCGGGGCCGTAGGTTGTGAGTTGGACAACTGCATCGTGCACGGCTCTGTGTTGGGTGAGTGTAGTCTCGATTTCACCCACTTCGATCCGAAAACCACGGAGTTTCACCTGATGATCCAGACGTCCGAGAAACTCAAGCGCACCATATGGGCGATAACGTGCCAGGTCGCCGGTACGGTAGAGACGGCTGGCCGGTTTTGCCCCAAACGGATTGGGAACGAAACGTTCGGCAGTCACGGCGGGACGATGCAAATACCCACGGGATAGACCGTCGCCACCAACACACAATTCACCAGACACGCCAACGGGAACAGGTTGGAACTGTGTATCCAGCACATACATCTGCGTATTGGCGATGGGGCGACCAATAAGCGCTTCGTGGTCAGGCGTAGCCGGGTTCGATGCCCCGGCTGACAAGTCCCAGCAAGTCGTCGCAATGGTTGTTTCGGTAGGTCCATAGGTGTTAAACAGACGGATATCTCGATCAGTGTAGTGATTCCACTGCGCTACCCGATCAGGCAGGGCTTGCTCACCTCCAATAACTACAACGCGCAGATTGGTAGGTAAGGGTAATCTCTGAGCAGCACTTTCCGCAGCAATCTGATGCCAGTAGGCTGTTGGCAGATCGAGCACGGTAATCTCAAGCAAACTACATGCCTGGAGAAAGCCAGACACCGAGCCAAGCATGGTATCGGTACGAAGGACAAGCGTGGCCCCACTGGCCCAACAGAGCAGGATTTCTTCAACCGCTGTATCAAAGCTGATCGAAGCAAATTGCAACAGACGATCCGTCGACTGGAGACCAAAATCCCTGCGACTTGCCACAATGTAATTCACAAGCGAGGTGTGCTGAATCTGGACACCTTTCGGGCGGCCTGTCGACCCAGACGTGTAGATGATGTAGGCAGTATTGGCTGGCTGAACCGTATCGCAGATACCTCCACCAAGCGATTGTGCAATGATCGGCCAGTCAGTATCCAGGCAGATTACATGGGCGGGACTTGCGGGTAGATGAGGCACAATGCGTTCCTGCGTTACAACACATGCTGCCTGTGTATCGCCGAGCATAAAAGCCAATCGCGCTTCAGGATAGGCTGGATCGAGGGGGACAAAAGCCCCGCCTGTTTTAAGGATACCCCATACGCCAACCATCAGATCGAGGGAGCGCTCCACGCAGAGACCAACCAGCGTTTCTGGACCCACACCGTGCACACATAAATATGCGGCAAGACAAGCGGCACGCTGCTGGAGTGCATCATAAGTAAGCTGGCTCATTTCCCAAACAACAGCAATCGCATCTGGAGTTTGATCAACCTGTGTTTCTAACAACTGGTGGATACATATGTCTTGAGGATATGGTGTTTTAGTCGTATTCCAGTCTATCGTCAACTGGTGATATTCACTGTCCGATAGCAACGGAAGGTGGGCGACTGGTCGCGCCGGATCGTCTAGAATACCTTGTAGCAATGTGTGGTAATGCCGCACGAATCGTTCAATGGTCACACGATCAAAGAGGTCCAGATTGTATTCCAGAGAGGCATTCAACGAGGTTGCTGTTTCAACTAGTGACAACGTTATATCAAACTTGGCATTTCCGCTGTCATGGTGTAGCGGTTTCATGTGGAGATCCAAACGATCAAATGCTGGAAGCGGGGTATTTTGGAGGATAAACATCACCTGGAAAAGCGGTGAATAGCTCAAATTTCGCTCAGGTTGTAATTCATCTACCAGTTGTTCAAAAGGGATATTTTGGTGAGCATACGCTTCAAGCGTCACATTACGCACCTGCTGTAATACAGCGCGGAAGGTAGTACGATTTGAAAGACGGGTACGTAATAACAGCGTATTGACAAAAAAACCAATAAGTGGTTCCAGTTCTACAAAGTCACGATTGGCAATGGGCGAACCGACAATAAGATCTTCTTGCCCGGTGTAGCGATACAAGAGGGTATGAAAGGCTGCTAACAATGTCATAAAAAGCGTAGCGCCTTCTTGTTGTCCTAATGCCTGTAGCTGTTCAGATAAGGTGATGGGGTACTGCGTAAGAATATGTCCCCCACGATGAGTTTGTATCGGAGGGCGTGGATAATCGGTTGGCAGTTGTACCACTGGTAAGGTACCCTCCAACTGGTGTCGCCAGTACGCAAGTTGGGTTTCGAGGACTTCGCCCTGAAGCCATTGTCGTTGCCAGATGGCAAAATCGGCATATTGTATTGGGAGCGCAGGCAATGCAGCAGGTGTTCCTATGCTATAGGCATCATAGAGCGCCACCAGTTCACGGGCAAAAATACTGACAGACCAACCATCAAATACGATATGATGCACAGACAAGAGCATCACATGTTCATGTGGGTCAAGCCGCACGAGCATCGCACGAATCAGTGGCCCCTGTGTCAGATCAAAAGAACGTTGGACAAGCCAAGTACTCATCTGGCGAGCCAGTTCCTCGTGTATTTCTTGAGGAATGTGCTGAACATCAACAACAGGAACATTGAGCAACAGATCTGGTGCAATAGACTGTACCGGCTGCCCATCCATAAAGGAAAATGTGGTGCGAAGAACTTCGTGGCGCTGGATCACTGCCTGAAGACATCGTATAAACATACCAACATTAAGCTGTCCTGTCAGGCGTTGAGCAAAGGGAATATTGTATGCAGTAAGACCGGGTTCAAGCTGGTCGAGAAACCATAACCGCTGTTGGGCAAATGAAAGCGGAATACGTTCATTTTCTGTACGTGGAAGAATAGTTCTTTCTACGTCTATATCGACTCCTTCCTCCTCTAACATGTAGGCAAGCAGTTCTAATTCTTCCGGTGATAGCCCAGTTGTTTCGTAAGCATCTAAATCCATGAAAAATAACCCTCACACATAGGATCTTTTGTGTTCCAGAACCTGTTGTTTTTCTGATGGCGACATAGTTTTTAAGCGTTGTACAGCACAGGCGATTTTTTCAATACGTTCTCTCTGCGTCTCATTTGCCAGCATATGCTTTGCTAGTAAGTCTATAGTTGGGTAGGTTAATAAATGACGAACAGTTAGTGGCAAGCGAAAGACCTGATGTAAACGTGCCACAATCTGGGTTGCCTGTAATGAGTTACCACCAAGATTAAAGAAATTATCCAGGACACCAACAGGTCCTATAGTCAAAACATCATTCCATATAGCAGCAATAATGGCCTCTAGTGGCGTTCGTGGTGCAATATACTCAGTCGTACGTAGTGTACCTGGGTCAGGCAAGGTGGTGCGATCTATTTTACCATTGAGTGTTAATGGAAAGCTTTCCACAGTAATATATATGGCAGGAATCATATAATCAGGCAGATGGTTTTGCAGAAACTGTCGTAGCTCATTAAGGTTTGGTGACTCTCCATTGGTGGTCATGAGATATGCGACCAGTTGTTGATTCTCTTCTTCTGTGGTATAAAGGCAGACTACACTTGTGTGTACAGCAGTATGAAGTACAAGGGCCGACTCGATCTCACCTAATTCGATCCGATAGCCACGCATTTGTACTTGCTGATCCTCCCGCCCAAGAAAATGGATCGTGCCATCGGTCTGATAATACGCTGTATCTCGCGTATCGTACATACGCCTACCAGGGGTAGTGGTAAACAAATCTGGGAGAAAGCGCTCTGCGGTGAGGGCTGGCTGTTGCCAATACCCACGTGCTAGGCCAACACCTCCAATAAATAGCCCTCCTGAGGTTTCAGAAGGCATCTGCTGATACTGCTGATTGAGCACATAGACGTGTGTGTTGTGAATAGGATACCCGATGGATGGTACAGCGTATGTTATGCCCCGTGCCGACACTACTCCGGCAGTAGAAACAACCGACGCCTCGGTCACACCATAATGATTAACGAGTGTAAAAGGATGCCTTGTATCAGGGTAATGCTGCAAGCGATCGCCACCTGTCAACAACGTCGTAAGGTTCCCATCTGTGGGCCAGGGAAGTGCGAGCATCGCTTCGGCAAGTGGAGTCGGAAGAAAACTGATCGTCACGGCTTGCTCTACCAGCCAATCACGCAGAGCCAAGGGTGCCATACATACATCCTCAGCAGGCAGGCAGAGCGTGGCACCAGATGCGAGACATGGCCAGATTTCCCAAAAAGAGGCATCAAAAGCAATGTTTGCCACATGCGTTGCGCGTTGAACTGATGGCATATTATACACACATTGGTGCCATTCAATCAGGTTTTTTAACCCCTTATGGGATACAGCAACACCTTTGGGTACGCCAGTTGAACCTGATGTATACATAATATAGGCAAGCTGTGCAGGATGTATATCACTGAGAGAAGGAGTAAGTCGCTCCTGTACAATGGTGTTCCAATCAGTATCAATACATACCACCTGTGCATTGCTCGATGGCAGTTGCGTGCACAATAGTTGCTGGGTTAGCACGATAGGTATCTGGGTATCCCTCAGGATAAGACGTAAGCGTGTTTGTGGGCTATGGAGATCAAGCGGGGCATACGCGCCACCAGCCTTCAAAATAGCTAGTAGCGCTATGATTAAGTCACATGAGCGTGCCATGTAAACTCCTACCGAAGTCTCAGGTTCCACACCCTGATGGTGAAGATAGTGTGCTAACCGATTGGCACGCTGATTCAATACACCATAGCTCAGATGCCTCCCTCCAGCGGCGACCACCGCAACCGTATCAGGTATTGTGGCACTTTGCGCCTCAACAAACTGCACAACCGTGTGAAGAGGGGGGTGACTTGGTATGTGCACACGATGAGTTTCGCTATACATTATGCTCACTCCTATGTCGTTGACATCACGTTCTGGCTTGACGTTTTTTAGTCAATGCCTGTTGTCGCTCCTCTGCCGATGTGCTACGAATGCGTTTAAAAATCTGGGCAATTTTTTCAGTCTGTTCTGGTTTGGCCTCGTGTGTAATCAGATACTCGGCCAGCGCAGCAACGGTAGTCATCTCGAAAAGCCGTCGCAATGGTATATCCATCTGAAATGTTTTGCGTATCAAGGCAACCAGACGTGCCGCTTTGAGTGAGTGCCCACCAATCTGAAAGAAGTTATCGGTCACACCGATCTGTTCAACATTGAGCACACTCCGCCACATCATGACCAAGACTTCTTCTACAACCGTCCGTGGTGCTACATATGTTCGCTGCTTCATTGACGGTGATTGATCGGGGGATGGAAGGGCACGCCGATCCACTTTGCCGTTGGGGGTCATTGGTAGGCTTTCCAACACCACAAAGAAGGTTGGAATCATATATTCTGGCACTTTTTGCCTGAGGAAGGTTCCCAATTCCTCTGCATTAGGTTGGTGGTCCTGCTGTGCTGTTACATATGCAACCAGTTGTGCATCACTAGTACTATCTTCACGTACCAGCGCAATCGCCATATGCACAGCAGGATGCTGCATGAGTACGGCTTCGATCTCACCCAGTTCGATCCGATAGCCGCGTAATTTTACCTGATGATCAAGTCGTCCTAAATACTCAATAGTGCCGTTACAACGATAGCGTGCACGGTCGCCGGTGCGATAGAGCCGCTCACCAGGATGATCGGTATACGGATGTGCCACAAATCGGTCGGCAGTGAGCGCTGGACGTGTGGCATACCCACGTGCTAACCCTGCACCACCAATACAGAGTTCACCAGGAATACCTATGGGCATCGGGTGCAAGAAGTCATCCAGAATATATAACTGTGTATTATCAATCGGACCACCAATCAACACAGGGTTTTCGCCAGCGGAAATAGGGCGTGTGGCCGACCAGACCGTGGTTTCTGTGGGGCCATACATATTCCACAATTGACTGTCATTGGTGCACAGTGCCTGAGCCAGATCAGGGGCGACTGCTTCCCCACCACATAATTGTCGCAACAAAGCACTGGGTTGCCAATCAGTTTCGCGCAACAGCCGCCACATGGCTGGAGTCGCCTGGAGCAGCGTGGCCTGGTGTGTCGCCAATTGGTCTGTGAGAGTTTCCCCATCGGCAGCCGTCGCGCGATCAACGATGATGACCTGTGCTCCAGATATCAACGGCAAAAAGAGTTCAAGGACGGCAATATCAAAAGCGATTGTCGTGACCGCAAGCAGGCGATCCTGCGCGGTGATACCTGGCTGTTTGGCCATGGCCTGTACGAAGTTCACCACTGCCTGATGGGGAATCTGCACTCCTTTGGGCAGACCTGTCGAGCCCGATGTATAGATGGTGTATGCTATGTGTGTCGGTGTTAGAGCGTGTGGAAGATTGCGCTTTGGTTGCTGTGCGATGGCTGCTGCATCACGCTCCAGGGAGACTATCTGGGCATTGTGACGGGGTAACGTTGGAGCCAATCCCTCTTGGGTAAGCAGCACCTGGGCCTGCGAGTTATCCAAGATAAAGGCGACCCGATCGGGTGGGTAGGTCGGATCAAGCGGGACATACGCCCCACCAGATTTGAGCACTCCCAACAGACTAATGAGCAATGCGGTTGAGCGCTCAACATAGATCGCCACCCGCGCCTCAGGGCCAATACCAAGTGCTTGCAGATGATGTGCCAAACAGTTGGCCTGAGCATTCAGTGCCGCATAACTCAGCGTCTCGTGTTGGTCAGTAACCGCCACTGCATGCGGTGTCTGTGCGACCTGGGTTTCAAACAGCGTCACCAATGAGTCGTGCGCTATTAGTGCAGTAGTTGTGGCATTCCAGTCGTGCAGAAGTTGCTGCTGTTCTTTGACACTAAGTATGGGAATATCGCTCAAGCGTTGATCAGGATTGCTGATAACTGACTCAAGGATGTTATGGAAATGATCGGTCAACCGTGCAATAGTTGCCTCATCAAAAAGATCGGAGGCGTATTCAGCTATGCCCTGTACACCATCGGGGAATTCACGCAAGAAGAAGCTGAGATCAAAACGCGCATTCGTACGTTCAAATTCGATTGGTTCAAAGCGTAACCCAGCACGTTCCAGGTTTATAGTGGGTGCGTTTTGTAGTACCAGCATCACCTGAAACAGCGGGTTACGGCTCATATCGCGTGTTGGTTGAAGTTCCTCCACCAATTGCTCAAAAGGCAGATCCTGATTCGCAAATGCTTCCAGAGCCATCTCACGTACCTGCTGAAGTGCCTCTCGAAACGGTAGTTGTCCCTTCAGGGTTGATTGCATAACTAACATATTGACAAAACACCCGATTAATCCTTCCAGTTCGTGGACACGCCGTCCCGCAATGGGTGAACCAACCCGTAGATCCTGCTGTTGTGTGTAGCGATACAGCAAGGTCATAAAAGCGGTCATCAACGTCATAAACAACGTTGTACCTTCGCGCTGACCAAGCGATTGCAGACCATCAACAGTAGAAGCTGGCAGATGAAAACGGTAATTGTGTCCCTGAAAGGTTTGTACTGGTGGACGTGAATAATCCGTTGGTAGATCAAGAATCAACGAAGTATCAGCAAGTTTTTCTTGCCAATAGACCAGTTGCTCTTGCATAGACTCATTGCGGAATTGTTTTTGTTGCCATAGTGCAAAATCAGCATATTGGATGGGCAACTCGGGCAGCGTCACTGATTCGTTCGATACGAGTGCGTTATACAATATAAGGAGTTCCCGCATTAGTATGCCGGTCGACCAACCATCAAAAACAATGTGATGAATGATGAGTAAGACGATATGTTCATCATTCGTCAGACGCACAAGCGCTGCCCGTAGCAAGGGGGCCCTGGCAAGATTGAAAGACTGTTGTGCTGCGTAATAGACACATTGTTGTGCCAGAGGCTCACGATCATCATAGGTAATACCTTGTAGATCAATCAATGGTACGTGAAGTTCAGAAGTTGGGACGATTACCTGAATGGGATTGCCATCTGCCACAGCGAAGCTGGTTCGTAGGATTTCGTGGCGTTGCACAATCATGTGTAAACAGCGGACGAATAGAGCCGTATGCATCACACCAGTCAGTTTCAAAGCAAACGTAATATTATAGGCTGGTGTACCTGGTTCAAGCTGATCGAGAAACCACAATCGCGCCTGGGCAAAGGAAAGTGGTAGATTCTCGTTGTGTGTGCGACGTGGGATCGTTTGTTGCTGACCAACATCAACACCAGCCTCTTCAAGCATATAGCTCAACAATTCAAGTTCTTCAGCGGATAGATCTGACATATCTTGCTCTAGGTCCATAGGTGCTCTTCCTCGCTAACCACGTTTCTGCTGTAGTATGTGTTGTTTTTCTGACATAGACATATGTTTCAATCGTTGCAGTGCCTGTGCAATCTTGTGTGTCCGGCCAGGCTGAAGTTCTGTCGTAACCAGATAATCAGCCAGTGTCTCAACTGTCGGATGGGCAAGGAGTTGTTGCACAGTTAACGACGTTTGGAATAGCTGACGTACACGCGAGACAACTTGTGTTGCATGTAAGGAATGCCCGCCCAAATCCAGAAAGTTATCTCTCACTCCAATCTGTGATATCGACAATGCTTCCCCCCACATTGCTGCAACAACCACCTCAACGGGTGTGCGTGGCGCTATGAATGGCACATCGGCAACCTGTGCTGGTTCTGGTGCAGGTAACGCAGCACGGTCTACCTTACCATTGGGTGTGAGGGGGAATTCCCGAAGTAGCATCAAAGCCGATGGCAACATGTATTCTGGCAGATATGTATGGAGAAAGCGACGTATATGGGCCAACGAGAGCTTCCTGATGCCACTGGTTTTAACGTATGCAGCCAGATACTGCAAGCCTTTGTCATCGGTACATGCCTGCACAATCGCCTGCACTACCATTGGATGACGGATTAGCACAGACTCAATTTCACCCAGTTCAATCCGATAGCCACGTATTTTGACCTGGTGATCAACTCGCCCAAGGAATGCGAGGGTGGTATCTTCGCGTTGTACCACACGATCACCAGTGCGATATATACGAGCGCCGGGTACCGTACTCAGCAGGTCAGGCAGGAATCGCTCAGCCGTGAGCGCCGGCTGGTAGAGATACCCCCGCGCCAGACCTGCCCCGCCAAGGTACAATTCACCAGCGGTCTGTGGCGCGACTAGCTGCCAATCGTCACGCAGAACATATGTATGTGTGTTCTTGACCGGGTGACCGATGGGCGGTGTATTATTGCTATCGGGCAAAATGGCAGCATAAGTCGAATAGGTGGTATCTTCACTTGGGCCATACAGATTATATACCTGCTCAACCAATGTATGTTCATAGATCTGCTGTACCAGCGGTAGTGGAAGTGGTTCACCAGCGAGATTCACCGTGCGAACAGAGGCAGGGACTCCGTCTAATTGAAGCAGGCCACTCATTGCCGAAGGAACCGTATTGATCAAGGTTACACCGTGTGCGGCAGGTAGTTGCGGGAGTTGGAACACATCCTGGGCAAGCACAACAGTCGTGCCACTACTTAATGGGACCAGTAGTTCAAAGATTGAGAGATCGAAACAGATTGAAGTTCCCGCTAACACACCGTAAAGCTGTTCAGGTGAAAATGTGTGACAGGCCCACGCAATAAACTCACGAACGCTATGATGTGCAATGGCCACCCCCTTAGGATTACCAGTTGACCCTGATGTGTAGATGACATACGCCAGACTGGCCGCTTGCACAGTCTGTGGAATGGTCCCTGGGGCTTCCTGTTCAATAGTGTTCCACATGCTATCAAGACACATCACATGTTTGTGCAATGCTGGCAGGTTGTTGACCAGTGTGCTCTCGGTCAGGAGCAATGGCGCTTGTGTATCCTCCAGAATATAGGCTAGTCGCTCTGGCGGATAGGCCGGATCGAGTGGTACATAGGCCCCACCAGCCTTGAGCACACCCAGTAGACCAATCACAAGCACAGGTGTGCGTTCCATACATAGGCCGACAAGTATATCTGGTCCAACCCCCTGGGACTGTAAAAAGTATGCCATGTGCTCGACACGTCGACTCAGTTCGGCATACGTGAGATACTCGTTGCCATATATCAATGCTACTGAGTCCGGTCTATCTCTATGTTGCTGCTCCCAAAAAGAGAGCAACGACTCCTTTTGCTCAGATACTGTTTGAACCAATTGTTTGTGCATAGAAGACAAGGACCATATCCATATATCACCATACAAACACCTACAACCAAAACATATGGTTGTAATATTATCAATTGACGTCTACAATAGCCAACATCTCAATGATCATAGATCAGTTGTGCTTTTGGTACGCCGTTTTTGCGTGAGAAGTTGCTGTCGTTCTGCTGCCGATGTGTTCCGTATACGCTGAAAGATAGTTGCTATCTTTTCGGTTTGTCCAGGCTTCGCTTCATGTGCAACCAGATACGCAGCCAACATCGCAATAGTCGGCATTTCAAATAGCACACGTATGGGTACATCAATATGAAATGTTTTTCGTATACGCACAATCAATCTGGCAGCTTTCAGTGAATGTCCGCCCAGCGCGAAAAAATCATCATGGAGACTTATCTGTTGTACCCCAAGCACACTGGCCCACATACTAGTGACTACTTCCTCCACCACGGTACGTGGTGCAATGTATACTCTGGTATGAGCAGCATCGGATACGTCTGGTGCTGGTAACGCCCGAATATTTACTTTGCCGTTGGAAGTTAATGGCAACGAGTCTATTCTGACAATATGCGCTGGTATCATGTAGTCGGGGAGTCGTGCTCGTAGATGTTCCCGTATACGACCAAGCCACTCCGTGGAACCTGATGTTATTTGAGTCTCAGCAGAACCATGGGTGTGGGTGGGCAAGTCTTGTACACGAAAAACGACGTAGGCAATTATCTGCACACTATTCACATCATCATCACGAGCAATCACTACCCCCTGTTGTATCTGAGAATGTTCACGGAGTACGTGTTCGATTTCACTCAGTTCAACGCGGAAACCTCTGATTTTGATTTGCTGATCGGCGCGCCCACAAAACTCAACGGTGCCGTCTAACAGGTAACGTCCCAGATCGCCGGTGCGATAGAGCCGATCATGCGCTATCTGTGTGTGCGGGTTCTGGAAAAAGCGTTCCTGTGTTGCAAGGGAGTCATTCAGATATCCTAATGACAGGTAGGGTGTCCGCACAAAAATCTCACCAATCTCGCCAATTCCTGCTAACTGCTGTGCGGCATTCAGAACTAATATCTGTACATTATCAATGCCATGTCCCAAAGGTAGGTCAGTTGGGCTGCCCATGGCCAAGGTGCGGGAGTCATCGTTTGTACCAGCGTGATCAACCACGACGTGATAACTCATTGCCTGGGGAGTCTCGGTGGCGCCATACAAATTCACACATGTGGCAGATGGGGCGATGGCTTGTACGCGTGCGACATCGTGATGGGTAAGTACATCCCCACCAAAGAAAACATAGCGCAACTGTGTCAGGTTATGTGACGAGGCATCATAGCCCTCGCTGAGAAAGCGACCCAGGGCAGGTGTCAGATGCATCATGCTGATGCGATGCTGATGTAGCCAGTTAAGCAGCTGGGGCGGATTGCCAATGACATCTGTTGGCGGAACATAAAGCGTTGCACCAGCCCATAAAGGGGTAAATATATCCCGCAGCAGCGGATCGTGTGCTAACCCTGAAAGCATACTACATCGATCACGCTGGGTAATCTCAAAGGTTTGACAATGCCATGCAAGAAAGTGGCTTAATGGACGATGAGCGCCTATAATCCCTTTGGGCTGACCCGTAGACCCTGATGTGAATGCCACATAGGCTCGTGCATCTGGCTGGATCGTTATCGTGGGGAACGCATCAATCGCAGCATCAAAGGCAGTTGTTGGCCGTGTGGGTATGGGTATACAACAGGCCCATTCCTGTGATTGTACATAGTCAGCGAGCGCATGCGGTAACGCCCCGGCTGACTCGAGCTGGAGCCAACCACGTGGCTGGGTTATTCGCAGTTGTTCGATCAGGCGTGTAGCAGGATAGGCCGGATCAAGCATGGTGAAGGCGGCACCGGCTTTGAGGATACCAAGCAGTGCCCAGACCAGCGATCCACTGCGGTCCGCATACACCGCCACGATATCCTCGGGCTGAATACCCTGGCAAATGAGTTGATGTGCCAGCAAATCGCTCTGGCGCTCAAGTTCGGCATATGTCCACAAATGATGCATATCAACGACTGCTGCCTGATCGGGTATCTCCTGTGCCCAATATCCCAGTCTGGCAAAGGCCGTTCCAGACCAAACTGATTGAAGTAGCTTTGTTGGATCGGGTACAACTGCTAATGTATGCTCCTCAAGTAAAGCATACTGATTAAGTGGTTGATCGGGGTCGGCAGCAACCCCCTGCAACAGATGCTGGAGTTGGGCGAGAAACACCTGCATCCGTTTATCGTTGAAGAGATCTGCGTTGTAGACCAGATCGAGTTGCAGACGTTGTGGTTCAGGCTTGATGTACAGTGTAATATCAAACTTTGCACCTGCCTCAATCGGTGAGAGACGTTTGAGTGTGAGCCCTTCGACACTTGTCTGCATATCAGGAAAATTAAGCATGTTGAAGAAAATCTGGAAGAATGGTGTGCGGCTCATGTCGCGTCTTGGTTGTAATGCTTCAATGACCATGCCAAAGGGAACTTCCTGATGGGCATAGGCATCGAGGCAGGTTTCCCGCACTTGCAGCAACAGAGACCGAAATGTCATAGAACGATCAACAACCGTACGTAACACCAAGAGGTTGACAAAGATACCAATCAACCCTTCGACGTCTTCATCGGTGCGTCCAGCAATAGGTGTACCAACAACCAGATCTTCCTGATATGTGTGGCGATAGAGCAGCGTGAGGAAGGCAGATAACAACGTCATATACAGCGTTACGCCTGATTGCTTACTCAATTGTTGCAGTGTCGTAACAGCCGGACCTTCGAGGACTTGCCTTACACGCACATTTCGAAAGGTTTGTACAGGTGGTCGTTGATGATCTGGTGGCAGTTCAAACATCGGCAAATTAGCAAGTTTGTCACGCCAATAGCCAATATGTTCCTCAAGACGTGCACCCTGCAAACGTTCACGTTGCCATAGTGCATAGTCGGCATATTGAATGGGTAATGCTGGAAGTGGTGATGACTGGCCTTTGATAAAAGCATCGTAGAGTTGTGTCAGTTCTCGAAGCAACACACTAATGGACCAACCATCAGCTACACTGTGATGCACCGTCAGTGAGAGGACGTATTCGATTGTCTCGATTTGTACAAGTTGTGCGCGAAATAGGGGACCCTGTGCCAGATCAAAGAGGCGTAGTGCTTCGTCCGTCGCCAGTTGCTGCGTGACTATTTCCCGCTCTGTGGTCGGGAGTGTACGGATATCAATGACCGGAAGCTCAATGGAGAGAGTTTTTGCAATGACTTGTACCGGTTGTCTTTCGCCCATTGCAAAGACGGTTCGCAGCCCTTCATGACGAAGTACAAGCGTATCAATACAACGGCGCAATGTGTGAAAGTGGAGTTGCCCAGATAAACGCACCGTGATACGGATATTGAAGAGCGCATTGCCAGGATGGATTTGATCAAGCATCCAGATGCGTTGTTGAGCAAACGAAAGTGGCAAGGCATCGGTTTGTTGACGACGTGGAATACGCTGCCTATTCGCAGGTGTCGCCTCTGACTCAGGTTTAGTTTGTGCTGGTTCTTCCTGCTGTGCCTGTTTTCGCAGCATGGCTTCAAGGAGCTGGCGTTGCTCAGGCGACAGCTTGGCCAGCCGATCCTGAAAATTGCTCATTCTGCTGATTCCTGAGGGAGTAATGTCAGCACATTGACTCCGCTGGCATTAACCCGTTCCGATGATGCATGCATCGGTATATACTCGACATCCTGCCATAGCTCAGTCATGTCAAATCGATTGGGATGCCAGATACGCTCGCTCTGGCCAGTAGCTTGCACTGTGAGCATATTGTCGAGGTTTCCAAGATCGACAATCTGACGTTGCGATACCCCATGATTCATTTTGAAGGGGTTGCTAAAACTAAACGATGCCGCATTGATCGTAAAGTTGTCACCCCGGGCCGGAATCTCATCGGAGTTATAGAAGAAGCCCAACACCGGATTCATACCACCAAACGGACGACCATAGAAGGTCATCTGGTGGAGATCTCCCCATGTCCAGCGTTCCGGGTTGTTCCCATATCCTTCGTTGAGCCACTCAAGGGCATCACCGAGGCTCTGCTGCACAATATCATCACGTGTTTCGACCTCTGCGGTGGTCTTGTCGTCAAACCAGGCATTGTCAGGGTCTTGCATAAAGGCGATCATGGTGGGTACCTGAAAACTCCCGTGGCGCTCATATTGGCCTGCCAGGTAGTCATTTGCGAGATCTTCGCTCAGATCGTCGTTGAGGGTATTATTCAGAAGAAACCAGTACCACGTCTGATAGATGGATGCACCAATACGATCGGTCTCAAAGCGCAGATCCCAATCCTCGACATATTGCAGCGCTTGTTCCTGTGCTTCGTTTTCCGGCTCAACATCTAACAGATATGGCCGTAGTGCTTCGGCTGGTAGGGAGTACGTATCTGCGTGCATCTCCTGAATATAGTCAACATCGACATATGAGTTTTCTTCGAGTAATTGTGTGATACGGGCGGCACGGAATCCGGGGTCCCATTCGTGGGCGATCACATACGGATAGTCATCCCCTACAATTTTGTTGTTGGCAGTAGCCAGAAAGCCCTGTGAGGGATTGAGAATAGTGGGCAGTTCTTCAAACGGAATATAGCCTTCCCAATCGTGTTCACCGGTCCATCCGGGAACTGGTACCAAACCATCGGTCTTCGCGGGGCGAATGGGGATTTGTCCCGACATCTGGTACCCAATATTGCCCTCTACATCGGCATAAAGAAAGTTCTGGCTGGGCACATCCCAGAAGCTCACCGCATTACGGAACTCATCCCAGTTCTGCGACAGGTTAATCCGAATCAGGCCCTCAAACAGGGCACTCTCACCAACTCCAGCCCAGCGCAGTGACATGGGGTCCGCATCAGCCATACTATCAATAGCGTCATTGATAATAGGCCCATGGCGTGTGATGTACACATTAAAATCGATTGATTCCTGTCCTTTGACCTCAATAGTCTCATCGATAATTTCCAGATTCTGCCATTCACCTTCGAACTCGTACTGTGTAGGATTCTCCGCATCATCGAGTTTCTCGAGGAAAAGATCCTGCACATCAGGGTTGAGGTTGGTCACACTCCAGGCAATGTTATTATTATGACCAACAATCACACCAGGGACACCAGGAAACGTGGTTCCAACCACATCAAAACGCCCACCATGCAGTCCATTGGCATACCAGGATGAGGGAACATCAAGATTCAGGTGGGTATCACTGGCAAGAATTGGCATGCCGGTCTCCGTACGACTCCCGTGTACCACCCAATTGTTACTGCCCCAGCTTGCACCCGGATCACCAAGCATATCTGCCAAGGTATCGAAGCCGGTAAATCCCATGTCTGCCATCGATTCGTAACCACGTGCTTCTTCAGGAATGATGATCGGTTTATCGTCTTCGTATGGTGGCAACAAATCGTCAATCACCTCTTCACCCGCACCCGCGATGATACGGGCACGCAAGAACTCAAGTCGATGGTTCCCCGCCAGACTAAAGCTGGTCACATAGCCATACGTCAGCGTATCAATCGGCTCCCATGGTGCAGGAGTGTAACCACCCATGAGAGTAAATTCAATCGGCAACTGATTGCGGTTCGCATCGATATAGGCATTCACACCATCAGCATATGCCTCAAGAATGCCCTGGATTTCCTCATCAAGTTGCGCCCACTCTCGCTCTGCAGCACGCCGTAATCCAATGGTACGGATGGATCGATCATAGTCTATCGCCCGTTCACCAATAATCGAACTCACCGTACCACTACCAACATGGCGCCGATACTCCATCTGCCAGAGCCGATCCTGAGCATGGACAAAGCCCTGCGCCATAAAGAGATCACGCTCATTTTCAGCGTAGATGTGTGGCACACCCCACTCATCACGAATAATTTCGACCGGCGCAGATAACCCAGCAATCATTGTGGTACCACTGACTTCGGGCCATGCACTACGAATAAACCAGACCCCTGAGCCAATGACCACCAGAACCAAAACGAGCACTCCGATTAGGATATTTCTGAAAATCTTCATGGTAGTTCCTCCCCTTACAACTTGTTAAGCAACTTTTGGGCTTCCTCTGGCGAAAGTTGCTCTATATGTTGCATCATTTGTGCCAGCGTGTCTGCATCCGTCATGTCAATCAGGTTTTCTAGCCCATCTTCTACTATCGTTGGAGCCTGTTCCGCTGGCAATTCATACCCAAAAACTTCGGCAAGTTCTCGTGCAGGCAGCCCCAGCTGATGTGGCAATCGAATCTTGCGCCATACCTCGCCAAGCTGGGCATCCACATTATCGTGTTGTAAGATGTTTGGATCACCAATGCCAGTAATCATACGTTCGCGTTTATCATCATATGGTTGGATCACCGCTCGATCAAAGGGAATATCCAGAAAATCACAGAGATGGCGCATCGTTTGCTCCGGCTTACTCACGAGATCTTCATAGCGGACAGTGTGATGACGTTCGGGATCGACCTGCTCTAACAATGCACGCACATTGCCGTTACAGGTCACCCACACTTTCTCTGCAACCACATGCGGATCAACATCTTCGGTACCGTAAATAACCGATGCAAATAAGCGATCCAGTCGAATGCGTACAAACGACTCAATCATGGAATACGGATGGCGTACCAGATGAACGTACTTAGCCCCTCCAAAAAGATCTTCGGCGCGTTGCAACGTTGTCAAACTCATCCCATACGATGGGGATTTATCGATGAGCACACGCGGCTGCACCAGATGCTGGAGTTTATCATACACATCTTCAATCGGGGTGTCATCGGCGATCAGATCATCCATAAATGCCTTGGCCGTATCACCATCCACACCCATCAATTCACTCAGGGTCCACTGTAGCCCCTGTGCGGCCCAATGAAATCCATGGCCGTAATCAGGATCGGTTAAACTGCGATGCCAATCACGCATCGTGTCATACCACAGGATACCCAATTCCGGTGGAGCACAGAGGTACGGATGACCGGCCAGCATCACGCGGAAGAGCGTCGACCCAGAGCGTGGGCTGGCGTGCACAAACACCATTGATTGTCTTTTTACTGGTGGCTTCCGCGTCGGTCGTGGCGCATCAAACTGCCGACTTACCTGCGCCTCATAGTCCTCGTACAACGATACAGGAGCTGTGGTTGTAATTGTTTTATATGTGGTCAAGCGATCTAACGCTTCGGCCAGAAAACAAGCCATTGCACTGATTGACTGCAGGCGTGGAATCTCATGAGGATAAACCTGCAGCTTAAAATCTTGCTGGCAGAACCACTGCACATCGCCGGTGATCGTTTCCAGATCAAAGCTACCAAGATCACCATTGAGAGGAATGGCTCCCTCTTCGATAGAGAGCGCTTCAGCGACCTTATTTCGCAGGTATAGCTCTAACAGATGCTGACGTTCTTCACGCGATGCATCACGAATCTGTGCCCGAATCGGACGATAGTTTCCATCATCTTGTCGTTGATAAGTCTGCTCAATCAGCGCTGCAATACCTGCAACAGTCGGTTGCTCAAACAAACTCCGCATAGCGATCTCGATAGGATATACCTTGTGAATCTTGTTCAACAATTGCGTAATCAACAGCGAATGTCCACCCAGTTCGAAGAAATCGTCGAAGATACCAACCTGCTCAATCCCCAATACCTGTTGCCACATCTCCACGACTTTCTGCTCAAACTCATTTCGTGGTGCGACATAGGGTGTTTGCAGTTGAGGTCGCTCGTAGCGTGATCCCGCTGCTCCATTGCCAGTCGATGTCTGCTGTAATGCGCCCAATTTTACCCACTGATCGAGACGGGTCTGGAGATCGCCTGTCGAAACCACCACCTGACTGATCGGACCCAGCGAGAGTATGCGCTGGAACGCATCAGCTCCCTCATTGGGCAAAATAACCAGATCCGCCAGCGTTGATCCGGTCACAATATTTCCGCCCTGACCATCACTAAGCTGCCAGGCATCCCAGTTCACACTAATCCATGGGGTCGTACTTGTCTGATTGTACTGATAGGCCAGCGCATCCATAAAGGCATTGGCCCCTGCGTATGCAGACGCCCACAGTCCTCCCAGTACGGTCGACAGCGACGAGAGCAGCAAACAAAAATCAAGCGTTTTCCCCTGTAAGACCTGCTCAAGTACCACCGTGCCATACGCCTTGGGCTGCAAATGCATCTGACACGCATCTTGGCCTGTTTCCTGAATGGCCAAAAACGATTTTTCGCCGACCAGCCCTGCCGCATGTATCACACCATGCAATGTCCCAAAGTGGGCATAAATGTATTCAATAACTGCCTGCATCTGATCGACGTGAGCAACATCCGCTGGCAACACCAGCACCTCGGCGCCATGGGCCTCTAACGCCTGCACCCGACGAATCTTCTGACTCGTCGGGTCTTGTTCGCCATACGTCGTCAGCCATGAATTCCATTCAGAGTGCTGTGGAAAGGCCGAACGCCCCGTCAAAACCAATTTGGCATGCACAGTTCTGGCCAGATGATCGGCCATAACCTGGCCAATACCACCCAGACCACCTGTAATTAAGTACACCCCGCGTTCACGGAGGCGTGTTGCCGTGTCATTGTGGGGAACGGCGGTTGCTTCATAGCTTTGCACCCAGCGGTTGGCACCCCGGTAGGCAATCACCGTATCAGTGGGTGTTGTAACCAGTTCAGCAGTAAGCATATTAATGAGTTGTGTCTCGTGCCATGTTCCTGGCTCTGGCAGTTTGATATCAATATTCTGGCAGGTAAAATTCGGATGTTCCTGTGGAATGACACGACATGGTCCAAGGATCGGAGACTTTGCAGGGGAAAGAGAATCCGCACCACTTACATCATACACACCGGTTGACACCACTGCAATATGGATGGGTTCCTGTGTGTAATACTCACCAAAGACGTGGGCAATGCAGAGCAGACTATACAGTCCTTGTTCCTGTGTGTGTTCCAGGGATGTCAAAGATGGAATCGAGTTTTCTACGGGGCTGATGTTCCAAAGATGCACAATCGTCTGTGGATCAAAAGCCTGGTTGTGCAGTTCGTGGAGCAGCGCGGCATAGTCGGCAGATTGGCTGGGATGGATGGTGTATGTGGCATCATCAATCTTTGCAAAATGCTGCGCTGCATATACACAGACAACGTTCTGTTGCACGTCTCGCAAACGCTGGACGATTGCCGCACCAACACCACCCTGCTCAGTGAAAACCAACCAACGATGTGGTTTATCCACTAGCTTTGCGATGTCGAACGAGGCTGGCAGGAGCGAACGTCTCCAGGAAGGCAGATAAAACCAATCGCCAACATCTGGATTTTTGCCAACCCGCGCAGCCTGACGGGCTCCACCCAGACCACCCGGTTCTGCATCAATCCAGTAGCGTTGTCGCTCAAAGGGGTAAGTGGGGAGTGGCACCCGCCGACGTTGCTCACCACGGTATAAGGCTGGCCAGTCAATCGTGGCACCTGCCAGCCAGAGCTTGCCGAGCGCAGTCAGTAAAAACGCCTGATCCGATAGTGTCTCACGAGCGTGTCGCATCGATGACAGCACAGTGTGATGAGTGGTAGGATCGATTTGCTGCCGTGTAAACGTGCCTAGTGTCTGCCCCGGTCCAACCTCCAGCAAAATGCCATGGGGGTTTGTCAGCAATTCACGTATCCCATTGGCAAACTGTACCGGCTGACGCAGATGTCTCGCCCAATACTCAGGTGCAGTGGCGTCTGTATCAGTCATCCATGTTCCGGTGACATTGGAGAGATATGGAATATGTGGTGCCTGGAGCTGAACAGTACGGACCTCGGCTGTAAAAGGCTCAACAAGTGGGTCCATTGACGCTGAATGGAACGCGTGCGATGTGTGCAGGCGACGACAATCAATTTCCTGAGCAGCCAACTGCGCCTGAAGTGCTTCAATAGCGTATAGTGGTCCTGCCACGGTGCACTGGGTTGGACCATTGATTGCGGCCAGTGTCAACTCACCATTCAACCGACCTGCTATCTCTTGCTCGGGCAATGGAACGGCCAGCATGTCACCTTCTGTAGCCTCTTGCATCATGCGGCCCCGTGTAGCTACGAGTCTGAGCGCATCTTCGAGGGTGAATACCCCAGCAAGGCAGGCGGCCACATATTCGCCGATGCTATGGCCAGTCATCGCATGTGGTTGGATGCCCCACGCCATCCAGAGTTGCGCCAGCGCATATTCGACCACAAACAACGCTGGCTGCGCCAGCCAGGTCTGGTCAAGCACGGATGTGGCGCTCTCAGCCTGATTCTCGGACGGATAGAGCAGGTCTCGCAGGTCTTGTCCGAGGTGTGGCAGCAGTAGTTCTGCACATTGATCCACATGGGTTCGAAATAGCACTTCGTTATTATAAAGATCACGTCCCATGTCAAGGTACTGCGCTCCCTGCCCCGAGAACATAAAGATGACAGGTCGATCACGCATCGTCGCCGTGGCGGTAAGCAGGTGTTGTGAAGCATCACTCGAAAGGATCTGCACCGCTTCATCACGACCCTGACAGACCAGCATGCGTCGATGGTCACACTCACGACGGCCCACTTGCAATGTATAGGTAACATCGGCAAATGATTGTGTTGGATGCTCCTGAAGGTGGTTAGCCAGATTGATCGTTACAGCATCGAGAGCCGTGTTGGTGCGGGCCGAGAGAGTCACTAGTTGCCATGGTCGCCCGGCTGTGGTGGGGATAGGTTCTGGAGCTTCCTCCAGCACGATATGCGCGTTGGTGCTCCCAAATCCAAATGAGCTAACACCTGCCCTGCGAGGTTGGCCATTACTCTCCCAGGGCGTGAGTTGTGTATTCACATAGAACGGGCTGTTTTCAAGTGCTGGATTAGGCGTTTCTAAATGCAGCGTCGGAGGAATCTGTTGATGTTGCAGCGCAAGTACCGTTTTGATCAGGCTAGAAATACCAGCCGCTGTGTCCAGATGCCCAATGTTGGATTTGACTGAGCCAATAGCACAGTAGCCCTGTTTTTCGGTGGTAGCACGAAACACTTTGGTCAACGCACGAAGTTCAATCGAGTCTCCGAGCGCGGTTCCGGTGCCGTGGGCCTCAATGTACGAGAGCGTTTCTGGTCGTACATCGGCATTCGCCAGTGCTTCCGCAATCACATCAACCTGCCCATCGACACCCGGCGCGGTAAAGCTGGCCTTTGAGGAGCCATCATTGTTACTGGCTGAGCCACGGATAATCGCGTATACCGTATCACCATCTGCAAGCGCATCTTCTAATCGTTTCAGCACCACCAGACCCATGCCACTCCCGAAGAGGGTTCCCTGAGCATTCGCATCGAAGGGACGGCAATGACCATCCGGCGAGAGAATACCACTATGTTGATAGGTATACCCAACCTTATGTGGTACATTCACTGCAACACCACCAGCCAGCGCCATCTGGCATTCATCAATCAAAAGACTCTGGCACGCAAGGTGAACAGCAACAAGTGAAGTTGAACAGGCCGTGTGCAGTGCATAACTCGGTCCACGCAGGTTGAATTTGTAGGATATGCGTGTTGCTAGATTTGCCAGATCATTGCCAATACCCACTTCGGTAATATCGAGCGTGCGCAGTATGTCGGGGTTTGAGAAAAGGTTGAACATATACATACTGGTACGGGCACCCGTATAGACACCAATAGCATCATCATAGCGTTCCGGATCATATCCCGCATGCTCTAACGCTTGCCAGGCACACTCCAAAAAGAGGCGTTGCTGGGGATCCATAAACTCGGCTTCACGTGGGGTGTACCCAAAGAACCCCGCATCAAACAGATCAATGTCATGGAGAAGAGGTGCCGCTTTCACATAATTGGGCATCTGGAACAATACCGGATCAACACCAGATGCCTGAAGCTCTTCATCAGTGAGTTGCATGATCGACTCGACGCCATCACACAAATTTTGCCAGTATGTGGCAAGGTCTGGTGCACCTGGGAAGCGACAACTCATACCAACAATGGCAATTTCCGATCCATCCAGATGTGCTAAGGCCGTAGTATCATTCATGAAGGTTATTGCTCCCCTCGTTTCCTGACGCGTTGCATACGCTGATAATCCTTCCGTCGGTTGGCCTTCTCCTCGCGATGTTCGACCTGAACGACATCTTGTGGTGGTAACAGGGACGAACGAACGATCTCTGCGAATGACCGCACGGTGAGCCCTTCGTACAAACTCACAGCGGGAATATCCATGTCCAACTCTTTCCCAAGTTGTGCAATCACATGAATGGCAATAAACGAATCGCCACCCAGATCAAAGAAATTATCGTGAACTCCAATCTGCTCAAGGCCCAGCTCCTGCTCCCAGACTGTGGCAATCTTCTGCTCAAAATCATTAGTTGGTGGTACATACGGCGTCGAGAGTGGTGGTCGTGGATGGCGTTGTGCTGGAGTCGTCGTGTATTGTCCACGTAATGCCACAATCTTCTGTTCACCCTGACTCATGCGTGTAGCCAGATCCCCTGTTGAAACAATCACTTGACTGGCAGAATAGTGTGCTAAGATCGACTCTAGCGCCGCTATACCCTCGGGTACCGTAAGCGCGAGTTGCGCCAGATCACTACTGATCGAGGTAATCTGCGCCTGCTCATCGTCGAATCGCCACGCATCCCAATTGATACTCATCCACCGCTGGTCACCATGTTGGTGTTGCTGGTGGGCAAACGCATCCATAAAACTGTTCGCTGAGGCATAAGCCGCATAACCGATGCCGCCTAGAACTGTAGCCAGCGACGACATCAACACAATAAAGTCCAGTTCGCGATCCGCCAGCACCTGCGCGAGAGCATACACACCATCCAACCTGGGCAAAAACTGATCGATACAATCACTTGTGTGTAGCTCACGAATACCTTTGAACGACTGACCACTAGAGGTTCCTGCCGCGTGAATAACGCCATGCAGTGCTCCAAAACGTGTGGTAGCGTCATCAATGGCACGACGTAACTGCACCTGATCAGTGAGACTAAGCGGATAGATGAGCACATTGGTACTTATACTTTGAAGCCGTTGTAGGTTGTGGATTTTACGACTCGTGGTTTCCTGGTGGCTGTGAGTCGCAAGCCAGGTTTGCCATTCATCCTGAAGTGGAAAATCTGCCGACTCGATCAAAACCAAGCGTGCCTGCACAGACTGTATCAGATGTTCAGCCAGCGCATAGCCGTGGGCTATCAGTCCATTCGTGATGAGGTAAACACCGTTCTGTCGGAAGGTCTGCACCGGATCGTGTACTACCTGCAGAGCATCGTACAAAGGTATCCAGCATTGTGCGCCCCGCAAAGCCATTTGTGCTGGTGCCTTGGTTGCCTGCGTTGTCGCCAGAATCTGCTCGACCAGTTGCGCTGCCTGTAGTGTCCGGGTGTGTGGGAACAGCATATCAATACAACGACAAATGATATGCGGGAACTCCTGTGGAATGACTTTTGTGATGCCAAGCAGAAGACTCTTGTCCGGTATCAATGACTCTGCCCCGGTCACAGCTGCAACACCATTGCTCACAACTGTGATAGTGATAGGCGTGGCTTCATGGTATGTTGCAAGCGCCTGGGCCAGGAAAAGCAGGCTGTAAAACCCATGTGTTTGATAATTCCGTGATCCATTCTGTTGCGATACGGTCTCGTCATCTCCACTCAGGCTGGCAAGATGGACAACGTGTGTGGGCCAGATACCCTTGACCTGGAGGTGTTCACACAGGCGTTGGTAATCTTCTCGACTGGTCGGGTTGATGGAATAATCACGTCCCTGGTTCTGACAAAAGCCCTCGCCTGTTTTCACTAGCGTAACCAACTGTTCCTCAGATCGCAATCGCTCAATCAGCGCAGCACCAAGATTATACGAATCGACAAATACTAACCAATCATGTGCTTCTGTAGACAGCGGAGTAGCACGTAGAGGTGTGGTTTGCTGCCATGTTGGGAGGTAGAGCCAGTCGGTGGTACGGGTCTTCTTCGTCGCGTCGGTTGGCGGCATTTCTCCTGCCAAATCGGATTGATCTGGCTCGATCCAGTACCTTCGCCGCTCAAAGGGATAGGTCGGCAGCGGAATACGACGACGTTGCTCCTGAGCATATCCATCAGCCCAATTGATCGTTCCTCCAGCCAACCACAGTTGTGCAAGTGTCGTCCACCAGAAACGCATATCAGACTGCGACTCGCGAACGTGACGCAGCGAAGAAAGCACCACACGGTCACTTGAAAAAGATGTATGCTGTCGTACCAAACGACCAAGCGTTGGGCCTGGTCCCACTTCGAGTAAGATACTATCGGAGTCTTTGAGCAAGGTGTCAATCCCATCAGCAAAACGTACCGTCTCACGGATATGACGTGCCCAGTAGTAAGGATCGGTTGCCTGCTCGGGCGTAACCCAGGTGCCAGTTACATTGGAGAGGTAGCGTATACGTGGCGCATTCCGCTGCACACGACGCACCTGATCGGCAAAACGTGCAAGGATCGGTATCATCATCGAGGAGTGGAAGGCGTGCGAGATATGCAGCATCTGACATTCAATCTGTTGCCCAGCCAGACGCTCCTGTAAGGTGCTCACTGCTGTGTGCGTACCAGATACAACACAGTGCATCGGGCTATTGATCGCTGCCAAAGACACCGTATCGTCCAGCATTGGTTCTAGTTGTTCTGCTGGGAGGCGAACGGCAAGCATGGCCCCACCCGGCAAGTCCTGCATCAGCTGTCCCCGCAATGCTACCAGCATCAGCGCATCTTCCAGTGTGAAAACGCCTGCAAGACACGCTGCCACATATTCGCCTACACTATGCCCAATCATGGCATCAGGGTACACGCCCCAGGTCATCCAGAGCTGCGCTAGCGCATACTCGATCACAAAGAGTGTCGATTGGGTTATGGCTGTCTGGGCAAGCTGTCTGATGGCCTCTTCACGATCTGACTCTTCTGGATAGAGCAGTTTACGCAGGTCCAGTTTCAAATATGGGCTCAGAAGTCGTGCACAATGATCCACATGCGTGCGAAAAATCGGTTCTGTCTCATACAGTTCCTGCGCCATAGACACGTACTGGGCGCCTTGTCCGGGAAAGAGAAACACCACTGGCCGTTCATCTGAAGGTATAACGGTACTCAACACATGTTGTGGGTCTAATGTTTCTAGGGTGTGGATCGCATCATCACGATCCTGACAGATCACCACCCGTCGATGATCAAAGTGCCGTCGACCAATCTGTAGTGTGTAGGACACATCTGCGAGATTAACGTCTGGTGACTCGTGTAAGTACTCGGCCAGATTCGTTGTTGCCGTGTTCAGAGCGGTTGCGGTTTTGGCCGAGAGCAGCAGCACTTGCCACGACCTGCCCGGCGATGTTGCGGACGTATTTGGAGCTTCTTCCACAACCACATGGGCGTTTGTCCCACCCACACCAAACGAACTGACACCGGCACGGCGTGGTGCTCCATGAACTGGCCATGGACGTAGTTTTGTGTTGACATAAAAGGGAGTGTTGGCAAAATCGATGTCAGGGTTGGGATGCTCAAAATGTAGACTCGGGGGAATCTCTCCATGCTGTAACGCAAGCACCGCCTTGATGAGACTGCACACGCCTGCTGCTGCACCCAGATGACCCAGATTGCTCTTCACCGAACCAATTCCACAGAACCTCGTGTTGCTGGTGGTACTACGAAATGCTTTGGTAAGTGCCTGAAGCTCAATGGGATCGCCAAGTGGCGTCCCGGTCCCATGGGTTTCGATATAAGTAATCGAGTGTGGATCAACGCCAGCATTTGCCAGCGCCTCGGCAACGACTTCTGCCTGGCCCTCGACACTTGGTGCGGTGTATCCCACTTTGTGGGCACCATCGTTATTGATAGCCGACCCACGAATGAGTGCAAGAATCGTATCATTATCTGCAAGCGCATCTTCAAGCCGCTTCAACACGACGACGCCGGCACCACTACTAAAGATCGTTCCTCGGGAATCGGCAGCAAAAGGACGACAATGGCCATCTGGCGAGGCAATACCACCCTCGATATAGCGATATCCGGTCGGATGGGTAACGTTCGCCGTTACACCACCCGACACGGCGATATCACACTCTTCGTTCAACAGGCTCTGGCATGCGATATGGATTGCGACAAGCGAGGTCGAACAGGCGCTCTGCACAAAATGACTAGGTCCTTTCAGATCGAATTTGTATGAGACCCGGGTGGTAAGGAAGTCACCTGAACTTGCGATGTCGATCTGGACCGGATCAAGCATGCGCACGGTGTGGTTGGAAAGCAAATTGTAGAGTAGATAGGTGTTGGTCGATGCACCAGCAAAGACACCTATCGGGCAGTCGTGTGGGGATGCAATGTATCCGGCACGTTCCAGTGCCTCCCATGCACATTCTAGAAAGATACGGTGTTGCGGATCGATCAGTTCGGCTTCCCGATGACTGATTCCAAAGAATGCGGCATCGAACAGGTCCATATCATCCATCGCAGCCGCAGCTTTGACATATGATGGATCATCAAGGGTTGTGGATGAAACCCCCAGCGCACGCAGTTCAACATCTGTCAGGAAGCGAATCGACTCGACTCCATCGCGGAGATTCTGCCAGAACTGCTCCAGCGTGTGTGCGCCAGGGAAACGCCCAGCCATGCCGATAATCGCGATTTCGGTACCTTCAAATTGCTCCATCAGCTACTCCTCAGACCCGCCAATTTGGCGCTGTTTGCCACGGCGTTTCTCACGGCGGCGTCCCCCACGGCTAAGGCTTTGCTCATAGGTCGGTACTTGTTCCTGATTCTGGGTAATCAACTTAGTGAGCGCACTGACCGATGGGCCTTCGTAGAGACTCACCGCCGGTATCTGAATCCCAAACATATCTTTCACATGGCCGATGACACGAATACCGGTAAGCGAGTTGCCACCCAGATCAAAGAAATTGTCATAGACACCGACTTTATCGATGCCCAGCGTCTCTCGCCACAGATCGGCGATCTTGTGTTCAATCTCGTTACGTGGTGCCACATATGGATTGGGCAGGTCTGGTCTTTGATGCAGGCCACTCTGCTCAGCGGGGTGATCGGGCGCTGGTTTATGTGGATCTTCCAGCGCAATCCACCGGGTCATACGGGTGGTCAGGTGTCCTGTCGATATGGCAATCTGGGGTACATGCTCCATGCTCAGAACACGCTGGAGCACCAGCATGGCTTCATCGGTGGAAATAGTGAGTTCCGTCTCCTGATCGTACTGCTCAGTTGTAGCCTGAAGCGCATCCCAATTCATGCTAATCCATGGCGTGGCATTATATTGGCTTTGCTTGAGGGCGAACGCATCCATAAACAGATTTGCTGCAGCATACATCGTAAATCCTATCCCCCCAAGAATGGATGCCATTGATGAGCACAATATGCAAAAGTCAAGCTGACGACCCACAAGGGCTTGTTCGAGTGCCAGTACGCCATGAATCTTGGCGGGAAAATGGAGTTCGCTATCTGCTGTATGGGCGTCCTGAATCGCACAGAAGAAAGCACGACCAACCAGCCCGGCAGCGTGAATAACACCATGCAGTGCACCAAAACGCTCATAGGTTTGTGCGATGGCCCGCTGTAACTCATCAGTCCGAGCGACATCTGCACGAGCAACCAATACCTCTGCGCCAAGTGACTCCAGTTCCTGCACCAGCGCAATACGCCGACTCACGCTATCGTCATTGGTGTGCGACGTGCGCCAGGTAGCCCAATCGGTACGCGGTGGTAGCTCAGTGCGACCAACCAGCACCAATTGTGCGGCAACGGTCTGCGCCAGATACCGCGCAATGATCGAGCCCAGTTCGCCAAAACCTCCGGTAATAAGATAAATACCCTGATCACGCAATTGTGGCTTTGCGGCATCTGTATCGGGGGTTGTTGGGGTAAAATGCTGTTCCCAACGCTGGTGGGTACGGTAGGCCACAACCGTTCCTTTGGTATTACCCAAACTATCCGCTACGATCTGGCCAGCCAATCGTGTACGTTGATGATCCGACACTGGCAGGATGATGTCTATGCTTTGGCATGTGATGTGCGGATACTCCTGTGGAATGCCTTTACAGGGTCCAAGCAAGGTTGCCTTTTCGGGTCGCACGGCTACTTCTCCAGCAACACTGTGCAATTGGGTTGAGACCATGGTGATATGAGTTGGGTTGGTACTTTCCTGTGTCCCCAGGGCCTGCGCCAGATACAACAGGCTCTGGTAGCCACGCTGCTGGGCTGATTGCAGCGATGTTTCAGGCGTGCTTCTATCGTCTGTATGTGTTACGCTCCAGGCATGGATGATGTATGCTGGCAACCAATCACGCGCACGTAATTCGGCGACCATGATGTGATAGTGAGCGCGCTGTTGTGGGTCAATGGCGTAACCTGCAGCACCGATCTGCCGAAATTGGTCCTCCGTCGTAGTCGTAACACGCACAACCAGTTGCTGATGCTGCTCAAGTACGTTGGCAATCTCGGCCCCTACGCCACAATCATCGACAAACACAACCCAGCAGGCGTGCTGGTTAGCCAATTGCGTCGTAAGCTGTGGGAGCGGTGATGGTTTCCAGACTGGTGTGTACAACCAGTCATTCAGTGGCTGTTTGCCGTCCAGTGTCGCTGGCTGAGCTGGTGCACTGGCTGCGTGTGGTTGTGGGTCGAGCCAGTAGCGTTGACGCTCAAAGGGATACGTCGGGAGCGGGATACGGGTGCGTTGTTCAACTTCGTAGAGATGTGTCGCATCACATGGGACGCCTGCCAGCCAGAGTCGGCCCATCGCACCAAGCAGAACCGCACGGTCCGGTTGCGTTTCACGGGGATGCCGCAACGATGATACAACAACCAGATCCGCAGTACGATCAGGATGTTGGCGGGCCAGTGTCGCAAGTGTCTGGCCAGGACCAACCTCAAGCAACAGAAGATGCGACTCCTGAAAGAGTACATGTAATCCATCAGCAAAACGCACCGCATGACGAAGATGTTTCGCCCAATATTGTGGGTTGGTCGCTTCCGTATCAGTAATCCAGGTGCCAGTCAGATTCGAGATATATGGTATCTGGGTCGGGTGAAGCGTCACACTCTCCACCAGTTCCGTAAATGGCGCCAGTACCGACTCCATCATAGCGGAGTGGAACGCATGCGATGTGTGTAAACGTCGACAATCCAACCCCTTGGTACTCAATTGCCGATCAAGCTGATCCACTGCTGCGGTTGGGCCTGACACAACGCACAGCATAGGGCTATTGACTGCAGCGAGCGATAGACCATTGTTGAGCAAAGGGCGCAGGTCTTCTTCAGGCAACGGAACCGCGAGCATTGCCCCACTTGGGAGTTCCTGCATCATACGTCCCCGTGCCGCCACCAGGTTGAGCGCATCCTCAAGCACAAAGACCCCCGCGAGGCACGCCGCCACATATTCGCCGATACTGTGGCCAATCATCGCACGCGGCTGAATACCCCACGCCATCCAGAGTTGGGCCAGTGCATATTCGACCACAAACAATGCGGGTTGGGTGAGCCACGTCTGATTGAGCTGTTCTGTTGCTATGTCAGTGGCATCGTTCTGGGGAAAAAGGAGGTCTCTGATATCCAGACCTAGGTGCGGAGTGAGCAAGGATGCACAATGATCGAGGTGTTCCCGAAAGACCGACTCACTCTGGTAGAGTCCCTCGGCCATGTGGACATACTGTGCTCCCTGCCCCGAGAACATAAAGACGACAGGTCGCTCCACCGACTCGGCAGATGTCGTAAGGATACGCTCTGGATTATTCGTCTCCAGTACCTCTATTGCATCTTCGCGATCACGACACACAAACATGCGACGGTAGTTAAACTGTTGTCGTCCAACGTGTAAGGTGTATGCAACGTCGGCGATGTTGATATGAGGATATTGATATAAATGCTCTTTGAGATGAACGGTCATCTGCTCTAGTGCAGTGCTCGTCTTAGCCGAAAGGAGCAACACATGCCATGGGTGCGTGGCATCATACTCTGATATGGATGGTGCTTCCTCCAGAATGACGTGGACATTGGTGCCGCCCATGCCGAAGGAGCTCACCCCGGCACGACGTGGAGTCGGGGTGTTGTGCCACTCTCGCCGTTGGGCGTTCACATAAAACGGGCTGTTGGCAAAATCAATACGCGGGTTGGGCTGTGCAAAATGCAGGCTTGGCGGAATAACCTTATGTCTGAGCGACAGCGCTGTTTTGATCAACCCTGCCACACCCGCCGCACTATCAAGGTGGCCGATATTGGTCTTGATCGAGCCGATGGCGCAGAACTATGTTTTATCCGTCTGTACCCGAAACGCGTGTGTGAGCGCGGCAATTTCAATGGGATCACCGAGATTGGTTCCGGTCCCGTGTGCTTCGACATAGCTTATCGTTTCCGGATGCACATCAGCAATCATCTGTGCTTGGGCAACCACCTCCGCTTGGCCATCGACGCTGGGAGCCATGTAGCTGACTTTCACTGCGCCATCGTTGTTGATGGCCGAGCCTTTGATAACCGCATAGATGGTATCACGATCCGCAACGGCATCTTCTAATCGTTTGAGCACCACTACTCCTGCACCGTGACCATTCACAAAGCCGCTGGACTGGGCATCAAACGCACGACAATGGCCATCCGCTGAAGTTGCCCCCCCTTCGTGATAGAGGTAACCTGCTTTTTCAGGGAAGTGAATGGATACACCTCCAGCCAGGGTCATATCGCTTTCGTATGACAGCAAGCTCTGACAGGCCATGTGGACCGCTGCCAGCGACGTGGATGAGGAGGTTTGCACCGTCACACTGGGGCCACGCAAGTTGAGTTTATACGAGACTTCGGTGGTCAGACTGTCTTTATCGTTACCAATCGAAGCTTGCAAACTATCGACCGATGCGACCATCTGGATATGTGGCAGCACATTATTGAGCAGATAGGTATTCATGCTTTCGCCGGCAAACACCCCAATCCGGCCAGCATATCGTTCCGGGTCGTACCCTGCGTCTTCGAGTGCTGCCCATGCACATTCAAGGAAGAGACGATGCTGGGGGTCCATCAAGGCTGCCACGTGTGGGCTATGTCCAAAGAATGCCGCATCAAAATAGTCTGCATCCCCCAGTGCACCTCGTGCTCGCACATAGTTGGGGTTCTGGAACACTGTGGGATCAACACCAGACTCGAGTAGCTCTTCGTCCGAGAAAAACGCAATCATTTCTACGCCGTCAAGCAGATCACGCCAAAGCGCGTGTACGTCTCTCCCTTCAGGAAAACGCCCGGCTAAGCCAACGATTGCAATACCATCGAGAGACTCATCTTGCATTCATACACTCCTTAGACAGTCATCAGTTCCTTTGTTAACGTATCCCCAACGTGCGCTTGCGTCGTTCGTGAAATGCTTTTTGTTTATTGGCGCGATCACTCAATGCTTCGAATGAAGTCTCCTCAGCCTGATCAGGGTTGAGATGGGCTGCCAATGCACGAACTGTCGGATGTCGGAACAGATCAATGAGTGATAGCTGGTTATGGCTCTGACGTAGTTGATCATGTACCTGGACTAGTAACAACGAGTGTCCACCCAGATCGAAGAAATTATCGTGAATGCCTACTTTTTCGACTTGTAGGATCTTTTGCCATATATCAGCGATGGTACACTCGACCTGATTCTGGGGAGCCAGATAGCTCGTCTCCAGATCGGGACGCTCCTGTTTCGGTCGGGGTAAGGCTTTGACATCAACTTTTCCGTTGTGTGTCAATGGTAATGACTCCAGTGGAAGAATCATCGCTGGCAGCATATAATCCGGGAGTTTGCCCTTGAGATAACCACGGACATCGCGTACAAGGGCCGATTGCCACGACTGACCATCAGGCGGCTGGTATGCTGCTATCGGCACCACATACGCGATGAGCTGCACCTCCTGCGGGTTGTCGCGATGTGCAACCACGGTTGCCTCACCAACATCGACGTGTTGGCGCACATGGGTTTCAATCTCTCCCAGATCGACTCGATAGCCACGGACTTTAACCTGTTGATCAATACGGCCAAGGAAGTCAATCGTGCCGGTGGCAAGCCAGCGTGCCAGATCACCAGTGCGATACATGCGCTGACCCGACATGAAAGGGTTGGGGATAAACGTGTTTGCGGTAAGTCGCGGATCGCCCAGATATCCACGGGCAAGACCATCACCAGAGATATAGAGATCGCCAGGACTACCGATGGGTGTGCAATGGAGGTATCTGTCCAAGATATAGGCCTGGGTATTGATGACGGGCTGTCCAACCGGAATGTACTGATTCACATACGTATTATCAGCATGCACATAGTAGGTCGTCGAACAAACCGTCGTTTCGGTCAAACCATACCCGTTGGAAAGGGTAGTAGAATTGATTAGTCGATCAATCTGGTTAAACGATAAGGCTTCACCGCCGCTCAAAATCAAGCGGAGCTTTGGTAGCATATCACTCCGGTCATTGAGTCGGGTAATCATTGACGGCACCGTACTCAACATGGTCACCTGGTGACGACGTATCATCGCGTAGAGGGCCTCAAAATCAAGACTTTCAACATCGGTAGGCAGTACTAGCGCACCTCCAGCACAAAGCAATGGGAAGATTTCTCCGACAAAACTGGCATACGCGACAGAAGTAAGCGGTAGAATACGATCAGCCTCATCTGGTTCAAAGGAACGGAGGAATGAGGTGATCAGATTCGCGATGCTCTTATGCGAGAGCACCACCCCTTTGGGCTGACCCGTTGAGCCAGAGGTGTAGATTACACAGGCCGCCGATCCGGCTGGTAGTGCTGGTGGCTGATATGATTGCACAGGTTGATAGTGTGCAATCATATCAGCATCAAGACACACAACGTGGGCGCGAGTCGCGGGGAGTGTCTGCTGTAGTTGGGTGTGTGTGAGCAGCACAGGCGCCTTTGTCTGCTCCAGGATGAAGGCAATACGATCTTCAGGGTATCCAGGATCAATGGGAATGTAGGTCCCACCAGCTTTGAGGACCCCTAATGAACTGGCAATCACATCGAGTGAGCGTTCAAGACAGATACAGACGCAGGTCTCCGGGCCAACTCCCAGGCTCTGGAGATACAGTGCTAACTGATCAGTACGTACTACAAGTTCACGATAGGTAAGGCGTTGATCTTCGCAGATGACAGCGGTTGCCTCGGGCGTTTGCTGTGCTTGTGTGTCAAACAGTGCATGAACAGAGGTGGCATGTGGATACTCCGCCTGTGTGTCATTCCAGTCAACCAGCAATTGGTAATGTTCGGTAGCAGAGAGAAAAGAAAACGTGCCTACCGCTACATTTGGGTATTCAATGAGCATCTCCAATAGTCTTTGGAGGTGGGTCATCATTCGTTGGGTCGTGAGTTGCTCAAACAGATCGGTATTGTATTCCAGCGAACCAATGATACGCCCACCAGCTTCGCCCATTGCTAGTGACAGATCGAACTGCGAAATGCGCTGCTCAAGTGTGATGGACTCAAATGATAGATCACCCACCTCAATGCGAGCACCTTCTGCTCCTAACGCAAACGCTGTAAGACCGGCCTCGTCAAGCAGGTGGGTTTTCTGCAAGGCAAACATGACCTGAAACAGTGGTGAACGACTAAGATCGCGCGGGGGTTGGAGCCGCTCAACCAGACGGACAAAGGGATACTCCTGATGTTCAAAGGCTCCCAGCACAGTCTGTCGGGTGCGTTCCACCGCCTCCAGAAAATTTGGAGATTTTTCAAGTTTGGTACGTAACGCTAATGAATTGACAAAATACCCAACTACCCGCGCCAGTTCTGCACGATTGCGACGGGCGGTTGGCGTCCCAACTACAAAATCAGGTTGATTACTGTAACGGTACAACAAAACCTGGAACGCTGTCAGAAGCACCATATAGAGCGTGACATGCTGCTGATCAGCAAAGATCTTCAGTTGTTGTGATAACACTGGATCAATCGTAAATGGCAAAACTGCCCCGTGATAGGTTTGTACCGGTGGACGGGCATAATCAATTGGCAGATTGAGTACTGGTGGCGCATCGGCGAGTTGGGAATGCCAATAAGACCAGATCCGCTCACCAACAGGGCTGGCCAGCATTTCGACTTTCCAGTGCACATAGTCTGTATAGTATAAGGATGGTGGTTGCAGTGATGCAGCACCTCCACAAACTATCACAGGATAGAGGGTATGAAGCTCTTCCATCAGGATAGAGAGCGACCAGAGATCCGCAACGATGTGGTGGACGGAAACTAATAGCACATGTTCCTGAGATGACTGCTTGAAGAGGGACACACGAAACAAGGGCCCTTTTTCCAGATCAAAGGGGCGGTGGGCCTCGGCAACCAAATGTTCATGCATGGTTATATCATTCCAATCAGATGCCTCACATACAGTGAAGAAGATCTTTGATTGTGGATGAATATACTGTGACGGCACGCCATTTTCTGTCAAAATAGTTGTGCGTAACGCCGGATGGCGGTTGACGAGCTGTTGAAACGTCTCCTCAAGTGCTGCTATGTCTACTATGCCATGGATACGGAGTGCACTCGAAATGTTGTATGCGGCACTTTCTGGAGCCAACCGATACAGAAACCACAATGCTTGTTGACTGGGAGCAAGTAAGTGCACATCACCAAGATAATGACGTACAGGTTTGATAACGTGTGTATCAGCATGCGTAATCTGTGCAAGCATCGTACAAGCCAGATCATGAACACTCTGGTCTGACAAAAAGGTCGTCATTGAGAGTACAAGACCAAGATCGGTTTCAACCTGGTGTTGTAGTTCCACGGCCATAAGCGAGTCAAGACCACAGGCATTGATCGCCTGCAAGGTCACTATATGAGCCGATGGAACACGTAACATGTGTGCAATATGTGATTGGAGATATGCCTCAATAAGTGGAAGGCGGGCTTCTTCATCTGTTGCGAGCAGCGTTTCGCGTGATAGCTCAAGAGCCTTTTCTGTAGCACTATATGGCTGTGTTATGCTGCTTCCCCACAATGGTAAACTCTCGGTCAGAAAACCTTGCTTACAGGCGTGTCGTTGGATCTTTCCACTGGATGTTTTGGGGATACCACCCGGCTTTAACAGTACGAACGCATAGACGGCCAGTTCATATTCCTGGCTGATCTTTTGACGAACAAGCTGTGCTACCTCTGCAATATCAACTTTACGATACTGGCGCTCGACTTCGTACACGATCACAAGCTGTTCTTCGCTGCCTATATCCACCGAAAATGCTGCCCCGCTTCCTGGCCGCAGTGCCGGATGACTCTGTTCAGCAGCGAGTTCAAGATCTTGTGGGTAGTAGTTGCGACCACGAATGATGATCAAATCCTTGATACGCCCTGTCACAAACAGCTCATCGTTATCGAGGAAGCCCAGATCACCAGTACGTAGGAAAGGTCCCTTGCCAGAGTCACTCAGACAGGCCTCAAATGTTTGTTGGGTTGCTTCTGTCTGATCCCAGTATCCCCGAGCCACACTTGGTCCGGTCACCCAGATTTCACCAACTTGCCCAGACTTACATTGCTCATGAGTGTCAATATGAGCAATTACCACCTGTTGATCGAAGGTGCTACGACCACTGCCTACCAGTGTTTGTTTCTCACCTGTTCCTTCTTCACGGATAGCCTGGTGCTGGGCCAGCGCCACACTTTGAAAATTTGCAATCACTGGTGTGGTGTGTTTATCGCCACCCGACACAATCAGTGTGGCCTCTGCCAAGCCGTAACAGGGATAAAATGCCTCACGACGAAAGCCGGACACAGCAAAAGCAGCAGCAAAACGATCCAGCGTATCAGCACGAATCGGTTCCGCGCCGTTGAAGGCCAGTTCCCAACTACTCAGGTCAAGGGTTACCCGTTCTTCCGGTTTGATTTTGCGGACACAGAGATCATAGGCAAAGTTTGGCCCACCACTACTTGTCGCACGAGTATCTGAGATGGTCTGTAGCCAGCGCAGAGGACGTTGGAGGAAGGTCACAGGCGACATGAGAGTCACCGGAAAACCACCATATAACGGCTGCAAAATGCCCCCGATTAAACCCATATCGTGATATGGTGGGAGCCAGATAACCCCACGACTCTCAGGAGAGTGTCCAAAACAATGGTAAATGAGCGCTGAGTTGGCGAGCAGATTTCCATGTGACAACATAACTCCCTTGGGGGTGGCAGTCGATCCAGAGGTATATTGGAGGAATGCAAGTGACTGTTCATCAAGGTGTGGCGGTTGCCAGTCTTGGGCATACTCAGACAAAAGTGTGTCAGTTGACTGCCACTGGACATGATGGAACCCATCGGCTTGATGTGCCAAGACCTCAGCAACATGAAGAATAGCAGATGTGGTCAGGGCAATATGTGGACGTGCATCCTCAACAATAGCATTCAAGCGTGGTAATGTGCGTTCCAGACGGGCCGGATTGGGGGGATAGGCAGGAATAGCAATGGCGCCAGCATACAGGCACCCAAAGAAGGCGGCGATGTATTCCAATCCAGGTGGATACAGCAATAACACCCGCTCTCTGTATGCACCATGCTGTTGAAGCATCGCCCCAATGACCCGTGCACGCTGATCTAATGCAAGATAGGTGAGGCGTTCAACTCCCTGCTCTCCATCCTGCAAAAAGGTATAGAGGCACTCGTGGGCTTGAGTTTGGGCTCTATGTTGTAAAAGATCGATAAGTGAATGAAATACCTTAGATTGACCGCAAAGATGACGAATCGTCATTGTATATCCTGTTGTCCTGTGTTTTCTCGATTAAACCGATCAAGGTGCGCCATAATCACCACAAACTAACCGAAACGTATTTTTAAACCACGAGCACAACAAAGCAACCTATATATAAATTTATTGGATAAAACAACATGGTTTCTACGCAATCAAAAAGATACGGTAAACGACCTATATATTGAAATTACGTATACTATGATACTTTCTAAGAAGGGCAGTAAACTAAACGTGGGACTTCATGTTTTATTGAATCTAAATTTAAAGGAATACAGACCTTTACAACAAGATAATTATAAAACAAATTCAATAAAATACCTTTAATCGATAGGCATGAGGAAAATAAACCTACTAATTGTTCATACCTTTTAATTATCAACGTGGATAATACACACAAAATTTTTCTTTTGAGAACTAATTGACATACGAGAGTATAGCGTATGAACGTTTTTTTGTCAATGGTATTTAGTCGGAGGTAAATCACGTATAGAACGCTTAAAAGGTTTACTGTTTCTTAAAAGCAGCAATATGCTCTTAGGTAGTATTAGTATCTTATTGGCACCAGAAGAGCATGTGTTGTGACAAAAGATCTGATTGCTGGAGACAACCAACAATAGAGTCAAAAAGCCTCCCTAATACGGGACGTATGTTACCGCAAACCCTATGGTCTTAGCATATGTTTCATATAGAGGTTACTACATAGTACCACAAAAAATATAAGCTACCCAATGGGTTATCTGTGCGGCCATCTGAGCAGGTAGATCTGCCGTAGAAAGCAACATCAAAAAACAGCACTATCTTACAATTTCTAGACAGCTTTTTAGCTGCGTGGCTAACACAGTCACATGTGGTGGTTGGACAAGGGTGTAGTGATTGCCTGATACCGTGTAAACCTCAACCCCTTCTGCAGCATACATTTCCCATCCTAATGCCGTATTCTTCTGCTGCTTCGACCAGTTGCTCTCCGACCTGAATAAAGTTACGCCACCGGGATACTCCTGTGGGAGATATGACCGCATAGCTTCGACATTTGCCTTAAAAATAGCAAAGAACTGTTGTACCATTTCAAACTCGAGGTAATCAGGTAGCAGCCCCACGTGCTGTGCCTGTTGAAAGACCTGTATCAGGTAATCTGTTTCCTCAAGAGATGGAGCAATACCATCAGCAACCTCCTCAAATTTATCTAATGGTAGCCCCAGGTCTTGGGCAAATGCACGTAACAGAAAACGTTGATCACCAGCCGGTTTGTGGGCTTGTGGGACAGTACTATCAATCAACGCTAACAGGGCAATATCATGACCTTGGGCGTGGAGTTGTTGCGCCATTTCAAATGCAACAAGTCCTCCCATTGACCAGCCGCCGAGATAGTATGGACCTTCAGGCTGCTGAGCACGGATGGCGTCAATGTATATCGTAGCAATAGCTAGTATCGATGGTGTGCCCTGTACTTCTTGCCAGATATCGAGCATCTGCACACCATAAAATGGCTGATCTTTGCCCATCTGGCGCGCAAGTTCAACATATCGAAACACATGCCCACCTGCCGGATGAACGCAAAAGAATGGTGGTTTTGTGGCATCTCCGTGTTGGATAGGAACAATAATCGTTGACGAAAATGTTCTCCCATCCTGCGCCAGATGGGCAGCAAGTTGGGCAACGGTAGGCCATTGAAACAAGGCCGCCAGAGTGCATGATACCTCGAGCTGACGCTGTATTTCTGTCACAAGTTGAACGGCTAACAGGGAATGTCCCCCAAGCTGGAAAAAATCATCGTAGATCCCTACCGGTCCATGGTGCAATACATGTTCCCAGATCTGGGCAAGTTTGATTTCTAAGGTGGTGCGTGGTGCAGCATGCTGCTCGTGTGTGTGTCCCTGCTGATCTGGAGCAGGCAGGGCACGTCGGTCGAGTTTACCGTTGGGGGTGCGGGGGAAAGCATCCAGCACCACTAAAGCAGCCGGGACCATGTATGAAGGTAGACGCTCTTGAAGCATATCTCGCAGTTGTGTAGCAGGAACAGCCTGTCCTGATTTGGCTGTCAGATAGGCCACTAAAACAGGTCCTTGTACAGTATCTGTATGCACGATCACTACGGCATCGCGAACAGCCGGATGTTGATGAAGGATACCCTCAATTTCGCCCAACTCTATCCGGTAGCCACGTATTTTGACCTGATGATCGATACGCCCGAGAAATGCCAGATTACCATCCTGCCGATAGTGTACGAGATCGCCCGTCCGATAGAGTCGACTCCCTACAGTGTCCCCAAACGGATTCGGCAGGAAGCGTTCCGCTGTCGCTGCGGGACGGTGGAGATAGCCCTGAGCCATACCCGCGCCCCCCAGATACAGTTCACCCGCGACGCCAATGGGAACTGGCTGCCCGTGACCATCCAACACATAAGCCTGGCTATTGGCAATAGGGCGGCCTATGGCAGGTGCTTGTGGCTCGTCATGTGGGATGCGCACCCATGTCGAATAGGTCGTATCTTCGGATGGCCCATACAAGTTCAACACCTGCTTGATGTGGCCCAGATCGTAGAGTTGCTGAACCACATGACCAGGCAGCGCTTCTCCCGCCAGATTCACGGTCTGCACAGTTGGTGGAAGCGCCTGCTGTTGCAGCAATGGTTCTATTGCTGATGGAACCGTGTTCAGGAGGGTGATAGCGGTGGTCTGGGGGAGTTCAAGTAATGCCAGCACATTCTGACCAAGGATGATGGTACCACCACTGCTCAGAGGGACAAAGAGTTCAAAAATCGAGAGATCAAAACAAATGGATGTGGCAGCAAAAACACCGCTCAAATCACGAGCAGTGAACATCGCTTGAGCCCAGCCAATAAGCGCTACCGCATTGCGATGAGTTATAACGACGCCTTTTGGTCGTCCGGTGGAACCCGAGGTATAAATAACATAGGCCGGTTGTGCGGCAGGTGTTGCAACGGCTCTTGGTACCACCTTGCTCTTATGACCTGCAAACCAGTTGGCATCAAGACACACTGACGTAATCTTCTGGGATGGCAATGCCGTCACCAGATGGGATTCGGTGATAACCAATTGGGCGGCGGTGTCTTCGAGTATAAATGCTAAACGTTCTGCCGGGTAGGTATGATCAAGCGGCACATACACGCCCCCTGCCTTGAGAATTCCGAGCATTCCTACGATGAGTGCGGGTGTTCGCTCCATACAAATACCGACCCATTTCTCAGCCTGGACCCCAGCATCCTGCAACTCGCAGGCAAGTTGGTCAGACCACAGATCGAGGGCCTGATAAGTTACGTAATTCGTTGCTGCCATCACCGCAATACTATCGGGGGTACACGCGCTCTGGGCGACAAACAAATCGCAGATGCTCTGATGATCTGGGTAGGGCGCGGTCGTAGCATTCCAGTCAATGAGTAACTGCGTTTGCTCACTGTCAGATAGCAGGATAATATCAGCAATTCCACAACCGGGATCGATGGTTACCTGCTCCAGCAGACGCTGCAGATGCCCCAGCATACGTGTGATGGTAAGGGCTTCCAACAAATCCGTGTTGTACTCCATACGAATCCCCAGTGTTGAGGCCATTTCGGTTATTGATAACGTCAAGTCAAATTTCGCAATCTGACTCGAACCTTCGAGTGGGGTAGCTATGAGTGAGGTAAAGTGCGGAGCAGCGCGACCCGTATTTTGGAATAGAAACATGACTTGAAAGAGTGGGGTGCGATTTAAACTACGTTCTGGTTGCAGCACTTCAACGAGCATCTCAAAGGGTACATCCTGATGAGCATAGGCATCAAGGGCGGTCTTTTGTACTCGTCTAAGCACCATTTCGAATGTCGGTTGACCATCTAAGTGTGTACGCATAACCAGTGTGTTCACAAAGAAGCCAATGAGACCTTCGATTTCACCACGGGTCCGGTTCGCGATCGGTGTTCCAACACTAATATCATCCTGACCAGTATAGCGATAGAGCAGACTCTGCCAGGCGGCCAAACACACCATAAATAGCGTCACATCGTTTTGTTGGCTCACCATCTTTATGCGTGCAACGGTCGTTGGGTCCAGTTGCATGGTTTGGTGACGGCCGCGAAAGGTCTGCGTCGCTGGTCGTGCATAATCCAGGGGGAGGGCCAGGTTCGCTGGTAGGTCTGCTAATTGCTTGGTCCAGTAAGCCATATAGCGTTCGAGTACAGGACCACGTAACCATGCTCGCTGCCAGATTGCAAAATCACGATACTGCACCGGCAAAGGCGGCAATGTAGGGGTACACGCGGTTGCGTATGCCTCATAACACGCAGCCAGTTCGTCAATCAGAATGTTTTGGGACCAACCATCCGAAATAATATGATGCAGTGTGAGCAAGACGATGTGCTCATCAGTTGCTGGCCTGATCACACATGAGCGCAGGAGCGGCCCCTCCACAAGACAAAACGAGCGCAGCGCTTCTGCTTTTCGGAGGGAGTGCGCCATCTCAACACGGTCTGGTTCAGCCAATCGACTCAGATCAATTACGCACACCCTGGTTGGTTGAGACGCAGCTACGATCTGGACTGGTTGATCGTCAATCACGGCAAAGGTGGTGCGGAGGGTTTCGTGTCGTTCCACTACCGTCGCTACACTCTGCTCCCAGGCCGCCAGATCGAGTTCACCTGTCAGTCTGACGGCCAGCGGAATGTTATAGGCGGGGTTGTGTGGCACGAGCTGATCCAAAAACCAGAGCCGTTGTTGAGCAAACGATAAGGGGGCGGGGGCGGTGTGTGGCTGGCGCACCAGTGGTGGCGCGATGACAGGGGACGTCGCACCTTTGACACGCTCAATCCGTTCTGCTACGCCCGCGATGGTGGGGTAGTCAAACAGGTCCCGGAGCGGGAGGTCGACTTCCAGGCGCATCTGGATGCGGTTCATCACCTGGGTCGCCAATAACGAATGGCCGCCTAGCGCAAAGAAGTTATCGTGAACACCTACTGTTGTGCGACCTAGCAGCGCTGACCAGATACCACTCAACACTTCTTCGACTGGCGTACGCGGGAACACCATCGTATCTTTGGTCGTATATATCATCTCTGCGGGTTCAGGGAGTGCATGTCGGTCCACTTTCCCATGGACGGTCAGTGGAAGTTGCGTAAGTGAGACCACTGCAGCAGGGATCATATAGTCCGGTAGCATGCTTTGACAGTACGTATACCAGTCATCAGGCGTGAGTGTTGTAGCAGAGGAGGTGACCACATACGCAATGAGACGGTCACCGACCACAGTGTTACGGTCGTAGATGACGATGGCCTCATCGACCTCAGGATGATACCGTAACACTGCTGCAATTTCACCCAGTTCGATGCGATAGCCCCGTAGCTTGACTTGTTGATTAAGCCTTCCCATAAATGCAACTGCACCATCAGTACGATACCGTGCTGCGTCGCCTGTTTGATACAACCGTGCTCCTGCCCGTTCACTAAAGGGATTCGGCACAAAACTGGTGGCTGTAAGGGCGGGTTTATGGAGATACCCGTGGGAAAGGCTATCACCACCCACATATAACTCCCCGGTAATCCCTTGTGGTACTGGTTGCATAACCGTATCAAGCATGTACACATGTGTATTGGCAATGGGATACCCAATCGGTATGACTGAGGATGTATGCTCCGGTACACAATCCCACACAGTAACATCGATGCAGGTTTCGGTCGGCCCATATTGATGATGCAGATGAATATGTTCATATCTCAGGCATGCATCATGGAGATCGATCGGCAACGACTCGCCACCACAGAAGATGTGCCGGAGGCTGGTACATACGGCAAAGCCGGGAGTTGCCATCAACAGTCGCAAGAATGAGGGGCTGCCATGGATCACCGTAATATGCTGCTGTTGGATCAGGTCGACCAGATAGCTACTTTCCTGCTGACCCCCAGGACGCGCAAGCACCGTACTGGCACCTGCAACCAGCGCCGCTAAACTTTCCCACAGCGCAATATCAAAACTCAGCGACGCTTTATGGACAAAACGATCGGTGGCAGTGAGTGGGTAGGTCGTCTGCCGCCAACAGAGATGATTTGCCAAAGCGCGGTGAGGAACCAGGACGCCTTTGGGATGCCCAGTCGTTCCTGACGTATACAATAGATAAGCCGACTGTTCTGGGTGAATCGGTGGGAGCGCATCATCGTCATGGTGCATAAAGGGATGCTGCCACACCTGTTCCAGGCATAGCACTGTCGCGGTCGTTGAAGGCACAGTCGCGAGATGAGCAGCATCAGTCACCAGTACATCCAGCGCCGCATCTTCGATCATAAAGGTCAAACGAGCAGTGGGATAGGTTGGGTCAAGCGGCACATAGACGCCACCGGCCTTGAAAATGGCGAGCATCCCGATCAATAGATCAGGGGAACGCTCCCCATATACCCCAACATGTTGCCCCCCTCTAACACCCGTCATCTGTAATTGCAAGGCCAAATGTCTTGCACGGGTCTCAAGCACCTGATAGGTTATCTGCCCCTCCTCACCAACCAGCGCCAGCGCATCAGGGGTCCGTTGGGTCTGAAATGTGATCAACATTGCCACAGTTTGGTCCTGAGGATAGGGGTGTGTGGTAGTATTCCAAGTATGTAATACCTGGGCCTGTTCAGCTGGCGTTAACCACACTAGCCGATCCATTGGCACAGTAGGATCGGTCACCACTGCCGCAAGGACTTGTTGAAAGTAATGAGACAGTTGGTCAGCGGTATGCCGATCAAAGAGGTCGGTCGCATACGTCAGACTTCCGCGGAGATGATCACCCCTTTGCGAGAGGGCCAGATTCAGGTCAAACTTGGCAATCGAGCTATCCCCATCACGGTCTTGTAACGGCGCTACCTGTATGTGATCAAGGTTGAGGGCTGGTGCCAGATCCACCTGAAGCTGAAACATTACCTGAAACAAAGGCGTCCGATTCATGCCCCGCTCTGGTTGCACTGCTTCAACGACACGTTCAAACGGCACATCTTGATGAGCATAGGCACCCAGCGCTACCTCACGCACACGTTCAAGCAAGTCGAGAAAGGTTGGATTATCAGTCATCTGTGTATACAACACCAAGGTGTTGACAAAGCAACCAATCAGACCTTCGAGTTCACGATGGGTGCGACCAGCAATAGGTGTTCCAATACTCATAGTGGTTTGTCCACTGGAGCGTGCTAGCAAGAGTTTCCACGCTGCCAGCAGCACCATAAACATGGTGGTGTGTGTTTGTTGGCTAAGCTCATAAAGTTGACGCACCAGCGTTGGTGCAAGCTGAAAGGTAATGGTGTTACCGATAAACGTGCGCTGCCCTAAGCGCGGATGATCATAGGGAAGCTGTACTTCGGGTGGTGCATCTGCAAGTTGTGCCACCCAATATGCAAGCTGTTGTTCTACACGCTCCCCCGTGAGCCAGGTGCGCTGCCACACCGCATAGTCCGCATATTGAATCGGCAGGGCTGGCAAGTCCGCTGAGGTGTGATGTAAGAAGGCCTCATAGTACGTCAGGAGTTCACGTACCAGAATGGCCATAGACCAACCATCAGTGATAATGTGATGGAGTGTGAACAATAATTGATAGTTTGTATCAGTAAGTTGGAGTAAGGTACCACGAAATAATGGTCCCGCTTGCAAATCAAACAGACGGTGCGCCTCGAGCCGCGCAAGAGAGCTCACGATCAGTTGCTGGATATGCTTAGGAAGGTGTTGTAGGTCAACCACCACAAAACCTGCAATTTGAGGTTGGTTAATAACTTGTGTTGGTTGGCCATCAATGGTGTGAAAGGTGGTCCGCAGACTCTCATGGCGTTGCACCAGTGCCTGTAAACTCGCATCGAGCGCTCCGACATTGACCGATCCGGTGAGATTAACATGCAATGGGATATGATAAGCAGAGCTGAATGGTTGCAATTGTGCTAAAAACCAGAGACGTTCTTGGGCACATGATAGCGGGATATCGGTGTGCGTTGTCCGTTGATGAATACTGTGCGGGGGCTGATCAATGACTCTTTCTTCTTCTAAAATATACTGCAGTAATTCGAGTTCTTCGAGTGAGATAGTATCTTCATTCGGATTATCACCATGTTCCATGTAATCTACTCCCCTATCCGCATACTTTCGAATGTAAGCGTATAACGTTGCTAGAAAGCCTGTATTAACTTCTCTATCTCTGTTGTTAGAATGGTAGGATGAGATTGTTGTTGATATGATCAACAAAACCTGGCCTACATATAGACACGATACAAAACGCTACTGGCTTGTATCTAAACACGATAACCCAGTGTTCCTCCATGTGGGCTACGTAGCCTATAGAGAGTGTATCAGTGCACTTCGCCAGACAACACGAGTAGGCAACAGGTTTTTACACGACATAGTATATCTGTGTCGATATGCAAGATACCCTATAATGCAAAATACTCTTGATATCCTATCATGAGGATAGGACAAGAGTACCAAACTGTCAACTAACCTGGTTGTAGGGCTGCTCGTGTTGGAGAGCACTGAACCAGCGGGGGCAAGTGAACAATGGAAGATGGTTCACAACCGTGCGCGGCGTGGCCACAGACTCTAAGAACCACACAACAGATCACCGTACATCCACGCCATGCAAGCTCCCAATGAGATTCACCTATAGCTACACACGAAGATCGCTACTGTCAGCTTCCGGTACTGGTTAACTCTGAGGGAGAAGTTGGCCGCTTGTGGCAGCATGTGCATGATGTACGTCGACGCGAGCATACATGCCATTCTCACCAATGTACCAGCTTCGCTCTAACCCCTCGTGTGCTCAGACATCTGTTTCGATGAAGCAGTTATAGCGATCGGTGGTCGAGTCGGTTTCGCGCAGGATATCATAGATGATATCATCGAGATTGGTCTTTGTGACAGCGCAGCGGACGCAGACGGTGGTGCCACCCTTCTCAGTGACCACGTCGACCGTCGACCATTCGGCATCCTCAACGATAACTGCCACGACGATCTGTCCCCATGTTCAACCACACCGTAGCCTCATTGCAGGTGAGGTGTGGTAACCAACGCTTTATTAGTGTTGACGTACTTCTGATGAACAGCGGTACCGAAGCAGTAACGCTGACCACTAGTGACATCGTGACGTTACGTGATGGTACCGGTACTGCGTATCCGGTTAGTGCGAGCGAGTTTGCGTGGGAATTTACTGAAAGAGACAGTATCTGTGGGCTCGATCTTGTGTCAGGTGAACGAGTCCGGGGTGTGGTGCCATTTTGGGTGCCAACCCGGGCAGCAGGACTAGCTTTCGTATTCGACGAGCAGGTTGTTATTGCTTTGGGAAGCACGCCAGTGGCCAATGCACCACCAGATTTTTCGTAAATATGAGCAATTACATCTACTGGATTGATGTTGCTGGTGATACAGGATAAGCATTGTGCCTATATCAAGTTGCTTGATAGACTTCCTCCGCGTATCAAATCAATGAACTCGCCAGGAAGGTGTTTCCCAGCCACTTCTAGGCTGAAATATGTCGTTGGGAAGCCAATTACTGTCGGCAACAAAGCAAATGATAATAATGGTTTGACCTATTCTGATGCGGTATGCGTCCTATATTAGGATGTAGAACTATTTCTTCCCAGCAGCGTCAACCGTGTAGGCTCTTCATCACTTTGGATGATGCTACGTTGCATATATTTTGTGGTCGTTCCTCCTCTTCATAAGGTCGCCGCGAGAATGTGCTGGCGCAATAGATCAAAACGCGCCCGCCCGTACCCAGATCGTTTGATCAGTTTCAAGTGGTTGTTGTGACCTGCCACTTGTCCCTGCGACCAGGGCAACGTCAATCCTGCGCGGACGGACGCTTCATTACGTCGCAGCCCTGCCACAAATGTCCGATTGGATACAAAACGACCCTGAGTTGGTGTGCACGCTTGTCTGAGGACATCAATGACCACTGAGGGATTACGGAGCTACCTGTTTGCTGAGCGATCACACGTTCTGGTGCCATCAATGGCGACCTGGCTCGCATCGTCACGTCGCTTCACGACGTTTGTGCTAACGTTCCGTACCACAATACGTAAAAAACTTCGTGCGACCCACAGCGCGGCCAGTCTGGATGATCTCTAACAGGAATTACTAACTGCCCATCGATTACTGCAGGAGGTGTATGAACCACCCGCATCGCACTAGGCACGTGGTCCTGACTTTAATGTGCTGCTATTGGTATGGACATGGCTCCTCACGCACACGCGCATGTGTGACGCCATGCGCCACATCCAGCAACGTGCTGAATGTAATGATACAGCCTTCTTCCGGCAGTATCGATTTTGTGACCGCGCCACCTTTTTTCAGACCTATCAGCGGTTGAGTGAAATACGAGTATGTGGAACCCAGGACCCATCTAGCACCGCGCTGGTGTGCTGGATCAACCCCCAAGCGAACTTCCCCTGCCACGCAAGGTACAAACCGTCCTTCACCGCAGCCATACGAGATAAGATGGTTGTACCATAAACGAGAGATTCTGCTGAGCGTCTCCAAAATCCGCATGTCTTGCACATACCAGAGTTGCATGATCTGTTAACTGAACGGCACCAAAACAACATTAGGAATGTAATGTTGTTTTGGTGTGGTGCCGGAAGTGCTCCTTGAGTTCTGGCAGGCCCATCAGCGGCAGACCACTGATCTGCGGAAAGATCACGACCTTGCCGGGATAATGTCCTTCCATCAGCGCATGCAAGTCATCCTGCGCGGCTTCGATACCGCCCCACAGGTTCCACCGAGCGGTTCGGTGACAGCTCGCCAGCGACAGTTTTCTGGATGACAAGCTGCTGGTCGCTCAGGCGCGAGCCAGAGGTGCCGGTGAACTATGCATTATGTAGATACACGTCGCTGACCTTCAGCGGCGCGTAGGTGCCGTTCGGCACACCTGCAAACAACACCAACATGCCGTCAGCGTGCCATCACCAACCCGGCCTCAGCCATAAGCGCCGCCGATGGCACGCTGACGATCACGTCGTCCGCACCATCACCATCGGTTTCACACATCACCACCTCACACGACGAGTTGTCCGGATGCGAGGTGAGGTATTGACGATCACCAGGCGTTTGCCATGCTCCTTAGCCAGTGTGGCAAACATATGACCAAGCGTCACTAGCCGCTCGTCATTGACATCAGTGGCGCGGCTCGTCATCCAGCGGTGTCTGACCAACCAGGTTGAAGGTGCCGCGCCGGGCAATCAGCTTCGCGGCCACGCTAACCATCTCAGCCGAGCGCGGGTCGAGCACCACAATGTCGTCGAAGCCGCGCCCGCCAGTCAGGTCATCCTTCAGCGCGGCGTAGTCAGCCAGGCTCAGTCCATCATGCGTCTCGATCGTCGCATTCGATTCACGCCCGATCAGCGCGCGCAGGTGCGTCGGCACATCGGTCAGAATAATCGTCGCCGATACATCCAGGAACTGTGAGAACGCATATTCGGTTGGGTCGCCCGACTGCCCGACGATCCACATTGTGCCACCTGCTTGCGGTATCAGGCGGCGACGCTGCGTATATGCGCCTTCGACGCAAGCCCACGGCTCGGTGAGCGCTGTCTCGGCATAGCCGAGCCCTTCTTCCACCGTCAATACATACGAGCCATCGTCGGCGTTCAACACCTCCGGCCCGATCAGATGAAACTGGATCAACCCACCGGGGATAGTGTAGCCGTAAGCCGTACTTTTGCCGTTCTGATAAATATCTGGCTGCATCGCCAGGCGCTGTCCGGGGGCATACGTTCCGCGTAGGTTCTGGCCAACCCGCAGTACCGTCAGCGCGGCCTCGTGGCCCAGGCGCGTCGGCTCGGTAGACAGATCGCGGTTGTACAATTTGGGATGCTTGCTGCCCTGCTGGATCCGCTTGACATCAGAAAAGCACATGCCGACAGCGTCGACCCGTACCAACAATTGGTCGTCAGATGGATCAGGTATCGGCTCACGCTCAGCATGGCCGTCACGTCCAACACTTTCCACACCTGAACCGTACCTGTTCCAGGTAAGTGTCTCATCAGCGATCGGTGTGTCCGGCGACTGATAGCGTTCAAAGGAGTTTGTCATTCTTCCATTTCTCCTGCGCGCACCTCGGCAGCCGTGGCGCATGCAAGTGCTTGGCTAGCACGCTCCTGGCACTGCGCGAGGCTCAGCGCACGTATTTGAGCTTTTACAATTGGGATGGTGGGAACGCTGATACTTAGTTCATCAACACCGAGCCCCACCAGGATTGGCACGGCGATTGCGTCGGCTCCCAGATCACCGCAGATGCCAACCCACTTGCCAGCGGCATGTGCAACCTGAACGGTGCTGGCTATCAGCCGCAGCACCGCAGGATGCAGGCCATCGGCATGGGTAGCTAGAGTCGGATGCATGCGATCCATCGCCAGTGTGTATTGGGTAAGATCATTCGTGCCAATTGAGAAGAAATCGACCTCGGGTGCCAGCACATCGGCCATCAGTGCGGCTGAAGGCACCTCGACCATGATGCCAATTTCCACAGCGGGCGCGCCCAATTCGGCTCGCACCGCTTCGACGAGCGCCCGTGCCGCCCGCAACTCACCAAGATCTGCGATCATCGGGAACATAATCCGCAGCTTCCCAAACGACGACCCCGCATAATTGCGCGCAACTGATCGCGAAAGAGTTGGGATGGGCCAGGCATAGCCGAACGCCGCGCTCGCCCAGGAATGGATTATCCTCGTGTGGCAGATCAAGATAGTCCACCGTTTTGTCGCCCCCAATATCAAGTGTGCGGACAATCATCGGCTGGCTACCAAATATCTGTGCAACATCGCGATACACCGCGAACTGTTCATCTTCAGTCGGCGCGGATGTGCGGTCGGGAAACAAGAACTCGGTGTGTAAGAGTCCTACGCCCTCGGCACCACTTTCAACTGCTTGCTGTGCCTCTTTCACGCCGCCGATATTGGCGACGATCTCGATACGGTGGCCATCAGTGGTGATCGCTGGCTCGCTCGCCGAACGTGCGGCAGCGGCGCGCTGGTCGTGCTGCTCCTGCTGCGTGGCGCAGGCGCTGGCAAGCATGTCTTCGTTGGGGCTGACCGTCAGCGTGCCAGCATCGCCATCGATGATTACAGGCGTGCGGCAGCGGCGCGCTGCAAAATACCAGCGCCCGCACTGACCACCGCTGGCAGACCGAGCGCCCGTGCCAGAATAGCAGTGTGGGCATTTGGACCACCCACAGCCATGCAGAACCCCAGCACGCGTGCTGGATCGAGCGCAACAGTTTCCAAAGGCGTCAGATCATTGGCCACAATAATCACTGGCGTGTCGGGCAGGGTCGGAGTGCCATCTTCAGCACCGGTCAGCAATCGCAGTACCCGCTGACCCACGTCACGAATATCGGTGGCGCGCTCGGCCAGCAGCGCATCCGACAGATCGGCCAACTCCGTGGCATGGTCGGACATTGCGCCGTGCCAAGCCTCAGCGGCGCTACGGCCATCGGTGATTGCGGCGCGTACATTGTCTATCAGCGCCGGGTCGGACAGAATATCGCGATGCACCTGGAAAATTTCTGCCTCGCTGTCATCGGCGCGCTGGGCAACTTCTGTGTGGAGGGTAACAAGTTGCTGGCGAGCAGCTTCCAGTGCGGTTTGTAAGCGACCGATTTCGTGGTCAAAGCTGACAAAGCGCTCACACACTTCAACCTGAGCGCGTTCAAAGTGAAAGATCGGCCCAATGGCAATGCCCGGCGCACCAGCGACCCCGCGCATGACATCGCCATCTGCAAAGACGACATTAGCGAGTGGGGTGGTGCGTGTGGGAGGACCAGGCCCTCCCTTCGCAGGGGCTGCGGTGGACACGTGGTTCCCTTCGTGCGGCCCTTCGCCCAATCCATCGCGTACGGCGGCCACTATCGCCGCGGCCGCCGCTTCCTCATCTTCGTCGCTCACTTCCACCTGGATCTGCTGACCATGGGTGACACCAAGGGTCAGCACAGAAATCAGGCTTTTAGCATTCACTTATTTCTCACCATGCCGAATGTGCATTGCTGATTGGTATTGCTTGGCGAGGTCGACAAAAACGCGTGCTGGGCGGGCATGGAGCCCGGTGGAATTATGAATAACAAGATCAAACTGCTGTATAACGCACTTCCTTGTGACATGTCTGGTCGCCGCGACAGCGCACAGATACCTCCGATATCATTCTGCGGGTACGAAAGCGTCTGGCAAAGAGGCGACATTCCAAGCTATTCTTGCCTCTGTACCTCGTCGCCTCGCATAGATATACCCCTCATCGCCTCGCGGGATCTTGAAGCTCAGCGACACTAGAACTCGGTTTCGCTTGTGCGGCTGAGACGCTCAACAAGCAAGGATGCATCGGTCGTATATATCAGTTTTTTCGCTGGCTCAATGATGATGGCTGCCAGCGGCAGCAACCGCATTAATCCGAATTTTACGTGTTGCGATTCGACAAAACTAAACTATTATGTCATCAAGTGTGTCAGTGCCACGATATCTTCAGGGCGTAGCATGGGATGCACCTGAAGAATATCGATATCAACTGTAAGCTCGGCAGGCAGCGTGATCGGGACGGTTGAAACGATGAGGTCGGCATCAGCGATACGTTCGGCACTAAGCTCACGCAGCGGCAGCACCTCGAATGCCCCCAGGCGTGGGAAACGCACACACAATCGCACAACCAGAAGCTGGGTTGTCGCCATACCGCTAGGACACACGACCAGCACACGCCGCGCACGGGGTTGAAGGACACGCAAGATCGCAGCACGCAGCAGCAGTATCAGATCTTCGTGGGCGTCGGATGGCAGTGATAGCTCTGTTGTCGCTTCGATATCGGATGCCACCAGCGCGACAACGGTACGTTCGGTGGCATAGCGCTCAGTGTGGGTATCGGTTGCGGCGCTGGGTGCGGCCCACAGGCCAAAGCGTTGGCGCACGCATGCCGGTAAAATATGCGTTTCCAGGCCGTCGCGCAGCAGATGGTCGTGTGCTAGCTCCGGCACACGATACGCTTCGGCGATACGCCTGAGCAAGGTATCGATTAACTCGTGAAATGGTGTGTTCGAAGTGAGATCTTCGCGCCGGGATTCGCCGCGCACAGTGGAGGATAGCTGAAGCACCAGTGTGGCTGTCTCGGTCATACGCACGTCGTTGGGCAACTCAGGCCAGATCTGGCGATGCCACATGCGACTGACCAGGTGGCTTGCGCTTGCACCCAGCGCATTGCTGTGGCATCCCACATAGCGAACTGGTTTGCGCTGATACGCTGCCGCTGAATCGCGCAAACTAGGGTGAGTTGTGCCGCCGCCTGACCACCAAGCTCGATTTCGGCCCGCGTGACGATATCCTGAGCACCAATCACATCCCATGCTTGTAACAGATCATTAATTTGGCTCACCATTGGCAGCAACCCTCCATCCTGAGCCAGTACGAATCTAGCTCTTGCCTCTGCTGCACTGACATAATTGGCCGTTCGAACAGTATATCACCCCAAAGCAACGCGGCCAGCGCCTGTCGCTTGGCGATCTCTGCGCCCTCGATCCAACAACCCCGGTGTTGGCGCCGTCGCAGCACAAGATGAAAGCCCTGGAGCCAGGGTTCAATCGCGTCGAGATCTTTCAGGATTGTAGCCCGTGCAACCGCAGGACTGTGCTGGAAATTGCTCAGTGTGTATGTATTACTGGCGGCGAGCAGTTGTAAGGCGAGCAATTGCTGGCGCTGGTGTGGAGTCAGAATTAGTTAAAGACGTGCATACGATTCCAGTTCACTAACTAAGTGCTGGCACCGCTCCGGCGTGCAGACGATCTGCACACCAACGCCAGTGCTATGGTGCAGGGAGACCTGTCGGCGTGCTAGCCAGGTCTTGATATCACGCAGCCCATACTGAACTTGGTGTGGAGTTAGCTGCAAATGCTCACCAAGTGCTGTGGTACTGATTGGTGTTTGCAGTGAAACTCGTCAGCCAGCACAACACCCGATCACGCAGAAGCTATCCAAAGCTTCAAGGGTGGGCGTCGAACCAGCATAGCCCAATCGTTCTTTTTGCCCAGTTGGGCATGTTCATATGGGTAACTACAACTGGTCCCAAAGAGGCACCTTGGGCGATTCCATTGCCATCAAACCCCACCAGATATGCCACATGTTAACAGAACATGTGGTCAGGGGACGGAGCATATGAATGGGTTACTAAAATTACTGCTTTATTCATACTAACGCTCGTTTACCCCCTTGTCAAACCAAAAATACGCACTTATTAATATATTTTTTCAGGTGGGTATTATGACAAAAGTAGATCATTTCAGAACTTACGCAGTGTGGCAATTTATAGCGAAGTAGAGTGGTTTTTTACACCACTCACGAGATACATACTGCCACGAAAATGCTCTTCCACACTGAATGAACTCAATGTACTTCTAAGATACCTCCACGATAGAGTGTCCTCGTGTGGTGTTGAGATCGAGTGCAGCGGTGTTATGGGAATAGGTTGGAGCAACTTGCGATAAACACCATAAGAGATCTGAGTGCCTGCCGCAACAAAGCGACCATTTGGACGGAGCCATCCCATAATCTGTTCTATCGCGAGAGGAGATAACACAATGCTGTTAGCATGTAATATCAATACGGCATCAACCGACTTGGGCGTTAGCACTGTTGTGGTAGCGTCGGCTGCCACCAAGTCAATATTTTGCCATTGAGCACGAGTAATTTTCGCCTGTGCATGTGCTAACCGCGTAATATTACGTTCAATCCCAAGGAGGTGTCCATGTGGACCAATCGTTTGTATTAATGCCGGAAAACTTGATCCCGAACCGCATCCTACATCAAGTACTGTCGCCCCAAAACGCAACTGAAGTTGGTCAATGGCATGGGCGCGTAAGCGTTCGAAGGGTAGTTGTAAAATGTCTTGGAGCTGCATACCAATTTCTAACGGTTGTGACACTGGGCTCACATACAATGCATTACAAAATAATCCGAGATAAACATATCTGCTAGTATACCACCTCTGGAAGAATATCAATCAACGTGCCTTAATAACGTTACCACAAGATAATGAAGCAACTGGCTGATTTCTCAAATCAACAATGGTACTCACCTAGTTACATTACTCATTCTGTGTCATGCGTTGTAACTCGTACAGTTTTGTCAACGCCTCAATAGGACTTAACTCATTGACGTTCAACCGACGGATCATCTCGATGAGCGGACTAGGTGCGATATCAAAAAGCGAAGGTTGCTGTGGCACAGCCGCTGGTTCGTCTGACATTGATTGTTGCTTCACATCACGTTCGCGCGAGGGCAAGATCGTTTTATGGCCCTGCTCCAATTCTGCCAGAAGTTCATTGGCTCGCCGAATAACCGGGCGCGGAATACCGGCCAATTCTGCTACATGGATACCATATGAGCGGTCGGCACAACCACGACGTAGCTCATGCAGGAACACAATCCGATCATCCTGCTCCAGCGCCGCCAGGTAATAATTTTTGACTCGTGGCAACACTTGCTCCAGGTCCGTCAATTCGTGATAGTGCGTCGCAAACATCGTCCGACAGCCGAGGCGTGGTTCGTTATGAATGTACTCGACGACAGCACGTGCAATGGCCATGCCATCATAAGTACTTGTACCACGACCCACCTCATCAAGAATAATCAGGCTGCGCTGCGTGCTCTGCAACAACAGTGCGGCGGTCTCAGTCATCTCGACCATAAACGTGCTTTGCCCCGTCGCAATATCATCCTGAGCACCAATACGTGTAAAAATGCGATCTACCAGCCCGATTTCAGCGCTGTCTGCTGGAACAAACGAACCAATTTGGGCCATTAGGCTAATCAGAGCTACCTGCCGCAAAATGGTAGATTTACCAGCCATATTGGGTCCCGTAACCAGCAAGATCTGATGGTCATCGGTATTGAGTGTAGCATCATTCGCAATAAAATCTTTGTTGAGTGATCGCTCCACTACCGGATGGCGTCCAGCAACGATGTTCAGACGGGTGTCTTCGTATAAGGTTGGACGAACATAGCGCCCGCGCACCGCTGCTTCTGCCAATGCTGTATAGACATCGATTTCGCCCAGCAAACGTGCTGTCGTAAGTAAGCGCCGCCCCTCCGCTGCTACAACCTGACATACACCAACAAAGGCGCTGCGCTCAAGTTCAGCCAGACGTTCCTGTGCTCCTAAGACCACATTTTCATACTCCTTGAGTTCTGAGGTAAAGTAACGTTCGCCAGCCGTCAGTGTTTGTTTACGGACATACTCTGAGGGAACCTGATCGGCATAACTCTTAGGCACTTCAATGTAATACCCAAAGACCTTGTTGTAGTCAACGCGCAGTGATTTAATGCCCGTACGCTCACGTTCGCGTGGCTCAAGTTGTGTAATGTAGTGTTGGGCATCACGTGCACCATCAACCAGTGCATCCATATCATGAGCAAAGCCGGGACGGATGACACGACGGGGTGTTTCACCACCTTCATGGGCGCGCATGTAGTTTGATGCACCAAGAAGAGCAGGTGGATCGTCGTCGAGTGCACGTTCCAGAAAGGCTAACACATCTTCACAGGGGTCAAGTTGCAACACCTCATCCATCGGATCGACCGGAGTAGACGTGGGTGATGCTATAGCGGATGAGGACACAGTGGTAGAAGGTTGCACAGAAGCAGGAGATACTTGAGCTTCTTTGACATCCGGCTCATTCCAGTCATCTTCACCAAAGAGATCATTGGCCTCGTAACGAGGGGCGATCTTGCGTTCTGCCTCGCGTTGCTCACGCAGGCTTGGTGTCGAAGGATCTGAAAAGCGATCGTCTGATGGGGGCTCTTCCTCGATCAGCGAGGGAACTGCAGCATCATCTACAACATCGCTTTTAGGAAGTACACGTTGGTGCTCATGCGAAGGTGGACACCATCCATCAAGTGCCTTCATAAGAGATGGCAATGAGCGCAACGCTTCGCGCAAACGCACCAGATCACGTGGTGTAGCGATCGTCACCCCTTGCAATACACGGTTAACAGCCCGCTCCACATCACCGATCTGCTTCAATTGGTCACGGATTTCGGCCCGTAACAACGTGTTATCCGCAAAATGTGCAATGGAATCCTGACGCGAACGCAGTTGTTCGATATTCAGCAGGGGTTGCGACACCCACCGCCGTAGCAAACGGGCCCCCATCGGCAAACGAGTATGGTCGAGTGTGTCCACCAACGAGCCTTTGGCTCCGCCACTACTGCCTTCGAGCAACTCCAGATTGCGACGCGTTTGTGGATCGAGAAACATCACATCGCCAGTTGTATAGGTACGAATCGATGTAATGTGTGAGGCAGCACCATCTTGTGTCTCATTCACATACTGAATCAGGATCCCAGCGGCCCGTGTGGCAAGTGGTTTATCGCCCATGCCAAAGCCAGCTAATGACTGGACCCGAAAGTGATGGGTAAGATCGTCACGGGTGGTGCGGAGATCCCAGCGGCGGGTTGGCCATGGGGTAATCTGGCCATGTGCCCAGCGTGTGGTATTCTCACGCTCAGTGCGCCGTGCAACTCGTTCCCCAGGCAGCAGCATATCACGTTCTTCTTTGGTCATAAACTCGAGATCCTGGGTTAAGCCTGCACTTGATGGAGCCAGGCCAGGGAGTCGCAGTGAGTCTTCTTCAGGAACCAGGACCTCAGCAGCCTGCAAACGCGCCAGTTCTCCCTGCGCCTGTATAACCGCACGATCACCGGCAAATTCAGTACAAGCAAACTCACCAGTGCTCAAATCGACATATGCCAGGCCGATTCGCTGTCCTTCCACAATAATGCTAACCAGGTAGTTGTTCTGCGATGCCGTCAGCATGCCCGTATCAACAACCGTCCCCGGTGTAATCACCCGCACGACTTTACGATCAACCATCCCTTTAACGGCATTGTTTTGCTCAATCCCCGCTGCAAACACCGACTTCACCCGTGTATCAGATTTACTGGAGGGCGTTTCACTGATCTGTTCAGCAATCGCGACCCGGTAGCCCGCCCCTATGATAGAAGCCACATAGCGCTCGATAGCGTGGTAAGGCATCCCGGCCATGGGGCAACGCTGATCTTCTTTGGAGCGCTTGTGGTTACCAAATTTTTTATAAGTCAAAGTTATGTCAAGTAATTCAGCTAAGAGCTTTGCATCATCATCAAATGCCTCGTAGAAATCACCCATTCGATAGAACAGTACTGTATCTGGATACCCAGCCTTGAGACGGCGATACTGCGAATACCATTTATGAAGTTCGAGGTCAGGAAACTCTTGACGCAACTGGTGCTCAATGGCGCGGCGGTCGATCTGGCTCATCAGGAAGCTCTCCACATAATATTCGTCAATGCTCGTATATCTGCATTATTATAGCACGGGGCCTTGAATAGAACAAATGTTTCTTTTTACCGTATGGCATAGGAGAAAGCTACGCCGAAACGACTACCAAAAGCGAAGCGTGCTATAATTGGCGGGAAAAGCTGGCGTTATAAGTAATGAATAATACCCTACCATAAACATAAAGAGGTACGTGTGCCATTAGCTCACATCAATAATCGCTCAGTTTTATTGGCGCCTTCTATTCTTTCGGCAGATTTTGCGCGGCTTGGTGAACAGGCATACCATGCTGAACAGGCCGGTGCCGATTGGATTCAAGTCGATGTTATGGATGGGATGTTTGTCCCGAACATCACCATTGGCCCTCCCGTCGTGGCGGCACTGCGCCAATCTATCAGCATCACACTCGACTGTCATTTGATGATTGCTCAGCCAGAACGTTATGTCAAATCATTTATCGATGCAGGCGCTGATCATATTACTATTCATGCCGAGGCAACCACACATCTGCACCGCACTATCCAGCATATCAAAGAGCTTGGTGTCACGGCTGGTGTAGCACTCAATCCTGCAACGCCACTTTCAACACTCGAAGAAATACTCTCCTACATTGATCTTGTGTTGATCATGGGCGTTAATCCCGGTTTTGGTGGGCAGACATATATTCCCACGATGACAGCGAAGATCACTCGGCTACGCCAGATGCTCGATCAACACAACCTGAGTCATGTCCATCTTCAGGTTGATGGAGGCATTAAAGCCGAGAACATCCGCGATGTTACTCAGGCAGGTGCAAACAATCTGGTCATTGGTTCAGCCATCTACAATGATACCCAGACAGTTGCTGAGTCAATTGAACAGCTACGGAGGGCGCTTGCATGAGCGTCGTACTGGCCACGACACATCATGATCCCGAAGGGTTGCTCTATCATCAAATACAGCGCACATTGCCAACGCTCACAGCGCTCTTTTCAGCAATAGCTGTTCGCGCCACGCAGGTATCGCAGGAGCACACGATTGTCGCTCTTATCGACGCAGGTGCACAGGTCATACAAGAGGCTTCAGACCCGATAGAACGTCTGGGACACTCACGCCGTGGAGCACTGCAATTGGCGCTCCAGCAAGACGCCCCTTTTCTTATGTTTTGCGATTTTGATCGTGTGTTGCATTGGGCCGAATTTCATCCTGATGAATTGACACAGGTAATCACCCACATCCCATTACATGACTTCACCGTACTTGGGCGAACCGAACGCGCCTTTCATTCGCATCCACGCATCCAGAGTGACACTGAATCCATCGTTAATCGTGTATATGCGAGTGTGAGTGGACGACCATGGGATGTGACTGCCGCAGCACGCGGGATGTCACGAACAGCGGCTACGGCAATTCTTGATGGTTGTCCTGACGAAAGTATTGGAACCGATGTCTCGTGGCCGCTCTTCGTTGCCCAGACCAGCACACTTACGCTTGGCTATGTGGAAACTGAGGGACTAGAGTTCGAAACCGCTGATCGTTATCCCGATGAGGTTGCAGCGGTTGGTGGCAAAGAACCGTGGAATGCCCAACTTGATGCCGACCCGCACAAGTGGATCCAACGACTCGAACTGGCACGCATCGAGGTTGAAGCGTTGTTGCCCTATACACAAGCACGGTAGCCAGCGCATTCACGAAACAAGTGAACGGCAAGCTTGTGGTACAATGCGAACTCTTAACATGTATGGTTATAATCCAAGATAACATCCTGTATCGACCATCACAAAGTACGGTACAGTTCTCATAACATTTGCGAGGAACCTATGCCCAAAGAAGGAATTACGCCCCGCGCACAAGACTACAGCCAATGGTATCTCGACATCGTACAGCAGGCCGATCTGGCTGACTATGCTGAGGTAGTGCGAGGGTGCATTGTCTTCAAGCCCAACGGCTACGCTATTTGGGAAGCCATGCAACGTGGGTTAGACGACCGTATCAAAGCCACTGGCCATGTCAATGCGTACTTTCCGTTGCTCATTCCCAAAAGTTTTTTGATGAAAGAAGCTGAGCATGTCGAGGGTTTTGCCCCCGAAGTTGCCGAAGTTACGCATGCCAGCGGTGAAGAGTTAGCTGAACCTTATGTTATCCGCCCCACCTCTGAAACCATTATTGGGTATTTCTACGCAAAATGGGTGCGAAGCTGGCGCGATCTGCCCTTGCTGATTAATCAGTGGGCCAATGTGATGCGCTGGGAGATGCGACCACGTCCGTTCCTCCGCACTGCCGAGTTTCTCTGGCAAGAGGGCCATACCGTTCACGCAACCGAGGAGGATGCTGAACGCGAAACGCTGGTCGCGCTCAACGAGATCTATGCCGATTTTGTCGAAAAAGAAATGGCGCTACCAGTTATTAAAGGGCGCAAAACTGAGAAGGAAAAGTTTGCCGGTGCGCTGCGTTCCTATGCTCTCGAAGCTATAATGCAGGATGGGCGTGCGCTTCAGGCAGCAACATCACATAATTTAGGACAGAATTTTGCTAAAGCGTTTGATATCACTTTCACCGATCAGACTAATACGGTCCAGCATGGTTGGACTACCAGTTGGGGTATCAGTACCCGTTTGATCGGTGCACTGATCATGGCGCATTCAGACGATGAAGGGCTTATTATTCCCCCACGTCTTGCACCCACGCAGGTAGTCGTGGTCCCCATTCACAAGAACGAAACCGAACGCAGCGCGGTGATGGCAGCGGTCGAGCAGATTACTAGTGATTGGAAGGGCCATCTGCGCTTCAAAATCGATGATCGTGAGCAACTGACGCCAGGATTTAAGTTCAATGAGTGGGAGCTTAAAGGTATTCCGGTACGTATCGAAGTGGGTCCCAAGGATGTACAAAAGGGAAGTGTGGCAGTTGCACGCCGCGATATGCCGGGGAGAGAGGGTAAAGCATTCGTTCCGCAGGCCGGGTTGCGCGACCACATCACGAATTTGCTCACAGAAATCCAACAGAACCTCTACGACCGTGCACTGCGCTTCCGCGAAGAACACACGTTTGAGGCCAGTAGCTACGATGAACTCAAGGCACTGGTAGAAAAAGGCTTTGTGCGAGTGTACTGGGCCGGCAGCACCGAAGATGAACGACGGATTCAAACCGAAATTAAGGCAACAACGCGGGTTATTCCGTTTGAACAACCAGAGCAATCCGGGACATGTATCATTACTGGTAAAGAGACGAAACAACAGGTCATCTTTGCACGCGCTTACTAACCCGTAACTTTTCACGCGAGCTTACGATAACTATACAGAACACAGGCCGAGTTGCCTGAAGGAGTCACACACGTGGCGGGGTGTTATTCCTTCAGCGCACGGCTTGTGTTTGTGCATTCTGGCAGGCCCCTCATTTCAAACATCAATATATTCAGGAGGCTCTATCGTGGCTCGCAAGTTACTCCCTATTTGTATCACAGCCCTGGCTCTTGTATTCACCGCAGCCTGCGGAAGTAGTGAGCAAACGGCACAGAACGTACAGGAAGATCTGGATACCCCTACAACCAGTGAAGCAGTAGACCCAACATCACCACCTGAACCAGAACCAACAGACGTACCTATAGCAGAAACGCGTGACCTCTCAGACGTCGAAGGCAACCTCGCAGAACTTGAGAGTTATCGCCTGCAATTAAATATCTCTTTTGAAGGCACTAATGACGATGGGGAAACAGAGAGCGGTACTATCGAAATGACTCAGGCATTTATCGCTGTATCCAATGACCAGCATATGCAGATGGTAATGGATGGTACTGATATCGATGGTACAGAGGGGACATTTGAGTTCTTCCAGGTTGATGGCACGACGTATATCTACTCTGTCGAAGCTGGATCAGAGGCACAGTGTTTTAGTTTCTCAAGTGATGAGGAGGCGCTCGACACCACTGCAATGTTACAGCCAGCCGATTTTATGGGCGGAATCGAAGAAGCAAAGCTAGTTGGCAAGAGTGAAGTCATTAATGGCATCAATACAGATCACTATGCTTTCGATCAAGCCGGTCTATCATTTGGATTATTCGCAAGTGCTCAAGGAGAGGCATGGATAGCGCAAGACGGTGGCTATATGGTGAAGTATTTGGGAGAGGCAAGTGGCACAAATGCCCTGTTCGGCGCTAGTGATGTTGAGGGAACCATCATATGGGAATACAATCTGGAAGACATCAATACGGTCGATTCTATCGTGCTTCCACCAGAGTGCGCGGCGCAATCACCCGCTGATGATGTGCCTGTGCCCGACAATGCAGTGGATAAAGCAAACTTTGCAGGACTCATAACATTCTCAAGTCCAGACACACCAACAGATGTGGCGGCATATTACCGTGATGAGATGCCTGCACAGGGCTGGGGCATTGGCGAAGAAACAACATTTGGCGACTTTATCACCTTGGAGTTTACCAAAGAAGAACGTACGCTTTCTATCACCATCAGCCCTGATGAGGAAAGTGGTGGATCAGATGTTATGCTAAACGAATTAGCAGAAACATAATTCCATCCAACACCTATACAAAAACCTACCAATAGGCCGGTGCTTGCTGCGTCGGTTTATTGGTACCTGAATGTCGTGGAGTTGCAACAGGTTTCGCGGTTTTTTCGAGTGCCAACGTTTCAAGAGCCGCATATATGCCCGTATAACTCTCAACGAGAGCGAGTGTTTCAAGATTAGGAAGATGGATAAAACCACAACGAGTAGGAAGGTTGTACACAGAACTGTAGTGCAGAGCAGTATAAAAAACTGCATTACACAGATACGAACCAGCCGAAAGTGAAAGTTCGGACTGAACACCTGTTGCTTGAATGGAGTTGAGGAGATCGCGTACCGGAAGCGTGGTAAAATACGCGTCTTGAGCATCTGGGATCACCTGTTCATCTCGAGGCTGATGCCCTCCATTATCTGCAATCCGGAAATCACACAGATTGATAGCTACACGCTCAAGTGTTATGGCCGTACGCCCACTAGCTTCCCCTAACATAATACACCAGTCAGGAACAAGCGATATCAATCGATCAATAAGATATTGGGGAGCTATGGCAATATCAACAGGAAAAATCTGGGTATGCACTTCCAAACCGGGAACTACTTTATGTGCAAACCGTGTTACAACTTCAGCAGAAACATTTTGCTTTCCACCACCAAAAGGCTCAAAACCTGTGAGTAGGACACGCGGCATAGTGTCACTCCTTATGTCAACCACGTTACAACTTCAGCAGAAACATTTTGCTTTCCACCACTAAAAGGCTCAAAACCTGTGAGTAGGACACGCGCTATAATACCAATCTTCGATATCACACACATACCAAACTGTACACAGCATACTTATTTAAGCCTATGTATATAATAGAATGCAGAAATATAGTAATTTGTCACGGTCTGGAGAAGCAGTTTTCAGATTTAGTATGAGAGACCTTGTTATGTGTGTCCTGTTTCTTTAACGCTACACGATAAGTACCTCCCGATTGCTGCTTCAACTACGCAACTGTTGTACCGTTTCATCATCCAGACGTTTGATGACCTCAACCAGGAGTTTTGCCGCTAGATCAAAATCATCACGATGGAGAATAGCCGCATGGGTATGGATGTACCGTACCGGGACACCAATAACCAGCGATGGAACACCAGCACCAAAAACGTGTATTTTCCCAGCATCAGTACCACCACCTGCGATTGAATCAAACTGGAAAGGAATACCTTTGGCCTCAGCTACATCTATGACGAAGTTACGCAGACCAACATGGGGGATCATGCTTCCATCGTACAGCACGATAACCGGTCCCTGTCCAAGCTTGGCACTCGCCTGATCTGGCTCAATTCCAGGGGTATCACCAGCAATACCTGTATCGAGAGCAAACCCAATATCTGGTGCAATGACATTCGTGGTTGTTGTCGAACCTCGTAAGCCAACTTCTTCCTGAACATTGCCTACACCATAGATTTCATTAGGATGATCCTGTTCTTGTAGCTGACGCATTACTTCAATGGCCAATGCACAACCGAACCGATTATCCCAGGCCTTGGCCATAAGAAGTTTTTCATTCTTCATCACAGTCAATGGTCCAACTGGGACAATTGGATCGCCGGGACGAATACCAAAGGCTTCAGCTTCCTGGCGAGATGACGCACCAATATCAATAAACATTTGTGGAATCGTATACACTTTACGACGGTCATCTGGCGACAGAATATGCGGTGGCTTCGAACCAATAATGCCAATGACTGCACCATCACGTGTATGGATTTCAACCCGCTGTGCCAACATAACCTGTGCCCACCACCCACCAAGCGTTTGAAATTTCACATACCCTTCATCAGTGATACGAGTCACCATAAATCCAATCTCATCCATATGGCCGGCAAGGACAATTTTGGGTCCACCATTCTTGCCGGTCTTGCGTCCGATAATAGAGCCAAGATTATCCGTTGTCACGTCCCCAAGTGGCTCAAGGTAGCGTCGCATAACCAGGCGTATCGGCTCCTCAAAGCCAGATACGCCTGGTGCATCCGTCAGATCTTTCATCATTTGAAGCGTTCTATCCATCTGTAGTACTACCCCTTTCGCATAACAGCACTAATATCTAGCTCGTTTACACATGGAGCTCTTTATGTAGCTTGAGCAACTATCCTTACTTTAATAAAGGTAATTATAAAGGAATTTCTCACACAGGAATACAACAAAGCAGCTATTGTTTATTGGCGTCGTAGCATCATTTGTATTGCCAATAAACCGGCACAGTTGTTCTTCGCCCAACTTTTGTTGTGCTATCACAACTGTATCTCTCCATGTAATGTTAACAAATAACCTGTCAAAATAGGTAGAGCAATACACAACATTGTAGCTTTCATCCTATTGTAATGCAACAAAATGGACTGGCATGAAATAATATCATCATTCAGGCAATAGTAAAAATGAGTCAGTTTGAGGTATTTTGGCAACCCGGTTACCTCTTCAACATAGTGTTATACTTCACAATGAAACAAGATTACACCTAATGCAACCAAACAACAAGTATGAGACTGGGTTTCTACAATCAACTGAATCATCTCAATATGTTCTGGTTCGTCAGCGATCTATGCAGTATATGAACTTAGTATATGACAGAGTCTTGTTTTAATATCTCCCAATGTATGTGTTTATACCATATGAAAATATAGCATACCCTATAGGGCAAAATTATAATTAGAATCATTCTAAACAAGAATTATTGCCAGTAAATTTGTGTGTAACCATCTAACATAGCTACAATTTTTTGTCTAACAGCTTAGTAAGGGATCATGTTGTCATGGAAAAAAATAAGCAACCCTCTTTCGTCGCAATCGTTGCCCAGATGGTGCTCTTTGTCGTGCTCGGGACCCCCATGGTGGCTTACCTCTGGGAAATTGTGAACAAAATGTTGTCATTTTCAGCCACCCCGACTCAAATGCTACTTGGCCTCCCTGTCCTGATTGTGTTTATTGCTTTTGTAACTATCCTTACTTCCCGTATTCGCAAGTGGATTGCTTAATCACAGTATTTAGTACTTGTATTTGATATGGAGGACGCATGAGCGAAGATACTATTAACCGTTCACCAACTGAGCCCACTGATCCTGAGTCGCATACCACGACTGCAGAGGAGGAACCCATCATTGCTGGAACCATTTTTCTCACACTTATTTTCTTGATGATGATTTTTGGGTTTTGGACAATCATGTATGTGATGCTCTTGAATCGGTGAGGCTATGAATATTGAAACTTTTGAGAAAGCATTTCTTGCTTTAGGTGGGGTATTGCTAGGAGCGTGTTTAGCTGCACTTCTGTTCGCAAGTGTTGTGATGGGTATTCAATTACCTGGCCGAGCTGGTGAAGTCGATCCAGAACAACTTGCGACAACCCCTCCCTTTGATCAGCCAGGTGTACGCCAAGTAGATGCTAATAAGTACGAGATTGTTGTGATTGGGCGTGCATTTAACTTCGAACCGGAAGAGATACGTGTGCCTGTTGGTGCCGATCTCACGTTTATTGCAACATCACAGGATGTATTGCATGGCTTTAATATTGAGAAAACACGGGTCAACATGATGTTGATTCCGGGACAGATCTCTCGTACTGTGTATACCTTTGATGAGCCAGGCGAATATTTAATCATCTGTCACGAATATTGCGGAGTTGGCCATCATACCATGGGCGGAAAGGTAATCGTCGAATGAGCAATCCTACACCTATCGTTTTTGAGACGACCAATTATGAGCTTCCAGCACATCAAAAGCGTGCTTTGTTATGGACTCTCTATATTGGTTACTTAGCACTGGTTGCTGGAGTATTCCACGGTCTGGCGCAGGCACTCTCTTATGCAAACATTGACATCCTGCAATACTTTCCCATTCTACGGAGTTACTATCAAGGGCTAACCGCACATGGCGTTGCCAATGTACTTATCTTCACATTTTCATTCAGCAATGCCTTTCTCCCGCTCATGACAGCTCGAGCTTTGTCGCGACCTCTAAACTCGACCTTGCTCTGGGCCTCATTTGGGACACTCGTTTTTGGCAACATCCTGACTGTTTACGCTATTGTCTCTAACCAGGCCAGTGTGCTCTATACATCATACGCTCCCCTCCAAGCACACTGGACCTATTATGTTGGATTAGTGTTTGTAGTGATTAGCACTTGGCTCTCGACAATCGTAATGCTACTGGCATTTTTCCAGTGGCGTCGTGAACACCCTGGTATGCGTGTGCCATTACTGGCTTTTATCTCTGTTGTCTCATATGTCATGTGGTTTCTTGCATCACTGCCACTGGCAGTTTCGTTTCTGGGATTTATGATACCGTGGAGTATTGGTATACTCCCTAAAATAGACCCGCTACTGACGCGTACACTCTTCTGGTTCACTGCTCATGCGATTGTCTATGCGTGGTTGCTCCCAGCCTATATCTCGTGGTATGTTCTAGTACCACGCCAGGCCGGTGGCAAAGTTGTCAGTGATTCCTTGACCCGTTTTGCGTTCATCCTGTTCCTGATCCTATCGATTCCTACCGGATTCCATCATCAATATACTGACCCAGGTATTTCCAATGTGATGAAGGGTCTCCACGGCGTACTCACCTTTGGTGTCTTTTTCCCCAGCCTTGCAACAGCCTTCTCCGTCATGGCAGCGCTCGAAATGGGTGGTCGTGCTCATGGGGGCAAAGGGCTACTCGGCTGGATTCTCAAACTTCCCTGGGGTGATCCCTCCCTCACTGCACAGTTGTTGGCGATGATTACCTTTGTGTTCGGTGGTATCACTGGATTGATCAATGCCAGCCTGGTAATGAATCAAGTCATCCACAATACCACCTGGGTTCCTGGACACTTCCATATGACGGTAGGAAGTGCAGTCGCACTTACATTAGTAGGTGTTGCGTACTGGCTCATTCCCTACCTCACTGGTCGTGGTTTATGGAATCGCCCGATGGCTCTGGCTTCTTCCTGGATCTACACCATTGGCGTGCTTATCTTTGCTCGTGGTATGGTTTCCGCTGGATTAGAAGGAATGCCACGGCGCTTCTTCCGTGCTGCCGATAATGCATACGACAGCGCTGCCTGGGATCTGGGAGGTATACTGACCGGTGTTGGTGGCACGCTCATGTTTGTTGGCATCATGCTCTTCTTCGTCGTTATCGCTGTGACCATATTCTTTGGCCGCAAAGGAGAACATCCAAGAGATATTCCGTGGTCGGAAACACTCACAGCACCAGCACTAACTGGTTGGCAGCCCAAGCTGGATCAGCTTAAAATATGGATACCAGTCGCAATCGTGCTCGTCATCATTGCATATGGGCCATTTCTAGTCTCTTACTTGCCTCCACGGCTACTCTCACAAGGCTATCAGTTCTGGTAGTCTGCTGACCAAAAACAGCATTGCTACATACGTGGGGCTGGAACAGACCAGCCCCATTTTTCTTGCTCATAAATGTAATGTCTGATCACTCTGCACCACAGTAATAGGCCAAACCACCAACACCAATATAGCGATACATCATACCACTAACATCATAGACTACCTCATAACCAAATTCCATCCCATCACCAATTGGTTGCTCCGAGTCTTTCGCTGATGTACCGCAGGGAGCCATACTCTGCACTTCTCCGTATGAGCCACGCACAACGACCACTGCATCAACACTGACACTGAGGCGGGTTGCAAGATCGGCGCTCGTGGTCTCTATCACATCACGTGCATAGCCTTCTTGACCCTGACCACCCGCTGCTTCGCCAATACCATAAATTGGGATGGTCTCAATCTGCGCTGGATCAGGATTAGGAACAGGCACTGCCGTCTGCAACCGTTCTATCGGATCACCGACATATGGTGTCGCTGTTGGTTCTGCATCAGAAGCCTCAGGGGTGGTTGGCATGCTCTCCGGAACAGGCTCTATGGGAGCTTCAGTCGACAAAGCCTGCGTAATAGCCCTTTCAAGAGGCTCTGTGGTTGCCGCCCCTGGTTCCTCTCCATCCAACGGCTCCTGAGTGATGCTCATTGCCGTTGCTTCAGCGATCGAATCTGTGGGCGATTGTGGGCTGATCGTTGAGCTAGTCGGTAATTCTGTTGCTGACAAAGGAGTTGGTTGCTCATGCCGTTCCTGACTGGCTTGCGGTGCAGTAGATTGACCACATCCAGTAAGAATGATTCCAAATACGAGTAGCATACACAGCATCTGTTTCATATCTTTTCTCTCCAATACCTGTACGTGTATCACAGCATACCTATACTTACCATATAGACTTATATACCTATGGGAATGTTCCCTATCATACCAGAATGCCAATATTTTACACCTTTTGCCAATTCCCCCTTGATTTTTGCATTATTGACTGCTATAATCGAAACAAGTGTTCAGCTTTTTTGTTCTCTTTTGATGTCAATTATACTATCAACTATCAAATGAGTAGGGATGTGATGCGATCAACCCGTGAATTCCAAGAAACATATGTGCACACGGAAACAACTGTCACGACATCATCACCACAGTTTGCCTCCCCTATCGCAGTCATTGGCAGCCCTAACTCTACCACCACATTCACTGTTGACATCCTTGAAACAGCCCGTGACCGCGCCCTTGACCATGCGTGGGTTATCTTTGAAGTCACCGAACGCTTCAATGGGCGTGGCTATCGCAAACGAGCTTTATGTCAAATTGGTGGTATCGTGACTCGTAACCGCTGGCATGAAGACCCCACCATTCGTGCTGTGATCAAGCATCAAGGTGCCTTACCGGCCTTATCAGGGGAGAGCGACCTCACATCTGCCCAACTTTCGGCATTAGGTGTCTTTCTTGTTGATGATGCGGGAAAGGTCCTGCGGCGTACGACTCTCTCAACACCACCACCTTCTGGGACCCTTGTGTATCCCGCCGACGCAACCACACTGCAAGATCTTGTGCATACTGAACCAGGTATCTTTTATGCTGGTCAATCTCCTGGCGATGGCCTACCCGTACCGCTTACACTACGACACTTTGGTTCAACAGAACAGGGTGGTTTTGGTGAAGCAGTTATGTTGGGCATCTTTGGGCAAACCCGTAGTGGAAAATCGATTATGGCGTCACAACTCCTGGCGGGCTTTGCCTCCAATCGAGAACTTGGCATGCTCGTGCTCGATCCGCAGGGTGAATTTGGGCGAGATCGTTTTGCAGCAGGCGATCACCGTGTTGATTTTAGCCTCAACCGTATGCTAGACAATCTCAAAAATCGTCGTGCAATCACTATGGTTACAACAGATGATATTGCGTTGGAAGGTGCTGATGCCTTTACGGAGCTGCTGCGGCGATCAGGTTTTTTTGAGAGTCTCGGGTTTAAGGGTTCCAGTAAAGAACGTGAAGCAGCGGAGCGTATGGCACACTTACTCCAGGAGATGACCACTAGTGAGGGCAAACGTCGGCATATTCGCAACTTGCATAGTAACGATATACCACTATTAGTTAAGGACCTGGCACGGTTTGCAGATGTCATCTATGCCACTCGCCCTGGTACGACTCCTGGTGAAGGGCAACGTGCCGCCGATGTACAGGCGCGCTTCCAGCTTGACGAGAATCGGCTTCGACGGATCTGGAATGATGCCCTCCAGTGCTTTCGTACCGATGACGGTCGCATGCCCCTCTCACAACTCATCCAGAAGGTGCTCATTGACCACGCGGTGGTGGTGCTCTCTTTCGCCCAGGAAAATGCGGACCAAACACCTTATTTCCTACTCAATGAGATTCTAACACGACTTCGTTATGTCATTCATCGTTCATTTCAACGTGGGCAGACATCGAATGCACTGGTATTACTCGACGAAGCACATCTCTTCGCAGGAGAACATGCTGGTGAAAGTACCGATGGTAGTCGTACCCGCACCTTACTGGCCCAAAGCATTCGTATGACCGGGAAATATGGCGTGGGCTGGATGTTCATTACCCAGACCCTGCACGACTTCGACAAAACCATCCTTCGCCAACTGCAAGTCAAACTCTTTGGACAGGGCTTCAAAATTGGGGCTGATCGCGAATACGTTGAAACAGAACTTGGCAAAGAGGGTTTTGCACGCTATTGTTCGCTACCCGACCCCAAACGAACAGGCCGTTATTCGTTTATGGTTACAGGACCCATTGTGTCTCTCGGCAGTCTTGGGACCCCGCTGGTCATCCAGGGATTCCGTTCTACCGACGATCTTGTACGTGCTAATCCCCATTGTTTCACGAAATAGCAGCTGCACCTACCCTGATTCGCAGCAGCCTCGCCATACGCTTTTGTATACATATAGCGTACCCATTGGGGAACCATGCCGGAATGACATCACTGTAATCGCATTGACTTGCAGCATACGCCCCAATCCTTCTGTCAGGAGGATATATAACAAAGGTGCGAGGCGTGACCACGACACACGCCAACAAGGCTCAGCGCATTCCGGTAATCTGTTCCATTGCGCTCAAAACGCATAAGCTGCTTATGGACATTTTCTACGAGTTACGCCGCGAGGGGTTCTCCATTAGACGCTAGGATGTGGCCACCTTGAGCTCCTATCTAACCCAGCACATGAATCGGTTTGGCGACTACCCAGTTGATGGTTTGAATGAGCGGACTTTGACCGAGGACGATGCAGTCCCGCCGTTGGAGTGGGACGAATGAGTTTTTAGTTAAATTTTAATCTTACGTCGCTTTTTACACATAGGTTTGTACACCCCCCATGTCTTTCACTAACCGAACTATGGGCCTGGGCAGAATGTCACACGCCTCGAAGTGGTCCAGGCAACTGCGACATTCCAGTGTCCCACCCTTTCAGGAGTTCGTGTGCCTGACAAAACAGATCTTCCACGATGTATGCGCCAAGGCGTAGCTATGGTTCTATAGGTATCGTCGACATGGGCTCCCCAATGCGCT
>WYDT01000019.1 GCA_013122435.1 Chloroflexi bacterium AL-N1
GGATTGAACGCGAACTCGCCACCGCCGCAGCCCTGCCTTCCCCAGTGGTCTATCCGACCCTTCGACCTGATCCCTCTCCACAACCGATTGTAACCGAGATATCTACCGACTGTGAAAGTCTCTATCGTCGCCTTATTCAGGAAACTAACTGCTGGCGTACTGGGGAAAACAATCTCTTTATGTTCGTCGTCGTTGGGGCCGATCCCCAAAATCTCGCACAGGGCAAGTTGGCCATGTATACCGCCAATCTGGATGGCACCGATACGTCTCCCTTCTCAGAATACTTAACCCCAACGCAAAGCGGTGCTATCACGATTACCACCGTGCTCCCGCCACGTGTTTTTACGGAAGCCGAAGACGGCACGCGCTTTGTCTTCAACCTCGACACGCGTACCTGGGAGGACCCACCGCCCTATCCCTAGATAGCGGGAAGCTCCATTTGTAGTTTTCACACGTGGAGTGGCCTACTGCCACTCCACCTTGGTTTTTCTACTGACCCGTTATAAATCACCCTCCTCCTGCGTACAGATTAATAGACACATAACACACAGGAGGATCAGTATGTTCGACCAACCCCTTACGCGGCTCACATTCGTCTCGCTCATTGCCGTCAGCATGGTCAGTTGTGGCCAGCGGGGGCCAACCACCGCTGAGTCCTTCCAGGCCTATCCCATTGCGACTGCAACCCCAACTTTATCGCCATTGGACCAAACCCAACAGGCCATTGATGAACGGATTGAACAGGAAATGGCGACGGCAGCGGCGTTACCTACGCTTGCAGTCCTTGAGCCACTCCCAACTGATTTGCCTCTTGAGCCATTGCAAACCGGGCTTGATACCGACTGTGAAACCATTTACTCACGGCTCATCATTACAACCAACTGTTGGCTTGATATCGTGAATGATGAATACGTTTTCTTTGTGGCTGGTTCAGAGCCTGACACGGCACCACAAGGGAAAGTAGGTCTGTATACGGTTTCGCTAGATGAAACCACTACATCTGACTTCTTTGCCTATCAGACTCCACAGCAAAAAGGTGCGGTAACCATTACTGATATTACTGTCCCTCGTTTTACGGTCACAGCCGAAGACGGTACGCGCTTTGTCTTCAACCTCGACACGCGCACCTGGGAGGACCCACCGCCCTATCCCTAGATAGCGGGAATCTCTATTTGTAGTTTTCACACGTGGAGTGGCCTACTGCCATTCCACCTTGGTTTTTCTACTGACCCGTTATAAATCACCCTCCTCCTGCGTACAGATCAATAGACACCCTAACACACAGGAGGATCAGTATGCGCGACCAACCACTTACGCGGCTCGCATTCGTCTCGCTCATTGCGGTTGTCATGGCCAGTTGTGGCCAGCGGGGGCCCACCGCCGCCGAGTCTTTCCAGGCCTATCCCATTGCAACACCAACTCCAACAGCTACCGTTCACCCACTTGATGCTACCAAACAAGCTGATGATGAACGGATTGAACGCGAACTCGCCACCGCCGCAGCTCTGCCTTCCCCGGTGGTCTATCCTACCCTTCGACCTGCTCCCTCTCCACAACCAATTGTAACCGAGATATCCACCGACTGTGATAGTCTGTATGATGGACTTATTCGAGAAACTAATTGCTGGCGTACTGGGGAAAACAATCTCTTTATGTTCGTCGTCGTTGGGGCCGATCCCCAAAATCTCGCACAGGGTAAGCTAGATATGTATACCGCCAATCTGAATGGGACGGATACGTCTCCGGTCTCAGAATACTTAACGCCAACGCAAAGCGGTACAATTACTATTACGTCCGTCATTCCACCACTGGTCTACACCGAAACCGAAGACGGAACCCGTTTTGTCTTCAACCTCGACACCCGTACCTGGGAGGACCCACCGCCCTATCCCTAGATAACTTTACACTACTCTAAAAACCGCTTACTCATCCAGCCTTCTTCTCCTTCGACGCGTACACGTTGCCAAACAATACTGTCTCTTGTGATAGTTGGATCACACAACATTGTTACTCTTGTTCCGGCTGAATAATCATTGAGTCTCTCTGTCTGTAAACCAGGTTCATCTCGTAAAACAAGACGTTCGACTCCCATAATAACTCCTTCGCCACAGGTAGTGAGAGGTAGTGGTGTAGCTTGTGTAGTGGGTGTTGTGGATGGTATTGATGTCGCAATTACTGGTTGATTGGCAACAGTGTTCTGTACAGCTGAGTTGAATGAGACAGAAACAGGTTCTGCAGTTACCCCTGCCCAAAGGATAAGAATGGCATTAATAGAAGCGGTGCTACCCGAAAACCATTGGATACGTTGTCTTTCAGTGCGCTTTCTGACGGGATCCTCAAGGATTTTTTGTTGTTCCTGAAAACGAGTAGTAAGGGTTGCACCATCCCATAATTCAATTGGTTTGCCAACGGCCCATTGATAACCCTGTTCTGTAAAGTAGCCTGTGGTAATCAGAAAAGCCCGATCTGCCTGTTCGTGGCTGCGTGCTCCCTCTAGATCACGGATGTATTTCGGTTCGACCCGCCCACGGTAGCGTTTGCACTGAACGATACAACGCTGCCCCTGATATATGCCGCGTATATCAACACCGCCATCACCACTTCCACCTATTTGTTCAACCCGTTCCCATCCTAAATCTTGCAACAAATGCTGAATTCGCAACTCAAAATCATTTGGAGAAAGATCAAGCGCATCAGTTAATAATAAGCGTTTCTGTTGACGACGACGTGCAGAACAGATAGACCACCAAGTAACAACTATCGCCAATGAAATGAACAAGACCAACAACACAATACCCCACTGCCATGCGACATATTGTCCAAAAAAGTAAAAAACAACACCCAGAAAAAGCACAAATGGGCCTAGAGTCTGTTCCTGCTTAGCCAGACGACGGCGACGATAGCGTGATTTACGAGACATACCTTACTCCTGTTCGGTAATGCCAAAAGTTCCTCATCACTGCACAGCCTTATAACACAATCATAATTTGAAACCAGAACAGGCGGTGCGATAAGCACATAAGATTATGAAGTTGTGAATCGTGATGGATATGATGCAAACGTGGTTACATTGTGTACATCATGGTAACAGATAAGAGCATGTTTTTACAAAACCTGAGCATAGTTGTAACATCTATCCATATCTCTGGACAATGTTATGACAAAGGCAGACGACAGTCACATCTGATTGCTACGAGCCACCAGCCAGACCCAACCGCTCAGTATCAGCACGCAGCGCATTGATCACGCCCTGAATGAGGTCGTCAAGTGGCATGTCCAACTCATCAGCACCGCGCTGAATTTCGCTGCGATCAACGGCACGGGCAAAGGCTTTATCTTTAAATTTCTTCTTGACCGTTTTAACTTCGACCTCATCAAGGCTTTTGCTGGGACGCACCAGCGCCACCGCCACCACAAAACTGGAAAGTTCGTCAACGGCGAAGAGCGTTTTCTCCATCAGACTGTCGCGTGTCACTCCGCTATAATCGGCATGGGAGAGAATCGCCCGACAGACTTCCTCACTCCAGCCGTTTTCGCGCAGGTAGGCCACACCCACAAAAGGATGCCCGGTATCACTCAATTCCAGATTGGGATGCTTTTCATAATCCATATCGTGAAGCAATCCCACGGCTTCCCAGAGATCTGCATCATCATTCTGCTGCTCGGCAAAATAACGCATTGAGGCAGCAACCGCATAGCAGTGCTTGCGAAGGCTTTCCGAATCAACCCACTCTTCAAGAATTGTATGTGCTTTGGAAGTGTAACTCATAAGCCATCGGTCTCCTTTGTGTTTGCCTGTAGTTTTGTTTTCCAAAAGGTATTGATAAGCGCCACAACAAGAGTAATCAATCCCACACTCCCAAAGAAAACAGTTGGAGAGTAAAACAGCGCCAGCAGCAGTATCATCACAGCAATAAAGTACTGTACAAAGAGTGACCAATGTTGCCTTTGTGTGTCCATAAATAGATTAGTCACACCAGCACTAATGAGTATCAATGACATAAGCAACTGCAAAGGCATTCGTGTATCACCGAATAGCCAGTTGACAAGGATAATACTGCCAAGCAAGATCAATAAAACATTTGTTATAGAGGTAATCTTCATAGGTTTACCAAGATGATTTACTCTGTCAGATGAGACTGCCTGTCTCTGATACGCCATGCATGATACAACACCAGCGATCCGGCTGTAGCGGCATTGAGTGAGTCGATCTGTCCGCGCATCGGCAACCTGACCATGTAATCACAGCGCTCGCGGGTCAGGCGCGCCATGCCTGCCCCCTCCGCACCGATAACGAGCACCAGCGGTATGTTGAGATCAACCCGATCATAGTCCTGTGCACGTTCATCGTTCTCGACACCCACCGACCAGACGCCGCTGCGCTGCAAGTTAACGATAGTCTGAGCGAGGTTAGTTACCATGGCGATGTTAAGATGCTCGGTTGCGCCAGCAGAGGCATTGACCACGGCGGGAGTCACGTCTGCGGCACGTCGCCCCGGTATGATAACGCCATGGACACCTATGACTTCGGCGGTGCGCAAGAGCGTACCGATGTTCTGCGGGTCTTGCAGGTGGTCGAGCATCAGCAAGAGGGCCGGCTCATTCCGATCCTCAGCCAGACTCAGACACTCCTCGAGTTCGACATAGGGGTAATCGCTGCATTTCAGCGCGACGCTCTGATGATTCACCTGGCGCAGTTGTCGATCCAAATCGTGCCGATCTACACGTAACACCTCGACATTGGCCTGCTCGGCCAATTTGATAATCTCACCCAAGGAGCCGGTCTCCTGCGCCCCCGATGAGACGAGCAACTGGTGCAAGGTGCGACGCTGTGCACGTAAGGCTTCGCGGACGGCATTTCTGCCATACAGTATTTCTGCCATGATATGTTCACGGGACGATGGAAGACCCGTCTATCGCTTTCTGACTACAACCGTGTGATAGGCAATTCAAGCGATTGCCTGCACCGATTATGGAATGTTCTATGAGATATATACTTTAGTACGATCACCGTGTTTATGCAAGCGGAAGATGAGGGGTTAGGGGTTACGAAAGCCAACCCTGTAGGTGGGTAGCTTGTCTGTCCAGCGCATCCCAACCACATTCAACACCATCACACTCACCAACAACTCAACCATCTTAATCAGATTATCACTACATTCATTATGTGTGATTATAACGATAATATTGACATACTACGACACATTTGCTATACTCTGCAAACAGTTTCACCGCAGTTTTACTTTTGCCCTACTTCCCAGAAAATGTGGTGAAGAGAGAAGTTATTCCAATTCCAATTCCAATTCCAATTCCAATTCCAATTCCAATTCCAATTCCAATTCCAATTCCAATTCCAATTCCAATGGATTGGAACAGCTCAATGATGACAAATTTCATGTTCACGTTTTGTTATTGGTTTTGACAATGAGGAGGATGTATGAATGGAGGGACAGTACGTGTACTGCTGGCAGAGGAGTGTCCCGTTGTTCGTGTTGGCATACGCAATGTATTGAGTGGTATCAACGATATTTTACTGATAGGAGAAGCCACTACTCCTGATGAAATTCTACAACAGATCTACAATACACCTTCGCTCTTAGTATTGCTTGATCCTTGTATTTTTGGCAATAGCCTAGTTGACTATATTGCATTGATACAGCAGCATTGCCCTGCAGGGAAAATTGCATTTTTTACCAGCAACTATACAAATTACATGCTGACCGCTTTGATGACCGGTAATGCACGCGGCTGCATTGTAAAAACCGAACCGATTGATAGGATTCTCGAAGCACTTCGTACAATTGCACAGGGAAATACCTGGGTCAGCCAAACTGTAGTTGAACAATTGATGTATTTTGCCAACAATGGTCACGATAAACTTACCAACACCTATCTGACCCCACGCGAACAAGAAGTATTGATCCTGATTGTCGAAGGCAAAACCAACCGCGAAATTGCTGTTATGTTAGGTATTAGTGAACATACGGCTGCAAAACATGTGCTGGAGATATGTGGACGCTTAAATGTCAGATCTCGTACAGAGGCCGCCGTCTATGCTTTGCGGAATGGGTTAGTACAATAACTGTCAGAAGGTAGCAAAATTACTACTTAACACCAGGAGTAAAATAGGGGATACTAAATAACGAATGATCGCCATAGACGAGACTGTGTGAGTCAACTAGGCTGGAAAGTATATTGGTACATCCAGAAAGGAGTTCGCACATGCACATTCGTATCTTCCGTACAGTCTTCGTTACGATGGTTACATTAGCCGCTATTCTGGCAACGCCATGGTCAGGTTATGCACACGCAGCCAATCAAGCCAAAGCTCTTAACCAGGATCCTGACACACAGCCTGCACTGGTATCTGATGTCGCCGCACAGGAAGCTCATTACGATGCCATTCAGCGCATGGAACAGCACCTGGAAATTGCACCAGACGGTACATTTCGATTAAATGTCAAAAGCGGTGCTGAGATCGGGGTCGATGAAGCCACATTTACGGCTTTATATGAGGGAATGGAGCAAACAAACGCGCTTTTGCGAAAGGGGGAGTTGCAGCTTAACGAAGTACAGACCAGTACCGTGGCAACGCCTGCGACATCGGTACCTTCTACAACAGACGAAATCACCCCAGACGCCTGTAACGGGCGAACAGGCGTAGATTGGTATTGGTGGGGACCTCGAATTTTTCTCAATTCGTGTGATGTGGGAAGTCTTGAGGCTGCTATTCTAGCTGCAGACACGGCTCTTGTTGCGGCAGCCTTAATTGGTATCGCACAGCCATTGTCTAGTGCTATTGCTATAATTCTATTCACGAAAGCTGTACAGATTATGGATGCAGCCCGACTTCAAACAGGTATTTGGATTGATTTTAATTATGTGGGAGGTGTTACTGCCATTCAACCCCAATAGAATAGAGTCAATTTTATATATGTTATCACGTTTTACCTCACTACACATGTAGTGAGGTAGACCTTGTTACTTAGAATGGAGAATATCGATGAATTTAGGCCATATAACGCTTAATCAAGCGTTAGCTATCGTCCTTATGATCAGTAACATGATTATGCTAGGGCTGATTGTGTTTGGTCACTCTGACACAACTACCCGTATTATATTTGGCACTATGGTTGTTGTAAACTTCCTTTTAGTATATCAATTATGGTTTAGCGTAAATTCAAAATCGTTACATTTTCGAATTATCGGATCGGTTATTCTCTGTCTTGCAGCTATTATCTCAGGAGCTTCTTTTTTAGGTTTCCTGTAAACTTACCAGATAACAAACCATTTATCTCGTTTCATGTTTTAAATAATGGAACAATTATGTATATTAAAAACTATCTTAAAAGGTAATCGTGTATTTTCTATCTTTTTTCTCACGACCGGATTAATTATGCTGGGTCAAATAATTGCCTCCCCTTCAGCTTCTGATACACGATTGGTTATGATAATACTTGTATTAACCCAGTTTCTAATGGCATATATTCACTGGTCTAGTCACAAAGGAATTACCCCCTTAATGAAATACATTACTTTTGGCTTTGCAATTATCAGTCTTCCGATATTAGTCATGGGTTTCTTTTGACTTTTATGACCCATAAGCAAAATGTAACCTTTATACAGATAAACCCATAATCCGCCATCAGTAGTAGATTATGGGCTTTATATATGTGGTAACTATTAAGATGAACAGATATGTATTCAAGAAACACTTGCTCTGATAAATCGTTACTCTTACCACCAAGGAGTAACAAAACTACTACCTCAGCCAGAGAATAGAATTGGCACCACTTAATCACTAATAAACACCATAGACGCGGCGACATACGTGAACTAAGCTAAAAGACAAATTGACCCGTTCAGAAAGGAGTTCGCTTATGCACGTCCGTATGTTTCGTACCATCTGTGTCACGCTCGTCACACTGGCTGCCATCCTGAGTACACCCTGGGCTACCCACGCTCAAACACCCGAACAACCACACGAAACTACTCCATCCCCCATGACTGCCGCACAACAGGAAGCCTACTACGATGCCATTCAACGCATGGAACAACATCTCATTACGCTACCAGACGGCACTTTTGCGCTCACAGTCAAGAGTGGGGCTGAAATTGGGGTCGATGAAGCCACATTCACAGCGCTACACGAAGGCATGCAACAGACCAACACAATGCTGCGAAGTGGTTCTCTTCAACGTAGTCAGGTGCAAACACATACTTCACTTGAAGAGACACTTTCATCAACCACTGATGATGTCACTATTGATGCGTGTATAGGAAGCAATGGGTTGCAATGGTTCTGGTGGGGCGCCCGTATTTGGCTTGACTCGTGTAATGCCCGCAATCTAGCTTATGGTGTTGCACCATGTGTAGTTCTTGGATTTCTGTTCATGGGTCCAGCACCACACCCTTGTGACTTACTTGGTGGCATGATTGGTGGTGCAGTTGCAGCGGGACAAATTGTTACCGCTGAAGCAAATCGTACAGGCATTTGGTTTGATGTAAACTTTGTGCTAGGTGTTACAGCTGTACAGCCTCAATAACTTCCAGAATAATTCTATTAAACTACCCCACTGTCTCAATGATAAGATAGTGGGGTATCTGTTTTCAAGATAAAAACACAACTAGCAATACATAATTGGGTCCTCGTATGTGGCTCACCCACACCCCCCATCTCCTGCCTCCCGTCTCTAGCCTCTCGCCCCTCAACTTGTGACAGCCCCTGACACAAACGTGTGTTACTCTTATAGCAAGTTCTGCTTAGACACAAAGAGATGGATACACCCATCTAATCCGTCGACTTGACGGACGTTTTCAATGTAATGCACAATAGCAGGAAAATACGAACATAGTAAGAGTTCACACATATTTTGTATGAGGAAACTGTATGTCAATGTCCTGGACCGCTGATCAAGTTCTTGCTCTCGCACCCGACGCGAGTTCTGCCAAATCAGGGCAAGGCTTAGCCAATCCGCGCAAATGGGTGACACTTGGCCACGATGCACAAGCCGTGTGGGGCGAATGCCAGGGAAGTTCCAAAACACCCTATCGTGCCCAGGTCGACCAGAATGGCCCCGCCTTTCGTTGTTCCTGCCCTAGTCGCAAATTCCCGTGCAAACACGCCATCGGGTTGCTCTTGTTGCTGGTCAATAAGCCAGAGGTCTTCTCCGAAACCGCCCAGCCAGACTGGGTCTCTGAATGGATTAGCTCACGTGCCGAGAAGGCCGAAAAGCAAGAGACCAAGAAACGCACGGCTGCGAGCGATCCCAAAGCACAGGCCAAACGCACCTCCGAACGCCGTGACAAAATCACCGCTGGGCTGAACGACCTTGAGCGTTGGGTCCGCGACCTGATCCGTCAGGGGCTTGCAACGACTCAGGGTAAGCCGTACAGCTTCTGGGAATCGACGGCGGCACGGTTGGTTGATGCTCAAGCCCCCGGTGCTGCACGCATGGTGCGTGAGATGGCAGGCATCCCCGCATCCGGTAATGGTTGGCAGGATCGCTTGTTGGTCCGACTTGGTCGCCTGCATCTGCTAATCGAAGGCTACAAGCGTTTTGACATCCTACCACCAGCCACACAAGCCGATATCCGTAACACACTGGGGTGGAATTACAATCAGGACGAAGTGCTGGCAACCGAAAGTATCCACGATCAGTGGCACATCCTCGGTCAACATGTTGAGCAGGAAGATAACATGAAAACACAACGAACCTGGCTCTGGGGAGCGAACAGTCAACAGCCTGCCCTCATCCTCGATTTTGCCCACGGCAATCAGCCGCTCGATAAAAGCCTGGTGGTGAACACAGTGCTAGACGCCGAACTAGCTTTTTTCCCCAGCAACTATCCATTGCGCGCGTTGCTCAAACAGCAGCATGCGCCACCTACCTCTTGTACAGCATTCGCAGGATCGCCAACCGTGCTGGAGGCCACGAACAGCTATACGAAAGCATTGGCACGCAATCCCTGGATTGAACGCTTCCCACTGGCACTCAATGAAGTAGTACCATTTTATGATGGTGAAACGTGGCGAGCATATGATACCGATGACCGGGGCTTAACATTACACAAAAGCTCCCAAAACCTCTGGGAGATGGTCGCAACCAGTGGCGGCTATCCGATTGGTATCTTTGGTGAGTGGGACGGTCGTCAGTTAACCCTGCTGAACACCTGGGGTTAATTTTCATCCAACACATCTTACACAACGAGGAACAATGTGACCAACAATAGACCAAATAACCAGCCCACAGAACTCTGGGACAACCTTGTCACGACGGCCTTGCTCGGCACCGAACGGCGGCCCCTGGCACAGGCACAGGCGAGCGCGTCTCTTGGCGCCGCATTGTCCCAGTTTGATCCGAATGATCAGGAACATACCCTGCTGGGTGTCAGCGCGCTCCTATCGCTCTACCAGCAAGCAGGGATGGTGCCGACCACCATAGAACGACCCGAGATGAGACCCAGTGCTTCCGATGACCGCCCCGTCTGTAACCCCCGCGCCGCGCAACACCTTACTATGATCCTCAATCAGAAGTATGCTGCTGTGCTGTCTGAGTGGCTTGAGGCATTGGCACAAACAGGTCAGCGTGTCCCGGAAACAATGTTGCCCACCCTGCTGGATTTCTGTCGCACCAATGAAGAGGTACACCAACTACTCCATCCCATCATTGGGAAGCGCGGTCACTGGCTGGCTGGCCAAAATCCTAACTGGCACTACGCCTCAATCGATGTAGCCTCATCCAACACATTAGAGTCAGACACGGACGAAGCAGATGCAGAGTTGGCCGAACTCTGGGAAACCAGCGGGCGCTCCCAACGCCTGGCACTGCTGCGACAACTACGTCAGCAACATCCCCACAGGGCTCGTGAAGTATTACTGACAACCTGGTCACAAGAGAAAGCCAGTGATCGAACAGACTTTCTCGAAACCTTTAGAGTCGGATTGAGTCAAGCCGATGAGCCATTTCTCGAAAACTCCCTTGACGACCGCAGCAAAGAAGTGTATCGAGTCGCTGCCGAACTACTGGCACGGCTGCCCGAGTCTCGGCTGGTGCAGCGCATGATTGAGCGAATTACACCGCTTCTCGAATACACACCCAAACAGGAACCCCGTGTGTTTCCTCCCCAACCGGGACGTAAACCCAAATTAACTATCACACCACCAGAACACTACGATGCCACGATGAAGCGTGATGGCATTACCGAGGCACCCACAACCAAGAAAACAGGACAGAAAGCATGGTGGTTACAACAAATGCTTGAAGTTATTCCACCAAGTTATTGGACGAACCTCTGGGGAGCACCACCTAAAGATTTGTTAGAAGCTGCTACTAAGAGTGACTGGAAAAGTGCACTGATCAATGGATGGGCCAAAGCAACAGAGCAATATGCAGATGCTACGTGGGCAGAGGCATTCTTAGGGCAAGAGAAACTTGTTTCTGAAGCGCAACTGTCGTTGTTGGTTGAGATATTGTCGCCTGAACGACGCGAAGCGTACCTCATTCCCCACCTCCGTAAAAGTACCAATACCCCTGCAGAACTCATTCGGAGATGCCAACATCCCTGGAGCCCAGAGCTGACCAGAGTGGTGCTCTATCGAATACGTTCAACCATCAAAAACGCAGATACGCGTAGCATATGGCATCTACAATCACTTATCATTCAGATTGGCCTGTACATACCACCAACGATGATTCACGATGTGACGAACGGATGGCCGACCGATGCCAAAGTATGGCACACTGTTGAGGCCGCAGTCGAAAAATGTATTGCCACCCTACAATTTCGTTATGATATGCTTAAGGAGCTTACTCAATGACCACGATCCTTCGCCAACACGCCGAACACCAATTTGCTGAGGAGTTAGAGGCCCTTGCTAAAGCCGACACCCGCCCACGTCCACCAAGCTGGAAGCTCTCGCCATGGGCCGTTGCCACCTACCTCCTTGGTGGCAAACTCGACGATGGCTTTGAGGTTTCTCCAAAATATATTGGTAACCGCCGCGTGATCGAGATTGCGATTGCAACCCTGGCAACCGACCGCGGATTGTTGCTGATCGGTGTACCAGGGACAGCCAAAAGCTGGGTATCTGAGCATCTTTCTGCCGCTATCTCCGGCGACTCGACCATGCTCATTCAAGGAACGGCTGGCACCAGCGAGGAAGCCATTCGCTACGGGTGGAACTACGCGCGTTTGCTAGCTGATGGGCCATCTATGCAAGCCATCGTTGATAGCCCGTTGATGCGTGCCATGCAGAATGGCAAGATTGCTCGTGTGGAAGAGCTTACCCGTATTCCTGCCGATGTACAAGACACGCTTATTACCATCCTCTCAGAGAAAACTTTGCCCATTCCAGAGCTGAATAACGAAGTGCAGGCGGTCAAAGGCTTCAATATTATTGCTACAGCCAACGACCGTGACCGTGGTGTGAACGATCTCTCAAGCGCACTCAAGCGGCGTTTCAACACGGTCGTGCTGCCGCTTCCCGACAATGTTGATGAGGAAGTGAGCATCGTGAAACAGCGGGTGGAGAGCCTGGGCCGTGCGTTGGAGTTACCTGCCGAGCCACCTGCGCTGGAAGAGATCCGCCGTATCGTGACGGTCTTCCGTGAATTGCGAAGTGGAGTCACGTCTGATGGCAAAACCAAACTGAAATCGCCCAGTGGAACCTTGAGCACTGCGGAAGCTATTTCGGTGGTCAACAGTGGGTTGGCGATGGCCGGGCATTTTGGGGATGGCCAGTTGCGTGCTGGCGATGTCGCAGCCAGTCTCGTTGGTGCAGTCGTCAAAGACCCCGTGCAGGACAACGTCGTGTGGCAAGAATACCTGGAAACCGTTGTCAAGGAACGCAATGGGTGGAAAGATCTCTATCGTGCCTGTCGCGAAATCGGGTAACCACCAGAAACAAGAGCATTATCAATTCACAAATAAGAGCAGGTAACACCGTGACGATTAACTATGCGAGCGATATTTACATCTGGCACGAGTGGATGGATTTTGTGGAAGAGCTATACGAACTCCCACAACCCTCACTCCTTGAAGAATTCTACCAATACAACCTGGAGATCCGTCCTACAGCCGCAGCTCTTCCAGCACATACGGCCAGAGTCTGTACACACAAACAGCTCAATGATTACATCCGTCATCGCGTGGTGACAGAGCAATCGCTTACTGAACTCCAGCTCCAACTCAAAACGGTGCAGCGCTTTGGTGAGGTTACGCAGAAGCTTACACACGTACTTTTGGAGCACACTGCGGACTCAAACACACGATTGACATTATTCCGTCATGCACTGAGCAAAAGGTCATATTATGCCTGACGCATCCACTATTCACATCTTTGGTATCCGTCATCATGGCCCTGGTTCAGCCCGTAGCCTACGCCAGGCGCTGGATGAACTCCAACCGGACGTAGTGCTGGTTGAGGGGCCACCCGATGCTGCCCATGTCTTGCCATTGCTTACCGATGCAGAAATGCAGCCGCCTGTCGCACTGCTGATCTACGCTGCTGAGGATCCACGCCGTGCGGTCTATTATCCGTTCGCGGTTTTTTCACCCGAATGGCAGGCCATTCATTACAGCCTGACCAATGATATACCAGTGCGTTTTATGGATCTGCCGCAAACGCACCAGCTTGCCATACGCGAGGCTCCCAAACCACCAGAAGCCGAAGAGACACCAACAGCAGAGCCACAACCGTCAGAGCCAAGAGAAGCCGTACCCGAAGAACCAGCATCAACCTCCGCCGATGAGGATGAAACCCAATCCGCATTAGCAGATGCTGCGGATGAACTACCCAGCCCACGCGCCGACCCACTTGGTTGGCTGGCACGTGCCGCTGGCTACGCCGATGGCGAACGCTGGTGGGAGCACATGGTTGAGCACCGTCGCGATGGCACCGATCTCTTTGCGGCGATTCTTGAGGCAATGACAGCGCTCCGCGAATCCGTCGAGAAAGAAGGGGGCGCTCCGCTTCCCCAACACAATCGTGGCGATTTTTCAGAAGCTACCATCGAGATGCAGCGCGAGGCCTGGATGCGCCAGACCATCCGCGCCGCACAGAGCGAGGGCTTCCAGCGTATCGCTGTCGTCTGTGGAGCGTGGCACGGCCCGGCGTTAGCCCAAATGCCACCGGCCAGAGACGACACCAACGTGCTCAAGAAAATGCCCAAAGTCAAAGTTGAAGCAACCTGGATTCCGTGGACATACAGCCGGCTCTCGTACCAATCAGGCTATGGTGCGGGCATCGAGTCACCTGGTTGGTACGACTACCTATGGAATACAAACGACAGTGTGGCCATTGGATGGATGACACGAGTCGCCCGGTTGTTACGTGAACAGGATCTTGATGCTTCAGCAGCTCACGTCATTGAAGCCGTGCGCCTCACCGAAGCGCTCTCTGCTATCCGTGACCGACCACTACCTGGATTGCCCGAACTCAATGAAGCCGCCCGATCAGTATTTTGTTTTGGCAGTGATCTACCGTTGCAGCTCATCCACGAGAAATTGATTATCGGTGAGCAATTAGGTCAGGTACCCGCAGCAACACCAATGGTGCCGCTCCAACAAGACTTGATACGAACCCAAAAGCGGCTGCGTCTTGTTCCTGAGGCCAGTTGGCGCGATCTTGATCTGGACTTACGCAAAAAGAATGATCTGGAACGCAGTTATTTGCTCCATCGGCTACGATTGCTTGAGGTACCGTGGGGTGAGCAAACGCGTGGGAGCCGTGGCAAAGGCACTTTCCACGAATACTGGCGCATCCAGTGGCAGCCCGAACTCGCTGTGGCGTTGATTGAAGCGGGGATCTGGGGCAACACTATTGCCGATGCGGCGACCGCCTACACCCGCGATGCGGCCAAGAATGCCCGTGATCTGCCCGATCTGACCAAACTGGTCGATCATGCGTTGTTAGCCGATCTTCCTGATGCTGTCACCTACCTGATGGAACGGCTACAGGCAGAGGCTGCTATTGCCAGCGACATCACACACTTGATGGGTGCGCTACCGCCACTCGCCAACGTCTTACGCTACGGCAATGTGCGGAAGACCGATGCAAGTGCAGTGGGTCAGGTAGTCGATGGGCTGGTCACACGTATCTTTATTGGACTGCCCGGCGCATGCTCATCATTGAATGACGATGCGGCCAAAGACATGTTCAACAGGCTGATCGATGTCAACAGCGCGCTGGCATTATTGCAAAACAACGAGCACATCGAAGAGTGGCAGCGTGTACTGCTGCATATCGCCGACAATGATAGAATTCATGGGTTGGTTGCCGGGCGGTGCTGCCGTATCCTGCTTGATGCCCATGGCCTCGCTTCCGATGAGGTCGCCAAACGGGTAAGCCTGGCGCTCTCAACAGCTTCAGCACCGACGCAGGCCGCCGCATGGGTCGAAGGACTGCTCACCGGCAGCGGATTATTGCTGCTGCATGACCATACCCTCTGGCAAATTCTGGACACATGGGTCGACGAATTGTCGACAGATCATTTTATTCAGATACTGCCCTTGATACGTCGTACATTTTCGAGCTTTAGCGCACCTGAACGGCGACAAATGGGTGAACGCGCACGCACTTACAAAACTGAGAGCAGCACATCGGCATTTGTTATTGAGGATACCGCATTTGATGTTGAACGGGCCAATACAGTTATCCCGCTCGTCATGCAGCTTTTGGGCCACGCACAGGAGAACGGCCATGACCAGAATGGTTCCAAAACTGATTAAATGTGCCGTCTGTGACCAGCAGAGTGAGCAGATGGTGCTGGGAAGCACGAGCAGCTTTGGCGCACCAGACCTTGATGGCAGACCACCCAGTTTGATGCGTTACACCATCAGCTGTTGGGTGCAGCGGTGTCCGTCCTGTGGCTACTGTGCGCCACAAATCGCTGAACCAGGCGTCAAAACAACCGAGGTGATGGCCGATGCCTTCTATCAGACACAGTTGCACAATCATAGTTTTCCAGTCCTGGCTAATAGTTTTCTCTGTGCAGCGCTCATTCAGCAGCAACAAGGGCAACTCGCAGACGCAGGATGGAGTTGTGTGCACGCGGCGTGGGTCTGTGACGATGAACGCAACACAATAGCCGCGCAACATTGCCGACATAAAGCCATTGCATTGTTACAACAAGCGACTGATGCAGGGCAACAAACCCACGCTGATCCAGAGCATGGTGCATTGCTGCTGACAGATGTATTGCGCCGATCAGGGGAGTTTGCTGCCGCAGCGGCGTATTGTCAACATATGCTGGCCCAACCGTTGTCACCACTTGTTCAACGCATGCTGGCTGCACAACAAGCATTGATTACCCGGCGCGATACAAGTGGCTACACCATTGAAGAGGCTATTGGCGAGACAACCTATCACACACTCCTTGAGCAGCAAAAAAAGGAAGGAGAACGCGATGCTTGAAAAACTCGATACCATCAAGTGGCAGCACATCACCCATGCCTACGGAGCAACAGACGATGACAAGTCCGGTAAAAAGGCCACGTACAACCAATCTACCGGATTCGCCGGACAAATTACACACATTCGTGCAGGACACCCCTGCGATATAGGAGCTATAGATGACCCAGGCAACAGAACAGGAACGACTACGCCGCTGGCGACTTATTCTCGGTGGTCATGAAGCGGATGGAACAGGATTCCAGTTGCAAGGCGATGATCTTGCCATTGATAAAACGCTTCAAGCCCTGTATGATGCGGAACGGAAGGGCGGGCTGGGTGGTTCTTCCCCCAATGTTGCGCGGTGGCTCGGTGATATTCGGACTTACTTTCCAACCCCAGTTGTACAGGTCATGCAACAGGATGCACTGGAACGACTCAACCTGCGCCGAATGTTGATGGAACCAGAACTCCTGGCGACCGTTGAGCCAGATGTGCATCTCGTGGGCAATTTGCTTTCACTTGGGAAGGTGATACCAGCCAAAACACGCGATACCGCGCGGCAAGTGGTGCGTCGCGTCGTTGATGATCTCATCAAAAAGCTGGCCAATCCCACCCGACAGGCGGTGAGTGGCAGCCTGAATCGATCCGTCCGCAACTACCGACCACGGCACAATGAGATCGATTGGAACCGAACTATTCGCGCCAATCTCAAGCATTACCAGCCTGAATACCACACCATTATTCCTGAAACGCGTATCGGGTATGGTCGTAAACGTAGCTCATTACGCGATATCATTCTGTGTGTCGATCAGAGTGGTTCCATGGCTACTTCGGCAGTGTATGCAGGGGTGTTTGGTGCTGTGCTCGCATCGCTTCCCGCCGTACAAACAAAGATGGTAGTGTTTGACACGGCGGTGGTCGATCTCACCGACGAACTGCACGATCCGGTCGATCTGCTGTTTGGCATTCAGCTTGGGGGTGGCACCGACATCAACCGTGCGCTCACTTACTGCCAGGGGCTGGTGCGCCGACCGCAGGAAACCATCCTTGTGCTTATCAGCGATCTGTATGAGGGCGGCAACCTTGAAGAGATGCTCAAACGCGCTGCAACATTGGTGACGTCCGGCGTACAGGTAGTTGCGTTGTTAGCATTAAACGACGATGGTGCACCCTACTTTGATCATCGGGTTGCGGAGGTATTTACAGGGCTTGGCATTCCTTCGTTTGCCTGTACACCAGATTTATTTCCAGATCTCATGGCCGCGACGATCAATCGACAGGATCTGGCCCAGTGGGCCGCCTTACATGATATCGTGACGGTCCGGGGGAAGTAGCGATGTTCAATTGAGCATCGCTACTGGTAAAATATGGGTAAAAAGTTATGAACATGGAGTGTTTCTATTGATAGATGATTTTGCGAATGTGCTTCCTGCAGGCATTCAAAATCCACGTATTAAGCAGTACTTAGCGATCAAGAAAAACACCAAATCAAACCCTGACAATCTGGCCTGCCTTGAAGGTTTGTGGGAGCTATCCAAAGCACTTGATACCGGGCTCGAAATGCGTGCGTTCTTCGTCTGTCCTGAGTTGCTGCGTGGCGATACAGGCATCCACATGGCCAAACAAATGATTGCAACTCGCGTACATGCATATCAGGTTAGCGCGAAGGTGATGCAACGTATTGTGGATCGTGACCAACCTGATGGGCTTGCTGCCATTGTGCAACTACCACACCATACCTGGGATGCTATTCCACTGCGCGATCAGAACCGCGTGATTGTGTTGGATGGTATCGAGATTCCGGGGAATGTGGGGACGATCATCCGTTGTGCGGATGCTACCGGAGCTGATGCCATTATCATCACCAACCGTCGTACACGCTTGTCACATCCCAAGCTCATCCATGCGAGCATGGGATCATCATTTACCGTGCCAATCCTTGAAGCTGATGTGGCAGAAACCATTGCCTGGCTCAAACAGCACGATTTTCGTATTTTTACAACCGATACCGATGCTGTCCTGAGCTACCGTACTGTTGATTATCAAGGGCGTGTTGCAGGTGTTTTAGGAAGCGAACGGTATGGGATTGTGAAAGAATGGCATGACGCACAAGACTGGAGTGTGCGTATCCCTATGAGTGGACAGATAGACTCGCTCAACGTTGGCAATGCAGCGGTACTCATTCTGTATGAGATGTTCTATCAGCAAAACCCAACACAGTTCTAATACGGTTACACACCACCTTCTATTTCTAACTCAGAAATGGGTTGCACAGACAAACCATTTTCTGCCAAGGCGTAGGCTAAGCCAGCTTGCAGATTCGATAGTGTTTTCATATCATGCAAATTCGACCCAATACTTATGACCATTTGTGCAACTTCTGGGCTGATGCCCACCAAAATAACCTGCGATCCGAGCAAACTCACTGCACGTGCCGTCATTAGCAGAAGATTGGTTGTGTTTGTATCCATCACTAACACACCAGTAATGTCGATAATCACGTGTTCGGCTTGATACTGTACAATAGCCTCAAGCAACTGTTCATTGATTTCATTTGCACGCTGGTCATTAATAGCACCAACTAACGGAAGCACCAGAATGCCTTCATAGATTGGTACAATAGGCGTGGAGAGCTCTCGTACAACATCACGAAGCTGACGTGCCTGTTCTTGCTCTTCGGCCACTGTGTGCAAATATGCACGTTCCATTTCCGTTTGCTGATGCTTGATATCATCTTTCTCTGCCTGGACAAACCCGCTAATAAGTGCCTCAAAAAAGCGACCCGCAACCTGAATCGCATCGAGAGCTATCTCTGTTGAGGCATGTTCAGCAAATACCAGCACAGCGGCGCTTTGGGAAGCGAGCAGTGTCGGTAGTCCAAAACCCTGCTCGTACAAACTTTTCCCTTGCGTGCCTATCTGTGGACTATCAATGGTGTTACTGTCAATTCCGTGGAGCAAACCATCCACCATCATACGTGCCGCTATGGGTAACCGAAATGGTGGTAATGTACCCCGATTGTAAAATGCCTGCTGCGAAACAGCTTCAGTTACCCGCTGTTCGATTGTTGGTCGTATCGCTATTAAATGTGGATTCATTTCCTATGTACCGGAATGTTCAAAAAGGATGCCATAAAAATCAGAACCAACAGACATGTAATCACTTTCCTGCATCAAATGTGTTGTGTTTAACCACTCAGTCAAAGGCTTAAATTCTACCACACGCCATGGATTAGTGATAGAACGTATCTGTTCTTCGCTACGCATAAAAATTTCCACATTTTGGCGTTTAAAGATCGAGACAATGTCGCTTGTATCATCTAATCCTGTATTGCTAGCAGGGATCGTCATAGCCATGACAGTACCCGGAGCCGACCAATTATGCAGCATTTGTACCAAATGACCGAGTTTTATATCATCAATGAGATAGGCTATACCGATGCAACCGATGGCTACTTTTCGTTCTCCGGTAAAAAACTGATCGGCATGGCTCAGAATTGCGTCCGGTTCACGTGCATCAATTTGCTCAAAGTTTACGTTGGGTACCTTGTTCAGCAACTCACGGGCATAGGCGACCGCGATTGGATCATTATCCGTATACAAGATTTGTGCGTCGGTCAAGATGCTATGAAGATGGCCCTGCGTAGGAATGCCTGAGCCCAGATCCAGAATATGCGTGTAGCCTTGTTGTTTCCACTGCTCAGCAACCAGTTGCAGAAACCATCGGTTGAGTTTTGCCCAGCGGGGGTAGGCCGGAAACACCTGCAAAATCCGCTCCGCTGCCTGGCGATCCACCTCAAAGTTATTGTGCCCCCCTAAAACATAATCATAGATACGGCTAATGTTTGGTCTGGCTTCATCAACACTCATTATGTACCCCCAAATATGTTCTCTTGATCATCAAACTGATCTACCACATCCATCTTCAAATAGCAGTGATTGTCTGTTTCCTGCAACGTACAAGCTGACATGCGTCTTTTGTATGCATATTCATCTCTGATGGTGCATGTCAGCGTTCAGAATCTCAAATACACCTATGTATCAGCATGCTCAAACATCACCCCATTAAATTCCGTATTATCAACATAATCCGTTTCTTCCATCAGGTGCCTGACATCCAGCCATTCCGTAAGAGGCTTGATGGTAACCATCTTCCAGGGGGCACACAACGCACGTATCGTCGCCTCGTCGCGTAAAAAGATCTCGGCATTGTTGCGTTTGAACCATTCCCTTGTCTGACGACCATCATCGGAACCGAAATCGCTATAGGGTACTGTTACGGCCATAACACTGCCAGAGGTCGCCCAATTGTGTAACGCTTGCATTAACTGCTGTAGCGGGATGTCATCAATAAAGTATGAAATCCCCACACAGCCAATCGCCACCTGTCGCGCTGCCCCAAATGTTTGTTCAGCCAACGTGATAACCGTGCTGGCATCACGCATATCGACCTGCTCAAAGGTCACATTCGGGGTGTCCTGCAAGAGTTCGCGGGCATAAGCAACCGCAATCGGATCATTATCCGTATACAAGATTTTGGCATCCGGCAAAATAGTGTGGAGGTGCCCCTGTGTAGGGATGCCCGACCCCAGATCCAGAATACGCTGCTGCCCCTGCACCGCCCACTGCTCTGCAACCAGTTGTAAAAACCAGCGATTGAGTTTCGCCCACCGTGGATAGGCCGGAAATACTTTCAACACTTCCTCTGCGGCATGTCGGTCAGGTTCAAAATTGTTGTGGCCACCTAACATGTAATCGTAGATGCGACTGATGTTCGGTTTGGTTGTATCACCACTCATTGTTAAGCTCCTAATCTATCATGCTATAGACCAAATGTACACACAAAGACGTTTGCTTGCTCGGCGTCATCAGTGTTTTATGTTCATGGCTTATGTATCAGCACGCTCCAATATGATCCCATTGAATTCTACATTGCCCACATAATCACTTTCCTGCATCAAAGATTTCACATCCAACCATTCTGTGAGGGGCTTAAGCGTAGCTACCTTCCACGGCGCACACAACGCACGTATCATCGCCTCATTGCGTGGAAAGATCTCAGCATTGTTGCGTTTGAAAAGCTCAGCAGCTTGACGAGTATCTTCTGAAACAATTTCACCATATAACGCAGATACAGCCATAATGCTGCCAGGGGCTGCCCAATCATACAGGGCATGCATCAATTGCTGTAGGTGGGTATCATCAATGAAATATGAAATCCCAATACAGCCAATCGCCACCTGACGCTCCGTCCCAAAGGTTCGTTCAGCCGCTGTGATGACCGTGCTGGCATCACGCATGTCTATCTGCTCAAAGGTCACATTCGGAGTATCTTGCAGCAACTCTCGGGCATAGGCGACCGCAATCGCATCATTATCCGTATACAAGATTTTAGCATCCGGCAAAACTGTGTGGAGGTGTCCCTGTGTGGGGATGCCCGACCCCAGATCCAGAATCCGTTGCTGTCCCTGCGTTGCCCACTGCTCTGCAATCAGTTGTAGAAACCACCGATTGAGTTTTGCCCAACGAGGGTAGGCCGGAAATACTTGCAAGATCTGCTCGGCTGCCAGGCGATCCACCTCAAAGTTGTTGTGGCCACCTAATACATAATCATAGATACGGCTAATGTTTGGTTTCGTATTATCACTACTCATACGCATCTCCTAATCAGTTACATCATAGCTCAATAGCCTTAGTATCGGCATGTTCAAACATTACCCCATTGAACTCCGTATTATCAACATAGTCAGCATCGTTCATCAGATGTTTGACATCCAGCCACTCAGTGAGCGGTTTGAACGTAACCATCTTCCAGGGTGCACATAATGTGCGAAGTATCGTCTCGTCACGCGAGAAGATTTCAGCATTGTTGCGTTTGAACCACGCCACAGTTTCACGTGTGTCATCAAGAAGAATATTACTGCATGGAGCAGTCAGTGCCATAACACTGCCAGGAGCTGCCCAATCATGCAAAGCCTGCATCAGCCGTTGCAAGTTCGTGTCATCAATAAAATATGAAATCCCAATACAGCCAATCGCCACCTGTCGCTCCGCACTAAATGTGCTTCCTGCCATGGTGATAACCGTGCTGGCATCACGCATATCCACCAACTCAAAGGTTACATTCGGAGTGTCCTGCAACAACTCCCGGGCATAAGCGACCACAATCGGATCATTATCGGTGTACAAGATTTTGGCATCCGGCAAAACTGTGTGGAGATGCCCCTGCGTAGGGATGCCCGACCCCAGATCCAGAATCCGTTGCTGTCCCTGCGCCGCCCACTGCTCCCCAATCAGTTGTAAAAACCACCGATTAAGCTTCGCCCATCGCGGATAGGCCGGAAATACCTTCAACACTTCCTCTGCGGCTCGTCGATCCGACTCAAAATTGTTGTGGCCACCTAACATGTAATCGTAGATCCGGCTGATATTCGGTTTGGTCTTGTCACTACTCATACGCATCTCCATAATCAGTTACACTAAGAACCAACTTGGTATACGAAAATTCTTCTTTACGTACCACCTATACTCAGAAATGGTGCTGCTATACGGCGTCGTTAGGGTTATCAAGCTGCCGAAATATCACCCAATCGTGCGGGGTTTGCATCAACTGTTGCAGGAGGGAATCTTTAATAAAGCACGAAAACCCACACAGTCAATCACGACCTCTCACTCGCTGCCAAAGAAGTGATCTGTGTGGGTCAGAATGGGGGTGGATTCACACATATATCATCTAATAAGGAAACGAGGGGTTGTCATGCGAAAACTTGTTTGCCCAGGCCACCGTATTCGGGCGTCCGTATAGACAATTTTGGCATCTGACAAGCTCGTGGGCAGATATCTCTGCGTGGGGGTATCCGAGCCCAGAATATGTGTTTGTTCGTAAACCGTCCCCTATTCCGCTATTAGTTGCAGAAACCAATGATTAAGCTCTGACCAACGCGGATAGTGGGTACTATCTGCAAAATCTGCTCCGTCAAGTTGTTGTGGTTATCCCATACATCATTATAAATACGACTAGTATCTGGTTTTACTCCATCAACAACCATAGCAGCCCTCAACTACACCTCTTCTCGCGACAATCTCAATAGATATAGAGCGTAGTTGAGCTAAAAGTATTCACTTGGTAAAAATTATTGACGTTGTGTAGTATACGAAAAATCGTGTATTCTGGCAAGTCGTCAAACAATATCAATTGCGTGCTGTTACTATACTGGTGGCGAATCAATATCTGGCTGAACATGCCTATAAATCTTGGGACTCTGTACGAGTTCCCAATCTTCCCAAAGCCACACAACTCACGGAGACCAGCGATATCCACAGGTGATTGCTGGATACAATTTTACGGTAAATCGTAGTATTAAAGACATGCGTGATATCGATGGATGAAAAAATTCTCATCAAAAGATCAGCTTGTTCAGCCTTACCTATGACACACTTTTCGTGATATAATTATCGTCAACAGTAAGAGAAAGTGGATTACCATGACAAATTGGACTTTTTTAACTAATCACTCACAGGTATTATTGAGTATCGCACAAAATCCACGTCTAACTGCAAAAGAGATTGCAACAACAGTTGGGATTACTGAACGTGCGGTACAACGCCTCCTTGATGATCTTGAAGAGGGTGGGTATATTACACGTTCGCGTGAAGGACGAAAAAATGTTTATGACATTCATCCTGAACGCCCTATGCGCCATCCTGCTCAACAAGGTCGTGCTATACGCGATTTGCTCGATCTCCTCGGCTCTTCAAAATCGTAATCGTGTAATGCATAGAACAAAGCTAAAATCTCGCTGAACCACCTGATACAGCCATCTTTATCGCACGCATTAGTGCATTAAGAGGGCTTTTTCCTATTTCTTGTAACCCACATATATCTCCCTTCTCATAACAGCAATGCTCACTCATCTGTGGCTGCACTTTTAGCCCATCACACAAGCAGATCACACAATATAGACTTCCTCTAAACCAGATCACCTACAAACAAGACTTGTAATTCACGATATATTTGTCGTATAATGAAGCAAGCGTATGTTGCGTGAAATCAAAAAGTGTGGAGTATTTTTATCTGCAAACCAATTGAAGGAGGTCGCTGAATGGACACACTTGCCATTCTCCAAGCAAATTTACTGTCGCCCCTTGTATTAGCTTTTTTGTTGGGCATTATTGCGACGTTGGTAAAAAGTGATGTCGAATTTCCCGAACCAATCTACAAATTTATTGCCTTGTATCTCCTCTTTTCTATCGGTCTTCGTGGAGGTGTTGACCTCGCAGGAACAGATCTCGCAGAATTCATTGCACCTGCAATCGCCACGATGTTCCTTGCCGCCGCCATTCCAACCTGGTGTTATTTCATCCTGCGCCGTGTTGGGCGCTTCGATGTCGCCAATGCTGCCGGTATCGCAGCCCACTATGGTTCTGTCTCATCGGTTACCTTTATCGCTGGAATTTCCCTCATGGAGACAATTGGTGAAGGTGTGGAGGGGTTTATGCCAACCCTCGCTGCATTTATGGAATGGGGTGTCATCGTCGCCCTCTTCATCGGACGCCTGGGTCTGAAACGTCAGGACTCTTCACTTGGCAGTGTTGTGCGCGATACCCTTGCTGGGCGGAGTGTTATTCTGCTTATGGGGGGATTAGTGATGGGGGTTATTATCGGGGAAGCAGGATATGCCCCACTCGAGCCTGTTTTTGGTGAGCTGTTCCGTGGCGTCTTAACATTGTTTCTGTTAGAAATGGGCATGGTTGCCGCACGACAGTTGCGTGAGTTTGCGAAAGTTGGTCCATTTATGCTTGGTTTTGGTATTATTATGCCCGTATTAAACGGTATCATTGGTGTGACACTCGGTGCGCTGGTCGGTCTGTCAGTCGGCGGTAGTTTTGTACTCGGCGTCCTGGCGGCCAGCTCTTCCTATATTGATGCACCTGCAGCCGTCCGTGCAACACTACCACAGGCAAATCCCAGTATCTATCTTACAGCATCCCTGGGGATCACCTTACCATTCAATCTTATCGTTGGCCTACCACTCTATTATGAATATGCGCGACTGCTGGCCAGTTGGCTCCATCCTTAACATTTTCAGGGGGAAATCATGCATGTAACAACGATCAAACTCGTGACCATTATTGCAGAAGGCGTACTAGAGACGCGCCTGATTGAGGAAATCAAAGATCTGGGTGCACGCGGATATACGATCAGTGAAGTGCGGGGGCGAGGCACTCGCGGCATCACCACAGGATTCTGGGAAGGCCATCAAGTAAAAATCGAACTACTCGTTAACGCGACTGTTGCTGAACAAATTCTGGAGCATTTGGAAAGCCATTATTTTGTCGATTATGCGGTGATTGCGTACATGCAATCCGTCGATGTGGTGCGTAAAGACAAGTATCAGTAACATTGTGATACGTGAGCAAGCCCTTGGCCCTTTTATGCGGTATGAAGTAGCACAGGCCATGAAGCATCTCAGATGACCTGTGCTGCCCAATACCAGGTGGTGTTTATTCAGTTTCTTCAAACACCTGATTGAGAACTACGTCCTGTTGGCTCAGGTTTTCTACGTGTTGATCAAGTACAACTTGGTGCTCTTCGATAAATGTCCCCTCGAGTTCAGCACGAACCTCTGCAATCGTCGCGTCTAAATTGGTTTTCGCACCACATGCACGGCCATCTTCAGTTGCCTGTCGATGCTGCTGTTCAAACACTTCCGTCACATTTCCTGTAAGTGTGGCCTCATCCATCTCGGCAAGCAAATCTCGTGGTGTGTTGTATGGATACCCCAGATCAGCCATGCAAGCCGACCAAGCTTCCTCAGCGGCATGTACCCGTGTATCTTCAGTCATGGTACGTCGTAACTCGATATAGGCTTCATTCAACTGACCACGAACTGCATAGACACCGGGAACAGTTGCAAACGCCTCACCCTGACAACCCCCACCTCCGGGGCGATCTTTATCATACAACTCATCAGCACCCAAGGCATTGGGATCAGCAACGCCGTACAGTGTCATATAATAATCTTCACGTTGTTCTACTGAAAGCGACTCGGCATGACGTACATTCGGGTCGTCCATAGCTGTCACAATCTCTTCAGAAGACACTGTTGAACTTGCACGAATTGGTGGAACTACCTCGTACGCATACCCTTTTTGTACCATACACTGCTCGATCAGCAGCTCACGCGCCATCGACTCACGATCAAAACGCGCTTCATCTGCGGCCAGATCGTGTCCAAAACCGGGATATGTTGCAAGAGGTGAAGCATAGCGCACCGACGGTTGGACAACTTGAGCAATCGAAGTAAACTGCCATCCCAAAAGTCCGATTCCTGCCAGTACCGCACATACCAGTGCTACTCGTCGCATAGTAACTGCTCCTTCATATAGTTTAACGCGGATATCCAAGATACGAGTCAATGGCCCAGCCAATGCGCCAGGGCCAGGAAGGCTGGTTTAACCAGTTCACACCAGTGTTCCATGTATGGAAATCTGACTCAATATACGCAGCAACTGCACTGGTCTCGCGGAGTTCGCCTAAACTAATACTTGTACAGGGATGTCCTGGATTAAAACACGTAAAGTCGTTCGTTCCCGGGCTAGCTGCGCCAACGATGTCACGTATGCTGGCAGCCAGCGATGGTCCACCTGAAGAGGTACTCCAGTAGATAACAACGGTGCCAAAACGATTGGCAGTTGTGCGAGTACACTGGCCTGAGACGTCCGCATTGCTATGCATAGGGATGTGAAGATTGGCACCCCATGCATTAGAGTTATCGATGGCCGAACGCAAGGTACCACGGCCAATACGCACCTGATAACCACGCGCACGGAGATTGCGATACACCGAGGAAGGATCATACACATCGTCATAATATTGGCCATTCGTAGCATTGAGTGCTGCGTTGTAAGCCATATCGTTTTCACTGTTGCCACCACACTCGCCACGCGATCCGGTATCACTGTGGCGTGCTGGCGAAAGATAGACTTTATACCCGTTCCACGTGCCATATGGATTATAGATAAGATCCTGCGCTTCCGTTTTATCGGTATGAACAACGAACATGGTGGCCATAAGCAGAACCGCAATCAATGCGGATATATAGCGCATAGTTCCCTCCTAAAGCGAAAGATAGGCTATTAACAGCGATCATTAGATAAGCTAGTGTCAATAATCAGATGACCTCAATAGACGTGTTACCTCCTTGATGTTGCAAATGTTCTTTGGTAGGCCCTTTTAAGCAGCGATACCTTAGGAACAGCAGCAGTATATAAAGATTAAAAAAGTGTTGTAAGTGGAATATGTGTTGATAGTAGCACAGTGCGGAGCCGTAGTATATTGGACAAAAGTACTAAATTTAACGTTTATTTTATTTCAATATTCAAATACCAGAAAATTTGTTTATCAGCTATGTACAAGAAGCTAATAATGGTCTTTTTGACAAGTCCATACATACTTACTTCATGTCAGGTTGTGCTAACGAACACGAAAAAGACTGACTCGTCCAATCCATTGTGTATCAATGATGGAACTATCACTCATTACCAGTGTCGTACCATCTTGCGTCCAGGTTAGACTACCCGGAAAACTTTGTCCCTCAAAAGATATACGCCGCAGTAGTGAGCCTATCTGTACATCCCACAACAGCACTACAAAACGTGGTTGGTATCAACTCTTCTCAACACGATACCTTGCTACCAGCGAATGGCCATCCGGGGAGAATAATAACTGAGAAGGATCAACGGTTCCAATAGTGCTTCGTCGAGGCAAATTCACCTCTAACGTATGAACGAGGCTTCCATCACTACGCCGCTGATTGTGCTGGGTTCTCAGCATCAAATGCTGCCGCCACAGCCTGGTGTATACCATCTGGTGAAACAGCCTCATCAAAACCATAGCCAAACAGTTCTCGATGAGTCGCGAAATCAATTGTTTCCACTGGCTCCGTATGCCCAATCTGCCAGCGTTCGTCATCAATAAATAACTCATCATTACTTGTGAAAGTGACAAACGAACCATATCGATCAATAGTTTGAACTGCTTGACCATCATTGACACGCCAAATAGTTACAGGACCTTGAATGCCTGACGTAATCAGGGTACTATCGAGCGAAAATGACAAACCCCTTACTTGTAATGCCGTTTCCGAAATAGGGATGGTGGTTACAACTGTCTCATCACGCATATTGACAATTCGGATCGAGGTTGGTTGTGGGCCTTCATCCACAACACCTTCAGCATCAATCGGGACCGTAATTCCTCCTACAGCCAGCACATAATTGTTTGGGGCAATAGCATCACTTGCTGTCAATCCTGGCAACGAGATGGTTTCATAGCATCCACTGCGCTGTAGCAAACGATCGAGCCACTTACAGGAATAGAGGCTTTGCCAGATGAACCAACTAAGGCCAAACACGACAACAACAAGTGTTATGCCTATCATGAATTGATAAAACCACCAAACACGCTGTCGTTTCTGTTCGTGTATCTTATTGGATAAGCTCATCTGCAGTTGATTTGTGTTGATTCATGGCTATCGCTTCCTCTATACACTATACGGTGTGCTATGTTGTTATATTCAAATGTTTTATGTACCTGAGCGATCTATATATCCTATCAGAAAAACAAACTCATTGTAACTACCCTATACGAAACATCGGACCACGACGTTTCACACCGATTTATGATATGGGCTACTTAAGTATGGTAATAACACACAAAAGAGGCGTAGTATTACGCCCCGTTCCATATAAGTTCAATCAGTTATGATAGGTTTGGATTAGTTCATATCAAAGACAAGCCGCGCTTTCACCGCCCCCTTCTCAACCTCTACAAACGACTCATTAACTTGCTCAAGTTTGCGGGTTTCATACATCACACGTGTTTTGCCTGCCGCGTGTAACTCAAATGTTTCTGTCAGATCAACCCGTGTCCCTACGATTGAACCAACAATCTTAATGCCATTCAGCACCGTCTCAAAAATCGGCAATTGCATATAATTGTCAGCGGGAAGCGCCACAAAGACTAATGTTCCACCGCGTCGTAGTGAACGATAGGCCTGTTCAAACGCTTTGGGAGATACTGCCACACAGATCGCCACATCTGCTCCACCCAGTTTTTTTATCTCGTCAACTGCATCGCCCGTTGCAGCATTGAATCCATACGTTGCACCAAGTTCTTTGGCCAGCGTGAGTTTCTCATCCACCAGGTCCACCGCTGCAACTGTTGCGCCAGTCACATTCGCATACTGCATCGCCAGGTGCCCCAGCCCACCGATGCCAAACACAGCCACCAGGTCCGAAGAACGTGCCCCAGAGACTTTGACAGCCTTATACGTGGTGACGCCCGCACATGTTAAAGGAGCCGCTTCCATTGGATTAACAGTATCTGGGACTAAACCAACATAATTTGCGTTGGAAAGCGCATACTCAGCATACCCACCATCAATAGAGTATCCCGTATTTTGTTGTTGTTCACACAGAGTTTCCCATCCTGAGGTACAGTATTCGCATGTGCTACAGGCATAGCCGAGCCACGGCATCGCAACCCGATCACCCTCTTTGATATGCTTGACATTGCGCCCAGCACTCTCCACGATACCAACACCTTCATGACCAGGGATAAACGGTAATTTTGGCTTAACAGGCCAATCACCTTGTGCTGCGTGAATGTCCGTGTGGCATAACCCTGAGGCTTCAACTTTAACTACTACATCATCGGGACCAGGGGTGGGCTTAGGAACGTCTTCAATCGTAAGTGGCTCATTAAAATTATGGACAACTGCCGCTTTCATAGGGGACCTCCTAATCTACAATGCTTAAACGCTTCAGCCGTTGAAGCGCACGGCAACGATGCTGTGTATCGCTCTGTAGCGAAATTGTGCAGTCAATAACAGCACAATAATTCGAGGTTCTGAGACAGTTAACCGCAACAGGATGGGGTGTAATAGAGATAAGCTGGGTTTTATACTTCTATAAACTTTGTCAGCAAAGTATGCAAAGGATTGTAGCATAGAAAAAGTCTTTTGTAACTACTTCAACTATAAGAATTAATAATAGTTTTATGTTTGTTCTATTCATAATATGTTTCCTTAAGTATTCAATGAGAAACACTAATACACAAAAATGGCCCTCAGATGTTTATCTACAGCGGATTCGGTCTACATCGTGATACAATGCACGCAGGAATATCATACAAACAAGACGGTTGAAGGAATACGATCATGTTTGAAGGCTTTCTCGTGGAGATAGTAATTATTTTGTTACTCATGTTGGCAAATGGCTTTTTCGCTGCATCTGAAATCGCCGTAGTTTCTGCACGCCGTAGTCGCCTGGAGCAACAGTCCGAGTCTGGTAATCGTGGTGCGACCAGCGCTCTCCAATTAGCCAAGAACCCTAACAAATTTCTGTCGACCGTTCAGGTCGGTATCACGGTTATTGGTACGTTTGCAGCAGCCTTTGGTGGCGCCAGCCTGGCAGTCGGCATCGAAGCATTATTTATAAACACCCTACTTGCACCGTATGCCAGCACCATTAGTTTAGCCATTGTTGTCGTGGGAATTAGTTATTTCTCGCTTATTATTGGTGAACTCGTCCCCAAACGCCTGGCACTCCAAAACGCTGAGGGCATTGCGAGCACTGTGGCACCGATCATGGATCGTATTGCAAAGTTAGTAGGACCAGTGGTGAGTTTTCTGACCTTCTCAACCGAACTGGTACTCCGCCTACTGGGACGTCACCGGGTCGCTGAAACACCCGTTACCGAAGAGGATATCCTGGCACTGGTTCGTGAAGGGGCCGCAAGCGGAACGGTTGAAAAAGCAGAACAAGATTTCATTTCCAGTGTGTTTACGTTTACCGATCGCAGTGTGCGTTCATTGATTACGCCGCGCCTCCAGATCGTGGCCCTCGATATCGGTACTCCTACCGAGAAAGCTGTACAAAAAGCGATCGAGTCAGGCTATTCACGTCTTCCAGTGTATGACGAGACCCTTGATAATATAGTGGGGGTTTTGTTTGTCAAAGATTTACTACAGGCGTGGGGGCGTCCTGAAGAGGTTGATCTGCAATCTATTCTCAAACCACCAGTCTTCGTACTGGAAAATCAACGCGCTGCTGCCGTTCTCCAACAGTTAAAACACCAGCGTGTTGCCATGGCACTGGTGCTCGATGAATATGGTCAGATTGAAGGGTTAGTGACGCTTGAAGATATCCTGGAGGAGCTGGTTGGTGATCTGCCCGAAGAAAGTGAACGACCCGACGAAGAACAGGTGGTCCGTCGTGAAGACGGGAGTTATCTGGTCGATGGTTTGATTTCTATCACTGATCTTATTGAGTATATCGACCTTCCCAACGCGGAAGATTTGGCACGTAAGCATGGTTTTGATACCATCGCGGGCTTGCTGTTGTTTCAGCTTGGGTATGTCCCGCAGACGGGCGAACGTTTGACGTGGCAGGACTATTTGTTCGAAGTAGTCGATATGGATGGAAAGCGGATCGACAAAATTCTGATTGCTCACGTGCAGAATCTTGAACGAGCACAAACGGAAGGATTGCTGGCGAAACGGGCGACAAAGTTACCCCCAAACAGCCAACTTCCGAGAGAGCAGCAAAACGACAGGGATAACTCAAAAACTTCAGCTGAGTGAGCAACAAAAACGACTGTAGCCGCATCGCAGTACTACAGTCGTTTCACAATACGTGTATCGGTCATTAGCGTTGGACAACGCCTACAATAATGTTCTGCTCATCGAGCGCGAGCGATTCAGTATGGGCATTATGCGGTGGTGCGTCCAACACCAACTCATCGGCGAGTGTCTCTGCGCGGATGTAGTCATCCCATGTCTGTACAACATCCGTCACACCTGTACCATTCTGACTGTGCAGATAGACTGAGATGCGGTCAGAGATATCAAAACCGGCGTTTTTGCGCGCATCCTGAATGTTGCGAATAAGCTCACGTGCTAATCCCTCGGTTACGAGTTCAGGCGAGAGTGTGGTGTTAAGCGCCACCAGCGTACCGTTGTCCTCAGCAACAGCATACCCCTCCGGCGAAGATGTCTCGATCAACAGTTCATCTGGTAACAGCTCTATCGCTTCACCATCCAACGTGAGTGTTGCCGCCTCGCCACCTTCCGCCGCCCGCGCCACAACCCGCGCCGCATCACTATCGAGGTCGCGCAATGCTGCCGTCAAGGCTGGGACACGCTTACCATACTTACGCCCCACCAACCGCAGATTGGGCTTGCAACGGTATTCGACCAAGTCGGTAGAACTATCCAGGTAGCGCACGGTCTTGACATTGAGCTCATCACGTAGTTCAGCCTCAAAACGGCGCAGCCCATCAGTAGCAGTTGGCGTCGACGCACGCACCCACAACTCGCTCAGTGGTTGACGAATTTTGATATTCGCACTCTTCCGCGCGGCCCGTCCCAACCCAACCGCTTTGAGTAAGGTCTCGGTGTCTGCTACCAGCTTCTCATCGAGCAACGCTTCGTCGATCTTTGGCCATGCTGCAAGGTGAATACTCTCAGCCGCCTGCGGGTCTACCCTCAACACAAGATTGCCGTACATGCTCTCGGAAACAAACGGGATAAAGGGTGCTGCCAGTTTAGCAACGGTTACCAGACAGGTATATAACGTCATGTATGCAGCATGCTTGTCCGTGTCACTTTCGGCTTTCCAGAAACGGCGACGGTTGCGACGAACATACCAGTTCGACAACTCATCGACAAAAAGCTCGATCTCACGGGCCGCGTTGGTCACCTCATAGGACTCAAGCGCCTCAGTCACGTCGCGTACAAGACCATTGAGCCGGGCCAGCGCCCACTGGTCGATGGGGTTTTGCATGAGCGATCGAAGATTGTCAGTCGACGTATCGGGTTGCCACTGGTCCAGATTAGCATACGTGACAAAGAAGGCATACGAGTTCCAAAACGTCAGCATAAATTTACGCAGGCTCTCATTGACCAGCGCGCCAGAGAAGCGCCGTGGGTTGCCAGGCGGGCTAGCGGTGTAGAGATACCAGCGCAAGGCATCGACACCCTGTTCCTCGATAATCGTCTGCGGGACGACGACATTGCCCCGCGATTTGCTCATCTTTTGCCCTTCACCATCCAGAATGTGGCCAAGGCAGATAACGTTCTTATAGGCAGGGCGGTCGAACAATAACGTCGAGATGGCATGCAAGGTGTAGAACCAACCACGAGTCTGGTCAACCGCTTCACAAATGTAGTCGGCCTGTGCGGCATCATTGTAGATATCCCGCTGCTCAAAGGGATAGTGCCACTGAGCGATCGGCATTGCACCGCTGTCAAACCAGCAGTCTGCCACATCCAGAATACGCCGCATCGTGCCGTGTTGCGGGTCTTCCCAGGTAATCTCGTCAACATACGGGCGATGAAGATCCAGATCTTGCAAACTTCGCCCAACCTTTTCCTCCAGTTCGGCCAGTGAGCCGATACATTCCATATGTTGTCCGTCAGCGGAAACCCAGATGGGGAGTGGCGTCCCCCAATACCGTTCGCGGGAGATGGCCCAGTCAATATTGTTGACCAGCCAGTTGCCAAAACGCCCCTCTTTGATATGCTCTGGCACCCAGTTAATCTGCTGATTGTTAGCGATCAGTTCGTCTTTTTTCTCCGTTGTCCGAATGTACCAACTTCGCTTGGCGTAGTAGAGCAACGGGGTGTTGCAGCGCCAACAGAAGGGGTAGGCGTGACGAACACGGGCGCTCTTGAAGAGCAGACCACGCTCCTTGAGGTTGCGGGTAATGTCGGGATCGGCTTCTTTAAAGAACTTCCCGGTGAAGGGCAATTCGCCAAACTCAGGCAACACCTCACCTGATAGATCAACAGAAAAGAGGGTTGGCAGATTATACTTACGGCCAATCTCAAGGTCACCATACGCAGGCGCAATATGGACAACACCAGTCCCGTCTTCAAGCGACACAAACTCATCAGTGATAACATGATAGGCGCGCTGCCAATCGACGGTGTCACCGGGGCCAGGTACACCATCAAACAGGTTATCGTAGTAGAGACCCACTAATTCGTGGCCTGCGTAGGTACGCTCAACTGTAGCATCGTCGCCGAGCACTGTGGGAACCAGTGCCTCGGCCATTAACAGACGTTCGCCATCCTTATGGGCCAACGCATAACGGGCGGTGGGGTTCAGCGCCAGCGCGACGTTGGCAGGCAACGTCCACGGCGTCGTGGTCCAGGCTAAGAACGATGCGCCAGCCAGATCACCCGCGAGCGGATTGGTTCTGCCATTGCCATTTGAGCCCTGCACGCGGAAGCGCACCCACACCGACGGGTCATCGACATCGTCGCGGAAGCCCTGCGAGACTTCGTGGTCCGAAAGCGAGGTACCGCAGCGGGGACAGTGCATCGTGACTTTGTAATCACGGAACAAGAGATTCTGGTCCCACAACTGGTGGAAAATCCACCACAGCGACTCGATATATTTATTTTCATAGGTAACATAGGCATCTTCGTCGAGCCAGAATGCAATCCGTTTGGTAAAAACTTTCCAGTCCTGAATGTAGTGCCAGACACTCTCACGACATTTGGCATTGAACTCAGCAATTCCGTAACGCTCAATGTCTGGCTTGCCCTTGAAACCAAGCGCTTTTTCGACTTCAATTTCAACTGGCAACCCATGGGTATCCCAGCCCTCGCGCCGCCCAATGATACGGTACCCCTGCATCGACCGATAGCGCAGAATAATGTCTTTGAAGGTGCGACTAATAACGTGGTGGATGCCGGGTTGACCATTTGAGGTCGGTGGACCCTCATAGAAGACAAACGGTTTCTCTCCCGATTTAAGACTCTTCTCAACGATCTTTTTTTCATGCCACAGCTCAAGGATTGATTCTTCGAGCTTGGGGAAACTCACTTTGGTATCGACGGGCTGGAACATACAACGCTCCTAGACAATTGCATCAACATATCGTGTATTATTCTACTCGATTTCCAGCAGAATTGCGAAACATCAACCACAACCATCGCGCGAGATTGATTGTACCTATCCAAGCGTTTCCATTATCAGGTCTCCATGGTTACCACATACACCTGGTAACTTTGAGATTCGGTCATATCGACCATGATAGTTTGCCCAATACCATCAACAAAATCGTTGCACGTTTCAAATGTCTGAGCAGTTTCGGGTGTCCACCAGGTGGTATCAGGTGTAATACTTTCCTGAAATGGTATATCTGTTGCAGGTGTCAGTGACGGACAGCGGCTACTCGCCAGAAATTGTGGTAATTCATCTGCGTTCATGGTAAAACGAACATGGATGAGATTGTCTTGAAAGCCCTGTAACTGTGCATGAAGATCGTCGGCACTCGGTGGTAGTGTGATGCGGGCTATGCTTTCGATCTGGGCTGGCGTCACATCTTCGGTTGGCCCACCAAAAATGCTGTCCTCCCCAAAATCCATCTGGCTGAGTTGCCGTGCTCCAAATCCGGCCAAAAGCACACACGCGAAGAAGCCCAATCCCAGAACGCCAAATGTCCACCATAGCCATCGTTTGGTTGTCTTGTTGGTCATGCAAACAATCTCCTGTAGTCTTACAAATGGGCGCACTGCTCAAAGCAGGCAAAAAAGATACGCAGATTGCCTGGCAAAGTTGCCATGGATCTGCGTACAGCATTCAACGTGAAGACTACGCGTGGTGATCAGGCAGCGGTCAAAATCTCGGTACCGTTGTCGGTAATCGCAATAGTGTGCTCAAACTGCGCCGAGAGTGATCCATCGGCTGTGCGTACCGTCCATCCATCCGCATCGATCTTGGTTCCGTGATGCCCCAGGTTAATCATCGGTTCGACCGTAATGACCAGGCCAGAACGCAGACCGATACCAGCCCCTCGTTTGCCGTGGTGCGGTACAGAAGATGGTTCATCGTGGACTTTCTGCCCAACGCCATGGCCGCCGTACTCGCGCACCACTGAGCACCCTTCAGCCTCGGCATAGCTTTGGATGGCCGCGCCGATATCGCCTATGTGTGCACCAACCGTAGCTGCGCGGATGCCACGCCACATACTCTCTTCAGCAACTGCTAACAAACGTTGTGACTCATCTGAGACGGTGCCAACCGGAAATGTGACACAGGCATCACCACACCAGCTATCCAGAAAAAGCCCGATATCAATACCAACAATCTGCCCTTCTTCGAGACGGGTTTTGCTTGGAAAGCCATGACAGATCACATCATCGACAGCAATACACACCGTTCCCGGAAATGGTGATGATGCAAAACGGGGTTTATAGCCTTTGTACGCAGGAATACCACCGTGTTTGCGGATAAACTCTTCGGCCATACGATCTAATTCCAGTGTGGTCACACCAGGCTGGATGTGTGGACGAATTTCCGCATACGTCGCCGCCACCAACTGACCTGCGGCACGCAGTTTATCAATCTGCTTGCGTGATCGTAAAATAATAGGCATAACAAACCTCTTTATAAGCGATTGTCTGTTATTTCAGACAAGGTAATGAATAAAACATAGCTTTTATTATAGCATGTACCGATATAGTGTACGGAAATACGCCCTATAAAACAAAAGAGCACTATGAAGGCGCTCAAATGAGAAACGTGTATGTACTTGCAATTATCCCTTGACAGCACCTGCGGTCAATCCAGCCAGAATGCGCCGTTGGAAGATGAGCGCTAACAAGATAAGTGGGATGGTCACCACCACAGAGGCGGCCATAATAGGTCCCCAGGGTATCTCAAAACCACCTATGGACTGTGTGGCAAAGTTGTTAATAGCAAACGTAATCGTTCGCATATTCGGACTCTGGGTGAAGGTAATGGCAAACAAAAATTCGTTCCAGGCCGCAATAAAGGCTAACAGACCTGTTGTTACCATCCCCGGCATCGATAGCGGTAATAGCACACGATAGAAAGTTTGAAACGGTGATGCGCCATCGACATACGCAGCCTCTTCAAGATCACGCGGCATGCCCTGGAAAAAGCTGGTTAGCACCCATACCGTAAATGGCAACGTAAAAATAAGATACGTAAAGATAAGTGCCCATAAGGTATTGAAAAACCCAAGATTGAAAATAATCTGGAATAAACCACCCAGCACTGCGATTTGCGGGAACATCGTCATCGCCAGAACGGTATACAGCACAGGACGCCGACCCTGAAAGCGGAAACGCCCCAATGCGTATGCCCCAAGTGCCCCAATAACTAATGATAAGATTGTCACAGACGCTGCAACAATAATACTATTGCGTAGTGCATTCAAAAAGTCGTCTGTTCCCAAAACAAACTCATAGTTATCCAGTGATGGATTTTCAGGCCAATAGGTAACATTCGCTGAGGTGATAGAATCACTATCTTTGAGTGATGAAACAAAGGCCCAATAGAAAGGAAAAATTGTATAAATCAAAATAACCGCAACGAGGAGATAGAAAAGAACGCGACCTGTCCAAAAACGCACCTGTTTACTATTCACGTTATTCCTCCTCGACCTTGAATACAGTTACATAGAGACCTACAAAGATAGCAATGATGATAAAAATAAGCACACAGATCGCCGATCCTTCGCCAATATCACCAAATGTTACTAATTCTTGCTGAGCTAAAACAGCCATTGTTTGTGTATCGAGACGCTGTCCAAAGAGTGCGTAGAAAACATCGAACACTCGTAGAGCATCAAGGGTGCGGAAGATGAGTGCCACCACAATAGCAGGTCGCAGAAGGGGCAGAGTAATGGCAAAGAATTGCTGAATCGGATTGGCTCCATCAACATCGGCAGCCTCGTAGACATCGCCAGAAATAGTTTGTAACCCTGCAAGAAGTAGTAATGCCACAAAGGGAGTTGTTTTCCAAATATCAACAGCCGAAACCGCTACCATTGACAACCAGAAACCACCAGCCGTAAATGCAATCTTTTCACTGAGTAACCCAAACTGATTAACTAAGAGATCATTAATAACTCCATAAATATCATTGTACATCCAGTTCCACATTTGGGCGGCAACCACCGTTGGGATAGCCCAAGGAATCAACATAGCTGCCCGCATCGGGCCACGCCCCCTAAAGTTTGAATTAATTACCAGAGCAATAATGATACCTAGGATAAATTCAAAAACAACTGTCATAATCGTAAACAGTATCGTAACTTGAATTGCTTCTGGAAATGCAATGCCTGTAAGCACATTGGTATAGTTTTGAAAACCAACAAAGTTTGGTGTGCCTACCTCTAGCTGGCGTTTATCAGTAAAACTAAAATAGATGGTCTGTATCAATGGATATAGCGCCACAAATGTAACAACTACCAGGGTAGGAGACAAGAAGATCCAGGCAAGACGACTACGGCTTTTCTGTAGATCACTTTGACCTTTGCGCCGCGTGGTTTGTGTTGTTTTGGTGATGGCTTGGTCGCTCATAGCTACTCCCTTGTAGGAGCAGAGTCGGTGGGGATACCGACTCTGCTGGAATACTGATAATCGTTCAAACTCACATACATGTCTAGAACATTATTGTGGAGGTGATAACTGAGCACCATTAACGTTCGGCAGCTTGCTGAAGTTGCTCATTAACCCGCGGTGCTAACTGTACAGCATCTTGCCCACGCAGAATCTGGTTCACATTCTGAAAAATGGTCGTTGAGACTTCGTTGTAATTCGCACCAGTTTCACCAGATGGGCGTGCAACTACCTCAATTTGGTCAAGAACTTCCAGATACGGAAGCGCTTCAAGAACTTCAGGATCTGCCAGGACAGCCTCGTTGGTCGGAGCATACGTACCGACTAACGCACGCCACTTGAGTACCTCAGGACTCGTCACATAACGCACGAACTCAATGGCAGCTTCAGGGTTTTCGGAGTATTGTGAGATACCCAGTCCCCATCCGCCAAGCGTCCCAGCTTTTTGTTCACCATCAACGCTTGGTAATGGCGCAACTGCAAAATCATCGGCAATACCTGATTGAAGGCCAGTGGCATACGCATAGGGCCAGTTTCGCATAAAGAGCGCATTGCCATCCTCAAAGACTGGGCGGGCTTCTTCCTCACCATAGGTTGTAACACCATCGGGCGAAATCGTACCAACCCAACCTTGAGCACGTGTAAGGGCCGTGACGGTAGCTTCATTGTCAAAGGTAAATGCGCCACCATCATCAATAAACCGACCACCACCGTGTGAATAGACCCATTCTAAGGCATTACAGGTGAGTGACTCGTTGGCATTGCCCTGCCACACAAAACCGTAGAAATTATCGTTGCCTTCACCACGCTCTCCCTCTTGCACGGCCTGGGACATTTCCTCAAGTTCATCCCATGTTGCGGGGGGGCCATCATAACCATACTTTTCGAGCAGATCCGTACGGTAATACAACATACCCCAATCGGTGAACCATGGAATACCGACAAGTTTGCCATCGATAGTGGAATTCTCAACGATGCTGGGAATATGCTCACTGGCGACATCACCTAATGCAGGACCAAGGTCAAGCAGGTTATCGGCGAGAAGACCTGGCCAGATCACGTCAAGCATGATGACATCAAGATCTGGTGATTGATTGGCAAGTAACTGTTGATACTGGTTGATCGTATCGGTTGGGCTTTGGGGTCGTCGTACAATCTCTACTTCAATGCCGGTATCTTCGGTAAACTGAGCTACCAATGCATCATCAATCTCGGCCTCAAGACCCGTGGTACCACCATAGTACACAATGGAAGCACCAGTATATTGGCTGGCTTCTTCAGCATTCGGAACAGATGGTGGACTGTCAAGGCTGGCATCTCCAGCAGCAGCGGGAGCCTCTTCTTCGTCAGTCGCACCTTCTTCCTCGGCTGGAGTTTCTTCCTCCATCGGCATCTCTTCGTCAGTTGTACCTTCTTCCTCGGCTGGAGTTTCTTCCTCCATCGGCATCTCTTCGTCAGTTGTGCCTTCCTCGGCTGGAGCTTCCGCTTCAGTGCCTTCTTCAGCGGCAGGGGCTTCTTCGGGTTGTTCGGCTGTGCCACCACCACATGCGGCAGCGAATACCAACATAAAGACCGCTACGAGACTAAGCAACAGGAATCTTTTAGGTAAAAAATTCACAAAAAACCTCCTTTGGTTCATTTCATCCTTTTGGACACGTTATATCCACACAATCAAACATGTGTTTCTCGTGATGATGTTGTTAATCATCCCCCTTTCTATACGCAATTGGTTTGTTATATGTTCATGTAAGAGGTGTTGATATAATAACATACATTGTGTCAAAATTAAGCGATATTCTTTCTATACTCACCTGAGAAAAAGGGCAATATCGACAAAGTGGCTATGTAACATTCTGCCTTTAACTAGAAGTATTTCACATAGTGGTATAATCATACTAACACACAACCTTTTCTGCCGTTTCGTAGTATGTTAGGACTCTATCTTAGAGATATCTTAACTTGCCTCATGTGTATCACAAGGCTTTTTACACTGTCGGCATATGACCCATTTTGCTGCTGAATGACATAGCCGCACAACGTGCCTCATAACCTATAACTGTCCTACAGTATCCCATTCAGCCGATTTGGCCTGGTATGCAGGCTCTGCATAACGAGATACGTTAAAAGCCGCAGCATATTCTGGCATTGGCATATCAACAATGCTAGATGCTACAAGTTCACCAGTACCACAGGCAGCCATTATACCAAAGCCTGATAGCGCGCCAACAACATAGGCCCCTTCAACAGGTAACGAACCAACGAGAGGTCGATTCTCGCGAGTTTTGATATAGTATCCACCATCAATGTATGGCTTTGGAGGATGATCAACATATGCCTGCAAACCAGGGATCATTGAGACCATACCACGTAATACGACATCTGGAAAATATGGATCTATCTGTAATGGAAGTATCGGCGGTATAGGTGTTGGGTCATACGCCCACAACATCAGCATTGTTGAACTGCCAGAACCTCCTTCGGGTCTTGTATGGACACCAGGTGGCAATAGCTCAAGCAGTCCTCGCGACTCTTCCGACTCTGCCAAAACATGGTGCTCATCTTCCGACCATCTCAGCACAAGTGGATCATTCCAGATCAGCATAGGGGCATCTCGCGGCACCACACCCAGATAATCGTTAAAAGACAACTTGAGATGACGCTCACAAAATACCGGGAGATCGACACATATCATGTGTCCCACTTCTCGCAGCAATGGGCCAGCAGCATTTACAAATGTGTTGGTAGTAATGCAACTCATCTCGTTATTGTTCGTCTGTACCGAGTGAATTGCATTATCGTGTACCTCAACACCTGTCACACGACCATTGATCAGGCGCACACCACACTCGCGTGCCCGTTCCAACAGATGCATACCAAGTTGTTGAGCACTAAACCAACCACACCTGCGAGCATGTACCAGTGCCACAGTCTGATCTGAAAGATATGGGAAATGCGTGCGAATAAGGGACGAATCAAGGACTACGTCTGCACCAGTAAGATGACGAGCGGTCGGATCATATGACGATGAGTGAGATAATCCTTGATGAAGACGAACAGAACCAGCACCATACTCAGCAGCTTGTTCGGCAGCATGACACAACTCTGATATCTGCTCAGTATTGGCTGTTGCATACACGTATCCACGTTGTTCAAGACGAAACCGCTGATTGCTTTCTACAATCAGTTCTTCGAGCAGATCAATACTCCGGTTCATCAAACGCACCATCGCAGCATCAGGACCGGGCCACCAGTTTCGATAGCACTCTGTCGATTTATCGCTTGTGAGCGAGAGCGGAGGCCGCTCATCTATCAGAACGATGTTGGTGATACCATAGCGAACAGCCAGATAGTAAGCGGTCGCAATGCCCGCAATCCCAGCACCACAGATGACCACATCAGCAGTTGTAGGACGCATCAGAACCTCCACATCACATAAACCACATATTGATTTTGTAACTGTACAACAAAAACACAACCCCGTCACCATGACGAAGTTGTGTCCTAATACGTACTATAGAAGAGTAGCACCTACTTCTTGATACGCTCTCCAGTGTAAGGATCGAACTGCCACTCTCCGGTTGGGTCCTGATCCTGTGGCAACTGTTGTGGTGCCTGCGGTGTCGGTGGCAATGAACGAACACCCTCAGGTAAAACAATCCACATAATAATATATGCGAGAAGCCCAGCACCATTGAACAAGGTGGCAATCACAAACAGTAATCGAACAATGGTGGGATCAATGCTAAAATATTGAGCTAAACCTGAACACACGCCCGCAACCATTCGATCACCAGTTAAGCGTACAAGTTTCTTATCCATACTATCGCATCCTTTCATTCATCTATCATAAATATCTTATAGATTGTGTATTCTTTCTATCAATGAGACGACTCTACGCTCAAAGATGTTGCAGCATCCTGCTAACTCTGTAACAATGCATTGCGCTACAAACGGTTCTTCACAGCATCTTCACAACTGATTAGTATACTTATAGCAACACATATGTATAAATAAAGCGCTGTAACTTATTCTATGATAAACGAAATACGAGATGGTACACGTATACATTTCACGACTGATGGAACATATATCACATCTCTCATTATAACAAGACTCCCTACTCTATGCTCTTGCCAGGATTGCTTATGGAGAAAATCATATGACCCAACGCATTCTGATTGTTGATGATGTCCACGAATTAGTACATGGCTTGTCATCCTATTTTCGCCAGGCCGGATTTGAAACACAGGCCGCGTACGATGGTCAAAGTGCGCTTGAACTGGCACAGCGTATACAACCAGACTTAATTGTCCTTGATCTGATGCTCCCCAAAATCGATGGCATGGAAGTATGTCGCCAGATCCGTCGTTCATCCAATGTCCCCATCATTATGCTCACGGCTCGTCTGGAGGAAACCGATAAACTGATCGGTCTTGAACTTGGGGCCGATGACTACGTGACGAAGCCGTTCAGTCCCCGTGAGGTCGTGGCACGGGCGCGAGCCGTATTACGACGCACAAATGGCGAACAAGATACTGCCCATGTCATTCATAAAGGGGCAGTCGTTCTTGATCAGACAAGATACACTGTCTCTGTTGATGAGCAACCCATTGAAGTGACACCAACCGAATTTAGTTTACTACTGGCACTAATGCGAAACGCTGGTCGTCCGCTTTCACGCTCGCAACTTCTTGATGCTGCTCAGGGTGATGCCTACGAAGGGTATGAGCGCACTATCGATGCCCATATCAAAAATCTCCGTCGTAAAATCGAAACGGATCCAACCAATCCCCAATACATTCTGACCGTTTTTGGCATTGGCTATAAGTTTTGTGATGCCTAACTATGAAGACCCTTCGTCAACGTTTAACCTTTACCCATACACTCGTCGCGCTCATTGCGATAATAATCGTAGCGTTACTGGTCACTAGTCTCATCAGGCGCTCTTTCGACGAATTCACGCAGCAAGAAATCCGCAGAGACGCCGTCCAGATCTCCGAGGGGCTGGCACAATTTTATGAACGTCAGGGGAATTGGGAGCGACTTCCAGCGTTTGTTGGGAATCGAAACGGTGCTGAACGCCCCATACGGCTCGCCCCAAGACGACGTGTTCAAATTCAAGACGAACAGGGCAATATTATCTTTGATAATGCTGGTCCTCGTGTCCAACGCGTGTTGCCGCAACCACCACACAGTATTGAGCAACCGATCACGGTGAATGGGCAAGCTGTGGGGATGGTCGTCCTTGGTGGCTCGCTGACAGATGATAGAGCCGACAGTTTCCTGACTCAGGTTGAACGTCAGTTTTTAGGTCGTGTGTATATCAGCGTTATCGTTGGCAGCATCTTTGCCTGCCTTGTCGCAATCGGTACAGGAACACTGATCACAAAAAGCGTGACTCGCCCTGTCAGCGAACTCACCAACGCAGCGCGGCGCCTCGCATCGGGTGAACAACCCCAACCCCTTAAACTGCCCACAGAAACTGAACTCGCTGAACTTGCTCATTCATTTAACACTATGGCTAGTGAGTTAGCCCGTCAGGAAGAGATCCGCCGTCAACTGATTGCTGATATCGCACATGAATTACGCACCCCCCTAAGCGTCCTACGATTACAGGTTGAGTCCCTAGAGGATGGGGTAGAACAACCAACACCAGATAAGCTGGGGATGCTCGGTCACGAGGTGCTGCTCCTATCGCGTCTTGTCGATGATTTACGCTTGCTCTCCCTGGCCGATGCGGGACAACTCTCATTTAATACACAACCACTTGACCCACGAATTGTGCTGGAGCGTGCGGCTGCCACCATCACTTCTCGTGCCCAACAACAGCAGATTACCATCCATATTGATGCACAAAACACACTGCCTTCAGTCCGGGCCGATCCACAACGGTTGGCACAAGTCTTTGGCAACCTGCTCGAAAATGCCCTTCGACATACACCCAAAGGAGGACACATTACGCTACGTACACACATGGAGCAACAGAAATCAGACCAGACAGATAAGACGCCTCAAGTCACCTTTGAGGTCACGAACACTGGTACTGGTATCGCACCAGATGAGCTTACCCAGATCTTTGACCGCTTCTACCGTGCGGACCGAGCACGTTCACGTGAAACCGGTGGCAGCGGATTGGGGCTGGCCATTGTGCAACATCTGGTAGAGGCGCAGGGAGGCTCCGTAAGGGCCAGCAGCAATTATGGTCAGAGCGCGACCTTCCACGTTAGTTTGCCAATAGCCTAATACTATTGCTGTACTTTATGCTGTGCTTATAAAAGCTGACAAAAAATATATAGACGTGTACAATCTTGCAATGTCAGAGAATACCCAGCCAACCAGCACGCCAGCACAAAAACCTTATAGCAATCTTGATTCCCATCTGCATCAAAGGCAACCCAACAGTGGGCTCCACCAACAACGTTCGGAACTAAAACTCTAGACTACAAACCATAGAATATGGTAAACACCAACATTATTGACGCGTTTATCCACGTGGCGGAGCATTAGACATTGTGTGTGTATTTTGCGCTAATAACCACTCGTGAATGGCAAATACAGCGTCCTGAAGCTGTCCAAAATGCTGTTCTATCGTCTCTAGATCGTGGATAATCCAAACACCATCTCGACGATACAGATAGACCGCGTGATGAAGCATACTAACGTCCTCATATTCTTGTTTTGATGCCGCAACGACAATCGTCTCACCAGGTTCCCATGTATGTGGCAAGGCGATCCAGCCAGCCTGTTGGAACCATTCAATTGCTTCAGCATATGTATTCATTGGTCTCATACCTTCCGTCAATATCTCACTGTTGTGATCATTACACTATGTACGTTTTTTATGGAGCACATTGGTTGCACAAAACAGGAACTATTATCTGTTTCAACAGTTTCTTGACATTTAGCTCGTTTATGGTATAACTTTGGCCTGCCAAACCCATTCCACCACTACGCTATTCCTGAAAAAGGGATTTGACTCAGATAAGAGGAGACACAGTATGAGGCGTTTACACACCATTCTGGTGAGTGTTTGTATTGTGGCATTCGTCGCGGCTTGCCAGAGCACACATTCTGCAACACCAGTAGCAGACCAATACACCAAGCCTACAACAACGCTACGTCCTGAAGCGCTATAGCATCACCAACTGCCACCGACACGGATACCATGTCGTCACCACTCCAGATCACGGTCGACCCACGGCTTGAACTTATATCGGTGATTCATGAACTCAGTGAAAGCCAGGGTGATATTCGCCTCGAATCGCCGTATAAACAGGCAATAAAAGACTATTTTGGTGATTACGACCAGCATCTATCTGTCACACTATTTCACGAAATATTGGTGGATGGCCTCGATACATCTGCACCGTTTACCTTGATGATATACTTATTTGATATCCCACACCTCACATTTATTGCACCACTCCCCACAAACACGCTGGAGGATTTTGGTGGGGAAGAAGTTGTAGAGCATCTCATCGATAAGTTACGCGATTTTGCAGAAGTGACTGATTTCATGGCCTTCTGCAATGCACAGGAAGATTTCTACGATGACTTCATAACAAGCATCGCATCAACAGTTGTGCCAGATGATATACAGGTATTGGAAGAGTACTATGGCGTGACACCAAACAGTTACACGATCACGCCTATTCCCCTTTTTGGTGATGGAGGGTTTGGCCCGCGAGTTATCCATGAAGATGGCACTCAGGATCTATACGCGATTATCAGAGTAGCCAGTGTGGAAGGCGATCAATTCTCCTTTGGTAACTCATCCTACTTGCGTGGATTATTATTCTTTCGTACGCCCGTTTTCATTAATATATGCAGCTGAACTCGATACCTATGCTATGCTTGGCAATATTATCGAAGAACAAATGCAGGGATATGGTTACACAAAATGGCCTGTCATTATGGAAGAACATGTTGTTCGCGCAGTAACGAATCGCCTCATCTACCGCGAAATAGGCCAGCAAGCAGGAGACGAAGAGCTTCAATCTCAACGCAACCGAGGTTTTATCTACATTGATGCCATCCTGGAACAACTCAGCATATATGAGGCATCCCGCGACCAATACCCTACGTTTGCAGCGTTCTTTCCCGAAATTGTTGCTACCTTTGAACACATGGTAGAGACCACCACCTCAAACCAGGCCTATCCATCTGAATGGACCATCAATGATATTCTCAACAACACACAATCAGCAACCATCATCGTACCAACCAACGAAGACAATCTAACAAATCAGTTATATGTTCATCAACAAGCAAGTGAACTCAAGAGTACCTATAATCCAGATGTAACCACCTTGACCGATCAAAGAGCACTACACCTCGATCTATCCCAGCAAGATCTGATTGTCTTTGGCACAATGGAAGGTAATCTCTGGCTCACCAAACATCAAGACATTTTTCCTTTTGCTATAACTTCTGAAAACATTACAGCAGATGCAACCTATAGCGGATCCAATTTACGTCTGCATACCTCGTGGCACAATCCTCAAAATCCTGAGCGTGCCATCGTCATCTTTACCGCACAACAAGCAGACGACATCTCATGGTCAAGATGGGGGAGATCCAGCCGATTATGCAATCTTCGACAGAGATACCTTGCTCCGCAAGGCCAATTACTGGAAAGAGGACGGTGTGTGGACCTTTAGATTCCCATTGGAGTAAACACCAAACAAGAGATGCCTTCTCCAGATGCAGCGGCTTTCTTCTAAAAGTCGCTGCATCTGCTACTGGTAACGCCTCAAAACCATGGTATAATCGAGCAAATCATCCCCTGTTTTCGCGCACAGGCGCTAAACATAGATAACCACAAACCAGAACAAGCAACCACATGCAGGCTAGGAAGGCAGGCATCTATTGCGAGCACTGTTGCGAATCTCCTCAGGTATCGACATGTTTACCGAACGTGTTGGGCAAATCATCTTCTTCATCATTCCTGTTATGATCATTGTTGGTGTTGTGAACGCGATTGGACGTGCTATTGGCGCATTTATCGGGCAAACGCTCGTGTCGAATTCTTTATTGGAAACCCAGTGGTACGCGTTTTCGCTTGTGTTTTTACTCGGGGCTGGCTATGCGCTCAAATATGGTGAACATGTCCGTGTTGATGTGTTTTACAGCAGTTGGACACCCAAACGCAAGGCTCTTATTGACTTTCTCGGCGCTGTACTCTTCCTTATTCCCTTTTCTATTATTGTCATTGTTGTCTCAATTCCCTGGGTCAGTAACTCATGGGCTATTTTGGAGATGTCGGGCGATCCTGGAGGTTTACCACGCTATCCCATCAAGACCATGGTGATTGTATGTTTTGTACTTCTGATTATTCAGGGGATTTCTGAAGCGATTAAGAACCTTGCCGTACTCACCGGAGCCAAAGATCAGCTAGAGGAGGCCCGCCATGGAGCTGACATTGCCATATGAATGGATGGGTTTGGTCATGTTTGTCGGAGCACTGGTATTGCTCGCCACTGGGTATCCTGTCGCCTTTGCACTGGGAGGGACTGCCATTGTCTTTGGCATTATTGGCATCTCACTTGATATTTTTCAACCTGCACTACTACAGGCTATGCCAGCGCGTATCTTTGGCACGATGTCAAATTATACGCTTCTGGCTATACCGTACTTTATTTTTCTCGGTTCTATGCTTGAAAAGACCGGGATTGCGGAAGATCTTCTGGAAACGATGGGGATTTTGTTTGGACCGCTTCGTGGAGGGCTGGCACTCGCGGTGGTCGTTGTTGGGGCTTTGCTGGCAGCTACCACCGGTGTGGTTGCGGCAACGGTAGTCGCCATGGGCCTCATCTCTTTGCCACTGATGTTGCGCTACAATTACAACAAAGAGCTAGCTACCGGCGTTATCTGTGCATCAGGAACACTTGGCCAAATCATTCCTCCCAGCGTAGTGCTCGTCGTGTTAGGAGACCAACTTGGCATTTCGGTGGGGGATCTCTTCATTGGTGCACTCATTCCTGGTATCATGACAGCAGCCATATTTGCTACGTACTGTGTTGTCATCGCAGCAATCAAGCCAAATCTTGCCCCAGCACTACCACTTGAAACACGGACTATGTCAGGGCGAGCGTTATTCATCCGCATCGTTCAAGTTATGATTCCGCCACTTATTCTGATTGGCTTGGTACTGGGGAGCATCTTTTTCGGTATCGCAACACCGACAGAAGCCGGCGCACTTGGCGCACTTGGCGCAACTATGCTCGGTCTCTTGAATCGCAAGTTGTCGTGGTCAGCGCTGCGTTCGGTGGTCGACTCAACACTGCGTATCACGACGATGGTTGTGTTTATTCTGATCGGCTCAACCGCCTTTAGTCTTATATTCCGTGGGTTGAATGGCGACCGCTTGATGTTTGATCTTCTGGTCAATCTACCTGGTGGATGGGTTGGCTTCCTGGCGTTATGTATGTTTACAGTCTTTTTCCTGGGATTTTTTATCGATTTCTTTGAAATTGCCTTTATCATCATCCCACTCTTTGTTCCCGTCGCACAAGAATTGGGTATTAACCTGGTGTGGTTTGGTGTTCTTCTGGGGGCTAATCTCCAGGCTTCCTTCCTAACACCACCCTTTGGCTTTGCCCTGTTTTATTTACGTGGGGTATCTCCACCAGAGGTAACTACGCCGCATATCTATCGTGGAGCAGTTCCGTTTATCGGTCTCCAGCTACTCATCTTATTACTGCTCATTATTTTCCCAGACCTTGTGCTCTATTTGCCCTCAATCGCACGATAAATCGTGATCGACGGTCGTCGTTAGATAATAGCTACGACGACCGTCAGCGTTAGCACACTGGCCAGTGTAGAAAATAGGACGGCGGCAATAACAAACTGAGGTGCCAGTTCATTTTCGAGCGCAATGATAGAAGCCAGTACGGCAGTTGGCATACTGGCTTGCAGAACACCAGTTCCTCGTGCAATCCCTTCAAGCCCGAAAGGAATCGCCAATAACAAAGCCAGCACAGGCCCACCAATCAAGCGTACTGCACTGGAACTTATAATATCTACATTGGGTCGTGGAATGCCCGTTTGCGCGAGTTGTACACCCAGCGCGACTAACATGGTTGGTATGAGTGCTCCTGCAAGCAGTTCTACGGGTCGTGCGGCCAGCGGTGGCAGGCTAATCTGCATCCAATTGAACAAAAGCGCCGGGGGTAGGGCTATGATAGCGGGTGTCTTGATCACGGCTACCACTGAGCGTAAGCTGCCACTCCGCCCCCAGTTTGCCGCAATAATACCAACCAGAAAAGAGACCGTGAGCATGACCAGAAAGTAGATTGTTGCATAGACACGCGCCTGCTCACTTTCCAACGCAAAATCGATAATTGGCAAGCCGAAATTCCCTACATTGGGAAAGGAGGCAATGATCACGTATGCTGCTGTTACCTGCGTAGAACGCCGCAGAAGCTGTGCAACGATAAAACCTATTGCGGCACACAACAACTGCACAACAATGCTGTATCCTACCATTTGAAGAGCCAATGACGCTTGAATGTCAGCTGTGCTTAACACATCAATGATAAACGCGGGAGTCAGAATAAAGTAGGCAAACCGCGATAATGTACGCGCTTCGAGCTGTAACCGTGGACCAAACATATACCCAAGCACCACCAGCAGCAGCACCGGGGCCAGGATGTTGAAAAAAATGGTCAGGAGTTGCAACATACACCATCTCTTCCATAACTTAAGCTACACGATAACAGCGACACCACAGAATGGGTGCCGCTGCGCGTACATTATGATAATGAGCCACCGCCTGCTAGAGATTCGTATAAGCAAAGCTGGCAAAACTCATCTCATTGGTCTGATTCCATCGATAGACTTGTTCACGAAAGGTGAGCCACGGCTCATAAATCTCTTTGAATGATGGGTTCTCAGCCGCAAAGGAATCATATTTCTCAAAGGCGGCTGTTTGTGCGGCGGCAAGAATTTCTTCGCTATAGGGGCGAAGTTGCGTTCCTCCTTCAACCAGACGATCAAGCGCTTCACGATTCAGCGCGTCATATTTCGCTAACATGTTCATGTTCGCCTGATATGATGCAATACGAATAGCGCTTTGATAGAGTGCAGGTAGCTGTTCCCACTGTGATTGATTAATCAGGACATCAAGGGTAGGTCCGGGTTCCCACCATCCCGGATAATAATAGAATTCCGCTGCCTGATTGAGGCCCAGTTTCTCGTCATCATAAGGGCCAACCCACTCGGCAGCATCAATTGCACCACGTTCGAGAGACACAAAGATATCGCCACCACTAATAGTTTGGGTTGCCACACCAAGTGCTTCCATGACCTGTCCACCTAAGCCAGGAATACGCATCCGCAGACCTTGGAGATCTTCGACCGTGTTGATCTCATTACGAAACCACCCACCCATCTGGACACCTGTGTTGCCTGCTGGGAAGTGAATGGTACTAAAATCGGCATAGAGCTTGGCGAGTGCTTCGAACCCACCACCATGATAGATCCAGGCATTTTGTTGCTGTGCATTGAGACCAAAGGGGACCGCTGTTGCAAACGCGAAAGCATTATTCTTACCGACATAATAATAGGCAGCGGTATGCCCCATCTCAACCGTGCCTTGTTGAACCGCATCAAGCACTTCGAGAGCAGGAACAATTTCCCCACCGGCAAAGGCCTCAATTTCAAACCGACCCTCAGTGAGTTCTGCCACACCTTTGGCAACATCTTCAGCACCACCAAAGATAGTATCAAGGGATTGAGGCCAACTCGTTGCCATACGCCATCGAAGTGAAGGCATAGAGGAGTTTTGGGCCGGTGCCTGCACTTCTTCAGAAGCAGTATCCTCAGCACCGGTATCTTCAGCTTCGCCCTCAGCACCCGCACCGGCCTCTGGATCAATAGCGTTCCCTGTACACGCTGTAAGGGTCAGGGCTGCCCCGCCTGCGGTAAGCCCGCGCAGAAACTTTCTTCGTTGCATGTGTTTCTCCTGACAAATGTGGAATTCGTGGGTATTTCAAGAATTATAATGAATATCATATCTAATGTCTAGCCAGAATACAAAAAAGGGGCAGGAACATTCCTACCCCAAAGCCGACAATCGTATAACGAACTGTTAGTAACCGAAAGGCGACACGAATACTATGCGCCTTTTACCGCGTCCTTAAGCGTACTGCTTGCGCTAAAACCAGGTGTCTTGGTCGCAGGAATTTTGATTTTCTCCCGTGTTTGCGGGTTGACACCCTCACGCTCTTGGCGTTGGCGTACTTCAAAAGTACCAAACCCTGTAAGTGTGACTTTGTGGCCACCCTTCAATGCTTCAGCAATCACATCCAGTGCTGCGTCAACAACAAGCTTGGTTTCCTTTTGTGAAATACCTGTACGTTCGGCTACGGCCTTAATGAATTCGGTTTTTTGCATGCCTTTTTGCATAACCGTAGTCCCTCCTATGGGTACGTCTATGCGGATACCTCTTTGCTACGCAGTATACTCCACGTGTCAAGACCCTTTCCTGATTAGGACGCCAAGAACCGCTTTTCAAACTTTCCAGGTCTTTTTTTGGGCTTTAGAAAGCCAAATAATAAATAGAACAAATGAGCAAAAAGACAGGTTTTCATGAAAATATATGTGCGAAACATCAAGAAAACGATTATTTGTAGTAGTAAAAATTTGCCAAATACGTCCTCTGATACAGGTTTTCATTGCAAAAAACAAGGTCATTGTGGGGTTTTACAGTGCGTAAAAATCCGTTGATTAGATACCTATCCTATAGAGTTGATTAGCATCCCGCAGAGCGAATTTGCTGGTAACAAACATTTTCTTTGAGTAGATGCTCAATGTAAGTTGTGAGAGCAGAAAGAGGAAATGGCTGCTGGAGGTAGGTTGTCAGACCAGTAGCCTGAACCTTTACAATCTCGTCCGCATCGTGCACACACACAATAGTTGGTACAGCAAATAATACCTCATTGTTGTATGTGGACAAATCCCAGAGCAATGGACTCAGCTGATAATCAAGAAGCACGATATCTGGTTTGTCGGAACTTTGCATGTAATCAAATAAGGTGTCAACAGAATATGCCTCTAGCATAGTGTAGTAATCATTGTGTAACAACGGTTGAATAACGGCATGAAACGTTGTATCTGCGCTGGCCAACAATACCTTACGAAGGCATCCCTTACGACGATCCGGCTTGTAAGGGATCGACATAGTACGTTGATCAACAGCATATTGTCCACCGCCCTGTGACTTGGCATACAACTTCATTTCCGCCGCAACACGGGTCATCTCTTCACTAGATGCGAAAGATCGTTGTTCAGTCGTTGCAACCCCAATGGAAACGGACAATAAATTAAAACGACGTACCACACCAAACCGATCTACGCCTGTTAAATAACCACGTTGCCAATCTTCCTGGTCATAGAGAGTGGCAATGACACAAGCAAAACGTGAAATGATAGCACTACATATGGTATCGACACAATCAGGTTCCACCAACAATGCAAAATCATCACCACCAATATGGCCAATAAAATTATCTTTTCGGCCATATTCCTGAGCCGTTTGCTGTATAATTGTTGCTAGTGCAATAATAGCACGATCGCCACGCAAAAATCCGTATATATCATTAAATATTTTAAAATTATCAATATCAATGTGGAGAAGTGCTAACGTGTTTTGATAATTTAAACGCTGCTGTAATTCATTGACAAGAAGCACGCCGCCAAAAAGTCCTGAAAGGGGATTGATAGCCACATGTCGAGCGGAACGACGCATATGGCTGCGAATACGGGCAATCAGCTCATCAATCGCAAAAGGCTTGGAGATAAAATCATCAGCACCACTCTCAAGTCCTACAATAATGTCGTGGTGGTGTGTTCGTGCAGTTAACACAATCATTGGAATATGGGCTGTTCGCGTGTCATTACGCATTTGACGAATTGCTTCATACCCATCCATTTGAGGCATCATCAAATCAGCAATAATCAGATCTGGCACCTGTGCCTGGGCCATCTGTACAAGTTCATGGCCATCTGCTGCACATGACACTTTGAAACCTGTTTTGTGCAAAATCAATTCAAGCAGGCAACGTGTGTGTAGTTCATCGTCTGCAATCAGGATATGTTGTTGACGTATATCAGATCCCTGTGAATCAGATAATGGCACAGAAACATGGTGAGACCAACTGTAGTCTTGCATAATAAAAAGAATCCCTGACTGAAGTGTTTAAACTTTATGCACTTATATGTTAGGTGTTATAGTTATGGAAATTATGATCCGTTTGAGTTATTACTCAATTAGTTTCAACCCATCTGTGGGGATTTATCATGTCAGACGTGGACAGTTTGACTACGTTGCACATTGTTTACATATGTATGATAGCATAGCCTGGTCACCATCGTATATAGGAAAAAATATCTATCTCCAATACAGGTTCTGTCGGGGGAGAAAATACGCTATACAATCCATAAAATTGATAAATATTATATAATCATATACATATCGATAGTGTAATACTATGTCTATTTACCTTGATTCTATGCACAAACGTCTATAAATATACAGTACCAAAGTACTAGATAACACACCAGAACTTATGGATCGACCGCGTACGCAGGTGCATCCTCGACAAGTACTTCATAACTGCCATCAGCTTTTTTACGGAATCGCAAATGTCGGGCAACCACCGTAGCACCACGTTCACGTAAATTATGGTCGACACGCTCACGAATCGCTTCCCATAAACCTGCTTCGCCCCTGTAGTACCGCTGAAGCAGTTCACTCAATTCTTGATCAGCAATCCAGGACAACATCGACATCTCCCTTACAATATACAAATTGACCTGTGTCGTGTATATATCATTAGATATACATAGCACACTTTGAGGTCTTTTACCTTTAGACACTATATCATTTTGGGAGCGTATATAGTCAACAAACTACGACATACAAAGCTGTGCAGGCAGGGAAACTCTGAACGTATGGCCATCACCACACTTTCAGAGCTTCCCACAATCGTCACAGACTATCTGGCTATCAATGGTAAAAAGTTGAGTTCAGGAGCACCGAGCGTTCCTTTGGCCGACTCTACGCTTACGTTTCCGCTTTCATCACGTGCCTCTACAATGACATAGGTTTCCACGTTTAACATCGTATCAGGTATCGTTACTTCATAGCGACCGTCCTGTGTTTCTTGCAGGAACACGCGCTGCCACGTCACACTATCATTCGTATAAGTCACACTCACTTCGTTGACACCACTTCCCTCACCATCACTAACATTGGCACTAATGCGAATGGCAGACGTCGTCGTGGTGCTAGTTGGCGCAACATTGATACGACTGATGACAGGTGCTACCGTATCATTCAGTAGTTCCGCAGGTGTGGTGGATGGTTCAATATAACTTACCTCAAAGACCATTTGGGAGTAACGCCATAGATCACCCAATTCGTTATCATTGGCACGGAACTGTGTCGGTATCACCGTGAGCTTATCAACCTGGATAGCACCTTCCGCTGTGCGCTGCTCAGTGCGCTGGAAAGAGTACGGCTGGTCGGGCAACCAGGCATCCCAGATAGTACGCGGTAATACAGGGTCGTCTTCCTGTTGGAGATAGATTTCCTCTGTTACAGGCGTAGTCACATGTGGATTAAAACCATCCAGAATGGGCAATGTGGTCGCTTCAACAAGACGCACACCCCGAATCTCTGGTATGCCTTCGTCATCGCTTGCTGGGTTGGGCTGGAGCGTCATATCGTATGTGAGGCTGGGTAGAGCGGGCTGACCAGCCCGTGTTTGTACTTCGCCGTTGAGCGGGGTTTCGCCAGGAACAAAGCTATCCTCTACCAGGCTGGATACACGTGGCGTTCCTTCACCATCACGTTCATCGATCTCAAAACGATTGGTAAAAGTAATGGTCCGCGTAAAGGTACCCTGAGTTTCTTCCAAACGAGATTGGATTGGATCAGGAATGGGCTCTGGTCGCGGGTCAAACGCCCCATTAAATTGTGGCGCAACCGGATCGGGAACTAACACACGCGTATATGGCAACCCATACAGGCTCATCTGCAAAATGACCTTTTCATCAAAAACACTAAAGCTGTTGGGTGCCGTGGTTTTGACATACTCACGTTTGGCCCGGGTCAGTGACTCACCAATTGGTGCACCAATATATGCTCCATCATCAGTAATCGCGCGGCCAAGTGCCTGTGTAAGCAGCAATGATAACCGTTCGCTATATCCGACCAGATCGCTGTCGCCATAGCCATAACCGGTGTTGCCAATCCAATTCCCCCCCTGCTTAATCGCTGCTGCGGGGAAATCCGCCCTGAACTGTGATAAGGCAAAGTCCTGATTCACCGTATTCAATCCGGAATGGCATCCGACCGAATAGACAAGTGACGCTGATCCTGTCTCAAGTGAGGGAATAAGATCGATAAAATAAGATTGTGTTGGATCAATGTCAACAGTGGGCGTGAGTATTCGCTCCGCCAAGAATGTTCCTCCGTCAAGATCGGCAGGAATGGCATCAAAATGGCTAAAGTGGCTATTAATCGACATCAGGTGATAGTTAGTCTGTGGCCCACTGTACGGATCGGTAAGTTGCGGCAACTGACCACTAAACCAAACATCACTAAAATCCTGAGCATCCCATGTATCGTTATTCAACACATCAAGGGTGTAGGTTAAGCCCAATGTGCCATTTGGCTGAAAACCAAATGCTTCCAGTTGTTCGCTCACGGCTTCTGCCTGATCACTCAAGAAATCATAACCAGTAACCAGTGCAGCAGCCGCATGGTCAGTCTCCGCTTGATCGGCCCTAATCACGTAATCTGATGAGGAAAATGTCTGTCTCTGGGCATCAATATACTGTAGAATATTTATCGGGGTCTCCACCAAACGTCCTATGCCCAGATCTGGCAAATACAACGCTCGACCGCGCCAGGGCGTCGGTTCTCGATCTACATAAAAGTTGTCCGTCTGGATAAAACGATAGAACAAACTCCCCTCTAGACCAGTATCGAGATCGTTGGTGGGAAATGCGGCAAGATTGGATAGTTCAGCGTAATAATCGCTCTCGGGGGCAATGGTCGTTTCGTCGGGAACTCGATAAAACGGGATGACCACATCGCCACCAACAATTACAATATCCTGTGTGTTGGGATAATAGTTTGTAATGGCAAAATCGACGATATTCCAGATTTGTTGAGCCACCTCATTTGCCAGCAGCGGTTGGCTGGAACTCGCATCCCATTGCTCATACAATCCGTTCAGTCGCTCTACATTTGAAAAGCTTGGAGTGCTACCCAGATCAACAACGACGCCATTAGCAACTTCGAGAAAATCGCTGGAATTAATGGCTGCGGAAAGGGTGCTGATAGCATCTACCTGGTCTGGATAGCGTGAGAGCATCCGATCTTCGTAGAAGAGAAAGATCGTCTCCACCCCCGGATCAGGACTTACGTCAACAAAATCAGTCGCTGGTTCAGCCTTGACATCTGCTTCCGCTAATGCACCCTCATCTAGCCCTACGTCAAGTTGATACTGCTGTGAGATATCAAAACTCCCATCAGCGCTGTAAATGAAAATGTAATAATCGCCACCAAGCGGCAAATAGGCTTCAATAAATTCATCATTCGTACCAATATTGGTAGATATCGAACTAATCCGCCCGATTGAGCTGATGCGCCCTATCGAACTAATCCGCCCGATTGAGCTGATGCGCCCTATCGAACTAATCCGCCCGATTGAGCTGATGCGCCCTATATCGGCTATATTATCTAATGCTAGACCATCGCTTACCGGAATAGTTATATCGAGATCTGCAATAAGTGCAACATCATAATCGCTGGGCAGATTGGTTAAGGCTATGGTAACAGTCGAACCAGGTTCTGTCGTGAACTGATACCAATCGCCATCATCATCACGGCTGATCACCCCCTCGCCAAGCGCCTGTCCATTATCGAATACAAGTTCATCTGCCTGAGTATAAAGGTCGTTAGGTTCGCTTTCTAAGATTATAGTGGATATGGTGGGTGGGTGGGTATCTGGTGGTAATTGGGCCTGTAATGGTCTAGTACCAATGCCGGTAATGGTGAGAATGAACACAAAAACGAGCAGCAGCTGTCGTCTATGCCAAGCCATCGATTGACGCTTCATGACCACTCCTTCGCTACAAAAGTAACCAATGCAATAAAATGTCACATACAAACAAAAGTGTTATTAAACGACACGTTCATCAGATGAGCCAGAAGAAGATTTCTTTAGTTGAACACTCTCTGGGAGCACATATCCATAACGTTCTACAAGCTGATGCATTTCGACAATATCACGCCGTGCACCTATATTGACCAGAATTGGGAATGCTTCGTTCAGTGCAGTCTGCCCTTCACGACGACGGTGTAACAAGGGAGCCAGCTTGGCAAAGTAGACTAATGTTTTTGCAATTTCGTGTGGGCTATCAGAATCGCGCAGAATGCTGAGACTGTTGGTAATCTGCTCCCAGGCACCTTCCAGATCACCGGTGAGTGCCAGGATATGACTCAGTGTACGACGCGTTGCACCTTCCTCTGTACGTGCCTCTAATCGAGAAGCTGTGGTAAGTGATATTTCACAGGCCAACTGTGCTTCAGCAAGATGCCCCCGTTGTATATGTAATTCCGCCAGATAGCGCTCAAGTTCAGGGAGAAACTCTTCTGCTTTTGCTTGACTGAATAATTCAGCACTACGGCGTAGATGATGCTGTGCAGTTGAGAGATCTTCTGAGAGCAGGTACGTAGCCCCAAGATTCATGTGTAGCACACCTGTTGCATACAATGAACCCAACTGTTCAAAAATCTGAAGACTCTGTTGATACTGGTCAATAGCCTGAGGAATATGGTCCTGTAATCGAAAGAGATCCCCAAGATTGTTCGCAATCATTGCTTGTCCGTACACATCACCGATTCCGCGTTTGGCATCAAAACCAGCCTCATAATGAGAACGCGCTTCAGTGAGCCGCCCGAGTTCGTAATAAATATTCGCGAGATCGTTGTAGGTGTCCGACAATCCATCAAGATCCTCTACCTGGGAGTACAAATCCAAGGCGCGACGGCCCAACTCAAGCGCGTGTTGATTATTACCTAAATTTCGATGGATATTGCCCAAAATTTTATAAGCAGCGGCTTGATAACGTGGAGTCGATACTTGTTCAGCACAATCTAAAGCTTGTTGGCACCACTCAATGGCATCTAAAAAACGGCCTTGACGCTGATGTAAACCAGCCGCTAACAGCAAACAACGGACAAGCTCGATATCTATGACATCGCCGCCTATAGCAATGGCTCGTTCAACCCACTCAAACGCTTTATCAAAATCGGCACGTTTTTCATACACACGTGCAATGTGATGTTGCAATCGCACCAGTTTATCAAGTGGTGGCTCATATTGACGGCGTAATAGCGTGAGGGCTGCATTAAATCGCCGTAGCGCAATATCATACTCACCAATAAGGGCATGCACTTCTCCCAGGCGTTCAAGTACCTCTATCGTATCCAGAGCGCGAAGATTCGGCAGTCTCGCGGCAATCTGCAATGCATGTTCTAGTAAAGTAATGGCTTCTTGATTAGCATAGCGTTCCTGTGCCTTACGTGCGGCTCGTAGATAATAATCAAAGGCGTGTTCCCATTCCTCTGCCAACACATAATGATGGGCAAGCACCGCCAATTGATCATCGAGTCGATCTCCATAGAGTTGTTCAATTTGATGTGCCACCCGGCTATGGAGATCTCGTCGTTGCACATACAAGATCGCTTCGTACGCAACATCGCGTGTCAAGGCATGTTTGAACAGATAAGCTAACAATGAAAGACTGATCTCTCCACGTTCTTCCATTTCATCAGGCAAAATAAGTTCTGATTGAGATAATTGCGATAAACGATCGATCAAATTATCGTGATGCACCACACCGGAAAGAACCAGATACGGAAATCGCCGTCCTATCACCGATGCTGTTTGCAGCAACTCTCGGTTGCGTTCGTCCAATCGATCCAGACGGGCCGTAATCACATCCTCGATACTGTCCGGAATTGTCGTAATATCGATGGCTTCCACAAGGTGCCAACCATCATCTCGTGCTTCTAATGTTCCCGACTCGATCATCTCACGAATAACTTCTTCAATAAAAAATGGATTACCCTGTGCTTTTTCGAGTAATACCAAAAGCTCAGGGGCAGGCTCACTCCCCAGAAGCTCACGGACAAGGTCGGTTCTACTCTCTGGTGGCAACTCTCGAATATGTGTGTGTACACAGTGATCTAAATCGCGCCACGGCTCAGTTATTGGTGGATCGGTTCGATACCCCAACATAATCAACAAGGCTACCTGATTAGCTCGTTGTGCAATACGGTTGAGTAATTCAAGTGATGAGGCATCGGCCCATTGGAGATCATCGATAATCAGCATAAGTGGTTGCTGTTGGGCCTCAGCCAATAAAATCATCGTGACCAGTTCCTGAACTCGATCACGACGTTGCTCTGGGGAAAGTGATAATATCAACGATGTTTCATGAAGGGACACATCTAAGATATCATTAATGAGAGGCGCAAATCGTGCCATATCGGGAACAAGTTTGGTAATACGGCGCTGTAACGACTCACTAAGATGATCACCAGGCGCCAGGATCGAGTCCACATGAAAAAACTGTCTCAGCAAATCACGAAAGAGGACATACGGCGTATTTTGTTCATAACTCTGACACTCAATACTGTAAGGAAAAAAAGCTGGAGTATTATCATCTCTGCCGCCTGAATGTAATACAAGATGATGCAGGGTTTCTTCAATCAGGCGTGTTTTTCCAGTACCGGCTTCCCCAACCAATGCCACTATTCGTCCATCACCTCGCAGAGCTATCTGACCTTCTGCAACCAACAATTCGAGTTGTTCGGCACGACCTATCAAAGACGGGCGTGTTGTCCCTCGTAAGTTGGCAGGCAATGGATCGATAGCAAGCGCTTCCGCAATGGATATTGGCTCAGACAGACCTTTCAAAAGCACAGGATCAAGATCTCGTAAGGAAACAAAATGAGTGGTGGCACGTTGAGTAGTCGGTGAAACAATAATTGCTCCTGCATCAGCAACCGACATAAGCCGTGCTGCCAGATTCACATGCCGCCCAAGCACACTGTATTCACGACGAAGTTCTCCCCCAATCTGTCCGGCAAATACAATACCAGTATTAATGCCAATACGCTGATTGAACGAAATAGGCTGCTCTAGCCGTACATGCATGTTAGCAAGTAACGCTTGAATTTCATCATTAGCTTCACCAAGCATCGTACGCAACTCAAAAGCAGCACGCACTGCCCGTTCAGGTGTATCCTCATGAGCTACTGGCGCCCCAAAGAGCACCATGAGCTTATCGCCATAGGTTGCCATATCAACTTTATTGACAATACCACCATAACGATGAACCACCTGCTGCGCCCGTCGATAGTAGGCATTGAGCACCTGGGTAGCCGTCGTCACATCATCTCCAACCAGATCAAGGACATTGCTAAATGGAAAAAAGTTTGAGAATAACACTGTTACCCGACGAAACTCGCCTAACACCGTATCGGCGTCAAAAGATCTGAGAAAGCGGGATGGTAATTGATGAGGAAGATATGGTTGTAGCGCTTCAATTTGCTGGGTGAGTTGGAGCACTTCTGTCAGATCACCAACACCCTGGGGCAAATTCCAGTAGCGCGTAAGGGTAGGAAGGTAGCACTCAAGTGTATGATCAAGTGCACAAAAACCAGTTTGGCGCTCCTGCACGGTTGCATTAGGCACCAGTACTCGGGTAGCGTTGGAAATAATCACTTCGCCTGGTACAGCTATTTCTTGTGCGAGCGCCACACGATGAATGTCTTGTCCAGTAACAATTAGCTCAATGTGATCGCGATCACCGACTTCAGCCGCAAATACACGCCCACTATGGACCCCAATACGTAAACGTAAGCCGAAGGTACCCGCGCGGGTCTCAACAGCAGCAAAACCCTGCATTTGCGCCTGCATAGCTAATGCAGCACAACACGCAAGGTTGGCGTGCTGATCCCCCAATTGATCTGCATCAAAGAAAGCGGTTAGTGCATCACCGCCAAACTTTAACAGGATTCCATTGTGTCGATGGAGTTCACTCACCAGTGCTTCAAAAAGATGATTGATGGTCCCCGAGATTTCTTCGGCGCCTTGTTTACCCAACGCACTCAGTTGTTCAGAAAGCGCAGTAAAGCCAGAGAGATCAGCAAATAAGACCGTCCCATTCCAATAGGCACCTTGAATACGATGGGGATGGGGGTCTAGCAGCTGAGAAGCAACCATAATTGATGGACTATATGTGGCCAGAGACATAAGGCGTGTTCGTAGATGAGTGCATACATCCTGTAGCAACAGCGGTGAGGGATCCGCCTCGGCTGCCAAATGAGTATACACCTCCGCAGGCAGATGCATCTGGAGACGCTGAGTCAGTTGTTGAACTACAGAACTGTGGTGGCTCACCGTTCATTCCTATCAGTTTTCATCATATAGTCACAATCAATGTAGATATGGTTGTCTATGTAAGGTGTAGTTGCTAACTGAGGGTATACATATAGTAGCATAGATTCAAAATCGCAACACCCTTTTTCATACCCCTAGTATAAACGAAGGACTTGTCTATATTTGCTCATGTATTTGCTCTGGAACTCTGGTACCTTTAAGTATACACCTTAATGGTGACATTTGTGTAAACACAACAGACATATAGAGATACCAAAGCTACCTATTGTGACATTTTACTCATCACACCAGAGGCACCATCGATTTTATGATACACAAGGGACATTTGCTTCTCTATGCAAAAATTCCTACAATAAAGCTTGTTGTATAACATTTCAACGCATAAGTGCGAGGTGCATATGTTAGAGGTACAAACAGCAGTTGCGAAAATCCCTGGCCATGGGAACGTAGAAAGTGGTGACACCTTCGAAATGATTGAGCGACCCGGTGGGGGTTTCTCGTTTGTGTTGGTCAACGGACAAGGCAGTGGGCGTGGCGCGAAAACACTGAGTAACCTCGTTATCACCCGTGTGATTACCCAACTCAAGGATGGCGCACGCGATGGTGTGGTGGCACGTGGAGCGCACGACTATCTTTATACGTACCGTATGGGGCAGGTCGCAGCAACGCTCAACATCCTATCTGTCGATTTTCAGAGTCATACCATCCTGATCACCCGTAACAACCCGGCCCCTTTTCTGGTACTCACCACTGATGGTATCGAAACACACCACGAGCCATCGGCCCCTATCGGCCTCCATCCGATGACGAAGCCAAATATTACCGAACTACCAGTGCATCCATATACTTATGTAATTGCTTTCACCGATGGATTGCTGAAAGCTGGAGAACGCTACGATGAGGATGTTGAGCTGGGGAATTTTCTCGTCGGTTGGGATGCTAAAGCAGGATATAGCGCCATAAATCTCTGCGACGCGCTCTTGAACCGGGTTACCAAAATCGACCGTGGTGAGCCTGCAGACGACATCACAATCATCGTACTCGCATTGCTCCCTTCCACAACCGATAAACGTATTCGCCGTGTCAGTGCCAATTTTCACATGGAGCGACCAACATAACCCCAGAGAACCTCCCATCTAAGTCCTCATAGGGCGAGTAGTTCATCCAGACGCTGCTGGCCCTTACCATACTGCAAAATCCTTTATCAAACCATATGAAATGCTATTTATAAACAGTAACACCAGCATACCATAAGAGCATGTCGTGCCTGTGATAACACTTCATCAAAATCATCCAATGGGATTGGATGTTATATCGCTTGATGGTGTTGACATAGGTGGTATCTGGATGTATTATTTAGCTGGCTAACAAAAAAGGACATATTCAATGGCCTGTCAACATACGTATTCCGATAAAATCAGTTATCTTCTTATGCAGATCGCGCGCCTACACCGCACCAACGCAGGTAAACTTTTGGGGAGGATCGATATACACCCCGGTCAGGAGTTTATTCTGATGCAACTCTGGAAAGAGGATGGACTCATGCCGTCGCAACTCGCGAATCGCTTGGGCGTTCAACCGCCAACGGTCACTAAGATGCTCCAACGGATGGAGGTAACTGGCCTGATCGAGCGGCGATCCTATGCCGAAGATAGTCGGGTATCTCATGTGTATCTCACCGAACAAGGACGGGCGACACGTAACGATGTTGAGGCTGTGTGGAACCAGATTGAGGAATGCATCATACGCGATCTCAGCGTCGAAGAACACGTGATTCTGCGTCGGCTCTTGATCCAGATCAAGAGCAATCTGGCAACCTTTGAACCATAGTAAAAAATTTTTAGCTTAATATTAGCCGACTAACAAAATATCAAAATATAAAGAATAGAGGTATAGCATGGCTGTCCCGAATGCTCAACAATATATCACACAACATATGCAGGAACGGCATGGTGTCACCATCCATCCACATCGCTTTGGTGGCACCGAATATCGTCTTGGTAAGCGCGAGATCGGCCATATTCATGGCGATCACCTTGTCGATATTCCCTTCCCTACTAAAGTGCGCTACGAAGTCATCGAGGCAGGACTCGCCGAACCCCACCACATTCTCAAAGACAGTGGCTGGGTAAGTCTCTATCTACGTCAACCGGGCGACGTGGAACGCGCAATCACCCTGCTACAGCGCTCTTTTGAACTCACACAACAAAAATGGTCGGACCAAAAGTAACTACTCACGGACGAGAGCCCTGGTTTTAGCTCTCGTCCGCTTTTTGACGATCTTGGAGAACTTTCATGCAAGCACCACAGAAGGCCAGACTGGTTGATGCGCCAGTCGGGCCGACTCTCGTACGTCTTACGCTGCCAATGATCATCGGCATTCTTGCCATGATTGCCTTTAATCTGGTTGACACCTTTTTCGTGGGACAGCTCGGCACGACCGAATTGGCTGCCATGAGTTTTACCTTTCCCGTTGTGCTCGTCGTTGGGAGCCTTGCGATGGGTCTCGGCGTAGGAACCTCTTCGGTCATCTCACGGGCGATTGGCTCTGGCAACGACAGTCAGGTACGTCGACTAACCACCGACAGCCTGATACTCTCCGTATTGATTGTGTTGGTCTTTGCTATCATCGGATTTGCCACTATCGATCCAATATTTCGGCTGCTCGGCGCGACTGACGAGACCTTGCCGCTCATCCGTGAATATATGACGATCTGGTATATCGGTATGCCATTCATTGTCATTCCGATGGTTGGCAACAATGCTATTCGTGCCACCGGGGATACCCAAACACCAAGTATTGTGATGCTGGTGGCAGTAGCAATCAACATTGTGCTTGATCCTCTGCTCATCTTTGGTATTGGCCCTTTCCCACGGCTGGAATTAGCAGGCGCCGCGATTGCCACTGTTATGGCACGTGCGATAACTTTTGGGGTGGCGATCTGGGTGTTGGCAAAACGCGAGCAAATGATCACCTTTGTAAAACCACACCTTGCAGAAGTCGTGCAATCCTGGCGACAAATTCTCTATATTGGCTTGCCCAGCGCAGGCACCAATATGATTTTGCCACTTGCCATAGGCGTGGTTACCAGTCTGGTGGCACCATACGGGAAAGCCTCAGTCGCTGCATTGGGTATCGCCACACGCATCGATCCCTTCGCTATCGCAGTCATCATGGCACTTGCTTCGGTATTAAGTCCGTTTATTGGCCAGAATTGGGGCGCTGGCAAACCCGATCGTGTGTCCCAGGCGTTGAAGTTGAGCTATCGTTTTGCGCTCATCTGGGGCATTGCGATGGCACTCATCCTGGCTATTGCTGCTCGACCCATTGCCTCATTATTTAGCGACAATCCAGACGTTATCGATTTAGTGACACTGTATCTACAGCTCGTTCCACTTGGTTATGGTCTTCAGGGTGTACTGCTGTTGTCGAATACGACCTTGAACGTGCTCAGAAAACCATTCCATGCATCGGCGCTGTCGCTCACCCAGATGTTTGTTTTGTACATCCCACTTGCTACGCTTGCTTCATATACTGTAGGAATACCGGGTATTTTTGCTGCAGCACTCAACGCCAACATCATCGTCGGTATCCTAGCCTACTTCTGGGTTCGCCGGACACTCAACGTTGAACAGCGCCTGCAAACCAATCTGGTACACCGATACAATCAAACCTAGCCATCAAGGGAGTTACCTGATTACTTAATACACGGTATACTTGATTTGAAAAATCTACTCTGATACAAACCCATCAATGATTGATTGTCGATACTGCTTATTAGCATTTTTGGTGGTGTTTCTGTCCCTCAACATATTGGTAGTGAGTGAGGTATATGAACCAAATCTATAACATTCCTCTTTTTGATGGAATTCCAGAAGCAGAGCTACAGTGGTTGTTCGCACACAGCGTTGAACAAGATTTGGAAACTGGTACCTTCTTTTTTCGTGAACATGGGCCAGCCGAAACATTCTATATTGTGCTAGAAGGCGAACTGCAAATAACCCGTGATATCAACGGACAGATGACCGTCATGGGCACAACACCGCGTGGCATTATTGGTGGTGAGCAATCGTTGCTCAACAATATCAACTCAGCGGTTTCAGCACGTGCAATTGTCCCCAGCCGACTGATGGTACTCACTAAGGACCATTTTCGAGCAATGTTTGGCGCCTGCCCGATCCTGAGTGCACGTATTTTACACATTGCGGGCCAGCGCGCCTTTGGCTATGCGACCGTTGTGAAACAACAGGAGAAAATGTCAGCCCTCGGGCAGCTCTCAGCCGGGCTGGCGCATGAACTCAATAATCCTGCAGCAGCCGTGCGTCGCGCCGTTATGACACTGCGTGATGCCATTCCGGCGCTACAGGAGCAGACCATCTCATTACACGATCTGGGACTTTCAAGTAACCAAATCGGAGATCTCCGCGTCTTTCAAAAAGAAATCATCAACCGAGCGCTTACGGCTCAGCCACTTGCACCACTGGAACAAAGTGACCGCGAAGATGCAATAGGCACTTGGCTTGATGAGCATGGTATCGATGATGCATGGGAGATGGCATCGGCATTTGTCACAGCCTGTCTCACACAAGATGAGCTTGAAGAACTGGTCCAGCGATTGTCGATACAGGGCGTCACAGCCGTGTTCGCCTGGCTCCATAGCACATTAAACACCGTAAGTGCCCTCGACGAAATTGAACAATGTGGACGTCGCATCTCAGATCTGGTCGGTGCTGTGAAGTCATACACGTATATGGATCAGGCTCCTATCCAGGAGGTGAATATTCATCATGGTCTTGATAATACGCTAAAAATTCTACAACACAAACTTGGGCAGATTACGATCCTGCGCGAATACGATCCAAACCTGCCGCTTATTCAGGCCCGTGGTGGTGAACTCAACCAGGTTTGGACAAATATGATTGACAACGCGATTGACGCCCTCAACGGTACCGGAGAAATCCACCTGATCACCCGTGGCGAGAATGACTTCGTCATGATCGAAGTGGCTGACAACGGGCCGGGAATTCCGCAGGAGGTGATGCCACATCTCTTTGAACCCTTCTTCACGACCAAAGATGTTGGCCTTGGTACAGGGTTAGGGCTGGATATCAGTTATCGTATCATCCAGTTACACGACGGCTCGATAGAAGTACAATCAAAACCAGGTCAGACCCGTTTTATCATCCGCTTACCACATCGCATGCAGGGCGAAACTGAATACACAAAATGAAGGAACATATGCTTCACGCGCTGGCCCAGGAAAGTACCTTGCCGTTTCTCTCTGAAGTTGTCGCGCTTCTGGGTATCAGTGCCATCATCGCGTACCTGTGTTTTCGTGTGGGTCTGGTTCCCATTGTTGGTTTTCTCATCGCTGGTGTCGTGATTGGCCCCAACACACTAGGGTTGGTGCAGAACCGTGAACTGATCGATGCGACGGCTGAAATCGGTATCATCTTACTCTTGTTTACGATTGGTATTGAATTCAGTCTGGGAAAATTAGCGCAGATTAGAAACATTATCCTTATTGGAGGTGGCTTTCAGGTTGGGCTTACGGTTGCACTGGTCACAGGGTTGTTTGTGCTACTGGGCCTTTCGTGGCAGATCGGCGTTTTTAGCGGTTGTTTGATCGCATTAAGCAGTACAGCGATTATTCTTAAGCTGCTGTCCGACCGCTCCGAAACAAACGCCCCCGTGGGTCAGATCGCGCTGGGTGTATCGATCTTTCAAGACCTGACTGCGATCATCATGGTCTTGCTGGTGCCAATGTTGAGTGGAGATGGCGGCTCTGGCATGGATATTGTGTGGGCACTCCTACGGGCTCTCGCCATCATTCTGGTCGTGCTGGTCGTTGCACGGCGGATCATGCCACCCATTCTTGAGGTCGTTGCACGTACCTGCTCAACCGAAATCTTTCTACTGACCGTCATTGCGATCTGCTTTGGCACAGCCTGGCTTACCAACATGGCTGGTGTCAGTCTCTCGCTGGGAGCTTTCCTCGCTGGCCTGATTGTCAGTGAGAGTTCGTTTAGCGAGTATTCCTTTGGTGAGATTCTGCCATTACAAATTTTGTTTAGTGCTACCTTTTTTGTATCTGTTGGAATGTTGCTCGATGTACGTTTTGTGCTCGAACAACCACTGCTGATTCTCGGTGTGGTTGCTGGCATTCTGGTCATTAAGATGCTCACAACAGGTATCGGAGTCATCATGCTTGGCTATCCCTTACGCACCGCATTGCTCTCGGGATTTTTTCTCGCCCAGGTCGGGGAGTTTTCGTTTGTGCTCGAACGTGTAGGGCGCTCGGCAGACATCTTTCCATTGGGTATGGCTGAAACAGGCGGACAAACGTTTATCGCTGCAACCGTTATTCTGATGGTGCTGACCCCGTTTCTGACTCAATTTGGATACTGGTTAGACAATCGTTTAGCGCAACGTGAGACCAATAACATCAGGGAAGCAATGGGAGCACCGGCAGAAACAGAAACGTTTCGCAACCTGGAGAATCACGTCATCGTTGTGGGGTATGGCGAATGCAGCCGACAACTGGTGCGTGTGCTGCGGAACTCACGCATCCCATATGTCATTACCACACTTAATCCAGGTGGTGCCAACGAGGCCGAAATCGAGGGGCTACCCGTACTGCGTGGCGACGGCAGCCGTTTGTATACCCTTTCGATTGTAAACGTTGAACGCGCCAAGATGATCGTCAACGCCGACGATGATCCGGCCATGGCACGGCGTGTTGTCAACGTGGCACGACTCGCAAACCCAACGCTGTCGATCATTGTGCGTACACGCTATACCGCTGAGATGGAGCCACTCACCCAGGCCGGGGCAGATATCGTGATTGCTGAAGAATTAGAAAGTACTGTGCAGCTCTTTGCACAGGTTCTTGAAGCCTATCGTATTTCGCCGGAAGAAACCGAGGCCCACCTCCAATCGATGCGTGCCAAGGGATATGCGGTGCTACGCCAAAGTGCCGCAGCCTCAAGCATTGCGCCAATTGTCTGTAAAAATCTGGACGAAGACTGCATGCATACGCGCATCGTGACTATTCGTGAGGGCGCTCACGCCGCCGGGCAGACACTTCAGGAATTGAACTTAGCACAGAACTTTGGTTTGCAAGTCCAGGCCATCCAGCGCGATGGACAAACGATCACCGATCTGGATGATAAACTATCACTCGTGCTTGATGATCAACTTGTGCTGGTAGGCAGCGCAACTCAATTCGCGCAGAGTGCCGATGTTTTTCGTGTCGGGACGCTGGCCGAGAGCGATGGGACAACCGATACGCCATCTCGCAATCGTCGTACCTCAGGCTGTACCCACACCGATCAGATACGCGATGTGTTGCCCCGTACACAGGGATGCGAGGAGTGTATGGCAATGGGCGAAAAATGGGTACACCTACGCATGTGTCTTATCTGTGGCCACGTTGGGTGTTGCGATTCATCAAAACACAAACATGCAGCAGCACATTTTCACGAAACCGAGCATCCGATTGTCCAATCCATCGAACCCGGTGAAGATTGGCGCTGGTGCTACATAGACAAAACCTTTATACGATAGAGCGAGGTCAACTCAATGGCAGATATCTGGCGTGCTATAACATACCTACGATCACACTGGCGCACAACGCTCGGGGCCTTTATCAGCCTGATATTTGTGTCGAGTCTAACGCTGGTTAGTCCCTGGGTGATTCAGATCATCATTGACCGGGGCATTGAGGGGCAGAATCTCACTGTACTATGGATTGCATCACTGACACTACTGGGCGTTGCGCTTGTTCGCAATCTCTTTACGTTCACCCAGACCTTTTGGATTGAAAAAGCCAGCCAGGGAGTTGCATTTGATACACGCAATGATCTGTTCACAAAGCTCTCACGCCTGAGTTTTAGCTACCACGATCAGTCACAGACTGGCCAGCTTATGACCCGTACCACCAGTGATGTTGACACGATGCGTACATTTATCGGCAACGGCTTACTCCAAATGGTGAACGCGCTCATCCTGCTCATCGGTAGTGCAACCATTCTGCTCATCACTAACTGGCAACTGGCATTGATGGTGTTGACGATTATTCCGGCTATTCTGATTGTGTTTGTCCGCTTTTTTCAGAAAGTCGGGCCACGTTTTCGGGTGGTAGCACAGAAACTCGGCAATCTGAATAATGTTTTGCAGGAGAATCTGGCGGGCATTCGTGTGGTGAAGGCATTTGCGCGCGAGCCATACGAGCACCAACGCTTTCGGGCCTCCAACGATGATCTGCTACAGGAAACCCTTGCGGTTGTTCGTGGTGCGGCTTCGTCTTTCCCACTGGTCTTCTTTATTGCCAATATTGGCACACTAGTGGTTATCTGGGCTGGTGGGTTACAGGTCATCAATCAGACATTGAGCATTGGCGAACTGATCGCATTCAATACCTATCTGAGCTATCTGCTGATGCCTATCTTTATTCTCGGTGGCACGTTGACAGCGATTCCGCAGGCCGCTGCTTCGGCCCATCGTATCTTTGAGGTGCTCGATGCACCAGTCGATGTGACAGATCAGCCGGATGCGGCGCAACTCCCACCAGTCCACGGTCGAGTGGTATTTGAAGATGTTACCTTTATGTACGCAGGAAGTGAAAATCCATCGCTGGCCCAGGTATCATTCGTCGCGGAACCAGGCCAGAACATTGCGATTGTGGGGCAGACTGGTGCTGGGAAATCGACTATTATCAATCTTATTCCCCGTTTCTATGATGTAACCGACGGACGAGTAACCGTGGACGGGTATGATGTGCGTGAGGTGACCCTCGGGAGTTTGCGTGCACAGATCGGTATCGTGCTGCAGGAATCAACATTGTTTGGTGGGACGGTGCGTGAGAACATCGCCTTTGGTCGACCCGATGCGACGGATGAGCAGATCGAAGCCGTCGCCCGTGCTGCCCAGGCCCACGCATTTATCACTGAACTGCCAGACGGCTATGCAACTGTGGTGGGTGAACGCGGCGTCGGATTGAGCGGAGGACAACGCCAAAGAATTGCCATTGCCCGTGCCCTGTTACTCGATCCCGCATTGCTTATCCTTGATGACAGCACCTCAGCCGTTGATGCGGAAACCGAATACTACATTCAGCAGGCCCTCGAACAACTGATGCAGAATCGCACATCATTTGTGATTGCACAGCGGGTGAGCACCGTACGAGATGCCGACAACATCCTGGTGCTCGACAACGGACACCTGGTTGCCCAGGGTACCCATACGGAATTGCTGACCGATTGTGGACTGTACTGCGAACTCGTGAATGTACTCCTCGGTGAGCGTGAGGAAAGCATCTATTCAAATACCATACTGGAGTAAATCATGCGAGGTTCTCTGAATGTAACAGCTGATGCAAGTGATCGGCCTAGCAGTAACAGCACCGTGTTGCGGCGATTATGGCCCTATCTGCAATCGTTTCGTCCACAGATGCTGGTGGCGTTGGTGCTCGTGTTGCTCAGTGCGCTGGTACAGGCTGCTGGTCCGGCATTGATTGGTCGCGCTGTCGATGTCCATATTATTGCTCGCGATAGCTCAGGGCTGGCCCAAACCATGCTCATACTCCTTGGTGTGTACATCGGTGGACTGCTAGCCCAGGGCGGACAATTCTATCTTGTTGCGTGGATCGGGCAAAATTTTTTAGCCAATTTGCGAACGATCATCTTTGACAAGGTGCAGATTTTGCCATTGGCCTTCTTCGACAAAAACAAGGCCGGTGATCTGATGTCACGACTGATCAACGACATTCAGGTCATCAATCAGTTAATCAGCCAAGGATTGGCACAGGTTATTGGAAGTGTCTTTGCTCTGGTCGGCATCCTGATTGCAATGTTGGTTTTGAGTCCGGTGCTGGCGCTGGCGAGTTTTATTATTCTGCCGATCATGATTGCAACGACGGTTTTCTTTGCCCGACGGGCCAGACAAGCATTCCAGAAGACCCGCCTGACCATTGGTGATGTGTCATCGCATCTGCAAGAAGATATCACCAGCATACGTGTGACCCAGGCATTTAACCGCACCGACTCATCAATTAAGCATTTTAGCCAACACAATGCCGCCAATCGTGATGCCAATGTGCAAGCTACGATGATCACCTCGGCATTTACACCCGCTATCGATGTTCTGAGCACTGTGGCAACCATCATCGTCGCTGGGTTTGGCGGCTGGCTGGCTGTTAACGGCTCGATTCAGGTCGGTACTGTGGTTGCTTTTCTGATCTACGTCCAACAGTTCTTTCGCCCTATTCAAATTATCAGCAACCTCTACACTCAGATGCAGAATGCACTGGCTGGGGCAGAGCGTATCTTTGATCTGGTTGACGAGCCAGCCAGCGAAGAGGACATCCCTGGCGCAAAATCAATGCCACAGATCACCGGGCGGGTGGTATTTGACCACGTTTCATTTGGCTATAACACGACCAATAGTGGCGCCTCTTCATTGACAGCAAACGATGTAGACAACGGAAAAAATCTGGTACTCCGCGATGTCTCACTCGTCGCAGAACCAGGGCAGACCGTCGCAATCATCGGTCCAACCGGTGCAGGCAAATCGACACTCGTCAATCTCATTCCGCGCTTCTACAATATCTCAGGCGGTCAGGTGCTTATCGATGGTCAGGACATAGCCGAGGTAACGTTGGCAAGTCTACGGAGCCAGATTGGTCTGGTGCTTCAGGAAAACTTTCTTTTCTCAGGAACCGTCGCCGACAACATCCGCTATGGCCGACTTGACGCCAGTGACGAAGAGGTCGAAGCTGCCGCACGGGCAGTCAGCGCACACGACTTTATCACTCGATTGCCAGAAGGGTATGTAACACATCTGGGTGAGCGTGGCAGCGGCGTAAGTCAGGGTCAACGCCAATTGATTACGTTTGCGCGCGCAGTGCTAGCCGATCCACGTATCCTCATTCTCGACGAGGCGACATCGAGCGTAGATACGCGCACCGAGATACTCATCCAGAACGCATTGAAATTACTGCTCAAGGACCGCACCGCCTTTGTGATCGCACATCGCCTCTCGACGATCCAGGACGCAGACGTGGTGTTGGTGATTGATCGTCAGCAGATCGTCGAGCGTGGCACGCACGAGGAATTGCTCGAAAAGGGTGGATTATATGCCGATTTGTATCAACGGCAATTGCGCCCCGAGGCCGCAGTGTCTAATGGTCAGAACGGAACGGGAATGGTGATTGAGGGGTAACGAATTGCGGTTATAGTTTTGTGGGTGGGCAACAGAGAAGAGTTCCGTAGCTAGCACTGATATCGTCAGCCGAATATGACCGTATCACTTTCGCTGGTTATGTGTGATGCTATCAACAGTGAGGTATCTGTTACAACAACTAAAACTCTTCTGATTCGGTTTTCGCAAATACCAGTACATCCTACACAAAAAACTGCTCTACTTTGACCGATAGACTAGGCACAACCTGCGAAGGTAATATTGCTTGACCACGAAAGATACCTAACGAACGATACGCCTGGCCATCAAGCTGAAGCAACTCGACCGTTTGGGTGCTGGGTTCAGCAATCCAGTATTCGGCCACACCCGCATTCGCGTACGCATCCTGTTTCTCCCGCCGATCATACCCTGATGTGCCAGGAGAGATAATTTCGACGATTAGATTGGGAGCGCCTTGAATACGTTTAGGGGTGATAATATTAGCTCGATCATGTAAGACAACTATGATATCTGGTTGAGTAAGAACATCTGGAGCAAGTTCTACATCAAATGGAGCATGATATACTCTACCTAATCCTGCAAACTCTACATGCAATGTCAGATATGTTACAAATTTTGTGCTCGCTCCTTGATGGTTTTCTATAGGGGATGGCGCCATATACAATACTCCATTAATAATCTCATACCGATTCCCGTCATCTTGTATCGCCGCATAATCCGTATAAGTCCAGTGGCCCTGCGGCGGACCGATGATGTGGTCGGCTGGAGTAACAACAGGTAACACATCAGATGTTATGGTCATAAAAACCTCCCAATAGGAATTGGCGCGTTCAGAGCTATACACCGTAATCTGTATGCTTTATTGTAACGTATTGCTGCACGATACACCAATAAAACGTGGAGACGGTTGGGCATCAGAACCAATACCACACATCTCAAATAGCCGTGCACCTATACAATGACTAATCTTTCCCAAAGCGCAATTGTCACCACATTGTTACTTGACACACAATATCCCCTGGAGTATACTTGTCAGTGCTGAAAGTAATTTCAGGCAGTTGCTCGCGCCCTCTTGTATAAGAAAGCAACATACAGAGAAGAGTTTATACAAGGTCTATATTGTTTAACACATCTGTGTAAAACTAAGACCAACCAGGCAAACAGTAGTGGAAAGCAATGATGCATTAGCGTTTAGTAAGCGCTGTTGCCGACTGTTTATGCCTTGATTGCTTGCAAGAGGCTTTTTAACGAGGAAAGTATGGACGACGGTCATTCGTGTTTATGGATTAATTCAACAACGTGTGCGTCAACTTTCCTAAAGTGTGGATTGGTCTATGATACCTGTCCTAGTTATTATCACGGTATAGTACTTCACGTATGATGTGATAACAACTAGTTTTGGTTCGATACCTCCACACTATTAGGATGTGGGGGTATTTTTGTTTGTCCTCTTGGCAGTTGGCGCACTACTCAGAACCAGTATTTGCCTAACTGTAATTTGATGGAGGATAACCATGACTGCACTCACTGCGCGCGCCTTTCCAGCTACCCAACGTGCTCATGCCCCCTATTGCACCACTCATGGTCGCGGCACCCCCTTACTGCTCATTCACGACTTTGGAACAAGTGGTGAGCTTTTTCAACCAATTATTCCTATGCTTGCTGAACATTATTATGTTATCGTTCCAGACCTGCGTGGCCACGGCCATAGCACTCGGCTGCCTGCTACAAACAATATCACTCAACTCACCAATGATATAGCAAATCTACTTGATCTATTAAATATCTCGTCAAGTTTTGTCCTTGGTTATGGTACCGGAGGAGCTATTGCACAACAGTTTGCACGAGAACACCCCAATCGCATTCGTGGTCTGGTACTTACCTGTTCATACGCACGCAGTACCCGCAACATTGGAGAACAACTGGAAAGCCGTATGCGTCGCGGTGTTCAGGCAGTCATCGGACGCAACGATGGGACAAATCCAAATATACGAACACGCCTCGCATTTGATAGCCGTTCCTGGCTCCGTCGACTCAACTGCCCAACACTCGTGGTCTCTGGTGAAGCTGACACTGTGGCAACCGTGCACAACGCACGTGAACTAACCAAACGTATCTCGAGAGCACAACTTCAGACTGTTCGTGGCGCCGATCATCGTCTCGTGAAAACACATAGTGAGGACCTTCTCAACGTTGTACTACCGTGGTTGGCTGAACAGGAGAATACCGCATGGTAACGATCAATGATCTTGAGGCTCTTGAGCAATATATTCGCGATGCAATTGAAGCCAATCAACTGGAAGAACTTGGCGATCTGTTATCTGACGAACATCCAGTTGATATTGCAGATGTTATTGATCGACTTGATGACGACGAACAAGTTCTAGTCCTCCAACTCTTGCCTCAAAATCAAGCTGCTGAGGTGCTCAGCGCTACCAGTGCAGATACCACAAGGAAACTCATTACACAGCTTCCACGTGATCTCGCTGGCGATCTTCTGGAAACCATGCCATCGGACGATGCCGCTGAGATTCTCAGTGAAGATGTGCCTGAACAACAACAAGTGCTTCTTGACGCTATGGAACAAGAAGAAGCCGATGAAGTGCGTAATCTGCTACGTTACCCGCCACAAAGCGCAGGTCGTTTGATGACCGAAAAGTTTGTGCGTGTATCGGCTGACATGACCACTTCGCAAACGCTCGACTATCTGCGGCATGTTGATCCTGAAGTTGAGATCATCTCCAACCTGTATGTGCTTGATGCTGTGGGACAACTTCAAGGAGTGGTGACCCTACGTCAGATCATTACTACTACCCGTGAACAACATCTATCGAATTTGATGTTGACCGAACCAGTTACAGTGACACCAGAAATCGATCAGGAAGAAGTAGCGCATCTTGTATCCCAATATGACCTGTTCTCACTTCCTGTCATTTCGCAAGAAGGTCGCATGCTTGGCATTATCACTGTCGATGATGTGATTGACGTGCTGGTAGAAGAAGGCACCGAGGATGTCCTTCGTTTTGGTGGTGTTGAAGGGGGGGCTGCCGATGAAACCTATTTCTCAACACCCATCTGGCGTGCCGTACGCCGGCGGGTTGGCTGGCTAATGCTGCTCTTTTTGACCGGCACACTCACCATCAATGTGCTAGGTTTTTTTGAAAATGCACTCAGTCAGGTTGTCGCGCTTTCTTTTTTTATTCCCCTGTTGATTGGTACCGGTGGTAACACAGGAGCACAAACAGTATCAACCATCATACGAGGTATGGCGCTTGGCGAAATTCGCAAACGTGATGCGCTCAAAGTGACTTTTCGCGAGTTAGCCAGTGGCCTCTTACTGGGTACATTGCTAGGATTGATCGCATTTGGTTTGGCACTGTTCATCGGCAATGCACTCGATCCTGATAACCGAGTCCGTTTAGCTGCGGTGGTAGGTCTATCAATTGTTGCTATTTGCACATGGTCGAACGTGATTGGCGCACTCGTGCCACTTGGAGCTAAAAGGCTCAAACTTGATCCAGCTCTGGTATCTGCCCCGATGATCACAACACTGGTTGATGCCAGTGGATTGGCCATTTATATGCTTATCGCAAAAGCACTGTTAGGTGTATAAATACACAATTTTACTATACGACAAGTACAAAGATTAAACTACAAACAGCTTTTTTTGTATAAACCCAACAAAAATACAGCATTTTGACATACCAGCTAAACATAATAAAGAGCATCAAAAGATATTTGAACTATGGTATTTGTATAAAAACAACAAACTACTCACTAATAGTGCATGGGAAATGCACAATTTGCTTGACAAACAATATATGCTCGTGTATATTGCAAAATAACCTGTTACGCGGATTGCACTGACGCCCGCAGATATCTCTCAGGAAGAGATACACTGCGGTTTTTTTTGTACCACACGCGTTTCACCAAGAAACGTCATGACTCTACATACCGTTTAATAGGCACTGGAGAGTGTACCAACACCCTCTATCAACATTATCAATTGGCGCTTTTTGTGTCGTAACCGATACCTGTAGTTAAGATTTGCCTCTTTGTTGAGGTCTGTATTCAGTTACCTTATGATGTAAAAGGGGAATTAGCATATGACTCCGAATACACCCCAACAGCAAGGACTGTATGATCCTCGCTTCGAGCACGACGCGTGTGGGATCGGCTTTGTCGCCCACCTCTCTGGTATACCAAATCACACTATCTTGACTCAGGCACTCACTGCTGTGGGAAATATGGCACATCGTGGCGGAGTCGGTGCAGATGGCAAAAGTGGTGATGGTGCTGGTGTTCTCACCCAAATACCACGAGCATTTTTCGCACGTGAGCTGAAACACCTCGGCATTCAATATCCCATTGATGATCTTGCGGTGGGAATGTTCTTTTTCCCCCATGACACAACAAAACAACAACAAATTCAAGAGTTAATCGAACACAGTCTCACAGATTATGGTCTACGTGTCCTGGGTTGGCGTACCGTACCAACCGATGAAACAGCACTTGGTGAACGCGCACGTACCGCCTGCCCCACCATTAAGCAGCTTTTGATTGGGCAACATAACCACACGCGTTTGTCTCCCAATAGTTATGAGCGGGCACTTTACCTGGCACGTAAAACGATAGAAGCGGCTGCTCAGGCCCACCATATCGATAATTTTTCAATCCCCTCCATGTCTAGCCGTACGTTGATTTACAAAGGTTTATTGATTGCCCCATTGCTGGGGGACTTTTATCCAGATTTGCAAGACCCCCTCTATGAAACCGCCATTGCGATTTACCATCAACGGTATTCTACCAATACCTTTCCTACCTGGTCCTTAGCACAACCATTCCGTATGCTTTCCCACAATGGTGAAATCAACACACTGCGCGGAAATCTGACATGGATGCGTGCACGTGAAGCTGAATGGCGTCGAGCATCCGCTCAGAAGGCTGATCATTCCATCACACCATCGCTCGAGCAAGGCGGCACAACACTGGCTGAACAAATCACAAACCTTGGACACATCATTGATGCCAATGGTAGTGATTCAGCGGTACTGGATAACGTTCTTGAGCTACTTGTGATGGGGGGGCGTGATGTTCGACATGCCATAACGATGATGGTGCCAGAAGCCTGGGAGCGTGTCCAGGATATGGACCCCAACTGGCGCGCTTTTTACCAATATCACTCATGTCTGATGGAGCCCTGGGACGGCCCTGCTGCACTGGTATTCTGCGATGGAAATGTGGCAGGTCTTGCGCTGGACCGTAACGGTTTACGTCCAGCACGTTATTGCATTACCGATGATGGACTGGTGATCTGTGGATCAGAAATGGGTGCTGTAACAGTAGATGATGCACGCATTGTTCAGAAGGGAAAAGTTGGCCCTGGCCAGATGATTGCCATTGATCTGAAGACCGGACAATTTGAGAAAAATCACACCATTAAAGACAGATTATCCATTCAACAACCGTATACGGAGTGGCTTGAACAAGAGATGCAGGTTTTAGCGCCTGCCGGTGTTGCCCATTACAGTAGCGAGACAGAACCAGAAACATCATCATCACGTGCTGCTAAATCGGCTCTGCTTGGTGAACTACAACATGCCTTTGGGTATACCTCTGAAGAATTAGCGGCCATTCTCAAACCAATGTCGCGTGATGGTTATGAGCCAGTCGGTTCAATGGGTGATGATACACCCTCTGCTTTTCTCGCAGACTACCCCAGACCACTTTACAACTACTTCAAACAACGTTTTGCGGAAGTTACCAACCCACCGATTGATCCCATCCGCGAAGAACTGGTCATGTCCCTCTCCTTCTCATTAGGACAACGCGGTGATTTGATGGAGGAAACGTCTGGTCATGCTCATCTTTTACGTTTATCCAGCCCTATATTAACTGATGAGCATGTTGCAACTATTCATAGTCTTGATGATCCAGCCTTTGCCTCAGCAACACTTACTGCCTACTTCTCGGCCAATGCTGGCCCCGATGCACTAGCGCGAGCTCTCGAAAATGTGTGTCAGCAAGCAGAACAAGCAATTGCCGCACATAAAATCCTTTTGATTATTAGTGATCGGGGCGTTAACGAAACATACGCCCCGATTCCTGCGCTCCTTGCCCTCGGTGCAGTACATCACCACTTAACAGAGTTGGGAGTGCGTAATCGGGTGAGCTTGATCGTCGAGAGTGGCGAACCCCGCGAAGTACACCATCTTGCCTGTCTCATCGGTATGGGTGCCGAAGCCGTTAATCCTTATCTCGCATTGGCTACCGTACGTGCAATTGCTGTAGATCGTCACACCATCCGCCATAAAAACCAAGATCCAACGCAAACACTTTTATCAGAAGATGAGATTGCCGATGAAGCCGAACAAAACTATATTCATGCCTTAGAAAAAGGCTTGCTCAAGATTATGTCAAAGATGGGCATTTCAACCATCGATAGTTATTGTGGTGCACAAACTTTTGAGACGGTTGGCCTGAATATGGACGTGGTAGAGCGTTGCTTTAAGGGTGTTCCTGCTCGATTAGAGGGCGTTGGCTTCCACAAACTGGCCTCTGATATGCTCAAACATCACGATGCGGCTTTTGCAAATCGCCTGCCGCATGTCGCCAGCCGCACATCGTTGCCACATCCTGGATTCTATAAGTACAAAAAGGATGGTGAGTATCACTCTTTTGCGCCAGCCGTTGTCCATGCTTTACACAAGGCAACCACTGGCGAAGGTGGGGCTGAAGCCTATCGTGCATACAGCAAACTAGTACACAATCGTCCCCCAACCGAACTGCGTGATTTGTTGGATTTTGTCGACACAACACCGATTCCGCTTGAAGCGGTAGAGCCGGTAGAGAAAGTTGTACGTCGATTTTCGACTGCAGCGATGTCACATGGGTCGACGAGTAGCGAGGCACACGAAACACTTTCTATCGCAATGAATCGGATCGGTGGTCTTAGTAATTCTGGTGAGGGTGGCGAAGACCCAGAACGCTATGGGACCGAACGCAACAGCACTATCAAACAAGTAGCATCAGGTCGCTTTGGAGTAACACCCGCGTATCTTGCATCAGCCAAAGAATTGCAGATCAAAATGGCGCAGGGATCGAAACCTGGCGAGGGTGGTCAGTTGCCCGGTCATAAGGTCTCCGAGGAGATCGCGCGGGTCCGTCACACCGTGCCTGGTGTTCCCCTCATTTCACCACCACCACATCATGATATTTATAGCATCGAAGATCTGGCCCAACTTATCTATGATCTCAAACAGGTGAATCCAGCCGCAGCCGTATCGGTAAAGCTGGTTGCCGAGGCTGGTGTAGGGACAATTGCTGCCGGGGTTGCCAAGGGTGGGGCTGATGTCATTCTGATCAGTGGGCAATCTGGCGGAACAGGAGCATCACCTCTTTCATCAATCAAAAATGCGGGCGTCAATTGGGAGCTTGGCTTGGCAGAAACACAACAAACGCTGGTCATCAATGGGCTGCGTGGCCGTGTACGTGTACGCGCTGATGGTGGCTTCAAGACCGGGCGCGATGTGGTTATGGCAGCACTGCTTGGTGCTGATGAGTTCTCATTTGGGACAACAGCTCTGGTTGCTGAAGGCTGCATTATGGCACGCACGTGTCACAACAATAATTGCCCCGTTGGTATTGCAACACAACGCCCAGAATTGCGAGCCAAATTCAAAGGTACACCTGAACACGTCATACATTTCTTTTTACATCTCGCTGAAGAAATTCGAGAATTACTGGCCGTCCTAGGAGCTCGTTCTATTGACGACATCATTGGTCGCACCGATTTACTTCATCAGGTGTCACCCAAAGGCCACACCAATATTGGACATGTGAAACTGGATACACTCCTTGAGCGTATGGATAACGAAAATGATGCCATCCGTAATACAGATGAATGGAATGGTCTTATCGATATAAGCTCACTCAACCATCAATTACTTCACGATGCACATCCAGCACTTGAAGAGGGTAAGACGGTTGATCTGCACTATGCCATCACCAATAGTGATCGCTCGGTTAGCGCCACACTCTCAGGTGTCATTGGTGCGCGTTATAGCATAACAGGTTTGCCAGAAGGGACCATTACTGCACGTTTCGATGGTAGTGCGGGACAGAGCTTTGGGGCATTTCTTGCACCCGGCATACAACTCGTACTTCACGGTGAGGCCAACGATTATGTTGGCAAAGGCATGAATGGTGGCGAAATTATCGTGCGTCCACCGCAAACAGCCCGTTATGTTGCCCACGAGAGCACGATCATTGGCAACACCGTGTTGTATGGCGCTACCGGTGGGGCACTCTTTGCCGCAGGACAGGCAGGTGAGCGCTTTGCGGTCCGCAATAGTGGGGCCATTGCCGTCATCGAAGGGGTAGGCGATCACGGATGCGAATACATGACTGGTGGAGTTGTCTTGGTTCTAGGCGACACAGGACATAACTTCGCGGCGGGAATGACGGGTGGGTTGGCCTATGTGTTTGACCAAACGGGCGCTTTCCCAACCCGTTACAACTGTGAGATGGTTGAAATAAGTCGACTTGAACCACAGGACGATGATATTATTCATACAATGTTATTACATCATTTTGAAATAACAAAGAGCGTTCGCGCACGTGATCTGTTCATGCGCTGGAACGAAATACGAGCATTATTCTGGCGTGTTCAACCACGAGGAATATCTGTAAATCCACTTCCACCAGCCCTGCTACGCATCCACCGACACGTTGAGCAAAAGTAGACACAGTCTTTCAAAAAAAGAACAGAAAAGGCGACCACAATGGTCGCCTTCTTTATGTGTATGAGACATTCATGTCATAGATGAGTAAGCAGCACACCTACACAAAGATCAATGTGCCACCTCCAAACGCGGATCGTTTAACGGGAGGAGCGGTTTGCGTTTGAGCATCCAGAGGAACGAGGCCAGCCATATCCCACCAATACCAATTGGCGCAAACAAATAGACCACGTTAAAATAAATGCCTTCCTGGTGGAATGCAGGAATAATCAACCAGAAGAGATCTACCAGACGCATAATGAGAATACCGATGGCCACAATGGAAAGTGGTACAATACTGCGTTTTAGACGGCGCGATAGGAGAATAAAGAAGGGGACAACAAAGTGAAAGAGTACCAGGATAACGGCTAAAACATCCCACCCTGTTTCACCACGACGAATGTACCAGGGAATTTCCTCAGGTAAGTTCGCTGACCAGATGATGATGAACTGTGACATATTGACATACGTCCACAAAATAACAAACCCTAACGTGAATTTACCAATATCGTGGATACGTTTGGGAGTCACTATGTCTACAAGTTGTTCTTGATTACCAAAGATACGGAAGAAAATAATTAAAAACGCGAACGTTGATAACCCCTGTCCAATCATGAGGATAACGCCATAAATCGAGGAAAAGAACTCTGGTTCCAGCGACATCCCCCAGTCAACCGCCGCAAAGGTCATAGTCATCACAAAGATCACCAGACCAATACCACTCAATCCACGAAATCGACTGACAAGTGCGGGATCGGCTGTACGATCCTGCTCTTCCGACCAGCGGTAAAGCAAGAATGCAATACCAATCCAGATAGCAAAATAAAGAACATTGCGAATTATAAAGAACGGTACGTTCAGATAGGCTGTTTTGTCAATCACAAATACCGCTAGCTCTTCACCCATTGCATCAGTAATAGCTGCTTCTGAACCAGACCACACATACAGGCTGGGAATACCAATGATGATGGGGATGAATAAAAGCGCCATCACAGGTAACGTCGCCATCGCTGCTTCAAGTGGACGTCGGACAATTGCTCCCCACGTGCCACCAGCAAGATGCTGGATCATCACAAGAGCAAATGAACCGAGTGCAAAACCTACCCAGAATAGGTACGCAAAGAGGTAGGACTCAAAGAATCGATCAAGCCCACCACCAAAAAAAGACCCCAAAATAGCAAGAACAAACCCAACAACACCAACAATCAACGAGATTTGTTGGACACGATCAACTTGTTGTCGAGCTGGAAAGGATGTATTTGCTGCCATTGTCGCTCACTCCTACCAGGCCGCCATTCATTCGGCACTGCTGTAGTTTACCCTTCTGACGTTCCAGACACTGCTGTTGGATTAGGATCAACCTCTTCTGGTGGATTGTCCTGTAGCTGACGAATATATGCAACGATTGCCCAGCGATCTTCAGGTGCAATACGTGAGGCATATGGGAACATGTTGAGATTACCATCCTGCTCCACACCGTTGGTGATGACATCAAAGAAATGACCATCAGTCACATCACGCAATCGCTGGAGATACATGGAGGGTGGTGGCAATACCGCTTCGGTCAACCGTATGACTATGAGAGAGTTTTCATTTGGTTGGCCCTGTGCGCCATGGCATGGCCCACAAAAGACCTCATACTGCTCCTGTCCACGTACCAGCAGTTCGCCAGTTACCTCAATAGGTATCTCTGCAACCACCTCGCCGTCAACCATACCCTGATTGACCACTGTATTGGCCGGGTCTTGCCCCTGGGCAACCACACCGGAGACCAGTGGACGCGAGGCAACTTCATCTTCAAAGAAGGTACTAGACTCGTACGGTTTAGCCTTTGGTTGGTTATACATATCGAGATGACACGCTCCAAGGAAGAGACAGAGTGGTATCCACCCAACCCGTGCAAACCTCTTGAGCGATAATGATTGCTTACGACGTTTCATCAATATTCCTAGCCCTTCAGTTATTCACCTCGGATACCACCGTTGGCCCGGTACTCTCCAAAAATTGCTTCGTTTGTTGGAGATTGAACATCGGGTCATTTGCCTCAATACCCAAGAAGAATTTATCACGCGACGCTTGCTCAAAGTTAGGCGTGTTAAATATAGGATGATGAAGGCGTGGTAAACCGTTCAAAAGTATCATACCAAAGGTTGCTGCAAAGGCGGCAAACAAAATAGTCAATTCAAAAATAGCTGGAATGAAAGCTGGCCAACTATGATCTGGCCGACCACCAATGTTGATTGGATAGTCAATCAGATTAACCCAGTATTGGAAAAGATAGCCAAGGATGGCACCACTCAAGCCACCGATCAAAACCACCATCGGAAGGCGCGTACGAAATCCCATCATTTCAGGCAACTCCTCAATGGGAAAAGGCGAGTAAGCATCCATACGACGATAACCTAATGCATACGCACCCTGAGCAGCGGCTACCAGATCATCTGCATCATCAAATTCAGCTACTAACGCATAGGTAGAACTTTTTGAGCCAGCTGCTTTGCCCCGACCGCCAAACGGGGAGAAGCGTCTATTTGATTGTCCACTTTTCTGTGTTGTCATAACTTACGCTCACTGTCCTTTAGGTTTGCGCGTTGAAGGCGCCTTTATTTACTATCACCTTGATTATCTGGTCCGCCACTCTTATGGAGGCCCAAATGTTTCTCATGATGCAAGAGGTGACGCATCTCAAATATGTTAATCATCGGAAGTACGCGAATAAACAGGAACAAGAATGTAAAGAACAGCCCAAACGAACCAAGATATGTCAGAATATCCCAGACACTAGGTTCGTACATTGCCCATGAAGAGGGCAAAAAGTCACGATGCAGGCTAGTTACAATAATCACAAATCGCTCAAGCCACATACCGATGTTGATAACCAGTGAGATAATAAAAAGTCCTACAATACTTTGACGGAACCGCTTAAACCATAATAACTGCGGTATGATCCCGTTACATAAAATGAGTAACCAATAGGTATACCCATATGGCCCCATTGTACGGTTAGTCAACATATAGCGCTCGTATTGTACTGAGCTATACCACGCAAAGAATCCTTCCATGATATAACCATAGAAGACGATCAACCCTGTGGCTAACATCACCTTTGACATCGAGTCAAGATGTCGTATGGTGATAAAGTCCTGTAGATGAAAGAACTTCCGCACTGGGATTGTAATAGTTAATACCATTGCAAAACCGGAGAAAACAGCACCAGCAACAAAGTAGGGGGGAAAGACAGTTACGTGCCAGCCTGGAACGAGCGATATAGCAAAGTCTAAACTCACAATTGAGTGGACCGACACAACCAGTGGTGTGGCCAATGCAGCCAGCATCAGAGAAGCTAGCTCGTAGCGCTGCCAATGACGAGCTGAACCACGCCAGCCAAGTGCAAAAATACCATATAGAACCTTGGCGATTTTATTCTTAGCCTGATCACGCAGAGTTGCCAAGTCTGGAACAAGACCGACAAACCAGAATAACAGTGATACAGTTGCGTAGGTCGAGATTGCAAAAACGTCCCAGATCAATGGGCTGCGGAACTGCTGCCACATACCTAATGTACTGGGATAGGGCAACATCCAGTAGGCTAGCCATGGTCGACCAAGGTGAATAATCGGGTAGATACCCGCACACGCGACGGCAAAGAGAGTCATCGCTTCGGCAAATCGGTTGATAGAAGTACGCCATTCCTGGCGAAACAACAAGAGGATAGCCGAAATCAGTGTTCCGGCATGCCCAATACCAATCCACCACACAAAATTGATAATATCAAAGCCCCAGGCAACGGGGATATTAATACCCCAGATACCGACCCCGGCAACAAAGAGATAACCGAGTGAGTAGAGGTAAACCATCAATAGAATGAGCGCAACCCCTAAACCAGCAACCCACATACGAGGCGTTTTGAGCGGTGGTGATAGAACAGGATCGGTAATTCTATCGGTAATCGTTCCATAATCATGTCCTGGCCCAATCCAAGTCTTCGGTGGCTCGGTGGCGCCGATTTTCTGTGCGCGTTGCATTACATCACTCCGTCTCTAGATCGGGATTTGGATTCATCAAACGTCCTAAATATGTGGTGCGTGGCCGAGTGATCAGATCCTCAAGTACCCCGTAGTGGCGTGGATCTTCTGCTCGTTGTGCTACTGCGCTATCAGGATTGTTGAGATCTCCAAAGACGATTGCTTGGGTCGGACATACCTGTTGGCAAGCTGTTTGTAAATCACCATCCGTGATCCGACGATTGTCCTTCTTCGCTTCGATCCTTGCAGCACTAATACGTTGTGTGCAGTAGGTACATTTTTCCATAATCCCCCTGATACGCACAGTTACATTGGGGTTCCGTTGTAACTGGGTAACTGGTGTTGTTTCGTCACTGTACTGCAAGAAGTTAAAGCGGCGTACTTTATAGGGGCAGTTGTTAGAACAATATTTAGTGCCAACACAACGGTTGTAAATCATTGAGTTCAACCCCTCGCCGTCGTGAACTGTTGCTGCTACCGGACATACCACCTCACAAGGCGCATTTTCACAGTGCATACACGGGAGTGGTTGATGATACATTGCCGGATTATCAAGGCTCCCAGCATAGTAGCGGTCAATGCGTATCCAGTGCATCTCGCGGCTCAATGCTACCTCAGTTTTACCAACAATAGGGATATTGTTCTCTGCTTGACACGCAACGGTACACGCATTACAGCCAGTACACGCATTCAAGTCAATCGACATGCCCCACGCATACCCCGTATACTCACGCTCAGGATAGAGCGATTTTTCTGGTGCGTGGCCCATCTCGTAGATAACCTTCTCATCTTCGAGAAATTCTGCCAGTGTTGCCACTCGCACAACGTTGGTGCGATCCAAGCCAGTGCTTTCATCCTCGAGTCGGAAGTGCTCCTGTGTACTAACCAGCTTATATTGAGCACCAGTGCTGGCGACACTGACACCAGTTGCAAAGCCTGGCGCGGCAGCCGTACGAACGGTATAAGTATTAAAACCAACCCCATTCCCAATACGACCAGCATTCGTGCGTCCATAACCAAGTGTCAGGGTCACCACGTTATCAGCGTGACCTGGGGTAATCCAAATCGGTATAGACAGTTGCTGTTCACCGTTGCTAATCTCAATCATATCGCCATTAGCAACACCAAGATTGCTTGCTGTTGCCGGACTGATCATGGCTGGGTTATCCCAGACGACTTTGGTAAGTGACCGAGGCAACTCTTGCATCCAGCCATTATTCGCATAGCTCCCGTCCCATGTGGATGGATCGGGACGAAATACCACTTCAAAATCACCGACCGCTTCAACCGGTCCATCTGCGGCAAAACCACTTTGCAGTGATACATCGCGTGCAGGTAGTGTGGTGTCTGCGATAATGCCTTCGTGAAGCGCTGTTTGCCAGAACGTTTCAAAATCGCTGGCGCCACTTTGCTCTTGCCAGTAGGCTTGAACAATCGCCAGATTGCTCTGATCTGTTTGGCCTTGTAAAGCTGCAACAAGTTCATATGGCGATCGATTGCCGTACAATGGAGCTATCAACGGCTGAATAATCGATACTGTGCCCTCATAAGCCCGACCATCGCCCCACATTTCAAGAAAGTGTGTTGCAGGAACATGCCATGTAGAGGCAACAGATGTTTCATCTCTATAGAGACTGTAGTGTACGCTGAGTGGTACATTACCGAGATTCTCAGCAAACTGAAGATCAACAGGTGCATCATAGGCGGGGTTGCCACCAATCATCACCAACATCTGCACCTGTCCACCTGACATTTCCTCGACCAGCGTTTGTATGGCACCAAACTGGCTCGTGGTATTTGCCTCTACCGGATCGGTGTAGAGCACAGTTTGGCCAACATTGCCAAGCGCATCGTTGATGGCATGTGCAAGCGCGTGAACAACCGGCGGTTGTTGCTCACCTGCAATAACAATACTGGCGCCTGTGTTGCCCTGAAGATCCGCTACCAGTGCATTTATCCAGGCTTCTTCGATACCTTCAGGCAAGGCATCGCCACCTGTCACACCTTCAACACCAAGCCGCTGCGCCAATACACGTGTAAAAAGATCAACTTGTGAAGGGCGCAATCGCCAGCGGTGATCCGCCATTGAGCCTGTGTTTGTGACGGAGCTTTCCACCACATACAGCCGATTCATGGTTTGCTTATCTTCACCGACACGTCGCTGAGCTGCAAAATCACGCGCGTATCGTACATTGCCAGGACCACTGACCAGGAAATCCGAGTCAAGTGACACAATGATATTGGCCTGATCAAACTGATAACGAGCATCGACATCTTCACCAAAGGCAAGCCGCGCACCCTCACGCACATTATCACGATTTACTGGTTCATACTGGTCCCATCTGGCTGAGGGAAACTGCTCCAGCAACGACTGGATCTGACTCACTAACGTCGGTGAGGTAATCGGTTCAGTCAACAACCGCATGCCTTCACCTTGATTCGCTCGTTGTTCATCAAGTGCTGGAGCTATTGCAGCCAGAAAGGACTCCCAATCACTTTCCTGTTCACCTGAATACACATTTGCTGAGCGATCAGGGTCATACATATTCAAAAGCGAAGCCTGTGTAAACGTATCAGTTGCACCAAGGCTAGCAGGGTGATTGGGATTCCCTTCGATTTTGGTAGGACGGCCCTCGTGACTCTCAACAACCAGACCAGTCATATAGCCACTAAACGGCATTGATGTCGCAAAAAAGAGCGGTATGCCCGGAATCATGCCTTCTGGCAACCGAACATATGGAACGATCTTCTCGTCTGGCAACTGGAGTGAATACGCGCAGCCGCTTAGTCCAGCGAGCGCCAGCGAAGCACCCATGAGCTTGAGAAAATTCCGGCGCGTTGCAGGATCACGCATTTCAGAGGCATAACGCGGAAACTCGCGCGACACAAACTCTTGAAACTCTTCACTGTCTCCTGCCTCCTCAAGGCTTCGCCAGTATTGTCTCCCAGTGGTACGTGCAAGGCGCTCACGCACAGTTGCCAGATCGAGTGGGTTTTGGGGATTTGTGTTTTGTTTCATCATCGGTGGCAAATAGAGCAGTTAGTTAAATTATCCAGTTCAATGCCGTACTGTTCCACAAGTTGTTGGCCCAATTCCAATTGATTGGGGGGATGTTCGTACGACGTATTGTAAATTTCTTCCTGAGGTCTAACGTACAATTCAGGATTGCTATGGCAATTCAAACACCAAGACATATACATTGGTTCTTGACGATATACAACGTTCATGTTGCCAACATTACCATGGCAGGTCGAACAACCAACACCTTTATTGACATGGATACTATGATTAAAGTACACATAATCTGGCACCTTCGTCACCTTATTCCACTCAACTGGCGTATTGTTTGCCCAGCTATCACGTATTGGTATGAGCGAATCGCGATCAGTCGCAATGTGCGAGTGACAGCTCATGCACGTCTCGGTTGCTGGGACATTGGAATATCCTGACTCGGCAACACCATTGTGGCAATACTGGCAATTCATACCAAGGCTTGTCACATGCAGTGTGTGATTAAAAGCTACTGGCTGTTCAATCGGGTAGTCTTCGCCAACTTGCTTCATATAATCTGAACGTGAAAGAAACATCCAGAGTCCAATCAGCACTGCGAGGGTCAGAAATATACCAAGGATACTTACCTTGACGAGCAAATTCGCTCGGGGACTAAAAACCTGGGCCATTGAGCGCCTTTCTAGGACAGCCTCGCTGAGGCAGCTTCTGCTCTATATTATGACAAGCACAGAGCTTGTCATAACACCAAAGATGATTATGTTAAATAAACTGAAGTAATCTAAATTATAGCACAAATCAAAAAAATCAATGCAGATATATGGATTATCAACTCTTGTAGCATCTAAATCGCTAAAACGTTATATTAGTGAGTAATGTTACAAAATTAGGACAGCAGGCATAGAACAAAGGAATCGTGTATAACAATACAGAAACCACAAAAAGAGCGCCACTCAAAGACCACTATAAATGTGATGAAGAGGCGCTTTATCCTTTTCTAGGCTTTTTCTAAGCTTGTGCAATATCCCACAAGCCACATTATACGACTAAGTAACAGGAAACGTCAAGGCGATATACCTGTGCATTTGTTGTGCCAAAACAGGTTTATACACAATAAATATGAACATTATCTGTGCATCTACTGAGCTAAGATAAATCTTTACAGTATAGGAGTGAATAGAAAGGGAAATTAATACTATAGATACAGTCTCTTTTCCAAAAGAAAAGTTTCTTCTTTTTTAACTATGATTAGTAGGTAGATAAGATTTCACTAGCTAAATATTCTATAAGATGGTATTTACTTATAAAAGCATATCCTTTAACAGAAGTCGTACAAAATATATCCTGTGTTTTATAACAAAGAAATAGCCACACGCATATTCATAACGTGTGGCCATAGTATTACTGTTTATCTATTTTTGGTTGCAGGTATTATGTCGATCTTCGTCGTCTGCGCCGCCCCCGTCCTCCACGCCCAAAACCACGAACAGCCATAATGATAAGTAACAACACTATCGAACCTAATATCGACCAGGCAATATCAAAACTAAAATTTGTCACAATAAGCTGTTGATCCGTCGTCTGAGGAATAATACGTGACGTTTCCAAAATGGGCGGAAACCCTAATTGTTGTGCCAGCCAACTCCCGATATAAGCACCAACTAAACCGACCATCACTGATGTGAGAAACCCCCCGGGACTAAACCCAACAATCCACTCAGCAATCACTCCACAAATTCCTGCGACAACGAGAAAGATCAACAATTCAATCAACGTCATCTAACACCTCTTTCGCTATAATGTGTAGCTCTGGACCAAACATACCAGAAGAAACATTCCAACACCCTGCTACAGAGCATATCATACAATTATGCTTTCGGACTCACGTAGTCACTGAAGTCTTATACCAAATACAAAAGATTATCGAATCTTAACTGAGAGTCGTAAAAACCTATCAGTCTCGCAGTATAACTTAGCAATTCTCATACCAGATTGAGGGATTTCCTACCCTGGATTTATGATCCACAAAAAGGCGCTGTCACCTCCCAGACAATACCGGAAAACAGGTAACAGCGCGCTTAGGATCAGGGATGGATATCAACCACTATAAACGTTGAGCCCGTTCTACAAGTTGAATAAACTCCTGCACATCGGTATCATTTGCAAACTGTGGTGCAATTTGCTGTGAAACCTCATATACATCATTCAGAGTATAGTTCTGCTCATATCCACTTCCGCGCAGTTGTTCAGCAAATCCGGCTACCGCGACCGCAAGTTGTAGCGATGGTGCCGCGCTTGAGAAATCCTGATTCATGGCATCACGCTCAAATGGCACTGCCAGTTCACGTACTTCACCAGTTTCCGGATCGGCATATCGCATTCGGACGGTAAACGCAATACCATTACTCTGTTCACGCAGTACAATTTCATACAACGCAGTTACATTATGCCCTGCCCCAACTTCGCCAGCATCCACACGGTCGTTGCGAAAATCAGCATCAGCAACGTCACGATTTTCATAGCCAAGGAGTCGATAGCGCTCTACGACATCCTGATTAAATTCAACTTGCAACTTGGCATCTTTGGCAATAACCTGCAATGTACCAGTCAGGTTTTCGACAAAAACGCGCTGGGCCTCATCAAGTGTGTCTACATACGCATAGTTACCGTTGCCATCATTGGCAAGCTGCTCCATCATATAATCGTTGTAACCACCCATACCAAAACCAACTGTCGTAAGATACACACCCTGGGCCGTATAATCACGAATGGTCTCGCGTATTGCTTCGGGATCAGTTGCACCAACATTGGCAACCCCATCCGAGCACAGGATGACCCGATTGATAGCATCATTCTGGAAATGTTCACTAGCAAGTTTATATCCTAGTTGTAATCCAGCTTCGGCATTCGTCGAGCCTTCAATCTCTACAGCATTGATGGCCCGGAGAATAACATCCTTGCGGGCCATACTTGTTGGTTCGAGAATGGTATGCGCGGTACTCCCATACACAACGATAGCAACCTGATCATCATCGTTTAATTCCTCAACCAACAGACTAAGCGATTCTTTCACTAATGGAAGGCGATTATGTCCGTCCATTGAACCACTTACATCAATAACAAAAGTGAGTGATGCCTTCTCACGTTGGTGGGCATTAATCGCCTTGCCCTGAATGCCCACCCGAGCAATATGTGTTTCAGCACTGCCAAAAGGTGTAGTGGTTGCATCAACATAGATACCAAACGCGTCCTGCTCAGGAGCAGGATAGTTATAATCAAAGTAGTTCACAAACTCCTCAACACGTACCGTATCGGGAGATGGAAACTGGTCACTTGTTATATGGTTACGAGCAGACGCATATGATGCGGTATCAACATCCAGTGCAAACGTAGAAAGATGGTCCTGACTGGTCTGGATAAATGGATTAACTTCGATCTGTCTTGGTGCTTCAACAACAGGAGCCTCATCTACCAAATTATCAGTAGCCGTTTCTGGACTATCGATAAAAACATCTTCAGCGGTCTCTTCCACGGGTGCTTGTTCCGCGTCTGCCTCATCATCAGGAGCAGTTCCTGCACCACTGGCAGGAACGTCTTCGGCAGCTAACTCCTCAGCAGGGAGTTCTTCAGCAGTGGTCTCTTCCACAGGTACTTCTTCGTTAGCAGATGTATCATCATCAGTGGAGATTTGTGCATCTGATTCAGTCTCAGTCATCGATCCCTCCTCCGCAGAAAGTGAGACGGCTGGCTGTTCTGCGGCAGCAGGGGCTTCTTGCCTTGAACTTGTATTAACTGCTGTGCCTCCACCACATGCTGACAATATCAGCATGGTAAGTACGATACATACGCACAGGGTAGAGCGGTAGAATCTGTGTATCATAGTGATTCACCTCAATCATCAACATCAGTTATTCGAATGATATGACCTGCCTACCCCGGGTTATAGACCAGATATACTGATGACGTTTTTGGCAACAAGATGGTTCCCAAAATAGTACATATCATCTTTTAAAAGCAAAAAGGAGCTTAAGAGTATGATAGATCATTAGAGCGTATATATTCTGGAGCTTTACAAAAAACAAGCAGAAGGAAAACAGATGAAAGAAAAAGCCTTATGCTGAAACGGGAGCACTATTTTGTTCGCGACGCGCATCAATAATGTCTGGTAGACGGTTGAGTTTATCTAAAATTTTAGAAAGCTGTGCAATGCTATGAACTGAAATCGTAACCATTAAGATGGCCCGACTAGGTTTGCGTGTTGATACTTGCTCAACCGCTTCAATATTAATACTATCGTCAGCAATGGCATTGGTAATATCTCGCCAGAGACCTACTCGATCCCAGGCTTCCACACGCATAGGAACTGAAAAACCCTGCTGCGGTTGAGCACTGCCCCAGGAAACCTCAATCAAACGTGCACGATCACGTTCATTCAGCACACTACGACAGTCAGCACGATGGACTGTCACGCCACGCCCGCGGGTGATATAGCCAACAATCGGCTCACCAACAACCGGATTACAACAACGTGCCAGGCGCGTAAGTACACCTTCCACTCCACGAACCTGAATACCGGCAGAGTCCGTTTTACGCTCTACCTGAGGAGCAATCTGTGGAATATCTGCAAGAGTCTCTTCTTCTTGTACCTGTTGCGCTAACATCTTCTGAGCAACTTGACGAGCGGTTGTTTCTCCACTACCGATCAGAGCAAACACATCTTCAATAGTTCTGGCACCCCACACACGCGCAATTTCATCAAAGGAAGGGCTCAGGCCCAATCGTTTTAGTTCTTTTTCGAGCAGATCACGTCCTGCTGATTCATTTTCTTCACGACGCAGCCGCTTAAAGTAGCGTCGTATCTGATTACGCGCACCTGAGGTCTGGGCAAAGTTCAACCAATCGCGACTCGGCCCTCGTGGCGTCTTGGAAGTCATAATCTGTATAATCTCACCGCTTTGCAACTGATAGTCAAGCGGTATCATACGATTGTTGACCTTCGCACCTACACAACTATGCCCAACCTCTGAATGAATTCGATATGCAAAATCAACAGGGGTTGAACCAATGGGAAGATCGATAATTTTGCCTTTGGGGGTAAAGACATAAACCTGTTCCTCAAAGACATCAGATTTCAGCGAGTCGACAAATTCTTGTGCATCGGTCAGATCACGACGCCACTCAATCAAACCTCGTAGCCAGGCTAATTTGGCCTCAAACGAGACATCAGTTCGAGCAAATCCCTCTTTGTATCGCCAGTGTGCTGCAATACCATGTTCAGATACTTCGTGCATCTCACGTGTGCGAATTTGAATTTCGCAGGGCTGACCACCGGGGATAAGCACTGTTGTATGGAGCGAGCGATACATGCTTTCTTTGGGCATCGCAATGTAATCGTCAAACTCACCCGGCACTGGTGGCCAGGTTGCGTGAACAATGCCCAGTATCTGATAACACTCACCAACGGTATCCACAATAACACGAACTGCTAGCTGATCATAGATCTGATCCAGACTAACGTTTTTTCGTTCCATCTTGCGATAAATGGAATAGATATGTTTAGGACGACCGGTAATATCTGCAACAATTTGCTCTTTTTCAAGCACATGATTAAGACGTGAGATAACGCGATGAACCATCTTCTCTCGTGCATCTCGGCGTAGCGATAACGCACGACTGATCTCACGATACTTATCAGGATGTAAGAGCGCAAAAGAGCGATCTTCAAGCTCCCATTTAATCTGCCATATACCAAGACGGTGTGCTAATGGGGCATAAATGTCGAGGGTCTCACGAGCATTACGTTGTTGACTTTCCTGTCGCATAGCACTAATCGTACGCATGTTGTGGAGACGGTCAGCCAGTTTGACCAATACGACTCGCGGATCGTCGGCCATGGCAATAAACATTTTCCGATAAGTGCCAGCCTGTGCCTCTTCCTTGGTCTGATTTTCCAGCACCGTTAACTTGGTCACACCATCTACCAGGTGAACCACTTCACAACCAAAAAACTCTTCGATTTGCTCATGAGTGATAGCTGTATCTTCAATAACATCGTGCAGTAGAGCAGCAGCAACGGAGGCAGGATCTAATTCCAGACCGAGCAGAATATGAGCGACTGCAACTGGATGTTCAATATATGGTTCACCAGAGGCTCGTTTCTGCTCTCCATGGGCTTCGTGCGCCACAGCATAGGCTTTACGCACCAATTCAGCACTACTCTCGGCCAACTTACCCTGTTGATAGCCTTTGATCAGGTCCACTAATTGGGTAGCTGTGTCATCATACATAAGCTCAACATTTGGGCAAAGCAGAGAAGTAGAACGTGCAGATGGGGCACGGTGGAGAAGGTGAAGCGGTTCAGTTGCGGCGTCACTGCCGCCTGCCGCCAGTGTGGATGCTGTTTCCATATACTTATCAACACGGCGACGGAAAAGAGTGATTATTTAGTCGATTTATTGAAATTCAGGATACTAAAGCTACTTTTTTAGTATGGTGTAGCATATCACGCAGCATTAGCCTTGTCAAGAAATGTAGACTGTTGTGACAATACCCCCTTTGTGTGCTACACAAGCCATATACTATGATTACAACTCTTTGGTACAATGTGGGCACAAGAACCCGGACAACACGTTACATTCGTTAGTATAAAGACAAGACACGTACGTTTTAGTACGTTTCATAAACTAATCTCAATTTTGTAATATATACGTACCAAAGTATCGCTACAAGTAAGATGTTACAAATACATCAGGAGAAAACAGCAATGCGGACCCTATCATATCTCGAACAGTTTGCTAACTTAGATCTAGAACGTGCATCACGTACAAACGTTCCTGAGGTGGTATTTGCCGAAAACAAGTCGCCATATCAAACAGTCGAGATTACGAAAAAGCTACTCGAAAAACGGAAGCGCGCCATGCTTAGTCGTGTTCCTACTGAGACACTTAGCGCACTGGAAGCAACCTTCAATACCGATGCGGTTGTCTGGCAACGATACGCTGAAGGTCATACTCTGGTCTTACATCAATCTGACTCACACGTCCCTTTGAGTGGCGGTATTATCGGTATCCTAAGTGCTGGGACGGGCGACATTCCAATGGCGGAAGAAGCACACGCACTTTGTCACGAAACTGGTTGTACAGTGCACTACACCTACGACGTCGGAGTGGCTGGTCTTCATCGATTGTTTGAGCCATTACAAACCATGCTTACCGCACCTGTCGATGTCATTATTGTGGTGGCTGGCATGGATGGTGCACTGCCTTCCGTTGTCGCAGGATTGGTCGATGTACCGATCATTGGGCTGCCAACATCTGTTGGTTATGGTTTAGGGGGTGGGGGTATTGGTGCGCTCACAAGTATGCTGCAGAGTTGCTCACCAGGGCTGGCCGTTGTCAACATAGACAATGGGATCGGAGCAGGTGCAATGGCAAGCAGAATTGCGATCTGTGCAGCCGCAGCTCGTGCCGAAGCACCTGCAAAAAACGATTAATGTTGCATAAATTATGCTACAATCCGCATACATGGAGCGTCACACAAATAATGAACATATGGCAAAAATATCCCAAACCCGTCCACTGACACAGTATATGGCCTACACTAATGTACTGCGATCACCGATTGTCATTGCGGTCCTGCTTGGATTGCTCGCCCTCGTGCCACGCGTGTGGGGGCTAGCTGATTTCCTCACTACAGACGAGGCCTATCACTGGATCAACCGAACAGAGCGATTTAGTGCCGCCATTGCTCAGCAGAACTGGGGAGATACCGTCCAAACAGGACATCCTGGTGTGACGACTATGTGGCTTGGTAGTTTGGGATTAGTCATTGAACGGGTGGCCCTGACGAATGGCTGGATCAATCCACCTTCGCTCGTTGAGCATTTAGCCTGGTTGCGACTACCCTCAGCCTGGTTTGAAACGCTCGCAGTTCCCGTTGCCTACCTGCTCTTACGCCGTCTTGTTACACCAGGGACAGCACTGATTATGGCATTACTATGGGCCACCTCACCATATCTGATCGCGCATGCACGAGTGCTCCATTTGGATGCACTGCTCACGACATGTGTCACACTGAGCATCTTGTTGCTGCTGATTGCCACCAATGACGAGGGCACACCTACCAAGGGATCTGTACCGACAGGCAAGCTCATCCAATGGCCCATCCTGGCCGCTTCGGGGGCATGTGCCGGTCTTGCGCTATTAACAAAAGGACCAGCGTTAATTCTGTTACCTATCGCCGGATTGTTGCTGTTCTGGCGTATACCCACGCCAAGTATAATAATACGGATATGGCATTCCATACGAATATATCTTATCTGGCTTAGCGTCGCTGTAGTAGTCGTCTTCGTGCTTTGGCCCGCCCTCTGGGTTGATCCATCACGTGCGCTGGACCGATACATCAGTGAGATTGTCTCAAATGGTGGGCGCCCCAACGGTGATGGACAATTCTTCCTGGGTCGTGCAGTAGGTGATCCTGGGCCACTCTTCTACCCACTCGCCAATCTCTTCCGTATGACTCCACTCACCTTGATCGGACTACTGCTCCTACCACTTGCGCTGAGACGCCCCAACATCTCCTTATCAACAAACGATCAAACACCGCTCTTCGACATAACACGATGGGGGCAAAGACGTACGCTCCTCGCTTTAGGCGCTTTTATACTTTTCTGGACCATAGTGATGACGCTGGGGCCAAAGAAATTTGATCGCTATGTTCTGCCAACATGGCCAGCACTGCTGATACTTGCCGGGGCAGGTTGGGCAGCTGGTTTGCACTGGCTATCAGCACAAACCCAACAACAATCACAATATCGCTTCTTTGCGTGGCTCAAACCTCATGTCGTGGTGTTTGCCATACTCATTTTCGGTATAGGACAAGTTCTCTGGTACCATCCCTACTACCTTAGTTACTATAACCCGCTGCTTGGTGGTGGGCAGGTTGCCCAACAAACATTTCTTATTGGGTGGGGTGAGGGCATGGATCAGATCGGAGATGCCATTCAAAATCGTCCTGATGTGGATCAGGGAGCGGTGCTTTCTGCGCTTCCACCAACACTACGACCATTCGTATCAGTCCCTGTCAAAAGTATCACCGAATTTGGCCAGTCTACCGATAACTATGCTGTCGTCTATCTAGAGTCAATCCAACGTGCCGCTCATCCAGAGATTTACCACACCATCCAGCAAACAGTCCCACTTGAATATATCACAATCCATGGTATTGATTACGCAACTATTCACCAACTTCCCAAACCATTTGAACAATCAATCGGGGCTCATTTTGGCAATGTACTCCATCTCCGTGGTGTTACTATCGAACAAGCATCTCAGCAAATTATCGTCACACCTTCATGGGATGTGCGTGGCTCAATCGAACGAGACTACATGCTTTTTCTCCATCTGTTAGACCAGCAAGGCACCCGTGTCGCTCAAGTTGACATTGCACCTGGTGGAGGCGAGGCTTTACCAACCAGCCAGTGGCAACCGGGCCAGCAGATTGCGGTTCCGATCAACATTGCTCTTCCCGAACATATTGCACCAGGTAGCTACCAACTGGTATTAGGGATGAATGATCCTGCTGACCATACACGACTATCGTTTGAAGGCGGAGTAGTAGCTAATCCAGAGCATGCAGGTCCACACGCATTGCTCCTTGATCTTGTGATATTTTGAGCACATGAACGTTTATACTTATATATACAGTGACCCTATCAAACTTGATATACATAACTAATTGAGATATGTTAGTAACTATGAATATTGAAAACCAACTCCGTGCTGAACTATCGCGCACAAAGGCTGAACTCCTGGCGGTCCTGGCTGTTGGGCAGGCTTTACGGGCCTCTCGCGATCTGCCAATCCTGTATCGCACTGTTGCTACTCAACTCGCTAATGTGATTGAATTTGACGCCTTGTTTATCGGTCTTTATCAACCAGAGAAAGAAGAAATACTGTTTGTGTATAGTGTCGATGAAGGCGTTATCGATGATACACTGGTCCAGCGACAATTAAATCAAACTCCGCTCAACAAACGTGTCATTCGTGAACGGCAGGCTGTCTATATTGAAGATCTTGATAAAGATCCCGTACGCCAGACTGGATTAATGATACCTTTTGGACAACATGAAAAACGTTCAAAATCCTGGTTGTGTGCACCAATGATCAGCGGCGATACTGTTCATGGAGTGCTCAATATCCAGAGTTATCAGCCATCAGCTTTCACGAGTGCAGACATTGAGTTACTCCTGCTACTCGCATCACATATCAGTGTCGCGGTTGACAATGCCCAGTTATTCACGAAACTTCAGCGGACAATCATAGAACTATCAACACCTGTCATACCGGTTGCTGAAGGAGTCTTGATTTTGCCGCTTATTGGGACGATTGATAGTGAACGCGCCTCACGATTGGTCGAACAAACGCTCGAATCAATTACCGAAAGCCAAGCGCAACAGCTCCTGATCGATGTTACAGGTATTACGTCCGTAGACGTCTTTATGATCGACCAACTGATGAAATTAGTGCGTTCCGCTGCACTCCTTGGTACCATAAGTAGCATTGTGGGTATTAGTGCTACGATGGCACAGCAAGCGACCGAATTAGAGTTTGACCTTGGCGGGGTCAAGACATTCAACAATCTTCAGAGCGCTCTCATGGAGGTATTTAGATAACAATTTTCTCATCTACACAGAACGAACAAAAATAGCCTAATATAATCATCCCATGCGACAGAACATAACGTTTTATCCCCGTTTGGTACATCAAAATTTTACCAGCGATTGACGCTTTATCTCCCATTGATACGGGGAACAGGTGGTATACTACAGCTACTGTGGACTATATGTTGTCGAAGGGGAAGCTGTTCTATGCACACCACGATCTCGTCACGCGGCATTCTCAGTTTGAGTGCACGCCTCTCTTTGTTATTGGTTGTATATTTTGCTACATCATTCGTTATTACACCCGTATCGCCCACCGCCGCTCACTCGCCCGCCCGCTTAGTTAAAGATATTGATACATACCCACAAAGTCATACTTACGGGTACCCGCGTAACTTCACTGCTATTGGAGATACGATCTACTTTGCTGCAGCAGATCGGAATAATGGTCAGGAGTTATGGAGAACAGATGGCACATCTGAAGGGACTACTCTGGTACGTGATATCTCACCACTATTTAAGGATGAAGGTTCGCGACCTAATAGTTTCATTGACTTTAAGGGGGAGCTTTTTTTTGCTGCTGATGCATATAGTGGCGGGAGTGACTATCTCTGGAAAAGTGATGGCACTGCTGCAGGAACGGTCCAAGTTACTGATCTTGGCCCACGCATGAGCAAACCTAACATTCGGCCTTTTATGGTTCTGGGTAATTCCCTTCTGTTATTTGCTTTCACAGATTTCTCAAGCAACATTGAGTTGTGGACTACTGATGGTACATCGGGAAGCACCCAAAAGATTAAAGATATTGGCACCATTGTTTCTATTAGTCTTGACACCTTCAAAGATAAGCGATTCTTTGTCGCCAACAACAGAGAGCTTGGTGAAGAACTCTGGGTCACTGACGGGACAGTTGAAGGAACGAAGGTAGTTCAGGATATCATTCCCGGTTCAGGAGGCTCCTTCCCAGCGGATCTTATGCCAGTCGGAGAAGAACTCTGGTTTACCGCTAACAGCCCTGATGGGGCCCGATCACTCTGGAAAACCGATGGAATAACCACCCAACGTATGATTGAGTTCCCCCACAGTGGTGCCAGTGATATTGTCTATATGAATGGGGTTGTTTATTTCTTTACTTCATATAGTAATCCTTTCCCTGATATGACTATCACGACTGAGTTATGGAAAAGCGATGGTAGTAACGCTGGTACAACATCTATCGTCAAAATCGTGCGTGGTGAGGAGCCAGCCGATGATATTGGCCTCTATCAGATGACCGTTGTTGGTAAAACCATCTTCTTCACTGCCCAGAGTGAAGCACATGGCACCGAATTATGGAAGAGTGACGGTACGTCGGCAGGCACGCAAATGGTCAAAGATATTAATCCTGGCACCGCAAGTTCGCTTCCTGCAACCTTAACCGATATTGATGGAACACTATTCTTTACTGCAATCGATAGCAGAACGGGACGTGAGTTGTGGCAGAGTGATGGTACTACAGCAGGTACGCAGTTGTTCAAAGATATTAATCCTGGCCCTTCTGGAGCCTTTACTGTATCAAGATTCTTCTCACTCACCAAGATAGACAATCACATATTCTTTGCTGCCACTACAGAGAAGGAAGGTACTGAGGCATGGATCAGCGATGGCACAGCAGCAGGTACGAAACTGTTGAAAGATATTAATGGTGGTACATCTGGTGCCTTTTATTACCTGAGCCCTGATTTTGAGGAGATGAACGGAACTCTCTTCTTTGCCATGTCTGATAATGTTGATGTTGGCGTTGAGTTGTGGCAAAGCGATGACACAGCAGATGGCACCAACCTCCTCAAGGACATTCACGCTGGCACAGCGTCTTCCTATCCCGCTGAATTTACCCCATTTAACAATATGCTGTTCTTCACTGCTGGTTTTCCAGAAGATAGATTCCTGGAACGTAACTTATGGAAAACAGATGGCACACCCGCAGGAACAGAGCAAGTCAAAGACTTTACGCCCATTGATGCCAGTAATACCAAAGCAGAAAACCTCATGGTTGTGGGTGGGAAAATCTTTTTTACAGTGGATGATAAAGAGCTATGGGTTAGTGATGGCACCCATGACGGGACCGTGCAAATTGAGAGTATCACCAATCCACGTGATATTGACGATCTGACCGATGTTAATGATACTCTCTTTTTCATTAACAGTGAGAGTAACACTAAACACATGTTATGGAAGAGTAATGGTACTGAAGCTGGAACCGTGTTAGTAAAAGAAATTGTTACGGACAGTACTATTCCAGAAGATTCGCCAAGTGAACTAGTTAACATGAATGGGTCTCTCTTCTTCACAATCTATAGCACTGAAAAGACCACTCTATGGAAAAGCGATGGCACGACAGATGGCACTCAGGTAGTTAAACAAAGTGAAGATGGGATAGGACAACTAACACCTGTAAATGACACTCTTTTCTTCGTTTCCAACAATACAGATTCGATATATACCCTGTGGAAAAGCGATGGTACAACCGAGAACACTCTTCCAGTAAAAGAGATTGGGCGTTATGCAAATAGCACCAGGACTCTCATTAACGTTGGAAACAACATCTTTTTTATCACAGATGACAAAAATAGCAATTGTCGTTTATGGAAGAGTGATGGAACGACGGACGGTACCATAGTAGTTAAAGAACTCAACCCCACGGCTGATGGCTTTTGCCCAAGAGATATCAACCCGCTGCCATCAGGTGAGCGTGCGGTGTTTGTCGCATATGATAAAGCAACCGGCGTTGAATTATGGCAGACAGATGGCACCACCCAGGGAACACACATTGTACAGGACATCGCGCCCGGACCGGCCTCATCACAGCCACAGAACATCATCATCACCGACGATAAGATTTACTTCACTGCCAACGATGGACAGACTGGCCACGAACTGTGGGTGATTGACAATGAGCGTATCAGTGTTGCCAATACCGTCTTTTTACCGCTGATAGTGCGCTAATGTAACAGCATTCAACAGAATGGCAGGGGATTAGCAATGCCCCTGTCATTTTTTGCAAAATAGAAAGCTTTTTTACTCTTCTCCCGCTGTCAGATCGCGCGCATTGGTAATAGAAAGATATACCTCAAAACGAGTATCTCCTGGCTCAGAACGAACATATACCTCACCACCGTGCCGCTGCGTGACAATGCGCCGTACCACATCCAGGCCCAGGCCGGTTCCCTCGCCAACACCTTTAGTCGTAAAAAAGGGCTCCCAGATACGATCCTGAATCGCCTGCGGTATCCCTGGCCCATCATCAGCGATCTCCACCCGCACCCGTTCAGCATCGTGCGATGTGCGTATCCATAGATGGCCTTTGCCATGCAACGCATCCAGTGCATTGTCGATCAAGTGCGTCCAGACCTGATTAAGCTCGCTTCCATAGGCATTAATGAATGGCAGATGCTCATCAAACTCACGTACAATAGTAATATCTGTCTTTATCTTATGGGAAAGCACGGTGAGTGTGCTCTCAATTCCATGGTGAAGATTGACTTGTTGGTAGTTCGCGCGGTCCATGTGGCTGTATTCTTTCATCGCTGCCACCAGTTCAGAAATGCGCCCGGTACCTATGCTTACCTGCTGTGTCAGTTCAGTCAGATTGAGCGTAGTTGCCAACCAATTGATGGCACTTCCAAACATGCTTTGTTCAAAGGTTGTGGTTAATTGATCAAGTTGCGGAAGCTCCATGCCTGCCGAAACGAGTGCTGGCACAAAACGCCAGCTATTGTCTATCCCGCACTGCTCAAACCAATCATTCAGTTCATCTTCACGGTCGCTCTGGGCCAATGGGCTGAGTGGCAGCATCGTCTCACGCTGCTGCAACAATTCATAGTTCAACGCAATCAGGTGTTCGCGCTGTTGCGGGGTAAAACGACTATCATAGTGCAGTACCAGCACCTGCCCCTGCTCAATCGACTCGTGGAGTTGTCGTGCCGCTTGCTGCACCGCCGACGCCGGGTTATTCAGCTCATGGGCTAGTCCTGCCGACAGCTTCCCAATGGCGATCAGCTTTTCCTGCTGTCGTGTCTGTCGCTCAACATCGTTCGCCCGCTCGACCATGGCACCTAACACGATTTGTGCGAGCGCACTACAATCCGCCATCAATCGCCGAAATGTTTCTGCGTCGATCTCAAGGGCACGCACTGACCCTAGCGCACGACCTGTGGCAATTGCACCGGCACCACTGAGCATCGAAATTTCGCCAGTAAACTGCCCTGGCTGATGAATCGTCAGCACACGTTCTTCGCCACCAACCTGCTTGGTCACCCGTACACGGCCTTCCAGAATGACATGGAAGGGGTAGTTGGTTGCTTCTTCCTGAAAGAGAATCTCGTTGGTCTTAAACACTTTCTCAGCACCATGTTGGCGCAATCGTTCAATCTCGGTTTCGGGCAATGTTGGAAAGAGGATTTGATCATTGGGATCATGCAGCATATGTTTTACCCTGGCTATGCAGCTAACTTTTGGAAAAGATTTAAGTATTACAGAGTCATTATAACATCGCCACTTTGATAATATCGAAAAATCAGCGTTACCTTTAACGCCTTCTCAACGTCTATACTAAAGAAGGAATATTAGATTCAGAGGAGATGTTTATAACAATGAACGTTCTAATGGCACATAGTTGCCCACTCTTGCGTGCTGAATTACGTTCTATTCTCACTCGTGTACATGATGTTGTGTTGATTGGAGAAGTGGATACCGCCGATTGCCTACCAAGTCTGTGTTGGAGATTATGCCCTGATATGGTGCTACTTGAGCCAGAGTGGCTGGACAGCACCGCTATACGTACTTATCTAGATGATCATCTTCCCTGTCTTCGCATACTTCTATTTGGCAATAGTGATGCTATAGCACTTTCACAGTACGTGTCTTCAGCGTATGTTGCTGGTTATATTCCCTTTGATGTGGAGCCAGATACCCTCGTACAAGCACTATGCACTATTGCCCACGGTGGCACCTGGTTTACCGAAGATACCATTGCACAACTCAGGGCTGTAAACACCGAAGAAAGGGCTGAACATGCCCTGAGCAAACGTGAGGAAGAGGTGTTGCAACTGCTGGTTCGGTGCTATAGCAATCAGGAGATTGCGGCTATTCTTGGCATTAGTGACAAAACCGTTGCAAAGTATCTGGGAAGTCTGTACAGCAAATTAGGCGTTGATTCACGGCTTGCAGCAGCCATATATGCTGTACAACATAGTTTGGTAGAACTCCCCAAACCGTCTAACGGTAGTAATACTACGCCATTCAAAAGGCGCAAAATGTCCCAATAGACGGAGCGTGTAAATGGGTATATGCTATGAACATCAAATAGGTAGTGTTTTGATAGTAGTGAAGGGAGAAAAAAGTAACGACAATTCCATCATCAAGAGAGTTGAGCTACAACAATATATTAGATTTCTAGATTCTATACAACAAGGAGTAAACATGATAGCGTATATACATCGGTTATGTTTAGGTCTTTTTCTCACAACTATTTTAGCAACTATATTAGTTCCATCTACTTCTGCTGCAACTCTCTTTATTGCTCCTCAAGCAGATGACAAAGACACAAGAACAATAGATATCATACAATTAGAAAACGGAGAAGAGATTATTATCGAAACCTACACTTCGTTACCCTGGATTGTTAACAGAGACTTCATCAGATATAGATAATGGAGTCTCTTCTGACCCGTGCCTAAACTATACTTATGGTGTCAATATACGAAATGCAAATCATAATAAATTTGGAAGCTTTGCCCAGAATGTTGGGTGGTGCTACAATGGCACACAGGTTACTACACATCAATATAGTTACAGGATTGAAGATAGTTTATTAGTACGTTATGATGGCGTTATCTCTGAAAAACATGCACCTGGACATGGAAATACCTATTATGAAGATAATGCAACAGTTAAGTTTTCTGTATCAGCTCTCGGCCAAGAACTTTTAGTTGTTTATCCGTATGTCAATATTGTTGTACGTGGCGATGGCACTTATAGTGGTTCTGGAGGTGGTGGAGACTTTGCGTAAGTGAACAGTTAGGCATAACACTCTTAGATACATGTGGAACGCGGTAAATGAGTTATCGTGTTCCATATATGATACTTATATAATTACCAGTTATTGTATATAAAAGGAGGACATAATGATCAATCGCTTTAAAAATCTACGAATTCTTTTGTTAGTCGTAGCAATACTTCTTGTATTAGCCGCTTTATTCTACTTACCATTCTAAAGAGCAATCAAAGATTGGGTTAATGCACTGAAAATAAGTGACATTGTTCCATCTAATAGTATCACTAATAGATCAAACAATAAGCCTAGAGCGTGTTATACTCTTTTCAATGTGAGATGGCTATACTTTGGGCTATAGACAGCAAAGCATATCCCAGTGATGTACGCGATAAAGCCTGGATGTTTGTCACGCCGTATGTAACGCTGGTGATCGAAGATGCGCCCCAGCGGGGCCATTTTTGACAGCCGGACCCTACAGTCCAGCCCAGAAAGTGGTCACCATGCCAGTTATGATGGAGCCAAACGGCGTAAAGGCGGTAAGATGAACATGGCAATCGATACGCCGGGGCATCTGTGGGCCTTGCTGGTGACGCCAGCCAACAAACAAGACCGTGCTAACGGCGGACAGTTGGCGCAAGATGTGCACGAGGTGACCAACAAAACGGTTGAGGTTGCCTTTGTCGATCAAGGCTATACTGGTGACAACGCTGCTCAGGCTGCCGAGGCACACAGCATACGCTTGGAGGTCATCCATCTGCCCGATGCCCAGCAAGGCTTTGTCCTACTGCCTCGTTGTTGAGTGGTCGAGCGTAGCTTCAATGGCTTTTTGTCTCTAAAAGTTCATAACAGACGCTAGAATAGGAAAACTTTCGTGAGGTAGCGTGTGGTATATTGATCGTTTGAAGGACAAATATGACCAACTTACATAACCTCCATTATCTTACGATTTTTCTGTTTCTTTTTGTACTTGTTGGATGCCTGCCTTTAGAACAAAATCAGTCTGCATCTCAACCAGCGGCATCTGAGATACTTCCTGCTTCTATGATGGAAGATATCATAATACATAATGAGTTTTCTGAACGTGCTCATATAGGTCCAGTGCCAGAAGGTATTCAAGGAGATCGAGGAATTGGCTTTATCCGTGAGGAGCATATCCATACCCCTATTGATGAATTACCGCAAAACGAAGAATTCTATCTGGACACGGAAATGGATACCTTTGAACCATTTTTAGGTCTAATGAACAATACCGATCAACCAAAAACGTTCTTAGTTACACTTATGCTCAACTATCGTCAGGTTCCTTTTACTTTCAATGATCGACCTGGACTGTTACATCTTATCGAGATCCCTCCATTTAACGATATCAACTTTCCGATGAGTGTACCGATATCCGAAACAGGGCGGCACGACATTCAAGCAGTAATGTTTGAAGATCCGTTTAATTTGCGTATGGACTATGAGTTCCGTCGAGATGTCACTGGCTATGCTATGGGGCAACGCATCGCACTGACAGTTGGTGATGATCACACACCAGCACGCACATTTGATGTGCTCGATCTTGAGAAGCTTCCTGTTCCAGAGGAAGGGATTTCACTTGATGTTATGTTTCGTAATGCGCTGCAAAACCAAGCATCTGACAGTGCTTTGCCACATCGAGAGCTAATCCATACAGATACTGTGCAGTTAGAACAACCCTATCCACTCCAGATCATTATTACATCAGATGGTGAGTATGATTCAGGGATAAAGGCGGTCATGCCCTTTCTCAACTACCGTCAGATTGTCCTTGAAGGACAGGATGTCATTGTCACGTCACTGGCTGTACAGGAGGAAGCTTTCTTTAACACCGAACTTATATTGCCAGAGGAACGTGGAGTACATCAACTCCAGGCTATCTATTTGGTAGAACCCTATGCAAATATGCTCGAAAATAAGGAGTTGTCTCCATTTGTTAAAGGCTCGATGCGCGTTGCATTCATCGTTGAGTAATCGGGATGATGTGCGAAAAGAATGGGCAATACAATACTACCAGACAACAAGACAAGACTCTTCATCATACTGATTATCTTTACACTTCTGGCTGCATGTGGTCAGACGACTGATCCAACAGGAGCAAACACTAGTGCCGCGACCCAGGAAGCTTTAGCTGAATACACTGCTATACCAACAGATATACTCCCAGCCGAGACTACTGTCCCAACAGACAATAATCCAACAGCACAAAATCCGGTCATGTGTATTGATACCGTTGATGATCAGCCTTTCAATCCTAATGTAGTCGAAACTATCGAAACCACTATTCGAGAAGCTATCCAGAATCATCCTAACTTTACCTTTATTAGCGAACGTTATGGAGGTAACACCCTTGAAGTCATACAGGAATGCCCCTCTACACCAACAATCCTATCTGATGAATGGACTGGTCCAGAGGTTGGGAGCGGTGCACCACATATAGTTAACGTTGAACCTGATGTAAGCATAGATGATTGGCTCCATAAACGATCTGCACAGTACTTTATCTTTGTTGGGCCAGAAGATGTACTACAACAAGCGTTTGGGGACTTTTTTCCACGTCGCACACCACAGGAAATGCTGTGTATGGGGCATCAATGTGCCGAGGTAACCAGTGCCATCTATCTGACATCAGCAGATATCGCCGATTCTGAACGGCTGCAAAGCAGCTTGTTAAATGTCCTGGGATTAGAGTATTAGAAGAACATACAGATTACATATTACCAGAAAGCAGTTTCCGTGCCAGCCGTTCACCCCCCACCAGCGTGGCAATATGACTCAGTCGTTCGTCCTCATACGCCTGGTTAAAAATAGCTGTATCCAGCGCAAGCAGCTTGTGGAGTGACTGCAGGGCTTGCTGCGGTTGGGCGCTCTGCTGCGTTACCTGTTCACCATACACCATCACGACATCAAGCATCGCCAACGGATAGCGCACTGGCAAACCAATGTGTACATGAACTTTCCCAATGCGTATTCGCTGGCCTACGTAAGCCTCATCGTACTGGCCACCAAACAGGTCGATAAACCACTGGCCAATTGTCTGATGTAACGGCTGCATAGGGCGATCAATGAAATACTCAGCGGTCTGGACATGTACCAGAAGACGCTCATAAAATACTTCGGCCATCTGTGGGGCCATACTAATAGCGTGGGTATGTAATGATCCTAATAATGTACTTTCTGCAGTACTGAGATCCATGAGAGCAATTAATTCACTCAGTATATGTGCATCTTTGACCTGCCAGCTTTGTCGTTCTTCCATGCGATGTGGCTCCTGTGAATAGTAATATCCAATAACGTTACTGGTAAAGAGCATAGCATTTTTGATGATTAGGTTGTATGCAATTTGTAAGCTATGGAGTAAACATTATTTAACTGAACGAGGTTAATCTGAAGATCGAAGAAACAATTCCTGTAGCGGCGATGTGCAACCGCTGCTGAGATACCATATCCTAGAGACAAAAACAGCGCGGTTACACACCGCTCCTACTGATAGTGTGTTATTTTCTGCTCTCTTCAACGGTACCTCACCTGTAGCTGCGGCTTGCAGCCGCTGCAAGACACAAGGTTATAACCATAGAAATAGAGCGGTTCCAGACCACTCCTACTTAACAATACGCCTGTTTTCCCGCTCTTCAACGATATCTCACCGCATATGTAGCGGCAGCTTGCAGCCGCTGCTGAGACACCCTATCCTAGAGACAACAAGGCGCGGTTACAAACCGCCTACACCGAGCGAAACATACCTGTAGTGGCGGCGTGCAGCCGCCGCTCAGATATCGTCAGACTGAATTTTTACCGCGCCCACAGATGTGCATACTTCGCACCAGTGCCAGTATTGAACAACACCACCGACTCATCGGGAGCGATCCACCCATCGTTGAGCAATTGCACCTGCGCGGCTAAACAGGCACCACCCTCTGGCGCAGCAAAAATGCCTGTCATCGCTCCAAGCAGATTGGTATACTCCATCATCACCTCATCGCTGACTGCCACTGCTGTGCCACCACTCTCACGGAGTGCCCGCAGGATCAGGAAATCACCAATGGCCACGGGGACACGCAACCCATCCGCCACGGTTTTGGCGTTTGGCCACAATTCGGCGTGTTCCTGGCCCTCGTGAAACGCCTTAACAATCGGCGCACACCCATCGCTCTGGACAGTCACCATGCGGGGGCGTTTCGAGTCAATCAGACCCATTTGTTCCATCTCATCAAACGCCTTCCACATACCAACCAAACCCGTACCACCACCAGTCGGGTAGATAATCACATCAGGCAGCGTCCAATTGAGTTGTTCGGCCAATTCATAGCCCATCGTCTTTTTGCCCTCGATGCGGTAGGGCTCTTTGAGTGTGCTCACATCAAACCAACCATGCTCTGCAGCACCCTCACGAACTCTGGCACCACAATCATTGATGAGGCCGTCCACCAGCGTAACATGCGCTCCAAGTGCCTCGCACTCGGCACGGAAGGCCAGTGGAACATCGGCAGGCATAAACACATAAGCAGGCAACCCAACCGCTGCCGCATAGGCACTCATCGCACCGGCAGCATTACCAGCACTAGGGATCGCTATTGATGTGGCACCAAGCTCATATGCACGACTGACCGCGACACTGAGACCACGGGCTTTAAAACTACCCGTTGGGTTGAGTCCTTCATCTTTGACATATGTCCGTAAACATCCAATACGCTCCCCAAGACGAGCCGTCTGAATGAGTGGTGTCCATCCCTCCCCCAGATCAATAATCGCCCGATCATCCCGTACTGGCAAGACTTCTTCGTACCGCCACAACGTTGGTGGTCGGGTAGCCAGCGCTTCTCGAGTAAGGGTCCGCGCTGCACGTGCAAGATCATAACATGCTAACAATGGCTTACCCGTCTTGGGACAAAGATTCATCAGTTGGTGTGGATCATAGGTGGTGTGGTTAGCACTACTCTCTAGGCATACCAGGGTCGATTGGGTCATCACAAATCCTTATCATATCTCTACAGTACTTTTATATGTTCTAAAAAGACATGGACATCATCAGAAGGCCAACTTGCCAGCGATTGATGTGGGTGGTGCGAGTCCGAGCCACCGGTGAGGAACAGCCGATGTTGTTTGGCAATCTGGCTATAGAATACGCGCTGTTCTCTGGTATGAGTTGGATAGAACACCTCAATGCCATCGAGGCCAACCTCAGCCATTCCAGCTAGGTCTTCTGCCGTTGCTGGGATTGCATAAATCCCTTTTGAGCGACCTGGATGGGCCAATACTGCAACGCCACCACATTGATGAGCCACTTCAACAACTTCGTTTACACTCACAGGGTTATACCCTTGCGGCACCTGAGTTAAAATATAGCGCATACCAGCACTTTCATCATCCTCAGTAGGGTTGCGCTGTGGGAGATTATTTTGTCGTGCGAGCGTTGTACCGACATCAGCAACATTGAATGGACGATCAAGAGTCTCAAGATCATCAAGGTTGAAACCTTGATCGATCAGTCGCACCTGTAAAGCACGTGCATCAGCCATATTGCGGTCAAATACAGCCTGACACAGTCCCAGGAGCCGTGGCGCATCTGGTTCAACACCATAAACCAGTGTATGCCAGAGCTTGTCATGAAAACCACTGTCGATCTCAACACCGGGAATCACTTGCACACCATAGCGCTTTCCTGCTTCCTGCAGGGCAGCAACGCTAGCAGTTGTATTGTGATCAGTTGCAGCAATGGCCAACAACCCCGACTTAGCAGCCGTCGCTGCAAGCTCTGTAGGCATCCACGTCGAATGATGTGGTGTGGCTGTGGTGTGAATGTGTAGATCTACCATTGTCTTCTATCTCTACTATTCTGGATATCGCAACAGTGTACCATATTACAGCTGTTATAACAGCAATCCTGCCCTACTATGACCAAAGAAATACATCCCCTTCAACGTATGTCTTGGCTTGACCATACGTGTGAACCGTCACCGTACCATGACCATAGACACACCACAGGCGTTCCGTTTCAGCACCTCCATCGTTGAGCATGCCGGTACGCTCATCAATACCTAAAAGTGCTGCGTGTGGCAGCAATGTCTTGATTCGCTGGACCCAACGATGACCAAACGTATCGTAGTGCGGAAGTACACAGGCACCAGACACGAGCCCCAAACCCTGAAACATCTGTTGGCTTTCGGGATTATAGTACCACTCACACAACACCATGGCCCCGGCACTGCTACCGGCAATCACAGCACCGGCCTCGTAAGCTTCTATCATCGCTTGCCAACTTGCGCTCTCCCACAGAGTAGTTCCTAAATAATGCGTAAATCCACCCAGCATGTAAATGAGACGAGACGTGCGGAGTTGTTCAACAATAGCTGAATCGTTAGCTGATTCTGCATCTATCAAATGGAGCACATTGACGTTCGATGCACCTAAACTATGGAACCATCGTTTCGCATGACCACCAGCACGTTGATGATTATGGTCTGGTGCTGCTGCCGCAGGGATGATGTGAATTGGTGCATTTGCGCCACCTGCCAGTGCTATTGCCCGTTGGTCTGGCTCTGCCATACGACCACCAAATTCAGCACCACCTTCGAGGAGAATATACCCCGGCATGTTGCCTCCTGATCTGCTATGCAAAAGACTTTCTCGATTGTTGGTTACGTGTAGGTTTTCTTTTGCGGATGTGTTGCATTTTATCGTACAAATCAGCACAGGCGCTGTATTAACCATTAACGCCACAGATTAGTATTCATATGAGCCTTGTCAATATGTTGCACAGAATTGTGCACTACTATGGACAGGTTGTTCTAAGCAACAGCAAGCACCAATTTAGTCAAATTTCCATCAGCTTTTTCAACTATTTAAACCCCTACCATGCAAAGTTTTGGCAAGAATCGATGCAATCCTGACGCTTTATTGGAAAATTTCTTTCGTATCGAAAAACAAATAGCGTGCTATATTGCTGGCGAGAAACGGCGCTGTGAGATCTGTAGAACGATTGACCGAACAATTTATTTCATACCAGGGTCGCTGATTTTGCAATTGTTGTCATAATGTTGTGATCGATCAATCACAGAAGAAAAAAAGTCCTGATCGTAGAGCTTGGCGGCAGAAACGATCAGGACAACAACTATCCAACCATCGCTCGGTGGACAGCATTCGTAGTATACCACGCTTAACACTTCGATCACATGCTGTCCCAACTAAAAACAGGAGGGATATGTAATGAAAGTGCATATCACACAACGACTTTTCATCACCCTTATGCTTATTCTGCTGTGTGTAAGTGTCCTTCTCATCAACTTACAACCAAAGCATGTGCAAGCAAACACAACGAGTCCTCATGTGTATGTCAACGCATCCGAACTTCGTGTTATTCAAGACCATATTCGATCAGGTGATCAGCCATGGCGAGCAGCCAATGATAGTCTGATGAGTGAAGCCAACCGGGCCCTCACTGCTGGTCCCTACCGCGTGACGTCCAATGGTGGTCCTAACGGCGGCCATGATTACTTTACCGAAGCACCCTACTGTGGCTGGAAACGGGTCGATGGAAGAGATCCCGATTGCCGCGATGGAGAAATCAATCCACAGGCCAATCGCCAGGATTACAACACAGCTATTGCCGTCGGGAAAGATGTGCGCGCATTAGGTTTGGCCTACGCCCTCACCGATGACGAGCACTATGCCCGTCGCGCCGCCTACCTAATCCGTGTGTGGGCACTCGATTCGAGCACGCGCATGACCCCCAAGTTTACGAATGGACAATCCAATATTGAACTCGCGATTACGATGCCAGGGTTGTTCTACGGTACCGATCTCATTCGCAACTCGTCTGCCTGGTCATCATCTGATCAACAAGCCTTTGAACGCTGGTCCCGCGATTTTCTGGCCAGTGGCCGACGCTGGTCTGGGACGAATAACTTCGAAGTCTGGCGTCTGGTGTTTCTGGCATCCGGTGGTGCGGTTGCCAATGATAATGACACGCTGCGCTATGCGTTTGATCGCTACAAACAAATCTTACCGGAACATATCGGCTCACGTGGTGAAATGGTCAAGGAATTGGGCCGCACCAAGAGCTTGATGTACTCACTCTATGCGCTTAATGCCTTCACACAAGTCGCGGAAATTGCCCATCACAATGGCACCAATCTGTACGATTACAGTCGCAATGGTCGCAACCTCAAACTCGCGCTGGACTACCACGCGCCCTACGCTATCGATCCATCACGCTGGCAGCGACAACAGATTGCGCCGATTGAAGAGAAAGATATTGCCCATTACGAAGTCGCCTACGCCTATTTTCGTGATAGCGACTACAAGCGCGTTATCGATGATTGGGGTCGTCCCCTCTATGAACAGCGGACGATGGGTCCGGTAACCCTCACCCACGCCGCCGGAAACGGCAACCCGGCACCTCCACCAGCACCAACGGCAGCACCCAGCCAGCTTGAAGTAACCGACCTGATGGGCCTGACGCGCGATGGCACCGTGAGTGGCGCTGTCCGGGTAGAAGCAGCTATCACCGGACAAGCAGATCGTGTGGTCTTTGCTATTCGTGGCGCACAAAACGCCGATCACACCGAACAGCAAGCCCCCTACGTATTATTTGGGGATAATTACAGGTGGGATACCAATCGCTACCCGGACGGCGACTATGAAGTGAGGGCAACCGCCTACCGCAGCAACCAGACCGCCACACGCACCGAACGTGTGACGGTCGACAATAACAGCCGTAGTGGTCAACCGCAGACCATCAAGCTGGACGCTGCAGACCCGGATGCCCAGCAGGGCGCCAAATACCGTGACTGCCCCGGAAGTGAATCGGGACGCTGTCTGGGATGGATTGCACCAAACGAATGGGTCGAGTGGCGTGATGTGCAGTTTACTGGCGGGACCTATCAGATTGGTCTGCGTGCAGCACCATGGAAATCTGACAGCAATGCCACATTCGCCGTGCTTGTGGACGGTCAGGAAGTCACACGGATCACTGCCGATGCGCCCGTGGGAAACTTTAGTACCCCTACCCGCAGTGGATCCATTACAGCTGGTCGACACACCATCCGCTTAGTCGCAAAAACGGGTCATAGTGTTGATGTCAACTATCTGCAGTTCGAAAAGAGGTAACGTATACAATTTTGAGGCTCTAGTTTGAGCCAAATACGTAAAATAATCGCCGTATCGATTACACGCATATGAAGTGTGGTCGATGCGACGATACTATTGTAAAGACTGAAAACAATGTGCACGTTTAACTGGCAATCTTATTACCTGGATGGTGGTTAGCAAGATACGCACCTTCCCCTGCCCGATAGGCATCCAGCAAGTTCTTGAGCCAGATAAAGACCTGAGGTGTGCCCTGACGAATAACCATTTGGTGCAACAACATCAGACCATCTTGATCGAGTCGTGCAAATACTTTTAGAACCTGCCTCAGATCATGGCGGTATGACGTATAAACTGTTGGGGCGGGTCGAAAAGTCCAGGGAACATTGGAGTCAATATTATAACGATTCAACATAATGGATGTTGTATGCAAAACCGTATTCACACAGGGCCATACACTTTGAATTATTTCCAAAGAACGCGCAGTAATAACTTCAGCTAATCGACTCATTGCAAACTGATCGGTTCCATAGATGACTGATTGTTGGTACCCCCCAACCACCACAATTGCTGTGTCTTCCCAGGCAAAACGGTATCGCCAGCACTCCTGAACGGTGCTTGGTACCTGAAGTGTAGCATAATCCAGGGAAGCTACAATCCGCTCAAGCGTTGGCAGCGGAAGAGCCAAGCCATCTGGGTGTACCAATGGCATCAGTGTCACGGGATGTTGACGCTGTCGATCTGGGTTGCGTGCTGATATAGTACTTTTACCCACATGTATTGACGGTGCAACAATCGAGCGTTTATCAGACTTAGATAACACTCTCTCTCGTTTTCTAGTACGGCTTGGCATGGTCCTACGGATATTACGATCAATACTATCGAATAGATGATCAAGATCAAATGGCTTATCAAGCACCGCTGCAGCAGGGTACAAATGACGTTTTATCGTTTGCGAGGGATGGGCACTCATTAAGATAATGGGGATATGTGCAAAACGACTGCTACGAAGATAAGATAGAACATCCAAACCAGACATGCCTGGCATTACCAAATCAAGCAAAATGATATCGGGGGGATGTGTAGCAATGGCGGTAAGGGCTGTTTCACCAGTGTTTGCAGAGCGGACGATATATCCTTCCTCCTGTAAAATAGTGGACAGGAGATCGATGATGTATGATTTATCATCAACAATAAATACGGTCCCTCGGTACGCCATACCGTTCCTCGTACCACCTTGTGATCAAAGAATTGCTATCCTACAAGCATCTCCAAAATCCCACTTTTATCTGGAACTCAAATATTTAGCAATGTTTATATATCTGTGTACATGTGTAGTATACCATGCCCACCAATTAATACATATTTAATTTCTTAAAGATTCGGTAACATTAGCTCCATCCAGGAAATGGACATATAGCTTTTAGAAACTCAGATATCCAGAAATCCCCCGATTTCCTCACACTTGGTCATACGAGTACCAAAAACGCATATCCTTTCGAATACACACAATTGATCTGTGTATCACAAATTTATTGAAGTAGGATCAGTAACCGAACTATTTACGATATCTTTTGAAGAGCACAGAATACTGCAAAGATGCCGCTCGACGGACAATCTGATCATCAATATGTGAATGTGATAATGGTGAAGCGCAATTCTGTTCAAACCACATATTCACATACATCCGTTCGTTTGTACCGCCACTAAATTCACTATCTACAAAATCGGCAGTAAAGGCCTGAATAATAGCCTCAGGGGTTGTATCATAATCCTGTGCGATATGAATGAGCTTTTGGACTTCTTGCTCAGTAAGTGTTACAGTTATCGTCGCATTGCTCATCGCAGTTTTGCTCCCTTTTATTGCACCATTGCGTATCTTTACTACTCATTGAGAGAAATAAATATTATGGAGGCTCTGTCTAGTATTTTGAACTATGACACGATATTTTTACGCCATCCACATCTTTTTTTCAACGTTCAATGAATATACATAGCTTTGTATTGCAAAAGATATAGCATCTTGTCTGGTAAGATGGTCAACACGTAACCGATACGGACGTTAGGATAGTTCGGATGTGGAAAAAGCTATGAAATTTCAATCTGTGGTTATTAATTCTCAACATCAACAAGATATTAACAGCAATATAGGTTAAAGTGCGCTCCCAAAAGCACTAGCTATGATGATAAAGATGAGAATATCGATACTCCAACTAGTGTCGAAATTCTTTCGGGGTAACACCAACTCGATGTTTGAATAGTTGACTGAAGTGACTCTGGCTCCTATAACCAATGTGATGGGAGATCAGAAGAATCGACTAATCGGTACTACGTAATAGCTGTTTAGCTCGTTCAATACGACGGTCAATGATGTACTGATGTGGTGGTATCCCTACGGTCTGTTTAAATAAGCGCGCAAAATGATATTCACTTAAAGCAGACAATTGTGCCAAATCAGCCAGCTTAATATCATCGCATAGATGAGCTTCAATATATTCATCAACACATTGGATAACTCTAAGTGACAACTTTCCTTGATATTCCTTCACTTGAAATTCCTGTGCAGTGTAATGAGACAACAAATGTATAGATGCTAGTTGCATCAACTGTTTAGCATAGAGTCGTCCAAACAGGGATCGGCGTTTCGCTTCGGTTCCGAGTGAGCGAACAACGTGCTCAAGCATGGGGTCTTGCGCCGGAAAGCTGTCAACAAACTCAATACGCTCATAATCTCGCTCAATACCTTCGCAAGCAGAGCGCAAAAGTACTGGATCAATGTTCACGTGAATAATACTGGTTGCTGAGTCCCAGGTAGTAAGATAGTTTTCAAGAATGTGATCTGGTGATGGGATCAACATATCTCCTGGATAAAGCGTCTCTGAGAATATGACTCTACCAACTTGATCGAGATCGCGACAATGATGTGGTGGACCTGTTGTTAACAAAATTTGATGGATAGGTGCTATTGATCCAATAGGAATGGGATCAAATTGTGGCCCTATGTTATGAAAACAATGAACCCTTCCCTGAAGCCAAGAATCACGCATTGTCTGAATTATTTTGGTGGACGAAATACCGCTGAGAAACTGCTCTTCCCAGAAGTCTATCCTATTCTGCTGATATTCACTGTCAATCATAATGCTCTGACATCAAAGTTGGGTCAACATCTATAACATGTCCGAGAGGGAAAGTAGCGTTCAATGTCTTCAATGAAGCTCAGGAGTTATTCCCTAACAGCTTTACGATAATTTCGCGCCTCCCATACGGCCTTCAAAGCCACCGAGACCAGCGAGATAAATTGGACAAAATGATGTTCATCTTCCTCTGTAAACTCACCCTCACATTTGTCGGAAAGCTGTAACAACCCCCAGTTTGTACCATCCTGACTCACTAACGGTGCTGCCATCCATCCACGCATTGGTGGATGCTTGTCTCTCTCCGTACCAAACTGCTTCCACTCTGGATGTGCTTCAAGTTCAGACTAGATCAACCGAACCAGCTTATTATGCTCAAGCACCCAGCCATGAATGCCGTATCCGGTAGCAAGAGTTTGATATGCAGCCCAAGCTGCATACTTTTCTGATAGGGAGAAAAACTTCCGTATTGGAAAACCACCCCTTCTGGACGATAATAGCTGCTGCTGATTGATGAGCACCAATAAGAGCACATATGATTTAGCCGTACTTAACACTTTGTTAGCACCTTCCACAAAAGCTTCATCTATTTCGCCAGGATTAGACATTATTGGGTTAGAAGTTGCATCAGTAACCTGGTTTTTGTATACATTTGTGTAAGCTGATTTAACAGGATCGTTCATACAAAAGGTTCTTCTTGGCTCGGCAGCTTAAATTGTTACAGTGTATGATCAGTGTATCAGAAGCTTTTTGTTTGCATACTAGCTAAATGGGTAGGGTATGGAGTGCAATTGTGGACATACGATGGGTCGCTCAGGATAGACCCGAACAACCCATAAAAGTGTATGTGTAAAATCGATATAGCTCTGTACAGTCAGGTATATGAATCACTGTGATGAAAAGGACCGTTCATCACGGGAGATGTATCATCATACTTATTTCATATTTGGAAATGATCAGATACGTTCCAAGTACAAACGAACGATATTGGCAGGCTCCTGACCTCCTTCCAAAAAATTACCAGTTGTCAAAAACAGAAGTTCGTCACCACTCGGGCTGGCAGGATCGGAGAATACAGCCGTACACCCATCACAACCACTCTCTATAACATTTGACACATTTCCGTTCGGATCAATGCTGAGAACAGCTTCAGCATGGGTTGTGGCGTATATTGTGCCATCTATAGCCACCATAAAATCGTCAATCGGTCCTGTATCTGCAAAGACAGAAGGAACGCCATCAGGCATGGAACCAGTTAACGGCAACTTCATTAATGTTCCCCGCGAACTGTTGGAGATGAGTAGAGTATTATCAACCACCTTAATTCCATTCGCCCCCGGACGAAACTCTTCGACAGACGGATCTTGCGCGAGCAACTCGTCCTGTAACCAGGACGAAACTGAACCATCCTCTGGATCAAAAACCCATAGAGTAGCCGCTATCGAGTCTGCTATCAAATACCTTTCATCAGGAAGCTGTGTCATGCCATTGAGAAATCTAGCGTCTGGAACAGTAATGACTTCTTGTACACTTCCATCAGTAGTTAATTGCAGCAGTTGGTTGCTGGCAGTAAATTCATCAGGACTCTCAGTAAAAGGAATATTATGAGCACTGATCAGAAATCCTTGCGGCAACACTAATACTGCTACAGGATGGGCAGGAAGTTGCGCTACCTCTTCAACTTCGTTGTTTGCTTTGTAGGCATACAGCGCCTTTTCAAAATAGTTTGTAAAATACAGTGTTCCATCATCCGCTATATCACCATTTTCCAAAAAATCTCCATTCTGAAATTCGGCAACCACTTCAAGAGGCTGTGCCGCCCCCATCTGGAACCCTCTCTCCGTCGGTCGACCAGAGGGGTCACACATCGAGTCAGTACGTTTGCCAGGGTACAAAAACCTATCTTCAATCGAAATGACATCATAGTCTGCCTGACATTCTTCAATAGACTCTATAAATGAACATCCCTCTGCTGATACATCTACTTTTTTGTTAAGCGACAGATCGCAAGACTCGAAACCAAGTGATGCAATGGCATCGATATCATCCGTCTGTAATGTAAGAGACTTTTGATCAAATGAAAAGGTCCCCTCAAACGCATTTTCCAGCACGGGTGAGGGACCTGTAATATCATAAGGTCCTTCATAATCGATTGCAAACAAAGAGAAAGTTGTTGCTTCGTCACCAAAAACCTCTATTTTGATAGACCAACGATCTGCTCAACATTAAGAGTGCGGAGTGCATATGAGTTCTCACCGGGTTCTGGTGCCACACTCCGCCAACCTCCTATAAGCTCCTCCTGAAATGCAGAAATATCACTCTCTGCAACAGATACACCCTCATTAAGTGCCAACTCACTGCTCGGAGTAATTGTGCAGGCTGTCACAAACAAAGCCAATATAAGAAGGGCAAGTGCTTGTGCTTTTGAATATGTTGGACTCATCTTATTACCTTATTCCATTACACGCATCAGTTAGAGATGGTTACTGCCCTAATGCCTGGACAACCAATTTGGCAGCATTGCTCCCGGCATACTGCTGTTGACCAGTTATCAAATTACCATCGCGTATGGCAAATGGCTTGAACATGCTATCAACCATAAAATTGGTGTTTGGTAACTTTCTAGCTTCGGCCTCAATCCGAAAAGGTTGGATCTGTTGCCCAACAAAACTATCTGCATAATCCTCTTCCGAGTCAGCAAATCCGGTCCACGTTTTACCATCTACAAGCAGATTGCCATTTGATAGGCGTGCTTTGAGCAAAATACAGGTCGCGTGGCAAATAACTGCTGTCATTTTGCCACTTTCATAGAAACGAGCTACAAATGCATGCAATTTCTCATCATTGTAGAAGGTGTACATTGGTCCCTGCCCTCCTACCAGAAGAATTGCATCGTAATCATCTCCACGAATATCACTCAGAGGGATACTGTTTTCGATCAGTGCCATATGCTTGGGAGAGTTGATAAAGCCCAGGCTGATGAGATCATCTGCCGAGTAGCCACTTTCATCACGCGGGTCACTGAACCCATCCCCTTTCAACGAACCACCGTCTGGGCTGATAATGTCAACGTCGTAACCGTTCTCAGAAAACTCCCAATATGGATGCGTTAATTCGCCCCACCAAAAACCGATTGGCCAGCCCGTTTGCTCAGAGACACTCGGGTTAGAGGCAATGATGGCAACGCGTTTGGGCTTACCTGGGGTTAGCATATCGATTGCTTTACTCATGTGAATCCTCCTATGAAATACATTTCTATGACTCAAAACTAACACAGAAGGGGACTCTGGTAATGCGGATTCTTGTCACGAATTATCGGGATCTTGCAGAGTAACAGAGAAAACCATTATGTAAACGACAATGGAAAACATGCTCCTCTCTAAAACTCTTTACAGATCTAATGTTGCACCTGCCTGATACACCACACGCTCACCATCCCTGAAAACCGACACCGTCTGTTGCCCCATGATAATCCAGTTGGACTGATCCGGTGCTGTGTGACGTACGAGTGCGGTGTCCTCGTCGACACCAATGACAACAATGCCTTCTGGTGCTGATGCCAGCATCTGTTGGAAGGTATCCGGTTCAATAAAAGCGGTAATACGATCAAAGTGGGGCAAAACGGCCAATCCTGGCACAAGGCCGAATGCAGGTGTCCATTGTGGTGGCTGACCACTCACTGCGGCGCGCACATTCAGCGTATAACTACCGAGCATCATCGCCCCGGCGCTGCATCCAGCAAGCACGGCTCCTTGTTCGTAGCCATCTACCAACGCATCCCACGCAGGCGTATCCCGCAATGTCTCTACAACATACTGTGGATTACCGCCAGAAAAGTAGTATAGATCGGCGTGACGTATAGCTGCCGCAACTTTGGGGTTATTTGCATCTTCACGGGTTACCAACATCACCGGCGTAACTTCGGCATCCAATGCCTCGAAATGCTTTACACCCATATTATTCCAACGCTGCGGCATGCCCTGCTCCAGGCCACTCGCAGTGGGCAATATTACCACACGCTTCTTGCGTACACTACTAATTGTGTCTAATAAATAGCGATCAGTAGTGTTCATTGCGTTGGTATATTCGCCTGAACCCACCAGAGCGATGGTCCCTGACATCGCACGTTGTACGTTAGCTCTGTGCATAATTCATTCCTTACTATTGGGATTCTAGAGACTCACAAAGCACTGTAACCCTTGCAAGTCTCTGTAAGCTATTTCGCTGTTACACTACCGTATCGTGGTAATGTGGATGCTCGTGATCGTGATCGGGCCAATGCTGATGTTTGTGTGTATGCGGCTGTCCCAATGGCGGCATATCCTCGGGAGCATGGGTGTGATCACCCATCAGATGATGTGGATGATCATGTCCAAACCAACGATTGGCAGCGACAAAATTCTGGGCCTGCAGACTCTGCCCATGATGCCAGCGTCGCCGAAAGATGTCGTAGTTCTTTTTGCTCTTGGTAGCACGATCTTCTTCGTTTAAGCTGTACCACTCAAGATGGGGATGCTTCTCAATACGATTCACTACTTCGGGACACACGATGACATCGTATCCAGCCGTTTTGAACATAAAGCTCTCATAAATATCGAGCAATCGATAAAAACGGAATTTCTCATCAAACCACCCAACCTCAGGAAGCACTGCCCGCCTGAGAGCCATCAAATAACCCTCGACTGCATCGACACGGGGGCCATTGCTCTCATAAAACTCTTTGAGATCGTCTGTTTCCAGACCATACGGCCCAACCAGACCAACTAGTTCATTTGAAAGCGCCGTTTCAAGTGGTGTCCAGATATCACCTTGCAATTCGATTGATGTATCTAACAACACCACGACACGACCACGGCTTGCACGCATAGTTGCATTCCGGCCTGCTGCAAAACCAGTATTGTGGTCGGCAAAGAGCACCGTTAAAGGAATGGCTTCACCGTTTATGTCACACAACCCACGTCGCACCAGATCCTGCAGATAGGGCACGGTATCATCGGTTGAGCCATTATCGACTACCACGACTTCGAGGTTGCGCCTCTGCCGATTGCGGGCAATGCTCTCAATACAACGCTGAAGATCAGCACGGCTGTCACGAGCGAGGAGATTGACCGAGAACTCATAGAGATCAGCCTCGGCGGTCTGATCCACGACATCCAGCGCTCGGGTGATGGTGATAAATTCCTCTTCGGATGGTCGTGCTTCTACGATTGGTCCCTTCCGAGTATCTCGGACGGCATAACCAGACACAATGATCTGTTCGCGCAGGGCATCGGCCTGAGCAAAGTTCTTGGCGACACGTAACCCCTCACGTTCGTTAATCAGTGCTATTAGTTGCGCTGGAAGCTCGATGGAAGGCTCTTCTACCGGATTGTGCAGTGCCTCCGCGAGTTGCAGCCCCAGCACCTGATCGACATCAAGCAGTATTGCCAGTTGCAGATCTGTCGGCAGTGGCGTACCACGACCACGGAGCATGTCCCACACAATCGCAAGTGCCAACGGAATATTGAGATCACGCGCTATGGCAGCACAAATCTGCTGGTATGGTTCGGTTGATCGCACCAGCTCGCACTCTGGCAAGCGATCCAGCTCAACAGTCTGGGCCAGATGCCACACCGCCTGACGCAGACGATACAACGACTTTTGCGCGGCACGTAAGGCACTGAAGGTAAAGTTGAGGCGACTGCGATAGTGCACCGTCGCAAAGAGATAGCGCAACGCCATTGGCTCAAAACCGCGTGCCTCAATATCTTCGAGTGTGTACGCATTACCCGTCGATTTGGCCATCTTCAGCCCATCGGCCAGGAGGTGCTGGGCATGCACCCAGATGTTCACAAAACGCTCGTCAGTGAAGCCTTCGCTCTGAGCCAGTTCACATTCGTGATGAGGAAAAATGTTATCTACACCACCTGTGTGAATGTCAAAGTGTCGACCCAGGTATTTGATCGACATCGCACTACATTCGATATGCCAGCCAGGAAAGCCACGCCCCCACGGGCTATCCCATGCCATCTCACGCCCCGGTTCAGCCAATTTCCAGAGGGGGAAATCTTCAGGATTGCGTCGCTGGGTGTTCAGCGTATCACGGACACCCTCCATCAGGTTTGCAAGCAGATTGCCCGACAACTGGCCATAATCAGGGTAATTATGAATGTCAAAAAAGACATTGCCATCGACCACATAAGCCAGACCCTTACGCTCCAACTCTTGAACAATCTCGATCATTTCGGCGATGTGTTCGGTTGCGCGGGGGAAAACCTGGGCTGGTAATATATTCATACGCGCTTCGTCATCAAGAAAAGAATCTGTATAGAATTGAGCTATATCTGCGGAGGACTTTCTTTCCTGGCGGGCCTGTGCCAGAATCTTGTCTTCGCCCTGGTCAAGCCGTTCTACACGCATATGCCCAACGTCGGTGATATTCTTGACATGCAACACTTCCAAACCTTCCGATACAAGTGCACGCCGCACCCAATCGGCCATAAGAAAGGTCCGCAGATTACCAATATGAATATTACGATACACGGTCGGACCACAGGAATATATCTTAACGATTCCTGGCTCAATCGGCTCGACTGATTCTATTTTTCTTGAAAGTGTATTGTATAACTTAAGCATGGATCTGGCTCCTTGATGTTCTCATGATCTTTACTAAACATGCACCTCTTCAACAGTACCACCTTGCTTAGCTGAACGAGCAGCGGCTTCAAGCACCGCCACAACACGTGCCGAAGAGTGAGCACTCACTGCCAGTGGTTCGCCTGTCAACAGATGATTCGCAATGTTGAGATGATAGGCCGGGCGTTGTGGCTGGGGCAGCACCAACTGCTGTTCGACCATAGTGCCCGACGGATGCCGACGAGAGAGTGTAAGATGGGGTGTTGCTTCGGTCACCGGTATTTCTTCTTCCCGCACAAAGACGACGGGATCAGATTGATGTACCATAATCGAATTCCAATGACCCACAATAGCCCCTTCGGTACCCAGCAAATACCACTTGGGTTTACGTACCGCAGCAATATCAGAATAGGTGAACTCTATCTCACGCCCATCGGTAAAACGCACCTGTGCCCGTGCCTGATCTGCATTCGTAATGTCATGCCACACACGCTTGTGTTCCGTCCCTACTACCGAAGCAGTCTGGCCAGGAAACAGGTTGAGTGCCCAATCGAGATAATGTGCGCCCCAATCATATAGTGTACCACCAGAAATAGGCTCGTGCGAGTGCCAGTAGTCACATGGGTGACCGTAATGGCCGACAAACAACTCCAGATAGAATGGTTCGCCGATCAACCCTTCGCGGATCGCCTGCTGAATCGCCAGGTAATCGACATCCCAGCGCCGATTCTGATGACAGCTCAATAAGCGCTGGTGCGTTTCGGCAGCTTGCAGCATCTGTTCCGCTTCCTGCCATGTAAAACACAACGGCTTTTCACAGATGACATGCTTCCCGGCCTGGAGCAAATCCATCGTCAGACGCGCATGGGTGTTGGGAGGCGTCGCAACGACAACCACATCCACATCGGTATCATCGATAAGTTCTTGTGCATTTTGATACACACGCACCGTTGGAAAATCGTGTTGGGCCTGTGCTCGCCGCTGGGGATTAAGATCAACAATTGCACGGAATTCCAGACCTTCGACAGACTGGATCGCTACACCATGTGCATAGCTGATCGGACCATACCCGAGCACACCAACACCAAGCACCTGTGGTTCTACACGCCTGGTCGCCTCACGCAACATACGATAAATTACCTGTTGGAGCCGTGGATCGGCGCTATTTTGAAGGGTCAAACACGCTGTGCGTCCATCACCCAATGTACGCATAGCTGCCAGTGTTGCTCGTTCATACTGCCACATTGTCGTTAACACTGGCTGTATCTCATCATCCACAAACGCCATGGTTTGGAACTGGTCCTGCATAAACCAGAGCGCAGGCATCCGTCGAGCTATCGGATGGGACGGATCGGCAAAGGCAACTCGTATTTCGGTATGTGGCCCACCACAACCTAGCCGTATGCCAAAGAGCGTTTGGGTCGCCTCATTCGCAGATGGATGCAACAGGCCCAGACACGCCCCACCACGATGCACAAAATCCGCTACCTTGTCGATAGCATCAGGTGTAAGATGGATGTTTTGAGATATCACCAACGCATCATACCTCCTAAGACGTTCTAGCATATTTGTATCACAACCAACATCCAGCACAATATCGCGGGTTGATTGGAGATACTCTTGTAACGCAGTGGTGGACCCATCGTTTGTGGGAGTGAGAAACAACGTACGAATTGGTTGATACAACGACATGTGATGTAATCCTACTAGTTGTTTAATAAAGGGGTTTACTCATTTGTCCATTCATGGACTCTGCAGTATAGTATACGCACAGCTACGTAACAATGTGATATGTTGGTTGGCCCAACCCAGAAAGAGGTAGGATGACGTAATTGTAGAAGACAATTGGGAGCTTTATCTGTCTTTTGTTAGCATTACTGATGTATGTATCCTACCAAATGAAAAGCGTAGCAAGGATGAAAATGGGATTACAAATGCTCAAACATGTACGCATCTATACGATTCTTATCCTAATCATAGGGTTGCTTGCCGCTTGCGGTGGCCCTGCTCAACCAGAACCAGAAGCTGGTTCCTCCGAAGCCGACGACACCACCACAACTGCTGAACCAGCAGCCGATGGCACAACCAACGACGATAACTCGACCATTATTCTGCGGGTGGGAACTGGCGATAGCGGCGAGGGGCTCACCCCTCATCAGGAAATTATCAGCAAGTTTGAAGAAGCCAATCCCAACATTCTCGTGCAACTCGAGGCGGTGGCTGGCAACGACTACTACGCACGTCTGTTGACGCAGGTCGCGGCTGGTGCAGCACCCGACATTATGCAGATCGGTGATGATGCCGTGCCAAACTTTGTCGATAGTGGCGCACTCATTTCCCTTGAGGAATACCTCAGTGGCCCGGAAAGCCTCGACTCTGCTATCTACCTTCCTGGTGTTTTTGAGCCTGGCCAGTACAACGGAGACCAATATCTACTTCCCAAGGATTACTCCCCCCTGGCCGTTTATTACAACAAAACGCTTTTCGACGAATTCGAGGTAGCATATCCCGAAGATGGTTGGACCTGGGACGACTTTCTCGAAACAGCACAGGCGCTCACGCAGGATACCGACGACGATGGACAGACTGACATCTGGGGATTGCAACTGCCCGGCCCCTGGACAACGGGCTTTGAATACTGGGTTGCTGCATCGGGCGGTCGCTTGATCAGTGAGGATGGCTCCACTTTTGAAGGCTTTATGGACTCACCCGAAACGATTGAAGCTGTACAATTCTATGCCGACCTCTACAACGAATACCAGGTTGCGCCACCACCCGCCGATATGAGTGCTTTTGGTGGAGGTAATAGCGAGTTCGACAATGGTACAGCGGCCATGCGTATCTTTGGGCGCTGGCCACAGTCCGGCATGCTCGAAAACCCCAACATCGATCTGGGCGTCGTCGGTGTGCCTGTGGGCAACGAACGTGCAAATGTCTTGTTCTGGGGCGGCTTTGGCATTTCAAGCACCAGTGCCCATCCGGAAGCAGCCTGGGAGTTCCTGCGCTTCTACGCTGGTGAACAGGGTGCAGAAATATGGAAAGACTGGGCCTTGCCAGCGGTCGCATCGGTGGCTGAGGAGGCCGGTTTCAACGATGATCCTATCGAGGGTGTCTGGCTCAATGAATTGAACCACCTCGCACCACGCGCCTACACTGTGACGCCGTTCTGGGGCAATACTGCCGATCCCGCACTGCGGCAGGCATTAGAAACAGTCATTCTTGATCCCGAGGCTGATGTGGCTACCACTATGACCACCGCAGCCCAGGAGGCTCAATCTGCACTGCTCGATCAACAATAATGGATGTATGGAGTACAGAGAGCCCTAAAGAGTATCTCTGTACTTTCTTTTTTCGAGAGAGTACCACTTTGATACGTTATTTCCCACAGGCCGGATAATACATACATGATCAAACGTCGCATACTAACTTCTCGCTCACCCCAACGCGAACGAGCAATTACCCGTCGTGAAATCCTGGCCTTTTATCTGTGTATCTCGCCCTGGCTGATTGGCTTTGTAATCTTTACCCTGGGGCCAATGATCACCTCCCTGTTCATGAGTTTTACCCGCTGGGATTTACTATCTCCTGCAGAACCAATCGGTCTTCGCAACTACGAGCGCATGTTCACTAACGATCCGCTCTTCTGGCAATCGCTGCGGGTCACGCTTATTTTTACGTTGATGTATGTCCCAACCGAGTTGATTGGCGGGTTATTGCTGGCCATCGTAATGAACCAGCGCATACGTGGTATACAGTATTTTCGCACAATCTACTATCTGCCATCAGTTCTGTCGGGCGTTGCCTTTGTTGTGGTCTGGATCTGGATTTTTCACCCAGAAGCAGGCTTAATCAATGCCACACTGGCGATCTTCGGTATCGATGGACCACGCTGGCTGGCTGACCCGCGTACCGCGCTCAGTGCACTGTGGATGATGAGCATATGGGGGCTTGGTCGCACGGCAATCATTTATCTTGCCGGATTGAAAACCGTTCCAAAGGAACTCCACGAAGCTGCCAGGATCGATGGCGCAAACTCAATTCAGATCTTTTTCAATGTCACAGTCCCGCTATTGACACCAACAATCTTTTTCAATCTGGTGTTAAGTATTATTGCCACATTTCAAACCTTCACCAGCGCCTATGTCGCGACGGACGGTGGGCCACTCAACTCAACACTCTTTTTTGTGTTGTACCTTTATCGCCAAGCATTCCAACGCTTCAATATGGGCTATGCGTCGGCAATGGCGTGGGTGCTCTTCTTACTTATTCTGCTACTTACGCTGCTGGTTGTTCGTTCAGCACGCAGTTGGGTCTACTATGAAGGAGAACGACGTTAAGCGCGTCGAGTTGTGCATATGAAACAAGAACAACCACTCAACCAGGAAACGTTGAGATACCCACAACCTCGCGTCGGGTTGCAACGACAAGCGGCATGGAAACGTCTGCTGGCCACTATCGTGGTGGTGAGCGGCGCTATTATTTTTCTCATCCCTTTGTTGTGGATGATCTCCTCATCGTTGAAACCGGAGTATCAGATTTTTGCCGTCCCACCCCAACTCATACCCAACCCACCACGTTGGGAAAACTACCTCGAAGCACTGACCTATGTGCCGTTTGGGCGCTACACGATCAACACCACCATCATCACCATCATCACCATCATTGGCCATCTCCTGTCGTGCACGGTTGTTGCCTACGGCTTTGCGCGGCTGCGTGCACCGGGGCGAGATGCATTGTTCCTCGTGGTGCTGGCCACAATGATGCTGCCCTACCCGGTCACGATGGTGCCACTCTACATACTGTTTAGCTCAATCGGCTGGGTCAACACCTATCTGCCACTGACCGTACCCGCGTTTTTTGGTCAGGCGTTCTACATCTTTCTCCTGCGCCAGTTCTTCCTCACCATTCCCTATGATCTCGAAGATGCTGCGCGGATCGATGGCGCCAATCTCGCGCAGTTGATCTGGTATGTGATGCTGCCATTGACACTTCCAGCGCTCGCGACAGTTGCTATTTTCACTTTTCAGGCGACATGGAACGATTTCCTACCCCCACTGATCTACCTGAACGACCAATCGCTGTACACAATTACACTTGGTCTCAGCTTCTTTCGCTCAACGTTTAACGTCAACTGGGCCTACCTAATGGCCGCCTCACTCACCACTATGCTACCCGTAGTATTGGTTTTTCTCATCGCACAGCGCTTCTTCCTCGAAGGCATCACGCTCACGGGGATGAAGGGGTAGACTGCTGGTTATTTTAGACCTTTAAGGTTTTGCACCCCTTAAAGGTCTGGTATGGTCTTGACTCCCGACACGATCAGGATTATAATATGCGTAATTGATCATGTATAAATATATAAAATATATGCCATATTCATCAACAAAACAACTCCCAACGGAAGAACCTAACAATCAAACATTGGTGGACAGCCTGCTGTCATCGCCACAACTGTCTGATGACATCGCCCGCCTCGTTGCACAAACCTTTCAGGCCCTCGCCGACCCGACCCGTGCACGTATTGTCTACGCATTGACGAAGGGCGAACACAGTGTCAGCGAACTTACGCGCATCGCTGGAGTTTCACAGTCGGCCACCTCGCACCAACTCAAAAGCCTGCGCGATCTGCGTATTGTGAAATTCCGTCGCGAGGGCACGCACATCTATTACTCGGTCGATGATGTGCACGTTGCAGCACTCTTTCGAGAGGCACTCCACCATCTTGCACACGTCATGCACGGGCTACCCAACCACACCGAAAAGCCGGAACGCACTGCTGTTGACGTTGACACATAACTATCGCAGAAAGGATCACCATCGTGGCACACACAGATAGAGATCAAGCACAACGTCACGATCATGACGAACATACCCACACCGACCATGGTCACGAGGATCACTCACATCAGCGTGGATTCCGTGGCATATTGGCAAACATTTTTCACAGCCACAGCCATGCTGTTCCGCAGGTCGACCGGGCCTTGACTGGCAGCGAACAGGGCATTCGGGCCGTCAAAATATCGCTGATCGGCCTGCTCATCACGGCGTTTCTGCAGGTCATCATTGTCGCGTTTAGTGGAAGCGTCGCATTGCTGGCAGACACCATTCACAACTTCTCCGATGGTCTCACATCGATTCCGCTGTGGATCGCCTTTGCCCTGATGCGACGCGCACCTACCCGTCGTTACACCTATGGCTGGGGACGTGCTGAAGATCTCGCCGGACTGTTCATCATCGCAATGATTGCGGTGAGTGCCGTAGTCGCTGGCTATCAGTCGATGATACGTCTCGCCGATCCACAACCGATCCGCAACGTTAGTTGGGTTGTTGCCGCAGCTATTATTGGTTTTATTGGAAATGAAATTGTGGCACAGTACCGCATACGGATCGGGAAAGAGATCGGTAGTGCCGCTTTGATTGCTGATGGCCAGCACTCGCGTGTTGATGGCTTGACCTCGCTTGCCGTGTTGTTTGGCGCAATGGGAACGTTGGTGGGGTGGCACCTCGCCGATCCGCTAATCGGTCTAGTCATCACGGTAGCCATCCTCTTTATTTTGCGCGACTCAGGCAAACAAATCTGGGAGCGTCTCATGGATGCCGTTGATCCTGAACTCGTCGATCAAATCGAGGAGACTGCCCAACCAATTGCTGGTGTACGCGATGTTCATAACGTGCAGGTGCGCTGGATCGGTCACCAGCTTCGCACCGAAATCCACATTGGCGTTGATGTGCACCTGAGCACGGTAGAAAGCCATACCATTGCCGAGGAAGTACGCCATCAACTATTGCACAAACTACCAACACTTTCAGAGGCCACCATCCATGTTGATCCACGAGATGATAGCGGGCAAAACTATCATGCGCTGACGACTCACCATGCGACAGGTTAGTATATTATCTGGGTGTAGTACAAAATGTACTATACTTCCACCGGCACAAACTCGAATGGAGTGCTTGCGTGGGTAATGGTTACGGGTTTGCCCTGTAGAAAGTCGATCATTGCTGCTCTAACATTCGGCACATTCACCTGATCGGGTGTGGAGTGGGCTGCGCCTTCAACAATGATGTGATAATTGTTGGAGAAGCCCCTGCGTACCTCCTCCGCATTGCTTGGTGGTGTTCGGCCATCCAGCGTACCACTGATGAAGAGCGTGGCAATATCAGATTGGATTGGTGCACGGAAGGCCGCACCGAGATCGGGATTGCCCCAGGCATCGCCGATCCATGGGAAGGGAAAATCAATCGTGTCGCCCAGTAGCGTGGTTGGCGCTTCACGCTGGATCTGCGCCAGCCGTTCAGGCGATGCACCTGATGCAGAGTCCATGTGAAATGTCATGGCGCTGCCAAACCAATCACATCGCCACGCCAGCACTTCACCGGCCAACCACGAGAAATCCCCCTGTATCATTGCGTGGTAACGGGAGGGAAGATAGGCGATAGATCGTCGACTGGCCACACCAATAGCAGTCAGATACTGCAGATCGAATGATCCAATATATACATTATCTACCTTTCCTGTGCTCTTATTTTTCACCGCCACCATTACGGGATCGCGTTCCAAGCGCTCCATGACTGAACGCATCATGTCGAGCAGATCGGGAATGACTTGGTGTAAACGAGAGTCTTGTTGAACCAATCGATTGATGTGTTCCAGATGCTGCTGGATGTTGCTCGGCAGCTTGATCGTGTGATCGGGCCCCTCAACCATGCCGACCATCACTCGTGCCAATGCATTCCGGTGACGTCTGACAGTCGCCAGCGCCAGATGTGACCCGTAACTTGCCCCATACAAATGGACTTGTTCGTAGCCCAATGCACGTCGTAAGGCGTCGATATCGTCGGCGCTCTCCTCAGTGGTGTAGCCCGACAGATCAACGCTGCGCTCTTGCCAGAAGGCCATCGATGCGCGTGATTTTTGTCGATAGATCTCCAGGATTTCATCACGATTGCCAGGGCGATCCAGCGGAATGTCGAGCATCTCACAACTGTCGAGGCAAGGAACTGACATACCGGTGCCACGCTGATCGAGTGCAATCACGTCGCCAACCTCACGTAGCGCCGCGAGCCACGACTGGAGACGTGCCGAGCGAAACGCCTCGATACCGGAACTACCTGGTCCTCCCGCCAGAAAAATAAGCGGTGGCCCCGGTCGCTCTGCAGTGCTTTTCAGACGTACAAAGGCAAGTTCGATCAAACGGCTGTCGGAGTTGGTGCGTTTCTCTGGGACAAGCAAGCGGCCCAGTTCGGCTGGAATACGATATGTTGGCCCACCTGCACGTGGTGGGTTGGTTTTCAAAATATAAGGGGTAAGGGTCAATGTGCCACGTAAGCCATCGTGTTGATATGTCTCACTCATAGTGTCCTCCCGTACAAAAGATATGCACGGGAGAAGTATAGCATTGAATAGAGAGAAAGCCGCAAGCTAGGTAATGTAATAAAAAGAGCGATCACGCACATCCATGATCGCTCTTCTGACTATATACTCATAGTCTGTCAGGATTTCTGCTGCTCCATCAGGCGCTTGAGCATCGCCTCACTTGAGCCATTGGAATGACCCTGCTGCTTTTCCATCAGTTGCGGTAGCATTTGCGCCATCAGCAAGGTGGTCAACGCCGATTTATCCTCGCCTTCGGTTTGGATGAGCACAGCGCGTGGCGCATGTTGCACCAGCGTCTCTGCAACGGCTAGCCGACGCTGGGCCAGTTCATACTGGAGCATCGCCCGATTATCGCGGTAAGTCTTCCCAAGATGTTGCAATGCTTTGGCTTCGTTCTCCGCAGATTTGAGCATGGAACGACCACGTGCTTCAATTTCCCAGCGAACTTTTTGTGCTTCGGTCTCGCGCTCTTGTAACATCTTTGCTACATCCTCGCGCGCTTTGTTCATCGCCTCGCGAACTTCAATAAGGCGTGAGTCACGTTCCTTCTTGGCGCGCTCAATCTCCATCAATAGATTATCGGTACGCTGTTTGCGAACCAGCTCCCATTCGCGCTCATAGGCAGCTAACTCCTTTGAGACGCGCTCCCGTGTAGCAAGGTGCTGCTGATATTGATCGGGCAATTGCACATCGGGAATATTCGCACCGATAATCCTGACGCCATAGCGGGCCATCTGACGGTTCAGATACTCTTGCATGTCGTTGACATCACTACCACGCAGATCATACGCGCGCTCTGTCTGCACCTGTCGGCTACGCTGTCGGATCGCATCCTGCACCGCACTGCTCAAAAACAGATCAAAATTACTTGCACCAATATTGCGTACAAACGCGACCGAGTCGTTGATACGAAACTTGAGAAAGAACTCAATAGATTTGAGTGGTACGTTTTCGCTGGTGGGGCAGGCCACGACCGGAGCCGTGTAGGGTATTTCAGTTGAGGTATCGACGATGAACTCGACCTTGACCCAGGGCCACCACAGATAGTGTCGACCGGGATCTAATGTCCCTGTAATCTTCCCAAAACGCGATACAATTCCCGTTGTTCCTTGTTCAATTTCGACAATCGAACCCAACCCCAGCGACAACAGAGCCACACCCAACAAGATGATCCCTAAGAAACCTGCTAGCAGACTCAGTGCACCACCAAAACTAAATATGGCAACTCCAAACAGGTAGAGTGCAACTCCGACAATAAAGAGCCATCCGTATCCTCGTCGATCTTTGGGAATCACTACCGGCACAATCTGCCCAGCATCGCCAGCCCGCAGCAGTTGCCGAATATTGCTCCATGTTGCTACAGCTTCTTTGATCTTCGAGAAATCAGCTTTTGGTGTGTATGCTGTCATGAAGTAACCTCCTCACCCGTATCAATTTTTGCCGCTTCCATCAATTGACGAATCCGACCTGAACGTTCCTTGATCCGTGCGGTCAGTTCACTCATACGCTCACGGATGGCTTGCATATCTTCAGGTGTATAGAGGGCGTCATTACGAATACCCATCATCTGACGCGCAATGGCCATATAATCTATATGTTGGTCTGCCGAAGAGCCAACCGTCATCACATGCGGAAGTTGATCAGCCACAGCTTCGAGTTTATCCAGCGTATCCTGTTCAAAACGATACTCCAAGATTTCAGGGAAAGAGGCACCACTCATGGAGCGGAGATCGAGTGCCTGGGCTTCAAGAAGGGCCGCATTCGCCTTAGCTTCACTCTCGGCCTCAATCAAACGCTGTTGGGCGTAAGAATTTGCACGATGCACTTCACGCTCACGAGCCGTGTCCATCTGCGCCTGGTAGGTTGCAATGTCGGCGCGAATCTCTGACAACGTTTCACGTAACTTGGCCAACTCTTTGTTCAAATCACCTTCATCCTGCTCTTTTCGCAATTTGATTTCATACTCATAGGTGTAGGCCTCTTTGGCCACACGCACCATTTCCGGTGCTGCCAGGTCCATCCGATACTCCTGGCTCGATGGCTCTGCATGGGTTATGTTGGCATTCACAAAACGTACGGCGGGGAGGAATTGCTGGTTTAGGGTATCAAGAAGTGATTGGGTTGTTTCACCAACCAGATCGTAAATCGTTTCAGCTTTTTGCTCATAGATCAATGCACGTGTGACTTCACTGATCGCATTTTCCAATTTTTCCGAAAAACCCTTTACACCACCAAGAGTAAAAATAAACTCAGCGGGATCTTCAATGCGAAACTGAAGGAAAAGATCAACTGATGCATTAACGCGACTTGCAGTAGGCGCTTCACGGATCGGTGCATTGTACGGATACTCTTTGGTAACATTTACGACATAGCTCACCTGCTTCCAGGGATTAAAGAGCCAGACACGGCCAGACTCGGAAATGGTTTCGAGCTTGCCAAATTGTGTCACTAATGCTTTACAACCATCTGGAACCATCACAAAGCTGTTTCGCCAGATATTAAAGCCAGCATAGAGCATTAATAATAACCAGTAGTGTGGGCCGAATAGCACCGTTGAGAGTATGGTTACCCCCAGAGCACCGTCAACAACTCCTGTCGATACCAACCCTATCAACCCAACTATTCCCAGTGATATAAAGACAAACACCCAAAGAAACGACCGATGTCCCTTCGGTATCACAACCGGACAGATAACATTGGTATACTCTCCACTGGGCTCCCGCTTGGGGAAACTCTGATTGACGATCTCCGCCACATCATTCATTGAGGCAGCGCGTTGGACGATCTGCGTTCCTGCGGTTTGACCACTCTCACGAGCCGAAAGAAAATCACCTTTATTGACCTGGAACTGCTCAAGCTGTTGACCTTGAGCCATTTCGGCGACTGTCCCAAGTACCTGCTGCATACGGTCTCTCAAGGAAGTCCTCCTTTGTATATCCATATAGCCATTAACATAACTATCCTAACCATGATCCTAAGTATAACAACCAATACGACATCATGACCGATCAGATAACCAACAAAATCTCTCTATTCTTCACCTGCTGTTTTCTCTCTGCTCTGTATTACGAAGATAACGCTGGGTTTTGTTGTGGATTCCAGTGTACATAAGAGATACGCAGATAGCTGCCAAAAGTTACAAACAATCATAGGGATGCCCGTAGTGGATTAGTTGGACAGCACAGGATTATCTGAAAGCTTCTCCCAAAAGGATACCAAGCTAATATATACTCGAGATACACAAAAGAGTGCCAAAATGCTACACTACAATATACACTGGTAGCACAGGGTATACATGCACACATATGCTCTAGTATCGTAGGTGCCAAGATGCTTGGTGAAGGTCTTTCGTTTCGCATCCGTATACTTGCTATTTTACATTTTTGTACAACCATACTTACATTCAGCCTTGGTGCGACTCTACTGGGCATCGTCTCATCAGCGATGGTGATTTTGGCCAGCCTTAGTGGTGCTTTAGCCATCGTACTTTATTTCGTGAGCAACACACATTTTGCCACAGTCGCGGTTTATGTACACCTGGTGATCCTGCTATGTATGATTGCTGCTGTAGAAATCGTGGCTGGACAAACATCGGGAGCCGTGTGGGTGCTTTTCCAAATCTTTCCTGCGCTCACTGTCCTGATTTTACGGCAACCGCAGAGTGCTCTGATAGCAGCGACGATCAGTGTGCTGATACTCACAACCCTGGTCTTGCTTGAATTGAACAATCTCGTACCTGTGCAGTTATTGGTAGCCGTACCTATCCTGCTCTTCAATTTTGGACTACAAATCTTCACCTTGCTAGCCCTCTCGACAGTCATTGCAATTATCAGCCAGAGTGAGCGACGTGCCTTAGAACAAACGTTGCAGGCGCAAATGGAGGCGCAGGCACAACTCGACCATGTGCAGCGCCTCCTAACGGAAAAAGAACAACTCAACATAAAGTTAGAGGATAACTTAGAGGAAGTACATGAGCGCGAACGTCAGGTTGTCGAAGCACAAGTACGCGAGAGACAACTCGACCAGACCATCCAGGCGCTTATGTCACCCATCATCCCTGTAACCGATGACGTGATTATTGTCCCCTTAGTTGGTGAATTTGATGACCACCGCTTGCATTCCACGGGTGCAGCTATTATTCGGGGCATTGAACAACACCGCGCAAAGATTCTCGTGCTCGATACTACTGGCATTTCGCTCATCAGTGAGCACCTCGCACAAATGATTGTACAAACCGCACGTGCCGCCCAATTGCTAGGGACTATGCCTATATTGGTAGGGTTGCGTCCAGAATTGGCGCAATCGCTCGTCGCAATGAACATCGAGCTTGAGTCCCTGGTTACCTATGCAGATTTGCGCGAGGCCATTCGTTTTGCCCTCAACAAAGTCGACCAGCGTACCGTATAATATCCAGCTCTGTGAGCCAAATCTCCCGCTCCTACAAAGCATTATGATGGATGAACCTGCTCAATATACTCAAGACTCTGATGGCGGAAATACATATTATACAATTCAGCGTAATGGCCATCTGTCGCCAGCAACATATCGTGGCTGCCCTCCTCGATAATCGCGCCATTCTGCAACACAATGATGCGGTCTGCATGACGAATCGTGGAGAGACGGTGAGCCACGACAATGGCAGTGCGTCCCTCGAGCACGAGATCCAGTCCTTCCTGAATGAGGGCCTCGGTCAGTGGATCGACGCTCGCGGTCGCCTCATCGAGAATGACGATAGACGGGTTTTGTAAGAGCACCCGTGCCAGCGCAATGATCTGGCGCTGCCCAATCGAGAGGCTGCCACCGCGCTCACCCACATCTGAGGCCAGACCATCTGGTAGACTATCAATCCAGTCGCCGCCGCCAACCTGTTGAGCAACTTCGAGCACCTCAGCGTCTGCTGCATCAGGATTGCCATAGCGAATGTTCTCCATCACAGTCCCGTCGAACAGGAACGGCGACTGAGTCACAAAGCCGAGCTGTGCGCGATAATGGGCGAGGTCCAGGTCACGCACAGCCACACCGTCAATGGTTATCTGCCCGCCCTGAAACTCGTAGAAACGTGCAATTAGCTTGGTAATGCTGGATTTTCCTGATCCGGTATGCCCAACCAGCGCCAGAGTCTCGCCCGGCTGAATCGTAAGCGAGAAGTCTTGGAATACCTGTTGATTGTCATTATAGCGAAAATCAACCTGCTCAAAGCGAATTTCGCCACGCATGCCTGCAAGTTGCACAGCGTCATTCTGGATGACACGCGGTTCAGCATCGATCAGGGCAAACACACGCTCGCCCGCAGCCAGACCCTGTTGAAACTGACTCCAAAACGAAGCGATACTCGTGAGTGGAAACCAGAAGAGAATAAGACCCTGAATAAAAAGATACCAATCACCGGGCGTCAGATTGCCCGTACCTACGTTTAATCCGCCAAAATAGACGAGTGCACCGGTTCCTATTCCAGCCAACACATTGAGAATGGGAAAAATACTGCTAAACACATACCGCGTCCGCAGATTGACCCAGCGCGATTGATTGTTTACCTCCTGGAACTCGGCATAAATCACTGGTTCACGACGGAAAGTTTTTGCTACACCAATACCGCTAACCGTCTCCTGGATATGGGAACTCACCACCGCATTCATGCGGCGTGAGCGTGTAACGGTAAAGCGAGCAATGGCCCGAAAGGCAAGGGCTGCGACGATAATAAATGGGGCAAACGCCAGAACAAGCAATGTCAATTGGACACTGACGGTGAACAGGTAGCCAATCAAGAATACCACCAAGAGAAGCCGACTAAGCAGATCCATGGTCAGCACCATCACCTGCGAAAAAGTCTGGGTGTCTGAAGTCACACGGCTCACGATTTTGCCAGAAGGAAACGTGTCGTAGAACGAAAGATCACGCTTGAGGACCGCATCACAGGCATCCTCACGCATGTTCAGCACCACATCGCCGATGGCTTGAGCCGAGAAGGTTTGGCGTACCAGGTTGCCCACCCACGAGAGACTTGCCAGCACCGTCAATCCCACGGCAATCAGGACCATGCGCTCTGTCGAAAGATCTTGCTGCAGCGCGTCTAAGCTCCACGAAATAAAGATCGGTAAACTGGTATCCAGGACTGCAATACAGACAATCGCGATGGCAGCAATAACCATCTTGCGCGATTGCTGGCGGAAATAGCTCAAAATACGTTTTACCAGATCCCCATCGCTATAAGTGCGGTCATATGCCTCGGCGTCGAGACCATCCATTAGAAAGCCCATAGATCCTCCTCATAACAGGTGTTTCACTGTGTTACATTGTCCTCACACCGGCTGGAGTGCATCGGTCTCTAGCGGTGGCAGCACGGCATCGTAACGTGCAAAAATCCGACGGTAGTGGGGGGAACGACGGAGCAACGCATCGTGAGTGCCATAGGCTACCACACGTCCCTGATCAAGCACTAAAATCTGGTCGGCCCAGCGAATCTGTGAGAGGCGATGGGTAATTAACAAGGTTGTGCGTCCGGTGCGCGCTTGTTGGATCGCCTGTTGAATCTGATCTTCTGTGGCACTATCAACCGCACTGGTCGAGTCATCGAGAATCAGGATGCGTGGGTTACTCAGAAATGCGCGGGCCAGAGCAATCCGCTGCCGTTGTCCGCCTGAGAGCGTCATCCCGCGCTCACCAACGACCGTGTCATAGCCATCGGCAAAGGTCGTGATAAAAGCGTGTGCCTGGGCCATCTTTGCCGCTGTTTCGATCTGCTCACGGGTGGCGTCCGGCGCACCAAAGGCAATATTCTCGGCCAGCGTACGTGAAAAGAGAAAAATGTCCTGCTCGATCTTGGCAATCTGCGAACGCAACGCATCAAGATTCCAGTCACGCACATCCACACCATCGATTAAGACTCGTCCAGTAGTTACATCGTACGTGCGGTTGACCAGTTGGGTCAGGGCACTCTTGCCTGAGCCAGTCTGACCGACAATCGCAATGGTCTGGCCAGGCTCTACCGTCAACGAGATCTGATCGAGCACTGCATTTTTGCCATAGCTAAAACTGACATCCTCAAAGGTGATCGACCCTTGCAGCGGCTGATGATATCCCTGGGCGTTCTCATCGAGATCTGTTTGAGCACGAATAATCGTGAGGATGCGCTCTGATGCCACAATACCTTGTTGAAAAAGCGAGAAGGCAAACACAGAAATAAAGGTGGGGAAGCGCAGAATCGCTATCAAACCCATAACTGAAATAATGTCAGCAAAACCAATCCGCGCTTGTTGATAGAGCCACATGGTGTGCAGAAAGGTCAAACCGACTGTAATGCCATAGAGCAACAATGGGAGATAGCGTGCTTCGGTCTCACCTTGTTGTACAAAATAGTTACGGACCAGACGGGCATTATGTCGAAATTTCATCCGCTCGAATGCTTCACGGGCGCTGGCTTTGACGACTTCTATGCCAGAGATCGTTTCTTCTAACCCGGCATTCATCATGCCAAAATGCTTGCGTTGACCTTTTACAGCCGGATTGAGTTTGCGAAGGTAGGCCCTGACTACCACGATATAACTGATCACAAAAAGAACTGGCACGATGGCCAACTCAAAGTTGATACTGGCGATAAAGGCTATGGGTACCACAAAACCGAGGATCACTTCCAAAAGGAGTGTTGATCCCGGTACAATCATATTGCTGAGTTGCTGGGTGTCGTCCGTGGCACGAGCCATAATGTCGCCGACGCGCTGACGGTCGTGGAATGTTTTGCTTTTCCCGAGCAAACTGATGTATAACTCCTGGCGTGCATCGGTCTCAAATCGTACGGCGACGTTCTCTGCCGAGAGACTTCCCAGCAGCATACAAAAGCCATCCGCAGCGAGTAAAATTAATACGATTAATGCAATATTGAATAGTGCACCACTGCTGTCGGGAGCAAGCATAACCTCTACGGCTTGTCCAATGACTACCCGTGCCTGCGCGAACACGATCCACCCGACTATAAAACTCGCCATAGAGATGAGCACAAAATACCAGTAGCGCCAGACATGTGAGAGAATCCAGCGCCATGTCTGTGATCGATTGTACTGATAGGCGTTTGGAACGGTAAACTCACTTTTTTGCAACACAGACTCCCCCTTTATTCGTCGTTGCTCGAGAATCAAAAAGGCTGTGGGCAGTATGTGCGCCCACAACCTGTATCAACCTTTGACTTCGTCTACTGCTTCACATAATGAGCCGTATACAGGGCACACTGATTCCTTGTCTGGTAGTACGAAACTCTGTCATTCTTGAACTTATTTTGCCATGACCCATACCAAGGACTCCGATGAATACATTTTGTCAGCAGTGTAACCTGTGAAAGCATACCACACCATACCTTATCAAGCATCGGTCATAAGATGTAAGTAATGGGAAGAGAAAGGAAGCAGAGGTAAGGACGCCTATGTAAACGTCCTTACTATTTACCCACCATCGCTTAGCGATTGAGCCAACTCAGCATAGCCCGATTCACTAGCTCTGGCGTATCCTGCTGCACGAAATGGCCTGCTCCAGGAATGGTTACCAAGGTCAGGTCCTTCTCGAGCCACTCCCATGTATTATTCAAACCACTTGCCAGCAAAGCCCAATGCCATTCAGTTAAGGCGGTTTGGGGCGTGGGAATGCGCTGGCCGGAGGGGAGATGACACATAAAGGTGCCGAAGGGTAGGCGCGTGGCACGGATCTGGCTGTCGGTTGGGGTAAACCAGTAGGTGTAAAACATTTTTGTGAGGAGGTGTGTGATGGCCTATCCCCTCCGCCAGCTACGACCACAGGTCGCGTGGTCGCAGCAGATCACGTGTGACCTGATTGCCCAGATTATTCCCCGCCACCAGATTGAAGCCGCGTTACAGGCTACGGGCGTGCAGGAACAGCGCACGCGCAAGCTGTCGTTTGTGCTCATCATCTGGCTCCTGATTGCGATGAATCTCTATACCCCATGTGCCATCCCGCATGTGCTCGATAAACTCGTCCAGGGGCTGCGCTTTCCCACG
>WYDT01000020.1 GCA_013122435.1 Chloroflexi bacterium AL-N1
GCCTGGAGCATATCGAGCGCTTCCGCACCACGTACCTCACCGACGATAATGCGGTCGGGACGCATACGCAGTGCGTTGCGAACGAGCTGACGGATAGTTACTTCACCTTCCCCAAAATGGTCTGGTGGACGACTTTCTAAGCCCAATACATGATCACTGTTCTGCCCAATCCGTAATTCGGCTGTATCCTCGATAGTAATCAGACGCTCACGCTGGAGATTAATCTGGTTGGCAATGGCACCGAGAAGAGTTGTTTTTCCTCCACCGGTTCCTCCAGAGATGAGAATGTTGCGTTTCGAGCGCACACACGCCCGAAGGAAATCTGCCATATCAGGCGTTAAACTGCCAATTTTCATGAGGCTTTCGAGGGTGAAAGGTGTATGGCTGAAGCGTCGTATCGTGAGCACTGGTCCGACCAATGAAATGGGGTCAATCACAGCATTGATACGTCCACCACCAGGAAAACGATCATCGTCTGGCAGTGTTGCATCAACTGTTGGTGTCAATTCATCCAGCCGTCGGTCGAGTGGCGCGATGATCGTATTAATGACATTTAAAAGGTGTGTATTATCGCGAAAACAAATTTCGGGCGCTGCACGCAGTTGCCCATGTTCTTCAATCCAGACATTGTGTGGTCCGTTGACCATAATCTCAGTAATAGCCGGATTCCCCAGTATGTCAGGGCTAAGTGTATCGCGGAGATAGGTAGATTTAAAAAGATGATTTAAGCTACCTGGTTTGGGCTCAATCTTGGCAAGATTACTTGGGACAGCTCCGGTTGCAGTGAATTCACCAATCAGTTCACCATCATCGCTAACACCCCGATGATACACAAAGATATCGCGTAAAATAATCTCGCCGTGGCGTACCCCCTGAACCTCGGAAACTCTTACGATTTTGCGTTTCCCATTAGGTAGTCGTTCCTGCTGAATGATAATATCAAGTGCACTAACAAGTTGCTCGCGAATCGTCGTTAATGGTAGTTCCTGTGCGCCCTCGGCCCACATTACCATCGTTTCCAAACGACTGAAAGCGTCGCGCGGGGTATTGGCATGCACGGTGGTCATTGATCCTTCGTGGCCGGTATTCATAGCCTGGAGCATATCGAGCGCTTCCGCACCACGTACCTCACCGACGATAATGCGGTTTGGCCGCATACGCAGCGAGTTGCGAACGAGCTGTCGAATGGTAATTTCACCCTGTCCTTCAACGTTGGGGGGACGTGCTTCCATCCGTGCGACGTGGGGATGTGTACGGTAGAAGCGCAATTCAGCCGAGTCTTCAATGGTGACAATACGTTCCTCATTAGGAATAAACGATGCCAGCACATTCAACAGCGTTGTTTTACCGCTACCTGTACCACCACTGACGAGAATGTTACGTTTTGCCATAACACACGCTTTGAGGAAATTGAACATTTGCGGCGTAAGTGTCTCCATCTCCAACAGGTCATTGGTTGTGAATGGTGCTTGGCGAAAGCGTCGAATAGTCAATAGTGCGCCGTCGACTGCCAGTGGGCTGATAACAGCATTTACACGACTACCATCACGGAGACGGGCATCGACCATGGGTACACTTTCATCAACTCGGCGTCCCAGTGGTGCGACGATACGATCAATGACATGGAGCAAGTGGTCACGACTCTCAAACCAGACTTCTGGAGCTGCATAGAGCAAACCATTACGTTCAACAAAGACACGTGCAATGCCAGCACTGTCTTCCTCATGGCGCTTCACCCAGTTCACCATAATTTCGGTAATACTTGGATCGCGCATCAATGCTTCAATTGGCCCCAGACCAATGGTCTCATCCAAAATGAAATTGATGAGTTCAGCACGATCACGACCGGAGATGACACGTCCCTCTTCGAGAAGCATCCCGTTGACTAAACCATCAATACGAGAACGTAGTGCTGCTGTGGGGAGGCTAACTAATTGGTTAAGGTTATCCTCTTTAAGCAAGCGATCACGATAATGGCGTGCAAGTTGAGTGATGGGATTGCTTCTATGTAGAATCTCATAATCTGAAATGAGACGGGCTTTATCAACAGTACCAAGTTTTTCTAAAACAGCCATATATTCGCTCCCTTATCCATGGATAGTCATACACATCAATAGATATGCATTTAGTGTAGTCGTTACAGTTTCGGAAATGAATAGGTATTTGTAAGGAATGTGTAACAGATAGCAGTAGGTGTAACAAAAGTGGAAACGTGTTGTGGAAGGATAATGAAGCGTTGTTGCATAGATGGTCTTGTGTGTTAAAGCTGTTTTTCTAAGGTGTTCGCGGGTCATATAATATACCAAGAGAATGACAGAAAACAGGTGCTATACGACCCGCGGTTTTATAGTTAATTGTAGGTACCATCTGCTACTGATCGGAGGCTATTGCTGCAATAGCAGGACTGTCGCTCTTCGCAGGGGCATGATCGGCAATGTTGGCGTTATGATTGCTAGTTAGCACTGCATAACGTAGATTCGGTAGATTACCTAACCATTCGCGAGATACCTGGATATTGATAGTATCTCCATCGATACTGATTGTTGCGATGCCCACATTTTGCCATGTGTCATCTGTCCACTGCAGGAGTGCCGCTGATTCAAACCCACTTCGATACAACAATGTATAATCGGCGCCAAGTTCAGACCATGGTGTATTACGATTACCAGTATCTGTATTACTATCAGTATCAAGGAAGACCTGGTAGGTTCCCTGGCTGTATTGATTATATATTTGACCGACTACTACAATCTCGGTCTGTAATTGATCGTCGCTAATAGCTGTACGTGCACGGATGACATCAATATTTGCGTCTGGAACATCCTCTGCTGCGAGTGTTAAGGTACCTTCTGGCACCGGTTGTGCTGTTGCCGTTGGTAATGGCGTTGGAACACTCGTGGGTATGGTTGTGGTGTGCTCGACGTGTGCTACACGGTCCTGTCCTTCCACTGTATTGGCCTTTGGTTCTTCGTCACCTACCATTTGGCCGAGTACAATGATCCCTATAATCAAACAAAATCCCGCGACTTTGAGCATGATACTTACTGGTTTGGGAATCGACCAGCCACGACGTTTGATTGGCAGTTCAGTAGTCGGAAGTGTGATAGGTGCATTGCAGAGAGGGCAACGTTCAGTAGGCAGAATTTCGCCATGGCACCGTGGGCAAACAATCATCTGAGATTGTTCATGCGCCAGTAACTGCTCTTGTATAGGTATTAATGCATTACGTAATTCTCCAATCCCTGTCGGTCGTTGGTTGGGTGCTTTCACAAGACATTGTCTGACCAGCGTGACAAGTTCCTCCGGTAGATCTGAGCGAACATGTGCTAGATCCGTTGGCTCATCAGATAGATGCTTGATGGCTAACTCGGCAATATTGGAACCCACAAATGGTGTTTGTCCAGTGAGCAGTTCATACGCAATAATGCCCCATGAATACACATCACCAGCAACAGTTGGTGGTTGTCCAGAGCTATGTTCTGGTGCCAGGTAGGCTGCTTCCGTTAACGTTAGTGGCTCAGTGGTGGCTGTTTCACCGACGCCATGGAGGTTCATCAATTTCAGTTTGCCTGAGCGATCAACCCAGAATGCGTAGGGACGCAAACGCCCCCACGCCAGTTCACGATGGTGGAGAATCTCAACAATGTCGAGAATCTGCAATAGGACGTCGAGTGCCGCTGTGACACCAAAACTGGCCTCATTGATAAATTCTGCTAAAGATCGTTCAGATGGTCCATCCAGCACCAGAAAGAAATACTTATCTGTCCAGCCTTGATCAAGCAGTGTGGCAATTCGCCGATGATTGAGTTGCTCAATCAGTGCTGCTTCTGTCTGGAGTCCGGCAATAGCAGCCATGTTATCGCATGTAGCAAGTCGAAGCGTTACTTCATGGCTACCGGCAAAACCACGATAAAATCCTTCACCCAGGTTTGATAAAGCTGGTCCGACCCGATAACTCTGCTGACTTGATCCACTGGTCAATAGTTCCATGGCAACCTCTCTATGCGGCCCGCGCAATCGGTGTATGGGTAGTGATCTGAGCTGCGAATTGCTGGAGTGCACGTGTAATAGGGTGTGCTGACCCTGCTTCTGTGACAAGTGCTCCCGAGTTAATAAAGGGTTGTAGGGAGCTAAAATCAGCAGGGATTTCGCCAAGCAGTTCGTAGCCAGTAAAGAGACTACGCACATCGTCTGTGCGGATTTCGGCGCGTCGTGTTGTGCGATTGAGTACGTAAGCAACTTTTTCACGGCTAATGCCAAGTTCAGATAATAAGGTCATTGATGCTCGTGTGGCACGGATGCTGGGAACATCGGGTGTACATACCAAAACAATGAGATCTGATAAATCGAGTGCTGTCAGGGTCGTATCATCAATTTTTGCAGCTGTATCAACAACCACATAATGATAGTTGCGACGCAGGGACTGGAGTGTACGACGGGCGAGTACCGATACGACCTGTTTGACCTTCTCTTGTTTCAAGAGAAGTTCCAGAAATTCGGTTTGGCCCTCATGCACATTGACTGCTTGTTCATCACGAATTTGCACGAGTATATCGTCGATTAGATTTGCACGATCGTCTTCTAATAAATCACGTTGCAAAAGATCGCGAGTAAACTCTGTGCGCTCCATATCAAGTGGGGCCGACAGCATACGTAATCCATCAGTGACAAGCGGGGCAATACTTTCGAGATCGCTGCGATTGATTGTATCCAAGACGGGTATCAGATCAAGCACTGATTGGTTGGCAACATGACCTACAAAGGCATCCAGGCTCCCAAAGTGCCAGTTGAAATCGGCCAGCATCACGCGCTGCCGTTCTTCCTGAGTGGCCAGTAGTGCGGCAAGGTTTGCTGCGATGGTGCTTTTCCCAACACCACCTTTGAGACTAAACAGAGTAATGATACGACCGATACCCCCACCAATTCCACTGATCCGCTCTTGGATGAGGTTATATGCCTGCATGACACTATCGATTACGGCTTGGAAACGTAGATCAGCATAGGGTGGCTCGACGTGAATGACGTCACATACACCCATATCCAGTGCAAGGTGTAGATAATCAGGGTTGTTGTATCGAGAAGACTGCGCGAGAATAATTGGCGCAATTCGTGGATAGACATGGATGGCTTCTCTGCAGATATCGAGGACGTTTTCCCCAGTTAGTCCGTCAGTAATGAGTAATATGTCAGGTGCCTGGTTTTTCAAGACTTCCATACACTCGCGCCCACTAGCCACATTTCCGATAGGCATTGTCTCATTGCCCTGTTCGAGGAAAGCCCAGAGTCGTTCGGTTAACATCGGGTCATGACTTGCTATTAAAACCCGTATTTTCTTTTGTAACTGCCAATCTAAGCTGGTTAACATTGTATTACCTACCTAATCCTGTGCTACTGCTCTGTGGTGCAGGGACGACTTTTTCTGCGTTGGATGGGAAATCATTGCCAATAAACTGAATCGGCTCGGTGTGTGGTGTACTGTCGTCATCTAGCCGTCGAATAACGAGACGCAGTTCGTCGGCAAAATTCTCGGCGTGTGTGACGAGGAGAACTTCTTCTTTGGTAAGTTCCAAGGTTACAAAGTGGGTTGATGCCAATCTTACGGCACCATTTGATCCCGCAGGCAGATAAGTCTGTCCACCGGTACCCCCTTGAGCAGGGAGTAGATTATTGACAGCGAGAATTTTGACGTTCTGGAGGAGAATCTCAGTCGTCGGTTCATTCTGTTTACTTTGGTAGGACACCACAATATCAACAAAATTACCTTGCCGTACACTATTGCCAACACTGGTGATCTGGTTGACACCAATAGTCAGCGCCTGTTTACCATCCTCCAGCCCAGCATTCTTATTCACCATATTCTGCTGAATATATTCGCCGGGAGAAATATCAATCATGGCTGTTGTTGTGCCATCGGCAATATCCTGCACATCAAAAATATATGTAGGAGCAAGATATTTCACCGGCAATTCAGTGATGGTCAACATATCTGGTGTAATAAGTGATCGTGCTGGAATAACTTCTGCTGCTACAACAACCTGTTGTTTGGTGCCAACCTCAGCCGCAAGCTGATTGAGGTACATGGAAGCTGCCATGCCAGCGAGTAGGGCTAACACCCCAGCAATGAGACTTAAAATCCATCCCTTGCGTCGTGTTTTACCAGGATCAACGACCTGCTTTGGTGGTGAGGTGGTCTGCTTGGGGGGAGCAGATCCCTGTTGGGGAAGTGAGACGCTCATCTAAAGTCCTCCTCTTTGCCGCAGGCCACGCACAAGTGCTGGCACTGTTCGGTCAATACGACGAATAATTTCGACGATGCGATTGATCTCTGACTCATTTGGAAGTACGGTTAGTTCAATGCATCCATGCGGGAAGATGGATGTGAAGGCTAACCCGCCAGGATCAATTTCAAAGGGTGCTTTTTGCATAAGGGCACGCACTTTATTAAGCCGCCCTAGTAATCGCGTATTGTTGGTTCGCACAATGTTAGGATCTTGATTGCCAAAGAGCCCTTCTGGGCTAAATAATTCTTGCAGTGCGTGTCGACTCCGACTCAGGCAGGTGAAAAGGCCGTCAGCAGATTGATCAAGCTCCCATATTTGCTCTGTTCCCCGCAAGCTGTTCTTGGGCAGCCGTGTTGCACTACGTGTATTGGCAATCGGGCCGCTACGAGTGGTGACATAATAGCTCTTGAGCATTGATTGTGTGCGATCTATCAAGGTAAGTAATTGTTGTAAGGTCATCCCCTTTGCGGCGCCTCGTGCAGCGATCTGCACGAGGAATTCAAACCCTGCTCCAACTGCCCCCAGTTCACACACAGCGACGCGTGGGGGATGCTCGCGTGTACTTTGGGGACCCGCCAACAAAATGCTGCGGGCTGCAAGTGCAAAGTGAACGGCATCGTCAAACCGCAACGGTTGATGGATGGCCAAAATACTGAGTCCTTCGTTTAACACCTGTTCGTAAGACTGGGCCAAGCCACCAAGCGTATGTAGTGCAGGCACAACGCGACGGGGTGGTTGTGTCCAGCAGCTATGGTGTAATGTTTGTTCGGCGTTCAATATTACTTGTTGGCTATCAACTTTGGCCATACGTGGTATGACCACGATGCCCAACTGTTGTGCAATATGTGGTGCAATCTCGCAGTATGCGTCGATAGCAATGACGACTTGTCGACGAATTGGGGCAGTCGTGGGTACGGTCGATTGAACGGGACCCGGCGGAACGGTACTGATTGATACTGCTGGTTCTGCTACTACGCTCATAATAAACTCTCCGTATCCTACACGCCATATTGCCAGAGAATGGTAAGTGTTCCCATAATGACACTGCCAAGGGCGAGAAATGGCGCAAATGCCACTTTACTGCGTATCTTGAGTCGCCCAAGGATTAGTCCGATAGAGGCATAAACGAGAGCAATAAGATAGGTTACTAAAATTGCCCAGAATGCGGTTGGCATGCCAAGTATGAGACCAAGAAAGAATGCCAGTTTCACATCACCGCCACCGATGGTACGTTTACCGAGCACCAATGATGGGATCAACATGATGCCGCACATAATGAGTCCGCCAAGGAGGAGAGACCCACGTTCTGGCCGAATCATGGCAACTGTAAAGGCTACTGCCAGTGCTGGAAACATAACACGATTGGGAATACGTCGTTCGCGAATGTCTGTAAATGACACATATATCAATACAGGAATCGCGAGTATGAGTGAAATAATTTCCAGGTACTCCATTTGTATTACCTTCCTGCACGGCGAACGGTTGAGAATTGGGCCGTTGAGTTGTTATTGTGTGAGGGCAATCGTGCTGCGATCAACCCACCCAGTGCCCCCATAATGGCAAATGTGCCAAAGAGAAAGAGAACACCAAAGAGATTGAGATCTGCAGGCGTACGGGCAACGGTGGCAGCGAGTGAGATAATTGCACAGACAAGTGCGGTAGCCAGGCTATTCAAAAATAGGCCTTCCTGAGCACGCCATCCTGTGACAAAGGCACCAACAACAATACACAGTTCGACCAGTGCAACGGCAGCCCAACTAAGGGTTAATCCAAGCGGTACCATCACAACCAGTGTCAAGAGAACTTGTAAACTGACAGCGATTAATACACCAATGAGTACGGCTTTCCATTGAATAACATCAAGCCAATCTTGTTGATACATAATCAGGCCTCCTATGATGTTCTTACCTTCTTGTTACAAATCAATGTGGTATTTAAATCATCTGGTAACAAGTGTATACAATGGTTCGTTACTTGCCTAGGCGTATTTGTAACGTTCATGTAAATCATTACCTGGGCGTGACAAGTAGGTGCTATAGGGAGAGATGTGGTGTGTTCATACTTAGAGCATTAGGTATAGTTGTGTCGTTACATAATGTCTTGTGTAGTGTTTTTTTGGCAGCCGATTAAAACTTGAGACTATGGCTTTCCAATGACATAGATTATTTTCTGGCAAGCACAACCATAAATAACTATTACTGTGACTCCCGACTACATAAGTAGTCAGCAACAGTAGCTAGATGCAAGAGACTTTTGAGAGCTTTGTAGCAAGCACTGCTGCTCAAAAGCACATGGCAGGATATGTAACACTTTAGGGAGCAGTACAACGATCGATTGAGTACTTTGAAGAGATAGCGCTCATTTGGTCATCGTATGTTTCGGAACGTTGTTGTGCTTCCTGTATATTAGTGGTGAGGTGTAAGAAGTGAGGAGATACAGCCATAGAGAATACTGTATGGGGCGTCTTAGATATCAGCCGGTGGTTCAACTCGTGCAGTGTAATACACACCAAGATACGGGTTTGGGGCGGTTGTTGGTGAGGTAGTCAGCTGTACTGTTACATCGAGAGGTTCCTGATCTCGCAGCACACTGAGACGTACAACATCGCCAGACGTATAGTCTTCAATGGAGGCATGGAGATCTGATGCCCCCTCTACGTGATCTCCATCGACAGCAACAATAAGATCGCCTCGTTGGACGCCTGCGCGGTCGGCTGGGCCATCACGTTCCAGCCGGACGACAAGTACACCGAGAGGAGGAAGGGTGTTTTGACTTACTGCAGTACCAAAATCGGCTTGTGCAGCACGCTGGGCCATATCCTGCCCCGCATACCAGCCACCGAGACCACTGATTAAACTACACCAGGCACATATAATAGTAGCGCCGAGACTCAGACCCACTAGCCATCCTCGTCGCTTGCGTTCCATGGACTACTCCAACTACTAGCTACATGCACCATAATAATTGCATAACTGGGGTGCATACTGACCGTTCTATCGAATAATGCCGTATAATCATACCATATCATTGGGAATAAAGAGCGTTGCGGTGGTTGTTGTGACGATGCTATAATGGTAGTTGTTACGAGATAACTACATTGAACAAGGAGCATTGATATGCGGCGTGTGATTAATTTGCGCCGACCGCGTACACAGCATAGCCAATTCAGTTCCCAACATCAGATGGAGCGCGTTTCGAACCACTACAAGGGGCAATTAACCACTCTTTCTATTCTGGTTAAAAATCGTGGATTTTGGCGCCCTCCAGTCGATGTTTGTGAAACGCAAGCTGTCTTTCTGGTAAAAGTAGAACTGTCAGGTATGTATGAAGCTGTCATTGATATCATATTAGGAGCAGACCATCTTCGTATTAGTGGCCAACGTCCTGAACGACGTGATGATCAGCTACAATATTATCATCAGATGGATATTAATTATGGTTCCTTTGATTTCGAAATTTCTTTACCACTGCCGATAGATTATGATCGTGTTTTTGCGTATTATGACGATGGATTTCTTTTTGTTGAACTGCCCAAAATCAGTGAAGATGTGCAGCATACAAAGCTGATGATCCCCATCAATCAATCGTAGCAACAACCGTGTCTCGCCGTGTGTCAGAGTCATTTGAACAGGTTTGATCTTGGAGGATAATGTGAGTGAGAGTGAACCCGATATCGCTGAATTGATAGATGATATCATCGAAACGCGTGATCACCCCAGTGTACCACACGAGTTGGCTATTTTACCCCTGTTCAATGTAGTTGTTTACCCACAAACGGTGACGCCCCTTGCCATCGGTCAGGAACAGTCGATTCGCTTGATTGATGATGCGATGATTGATGAACGTATGATTGGTTTGATGACACTCAAAGATGAAAATCAACGTCCCGAGCATGTCACCGCAGATGATTTTCATCATCTGGGTACCGCTGCATTGGTCCATCGCCTGTTGCGGCTACCCGACAATACGCTCCGTGTAGCCATTCAGGGCATCAAACGTATAGAGATTGAGGAGATTATCCAGACGGAACCATACTTTCGTGCACGTGTGCGAGTGATTGCAGACGAGATGGAAGATGATCTGGAGATGCAGGCCCTCACAAGCAATCTGATCGGTTTAGCGACACAAATGTTGCAATTGCTGCCCAATGCCAATAACGAGCTTCAGATTCAGGTTACCAATGAAGATGAACCTTGTCGTTTGTCCTATCTGCTGGCGGCTACCTTAATGTTTCGGAGTAATATCGCCGACAAACAAGAGATTTTAACTATTACGAGTGTTCGTGCGCGCCTCAAGCGGCTCAATGAAATCCTCACTCATGAATTAGAAGTTCTCAAATTAGGACAGGAGATTCAGTCGCAGGTTGAGAGTGGCATCAACAAACATCAACGTGAATATTTTTTACGCGAACAGTTGCAGGCTATTCAGCGGGAACTTGGTGAGGGCGACGAAAATGCAGCCGAGATCGAGCGGCTCCGTACTGCAATTGCCGAATCTGGTATGAGTGAAGAAGCTTTTGCACAGGCCACGCGTGAGGTTGATCGCCTGGTACAGATGCCACCGGCAGCCGCAGAATACGGTGTGATACGCACCTACCTTGAAACAATGATTGCGCTCCCATGGCAGGTTCGTAGTGAGGACGTCCTTGATATTGGTCGTGCACGGCAGGTCCTCGATGAAGATCACTATGATTTGGAAGAGATCAAAGATCGTATTCTTGAGTACTTAGCGGTGCGGCAGTTACGCAAGGAACGTTTGGGTGAAGATAAGCGTAATGCGAAGGGTGCCATTCTTTGTTTTGTCGGACCGCCAGGCGTGGGCAAAACGAGTCTGGGTCGTTCCATCGCACGTGCCATGAGCCGCCAATTCATTCGTCTTTCGCTGGGTGGAGTGCGTGATGAGGCCGAAGTTCGCGGCCATCGTCGTACATATATTGGAGCCATGTTAGGCACCATCTTGCAGACCATTCGACGTGTTGGTTTCAACAACCCGGTGTTTATGCTTGATGAAGTTGATAAACTGGGGGCTGATTTTCGTGGTGATCCATCATCGGCACTGCTTGAAGTACTTGATCCAGAACAAAACAATAGTTTTCGAGACCATTATCTTGATGTTGCATGGGATTTATCACCGGTCATGTTTATTGCGACAGCCAATACGCTCCAGACCATTCCACCACCATTGCTTGATCGTATGGAAGTTATCCGCCTCTCAGGGTATACACTACGGGAGAAAATGGAAATTGCCCGCCGCTATCTTTTGCCTGTCCAAATGCAAGAACATGCTTTGACAGAGAAAGATCTACAGGTGACCGATGACGCTATACAGGTTGCGATTGAAGAATATACCCGCGAAGCTGGTGTGCGGAACCTCGAACGAGAAGTGGCGAATCTATGTCGCAAAGTGGCGGTAGTTGTTACACAAAGTGGCGAAACGGTGCAAGCGCATAATGGAGGCTTACCGCACCAGAATGCTACCTTTCCCATTGTTGTTGATGCTGAACGTGCACGTGATTATTTAGGGAAGCGACGGTATTTTGCCGAAATATCTGAACGGATTGATCGCCCAGGTATTGTTACAGGTTTGGTGTGGACACCATTTGGTGGTGATATCATTTTTCTTGAGGCAACAGCAATGCCGGGCAGCAAGGGGTTTGTTCTGACTGGACAGCTTGGTGATGTAATGAAAGAGTCCGCCCGTGCCGCACTGTCCTGGGTACGCGCAGAAGCCAGGGCGCTTGCGATCGATTCCGATTTCTTCGAAACTCATGATATTCATCTCCATGTACCGGCTGGCGCAATTCCAAAAGATGGTCCTTCGGCAGGTATTGCCATGGTCATTGCATTAACCTCACTGTTGACTGGTCGAACGGTTAAAGATAATGTCGCAATGACGGGTGAGATTACCCTGCGTGGGAAAGTATTACCAATTGGTGGGATCAAAGAAAAGGCATTAGCAGCACATCGTGCGGGTATTCACACGGTCATCTTGCCCAAACGCAATGAAGCTGATATTGAGGACATCGCTGAGGAAGTGCGGCAGACTATGACTTTCGTTTTTGTTGACTGCATGGAAGAGGTGTTAGCTGCTGCACTACAAGAGCCCTCAGCAAAACGAGCCGGTGTGAAGGCTAAACGGAGTGAGGGGCGGCGTGCTAAAAAAAACAATGGCACGATAATTGAAGATACAGTTGATATCGAGACCATAGAGTAACTATGGTAGGATCTTTCATGTATTCATACTATATAGTGTTCGTTTCAAGCAGATAGATTGAATTGTTTTTATGCAGTACTGTCGTTTGTTCGTATGTGTGTTCCTGTTAAGTGTCTTTGCTGCCTGTAATACGCCCACTTCAAGTGAAGGGGAGCTTGCTGCACCAGCAACACCTGTATCAGTGACAATGGATACAATAGCTCAGGGTGTTACTACAGACGGTTATCATTTCCTTGGTCCAGCAGATGCGCCAGTGGTCATACAATTCTATTCTGATTTTTTCTGAACAGCCTGTGCGTTCCACGTGATGGAAACAGAGCCACAGATTATTGATACATATGTTGTCCCAGGTGATGTGAAACTTGTGTATCGGCATCTACTACAATTAGGTGACTTAACAGAACGTGCTGCTATTGCATCGGAATGTGCTGCTGAACAGGGGCAATTCTGGAAGTTTCGTACAGCACTCTATCGGTTACAACAAACCTTGTATGGTACAGGTGCACTTGATACCATCCTGACGGATATTGCTGCTGATACTGGTCTGGATCGTGATTTATTCATTACCTGTCTGGCAAACGATACATATGTAGAAGCTGTTCGCAGCGATTTTGCAGCGGCCCGGCGTGAGGGTGTTCAGTCACGACCGGTTTTTGATATAAATGGACAGCGGTTGGTGGGTGCACAATCTATCGATGTATTTACGCAGATTATTGAAGAAGAACTTGCAAAATAGGGTAATACACCTACTGACAATTCTGTAATAGAACTGGCAATGCCATAGTGAGTATGGTATAGTCTCACCAAATTACTAAGAGAGTATATTTTGTGTAAAATAACGATATTCATTCACACATAGAACACGAAGAAGAGCAGGTAAGTCTCATGCAGCGATATAATTTTTTAACACCAATCAGCGTCTTAACGGCTGGCCTAGTGATGATCGGTATGTTGTTTATTGGTCCAAGTGTATCGCCAAATGCTGCGGTCCGGCCATTAGATACTGTGATGCAGGCGTATCCACCAGGGGAGGAGACGATAGATAATCTCAATCAACCCTATCCCGGTAACTCTACGATTACGCCGGTAACAGGAACTGCAGAGACCGAAACAGCTGAGCCGAATGAGACAAGGACGACTGAGCCAGATGAGCCTGAAGTTGAGCCAGATGAGCCCACACCAGAACCAACAAGAGGTATTGCTCCCACTTCAGTTCCTAATGAACCAACCCTTGAACCAGAGATAACGATAACACCAACACCAAGTAGTGAATTGACTTGTGTCCCTGGCCAGCCAGTAGATATTGTTGGCGAAGGCCCCCCTCGCTCAGGATTTCTGCTCTACTTTGACGAACGCGTCGTGAGTGGTGGTAGTATTGAGCCAGACGGGACATTTGCTATCTCGATCATTGTTGGTGATGAACAAGGTGGTACATATCCGGTGGTTGTACGTGAGCGTGGCACATTCCGTGACCTGCTTGAATTGACCTGTATTGTCCCAGTAAATGCTTCATCAACGATTGGTGATGCTCCGGCAGACGCTACGACTCCCGACGATCCATCCAACGATGATATAGCACCGACACCTGCTCCCAGGCAGACGCCTACGCCCACCCCTGATGATCTGACTTCCACGCCTGAAGATCCGTTTGAGGACGATGGCATGATTCCTGAAGATCCGTTTGAGGACGATGGCATGATTCCTGAAGATCCGTTTGAGGACGATGGCATGATTCCTGAAGATCCGTTTGAGGACGATGGCACTACCTAGGTGATTGATAGTGATATAGTTACTGCTAAAAGCATCTGTGTACCAGGTATACAGATGCTTTCTTTATCTCGCTATTGATCTGGCTGCAACTTTATGGATCATTAATACGTAACATGAAACGATACATACATTAATCTGGAAGGGACAACTCATGTCAATGGATAATCACCCATCACAGCAACAATCACCATACAGCGAAATATCACAACATCAGTATCAGGAAATATCGCAGGATTCACGTAATTTGGGAGTGCTTACGCATCTTTCGACATTTGCCGGTTATCTTTTTCCATTTGGTAATATTATTGCCCCATTGGTTATCTGGCTTGTTAAAAAAGATACTAATGCTTTTGTTGCTGAGCAAGGCAAAGAAGCCTTGAATTTTCAGATCTCAATCACTATTTATATGTTGGTAGCAATGGCATTAACCTTCGTCTTAATTGGTTTTATTTTGGTTCCGGCATTGATTATCCTCCATATCGTTTTAGCAATAATGGCAGCGCTTGAGTCGAATAAAGGATTGACTTATCGTTACCCACTCACTATTCGCCTTATCACCTAAAATGGTATGAGACACTTGTTTGCTATTATAAGACTACCGTGGTGTTTTTTTACACCACGGTAGTTTGATTATTGACTATGTTTGTAACATGTAGACGATTTCCTGTTCAAGGAATGCCAGATGCGCTTGAATCACGACTGTGTATACGAGGTTTCCTGGTTTGATCCGACAGAATCTGTTTCCTTTCGTAAGTCCTGATGAACCATATCTCGTGTAGGTTGCTCTACTGCTAAAACCTCTTCCCCCATATTACTACTGCTCGATTCATCATCGATCTGCTCTGCTGAATTCACCAATTCTGCACCCGGCGCCCACAAGCCTTGTTTGATGAGCCAACGCCGAATATTCACTTCGGCATTTTCTTTGGTCCATTCCCCAATGGTGTCTTTTTTCACGGTAATCACCCCCTTGTGTACATAGCAAAATGCCGCTCTGAGGGATTGAGTGTTCCTTCTGAGTTTCATGGTACTCGCTCTCAACAGGTAGATTCGACAACAAACCTTCACTGCTGAGAAATGTTTATGCACCTTTTGGACAATGTTATGACGATTACTGTGTGTGAAGTGATCATAACGTTTGTAAGATATAAATAGTGTTACACTGAAGCATCCCGATACATACTGATCATAATCCCACCTATACACTCCTTTGGGTGACCCAGTTAGCGTTTCTTGACCCATCACTTCAGTGAAAGAGACACAATTATGTATGAGCCAGTTGTAGAGACATTCGATATGGCAATAAACCCATACCGCTTTCAGGATCGTAGCGATGCCGGACAGCAACTAGCCCACTACCTGGTGAGGTATGCATATTGTCCAGATATCGTGGTGTTGGCTCTGCCACGTGGTGGTGTTCCGGTTGCGTTTGAGGTTGCTTGTACACTCCATGCTCCGTTGGACCTTTTGCTAGTACGAAAACTGGGTGTACCTGGCCATCAAGAACTAGCTATGGGTGCGGTTGCGTCTGGCGGCATTTGTGTGCTGAATGAAGAAGTGATTGCTGATTTTGGCATCCCCAAATGGCTCCTTAACTCGGTTGTTGATAGAGAATGGCAGGAACTACAGCGACGTGAACGCACATATGCTGTACAGCGCTCAACTTTAGTGCTACAGGGAAAAACCATAATCCTCGTTGATGATGGTTTAGCGACAGGGATGACAATGCAAGCGGCGTGTCGTGTTGTCCGCCAGCAAGATCCTGCCCGAGTCATTGTTGCAGTACCAGTCGTATCTTACGATAGTTGCGCCCTTCTCGCAGAGGATGTTGATGAATTTATCTGGATTATCGCACCTGAGCCACTATATGCAATCGGATTATGGTATGAAGATTTTACGCAGACCACTGATGCAGAGGTGCGTGCACTGCTTGCTCAGATGAACTCGACGATGCCACAACTCTCGCCTGACTGAGTCTCTTGTCTTGGGGAGCAAGAGCGTGTATCAGCACTGTTCATGTTGGGTGCGATGGCGAAAGGAGCATGTTACTATGAATGAAATAGCAGATATTGGTTTAGCATCCAGTACTGAAATACAAGCACTTATTGAAGAATCAGGATTAGTATGTCTCTCATTGTTTTTACCCCCCAGTGAAAACCCATCTGAAGGGCAAAAAACGGCTATTCGATTAGAAAATTCACTCCGAAGAGCAGCACAGTTAATGGCTTTGCGTGGAGATCATCCGTCAGTTTTGCAAAAGATGCTAGGCCCAGTGAGGACACTGTTAGATGCACAGTATTTAGGGCAATTTTACAACAGTAGTCTGTCTCTTTTTGTCGCTCCAAACACTGCTCGTATCTATCGTGTCCCCTTTGTGCTTGAAGAAATGGTTGTTGTTGATAAGCGGTTTTATATTACGCCACTTCTTCCGCTTCTGAATGATGACGGGGAATTTTATCTTCTGTTACTTAATCTTCAGGATGTCAAACTGCTTCATGGAACACATTACCATGTTGACATGCTCCCATTGCGTGATATCCCGAAAAGCCTGGAGGAAACCCTCCGTTTTGATGATTTTACGTCTGAGTCGCATGTTCGTCCTAGCATGCCTGGTTTAAGAGGGATTTCAGGGATAGTGTATCGTGGTGTGACTGCTCCTGGTGATACAATGAAAGCAGGTATTTTGCGCTATTTTCAACAAATTGATTATGGCGTGCAACAGGTATTGCATACTAAGCAAGCTCCTCTCATACTCACTGGTGTGCAATATCTTTTATCAATCTATCGCAAAGCCAATACCTATCCGCATCTACTCGAACAGGATATCATGAGTAATCCTAATTCGTTGAGCATTGCAGAACTGCATATGCGCGGTTGGGCACTTGCTGCGCCGCTTTTTCAGCAAACACAGAAAGCTGCTCTTGAACAGTATCAACGTTACAAAACCACACACACCCGACTGGTTACAAACGATTTACCAACGATCATAAGTGCGGCCCATCATGGACGTGTGGATACGTTATTTGTTGATACACATTACCAACAATGGGGTGTGTTTGATCCGCAAACAGCTTCGGTCACAATGCACACAAAGGCAAATGCGAATGATGTTGAGCTTGTGAATGATGCTGTATGTGAAACAATGATGCATAAAGGGATCGTTTATGCAGTAGATACAGCATATGATTCTGATACGATACCACTCACTGCAATTCTCCGATATTGATATACGGTGATAGTCGTTTTGGTAACGGTATAGATCTGCCATCCCAGCTTTGTTAGGCTTACCAACAGAGCTGGGAGCGATATCACCTTAGTCCTCTCTACCTTGGCAACATCGCTGATGAAGGTGCTTTGCTTTGCCACCAGCAGAAGAGATACACCAATGCTGGTGTAATGCTGATGATAAAGAAGGGTGCAAAGTTACTTCCGGCTGTGGCCGCGAAAAAGATTGCTGATCCTGCAATAACCATTAAACTGCCCGTATACTCCCATTTGAGTGCAATAATGTAACCCAGGAGGAATATAAGATGCACGGCCTGAATGAGCCACACATACAGTGGAGGGACATTGTGAAGGTTCATAAACTCGCGGAGATGCTCAACAAAGAAGGCTCCCCACAAGAGAAAGAGTGCTAATCCGGTTATGCGCGCAATCCAGCGAAGTGTGGTTATGCGTTTGGTTTGAGTGGTCATAGGTTATACCTCCGTAAGAGATGAGCAAGGCTCGCTGGATAGTTATGGGATGCGTGGGATATTCTCAAAGGCACCATCCCTAATGAAGATATAGACGCGATCTGTGGTGATGCGGTACAGCATCGTGCCTCGGTCAAATCGTTGGTAGTGGGCCTCTTCGCCTTGTTCAGGAGCGATAGCTCAGCCCAGGCGTTCACGGATTTCTTGGTGTTCGCTCCAGATTTTTCCAAACCCTCGCATTGGTTTGTGGAATCCTTGAGGTGGTTCATCCTCAATCGTGATAGGTTCTCCCTCACGCCAGGTATCCTGATACTGTTGATATTCGCATCTACACTGATCGCTATCAAACAACACGATAATGGTCCCTGGTGAATTCGTGTAAAAGCCCAGGACGTTGTACCAGATCATAGCGCCGTGCTCAAAGGGTTGTACAGCCATAGGCATAATGCGTGAGGAGGTTGGTTGGGGCATAACCACCTGTTTGCTGGTAAATAGAGGGCATCCTAACAAATGATGGTAAGCGATAACGGTTTGGTGGAGTGGTCCGGCAAGCATATAACACCCATTTGCTTCTCTGGGCGGGCCAACCAGCTTTATTCGCATATACACTTCATGTCCCAGCCGCCCGAGTAAGACATTGTGTGGCGGTGTATGTTCAGGGTGATATTCCATACGGGCGCGTTCAAAATATTGGACAGTACCACTCCATTCGTCTATCGTGGTGGTAAATGGTTCGCTAATGGGATAACCAAATCGTTCAAGACCACCATACCGATTCCAATAATGGAGAAAATCCTCACAGAGACTGTGGTTGGTCTCAGCAAAGAAGCGACAGAGGGAAGGCACATCAGTTGCCTGTGGTAGCGTTTGCCACGGTAGTGCATTCAGTTCGAGTAGCTGGACACCTACACGCCCGGACATAACACCTTCTGCTCCGTGATCTTCCAGTCGATTGCGCTCAAACCATTGGACGGTGCCACTCCAGTTTTCGATAGTTGCTCCTCGTGGTTCAATGATCGGATAGCCAAAAACGGCTAATCCACTATTCTTTTCCCAATAATTCAGAATAGGGCCAGATATGCAGTAACCGATTTCATTGAAGCAGAGTATACGCTGTTGTGTAGTTGTTGCGGCGCTGTTTGTAGGAAACAACGCTGTTGTAAACAGTATGAGTAAAAGACCTAGTGCGCGTTTCATCATATCCCTCCACCCCAAATAATTCTTATTATGGATGGACATTGCTGACTTTAGGGATTATTTCATGGTTTGTAAAATAGTCAGCAGTTTCATCCTGCAGGAGAATCCAGATGGTATAAGCACCTACGATGGTCCCTACAGGAACATTGGCAATATTCAAGATGCCAATAACGATTCCCAATATGCGGCCCCACGTCCTACGCATCAGCAAGCCGTACCCAGCGATGATTCCCGGTAATCCAAGTACGCCTAGAAAGATACCAATCGCTGCTCCAGCAACACGCAAAATTGCAACAGCCTCTGGATCACCAGTTGTTACTCCAATACCAGTTAACAATATGTACACAAATCCACCAATCACCGGAAAAATGCATGCATGATGATGTGGAGCCAACCTAAGATAGTGACGTGCTGATGTATTTGTTCTTGGTTGAGTTGATTCACCATATCCTCCTTTGCATAACAATGAGTTGTCTCATTTATGCTGTTACATGCTTGTGTTGTTTAAGCATCGTCGTTTGTCCGCGCCAGACCTCCCATAACCCTACTGCTAACCACACACTGATTCCAATAAGACCTGTGAGACCTACCAGAAGTAGCGGATACCCTGGATAGTTGAACCCTATCAGGATCAGGGGGGCATGCCACAAACCTCAGATAACACCAAGCAACAGATATGCTTTTGTTTTGCCAAGCGGCATCAATCGGGGTAATAAATACCCACGCCAACCAATCTCCTCGCCCAACCCAAAGATATCGTTCATAAATGGCGTAAAGAGAGAAGTGGTGAGCAACATAATCAGCAAGAGCACTGTGGGTTGTGGCATAGTGGAGAGATCTGCGTTGGTAGTGCGAAGTAAATTCAAGAAATGGGTGAGTTGCCAGTCTGGTTGACCTAGCCCCACGAGCTAGGTAAGTCCATAAATAACAGCGAAACACGCAGGGACAACCAACATAGTAATGAGATACGAGCGTAATGATCCAAGACGAAGGTTCAACGAATGACGTGGCTCATGTGCAACAAAACGCATCGTCAGGATGGTTGCCAGCGTAGGAATCCATATCACGGCAGCGATCACAAACTGTCCATACATTGGTGGAGTGCTCGTCAAGCGAAAGCCACTTACGATGAGCATGCCCTCAATTGCATAGGTCAGGACAAAGGTGATAAGTAAATATGTTACGATGCCTTTTCGCTGCATGATGTCACCAACTATTCTTTTAGTATTTCAGGCGCCATGTGCACATGCATACATGGCGCCTCATCTTGATACTAATCGCATGAAATACGTGCTAAAGCATAGGTGTTATGGTCGTGGAATATCATCAGCACGTCCATTAACCTGTAAGATAAAGACATGGTTATTGCCCATGCGATGAATGACCCATGGGCCACCACGGAACATCTGCGCTGTCCCTTGACCTGTCTGTTCGGGGGCAGTGGCCCAGCCCAGGTTATAGCGTACTTCGGGGTACGTTCGCCAGACATAGCCAAATCCACGGATCGGTGCTATTAAGCTTGGTGGTGGTGTTTCATCGCTGAGGGGCAACCCTTCACGCCACATGTCGATATAGCTCTGATTAACCAGCATATTGCGTGCACCATCGTAGAAGATAACCCAAATTGTGCCACTATCATAGTAGGGATTTTCAACCCAGAGCATGGAGCCGCGTTCAAAGGGTTGTACAGCTATCTGCACATTCTCACGTGGGTAGTCGGACGCACAACTCAGTAGATCGGGATACATTGCAACGGTTGTTTGTAATGCTACCGAGACGGGGGCACACTCATCGTAGTATCTGTAAATGTCTTTGCCCAGTAAGCCCAGGGATACGACATGGGGAGTACCACTCAATTCTGGATGATACTCCATGCGGCTGCGTTCGAAGTATTGAACGGTGCCCTCAAAATCAAAAAGGATCTCCATATGTGGTTCTGTGATGGGGTAACAAAACGTGCCAATCCACCATTGTTGTTCCAGTAGCTCAAAAACATACCATATAAACTATGCCCTGTTTCCGGGAAGAAACGGCCTCCTGGAGGCGCTTCTGTTACTGTAGGATAGTTGCGCCATTGATCGTGGAAGGCTTGGAGATAGAGTGCTCCAATCCGGCCTGACATAATGCCCTCTGCCCCGTGATCTTCTAATCGATTGCGTTCAAACCATTGCACAGAGCCGATCCATCCTTCACATGTCTCCATATGGCGATCACTGATGGGGTAACCAAAGACCGGTAAGCCGCCATTTTGCTCCCAGTATTCAAGGATAGGGCTGGAGACACAGAGGCCGGTTTCAGGAAAACAGCGTATACGTGGTGCGGCCTGAGCGGTTGTGTTTGGTACCAGGGCCGTAAAACATAAGGCCACTAAAAATAAGAGTGCTATAAACCGTTTCATGGTTCTCCTCCTTTACCTGGTGCTCCTCAGTGAGGTGCTTGATCATTGCGAAGGAGGGGTAGGTGTTGCTTATTCCATAAAGATGTATTGTGATTATGTATGCTTTAAGCGCACGTAACCCCCTTGACCACACTGTCACCAGGTATCATCTGGTTACGTTTGCTTCATCATCGATCGCGTGAGAAGCCGGATATAATATGGCGGGTTTGTGGTTAAGTGCTTACTTTAACAAACCCTCTGCACCTATCTATAGTAACGTATTTGCTCCCCTGTTAGCGTTATTCTTTGGTTGCGTGGGCTTTATGATTGTCAACCTCTGGACGTTAAAACGCCCTTATATATCTGTATAGAGTTGTGGCTGGTTATCTTATGACTAGTACATATTCGTATTTGACTTATAAAATTTTTTGTATTAGTATGTGCTAATAAATTATATTCGGATACATATCTTTTTTTAGACTAAGTTGGCAAACACGTTTTTCTCTATACGGAGTCTCTTATGCAACATTTACTCCGACAAATCGCTTATCGTGGTAATCAACGTACAGTGACGGTATGTGAAGATGGATTGTTGGCGTTACGCTGGCAACGCTCGATAGTTTTCCTGCATCCGCATGAGCTTATTCATGCCTATCGCACGTTACGTCATTGGACGCAACAATCAGGACGCCCTTTCTGTGGTGGTCGCTCTGTCAACTGTTTTTGCGACTCGTCGGGTGCAGTGCAGTTGTGGATGTACGGGGTGGGATTTTATCTGACGGGAGGTGATTTTGTCGCGCTGGTTGATCTGCTTCAAACAACTGTGGATATGTTATCAGAGGAAAATGATAACACGGATTTTAGGGGTTCTGAGCCGACTGATGGGTAATTAGCTGTTATTGTTTTGAGTTGCTACTTTTCATATTGAAAAGCTTATGAAAGGATGAGATATGCGTATTGGTATTTTCTATGGAAGCACATTAGACAATACAAAGGAAGCTGCCGAACAAATAAAAGTTCAGTTGGAATCAGATATTTCGATAACGATAGACCTCTACGATGTTGCCACATGTGACGTACAGGATATGCAGTCATATGATGTGGTGCTTATTGGCTGTTCTACGTGGAATATCGGAGAACTCCAAGATGATTGGTACGATAAATTCTCGCAACTCGACACCATAGACTTCACTGGCAAGCGAGTGGCCCTTTTCGGTTGTGGTGATGAGGGCGGCTACCCAGATACCTATCAAGATGCTATTGGTATCATTGGGAAGCATGTACGAGAACTTGGTGCAACTATTGTAGGGTACTGGTCAACTGAGGGGTATGATTTTATCGACTCAGCCGCGCTTGAAGATGGCAAATTTATGGGTTTAGCTATCGATAATGATAATACAGCTGGTCTCACCGATTCACGTATTCAGATGTGGGTACAACAACTTATGAGAGAATTGCATCTGGAATCGGTCCATGCCTAATACATGTGTCTTGAGTTCTATTAGTGATCACCACTATATCAGGTATTATAGCGAGCATTTGGTGTTGTTGGTATGGGGGCGTGTACACATCCAGTTGCCGGTGGAAGATCTTACGATACTCACGCATCTGATAGAACGTTGGACGCCGGATGCACCTAACTGGTTTACTCCTGATGGAAGCTATGGTGTATGCCTTGACTCGCGTGGTGCTATTCAGCTCTGGATGGTTGACGCCGGGCTGAGGCTACAACCTGACGGTTTCTTACTATTATCGAAGTTGTTATGTACTGCCGCAGGTCGTCTTTCACAGTATAGCGAGGTTGAAGGCGTAGAGTCTACCCGTTATCAGACACATCAGGTGTTTGAACAGATGTTGAGAGCGCCGGAGGTATGGAATTGATCTGCAAGCACGCTAGATAGGGTGATGTTTTGTGACAGAAAAGAATGTCATAATGGCCAGTGTAATCAATGCGTATAACACCATTGCACCATTCTACGGTTTATTTACATCACCCTATGATGACCAGATGGAGGCTAATTTTATACTGACGTATGCGTTGCGTGCAGGTGCCGCACTCGATGTTGGCGCTGGACAGGGGGATCTTGCACTTGCACTCGCAGCACGTGGGGTGGCAGTATATTGTGTTGAGCCAGCGGCGGCAATGCGGCAGGCCATATTGACTCGGCTTGCTAATCAACCAAATCTTATGCCATATCTGACGGTGTTATCAGACAATGCAACTGATGTGATGTGTCAACGTCGTTTCCCGCTCATCTATATGTTTTACATGTTTCAGCACATACTTGACTCTGGAGAAAGACAAACCATTCTCAACAATCTTGCCCAACATCTTGCACCTGGAGGAACCCTGTTACTCAACTTATGGATGTATGAAAATCTCCAGAGTCAAGAACTGACGTTAGCTCGTCATAAAAGCATAGGTGACATCACATACCGTCAATATATTGGCTACAACGTACACAACTCAGAGCGTTTTGACGTACTAACCGCGTATGAAGTGTGGTTTATGGGGCGCTGTATTGAGTGTGTGGCGGTTTCACTTCCCAATGTGGTGCTTCAGTGCACTGAACTGTATGACCAGTTGTCGAAAGCAGGATTACACGTGCGTCGAGAGTATGCCGGATACGACTGGGCACCATTTTGTAATCAACCTGGTCTCTGGATTATTGAAGCGACACGTAATCAAGGAGATGAATATGGATGATACACTCCGTTTTGCATCGATGTATACGGCCTACTGGCATCTTGCGGCACGTTGTGATCTGCTGCATACTATTACCGATCCATTGCAATTTCGGGCAGAATATACATCTATCGAATCTCAAATCCACGAGCATATATGTGACTATCCCCTTCTCCCAGATCTTGCGATGACATTTACACAATTATCGGCACGCGTTCAAACCATTGTCTCAACAAGACAGCTTGATCGTGATGTCCATCTGGGTGAACGATAGCTTTGAGGGATACCTGAAAGTCTAAGGAGGCGCGAATGAGCATTGTTCTCAGTACAATACTGTTGTTAGTATGGCTACTGTTGGCGCGTTGGCATTTAGGGATTGCCAATGATCTTGGTTCACCTGATAAGGATGCACCATTCGTGATTGCTGATCCAACTATTGCACAGGCAATCTTTGGACGTGTTGATCCGAGTAAACCTATCGAATACTACGCTTTTTCTGTACGACAGGGACTGGCATACGAGCCATGCTGCTAATCCCTGCACAAAATTATGCTAATGGTTTCCAGGCTACCATAACGCTACACGGGCCAGAACTCCCGATTGATGGTGTCACACCAGCGCTTCTGGACAGCCAACTCACGATTGCTGGACGCGAGTATGTCCTGGTTCAGAGCCATGTGCCGCCTCTCCCCGCAACGGGCGAGTATCGTTTGGAGGTGTATCAGCAGGAGGGACGTGGTGCCTATTGTCTGTGCGTAGGGGATCGCGAAGGAGGACATGCCGATGCGGCCATGTGAGCACGCATCGAGCGTGTGTTGACTGGTGAAGATGACAGGATTGAGCCTTAGTAGATAAACTCCTCAATGTGGTAAAGACTGACCTTTGGCCCATGTCCACAGCCATGTCGTAGCCCTTCTTTAAGTTGCACTACCTGTTCACAGGTTTCTTGCTCGTTGAGTGAGCGTGCGTTCGCGTCCTGCATTTGCTGGATGTATTCTTCGTTCCCTGATAGCACCAGCGGAGACACATATACCAGATCACCCTTTCGGAGACCCATCGCAGCGATTTGCTTGATCGAATGGTCAAGGTGTTGCTTTGCAAACCGATCACCACCCGCGCCTGCCAGTAGAATCACGCCCACATTGATACCCGCTTGCTTGATCGTTTGCACAACCTCGGTGCATGCCTCAGGGGAGCCAGGTTTGTTGAGTAGTGTAAAGAGTTCATCGTCGCCAGTCTCAAGACCCACATAGATGCGTTTTACCCCACACTCACGTAATTCACGATATTCGTCCACTGTTTTGCGTTCTGCCCCAAAGATATCCAAGAATGAATAAACACCTTTGAGTTTGTAGTTTTCATCTGTTTTGGACGACCCTATAGGAAATTCTTCTTGAACAATGCGTAACAATTCGATCAAACGTTGTTGTGGAATGATGAGTGCGTTCCCATCTCCCAGAAAGATCGATTTCCGCAGGCCAATGGCGGGACCAAAAAACTCTTTGATTCGCTGAATGTGCAATCGGAAGGTTGTCGGACACTTGATACGAAACTTGCGGTCGCGATACAATGTGCAGAACGTGCATTTATTCCAGGAACATCCTTCAGCCGCTTGCAGCACAATCGCCTGATACTGATCAGGTGGCAAAATGCTGATGGGTTTGTAGATACTCCGAAAGAGTTCATACTCTTTACACAGGCGTGGATAATCCCAGGTGAGAATAGTCTCTAACCATGGTAACAGATCACGATGATGTGGTGCATGATGCTCAACATGCGCCGCGATGTGGGCAACTCGTGTGTGAACGTCGTCAATGAGCGACTGACTTTCGTCATTGGAGAGCATGTGGCGAGTCTTGGTTGCTGGCCCGGTCATTTCTCGGCGTAGGATGTTGCTGCCCAGCCCACGCCGATAGTTTACACCATCGAGGTACCCGGTAAGGAAACGACCCGTAGGATCAAACGAATAGTGCTGTCGGAGGTTTTCCGAAATAGTCAAGTAGAACGGTTGCTGCTTAAAATAAACATCACCGACTCCAGGAATGGGGAGGGAGTGTAACCCGTGCATAGGATCTCCATAACTAGACAAGCGGTACTTTAGAAGAACTTATTCAGTTAAGCTAAGACGGTATTAATAAAAAAGTTAGTATATACTTATATATTATAGTAGCAATAATATATACTTCTGTCAACTATGGACATAGATATATGGCGTTTTGTCGTTTAGAAGAGGTATCATCGATTGCGGTATGTGCCTTGAAGCGTAGTACAATGTTAGGGTGTTTATACAGTTTGTTGCTTTCCGAGAATTGATCATAATGATAATTACAGCACCAGGAACCATACTTATTGTTGATGATGAAGCTAGTATTCGTCATGTTGTGCGTGCTTATCTTGAGCATGAAGGCTTTCGCGTCGTCTGTATTGATAATGGGCAGGAAGCTGTGACTATAGCGAAAGAGCTGCAACCCGATCTGGTTATCCTCGATTTGATGTTGCCCGGTATGGATGGGATGGAAGTTGCTGCTCGTCTTCGTCAGGAGTCGCAGGTCTACATCCTGATGTTAACGGCACGCAGTGAAGAGGCCGACCGTGTTGCCGGTCTGCGTATTGGTGCCGATGATTATCTGACCAAGCCCTTTAGCCCACGTGAACTTGTCGCACGGGTGCAGGCTATTCTACGGCGGCAGCGTGACATACGGACAACCGTAGACTCAACCCTGCGGTTTCAACACATGCAGATTAACCCTGAAAGTCGAGAGGTGCACATCAACGGGCAACCACTTGAATTAACCACCACCGAGTTTGATGTCCTGCTGGCACTTGCACAGCATGCGAATCGGGTACTGAGCCGTGAACAGATTATTGATCTCGTGTGGAGCGATAACTTCTATGGCACAGATCGTGTCGTTGATGTGTATGTCGGGCAGGTACGACGGAAGTTGGAGTCCGCGACAGGCGAGACGTTGATCCGTACGGTGCGTGGTGTTGGCTATAAGTTTGTGGACATACCATCATGAGTATCTGGCGACAACTCCGTTGGCGCATCATCGCTGCTTCTCTGCTGGTAGTCATTGTTGGTGTGGTGACATTAGCATGGACTGCAAATGTTGTCTCTGAATACGCTGCTGCTACGGCTGTCAGTGAACTTTCCTCCACAGTTGAAGGGATTGACACACAAGCTACTGATGAACAACTCAGTACTATCCTGCTGACAAGTGTCCGTCGCACGGTCTCCCAATCTCTGGTTGTCGCTGGGCTGGCCGCCACGTTGGTGGGTGCCATAGCAAGTGTGTTGCTGGTACGAGAAATTCTACAGCCGCTGCGCCAGATTGCACAGAGTAGCCAGCGGATTGCGGCAGGCCACTATGATGAACGGGTAACTGTGCCGACGAGCGATGAGTTAGCAACTCTGGCCACGAATTTCAATCAGATGGCGACGGTACTGGAACAGGTTGAGCAGCAGCGTGTGGCGTTGATTGGTAATGTTGCCCACGAGTTACGGACACCGCTTACGGGCGTTGAGGGCTACCTTGAAGGCCTGGTTGATGGCATTTTCTCCAATGATCCCCAAACACTAAACGCAATGCAACACGAAGTGCGTCGACTCCGACGTTTGGTGGATGATCTCCAGATGCTCTCACGGGTGGAGGCAGGTCAGGTCGAACTCCAGTTAACATATTTCGATCTTATGCCTCTGGTACAGCGGGTCGTCGAGCAGCTTCACCCACAGATCAGCGCACAAGGGCTCACGCTTGATATCGGTGTTTCGATGGATGCTCTACACGTTCATGCTGATGCTGATCGGACGGCGCAAATTCTGATCAATCTCATTGGCAATGCTATCCAATATACACCAGAGGGTGGTCACATCATCGTGCGTGTTCGCACGACTGAACGTGCGGTACAGGTCAGCATACAAGATAACGGTATTGGTATTCCGGCTGAGGCATTGCCCTATCTGTTTGAGCGTTTCTATCGGGTGGATCATTCACGGTCGCGCAGCAGTGGTGGTAGCGGTATTGGCCTGACGATCACACGTCATCTGGTGTGGGCGATGGGTGGCGAACTCTATGCCACAAGCGATGGACCAGATCGGGGAAGTACCTTTCGTTTTACGTTACCGCTCTCAGATTAATCCGCTACGTGGTGAAAGCAAGCACGTTGTGGTTTTCGGGACATCGCTAGTGGATGTATTTCCCATCATAACCATCAGGCCACCCCAAACGGGCGTGATGCATATCCACGCCCGCCGTTGTATAACCTGATCAAATTTAAGATTAATGTGTAACTTTTCGGATTAAAGCCCTGCCTGCGGAATCGGTGGTTGTCCAGTAAGTCCGACATTACTCTTGACTTCCTCAGCGTTGGTTGCGACACCAAGAAAGTTATTCATAGCTGCGTAGTATTGCCCCATATGTTCGCTCAAAAGTGAGCCGATGTATTTGCCATGCACCTGTGTGTTGGCAGCAAGTTCAGCAAGTACTGCAACCCATGTGGTTACGATCACACCAGCAGCGGCAAGACGACGGGTCGTTACATCTGTAATAAGTGGATTGAAGTCCGCGCATGCATCGATTACCACATATGTCTCATAGCCTTCACGAAGCGCTGAAATGGCGGGAAACGCAGCGCAGACTTCTGTAGCAAGCCCGGAGATAACAAGTTTCTTGCGACCAGTTGCCGCAACGGCTGCCTTTGAAGTTGTATCGTTCCAGAAATTTACATATGGACGGTCGATAACCTCAACCTCGGGAAACAGCGCCTTGCGTTCAGGCATGGTTGGGCCATTTGGTCCTGTGGGCCAACTTGTGCCCATAATAACTGGAATGTCGAAAGCCTTGGCGGTCTTGGCATGGCCGAGAATATTATGCTTGAGTTGCATCGGTTCTATTGAGGTTAGGAACTGCATTAACCCAACCTGATGGTCGATCATCAGAAACACGCAATTGTCTGGAGTTAAATCGCTTTTTGGCAAAGCCATATCAATCACCTTTCTTATGAATTTCATGAGAGAATACATACACATCCATTGGAAAGATGTAGCAGTCGCTTTCATCATTCAACAGATACATTCCTTATTTAGTGTGCGTACTTGCGAAAACAATAGTAGGTGATATGTCTTGGTTAAAACAAGGGCAATACTGCCCCTGAAAAGTTTGGGATTATGGCAAACAAATACGCTCAGGTAGCTCTTTGCTGCGCCCTACATCAAGAAGTTGCTCAAGGTGACTGCCTGTCGGATCAAATAGCATAGGAACATAATGAGCAGCCAGTAATAATGTGTTACGCTCGTGTATGGTGCATTCCAGATAGTCAACAATATCCATGACCATTTTGCGTGAAGGCAACCGCTGTGAGCGTTTCTTTAGGTAGTTTTTATATGATGGACAGACGGAGTCATTCAAATCTTCCTGGGTGAAGCGCTTCTGCTTCAGATGTGGTGTCGTGCGATAGTACTCCCATCGATCAAGGCGGATTTTTCCCACCTCAACGATGAACGATTGCAAAAGCTCGCTTTGTTCTGTCGAATCCCTGTTAATGTTAATAATATGTCTATTCACGATTCTTCAATCTTGTACTTCCAGGTGTTCGCTCTCAAGATTGGAGAGTTTCAACACATTCCACATGCATTCATATGTGTTTATTTACTCATCGTAATGAGCATTTTAACACGCAAAATGCAATAATACCCCAATGATTTGGTTGATGAGTAAAAAGCTCTGGTAGAGATTCGTGAAATTTATGAAGATACTGCTGAGTTGTTGTGACGCATGCTACTCCCAGTGTGTGTTTATGTTGTAGCTCAACAGATCACGGGAACAAGTGCTGATTGTCAAGCAGCAAAAGCTGTGGTGACGACATAATCACCTCGGGCAAAGGAATATTTTCGGTATTGCACACGTTTTAGGAGTATGATTCTTTTTGGTATCCTGGTAGTTTTTAACCTTAAAAGGATATTGGGAGATACGAGGTGACGAGGGTAGTTTGATCGCCAGCCTCTAATTTTTAATCTCTAACTCTTAAACCCTACCATCCCTTACACTCCCCTTACAAAACCCTCGTACGCTTCTTACATTACCCGTATATCATAAAAGCCGTAACGAAATACGTGACAAAACACACAAATTTGAACATATTGCTCGAGGGAGGTTTTACCATGACAACCACTGATACACAAGTAACTGCGCCATCTTTGCCGGTCACAGATCTCTATGCCAAACTACTTCGTAACGAGCCGCTCTTTATCCTTGATGTGCGTAATGCAGAAGACTTTAAGCGCTGGGGTGTTGAAGGTCGTTCAGCGCTGGAGGTAGTTAATCTACCCTACTATGACTTTATTGAAGACGAAGAAGGATCAATTGCGCGGGTGCCTGCTGATCGTGACATTCTCGTTATCTGTGCGAAAGAGGGCGCGTCTCAGTATGTTGCGGAACTGCTGCAAGGCCAGGGTATTCAGGCTGCCTATCTCGAAGGTGGAATCGCAAGCTGGGGCAACTTCTACGATATCCGTGATGTTGTGAACAAGCCCTCTGGCCGTATCGTGCAGATTGCGCGCCCGGCCCGTGGAGACCTGAGCTTTATGGTCATCAGCGATGGTGTTGCAGCCATTGTTGATCCACTGCGCCATATTGAGTACTACCTCACCGTTGCACAAGAGGCGAACGTAACAATTAAGGAAATATTTGACACACACATCCACGCCGACCATATCAGCGGTGGGCCAGCGTTAGCACAACGACTGGGCGTACCCTACTATGTCCACGCATACGATGCCATTCATCCCATTGATATGCTCCCTGCAAAGATCGATTACCACCATCTCGTTGATGGACAAACCTTTACGATTGGTCAATTTAGTCTGAAGGTCGTCTGGTTCCCCGGCCATACGCTCGGACAGGTCAACTATCTGTTTACCGCACCAGATGGCGACTCGTATCTATTCACAGGTGATGGTATCTTCCTCAGCTCTTTTGGGCGGCCAGATCTGGGTGGCAAAGGTGAGACGTGGACACCAATGCTCTACCAAAGCATGTTTGAGCGCCTACCCCAGCACATCACCGACGACACGATGATCCTACCGGCGCATTTTAGCCATCTTGATGAGGGCGGAGATAACGGCCTGTTTGTAGAACCATTTGGCACCGTTCGTCAGCAGAACGACGGTCTTAAGCCACGTACACTGGAAGAGTTTACATCGTACGTGCTTGGCCACCTGCCAGTCTTCCCACCCGAATACGTTGAGATTAAGCGGGTCAATATCGGTTTGACTATACCGAATGAGGAACAGGCCAGCGAACTGGAGCTTGGCAAAAACATTTGTGCACTTAGCAATGCCTGATTGTGAACTGATGTTACAGATGACACAGAACAGATTCTATCTTTATACAACAAAGGATATACATACTATGACAACTTCATTTGATAAAACACTCGATGTCAAAGGTGCGAAATGCCCACTCCCACTCGTAAAGAGCCGCAAAGCGATCAACGATCTGTCGGTTGGTCAGGTACTGCAAGTGGTTGCAACGGATCGTGGTTCGGTGGCCGATTTCCAGGGCTGGGTCAAGACAGCGAAGACTGTCGAACTGGTTGAGCAGGAAACCGTACAGGATAATGGTCAGGATCTCTATGTCCATTATGTACGACGCACATCATAAGGAGAGGTGCAGTATGACAGAAGTAATGGCACCCGCTGATCAGATGGCACAATCGGTTGATACGAATGCCTTGCTGGAACGTATCGCATCGCTCGAACAGCGTGTGGTTGAACTTGAGAATTCCCCAGCACAAAGCATCGAAGATCGGTTGACCATGGTCATGTTCTCTGGCGATCTCGATAAAGCGATTGCCGGTCTGATTATTGCTACTGGCGCAGTCTCAATGGGATTAGAGGTGTCGATGTTCTTTACCTTCTGGGGATTGGGCGTCGTCAAGAAGGGCAAAACCTATGCCGGGAAGAACCTGCTGGAGCGTGGTTTCACCGCGATGTTGCCTGCCGGAACCGAACAGCTACGTATGTCGCAGATGAACTACTTTGGTGCTGGTGCAGCCCTTATTCGCAAGCTGATGCGCGATCACGATGTCAGCTCGGTCGAGGAATTGTTTGCAATGACCCAGGAACTTGGCGTCCGCATGATCGTCTGTGATATGTCGCGTGAGTTGCTTGGTGTTCGCGATACAGAACTGATCGATGGGCTTGAGATCGGTGGCGTTGCGGCCTACATTGGTGACGCGGCACGCTCGAAAGTCACGTTGTTTATCTAAGGATGATGTTGTTACCGTCAGCGGTTCCGCTACACACAACCAAATGAAACAGATGACGGGGCCACACGCATGGCCCTGTCCGTCTGAGGAAAGAGGTATACATATGCTAGAAACACTCTTTGGTTTCCAACCAAAAACATACACACCTATTCAAACGCTAACACCGACGGAATTGCACCGTCGCCTACATATGGATGAGTCAATTGTGCTCGTTGACGTACGTACATCTGAAGAGTATGGCCAGGGACACATTGATGGTGCACGACTCATGCCATTGTCGACAGTGCTCCAACGGAGTGGAGAGTTGCCCAAAGATCGCTCGATTGTGTTCGTGTGTCGTTCAGGAGCACGCAGTCATACCGCTTGTGAATTGCTTACCAGCCAGGGTTTTACCAATACAATCAACCTGGTAGGTGGCATGATTGCATGGCGTGAAGCCGGATTGCCGGTACGCTAGAGAGATGGAGGACTTTCTATGTCTAATACACATATTGCTGAAGAACAAACGATGTTGGAATATATTGTGAATGATCAGATCATCCTTGCGGGCCAGCCACAGCCGAAGGATTGGCAGCGGCTCGTTGATCGGGGCTTTGGTCTGGTCATCAACATGCGTGGCGATCCAGAACGTGCCGCAGTTCAGGCTGAACGGGCCGAGTCAGTTGGGCTACGCTACATGCACCTGCCCCTACCTGCCTATGAGCTAGAACCAGAGCACCTCGATGTTTTTCGCAAAGCACTGGCACAGGCCGGGTTGGGGAAGGTACTGATTCACTGTCGCACTGCCTCACGTGTCGCACTGGTGTGGATGCTGCACCGCATGCTGAACGAAGGCTGGTCGCGGGAACGAGCCGAAGCTGAGTTGTGTGATGCTGGATATGATGAGGACTCGATGGATACGTTCTGCTTCTGCGCCGATGATTATTTCGAGCGGATCGAAGCGAAGTAGCATGGGAAAGGAGCGCATCACATGGCAACGAATTCACTGAAACCAACAACTCCGCAACCCCGCAATGCCCTACACCAGTATCTCCCATTTCTCGAATGGCTGTTTCACTACAAACGCCAGGATCTGGTTGGCGATCTTATGGCTGGTGTCATTGTCGCAATTATGCTGGTTCCTCAGAGCATGGCCTATGCACTACTGGCCGATCTGCCGCCACAGGTGGGGCTATACGCCAGCATTCTGCCACTGATGATCTATGGATTGTTAGGGAGCAGTCGTGTGCTGGCCGTCGGGCCGGTCGCCATCATGTCACTGATTACCGCAGCAGGTATTGGCGCGATTGCACAGAGTCCCGAAGAGTATATCGCACTTGCACTCATTCTGGCCCTGCTGGTCGGCATCACTCAGATTGCCATGGGTGTGTTCCGGCTTGGCTTTCTGGTCAACTTCCTCAGCCATCCGGTCATCTCTGGTTTTACCAGCGCGGCGGCCCTCATCATCGGCTTTAGTCAGCTTAAACACCTGATGGGGATTGAAATTCCGCGTACCGAGCAGATACATGAGACGATCCTGTATGCGATAGAAAACATCCGCGCAACTAATCTCACAACGTTGGGCTTGGGTGTCGGCGGAATTGTGGTGCTGGTCTATTTCAAAACCTTTTTAGGAAAGCAATTAAAAAAATGGCGTGTGCCTGAAGCCGCCATTATGCCCATCACCAAAGCCGGGCCGTTGGTGATCGTGCTTGTCGGCACGCTAGTGGTGTGGGGCTTTACGCTACACAACACGGCGGATGTAAGGATTGTTGGTGCGATTCCCGCTGGCTTACCGCCGTTGACATTGCCTACGTTTGATATGGCTCGCTGGCAGGCGCTCTTACCGACTATGCTGACGCTGAGTTTTGTGGGCTTTATGGAGAGCATCTCGGTCGCCAAATCGCTGGCGAGTAAACGACGGCAGAAGATCAACGCCAATCAAGAACTGGTTGCTCTCGGTGCCGCCAACCTCGGTGCGTCTTTCACGGGGGGTTATCCGGTGACGGGTGGGTTTAGCCGCTCGGTGGTCAACTTTACTGCTGGTGCCAACACCGGGCTGGCCTCAATTGTAACAGCAGTGTTGATCGCAGTGACGGTGTTGTTGCTGACCCCACTGTTCTTCTTCCTGCCACAGGCGGTACTGGCAGCCATCATCGTTGTTGCGGTCGCGACGTTGTTCGACATAAAAACACTTAAGCACACATGGCACTATAACAAAGCCGATGCGGCTGCACTCATCATTACCTTTATCGCCGTACTGACGCAGGGTATCGAAATTGGTATTCTCGTGGGTGTTGCGGCCACGATTGTGCTCTTCCTGTGGCGTTCGAGTCGACCCCACGTTGCGGTGGTTGGGCGGCTGGGCGAGAGCGAGACTTACCTGAATGTGCTGCGCCACGAGGTCCAGACCTGGCCAGAGGTGGTGGCAGTACGCGTCGACGAAAGCCTCTACTTTGCCAACACCAAATATCTGGAAGATACGCTGCTGGGTGCAGTGGCTGAACGACCGGATGTCAAGCATCTGGTGTTGATCGGCACCGCCATCAACTACATCGACGCCAGCGCACTGGAGACGCTCGAATCGCTGGTCCAGGAACTGCGCGACGCCGGGGTCGAACTCCATCTGGCTGCTATCAAAGGCCCGGTGATGGATCGGCTTAAATCCATTGGGTTTGTGGACAAGGTCGGCGCCGATCACTTCTATCTCAGCACCCACGACGCGATGAAAGCACTGGGCTATGTGTGAGGGAATATTGGTGGAGGTAATAACGCCGTCGGGCTAAGTGTGGCCTGGCGGTGTTTTTATGTAGGAAATGTAACTAAAATCACTATTTTGTTGTGACATTTAATGTCACAACAAAATGATATATTATTTTTGTGGTATATATGAAAATGTTCCATTGTATAATATAAGGAGTCAGACAACATATCTTTAAAAATAAAACAATTATAGTGAGGGATGATGCCATCACAAGATTTATATAAAGAACGAACAAACCTCCGAACAGCGGTTGTAACACTAATAGTTCTTATGTTTGGGGTTGCATTATTGTATATATCTACCAGTTGGCAATGGTTAAAAGATCGATCTGCTATTCAATCTGTGACTGAGCAACTAGGAGGACTACTTATTGCGTCTGTTGCACTTGCATTAATATGGGAATTGGTTGCTAAGCGCGCCTTTTTATCTGAATTAATGAGCGAAGCAAGACTTGCAGAAGAGATACGAAACGCAGGAATAGTGACAGTTCCACGTGATTTCTATAGAGATATCGATTGGCCGCAGCTATTTCAAAGGACAAAACAATTAGATATTTATTTTGCGTATGGACGGACTTGGAGAGGTGCTAATAGAAATGAATTACTTACTCTTGCAAAAAGATCCGATGTGCAAATAAGAGTAGTACTACCAGATCCTGAAAACAATACAATAGTGGAAGATTTAGCAAAAAGATTTGATATGTCGCCGGAAACTCTTCGCTTAACTATTAAAGAAGCTAGTAAAGATTTTATTGATATATTTAGTGGCGAAGAAGCAGTTGTTGAATTTTCTCTATGGTATCTTTCTTTAAGTCCGTTATTCAGTATGTATCGTTTTGATTACACGACTATTCTAACTTTTCATAAGCATCGTCCAGATCGAGTCACAGATATACCAATCTTGGTTGTAGAAGAAGGTGGTACGTTTTATAAGTTTCTTCAAGATGAGTTTACTGCTTTCACAAAAGAACAAAGTAGTTTAGCCAAACGTGTGTTTCCTGAAACAGAATAGGGTTCATATAGTGAATAAAAATAATTTACCTCTAAATAGCGTATCCATCTCTGAAGGAGATCTATCCTCTGAGGTTTTAGTTTTAGCAAAAACTAAAGGCCTAGTAGCATGGGATATTGAGACGTCTGGTCTTAATTGGGAGAAAAATCAAATTGGTACATGTCAAATTTATTTGCCTGATACAAGGGTGTACATTGTAAGTGTGACTCATCATTATCCTAGTAACCTTATTAATCTCTTGTCAGATCGTAATGTATGTAAAATATTCCATCATGCTATATTCGATTTGCGGTTTATGATATATAAATGGATGGTCGAACCAAAGAATATTGTTTGTACAAAAATTGCGTCTAAAATATTGGATCCTTTTAAAGAAAAACATGGCTTAAAGAATATACTTTGGGACTATACTAGAGTTGAAATTGATAAGAGTCAACAACTATCAAACTGGGTTAGCCCTCATTTAAGTCAAGATCAGATTGCTTATGCAGTAAATGATGTAATACATTTGCCACGTTTGTTTGATGTGTTAAAAACGAAGTTAGAATCTAATGGAAGATGGCCACTAGCTTCGGATAGTTTTACGTATCTTCCTACGAGAGCAGTGCTTGACATACTTGGTACTAGCGATGTATTTCTTTACTAATAAATTTTGCAATAAGTATTACTTTTGTGATTAGAATAATTTGAGAATTACTGTTTGAAGATTGTTTGTGCCTCAGTGCCTCCAATAAATAATATATCTTCTCGTACCAAACATTTCCTATGTGGTGACTGCTTGTGACAATCTTCTTAATCTACAGATAACAAATAAGCATACCAATTCAGCGCATATTACTCTAATCCTAACAGTTGCAAGCAATGCACAATTAGCCTACAATGAAGTCATACTTGCAAAATCTCGTTATTCGTTAGAATGATCGAATCAGGTGATGAGCATGTTTAGTGCAGATACTTTGACATTTCAGGAGTTTATAATGCGTGAATCGCTACCATTAGCAACCATCCAGAATGCGATTCTAGAATATTTACGTGGTCGTGACGATGTAGTGGTTTTTGGAGCACAGGCGGTTAATGCGTATGTTTCTGAGCCACGTATGACCCAAGATATTGATCTGCTTTCAACGCGTGCTTCATCATTGGCCCAAGAGTTACGAGCGTTTTTGAGTGAGCAGTTTAGAATTGCAGTGTGCATACGGGAGGTTGGTGAGGGTCGAGGTTATCGATTATATCAGTTTCAGAAGGAAGGTAATCGCCATCTTGTCGATCTTCGATCTGTGGAGAATCTTCCACACGCCCATCGAATTGAACAAGTGCTGGTCATGGCTCCGGCAGAACTCATTGCAAGCAAAGTAATTTCGTATTATCAGCGCCGTGGTAAACCTAAATCAGGTACCGATTGGCGCGACATTGCGTTGCTCTTATTAACTTTTCCTGACCTCAAGAATGAGTCTGGTATGGTAACTGCTTGTCTGCAAAATGCTGGTGCAAATGATCAAATTATGGTTTCTTGGAAAGAGATGGTTGCCATGGACATTGCAGCCGAAGATGATGAGGACGAGTTCTAAACATCCCACAGTTTGTAAAGCAAGATCGTTCATGTAAACACCTCTTACTACAACCCCACCAAACCAGCCAGCACCGCCAGCAACACACATAATGGCGAGTAGAACTGCGTATCCATACGCGCAAATGTCGTTTGGCGAACACGTTTGAAGAAGCCCACGTAGCGAAAGTCGCCAATGGCACGCAGCGCAAAGACCATCGCCAAGGACCACACGCCGAGTCGCGGAATCCAACTGGGAAGCATGATGCTCAGGATGTCTGCCCTGAGCAGTACTAAAAGACTTGCTACCAGTAGCGCCATAGCCACTGCCAGCGTCGCCAGAGGTGATGGCGTGAACAGGCGCTGGTCACCAGGTTCAACTGTAGGAATAGCCGCACTGATGCCCCAGCGCCCGCCAAATGCCCAGAAGACATGGAGTCCACTCAGTAACAACAGCACCGTTGCAAGAAGGACCGCGATCAGACTAGCCATACTATGCCTCTTCAGTTGTTTGTGTAGGATCAACTCGCCCTAATAGCGCTAACAAGATGACGGTACTCAAAGCGATCCAGCCAAAACTGGGCTTTCCTTTACTTAACATAAAATTGCCAATAGCAGGATATCCATACACAAATGCAGACATACCAACAATCCAGTTTCTGGCAAAGCTAGAACGCATGTTGGCTGCTGCAATGAGCAGGAGTCCTCCCGCAATCCAGCTTACTGAGCCAATTTGATAGGTGGCGCGCACAAAGGTGATGTGCTCAGGTGGGTGTATTTCGAGTTCGCACAACAATGCATCGCCCAAAATGCCATGGTACAGCGCGGTTATGATGGCCAGGGTTCCTGAAGTACGTAGCGCAAGATTTTGTTTCATCATATAGAACCTGCTTTCAAGAGGAAGAAATTAACCATACACTACTGTATGGTTTTATCATAGCGCAGTGGAGTTGTTTTGTCAATACACTACTGTATGGTAGAATGAGCGACATGGATAGACTATCAAAAGAACAGTGGCTTGATCATGGTCTAGCGCAGTTGGCTCAGTCGGGTTTTACGGTGCTCAAAGCCGATAAGCTGGCCAAATCGCTGGGTGTCTCGCGTGGGAGTTTTTACTGGCACTTCAAAGATATTGCCGATTTCCACGCGGCAGTCCTCGAACGATGGCGTGAGGTGGCGGTGAATGCCGTCATCATTGATATTGAACAGCAGGACCTGCCAGCAGAGGTGAAGCTGCGGCGGTTGATCAACATTGCAGTTGGGCGTACAGGTGCCTTAGAACAGGCTATGCGTGCCTGGGCCTTTAGTGATTCGGTGGTCAATGAGACAGTCGCCACGATTGATGCACAGCGACTAGCTTACATTCAAACACTTTTACAGGCTCTAGGATTGAATGAAGCGACAGCCATTACACGATCTTACGTCATCTATTGTAGCTACCTGGGACGCAGGTTATTGAGTCATCCCCTATTAGCGGAGCAACAGGCTGCACTGATTGAGGAGTTGATTGATATGGCAGTTATAGCGTAATAGCAGTTGTTGAGACCGTTTCATAAAAGTGATGTAGATGCATGCTGACGATATACACCTGTTATGGATGGCTTTTACCGTGCCGATACGATGGGAAACTCTCGATTGATCAGATGATTTATCTGTAGTTTGCTGCAATCAACGCTCTACGAAGCAACAGAAATTTCGGCTATCGCCTCGTATTTACGTAGCTTGGTTACCTGCCGACAACAATATTGTATTATCATCAGGATCGTTAATCATGGCGAAATAGGTTTGTATTGGTGTCTCATAAGGAGCAAAATGTCCCTCATATCCAAAATCAACAAGCTCTTGATATTTTGCATCCACTGCTTCGCGACTTTCCAGATAGAATTCGAGAACAATTCGATATCCTCCTGCTGGAATAGATTTGGTGGGGTCCTACATATGATTGAGTTGCTTGGTATGAAGGAAAAAAGTTACTCCGTTCATTTGGATTTCAACATGCTGTTTGTTTTCACTGCTTTCTGGAATTGCAACTCCAAGCCGTCGATAGAACTCAACAGATCTGGTCATGTCTTCGACAATCACACCAACCATGTACAGATTTAGTGACATAATTACTCCTTTGATGAAAGCTATGTAAAAACTACTCCTTGTTTGTATGGATGCAGTTTTTGCTTAAGCCGTCTGACCAGTGAATCTACGATGATCAGTGCGGAATGTACCAACGTGTTCTGCTTTCGAGTCCTATTGGAGCCTATCTTAGCATATGCAGAGGTTGCTGCGATAGAAATACCCACTGTCAAATTTTCCTCATTTCCCCGCTGATGTAGCGTTTGACTACTCTCGTGTGTCTTACTAAGTAACAATTGATAAAAACAACAGAGGAGCTATCGTTTGGATGTTGTTTCACACAGGGCCCAAGCTGATCGTGCTGAGGTGCTAAGCGACTGGTTTGAGGCATATCACAGGCAGGTGTTTCGCTACCTGCTGCGCCTGGTTGCGGATCACGAGACGGCGGCAGATCTGCTGCAAGACACGTTTCTGCGTGCACTGGTGACCCTTAATCCTGCCCAACTGCCGTCGCACCCATCGGCGTAGCTGTATCGCATTGCGACGAATCTGGCATTGAACACGTTGCGACGGCGGCGACGCTGGCGTTGGCTGCCCTTTCAAAACGACGCAGTGGTCGCTGGTTTTGAGGGAACGGTGGTGCAGACGCAGCTGATCCGTGATTGCCTGTCGCAGTTGCGACCCAAAGAAGCTGAGGCACTGCTGCTCTATGAGTACGTCGGTCTTACTTCGGTCGAAATTGCCGCACTGATTGGTGAAAAGCCATCAACGGTACGCGTGCGTTTGTCGCGGGCAAGTGTACGATTCTGTCGTCTGTATGATTAGGAGTCACAACAATGAATTGCAATGATGTACAGCAATATCTGGCGGTTCATGCAGAGCTATCGTGGGTGCAGGAACGGGAAGTACAAGATCACCTCTGCGAATGTGTGGTATGCAATGCTCATTGGCATGCTATCAGCCGCACGCGCCAAGCCCTGCGCTCACTCCCAACACCTGCTGCCCAACCCAATGACCATGCACTCTCTGCAATTCGGCTCGCTCTACGACAGCGTTTCGGTCCATCGAGACGTCGCTTGGGAATGGTAGGCGGTGTTTTTGCCAGCCTTACCTTTATAGGGGTGTTGCTGCTCATGCTGTGGTTTGTACAGCCAGAATAGGCAACTGTGCGACCAGTTGTCCCCGATAACATTGAGCCAGTGGCAAAGGTCGTTCCGACCTCTGAGCTGCCAGATGTGCCTCTGGATGATGTTATGACGGTGTTGGTGCTGGGGCGTGACGAAGGTGGCCGTACTGACAGTGTGATGTTGGTTCGCTTTGATCGTCGCAATGAGCATGTAACGATTGTGTCACTGCCCCGTTCGCTTTGGGTGACCTATCCCAATGGGGAGGCTGGTCGGTTAGGTGAGGCATATCTTGTCAGCGGTGATCAGGGTGGCGTGTTTGCGAAGGCCACCGTCAGCAAGCTGCTCGATACTCCGGTTGATTACTTTACCGTGCTTGATTTTGTGACTTTTGAAGAGGTTGTTGATCTGGTCGGCGGTGTGACAATAGATGTCCCCACAGTTATTGATGATCCACGCTATCCGACCTCAAATAATGGTATTACACACCTCCATTTTGACGCAGGTCCGCAGCATATGGATGGAAAAAGAGCGTTGATGTATGTTCGGACGCGTCACGCTGACGATGAATTCCAGCGCAATCTACGCCAACAACAGGTAATCAAAGCATTGTTCGAGCGCCTACAGCAGCAACCCTTGCCTCAACAGCTTGTACGAGTGAACGACTATATCGATATGCTCAAAGGGAACGTGCAGACCGATATGCCACAGGATGTGATGCTAGATGTAGGAAAGGCAGCGCTGGTGCTACAGAGCGATGATATACAATTCTATACTGTGGATACAACGATGCTTGTGGGATTGGAACCACCAGCTACCTTTGAGTTGAAACCAGATGCCTTGGATGCACTGATGCAGCAATTTCCATAACGTGACGCTTTTGTTACACCCGTCCCTTTTTCGAGGATACTCCCGCTGCTATGCTGTACAGGTAGTACGGTGGGTTATGCTAAGGAGGATGATATGTAGCGAAGTTACAGCATCTAGAGCAAGGGAATATGTTCATGGTTCATATATCAAAGCGGATGACTCGACTCTGCTCCTACACCACTCGAAAAACGCTTTTCAGTATCAAATATTCGCTTTCTCTTGTGTTTGCCGTTGGTTTGGTTGTTAGTTGTATACCATCACTGGTGTTTGCACAGGGCGGTAATCAACCAGATACACGCCCTGTCGATCAACAACCCGGCTATACCACTTCCCCCGATGCCTCACCTGAGTCAGCACCATCGTCCATTGCTTCAGGTTGGCAAGCATCGCTTCAAGATGTCATCGCGAATCCCGATCAGTTGATGCAGCCTGTCTTAGGTACGGTGGAAAGCACCTCCAATATAGTAGGAAACGTCACGCAACTCGCAAATGCTCAACTCGATGTTACGCTGAACAGTGCCGATGATCTCGCACGTCTGGTGTATGATGGGTATACGTTTTATGACTCCGGCTATGCTGGGCCAGATGATACAGTAGGACCTATATCGATTGTGCCGGTAACGGTTCGCAGTTCAAGCGATCCGACGGCGCCAGGCGAGCGTATGTGGTTGGTGACTTTATCAGGGACTGAATTGGTTGGAGATCAGGCAACTGGTGTCCAGGAGGTTATCCTTGCTGGTTTAGCTGGTGATACTGCTTATCAAGATGCGGTTGTAGCGGCGATCTCGGATGCGGTACCAACCGGAGAAAAAATCATTCTAGCAGGACATAGCCTGGGAGGATTGGTAGCGCAGCAATTAGCTCAGGATTCGTTGTTCAATGGTGGCTATGATATTCGCAATGTGGTGGTTTTTGGTACGCCTGCTATCCGTGATATGCCACGTGAGGGTGTGGTGCGGCGCTTAGCGACAGACGGTGATCCGATTACCTATCTCGGTGTACAATTGGGTATTGGAGCCCATTTTGAGGATGCAGCCGAAGCGTGTGATATTGCTCAATATGCAATATCCGGTCTAGGCAATAGTCATTTGTGTGGATACATCAATAGTGTTGCATGGAATAACTATGATGTATGTGGCATTGAAGGTGGTGATGCCATTATTGATGTGAATGATGGTCAGCGTATATTTTATGAAGCGGTGCGCGATTAAGTGAAAAGATACAATTTGGTGAGCTAGCCCACAACTCTGGGCTAGCTCATTATGAGGGCAGATATTTAGCTCACCATCTCACGTGATCGGCGTAGAATGGTGTACTCAACACCGGTGAGTCGTTCCGATACTTCCCACAATTTTTTAGCATCGGCTTCGTTGTACGCCGCACGCGCTGCCCGATGACGTGTTGGGTAGCCACGCATTTGCAAGAAGCCATCAGGTCCGAAATGCTCACCCCCTTTTACGCCTGGCACAGTGGCCGCATAGAGTTGTGGCAGGGCGCCTTGTGCCTGACTCTGGGCCACAGAAGGCATCATCACACCGTAGGTAAATCGCTCTAGCTTTGATCCGGTCGCGTTGGCGGTGTTGATCTGTAGGTGTGTTGAAGAGAAGCCGGGGTGGGTAACAACGCTGATGGTGTCGAAGCCAGCCTGCTCGAGACGGCGCTGCAATTCAAAGGTGAACAACACATTGGCAAGTTTGCTCTGGGAGTAGACCAGATAACGAGAGTATGACCTGGTATGTTGGAGATCGTTGAAGTTGATTTTGCCCATGTACTGTGCGCTACTGCTAATGTTGACGATACGGCTAGCAGGAGTCTGTGTAATCGTTTCGATGAGCAATCCCGTTAAAGCGAAGTGCCCCAAATGATTGATGCCAAACTGTGCCTCAAAGCCATCGACTGTTTCCTGGCGTGGAGGGGCCATGATTCCGGCATTATTGATCAACATGTCAAGACGATTGTAGCGGTCTGTAAAAGTCTTGGCGAACTGTCGAACTGAGGTAAGGCTTCCGAGATCAAGTTGCATGACCTCGACTGATGCGTCAGGGAATTGGGCCCGTACGTGTTGTCGTGCTTCGTTGCCTTTGGCAAGGCTACGACAGGCCATGATGACTTGAGCACCCTTGCCTGCCAGCGCCAGCGCAGTTTCGTAGCCGAGGCCGCTGTTGGCCCCGGTGATAAGGACAATTTTACCAGTTTGATCGGGTATGTCGTTCACCGTCCATTTGTGATGGGTCGTCATGCTTGTTTCTCCTGAAATTTTATCGAACGTTCATTTGATATTGCAAACAAAAAAATTATCTACGGATAGCGTCCCAACAAACATCAACAACCTGTTCAACGGTTTCGTCGGTTAGCTCAAGCGCTCCGGTAGTATGTTTACGTGCAATAGAACTGGCTACATCGAGCGTAAATGTTTCCATCAAAGCGTCTGGTAGGTTTTTGATGATCTGTTCGTGAGAGGCGCGCTCGATCAATGTGGTAAGACGTTGTAGATAGCTGCCTAATTCTTCGTGAATCATCGTCGTATTGTAGGGTGAACGGTCAAACTGCTCAATAAAGGCAGCCTCATGTGGTCGTGCAATCAGGTAGCGTATGACGTTCCTGATCATACAGCGCATCTGTTCCCGTAGTGGGATGGTCTCATTGAGATCTGCCAGAATTGCGCGCATAAGCCCGATTTTGATGCTTTTGTACAACTCCACGATGAGTTCGTCTTTGCCTGCAAAGTAGTGATAGATCGTGGCCGCGCTAATGTTGGCTTCCTTTGCCACCTTCGACATCGATGTGCCATGAAACCCTTGCTCTGCAATGAGGTTGAGCGCAGCGCGTAAAACGAGGGCCTTGGTATCTTTGGTTATCGGGCTTAGGTGTTTCTGCATAATTATGTTTCTATCGAATGTTCATTCGGGAAAATTGTACCAGCAAAAATGTGATGTGTCAAGTGGTTGTTTCAAGACTTGTTACACAGGATCTTGTTGTTTCACTGTGTAGACACGATGAGCTTGGGTTGTCTGTGCAGTTGAGGAAGCGCGAGTTGGGATGCGGCTGTGGAGCCAAACCATGATGATGGTGGTGATGACCATCACTGTAGCGATGGCGACAAACTCAGGGCTAAAGCCTGTTGCCAATATGACGCGTAGCTCGTGCATAAAGTAGGTATTCTGTAACCAGTTGGGAAGGCCCCAGACAGGCAGTACATTGCGGCTCAGATAGAAGGCGCTGACCGACATGTCTTCGATCTGTCCCGGATCGTGCGGAATGAGGTACCAGTCGTAGCGCACCAGCAACAGTGTTGTCCAGACACTCATCAGAGCAGCCAGTGCCATCGGCAATGCGGCACTCCAGCGGTGCAAAACGTTGAGTAGTAGTGCAAGACCAATGATAAAACAGGGCGTTAACACGATCAGACGACGGCCACCGAATGCGCCACCACCATGCCACTGCCAGATTGACGCGTTGTACCCGAGATACAGCACACAGGCAATACCGAGGCAGAGTGTTTGCCAGCGGCTATGAGGCCACAGAAACACGAGACCCACCAGACCAGCGAAGAAGGCGGGGGTCCACGGTAACAGACCATGCAGGTGGGAGAAGAGCAAATGTATGCCCTTAAACGATTGTGGGCTGATGTAGCTTGAGCCCTGTGGTGCCGTGAGAAACGAGCCAAAGATAATCTGCCATGCGATCATCTGTGGGCTGAATACGAGTAATGCAAGTAATGCTGCAACAACCCCGCCAACAAATAATCGTCTTAACGGCAGTGTACGGTGTGATGAGGTAGAGCGGATTGCGCCTATCAGCAATCGTAGAAACGTTAATCCTGGCAAAATCCAGAGGATCGCGCTCATCCAGTAGAGCAACACAATGCCCCCGGATGTCAGCCCCATCATGGCCCAGCGAGGTATGCTGGGGTGATCTTCTAGCCGCAACCATACCAGTACAAACAGCGAAGTCATCGCGGCAGAGAGCGCATGGGCAAAACCACCTTCGCGCATCGTGTAGTAGAGCAGATTCGAGCCAAGCAGCGCAGTGACCACAGCCAACAGTGCAATCGGTGGATTGACCCAGCGACGGCAGATACGATAGCCGGTGAACATAATGATGAGCGCTGCCAACGCACTGGTGAAGACGCTCAAGACCACATAGGGATCGGCGTACCCATCGGCTTGCCACGGCAGCCCCAGCGTCTGACCGACCTGCACGATTACGTGGGCGACGCTGTAGAGCGGACTCCACAGGATCGCCGGACCAACCGCAAAGGGATTGATAAAATGCCCCGTCTCGGTCATTAGGATATCTTCGGGATGGGGTAAATGGCGAAAGGGTGCTTCAACGTACTCGTTGTCAAATTTGAGATCGCCGTCGATGGTGAGCGAACGTAAGTAGACATAATATCCAACGCCATCGCTTTTGATGGTGGGCGCAAAGGTCAGGAGAAACACCCCCACAAAAATGACAGCGATCCAGCGAAATGCTCGTTGGTCGCTGTCGGGCCATAGCGCAGGCAACCGACGCAGGAGTGCGATCAGACCAAGTGCGCTTGCTATCACGACACCACTAATGACCACGAACGATGTGAGCACCAACCGTGCATCAGGTATCGCCCATCCTGCGCTGGCGGTGAGTGCCAGCACCACGAGTGGTAGGCCACCCATCCAGCGTGATGCTATGCCAGCTAACCATGTGCTGATGGCGAGTAGTAGCAACCCCAACGGCAAAAACGGCAGTGTCCACATCTCGCGGAGCAGTCCCCACCAGGTCGGTCCTGCGAGTGCGTGCAGTTCGATCTGGTCGACAGCCACACCGAGTTCACGTGGATCGCCGTCGAGGGAGAGACGCGGGCTGTCGAGGGCAAGACGCAGCGCTTTGCTGTCGGTTGGCTCAATCACAAAGGTGTAGGTGCGTAGCTCATTTGCTAACGCCACATCTGCCAGTTGTTGTTGGTTGATCGAGAGTGTTGTGTGTTGCGGACCATCAGGCTGTGGTGGCGCAAGCATGTGCAGATCGAGTTGCAGTGGTGCATCCACTGGTGCAGGCCACAGTTGTACCTCGCTGTTGAGACGTGACCAGCGAAAGTCGAGCGCGTCGTTGGTGGTGCTCTGTTCTGGTGCATGAAAGTTGATGGTGTAGCCATCATCAAGTGCTGCGCCAACGTCGATGTGTTGGTGTGCACGTGCATGCCATTGCCAACTGGCACCAAGAATTATGGCCAATAGCAACAAAAGCCATTGGACCAACCATCCCGCCTTGCGGTGCCGTATCAGCAGTCGGCCTGCGAAAGTCACTGGTAGAGCGCTCCTGAATAACAAATGCCGCACTCCCCTCTTTTTATGTTCCTCAAGACAGCGGGCGAGTACGATACAGTATGGTTGTATTGGTTCAAGCGCGGGTTATTATAGCACAGAGGGGTTCGCCTACGGAAGAATGAGGTGCAGATCGCCAAATTCGTGCCAGCGGTAGCGTTCGCGCAGTGCTGCGGTGTAGGCCATGTGCAGATGTCTTCGGTTTGCCAGCGCTTCCAGTATTGCCAGGTGTGAGGCGCGTGGTTCGTGTAGTCCGGTCAACAGGCTGTCGATGGCACGTACACCACGTTGTGGCGTAATGACCAGATCGGTCCATCCTTGATGTTGTTTTGCAGTCGCTGGGCGCAAGCCGCGATGCTGAGAGGTGCGCCTGCGAAAAGCAGCTGGTCATTGTGATGAATGGAGGTGTAATCCTGAATTTTAGAGCTAAGAGGAGGTTGTTCTGAAGCTCTCGGTTAGGGGGTTAGAGTCCTTGTGCTACCTATAGGTTCCCTATGATGGCACCTGTTGTTTCCAAGCCCGCTGCTTGAGTGGCGGACAAGTGGTTGATTGAATAAATGTGACAGGGTTATGTATAACGAGATTGTATCGCTATCCTCTGCATCCCTGTGTTACCTTGAAACTTGGTTTTTGTGTTGCACAGTCCTCGGCCCAGGCGCGGCGCCCTGGGAACCCGCAAGCGATATGTGTGGTAGAGGAAGTATTGGTGGCAGCTGCCTAGAGTCCGGCTATACGTAGAGCACGCCGTCGACCTGAAGGTCTCGGCTGCGCTGATATAATAGACCTCTGTGCAATCTCCACGTGCTCATACGGCCTGCTTGAGCGGCAGGTGATTGACGTAGCCGAGCTATTTATGGCGAGGTTGTATCGCTATCCTCTGCATCCCTGTGTTAGCGCTCCGTGGCAACGGCAAGGACCGCCACTATGCTTTTGTGCATCGCTTCCTTGATGAATTTAACCCTTAACTGCATAATCCTTAACCCGTATTCCTTAACTATTCCTGAGACAATCTTTAGACCAACAACGCTTTTCTTTAGATAATCCTGAGATAGCACTGCTATACCCTGCCTATGTTCAATTATGGTATGGAGCAGGGCGGAGTTCGCCTGACTCACAGCAAAGGAGGGAAACGTTCATTAGATGACGCTGATCTTAAGAAGTATGGATTGAAGTTATGAGATGATTGGATAGTGAAGGAATTATAAGTTTAGAAGGAGGTTTATTTCTGACAACGATACGAATTATTCTGTTGGCCTTACTCGTTTCGGTTGCCACGTTTGGAACTGCACATGCGGCTTCTCTTACAGTAAAGCGCGACTCAGAACTTCCTAAGAGTTGAGACTCTTTAATAACTCTGGTTGTCGATGGAGTTTCACAAACCACTCTGAATATCGCCACACTTAGCAGTGAAGAACTGCATTACGTTGTTACACCAGAAACGCAGAAACAGAATCGTTTGTATGCTTTTAGCAATCATAAAGCTGCTCAGTCGTTTTTGAACAACTCAATCAAAATAGACGATGTTTCTGTGCAGAGTGGTGGTTACATAGTGTATTGGGATAGTGAGACTACCAGTTATGCTGGATCCCCGCTAACTGCGCCGGGTGGTACAAGTATAGCTAATCTTGCAAGTATTGGTTGGAATGATCGTATCACATCTTCGTAGATGTTTGGAACAAATGTTCTTTCAAGAATATCTCGTGGTACAAATTTTAGCGAGTCAACGCTCATTGGTGTTTGTCCCTTAGAATGTCATATTGTTTGGGAATATTATAAGGCCGCATCTTCGCTAAAGGTATAGATAATATAAGTTCCAAAAAACAGGGAACGACATATGTCGTTCCCTGTTCGCTGTTTATTTCTGGAAAACGCAACAGATCGATCTATAGTGTTGTGTGATTTTGGTATTTAGTGACATAAATCCAAGCACCCAAACCAATACTACTTTAGTATTACTCCCGCCCTTATATGCCATTCCAATGACCTGAAGTGAAGTACTATTTGTCTGATGAAGAAAGTAACAAATGCCCCTCACTCAAGAGGGGCATCTTCGTATATATTTAATCAAAAGAGGTAAGGAGTTATGCACCGAGATCGATAGGATAACTGAGTTCACCAAGCTCTAATGTCTCACCGCCGTCCACATCAATAATCAGGTCTGTGCTATCAACAGGATTTTTCAGTAGGATAGCCCCTCGTGGTGTATCCATCATTAAACCATAACGCCCTGGCTCTACATCAGTAAAAGCGAAATTCCCAGAATCATCTGGACTTGCTTGTGGTGCTATATCTTTTCTCAATTCAACCAAACCCTCAACGCCATCGTCTGACACAAGAATCTTCCCTAGATAGACAGGAAATAAGATAGGTTGAGCTTCTTCATCTTCAACCATACTTATGAGTTTCCCAGTAACTACTGCTACCTCATCGGAACTGGGTTCTGGTACAGTGAACTCCTGCTGTACCTGTTCTCCCTCAGTTGTGCTTTCGGTTACCGCTTCTGGCGATTGATTTGAACAAGCAGTCATCGTGAAAATGAGGGCACATAGTACTAGTAACATATGATAATGTCGCATATACCAGTATCCTTATCTAACAAATAAGGGGAGCGACTTAACGCTCCCCTTGTCATACAAGAAATGGATTATCGATTTTAGTTGTTGATAGCGTTGGTTACGAAGAAGCTATCATCTTCTCCAGAGCCAAGCTGGTTAAGTACACCAATGATCTGAGCACCACTGGCACTTGCCGTACATACACCTGAACCATTATATCCATTATCAGTATTCGCTGGAATAACACCTGACTGTTGTGCAGTCCAGGTTGCTCCTGGTGCTAAGTTCTCGACACTCTGTGTAACATCACTCTGGGCGTAGGTGCACTCAATCGATGTTGGAGCATCACCCACGTTTACAATACTAAATCCGGTGAAAAATCCGAAGAAGGTATCTTGAATGATTGGCATGACGAGAGTACCACTTGCTTCGCTTGGGTCAACAGCAGTGTAAGATCCTCCTGAAACATTAACGTTGTTCTGCTGATTGACTGTTGCAGCAAGCGGTTGGTTGGCACTGTTGGTAGTGACTTGGCCAGAACCGACGAAGAAAACGCTACGATCACAATCAGTCGTGATTGGTGTATCAGAGTCTCCTGTAGTAGCATCCAGAGTGTATAATGCAAAGTTGCGAGCTTCACCGGAAGGAATAGTCTGTGTTTCAGTACAGGCTGTTCCTGCTTGACTTGGTGCATATGATACAGTTACATCAGTTGATTGATCACCAACATTACGAATAGATACACCAGAGAAAAAGTTGGAGTTGTTACCAGCAACAAGTGGGAACAGAGGTGTGGTACTAGGGCTTGCAATAGCATTGTATCCCAGTACGGTGTTACCATTCTGTACGACAGCAACAGCAATCGGCTGATCACTTGTTACTGCAGCCGAACTGTTAAATCCATCTGGTAGGTCTGGGTTAGTTCCCTGGTCAAACCGTGCCGAAGAACCTGGTTGAACTGTTGCAGTCTCTGTGGCACCACCTTCATAGGTGACTGTTACATTTGCAACCTCGGTACCAACGTTCTGCACATTGAAGTAAGAATCGAAGTCGAGCGAAGTGAAGTTCTTAAAGAGCAATGGGATTATAACTTCTTGTGCGCCCTCGCTGACAGCACTGTAACCTGCACCGACTGCTAAGTCACCATTGCGAACAACGTTAACAACAGCGGCTACTTCCTGGTCGGATGAGACAACCGCACTACCTGAAAAACCTTCATTGAGACCTTCAATCACACTAAGTTCTGCGAAAGTAACTGGCTCACCAGCAGGAACTGCGGTGTTGAAAGTGGTCTGGGCTGTACCCTGACCTTCAGCATAGAAAGAAATGGTTACATTTGCTTCGGTGTCACTCAAGTTAACGAGGTTGAAGCCCGTTGCAAAGGTGTCTTCACCATCTTGAGCACTGGCAGTGCCGACACCGACCACCGATGCTGCGGTAATGGCGGTTGCCATTGCAACTCGAAATGCCTTAATCATTGAAAAACTCCTTAGACCAAATTGATAATCGAACGTGACTACATTTCGAGCCTTAGTATGCCTCGTCAAGAGCCTTTATGCAATAACCCATGCGGGTTATTTTGGTGGTAGTAGCGGTACAGTTTGTGATACTTCTTGTGGTTTTTTGGTATCAGAAAGCGATTCTTCCTCCTGAGAGTCCACAATGACACTTCGTTCATCTACAGGTGTTCTAATCAATCCAGTCAATCCCAACAACCCAGCGATCAGGGCCCAGCATACCTCATTGAGCGTCAAAACAGCCCGCATCAACAGGGCAATAATCAGAGCTTCTGCTGTACCGGTGTATGGGCTCATTAGTGCAGTAAGCGTGAGTTCTTGCACACCAAGGCTAAAGGGGATAAACGCAAACACCGCACCAACTAGACCAACAGTTGCCCAGATACCAATCAAGGGAGGGAGTGTGGTCCAGGCAAGAGGATGAATAGATGTTGCCAGCATAAACAGCACCAACCCACCGCCAATCCAGACGCCTGCATAGATCAAAACCCAGGTTAGCAGATGATGATAGCGCAAATTGATCGGTTCGCTCTGGCGACTCAGTCGTTGAATCGCTGTTTGCAACACAGGGGGGTTCAGGAGCAATACGCCAATACACAGCCCAAGTACTAACCAGAGTGGATTAATCTCGTGTCCACTTAGCACCAATGGCCAGGTGATGAGCGTTATCAGAATAGCTCCTAGCAGAATCGCAGCAAACTCAACTCCACTCGCAATAGCAGTAACTGAGCGCTTGATCTGGAAGCGTTCGTACATGACGATACGCCCAAGCATATACCAGATAGTACCAGGGATTCGCCGTGTAATAGTAGTGATGGCATAGATACGAAAATGCTGGGGCCAGTGCTGGAAATGACTGAGGTTACCCATAATGGTACCCCACCCGACAATCGCTAGTGCCAGCGTAGGAATATAGACAAGACTACCAACAAGGGTGGCATAGGCAAAGGTTGCAGGTCCCAGCTTCTCCAGCAACTGCATCAGGTTTGGTTCAGTGATATCACTACCCAACAATGAATAGAGGACATAGACTGATAATCCTCCCAGGAAGATGGTGCCAAGGAGGGCCCCCCACAGCCTTTTACGGCGCAGATTGTTTCGTAGTAGTGTACGCCATGAACCCATAGTTACTCCTTCTACATCGGGCGGCATAGATAGACAAAACAGGTGGCCAGGTTGAGTGGGATGTATGGTGTGAGTGCTAGCTTGATCAGCGCACGCGGGTGTCGGGCATACCACCAGCTATCGGCAAGTGAACGCGGTGTTTCGCGCTCATATTTGATCGTGTCAACGACGCGTAGTCCGCCAGATTCGAGCTGCATGGCCCACTCGGCTCGGGCTGCGTAACGTTGCAGTGGCTGCTCATCAATGGTGCTCATGCCGGTTTTTAGTGCCTGGTAGATATTGTTCAGTAGCCCATAAGTATTTGGTAGTAAGACACACGCTAGACCATTGGTTCGTAACAAGCGTGCTATCTCGGTGATGCCCATATGCATATCGTCGAAGTGTTCCAGGCTCCCAATACAGGTGACATAGTCAAAACTATTATCAGCAAAAGGCAGTTGCTCTCCGCTGGAAACAAAGAACGCACCCTGGCCTTCATCACGAGCAATGCGTAGGGCAGCGTGCGACAGATCAACACCATGTGTCTCAAGACCGTGGAGTTTATGACCAATATTGGGTAGTACACCTTCGCCGCAGGCGACATCAAGGAGGCGTCGACCTGGTATGGGCCGAAGCAATTCCAACAACCAAAGATAGAAGGAGTCGAGATGGCGAATCCCTTCATCACTATAGATTTCGTCGTATGCCTGACGTATCTCAGGATTAAGCCGAATTTCAAAGCGTATATCAACTGGTGGTGATGTGTTCATGTTTTTTGTTATTTGTTGGCAACCACAGGGGGTTGTCCCAATTATCTGGCTCATTCATATGGCAATGGTCAATGGTCAATCTGCCCACCTACGATGGTGAATAACATTTCATAACCCTTAACCATATAACCCCTACCCCTTACTCTTTTATCTCTGCGCCTCTGTCCCTTAGCGTCTCTGTGTTAAAGAGCTTAGGTTTTTGTGGGGTATGCCGATACCCCACACCCCCGGCCCAGGCGCGGCGCCCTGGGCACCCGCAAGTCATGACGGGGAATGTTGAGTTGTTCGTGGCACATGCCTCTGGGCTGTTTGATCATTTTCTTGTTCGATCCGACTATTGCTCACTTTTTATTCGTGCTTTGCTCTGTTATTTGTTATATCAATGGTTCTTCTTGTACGTCTGTAACTCTGCCTTAAAGTTCGTGATAGACACAAAGATCACTACTGTAGTTTTATGCATCGTTTTATCGATGGATCTAACCCGTAACCCTTACCCCCTAATCTTTCATCTCTGTGCCTTTGCGTCTCTGTGTCGAAGGGTTTAGGTTTTTGTGGGGTATGCCGATACCCCACACCCCCGGCCCAGGCGTTGCACCCTGGGAACCCGCAAGTCATGACGGGGAATGTTGAGTTGTTCGTGGTACATGCCTCTGGGCTGTTTGGTTTGATTACCATTCTTCCATACTACTATTTTTCATCTCTGTACCCTCTGTTCCTTCGTGTCTCTGTGTTAAAAATATGCTCCATGGACAAGTTGGTGGATAGGCAAGCTGCCTACCTACGACAGCGAATGACATTTCATAACCCTTAACCTCACTAACCCTTACTCTTTTATCTCTGCGCCTCTGTCCCTTTGCGTCTCTGTGTTGAAGGGTTTAGATTTTCGTGGGGTAGCCGATACCCCACACCTCCGGTCCAGGCGCGTTGCCTTGGGAACCCACAAATAATGTTCGGTACTACTTCCATGATTGTGGTGTATGCCTCCATTGCTCTCCACTGGCTCAAAATCATCTGGTACGGCGGTTACAAACCGCCGCTACATCCTGCACTTTACTCAGTGTCCCCTTTGTATCTCTGTGTTAAAAATGTAGCAAATGACATTTTATAATCCCTAACCCTTAACTCTCGCAAACACAACCATAATCGAACTGAGATTATACCAGTTTGCAGGACCAGCATAGTAGGGTATTGAGAGCAAGCGCATTGGCCATGAGCGTAAGACGCGTACAAGTTGTGTGGGATTATGTCCTGTCAGACGCAATTTTTGCTCCAGGCTCATCACTAACACGGCGTAGCCGGCAGTAAACGAACGGATCTGCTCAACCTCAAAACCGAGACTACTCAAGTGCTCTCGCAACAACAATGGGCGAAACAAATTCAAATGGCGTGGCAAGTCCCAGCCGAGCCACTCATTCCCGATGAATCGTGCTTCAAGGCTGTCTGGGTTAGGCAGACTTAAAACCAGTAGCCCTCCCGGTCGTAGGATGCGGCTAATCTCTTCAAGTGCTTCACGTGGCTCATGCAAGTGCTCTAATACATCCCATAATGTAACTGCATCAAAACTACGATCGGCAAAGTGGGCTTGCTCTAGTGTGCCGCAGAAGACATCAAGACCAAAGCGTTGTCGTGCATAATCAGCTGCCGAGGGCACTAACTCAACTCCCTGAGTCTGCCACCCTTTGTGGCGCATCCCGTCGAGAAAAATTCCAGTGGCACAACCAACGTCAAGGATACGCCCAACCTGCCCTGCTGCGCGATGAACTACCTTGCAACGCCGATGCAGCCCATACCAGCGATCAAGCCGTTTCCACCAGTGTGGCTCATCCTCAATGGCGTGTTGAAACGGAATATAATCGTCAGGATAATACTGACCTATGTCATCCACAGATGGTCGAGGGTTTTGATAGATATGACCACAACTTTGACAGGTAACCAGTCGAAAACTTTCTTCTCGAGGATGTAGCAAATCAACTCCCTCGAAGAGCAGCGTGTTGTTGTCAACTCTACACATTGGGCAGGCAATAGTTTCGAGTAATGGTTGTGTCTGAGTCACGGAGACTTCTCCTCAATCAAGTACAAAACAGATGTCCCCACGTGACATCTGGAATGTTCTCACGAGTAATCATTGTGGCAGTTTCGATATAGTAAGTGTTATACCCTTGCGCGTGCAGCAACTGGACTAAGGGTGTCATTTCATAATGGAACTCGATAAACAAAGCTGGTTTATACCTGTGCATCGTTTCTTCCATACCATGGATTGCATCAATCTCAACTCCCTCAACATCGAGTTTGATAAAATCAGGTGGAGGTAAGTGTCTGTCTTGAACAAGGCTATCAAGCGATATCACCTGAACAGGAATGGTTTGTGTTGAATGTGACGAGGACAGTTCTCTGGAGGTGGCAAGGAATCCTCTGGAAGGATAAACCGGATCGATTGCCAGTGTCGTCTCTCCGCAACTGTTACCTATTGCAGTGGAGACAGCTGTGACATTATCAAGATGGTTAAGTCGGATATTAGAAAGAAGTTCATCATAATTTTGGGGATTGGGTTCAACTGCGATGACTCGACCTTTCGATCCCACTGCACGCGCAAAGAAAAGGGTATATATTCCCACGTATGACCCAATATCATAGATCGTTTTCCCTTTCAAATCCAACTCCATCAGATATTGCTCTTCCTTAGATAGAGACTGATTTGGCTTGAAGCCAGGGCCATAGCGACGCTTCATCCCTTTGGCAGGACCATGTTTGATAGTGAAAGTTTGGTTTTTGAGTGCTAATGTTAGAGTCTTGAGAACTAGGGCTGTCAATCGAGCCATCATTTATCTTTCTAATCTACACTACCGTCACTTTAAAGTCTCTATATTCTATCAATTGATGATAAAGCTGCTCAACAGTATCCGTCACCCGTGTCCAGCTTAACTCAGTCTCTGCCAGCCGTCGGCCCGTGGAACCAAGTTGTTCAAGCTGCACAGGGTTATCGAGAAGTGTCAGGGTCGTTCTAGCAAGCGCATCTGGTTCGGCGGCTGTGGCTATACCTGCCGGGTATTCGCACACAAAGTTACCCAGATTGCCAACGGAAGTTGTGACAAAAGGCAAACCGGCTTCCATATAGGTGTTCATCTTGAGTGGCCAGCGGCCCCGATTGGCACCACTGTCGCTGAGTGGTAGCCAACCCAGTGTGCTGGCGCGTAGATAACGCCGTAGCGTTGGTGTATCGAGTGGGCCGGTGCGAATCACGGCGGCTGGATTGTGCACCAACTGTTCCACAGCTACGTTGCAGTACCCTAGAATGAGCAGTCGCGTGTCAGATCGTTGGGCGTGTAGATGATCGAACGCTTTGGACAGAAAATATGCATCTCGCTCAAAAATGGCACCGACATAGCAGATGAGTGGTGTTTCCTGTGCCAAACCGAGCATAGTGCGTGCCTGCTGACGTGATTCTAACTCCCATCCATCAGTATCAGAGCCATTCAGGATCAATGTAATACTATCAGTTGGGACACCAAGCATTCTGGCGCGTTCTCCAAGAAAACGATTGATTACTGTTGTTGCATCAGCATAGGTCCGAAAGTGCTCCTCGAAAAAAGTCTCCACTGGGCGCAATAACGCTCGTTGTACAGGGTTTTGACGTTCCTCCACCGAACCACCGCGCCCAAACCAATCGCACCAGTCGATCACCAGTGGTGCATCCGAGAATTGACGTGCGAACAGCGCTGGGAGAATAACGGTGGGGCGGCATTCAAACGCATGGATGATGTCAAAGTCGGTAATGTGCAACCACGCGCTTCGCAGAAGACTGGCCCATACATCCCACCCTGAACGGAGACTCCCTGAAAGCAGATCAGGCGCCTCGACCAGTGCTAGGCGTCCTTCGCACTCATACATCACGCGAAAACACAAGCGCTCCTCTGGTGCGGTCATCAACAACGTTACCGTGTGACCGCGTCGACAGAGTTCACGTCCAATATAGAAGGCACGCCAGTAGGTGCCACGATAGGGTTGATTAAATACCAACATCGCTACGCGCATAGTGGGGTCCGCAATCCATCACGCAAGCCACGAAGATAGGCGCGGGTTGCGCGAAATCGGCCATGCATGCTGAGACGCACCACTGTTTTGATAGCACTGCCAGTGCGGAATGGTACAACGATTAGCCAGCGCATGCCGTGAACATATTTGCGAAAAAACAACACACTGCTGCGTGCCATCCAATAGCGCTCGTTTGGTGAGTCGCTTCCACCGCTGCTGACCGCCACCTTGTGCCACATCCTTGCCTTCGGAATAAGTAATATCCGAAAACCATTTTGGCGTATACGAAAGCTCAAATCCATGTCTTCGTAGTACATAAAAAACTGATCGTCAAATAAACCAACCTGTTCAAGCATTGCCCGTGAGAACAGTAAGCCACATCCCACAACATAGTCACGGTCCAGGAATCCGTTTGTATTCGCTTGTTTCAGCGCTTTAGGAGTATCACCTGTCTTTTCAAGTGTTAACCAATGTTTTCTGCCGCCAAGTGACCAGGGCTGTTTCGGTTCGGCAGTATAGTAGATCGCTGGAGTAAGTGCACCAACATCAGAAGTAGTATGTTCAAGCAAGCGTGCGAGGCAATCAGAGGCAAAGGTCGTGTCATTATTGACCAGAAAAACATAATCGGCGCCTCGATCCAGTGCGTGACGTAAGCCTCGATTAGCCCCTGACGCAAAGCCTAGATTACGTGGATTTTGCAAAATAGTTACATCGGGAAAAGTCGTTGAAATCCGCACAACCGAGTCGTCATTACTCGCATTATCAACTACTACAATAAAGATGTGGGTGTGCGTCTGGGCCGTGGCTGATGCAAGGCATTCCAACGTGTCATCAGGCCGATTCCAGTTCAGCGTGACGATAGCTACACGTGGCTGGCTGCGAGATACAGACATGTGAATCACCAATAACTGTCTGAACTAAATGTCTCGTGATTGGAAGGCATAAACAACAGATCCATCTGGTATAGTGAACGATCACGTGGACGATGTAATGGATCACATATATCGACGCAACGAAAACCTTTAGAAGCCAGATATTCACAGATTTCGTGAAATCGTAGACTATCCTCTGTAATACTGAAGTTGTATGTCTCGACCACAATGAGTTGTGTTTGTGTAAGTGTTTGTAGTGCGCCCTCGAAGATAGGAATCTCAAAACCGTGAGTGTCAAGTTTGAGTAGAAATGGTGGTTGCAATCGCCGGAACGCCACCTGAGCATCTATTGTTGTTGCCGGGACAGTGATGCAATTTTGGGCAAAGGGGGTGTGTGATGCGATACCACCAAAAAGATGTGAAGCGTCAAAATAGATCTCCCCTTCAGTATCACCAGCGGCTGCAATCGCATAATCGAAAGTTTGGTGCTGTTGTTTTACCTCTTGCAGTTCTGGCTCATGCTCCTGACGTGCTTCCAGTAAAAAGTATGTGGCCCGAGGAAAATACCGTTTAGCGATCAGCGACCAGCGACCGTCAGAGGCGCCAACATCAATAACTGTTTGAATAGACAAATTCTTTGATCTGGCTCTCGAAAGCGCAGCCCCCAAGGAAATATTGGCTGTTTCAATCCCCAGATTACGGAGTAGTTGTTGTGTATCTAGAAGCAATGTACGTAAAGTAGCACGTGCCTTTTTGACATGTTTGTGTTCGCGTAAGGTGGCTATGTACCCGCAACGGTTTGCTATCCGCTTCAATTAACCCTCAATTGCTGGCAGTAAGACAGTATATATCGCCTGATATGCAGAAACCTCCGCACTTATACCCGTATCACTGTTCCCGCCCAGAATATAGATTTGATCGCTTACAGATTGTACTCGTACATTCTGAACTGGATCGAGTAGAGTGGGTTCGGCTTTCCATTGATCGGTTTGGGCATTATACACCAATTGACGACTTTCGTTGCCGGTTCCACCAAACAGAAATAAGTTGGTAGAATTACCAGCGACGGCTGTTGCCATCCGACTGACAGGTTCCGGCAAACGTAAACTGGTGCTCCACGGATTACTTCCTTCGTGATCGTTCGCCGGAGTGTACCGTTCGTTAACCGTCAGTTCACCGTTTTCGTTTTCGCCACCTACGACAAAGACACGCCGTTGAACAGTATCAGCACTGGCAAAGGCACGAGCAGTCGGCATAGGGGTTTTTTCGGTCCATTCGTCATCATCGGGATCGTATTCCCATACATTCGCATAGTAATTTTGCCCATCCCATCCACCAAACAGGTAGAGTTTGCCCTCAACCGTCGCTACGGCATAGCCGCTACGGGGTTCTGGGAGATTCGCCAGTGTCATCCAGGTGTCGCGCTGAGGATTATAGGCTTCAAATATGTTAGAAATAGTGCCATCTTCAAGTTGACCACCAGGAACATAAATACTATTCCCAAGCACGACAGCATGCACATCGCTTACCGGGGTTGGTTTGGCAGCTACCTGGCTCCAAGTGTCAGAACCTATGTTATAGCGGGTAGTCTGATCGCTTATTCCCTCGCTGGAAACACCGCCCATCGCATACAGATATTCACCGCTGTCATAGGCGTAGTAGGCTAGTGCAAAGCCTGCGCGGGCCTCGGGCATATCTGCCAAAGTTTGCCAGCGCTCCGCAGGCACAGGTGGTAGCGCATTTCCATTTGGAACAGGTTGTGGTGTGCTTGTCTGCGTGAGCAGCACAATGATGATAACCACCAATCCTGTAATGAGTGCACCGCCACCAAGCAGGATGCGTCGATCCATCCCCTTCGACGCTGGCTGGGTAACCACGGCCCCTGTCGGTTGATGAACAGTACCTGATGTTGCCGCTGTGGCAGCTATCGGTGCCGTTGCGTTACTCGGTTGTATCGACGTTGGTGGGGGCTCTGGCGTTGCTTTTATCTGTTCATCTACTGCTTCCGATATCGTTGCAACTTTGGTTGTTGGCTTAGTCGTTTCAACTGGTTGCACAGGGACTGACGATGTAATTACTTCGCTCTTACTATCATCTGTTTTCGGTGATTGAGATGACGGATCGGTTGGAGCAACAGTATCATTCGACTCTTCCTGTTCCACCTCAACCAACCCGTTGCGGACGGCATACAGAGTTGCTTCGGTACGAGATGCTGCACCGATCTTGCCAAAGATGTTCCGCAGATGCACCTTTACGGTGTTAATGCTGATGCTAAGTTCTTGTGCGATCTGCTGATTTGTCGCTCCTGTCGCGACAAGCCGCAGAATTTCCTGTTCACGCTCACTGATTTGCGGTGTTTCAGTAGTCATAAGTCCTATGCCATTTCCTCTTACGCTGCGATCATATCACGACTGTTGATCTACGGCAAGAATGGTGATCCCGTTCTGGGTGTAGACAGTTGTAAAGCCTTTTCTACCTTCAAATGCCTCTGGTGTGAGTGAACCAAGCGCCCGCCCAAGATAAATATGGGTGACATTATTTTGTTCAATCAACTGTTCAAGTTGTTCAAATTGATCGGGCTGAAAATCGATGATGGCGCGATTCCGTTCCTGGATTTCGACAGCGTATTCGTAGGTTCCGTAGCTGTAGAGTAGTGGTGGTGCACTGGTCCAACGCCCTGTCAGCGGCATGATCCACCATCCACCATCAATGCCACGATCCGCACCGGGAAGCCATGTCGTAGCGTTGATAAGAAAGCGTGCGTCGGAAGGCGTGTTCTCCGCAACCCAGTCGATAGCGGCAACATCAGCACTGGTGGCGATAATCGTGTTGTTGTTCACGACGCCACTCGATGGCCCTTGCAGGTCGCGTATGCCCCAGATCGTTACGGCTACCAATGCCACCCCTCCTATAGCACGCATAGCCGTTTCAGTAGGTAAGAGCGCAATGCCTGTCTGTGTATACCACGTGTATAGACTGTCGAACAACCAGCAGACTCCACCACTGATGAGGAGTGCTGCCGGAATGAACAGGATGATCATGATCGAGTCATTGTTGATCAGCCATGACGCTGGGATACTCACAAGCCAGGGATTAAAAAAGAACAACACTCCGCCGCAAGTAGCGATAAGCCAGCGTCGATGTTGCAAACTGATGAGCAATACAACCACACCAAGGGCAGGTGCAAAGTAGGTTGCGAGCCACAGATTAGACAATACGATCAATCCGGCAAACCAACCAACAATGGCGACTACCACAAGTGAGCGGCGTTTAATGCCCCACAGCGACCCGACAAGGGCCAGTGTTACCAGCAGAGGATTCTGGCCTGACCAGAGCAAATTCGTGTTGATCGAATTGTAGCTTGCTTCAGTGACGATATACCCTGTTTGGTCAATCGCGCGTAATAGATGCCCGCCCAGCACAATCAGCCATGGGAGAGCCAGCGCAGTCGTGAGTCCAGCGCTGAACAAAATTGGTGTGCTATGAGATCGTAGGGTTGTCCATCCCCTTTGGGTGAGCCAGATAATCCCAATAACCGTCATAAACGTGAGGGCAAAGACGGTTACGCGGAAGTGGATACAGCTCAGTCCGGCAAGCAGAATCGCCACGCAGCCGTACCAGTTGATTGTGCGGGTGTGCAGTGCTCTGTGCCATGCAATAATTAAAGGTGGCAGCAGCAACAAACCCGTGAGTTGGGTGTAACGCCCCCAACTCACGTAGTAGGCGGGCATAAGGGAGATCAATCCGACGATCAGCCCAGCGACAACGCCTGCCGTAGGTCGCCGCCAGAGATAGGCGGCCAGTGCAGCACAGGTCAGCACGTGGAGCGCATTCAGCACCTGACCGCCCCACAATATGGCCTGTGGCAGCGCGATGTTAGAGAGTTGCATAGTCACAGCAGTAAATACGTGATACCCCCAATGGTAGACCATGGTGTCGACGTCCATATAGGGGCGAAGTGAGTATGGCACGGCTCCCTGTTCTGCTGCTACGCGGACGATCAGCGCGTGGTGCACCGAGTCAACCCAGGAAGGTAGCGCGAGGTCGGTGATCTGTACAAAGCGCATCCAGAGCGTGAGTCCGAAGATGGTTAGTAAGAGTATTTGGGGAAGGTAGCTACTGATGGTGGTGCTCAGGGTGGCCTGTGGATTGTCAACTGTTGTGGGCGCGTGCGCAATAAAAGCAAGCCTATTTGCTGGTGGTGATGCTGCCCGCCAGATCTGCCACACCGCACCAAGCGCACAGAGTGCGGTTACCATCATCAGAACTGGTGTTGAGAGCACAATGCCCAGCACTGTGGTCCATTGATAAAGGAGCGCAATGATGCTAAGACTGAGGCTGATCCACAGTGCGGGTTGTATAAACAGACCGCTGGGCATCTCCAGCCGTAGCGCACGAGTGGCCAGGTAGCCTGGTGTAAACAAGAGCAGAGGTAGCACGACAAGCAACTGTCCTGGCGGCCCCGCAAACCAGGCGATGGCGCTCCAACAGATGATAGTAATGAGCAATGTACGTGTTGCTGTCATTGCCTTAGTGTACCATAGCTGGAGTGCCTCGCGGATGACATTTGTGAGAGACGGTTAGCGTCCCATCCAGCCCCCGTCGACCGTTAACACATGCCCGTGGATGTAGTCGCTGGCACGGGAGGCGAGAAAGACCACTGCGCCACCAAGGTCGGCAGGTGTACCCCAGCGATTCGCGGGAATACGCTCGATGATCTGGCGGCTACGTTCGGGGTCTTCGCGGAGTGCCTGAGTGTTGTCGGTGGCCATGTAGCCTGGCGCAATTGCGTTCACGTTGATGCCGCGCCCAGCCCACTCGTTTGCAAGGGCTTTAGTCAACCCGGCCACGGCGTGTTTAGTCGCAGTATAGGCCGGGACGCGAATGCCCCCCTGAAAGGAGAGCAGCGAGGCGATATTGACCATTTTGCCACTGCCCTGTTCGAGCATTACCTTACCGGCTTCTTGTGACAATGCCCACACGCCCATCAGGTTGACATCAAGGACGGCAGAAAAATCTTCCAGGGTCATCTCTTCGGCCTGTGCACGGCGAATCGTACCCGCATTGTTGACCAGAATGTCGAGTTGCCCGAGTTCTTGCACAGTTTGGGCGATCACTTGCACGGCAGACTCTGTTTTGCCCAGATCGGCTGTGAGGCCCAGCCCCCGTCGCCCTTCAGCTTTGATCGACTCAATCGTTGCATCGTTGTGACCAGAACGCGAAACAATGGCCACATCGGCACCAGCCTGGGCGAGGGCGACGGCCATCCCTTGCCCCAGACCCTTGTCGCCACCCGTGACGAGTGCGACACGACCGTCGAGGCGAAAATCGTCAAGAATCATGTTGTGTGTCCCTCTTGATTGGCTGTTTATCGCTGATTGAATATATGAGCAGACACATTATTTAATCTATATACCTGCTCACATTGCTTACACTTAACTTTTGGCGTTCTGCACAATCGGTACGGCCTTCTGTACCCAGGCGAGATCGGGGTCGAACTTCACGGCCTGTGTGCGATGATTACCGGCCAGGAACCACAAAAAGTAGTTGGTGTATCCTGGTGCGCTACAGGTGGTGTGGTAGCCGTAGGGTAGCATCAAAATGGTTGAGTCCTTAACCGTGTAGGAGTTGTCAAAACCTTTATCGGGGCTGTAGTGTCGAGCCATGCCAAACCCCTCGATCGGATTGACGCGGAAATAGTACATCTCTTCGTGGTAGACTTCGCGTGGTAGATCCTCGACCTCGTGCTTGTGTGGTGGATACGTCGACCAATTGCCGCTGGGTACAATCGTCTCGCCAACAATCAAGCTACCAGCAGCCAGTTCTGGTTGTGATGCGGTAGTAAGGATATTGCAGAGGGTACGGTCAAAGTTATCGACACCGGCGGAGAAGGGAAAGGCTGTATCGGGCGTGATGACATAAGGATCGGTTTTGAGATCGGAAGGGGCCGAACAGAGACCTGCATCGAGATGCCCATGGGCTGTAACGGTGTACGAAGTGCCACATGGGAGATACACGGCGTGGGGTTTGCCCATAAACGGATTAGGGCGCTTACCAACGTTTTCCAAGGTTTTTCCACTTGCTTCGACTGAGCAGCGCCCACCGAAGAGCACCATCACCACCTCGCGCTCGCCGGTTGTGCCCGTGAAGGTCTCGCCATCTGCCAGTACCAGCCGCGCAAAATCGAGCAGCTTGCATGGGTTTTCGGCGAGGCCATTGATGCCGTTGTTGCCTGTCACATTGGTAAAATACGTCATTGAAACATCCTCTTGTCTGTATTGCAGTAATAAAAGAAAACGCTTTACAATTCAATTAAATACAGTTGAACTTTCCCACCTTCATCTGAAGCAAATAAGATTTTTTTGCCATCCCAACTCCAGGTTGGATGACAATGGCTACTCTGGGTATACCACGACGTTTTATGCTCGCACAGCACTTCTAATGTGGCTGTTTTGCCAGCAATGTCGATCAGGACCAGTTTGTCGACATCATCACCGACCAGAACGGTGTTGTTCGGGTGGGCGTGGTAATGATTGCAGTAATACGGCATATCGATCTTGCTAATCAGGTTGTCATAACGATCAACTAAGCCAACATATGGGCTAAATTCATTTTCATTCACGGCTACTGCTGTCGCAACGGCCTGGGTAAGATCTGATGTAATGGTGCCGTCGTGTCCGGGGCCACGGTTGTCGAAAAAGATAAGACCGTTGTGCGTCCAGAATTCGTGACCAATCGAGTCATTGGCGGCCTGGCGATGGAGTGGCCAAACGTTGCGTGAAGCCACATCGAGCGACCACATCCGCTGGGTGACCAGGTTCCACGGCCCTTCGTGACAAAACATCGCAATTGTGCCATCATCAGGGCTAAACTGGAAATGCGAAAGTTGGTGTGTGTCTTTGAAGGCATCAAACCAACCAGACCCGTCGAGATAAGCAATCGTGATGCGCCCATCTTTGATGTCGTAAAAACGACTTTTAAAGCCACCATAGTTTGGCCCGTGGTCGATACTTACATCTTCATTACGGGCAAAGCCTAGATAGCGACGATTCGCGCTGATCGATGGGCCACCAAGTGTGTAATTGCCCGTTTCGGTATAAACAACACGGTTTTCGCCCGTTTGCGTGTTCAGGATTTTGATCTGTCTGCCCACACTATAGGCAATCAATTGGCTGTCGGGTGTTTTCGTCACCCGCCCAACCGACTCAGCCTCATCAGTCAGTTGTGTGCTCATGCCACTGTCGAGATTCATCTGGAAGATGTTGTAGTGTGGGCTTTCATGTGGCGCACGGTCTTCTGCTGCCGAGCGGTCAGAAGTGAAAATAATGGTATGGGCACGCGCATCAAAAGCATTCTCGGTGAAATAGAGATGGACATTATTGCCCTTCGTCGTCAGTTGCCGGATGATACGTCCACTCTGGGGGTCTTGAAATGTACGGCCCTCTGCGGGCCAGGTCCGACCGATCACTAATACCTCCTATGTTAGAGCCAATGTATCTGTTACGAATCGCTATTCAGTTGCGAGAAAGTCCTCGCGAATGGGTGAAAAACTATCGATTAACACAGTTGGTTGATGAATAACAACGCCGTGTTTGACATTGGGGGCCACGTAGTAGCTTGAACCGGCGGTCAATCGTGTGGTTTCCATGCCTTCCATAATGAGATCGAGTTCGCCGGAGACCACATAGCCAAGCTGCTCGTGTGGATGGCTATGAACTGGTGCGGTGATCCCTGCTTCAAAGGTGAATTGCACCAGCATCATGTTGCCGCCATAGCTCAAAATACGGCGTTGGGCACCCTCAGGCGTGATAAATGCCTCAGTGTGATCTGCATACGCAATGGTAGTCATAATAGTGCCTTCTGTCTTTTATCTGTCCCACTTGTACATCACCTATTATAGATCGTTGTGTACACAAACTATGCCTGATATGTATCAGCCACGTAGTTGCAGTGGACCTGGCAGATGGATATAGCTTTATCTTGTTGAACATCACTCTTCTTATTATATATGATATATGAGGCGGCGTAAACAGAACAATCTATACAGTGCTTCGTTTTCTGCAGCTTCCAGCCCATGCAGTGTTCGTATATGCACGTGGAACCGCAGTGCTCCTTGTGGTCGTTGAACGGATAGCCGTGTTAGGATACGCTCTTTGTGGTGCTCACGAGATGCTTGCACCAGGCGTGTGGCTTCAAATACCGCGGTGGCTGGTTCTTGAATAGTCAACTCAATTGCAACATTGGTGTCGATTATGTGAGCAGTTGCTCCATTGACTTCGACTGATGATCACGATCTGCTCATAGCCTTCACGCCCACCAGATTGCTCATATTATCGGTACAGTGTGTAGCTGGTGCAATAGTTATGAGATTGGGGGCAGCATGGTGCAGTGCTTCCAGTTATTAAATGATACAGAAGGTGACAGCGAGGACAACCATGGAAGCTGGATACTTACAAGGGGGCAGGTGACTCTCAAGGTTGCCCGACCCTATTCTGTTGTCTCCCAGACGGTGACGGTGGCGTCGATCTCGGTTTGCCCCAGCGCGGCTGCCACCGAGACGCGGCGGTGTCCATCCCGAACGAAGTAGCTGTCTCCCACGCGAATAAGCTCGACGGGTGGTGTTCCCACACCACTGAGCCATAGGCGGGCAAGTTCACGCCATCGTTCGTTGCCATGGGACTGAAGTGGACGGAATGCGGCATCGAATTCGCGACTACGTCCTTCACTGCCGCAAATGTGTGAAACTGGTACGGTCTGATATCCTACAAAATATTTGCTACTGACACGTTGCTTTCTAATCACCTCTTTCAGATCACAGAGATATCGATTGCGACCAATAAGACGACTCCACAATGCGCTGAACAATGCCTGACGCCGCACAGTATCGTAGAGGATTGCTGCATCTATAGTGGGGTTCATGGTGCACTCCTTCGCTGGTAAGCCAACTCAATGTATGGCTCAATCATAGTGAGTGTGCTGGTTTTTGCCTTCGTGGATATTACATATGTTTGGAGTTGTATACCTGCTAAGTGTGCGGGAGATACTATCTATGTAGTTTTGGAGAATACATAAAGGGCTAGCTGGTTGATGTTGTTGGTGGCGCTACCAAGCCCTGCGCGACAGCATAAACTGCTGCCTGAGCACGTGTCGAGACGCCCAGTTTGCCAAGAATATTGCCTACATGGATTTCGGCAGTCCGTTCGGTGATCACCAGTTCCTCAGCGATGGCGCGGTTGCTGTAGCCGCGTGCAATGAGCGCGATGACCTGACGCTCGCGGGGTGTCAGCCGTACTGAAGATATACTATTGACTTCAGTTGGTTTTGTGAACCCCTCATTGACAATGGTTTGGGCTTCGGCTACTGCTTGCTGAAGAGTTAGCATTTGTCCTTCTGTCCATGCTGCTTCCCATACGTGTGGATCAATATCAGAACGGGCCTGAGCGAGTTTATCTTCGTGGTCGGCACGATGGATGGGAGCAAGGTAGGCATGCAGCGTTTCGCGTAGTGTTGCTGCTACGCCAAAGAGCCGTGCTGCACAGATATGGTTGCCCTGAATTGCTGCAAGGTCAGCAATGCCCTCGAAACAGATGGCCATAAAATGGCGGCCTCCCAATTCCTGGAATAGCACAAGACTTTCCTGATAGTAGGTGTTTGCCAGTGCAAAATTGCCCTGTGCACGTGCGAGGCGGGCAAGCTCAAACTTTACCTCACCTGTGCCCCATATGGCATTGAGATGATCAAACAGCGTTGTGCTCTCCTGGTAATACTGGGTTGCCAGCGTAAAATTGCTCTGTGCCTGTGCGATCCGTCCCTGATTGAGTCGTGCTGTCGCGTTTTCGTCGGTGATACCCCAGCCTGCGGCACGGTCCAGTGCCCCCTGAAAGTACGCTTGTGCCTGGGATAAATAACCCTGATCGTATGCTACATCGCCGAGGCTAAAGAGTGACCAGATAATACCCCATTCGGCGTTTTTCCTGCTGAATAGCGCAAGGCATTCTTGTTCAAGTTGTTCTGCCTGAGCATAATCACCACGGTCACGGGCGGTGCGCCCCAGAAAGAGCATGGCTGCGGCCATTTTCTCTTCGTTGCCAAGGGTTCGATGGAGTTCGACGGCTTCTTCGAGAAAGCCACTGGCCCACTTCGGATCGCCATGGAGTTCGGCCAGCTTGCCACCGACGCTTAATGCACGGGCTACGATGCCTGGCGCGAGAGCGCTCCGCATGGTCAGGACCGACTCGATCCAGCGGCGCCCTTCAAAGTAATAGCTGCGAATCGCCCAGAAATGCCATAGTGGTTCAGCAATGCGAAGACCGATGTCAAAACGTGTGGTGAGTATGTCGCAGGAATCCGAATGTGTGAGACGATCCTCTTCGGTTCCCAGGCACCAGGTGAGAGCCGCACGTACGTTATCGTACTCTGCATCGAGACAGCGTAGCCAGTTATCCTGTCCTGGTCCCCAGAGTTTTGGTTCAACATGTTGAACCAGTTCCTGATAGAAGATGGCATGGTGACAATGAATCGCTTTGCTCTCTCCACGCTGTACCAATTGCTCAAGTGCATACTCGCGGATCAGTTCAAGCATGCCAAAACGCAGTTCGGGGCTATCTGGCTCGATCTGGTAGACCAGACTTTGCTCGATGAGTGACTCAAGCAGGTTTGTGACGGTCAGTTGGGCAGCGGGTGTCGTATCTTCCACGACGGGTCCTTGTTCTGTGCAAGCTGTGGCTATGGCTGTGGCTGCGTCCAGAGTGAAACCCCCAACAAATACCCCCAGTCTGGCGAATAAATGCTGTTCATCAGAGTCTAGGAGATCATAGCTCCACGCCATTGTTCCTCGAAGAGTCTGTTGACGTACCGGGAGGTCGCGCAACCGACTTGTGAGGGTTTGTAGGCGATTTTCGAGTCGAGACAGAAGTGTTTGGGGTGTGAAGAGACGGATACGTGCAGCGGCTAGTTCTATTGCCAGTGGTAGCCCATCGAGACGATGACAGATATGTGCAATAGTTGTAGCGTTATCGCTTGTGAGCGCGAAACTGGGTCTGATGGCTTGTGCACGACGCATAAACAACTCCACCGCAGCGACGTAGGCGAGATCATCGAGTGGTGGTAGGTGCTCCAGTGATGGGAGAGTCAGCGGTGGAATAGCTATCTCGTATTCGCCACTCAGCCTCAACACCGCCCGACTGGTGACCAGCAGTTTAAGCTGTGGGCATGCAGCCAACAACGCGTTGATAAACGATGTGGCATCAATCACATGTTCAAAGTTATCGAGCACAAGCAGTGTTGATCGGTTGTACAGCACTTCTTTTAACTGATCAAGCAATGAATGATCGTGTGTTTCTGCCACACCTAGTGTGTGTGCAATCGCACTAAGCACCAGGTTGGGATCGCTAATCGGGGCAAGTGGAACAACATGTACACCATTAGCAAAGTCAGATGTCATTTCATTGGCTATGTGGAGTGCCACCCGTGTTTTTCCCACACCTCCTGGCCCCGTGAGCGTAACGAGGTGCACGTCCGGCTGGCGGAGCGTGTTGTAAATGATAGTGATCGCTTGTTCGCGCCCAATCAGACCTTTAGGGTTGAGCATTTGACTTCCAATTCAGAGACCTTTAGGGGTCCATTTCATGATAGCATAGAAACCCTTAGGGTTGTGTTTGCAGCGTGCAGGTCGAGGATGCTGGTGGTGAAGTGGAGACCTTTAGGGTTTGATTTACGCTGTGTAGATGCCTGATGTTTGATATAAGGTGGTTTAGGGTTTAAATATCTGATACCAGAGAAAGGAGCATATTATGCCTAAACTACGTCGTGAAACATTTGATGAGGTTGCACAACTCTATGACGCAGTACGACCAGGATATCCTGATGCATTGTTTGATGCGGTCGTGGAGTTCGCCCGATTACCTGATGATGCCCAGATCCTCGAAATTGGAGCTGGTACAGGGAAAGCTACGCTGCCGTTTGCTCAACGCGACTACACGATGCACTGTCTTGAGCCAGGTACAAACCTTGCGTCGGTCATAGCCCACAATCTGCGTGAATACCCCAAAGTGACGATTGAACCAGTTTCGTTTGAGGTGTGGCCGTTGCGTGAACAGGCTTTTGACCTGGTAATATCTGCACAGGCTTTTCATTGAGTTTCCGAAGAAATTGGATATGCAAAATCTGTACAATCGCTCAAGGAGACAGGCAGTATTGCGCTCTTCTGGAATGTACCACCTGATAGTAATAGCGACCTTAACCACAAGCTTGATGCAGTGTACAGAATGTATGCCCCTGAGATTGCCAATGGTGGTTCGTTGGCAGTCTCACCACCCACATCATTTGAGGAACGTTTTCGAGCCCGTGAAATGTCGCTCGTGCAGAGTGGTTATTTCAAAGAGGTTGTTGTCAAACAGTTCCCGTGGTCCCAATGGTATGATACCAAGCAGTATCTTGATCTGCTCAGTACCTACTCCGATCATCGTCTGCTGAATGAGGAGACTCGTAAAGATTTGTTTGAGCAGGTGACTGCTATTCTGGAGGAGAATGGTGGCGGCATCGAAAAGCATCATATTGCGACGCTGTTTGTTGCGAAGCAAGACCTTTAGGGTTTGCTCTTTTGGCATGCAGGCGCGGAATTTCGTCCATGGAATGGGTGGCAAACAGACAACCTTTAGGGTCTCGCACTAGTGTCGCCCGCGATTGTTCCAGAGGTTGTGTGCCTGCCCAAGTTCAAGTTGCCAGTCGCGTGGAATTGGTTTGAGTTTGCCCTGCTCAACATGGACATCGTTGTTTTGTTGTAACCAGTCGATGAGCCGCTGCCGACATGCATCTAATGTATTTTGCCATGCAGGATCATCTGCCAGATCATGGCTATCGGACGGATCATTATGTAGATCAAAGAGAAACTCGTAATTATCATCGCTGAACCACATGTATTTCATGTGTCCATCGCTCAGACCATAGACGATATTACAATTGCCATAGCTTACCTCGCGGAAGGGGGCCTGTTTGTCCAGCAAGAGTGGTGCAACACTTTGCCCTTCGACCGAATCAGGAATCGTAATGTCACACATGTCCAGAATGGTGGGCATCACATCGATCAGACCAACGGGTGTGGTGCGATTGACCTGACCGGGGTGGAAGTCATGGCGTTTGACCCAGTTCGCTGATGGACACACGACAAACGGAATGTTGGTTGCACCGCGCAGAAAGTCGCCCTTGGCCAGATTGCCGTGATCAAAGAGTTGATCTCCGTGATCACTGATAAAGATAATGATTGTATTCTCAAATAATGTATGTTCGCGAAGTGTCCCGATCAGGTTCCCGATCATACTGTCGATATGAGTAATCAGGGCCGCAAATCCACGCAGACTCTGTTGGATCATGAGTGGATGTTGTTGCCAATCGGCGAAGTTGTTGGCAAGCCGCATATACTTGATACGGGCTGGCGTTTTGTGGTCTAACCAATTTCCCCATGCGGGCTGTGGCATCATGGCATCGCGATACAGTTCATAGTATTCAAGCGGTGGTGTAATTGGCGGATGCGGCTTATCAAAAGATACATAGAGAAAAAACGGTCGGGTGGGATCACGCCGCTCGATAAACTCCATCGCTCGCTGGGCCGTCCAGTGAGTGGTGGTAAATGGCTCAGGCAGTGGGCTGATGCGTAGTCCATACTGGTTGTTGCCAAGGCCGTGGGTATAGGACAGATGCCCGTAGCCATGGTCGTTGAGAAAGGCTTCGTAGTCGTCGTACAGCAATCCACCCTGCTTGCGCCCTTCTTCGTTCAGTTGCACCTCCTCAAAGCCAATGCGGTTCCGTTGTGGATGGACATGGAGTTTGCCAGCCGCGAAGGTCTGGTAGCCTGCTCGGGTCATCACCTCGGCCAGTTTGGGGCCCTCTGGGAAGGGTTGCAGATCGTAGTTGTCATTCATATGGATCGCATAGGTGTGCCTTCCGGTCATCAGTATACGTCGGGCTGGAACGCACACCGGACATTCGCAAAATGCTGATTGGAAATTCATACCATTGTTGGCAATCTTATCGATCTGAGGAGTCATTACCACCGGATGTCCATTGTAGCCACACCAATCAGCACGTAGATGATCACAGCAAATTAACAGTACATGGGGTTGGTCACTCATTATGGTTTACACCTTATCATACATACCATTCTGGTCCAGCACCATCATCCGATCCGCGATCTCCAGACAAAAGACAGGATCATGGCTTACCACAAGTACACCTTTGCCCTCCACTGTCAGCCTCTCGATCAATGTTTTTAACCGCTGCAGGCCCTCATCGTCCATCCCAGCGGTTGGCTCGTCCAGAACAAGTAGGCGACTGTTGAGCGTGAGGACGGCAGCAATGGCTACAAAGCGGCGTTGGGGCCATGATAGATCGTAAGGATGCGCTGCCGCCACGTCGGTAAGCCCCAGTATTTCCAGTGCTTCTTCAACAAGTGCAGTGGTATCAGTAACATTATACCCGAGATTCCTAGGACCAAAGAGTAATTCGTCGCGGACTGTACGCGCAAACAATTGATTCCGTGTATCCTGAAAGACAATGCCGACATGCTGTGCACATTGTGCAACTGTCGTATTTGTAGTCTGGGTGCCTGCCACATACACTGTGCCGCTCGTAGGTAGTAATAGACCGTTGAGATGCCGTACGAGTGTGCTTTTGCCGACACCGTTTTCGCCCAGCAAAGCGACTCGTTCGCCGGGGCAAATCTGAAATGATATATCCTGCAATACCTTCGTGTGGTCGTTGTACGCAAAATGGACTTTCTCCAAATGCACAATCGGCGCTGTTTGATCGGCAACCTTTAGGGTTTCCAACTGATCCTGTGTTTGCCTCTCCAGAAAGGGTAATAAGCTACTACAATTTGTGTGAAAATCGCTGTTTTTGGACGCTTTTGGGGCAACCTTTAGGGTTTCGTTTTCCCCATCCGCTACGATTTGTCCACCCTCAAGCGTGATGATGTGTTCAGCAACTGTCGTAGCCCACGCCTGTCGTGGTTCGGTCAATAGGATGGTCGTTCCATGGCTGCTCAGGTCCTGCAGGATCTGGGCGAGATCCTGGGCTGCGAAAGGATCGAGATAGGCGGTCGGTTCATCAAGTATGAGAACGGGTGGTTGCATCACGACGATAGCCGCGAGTATCAGTCGTTGCAGTTGCCCACCCGACAGATCGTATGGCGATTGGTCGCGTTGTGCTTCCAACCGGAAGTGCTGCAAGGCCCATTCGATGCGCTGCTCGATTTTGTCGCGAGGTAGCCCGATGTTTTCGAGCCCAAAGCCAAGCTCCTCATAGACGGTAAAACACGCACCAGAAATCTGGCTACGTGGGTCGCTGGTTACCAGCCCGACATGACGGATCAGTGTGGCGACATCGTTGTTGATGGCATTTTCTCCATTGATATGGGCCAGACCGCTTATCTGTCCCTGATAAAAATTGGGAATAAAGCCAGCACATAAGGCACACAAGGTGCTCTTTCCTGCGCCCGAACGCCCAATCACAGCGCAAATCTGACCGATTGGTACACTGAACGAAAGGTGGCGCAGGGCTGGTTGGTCCGCGCCTGCATAGGTAAAGGTGATGTCTTCAAGGTCAATTGATACAGTCACTAGGGCTAGGTTTCCACATAGATTGCTGCTCTGCTCATGTTATTATAAGTTGTGGCGGATGTGTTCACAAATCGCAGTTACTATGATGATACTATAGCCGAAAGCTTGAATGCCACATCTATAACATCTCGAGTTGCCGCCCGACAATTAGCGCAATCAGGCCGAGCAGCATGCCATAGCGTGCGATGCGCTGGATGCGTGTATCAATGAGTTGGCGCAGGTGGGTCTTGGGGCCACGCACCGTGTATGCCCGCGATTCGAGGGCCATGGCGCGGCCCTCCACATCGAGTAGCGCGCCGGTCACCAGTGGCCCGATGAGCGGTACCAATGCCCGCACCCGTTGAAGAGGCGTTGAAAACTCCAGTCCTCGTGAGCGCTGGGTGTCGAGAATGCCCTTTGCCCGTGCAGACATGTCCGGCATGATCTGGAGCGCCACCAGGATGATGTAACCAATGCTGCGTGACAGCCCTCGCTCGGTCAGGGCAAACACCAGATCGGCGGGAGGCGTCGTTTGCAGTACCAGTATCATCGTGGTGGTAAGTACCAGCAGACGTGTGCTAACCACCAAAGCGAAGAGCAGTCCCTCGTAGGTTAGTGTGATTGGTCCGAGCGGGAGCGGTGTAGCATTGATCGGTGGAAACAGAATGCCTTGAATCAAAAACAGGGATATGATCACAGGTAGGACAATGTTTCGTACGACTTGAATTAGTCGTTTGAATAAGCCATTGAGCGCAGCAATAAGCAGCAATAGTATCACGAGAATGATTGAGAGCCAGACCCAAGTGATCACATAAGTGGCTACCACGATGAGTACCGCCGCCATGAGTTTTGTCAAGGGGTGAAGACGTTGGAGTGCGTTAGTTTCTGGGCGATACAGCGATTGCATGGAAGGTATCCATTGCTTGCTAATTCGCTGCCGATGGTATGGTTGTCGTTGAGCCTGAATGCTGTCGATGGATATTGTCGAAGCGTGTGAGAAAGCGCTGTGGTAGAGATTGCATGACAAACCAGACGATCATAAATGAGGTCATCTTGTCAAAAGGATCGGAGACGCTGCCCTGTGCCAACGCAGAAGCTAAAATACTGCCGCCAGCCGCACGAAATGCTGCAATGACCAGGTCGGTGCCTCCACCTGTCACACCACCAAAGAGATAGGTCACAATCGGGGCGGCGACTGCTGCTGCGCCTACGCCGGTGAGCAGCCCGGCCATACCGGCATAGCCAGCGTTTTTGATGATGTAATAGCCACCGACTGCGCCCAGGCCCAGTGCCACGAGTGAAAAGATGATGGCTCCCGTGTGCTGGAGCAGGTCAATAGCATTGGGAAACATCAGGCTGCCGGGGGCATCAGGGTTGGGTGTAGCGGCAACAAAGAGCATGACAAAGAGATTCAATGCGAAGAGAAACACTGCGCCGATCACGGCTGAGAGCCAGCGGGGTGATGTATAGGTGAAGAAGCCTGCTCGGCCTGCAAAACCTGCCACCAGCCCGATCAACCCCGCTACGGGTGAGAACCATATTGCAAACGTATCGAGTCCACTGAGAGTCCAGATAGTGTTTGACAACAAACCAGTCAACAGGCCCACCCAAGGCCCCAGCAAAACACCACTCATTACCGTGCCAATGCTGTCCAGATAGATTGGGAGCCGCAATGTCTTGGCTACCTGTCCGCCGATAATATTGATAGCAATGGCCAGTGGGATGAGGGCCAGCGCGATACTGTTGAGTTTTCTGAAAAAGGGCATACGTTTGGTATCTCACATCATTACACACGAAACAGAGTGACTATTATAACAACATCTGTTTATGATGACAAAGGTTATGAGGGTCTTATGTTGTGATCATAATGGAGGTTTGTGAAGGCTGTACCGTCCGATTGTGTAAGTATCACACTAAAGCGCCAGCGTGGATGCTCACGGTCGGCCTGGCTGTGTACAATAATGGTGTTGGTGCCTGCTCGTAGCTGAATTGTGTTGGTTTTGCGTGGGCGGGTGACTGGTACAAAAGGTAACTGGCCCTGCTCAGTCAACGACACTTTGTGATCGTCGAGGCGCTCTCCATTGACATAACACGTGAGTTCCCCCTGCGACTGATAGTAGAGGAGCACAGTTTGCTCCACAGGACTAACAACTGCTGCAACGGCATAGGCAGACATTGTCGCGTCTGCACGCCACAGATGTGCCAGTTTGACACTATAGACATCGTGGAGCCCGGGTGTGTCTGCGATCTGTTGTTGGTAAGTATGCCACTCAAGCGCTTTGTTCAGGTGTTGATCAGGACCGATAAGCTGGTCGAGCACGCGCTCCTCAGTGCGTTCATCGTAGAAGGTTACCTTCCAATGAGGTATCAACGGGAAGAGTGTGCCACTTGTGTAGGTTGTGGTAAATGATGTGTCACACCACCACAATGTGATATGGGCTTCCCACACCATGGTTGTAATGTCTCCGGTGAAAGCGAAAGGACTATCGATGATCTGATTGTCTACTACGTCATTGTGTGTGATCGTGTGCTTTTCGACAAGGCCATCACGTAGGAGTTGCCACGTAATCTGCACGCCATATCTGCTGCCATCAGTCGGTGCTGCCACGAGAGTCCGACCCAGACACTGGCGTGCCTCACTCGGGGCCTCGTACTGGATCATACGAGCAAACGGGCCGCCCAGACGTGCAATTGCATCGGGTATTCCTGGTCCATCCATTGCTAAAACAGTATCGAGGAGGGCTTTCTGGCCATCATTGGGCAACTGATGCGCCAGTAGCCGCTGCACATCGGTGTAAATAACGTGACTATTGTGTGTAGCGTCGAGTGCTGAGATGGCACCATCCGTTTGGATCATAACGTCAAGTGGTTGTTGTTTATCGTGTGGCACCAGATTGATCGTGGTGGTGAGGGTGGCGGTGTTGTGTTGCCAATCGTTGTGTGGTGTGCCGTTGACGTGTATCGTCGTTGGTTTGTGTGTGCCGCGAAGGTGTAGGGTGTAACGACGTTGTCGGGCGAGCACGGCGCAGTGTCCTTCGACAGGGGCAATGTGTAGCTCCAATCGGTTGTGGTGCATCTGTGAGTTGATGGTGGTCCATTCGCACGCGTCGTGGCGATAATCGTTGGTGCTACCATCGTCCTCGTACAGTCGGAACATACCATCTGCGCCAGGGAACATCGCTAACTCAAGCTGATCCGACAGGATCGCTCCAGTTGTGTGTGCAGCAGGGGCCAGCGGTATAATCGCACCGGCTTTCACCAGCATGGGGATGCGGAGGAGATCGCCGCTCAGTCGTACCCAGCGTGGCCCGGTGAACGTTTCGAGCGTTTGATAGTCGATCCATGTTCCTGGTGGCACCCACACATCTGTGGTTGCCATGTCTGTCTCAGGATTAGCGGGGTACACGATTGGCGCAGCAATGATCTGATCGCCCAGAAAATATTGGTAGCGGGTCTGGTAGGCTGCTTCGCTCTCAGGGTATTCATAGTACAGCGGTCGACAGAGGCTGATGCTTGTATCGATGGTCTGACGTGCCATGGTGTAGAGATATGGCACCAGCCGATAGCGCAGGTGGAAGGCTTCTCGTGCAGCCGTGGTCGCCGTGTCGCCAAACATCCAGGGTCGCCGTTCAAAGAGTGGGTCGTTCGAGGAATGGAGTCGCAGGCAGGGGCTTAGTGTGCCTAGCTGGACCCAGCGGACGTACAGTTCTGGTGTGGGGACGCCAAAATGCCCACCGATGTCGTGGCTCCACCAGCCAAATCCGACATTGGCTGCCGTCGCGGTCAGGTAGGGCTGAAATTGCAGGGCTGCCCATGCCGTCGCGGTGTCGCCGGAAAAGCCGATGTGATAGCGATGGTTGCCCAGGCCACCCCAACGGCTGTAGAGCATAGGGCGCTGCCCACGGCGGGTGGAGTCGTGGAAATGCAGATGGTTGATCCACAGTAGCGGGTCTAGTCCGGGTATCTCGCTCTGTTCACCCTGCTGCCAGTCCATCCACCAGAAATCAACACCCTGATCTTCAAGCGGGTGATGCAACAACTCAAAGTAGTGCTGCATATATTTTTTGTTGGACACACGAAAGGGAATGGTCGTACCACTGGCTGGATCAATGCCCATGGCCTCAGCAAAGCGCGGATAGATCGCTTCAAAGGATTGTACACCTTCAGCAGGATGGAGATTGAGCGTTGTGTGCAGGCCGTGTTCGTGTACCCAACTCAGGAATGCTGTAGGATCGGGAAAGAGTTCGCGATTCCAGGTGTAGCCTGTCCAACTGTCGGTTGTATGCCAATCCATATCAACCACAAGCACATCCAGTGGAAAGTCATTGTTGGCAAAATCATCAACGAGTGTGCGAAGTTCCTGGTCGCTGTAGGCCCAGTAGCGTGACCACCATGCGCCAAGCACAAACCGTGGGATGAGGGGGATGCGGCCACCAAATGTTGCGTAGTCTCTCAGCGCCTCCTGATAGGCATGGCCATACCCGAAAAAGTACCAATCATAGTGTTCGTGTTCTGGACGTGGTTCGATCCAGCTTCCATCAGGTGTAAACAGTACATGCTGACTATCATCAAACAGCGACCATCCTGCGCGTGAGATCAGCCCTGCATCGAGATCGGTTGCGCCGAGTGTGTCGTCGAGCGTTCGCAGCGTGCCGCGTAGATTGGCATGATCAGGTGTGCCAGGTACCCAGGTTTGTAATTTGCCGTGTAGCTTGAAAGTAATCGAGAGATTTGCGCTGTCGAATGGGCCGCTCTTTTGCCGATAACGCAGGATCAATGCTCCCGTATCGATAGTGAGCAGATCGTCTTGCACATATGTCACGAAGAGCGGTGGCTCGACATAACGATGAGGAAACGCAAAAGTTCCACGATCCTCGAACGTGCCGGTCTCTGACCATTCGAGGCGAACAAGACGTGTGGTGAGTATGGTGAAACGTGCCTGATCACTGATGATACTGCTTTGCGGATGTGCCACTGGGTTGCCGTCGATACGCATTCGATCAAAGAAAGCATTCGGGTGTGTTTGGGTCATAGGCTGTGGTTTCCTAGGGCTTCACAGTGTTGTTGTGTACCAAGCAATGAATGTAAGAGATGTATGACAACAATATATCAGGCATTCTGTGTTGGCTATTATATCCTATCTGTATATCCCATGGGGGTATATTTTTTTTGCATATAATGTCGTAATCTATCTATTGCCTGGGTCTGGGAGTACCGACTTTAGCTGTTGAAATGTGCAGCAGAATATCTATAGATCTGTTAGGAAGGAACCTCCATATGGATGGTCGATCGCTGGGTACAACTGGTTTAGCTGTTTCACGGATCGGTATAGGATTGGCGGCCTTAGGCAGACCGGGGTATGTCAATCTGGGGCACGCGAGCGATTTGGCAGGGCAGTACGGTGTCGATATGATGCAGCAACGAACGCATCAGGTGCTGGACGCCGCATGGGATGCAGGTATTCGCTACTTTGACACGGCACGCTCCTATGGTCGTGGTGAAGCATTCCTTGGCTCATGGCTCCAGTCACGGCAATTTGCACCAACCGATCTGGTGGTGGGCTCCAAGTGGGGCTACACCTACACCGCCGGTTGGCAGGTTGAGGCGGTTGCTCATGAAGTCAAAGAGCATTCGGCTACAGTATTGCAACGACAATGGGGTGAGACGCAGTCCAACTTAGGCATGTATCTTGATCTCTATCAGATTCACTCAGCGACTCTTGATAGTGGTGTCCTCGATAATCAGGAGGTTCTGACAGAACTTGCTCAACTCAAGAGTCGAGGTGTTCGCATCGGTTTATCGCTGAGTGGTCTTGACCAGACCGAAGTACTGCGACGAGCACTTGCCATCATCTTTGATGGTGAACGCCTTTTTGATGTGGTCCAGGTGACCTGGAATGTGCTGGAACCATCGGTTGGTGCAGTGCTGCAAGAAGCCCATACATCTGGCATGGGTGTGATCGTCAAAGAAGTGCTGGCAAATGGCCGTTTGACCACACGCAACACCGAGCCTGCTTTTGCCGCTCAACTCAGCCTACTGCAACGAGAGGCAGTGCGTCTGCACACCACAGTTGATGCATTGGTCATAGCAGCAGTGTTACGGCAGCCATGGGCAGATGTGGTGTTGAGTGGTGCTGCAACTGTGGACCAACTACAGGCCAATATCCAGGCACTCTATGTATCATTGGACGAAGAAACAGTTGCGATGTTGAATACGCTGGTTGAACCACCAGAATTATACTGGGCGACCCGTCGCAGCCTCAGATGGAACTAAAGCGCATATTGCTGATTGACAAAGTCTGGGGCGAGTGCTATACTGCATCGCACGTGTTACTTAATCGATTAACTAAGTTATTGGCCTCAGCGATGTCGGTCACGATGAAACAAGTTGCTGCATATGCAAACGTATCTGTCGCTACTGTGTCATATGTTCTGAATGGAACAGGTGTTGTGACTGAAGCAACCAAACAACGTGTCATGGCGGCGGTGTCGGCGTTAAAGTATCAACCCCATCACGCTGCACGCAGCATGCGAGGTCGTAGCTACACCATCGGTTTAACGTTACCATCAGCGCCAGGACATCTGGCGAATCCAACCCTCTCAGAATTTCTCTCTGGCCTTTCTGATGCGATTGCTGTACGAGGTTATTATCTCTTGCTTGCGACAGTCGATGATCAGGAACACGAGGTAGAAGTATCACTGGATCTGGTGCGTACAGGGCGGGTTGATGGTATGGTGTTACTCGATATGCAGGTGGATGACGCCCGTGCACATGCGTTGGCAGCGCAACAGGTTCCCCATGTGTGTGCTGGTTTTCCACCAGATACAAGCACCAGTCCCTTTGTTACTATCGATGGACATACGGGTGCAGTACAGGCGATACACCATCTGCTCAATCTAAGGCATCGGCGCATCGGCCTGATTCAACTGCCATCTGAGTTAGCTGATAGTGAACCACGGTATCTTGGCTACACCGAGGCGCTTGTGTCGGCAGGTCTGGAGCTTGATCCCTTGCTCGTAGTAGAAGCAGGGCGTAATCAAGAGGATGGCTATCAGGCAATGGATGAGCTATTAGGCGCGCCAGAGCCACCAACGGCTGTGCTCGCCTGTAATGATGAGTTGGCTTTTGGGGCCATGCACGCGGCATTCAATGCAGGGTTGGAAGTAGGGCGTGACATTTCTGTAATCGGGTTTGATGATGTGCCACTGGCGGCACATGTGCGTCCGTCACTTACCACCTTACGCCAACCACGTCTTGCATTTGGTGAGCAGATCGCTATGTTGCTGGTCGACGCCATTGAGCGTCGTGAGCGGCAATCGTGGCAGGTGATGCTGGAGACGCGCTTAGTTATTCGGCAATCAACGGGTCCAGGTCCGGTGGTGTCACATTGATGCCATTGTTTGAAATAAGACACACAGGTTAGCATATGTATTGTATGTGCAAAGGAGCAATCTCATGGCAAGCGTAACGTACGAGCGTGTTTACAAACGCTTTGGCGAAGTGACGGTTCTGAAGGATCTCAATATTGATATTCAAGACCAGGAGTTCCTGGTACTGGTTGGTCCATCTGGTTGTGGGAAGACCACCGCACTGCGCTGTTTAGCGGGTCTCGAAGAGATCTCTGATGGTGATATTCGCATCGGGGATCGGGTGGTAAACGATGTGCCTCCAAAAGACCGTGATATTGCGATGGTGTTCCAGAGTTACGCGCTTTACCCACACATGTCAGTATATGACAACATGGCCTTTGGTCTGAAGTTACGCAAGACCCCCAAGGCCGAGATTGATCGGCGGGTAAAAGAAGCGGGTGAAATGCTTGAGATTGCACATTTGCTAGATCGCAAGCCTAAGGCACTCTCTGGTGGTCAGCGCCAGCGTGTTGCGCTTGGCCGTGCGATTGTACGTAACCCGGCAGTTTTCTTGATGGATGAGCCACTTTCTAACCTGGATGCCAAGCTGCGTGTCCAAACACGTGCCACTATTTCTAAGCTCCATCAGCGCCTCAAGACCACGTTTATCTATGTGACCCACGACCAGGTCGAGGCGATGACCATGGGAACACGTATTGCCGTGATGAAGGATGGTATTCTTCAGCAGTTAGATTCACCCCAGATGTTGTATGATAATCCTACCAATATGTTTGTTGCGGGCTTTATTGGTTCGCCATCAATGAACTTCTTCGAGGCCAAACTCGCACGTGGCGATGGTGGTGGTGTTGTGGCCGATTTTGGTGAATTCCAACTGCCTATTCCTGAGAATAGACTTGAAGCGGTCAGCAAAAGTGTTGGGAAAGATGTGTACTTTGGTATTCGCCCTGAAGACCTGCACGACATCCACTATGTGCCACGTGGTGTCGACGAAAGTGCAAAAATGATGGCCAAGGTGACGGTGTTAGAGCCATTGGGCTCTGAAGTCTATGTATTTGTGGAAGTTGGTGGGAAAGAGATGGTTGGCAAGCTTGATCCACGTACCGATGCACGGGTTGGTCAGCCCATCGAGATTATTGCCAATATGGATAAAATGCATATCTTTGATCGTGAGACCGAAAAGACGCTTACGTAGCGATCCAGTCTACGGTTCAGAAGCTGAGGCTAGCATTGATATTGCTGGCCTCTTTTTTTGTTTTGGCCTCACCAACATAGTGCTTGCCGAACCCTCCTGTGTGAATTATACTATCTTTTGTATTACCCACATGATTTCATAAAGCGTACGAACTATTGTTGATTATTGGGTTGTTTCTGAAGATAGAGCCTTTCACGATTGGGAGAACAAACACTCATGACAAGTACAAAACGGGTCATGTCTCATCAAATATCTTCCGATGTCAATCGAGCGTTCATCGATATACTTAAAGCCATGCCACTTTTTGAGCAACTTTCAGATGAGCAGTGTGTATGGCTTATTCATCATTCTGCGGTGGTTGCGCTTGATGCGGGGGCATATGTCTTTACCGAAGAACACCTTACGGACGCCTTATGGGTCTTGATATCTGGTGAGTGGCGTATTAGCAGACGTGTTGGTAATCAAGAGATTACCTTGGTGACTTCCAATCAACCTGGGACGTGGGCGGGGGTTATTCCGCTGATCGATAATCTCGAACCGGTGAGTGCGCTGATCTTACGAACAAGTCGTCTGTTGCGTATCCCGCTCGATGCGGTGACGCACATGTTGACAAATGGTTTTCCCATCGCCACCCATCTCCTTGAGGGGCTTCATTGGGGCACACGGAATTTTGAGGCACTTGTACGACAACAGGAAAAGCTCGGGGCGTTAGGACGATTATCGGCAGGTCTGGCACATGAGCTGAACAATCCAGCGTCAGCGGCCTGCCGTGCTGCTGAACAGTTGCGTGATGCGATTGACCAGCTTCAAGCGCGTTCGTTAGCACTGGGGGGATATGTCTGCACATCAGAACAACAACAGGTGATTGAACAACTGCGCTGTGAAGCTATTGCCAGAGCACAGCACGCGTCTGTTCTTGATGCACTTGAACAAAGTGATCGTGAAGAGGCTCTGTTGTCATGGCTTGAAACCCATGCAGTGCCAGATAGCTGGTCGCTGGCGCCAGCATTTGTGCATGCCGGATTGGATGTGGCCTGGTTGCAGCGTGTTGCCGATCATGTTGCGCCTGTCGCGCTTGGTGATATGCTGACCTGGTTGCATGCCGGTTTAGAGACCGCAGTACTCGCACAAGAGGTAGATGTAAGTACTCGGCGTATCTTCACCATTATTAATGCTGTACGAGAATATTCTTTTATGGATCGTGCACCAGAGCAAGAAGTTGATATTCACGCTGGTCTTGACAACACCCTAACAATGTTGTCGCACAAACTACAGCGTGTTGAAGTAATCAGAGAGTATGATTCTGCGCTACCGTCGATCACAAGTTCTGGTCGCGAACTGAATCAAGTATGGACGCATTTGATCGATAATGCATGTTATGCAGTAGGGGAGCAAGGACATATCTGGCTTCGCACCATGTGTGATCACGATCAGATTGTTGTAGAGATTATTGATGATGGTCCTGGTATTCCACCCGAGATTCAATCACGTATCTGGGAGCCCTTTTTTACTACCAAAGATGTTGGTGCGGCCATTGGGATGGGTCTCGATATTGCTTACCGCATTGTGGTTGAGCGCCATGGTGGCCATATTCAGGTGCAATCACAACCAGGGAATACACGCTTTCAAGTTCGCTTGCCTATCACTTACTCTTCAGAGACCTAGAGAGCGTATGCTTCTGATGTTCTTAAGCACCTCTTATCAGAAACGCTAGCTAAGGGAGAACGTTGATCGCTCGAACATGGATATGGATTGGCGGGGCTGCCCTCTTTGCCGGTGGACTTGCCGATCTAATTGGTTTGCCTGCTGCATGGATGCTTGGTCCTATGCTTGCCAGTATTTTCTTAACGATGCGAAAAGGGCTTTACGTGACAGTACCTCCCTGGCTATGGAGTGCATCGCTTGGTGTCATTGGCATGGCCGTGAGTTCTTCGTTTACACCAGAGGCTTTTGCGCTACTGGCCCAATCTTGGCTGCCGGTGGTGGCTGCGGTGGCTGTGGTGCTGGGGCTCAGCTTGGTGAGTGGGACTATTCTCGCACGTATCAGCAACCTCGATCGTACGACAGCATTGCTGGGTAGTATTCCCGGTGTTGCTTCAGCCATGGTCGCTATGAGTGATGAGTTGCATGCTGATGCACGGTTGGTCGCATTTATCCAGTATGTCCGCGTCATTCTGGTTATTGTGTTGGCGTCGTTACTGGCACGTATCATTATGGGTCCCGCAGATGCCATGCGAGCTGACACAAGTCATGTGCTTGTTGGTATAGGCTGGCAACAGTATATTATTACAATTGTGCCAACGGCCATTGGTATCTGGATTGGTGTACGTGTCGGTATTCCGGCTGGTGCGTTGATTGGCCCCGTTGTTATCGGGGCAGGGTTAGGGGTTGCGGGTATTGAACATGGTATTTGGCCACCGGGTGTATTACCTCTTGCGAATGCGGTGATTGGTATAAGCGTGGGATTGCGTTTTGATACCGTCGCATTGCGTCAGATTGGCCGTGCTGCAATACCTGTGCTTGCATGTATTGTGGGATTGATTATGGCATGTGCCGGGGTGGGTCTAGCCCTCGCATATGCCATGCGTATCGATTGGTTGAGCGCGTACCTTGCAACGATGCCGGGTGGGCTGGATGCGGTGACTATCGCGGCACTCGATACCGGGGCGCAAACGCCGATTGTTTTACTGGTCCACTTATTGCGGCTCTTTGTCATGGTTTCGATTGGGCCGCTGCTTGTGCGACGGATGACGCAAAGTCCTGCAGCAGCCCCCAAGACATAAACGATGTTAGAAGAGCACTTAGAGCATGCCCCACTGTGCCAGAACGGTGACGCACCCAATGGCTGCCAAGGTTAGGATGGTATAGTAGACGCGCCCCCACGCCGACCAGTATTTTGCGATCCATGCCTGTGTTGTCATAATCAGCATGCCCACCGTGAGCAGCCCAACCAGCAGTGGCAAGATAAATAGTGGGAATGTAGAACGTGGCAGACCAAAGAAGAGAATAATGTCATTGCTCAAAACAAGATCTATTAAAACAACGAAGATCGCTACGACAAAAACAAGTGCCAGTAGTGCATTCAGGGCCGCAATCCAGCGTGCTGTATGTGCACCGATAGGTATTTCTGCTTTGGGTTTGCGACCGATCCATCGAATAAGGAAGGCAATTGGCCAGATCAGATAGAGTGAGAGAAGCACCAACATACTCAATAGGAGAATCACTGGTTGTAGCAATGAATCGCCAGTGACGAGGGTATTGATTGAATCTGTCATCACAATGCTGGTGGGTGTAAAGAACTCAGGTGCTTCTTGTTCGTCAATACAGGTTGCATCTGGTGGTAACTCGGGATCTTCCAGAAAAGCAAAGATGATACTGGCAGAGCATTCACCATCTGTTGCTGCACCATGACCTACGGTAGGGAAGGTGAACAGATAACTTTGTTCAAGTGTACCTGCGGCAAGTTCAGCAAATGCGGGGGGCGTAATCGGGTCGAATCGACCAGAGAGCAGCAATGTGGGTATCTCACTACTCACAGGTTCATCTACACTGGAACTTAATTCTTCTACATCCCATAGGTCACAAATCTGTGTGATAGCATCGATACTTAACAGACCACTCTCGGCAATCTCAGGGTAGATATCTTCAAGTGCAAGATCAGTAAGGTCAATATCGGCATCTTCAGAACAGACGACAGAGTAATACATCCCACTGCTAAAGGTGCGATCAAAATAGATGATGGGGAGTATCTGTGAGATAAAGGTGAAATCACCGTCACGTGCGTCGTAAATAATTTTGGGGAGTGCCGGAATAACATCGGTCTGATATAAAAATTGAAATAGCACATCCAGCAGGTTATCCCCATCAAATACTGCGTCGTAGGTGTTACCTGTGATGGTATCTGTAAGTTCGATACGAGTTGGTTGTTCGTTGAGCGCTACAACTGTCTCGAAGAAAACCCCTTCCAGATTAGGATAAGTGGTATTGCACTCTGAACTGTTCTCACATGCGTCGAAAAGCTCTCTAAATGCGCGATCCTGTGAGCGTGGTACTAGCTCAATGAAGTTGGTTTGGGTGGGTACGACCGCATCTATGATGACGCTCCGTAATGCGGTCGGATATTCACGCATCGTATGTAAGGCCAGCAGTGTTCCATACGACACACCATACAGATTAATCTGTTCGTAGCCTAGTGCCTCACGTATGGCGTTGACATCGGCGGCATTTTCAAGACTATCGTATGCAGAGAGGTTAATCCCTTCCCCCAGCAGTCGTTCGCGACATTCTTGCATGGCTTCAAGCGATAGCCGCAGATCCTCTTCATCACTCAACTCTTGTTCGATGGTCTCTGCTACCAGATCAACGGTTTCAAAACAGATGAGGTTGGGGTCAGCATTGAGTGTGCCACGTTGATCAAAAAGGACAATATCGCGATTAGTGCGGAGTGGGCTTTCAGGAAAAAGGAATTGGAGAAAGGTGTCAATAGTTGAGCCCCCTGGACCACCCTGTAGCATAAAGAGAGGATCAGCGGCAGGATTAGGATCGGTGCTTTTGATGATCGCAATGCCCAATTCAATGGTTGGTCCGGTAGGATTACTGTGCTCCTCGGGAACGGTGACAAACCCACATTCAAGGAGGTTGTAATCTACGAAGAGGTCGAAGGTTAGCTCAAAATTGCAATCGGTGGGTGTGAATGTATTCGTTTGGGCCTGGAGTGGTATGACGTGTCTATGACTGTGGTAGATGCTGGTAAGAATAATACCTATTGCAATCAATCGGCAGAAGAACTGGGCTCGGCGACGCGCTGTCGTGCTAAAGGTCATAGTGATTACTGGTATCCTTCTATCTATAATGGCTATTCTGGAAAGTGAAATGGTACTTATGTCGTAGTATCTAATTGATTATGCACTGTGTCAAGTGTCGCAAGTTGTAGAAATGAGAATGTTCATGGTAGAAGGTTCTATTTGACGGTGGTATATGAGTGGGCTATACTCGATAGAAGGTTAATGTTTCTATCGTGAACACAGTGGAGTGCAACTAGTGCTATTGCCTATCGTTGCGTGGTATATAATAACACTAAATGACGATGTGCAGGTGTGATCTCTACACTTGCGCTTTTTAATATTATGGCCATGATATGCCATCTGGAGTTGTATGTATGACAGTAATTCCCCCAGATACCCAACGTTTTTCACCGTACATTACGTTTACTCGTGAGGAATGGTCACACCTACGCAATTCAACACCAATGACGTTATCAGAAGATGATTTGAATGAGTTGCGTGGATTGAATGACAAAATTTCACTGGACGAGGTAGAGGAGATCTATCTACCGCTTGTTCGGTTGCTCCATCTGTACGTCAAAGCGATGCAATCGCTGTACCAGGTAACAGATACCTTCCTCGGCAATCACGTAGCGAAAGTTCCTTATATTATTGGCATGGCCGGCAGTGTTGCGGCTGGCAAAAGCACTACCGCACGTATTGTACAGGCGCTACTGTCACACAGCCCAGAGCATCCTCGTGTTGATCTGGTGACGACTGATGGTTTCCTCTATCCTAACCATGTGTTACAGGAGCGGGGTATTATGCATCGCAAAGGCTTTCCTGAGAGTTACGATGTACGTGCTCTGGTGCGTTTTGTAGCGGACTTGAAGTCGGGATATCCCGAAGTTGTGGTTCCGGTCTACTCACACCTGACCTACGATATTGTGCCTGATCAGGTGCAGATCATTACTCAACCAGATATTCTCATTCTGGAAGGTCTCAATGTGCTTCAAAGCAGCACGACGCTTTCCAAAGATGCGCCACGTGTATTTGTCTCCGATTTTTTTGATTTTTCGATCTATGTTGACGCAGCAGAACACTATCTTGCGCAGTGGTATATACAACGTTTTTTACGACTACGTGAGACAGCTTTCCGTGATCCGCATTCATATTTTCGTCGCTACGCAGATCTGTCAATTCCTGAGGCGATTGATGTCGCAAACCGTATCTGGGATGAGATTAACGGGGCTAATTTGCGTGAGAATATCGCACCAACCCGCGAACGTGCGCGACTCATTCTGACTAAGGGAGAGAGTCACTTTGTACAAGAGGTGCGTTTGCGGAAGTTGTGAGTTGTTGAGAGTCATATGTATATATTTGACCTTGATTAGGGGTACGTTTGTGGTGGAGAACCATTGAAATGCAAGGGATAGAAGTTGACCCCTATCCCTTGCAGAAGCATAATCCTACCTAATTAACAATTTTGACTGGACACAGGTGTTTTATTAAAATAGAGACGAGCACACCCACCTTTGTATACCTCAATCTCTGTAGTCACTGAGACCGATGTATTGATGCCGAAGCCATTATAACTGGCATTGACACGTGGTTGGAAAAGTAAGGTAACCCCCGAGTCATTGACCGTCGGATCTGCGCCATTACCAAAACGTGAGTCGCTGGTCTCAGCACCAGGCTGATAAACGGTGCTTCCTGCTGAATTAACAATCTGTATGGGGCCACTGTCCTGCCATACGAGCGAGTCATTCCAGCAAGCACGATAACGGATGCGAATTTCATCGGATACAGGAACATTCATAGTGAACCAGAGAACCCTGACGGGATGCCAGTAGCCTATTCCCATATCGTAGTTTGCACATTGTGTCCCTTGTATATTTGCATCAGTGTCAGTTTGTTGAAACGATTCTGCTTGAGCGACAATGGTTCCGGTAATATTGGTATCAGGTGCTCCCTGCGCTATTGTAGGAGCAAGGAGAACAACGGTGGCTAACACAAAACCAACGATGCGATAGAATACATTGTTTCGTAGTTGTAGCATCATGAATCTCCCAAATAATCTAGAAATATCTGTACCGAGTCGTGTTGTTCCTAAGCCCTGGTCTCTGCGTACACAGTGTGGTATTTACTAATCTCATACCTATAGGTATAATGAGTATACACGAGAGCAGGTTTGTAGTGAAGGGGAATAGGCATACAAAAATGTACACAAAAATGTACACACAAATGCGTACATCATAGAATATGTGACATGTCAGTCTGTTGTGCAACGTTAGGTTGAGCATTATGTCTCGTCCAGAAGATAGGAGACGTACCATGTATGTGTCAGATGCTTTTGGAGATTTGATTCGTCAGCGTCGTAAGGTCCTTGGTTTGACCCAGCAAGAATTAGCGTCTGAGGTTGGATGTGCACGGGTGACTATTCAAAAGATTGAAACGCAGCAGCGGCGCCCCTCACAAGCTCTCGCTAAACGCCTTGCGAATTATCTCCACCTCACCGACACTGAACAGTTGAGTTTGCTCGAAATACCTGATAATAGCCTCCGGCACACTAAACTCCGCTCCCATGTATCAGCAAAACTGCCGGTTTTATCAACCCCATTGATTGGACGTGAAGAAGAAACACAGGTCTTGTGTGAGCGTATGCTGGCATCTGATGTTCGGCTGTTAACTGTGGTCGGTCCACCGGGTGTGGGGAAAACAAGTTTGGCTATTCATGCGGCTACCCTGTTACAAAGCTATTATGCTGATGGGATCATTTGGATATCTTTAGCCTCTATAGACGATCCCACGCTAGTATTGTATGAGGTAGCCCAGGCGTTTGGTGTTCGAGAGTCTGCACATCAACCTGTGCTTGAAGCCATTCAAGCCGCCGTTCAAGGACGACAGCTACTCGTTTTGCTGGATAACTTTGAGCATCTGACTGATGCTGCTTCATCTATTGCTACCTTGCTTGCTTGTACACCTCATATAGATCTAATGGTAACCAGTCGTGCTCGTCTCGGTCTTTCTAGTGAGTATACATACACCGTTTGTCCATTATGGCTTCCTTCAAATGAATATGGGCCTACGGCAGAACTGTTGATCCAATCACCGGCAGTTGCACTCTTTACTATTCGAGCACAGGCCATCAATGCCCATTTTGCGTTAACTGATGCGAATGCCGCAGCAGTTGCACAGATTTGTCAGCGGTTAGATGGCCTGCCCCTTGCGATTGAACTTGCGGCTGCCCGTAGTCTGTTCTTGTCACCGCAAATGCTATTAGACCAACTTGATCAGCAATTAGCACTTCTCGTATCCGGTCCAGCCGATCTGCCGCAACGCCAACAAACCTTAGAGGCAGCCATCAACTGGAGCTATCAACTTCTGACTGAGGCAGAGCAAAAGTTGCTCCAACATCTTGCAGTGTTTGCAGGCGGCAGTAGTTTGTCAGCACTGGCAGTAGTTTGTGGAGTAACTGACCTTGATGATCAGAAAAGTATACAATTACTCAATACACTCTACGGACTTGTCCAAAATTCTTTAGTCTATACAACTGTGACCACAAGTGGAGAGATGCACTATGCAATGCTTGAAACTGTGCGTGCCTACGCACAGCAAAAATTGAAGACACACGGAGATGTGTCGCAAGTATCGCATCGACATGCTGATTACTATTATCAATTGGCCAGGCAAGCCAATACGTATTTGCGTGGTCCTGATGCAAAGATTTGGGTATTACGTTTGACACGGGCCTTTCCTGATCTGCGCTGTGCGTTCCAATGGCTTGTGCAGCAGGATATTGCAGGTGCTGTGCGCTTACTTATTGCCGGTAGTTGTCTGTTCTATCGTTGTACCTATGTGACTGAAGGACGACAGTTGATCGCAAGTGCGCTGAAGCGATGTGATAACGATGTAATGGAACCGATACTGCAGGCTGAATTACATCAGCTTGCCGGGAATCTTGCATATATGCAAGGTGAGTACTCTCTCGGTCAGAACTACCTGCAAGAAGCGTTGGATACATGTCTGCGCGTGCAGCATATCTCTGGCATGATCAAGATTGCAAATCACCTGGGTAATTTAGCATTGCGGCAAGGACAGTTTGCTGACGCAGATAGGTGGTATACGCAAAGTCTAGCCTGGGCTCGTGAGCACGGTGATACCCGTCTGGTCTCCATACCACTCTATGGTCTGGCTCAATTAGCCAGAGCCACAATCAATTGGGAACAGGCACAAACACTGTACCGTGAGGGCTTTGAACTACGAACACAACAAGATGATCGTTGGGGAATGGCAGTAAATCTGCTCGGTTTAGGTAATGTTATGCGACAGAGCGGTGATATCGATGCTGCACAAACATTATGTAATCGGAGTCTAAAGTTATGGCAAGAAATTCAAGATCTACCTGGTCTCGCAGGAGTACTTCATGCATTGGGGCACATAGCACTTGAACAAGGTTGTTATGATCAAGCACGGAGGTGTTTTGTTGAAAGCACGAGTGCATGGCAGCAACTAGGCATGTCGCTTGAACTAGGGTGGTCGTTGGAAGCCTTTGCATGTCTTGCGGTATGTCAAAATCAAAGAAATGATGTCGTCAAACTCTTTAGAGCAGCCTCATTTATACGGACACAGTTGCACTCACCACGGACTCCTGCTGAAAGTTTACAACTCTCTACAGTGATCCAAATCGCTCCTGAGCAAGATAATTGGCACACTGACGTTGTGCTATCCATGAATGACGTGCAGATGTTGGTTGAAGAACTTATGGCTGATATCCCAGCCACAAGTCTGGCTACAGTGTGAATTTACGGCCGCCACGCAGGATACAACTCATCCGCAGGGCTTTGTGTGACACGCACGACGTTCTGTCCATTGCTGTCCATGGTATACAAATTAAAGTTAGCTACCTGAGGTGTGTCCCCATTGTTGAGCATCCGATTGGAGACAAACGCGATGCGTGAACCATCGGGTGACCATGTCGGATGGTCTTCGTTGGCGGTGGTGCGCGTAAGCCGTCGCAATTGCTGCCCCGATGTATTCATAATATAGATATCCTGATTCTCATTACGTTCGGACCGAAACACAATTCGTGCGCCATCGGGTGACCAATTGGGAAATGCATCAGTGATGGTATTGTCAGTGAGTTGTACCGGCTCACCTGATCCATCAGCATTCATTACATAAATATCAAAATCACCATCACGATCTGAGGCAAATGCGATCTGACTTCCATCCGGTGACCACGTCGGATTACCATCATTGGCGAGTGCATTATTTGAGAGATTTACTGGATTTGTCCCATCTGCATTGATACTGTACACTTCCCAATTTCCATCACGGTTGGTTTCAAAGGCAATACGTGAACCATCAAGAGACCAGACTGGATGTAGATCGGCTCCGGGGCTCGTTGTTACATTGATCGGCTCTGTCATTTCCTCTACATTGATGGTAAACAGATCATAGTTACCAGCGCGGTTGGAAGCAAACACGAGTTGTTGTCCATCCGGTGACCAGTTTGGTGTGGTGTCATCAATGCTCAGATCAGACGTAAGCTCAGTCGCACCACTTCCACTGGTATTGGTGATAAATATATCGCGCAGCGTTCCTGTATCATTCCCCGCGAAGACAAGTTGCTCACCTTGTGGTTGTAGTGGTGGTGGTTGCCAGGTTGGCTGGGTACTATCCGACGGATGTGGTGCGAGGCTTTGTGTTTCAGCCCCTGCATCATTCATAACATACAGATTGCGGTTGCCATCACGGGTTGATACAAATGCAAGCTGACGCCCATCCTGCGACCATGTTGGCTGTCCATCGAATGATGTGTCTGTTGTCAGCGGTGTTTGGAGTGTCCCGTCGGCATTCATAACATACACATCCATGTTCCCATCGCGATCAGATTGAAACGCCAGTCGGTTGCTGTCGGGTGACCAGACCGGAACGTCATCAATCCCTTGCTGGTTGGTCAAATTAATCAGGTTTTCATCACCAGCTAAACTACGAACAAAGATATCGCGATTCGCTTCGTCCGTCGGATCGGTGGCAGAGAAAGCTATAAAGCGATCGTTAGGTGACCAGGCCAAATTTGCAATGTTGGGTGGTAAGTCAGTAATGCGGCTCACTTCACTATTTTCGAGAGAGAGTATTGCAATGGTGGATGACGCGATGATGAAAGCCAGTTGGCGACCATCAGATGACCATGTTGGCGATGCTACATCCTCGGTTTCGTCGGTCAGTTGTTGCGTGTCTGTGCCATCAGTTCGTATTGTGTAGATTTGTGCTGTTCCGGTACGATCTGATACAAAAGCCAGTTGACTACTATCAGGCGACCACGCTGGATCAGTATCATCAGCACGATCGTTCGTAAGGCGTGCCAGACCTGATCCATCAGCATTCATCCGGTAAAGATCATCGTTCCCTGCACGATTCGAGACAAAGAGGATCTGGCCGGCGGCGACTGTTTCCTCAACTGTAGGAGTCGGTGCAGCAACGACGATTGCCGCCTCTGGTTCGGTTGTAACAACGGTTGGCGTGGTTGCGGCAGGTACTAGTGTGCTCTCTGAAAGAGGCAGATTGGTACATCCGACCAACAGCACGGCAAGGCCGCATACACTGGTTATTGAAAATGTATGGGTTTTCCTAGGCTTCATGCTATGATTTCTCTGTTCACTGTCCTTCAAATCGCTCTATCATACTGCATTTCCAGTAGAAGGCTGCCCGTCACGTTCTGGTGAGAGATTATTCGCTATTTGCACGGGGTTTGCTGGATCTGTCTGTAGTGTGCGGATTGGGAATGGAATCGTAATACCCTCTTGATTGTATCTGTTATGGAGCCGCTTCACAAACTCATGTTTAATCAAGAAAGAATTATCGAAATGTTGGCCCCGAAGGATGACCGTAAATTTGATACTAAAATCGCCAAAATCATTGTAACGAATAAATGGCTCGAACGTACTTACCCCCCCGGTCACTTCCTCCATAACCTCTTTGGCCACCTCGATAGTCACTTGCTCCACATGCTCCAGATCACTATCGTAACTCACTCCTACATTAAAAAGTATGGCGAGTTCTGGCTCCGGCTGATCATAATTGGTGAACATAGTGGTAATCATGACTGAATTCGGAACGATAATAAAGTTATTGCTCAACTGACGAATATAGGTGTCAGACCAGCGAATATCCGTCACAAAACCTTCTTCGCCAGAAGTGAGTCGGATATATTGACCGGGACGAATCTTGTCAGAAGCGAGGATTTGTAAGCCTGAAAAGATGTTTGCCAGAGGTTCTCTAAGCGCAAAGGTAAGACCAAGGCTACTACCACCAATAACTGTTAAAATGGGTGCAACTGGAAAGCCGACTGTCACTAACAGAATACCACTAAAGATTAAGAAGCCCATTACACGAATAAGGTTGTTAATCAGCGAAACCGAGCCAAGATTGCGCCGTTCAAAGTAAAAACCGACCCATCCAGTCATCATTCGAACGATAGCAATAAGAATTGATAGCAGAATAAGAATACCAATAATACTATCAACGTGATTGATTTGTCCCGGTTGGAAGCTCAATTGCCTGGCAGCGCTGGCAATACCAATGAGCGTTATAATAATTAGCGGTTGCCAGAGAAGCGCGGTGAAGATGTAGATGCTAGGTTCCCACTTTGTGCGTATCCAACGCTTTGTAACACGTAAAACAGCGAATTCAGCCAGCAGACCAGTGATGATAAAGAGAACCAAAATAAGTGTAGCGCCTATGATATTGATGGATTGGCCTGCTTCAAACTCCTCGATCATTGCGATTATCCCTTATGTGTGCTCATAGATATATCGATCGCTGAATACTGTACCACAACTTATCGGGATTGTTTGCCGCTGTTTGCTTACCTGTAACCGGCACAGGCGCCTGTGGTAGGTTAAACTTTATTCTGGTAATCGAACATAGACTTCAGTTGGGTGATCTATAGCCCATGCGATATCCCATGGCACAAAACCCAGACTGGCATACAGTCGTGCGGCGACCATATTTTCGCGCCGATAGCTAGTTGCGATCAATTCCGCTTCTGGATGCAACCTGAGTCGTCGTATCACTTCGAGCATCGTTGCACTCCCATACCCCTGCTTTTGATGCGCCTGATCGATGAGCAAACGTATAATAAAACCCGATTCCCGTGCTTATTTCATACATCGTAAAGCCAACCATCGGCACATCAGGTGGCTTGTGGCCTCGTGCAGCGACGTCATAGATAACCAGAGGAACCAAATTGGCATCCACATACGCTTCGGCAAGCGATTTCGCCGTGGTGGCTACAAATCCGGTTTGCGAGTCGGTAACTTGCAGGTTTAAGCAATCACGCAAGTTGTGTTGATCAATTGGACGTAGGTGAACACTGGCCATATAGTTGCCCTTTCTTAGAGATAGCGCTACGATATTTCATGGAGAATCTGCTCGGCAACAGTAAATGCGGCGCGTGGCTGTCCTTCGCGTTGTGCGCCCTCTCGTAGTGCCTGAAGCCGTGCCGGATCAGCCAGGAGATTGTGGACCAACAGTGGCACCATTTCCGGCAGCCGAACCTGTAGCCCGGCCCCGGCACACACAATATGATCGGCATTCCACTCTTCCTGCCCGGGGATTGGCTCAACCACTACCATCGGTGTGTGGCGTGCCATCACTTCGCTGACGATCAATCCACCTGCCTTGGTTACCACCAGATCGCTGGCGGCCACGAGATCATCGAGATAATCCACAAAGCCAAGTACCCGCAGATCGACCTTTGGGGTACCGTGCAGATCTCTTAGGGCTGCCTCAAGTTCTTCGTTACGGCCTGCAACTACCATCAGTGAACCTTCACCCATTTCTTCAATCAACCCGACTGTCATTTGTCGCATGGTATCGACATCAATGCCGCCGCCCATTAACGTTACCACTGGTGAACGAGCAATGTGGTGTTTGTGTTGCGTGATTTCACGATCTTTTGGTTCAGCAATCGCCGGATCAATGGGTATCCCTGTTACTGAAATGATTGAAGGATGTACTCCACGCTGGGCTAGCATGAATGCAGCTTTGGGGCTTGCCACAAAGTAGCGATCTGCGTAAGAATTTACCCAGAAGACATGTCCGTTGTAGTCCGTCACAATGCAGTAAAGTGGCTGCGGGAGTCGTCCCTTGCGTTTTTCACGCCCCAGCATATTGACTGGCAGGAAGTGGGTGCATACAATAGCATCAGGGCGGCAACGATCAACGAGTTCATCGAGCTCTGCAACCCCAAATCGGTCCATCAATGTTCGCAGATCTTTAGTTAGCTTCGTATCATCACGGTCAGAGCGCTCGTAAAAATAAGACCAGAGAACTGGCGCTTTTTCCGAAAGTTCGATATACGAGTTGACATAAAATTGACGATAAATAGAAGGTCCATAGTCGAGGGCATCTTCACACCAGACCTGAGCGGCCCCACGCAGCTCAAACGCACGTGCGAGTGCTCTGGCAGCGGTTTTGTGGCCGGTACCAACGGATGCGTGGAGTATCAGAATACGAGACATAGTGTTGGTGCTCCTTGCTTGTACATCAGAGGACACGTTGTTTCTGCTATGTCCTATGATACAGCATATGACACCTACTCTTCAAAATCGATGCGCTGAATCTGCCCAAGTTCAAGTTCAAATGAACCGTACTCTGTGTCACCTTCCAGCAATATGTTGCCTGTATGTCGTGTTACACTATTGATGATTTCACCATCACGTAGCACAATTTCCACTGACAACTGATCACTATCACGGACTTCGATAACCTCCAGACTCTGCATTTCGCTGAACAAAACTCGCGCTCCATTTGTCAGGGCAAGATATTCCTTGCCTTGATGTCTCAGTCCAGATACACCTGTTGGGCCAGACTCATCTGATTGTGCTACAATACGGGCCTGTGGCAGAGGTATTGCTACACGTATAGGCACTTCAATAGTTTCTTCAACAGCTTCTGGTACGGCCTAATAGCTTCTGGGCCTCTTCTACTGATGCAGGTCCTGCCTGTGGCGCAGGTGCTTCTGGTACTGGTACTGTGAATAATAAATACTGTCCAATACAAAAAAACAACACTAAACTTATGCCAAATACCAAAGGTCTCATTGAACCACGATGTATATATCTGCCCTGTGGTTCGGCATATCCTGGGGGGTCTTGGTACGATCTATTGCTATTTGCGGCCAGTAACTCTAACGTTTTGCCGCGTCGCACCAGTCCGAGATCGCCACGTAGCTCGTGTGCTGTTTGGTAGCGTTGTATCGCTTCGTGCTGCACCATTTTGCTCAAGACCATCGCCAGGACACGGCTCACCAGCGGGTTGTACTCGCGTACGTCCAGTGTTTTCTGCCTGACAAGCAATGGTTTGTAATCGTCGTTGGTGAGTCCTTCCCAGAGTGTGGCGCCAAGGGCAAAAATGTCGGCGCGCGTATCAAGAATGGTCGTAATACTGCTCCGCTCAGGTGCCATATACATTGGTGTACCTGGGTGCATGGTCCCTGATAAGATCGTCGTGCGGCGCATCTTCTGGTCCTGAGCGATACCGAAATCACTTTGAGAAACCGCATCCAGTTACCGAATCACGATTGGACGTTTCGGTTCAGGAATCTTTTCGATCTCGGTACCATGGATCATGAACGCGCATTCGGTATCAACATGGGTCCTGGTGTAGCCTTCATCATGGTATAGAGCCATTGGAAAACCGATCGGCAACTTATTTGCATGAATCTATTCAGCAATCATTGTGAAGATTTCGTTCCAACGCTGAGAAATGTGCTCAACTTTTGGCATTGTTTCTCGAACGGCAGCTACTGTGAACATATTAACAGATTTCAAGCTAATCTCATGAGAAGAGCTAGCTTCATCCATTTCGAGACTGTACAAACGGGTCACGATCCGTTCTCGTCGGCGTTGGGCTTCATTAATTGTACTTTCAGCTACTGCCAACTGAGCGTTTAACATGTCGCGCACTTTCTCGGTGGTAGGATTATCATGGAGAATGCTTTCAATCTCCTCGAGCGACAATCCAACGTCCTCCAGGGCCAGAATCTGATGAAGTGTTTGTATCAGCTTTGTAGTAACGGTAGCCTGTAAACGGATCTACTTTCGCATGTTTGAACAAGCCAATCGCATCATAATGACGTAACGTTTCAATCGTTACACGTGCTATACGGGAAAACTTACCTACTCGAAACATAGCTACGTTATACTCCCTCGGGTAACCCTAGAGTCAAGCAAGCATTTGTATCTGTTATTGTAGACATCTTTGCCCAATTCGAAACAATACATCAAACTTGTGCTATAGACGAATGTCAATGGCAAACTGATAACTTCCGACTTGCAGTGCGCCAAAAGGCTCACCCCAGTGACCAGTATTAAGTCAACTGCTTGTTCTGGAAGTGGTGTGAACGGCTGCGATCCTTCTGCCAGGCTCCGTAGTCTAGGTGGATCAGGCGAATAATCCAGAGATAACCAGATGTCATCTTGCGTAAAGGTAGTTGGGTTGGACTGTCCGTTGTAGATCCGCAATTAGGTTGTCACCTGTTCTTCAACTATTGTGACAGATACCAGTCGAACGTCAATGCTATCATATTGAATTGTGACTTCGGGTTGTTTCGGCGTGAAGAGGAGACATGCTGGCAGGTGCTGGGTCTTATGATGATTGATCTTGATCACTTCAAAAAAGAAATGATACGCTTGGATATAATACAGGAGATGCTATTTTGGGTGCATTAGGTGACTTCCTACGCAGACATATTCGTAGTGGAGATGTTGTCTGTCGGTATTGAAATGAGACATAACGAGCAGAATACTGGTCTCTTGAGTCTTTCCTATCCATGGGATGCACAGATACTCGTTCCTGTGTGGCGCAGATACAGCCCTTTACCATGCCAAAGCCAACGGTCGTAACGGTGTCGTAGTAGTCGAAGATATCAAGGCAGAGACCCCAGAATTCAAACATTAAGTCGTGTAATTCTACGTTAATGTTGGTCTTACGCTACAACTCTGAGAATACCACGCGCTGTTTCGTTTGAGCTGACTCAATGGCCCCAAAAACCATCGCAAGACTTTTGATATTATCGTGACATTCGCCCATAGGCGTCGATCCGGTCTTGAGCGCATGCAGAAAATCGTGTAACGCACCTTCGATACCTGATACGAAGTCTTGATCTGACTCTATCGTCTGTGACTCAGTCTCTGAATAAAAACCCCCGCGCTGTTGTACCACATCGGCGCATGGTGCTGTATGCCCATCCCATAGCACACTACCATACGAACCAACCGCTCGCCACTCGCCATCCCATGATGTATGCGCCCCTTCACTACACCAACTCCCGCAGTAGGTGTAACGCAAACCATCGGTCATCTCAAAAATGGCAGTGGCACAGGCATCACCTTTATACCAACTCCATGAGGGATTAAACTCCTCGCAGTAGACTGCCACTGGGTCAGCATTGCTCAAAAAACGTGCAGCATCAAATGTATGGATAGCCATATCTAAAATCAGCGGGCTTAGCATTTTGTCACGAAATCCACCAAAATGAGCACCAATATAAAAATCCGAGTTGAGCACGCCAAGTCGCCCAATGCGCGTATCAATGAAACGACGCAACGCATGCAACTGAGCATTGTACCGACGACTCTGACTAACCATGTACAACACGTTTGCTTGCTCAGAGGCTGACACCATGGCACGTGCATGTTCCATACTGTCAGCCATGGGTTTTTCACCCAACACCGGAATGCCAGCAACCAGCGCAGCGATGGTTACATCGTGATGGGCTTCAGGTGTCGTCACATCGACCACAAAATCAGGTTGCACTTCGACCAACGCCTGTTCAAAATCGGTACCTGTATGGACATTGGACAGTTTGAGTTCATCAGTCGCCTGCGCCGCAAGATCTGGCTGTACATCAATCCAACCACCAATATGCACATCGGTACAATAGCGCATCATCTTCCCCCAGGCACGTCCCATGCCACCTGCACCGACAAGCAATGCTTTCAAAGTCATATGATGTCCTTCTAGCATCTAGAATTTGGTCATTTATTTTAACAATAAATCAACCACAATTGTCTGTGATCGCCTATCATACCAAAAAATAGTAGGTGTGATGTCATCGTGAACAGGTTTGACAATGTTTTGGGGTGTGGCTATAGTATGGCATTCATTGTGTTTGAAAGAATAGCGCGATACGTGTCACGAAGTAGATTCTCAGAACAGCCACCTCAACGAACATCACCCATAACAACATTGCGTCGTCAGTTCAGGCTAGATGGCACGAATGCTCAGGCAAACTTACTGGTAGCCTTTGTGCTGGTCATCTTACTGGCTATCGCAGTTCAACTATGGATCGCGTTGAAATGGGCTGGCAGCTTCGATAGTGATGAGGCCATCATCGGGTTAATGAGTAGGCATATCCTCCAAGGATAGGTCCCAATCTACTTCTACGGACAACACTATCTTGGGAGTCTTGATGCGATTCTTACAGCCCCCTTTCTCCACATCTTTGGTCATAGTGTCCTAACACTACGTATGAGTTCCATCTTGCTCTTTGGTCTGTTTCTGATAGTACACGCCATACTAGTCACCCAACTTTGGGGGAGTCCTATCGCATTGGTGAGTTTGCTGTTTATCGCACTACCCAGTTGGCGCATATTGTGGTTTAGCCATCGTGCCAACATCGCTCTGGGACTCACACTACTGCTGGGAACACTGACTTGCTTGTTGGTTCTGACAATCATACGGAGGACTCGTTACCGCTTTGTATGGCTCAGTGTGCTTGGATTTGTAGTAGGACTAGGCGCCTGGGTACACCCTATTACCCTTATCTACAGTGCGGCACTTCTGGTTGTAGGTCTACTCAGCCTTCCAGAATGGGCTGATATTCATCGACGCTTGCAGAACTGGAGCCAAAAACAGCGGGTATGGTGCAACGGATACTTGCCAACCGTCGGTATAGTTTTCCTCTTACTGCTCCTGATCGTTGTCTTCTTCACCAGTGGCTGCCAGACATGGCCATTGCGTGAGCCACTCCAACTCGGTGCTACTGTAATGCTGCTTGGCATGGCTGGAGTGCTTGGGGTCCTGGTATGGCAGACCAGTCAGCGCCGCTCTGCATTGCTCCTAGGTAACACATGCTTTGTTAGTGGTGCAAGCATCGGTAACATACCCCAATGGACGACCTGGCTGTTTCAGGGAACTGCACCAAGTTCCGCGATGATCCCCGCCTGCCCGACCGACATTCCGACACGCGCAGGTATGCTGCTGGACATCCTCATTCCTCAACTATGGGGACTCCCCGCCCTACATTCGCTGATCGCCACGTGGAATGTTTCGAGCAGTGTAAGTCTGCTAGCGCCCCTGTTGATATTGATGGCACTGTGCTTCTTTGTCTGGCGTGAGCGCGCAGCACTCCATCGTCTGTTCACCCTTGCCCCGCTTACCTCCACCGACTATCGTGCAGCTATGGTGTTGCTGTTGTTTGGTGTTCCACTACTGATAGCGACGTTAAGTGGCAACATCATCAATGGACAATCGGTTCGCCATATCTTCATTACCTGGCAGGCAAGTATGATTATCCTGGCGATCTTTGTCGTGTATATCACATCATACAAACGTTGGTTAGGTATCATGTGTATTGTATTTTGGAGCCTGTGGATTGGCTTCAACAACATCACTTATCTGGGAAACCTGTGGGAAGAACGATCACACCGTTACGCATCAGAGTCGGTGGCTGCACTCGAAGATTTTCTTTCACAACGGCAGGTTCAGGGCGCCTATGCCGACTATTGGATGGCCTACGCCCTTACTTTCGTGACGGAAGAACGCCTGACTATTGCCCCATACAACGGCATTGACCGCTATCCATCCTACACCGAATTTGTGCAAAACCAGACAACACAGGCATACCTCTTCTGGGGCAATCAAAATAGTACATGCGGCTCACAGATCGAAGAGTTAGAAGATGCACTTGAGCGAAGTGGCGAGGCTGGGGTAGCACACCAAAACATTTCCGCACAACTAACACAGAGTACCGTATTAGAATGCCAAGATGTTGCCGACTGGAATGTTTGGATCGTTAGACAAGCTGATTAGCCACGATCACACCAGATCGACACCACATCACTGGTTTGGAGTTGCTCAATATCCTGAGGTGATGCGCCACGCAGCCAGATGCCTGCACCACCTGCGGCTTTCCACGCCTCCATTGGCGCTTCCCAATCCGGCGACATATGGTACTCCCAGATGATTTCGGCCACGCCAACATAATCATGTGGCTCGACCTGTGCGACCCATGGCACGACCAACCACATGCGTGGGCTTACTCGCTGGTGGCGCAGATCTGGTGCAGCCCGGCAGTACACCGCAAGACGGTCAAGATAACCAGGCTGGTATGGTAACGCATCGCGCCAATTGTGGAGTGCTACTACCGACGGTGGTTCATCGGCCATCCAGTATACATCGAAAAGGGTCGCCGGATTGGCCACCATCGCTCGTGCGAGGAATGCAGCCAGCACCTGTTGATCACACCAGCTCACGATGATATCGACGTGACTCGACAACCGTTGTATATAACCCTCAGTCTGCTCCCACTCAACCGTATCCGCTTCCAGCAGAGACAAACGCGTAACAGGCTGCACCTGAGCGACAAAGACATTGTGGCATTCCACGGCATGTTTTTTTGAAAGAGCCTGTGTGCGCGGTGATGGACAGCCTTCGATATCGTGAGGATCAAGTCCTGCACCGATTTTGAGTTCCGCACGCATCCGTTGCAAGGTATCGTACGGCAACCGATCGGTGGATAGCACATAATACGGCGGTCGCTCCTGATACACCATGTGATATTGTGCAGCCTGCTGACGTACCGCTGTCCCTGGCAGCATCTGCAATGTAAAGATGTCGTACATCCCCAGGTTTTCTCGCTCGATAAAATTGAGGGTCTCCCCAACACCATCTACATCGTCTTCTGGTAGACCAATGATGACATCAAGCAGCACCTCAACACCATGGGCATACAAACGACGGGTGCCTTCCGCCCATTTCGCCAGATCTGTGCGCCGTAGTGAGGCCCTAAGCGCTGCCGGGTTGGCACTCTGGAGACCGACCTCGGCAACCCGCAAGCCGGCTTGTGCTAACGCGTCGACGGTCGGTGCGGTAAGGTGTTCACCTCGCAACTCCGCATACAACGCTAACTGCCCATCCGCATTGAGATCCGCAAGTGCTTGCATCAACGGGCGAAACAGCGGAACCAGATTCAAATTGGCTTCGATAAAGTGGACCTGTGTTACACCACGAGCTTGCGCCCAACGAATCTCCGCCAGAATCCGCTCAAGTGAGAAGTAGCGGTTGCCTAGTCTCGGCCCCATATTCCGACCATACAGACAGAAGCTACACGAATAGGGACACCAGCGTGACACCTCCACCATCACCATTGGACCAGGTTCGATATACCCAAGCAGGTATGGCGATGGCAGATCAGAGAGGTCATCAAGCGCGACTCGACCTGGTGTCACTATCAGCTTGCCGCTCACATCGCGAAAAGCAATGCCCGCAACATCAGCCAAAATGGCGTGGTTAAGCTGGGCTTTCTCGGCAAAAACGCGTAACAACTCAGCAAAGGTCTGCTCACCCTCGCCGATCACCGCCACATCGACCCCGCTGTGTTGGAGCACCCAGATGTTATCGTGCTGCACCTCTGGGCCGCCAACCACGACAATGAGGTGTGGCAACCGGGCTTTGACACGTCGTGCGATGTCAAGGCTGCGTTCGCTATTCCAGGTGTACAACGAAATACCCAGCACATCTGGTGCATCTTTAACAATATAATCAACCAGCATTGCGTCTCCTGCAACGTCGGCGAGTGAGCGCGGCAACATATTGATAGCAACACGCTCCAACAAACCCTGCAGGTGGGCATAGGCTTTGAGATACCCCGCAGCGAGCGGCGTATTCGTCACCGGATTGTTCGGCACTGGGAGTTGCATCAACAAAACACGCAACATATCGAAAACACTATCCTGCTATCACACGAGATCAACATCTTCAAATTGTAGCATACGTCCATGGTTTCTGGTTTGACCCTAAGCACACACAACGCCTTTGTTTGACAGGGTCTTGAAGAATACTTTACCATGCCTTAACCTTCCGACAACACAGTTTAGGTAGAACAATAGCAAACTCTATCCATGTGACATAGTATGCTGGGAAAAATCAATGATGCATTCTGGGAAACCTCGTTCTCGTTTCACATACGTGATTGTGTCGGCCTTTATAACCTTTGTGTTGCTTATTGCGACACTGCCGGTGCGTGCTGCGCCGGTTGCAGTACCGCAGACTCAAGCTACTTATTTTTCAACCATCACAGACGATTTTCTACCAGACGCCATCATCACCGAGCGCGACACCACACCCGTAGCACCTGGTGTGACCGTCACTGAGACGCAGCGCCTCGACCCATCCGGATGGCTGCGTGATCAGGTGATGACCGTTGATCTCCAGAGTCCCGCTATCACGGCTGATGTCGTGTTGTCAGACACTGTTGCTGCCGCTACACCTTTATCAACAATGGCAGAGCGTCGTGGTGCCATTGCCGCCATCAATGGTGATTTCTATGACATCGGCACGACTAACGCCCCCTTCGGTGCAATGATCCGTGATAGGGAAGTGCTCAAAGGTCCACTGGAATTCACAGATGGGCAGTTCTGGTCACAATCGGCTGGTGTTGATCAGAATGGCATTGGCCGCCTGCTCGATGTGTTTGTCGAAAGCACTGTGACCATCCCCACCGGTACCCACACTGTCGACGCCCTCAACACCCACCGTGTGATGCCCGACGGCATTGGTCTGTACAACGCCATCTGGAGCGACACAGATCAGTCGATTGATGTTCCTGCTGCAACCACAGTACAAGAAGTCATTGTCAGCAATAAAGTCGTGTCGGCCATCACCGAAAAAACACCTACAGGTGGGCGAGTCTTGATGAGTGCGGTTCCAGCGAATGGTTTTGTATTGTTGGGACGTGAAGATGGTGCAGAAACATTGACAGACCTAGCAGTAGGCGATACCGTTTCCGTCACATTTGAACCACGTACAGAACCCGACAGCGCATGGCAATTCGCGCTGGGTGGGAATGAAGTACTCGTGAGTGATGGTATCGTGAACGCCGACCTCGAAGGAGATACCAGCCTGGCTCCTCGAACGGCAGTTGGTTTCTCGCCTGATGGCCAGCGCATGTTCATGGTGACCATCGACGGTCGGCAGGCACAGAGTCGCGGTCTGACGCTCTTCGAGCTAGGCCAGTTCATGCTTAGTCTTGGCGCACATGATGCGCTCAATCTCGATGGTGGGGGATCATCAACCATGGTTGCACGCCAGCCAGGCGACTTAGCTGTGACGGTGGTCAATACGCCATCTGATGGCACCGAACGCTCTATCCCCAATGGCATTGGCCTTTTTGCTGACCCGGGGAGCGGACAACCGGGTGCCATTCGTGTTGCACCTGCGCTCAATTTTGACACAACCGATCGAGTGTTTCCAGGACTGACACGCTCGTTCGAGGCCAAAGGCTACGATGAAACCTATGCCCCTGCCGCAATTGATCAACTGAGTTGGAGTGCACAGGGTGGTGAGATCGATGCAGACGGCGGGTTTCGTGCCCAGCAACCGGGCATGGCCACCATCCAGGCTCGCTCAGGCGAGATCGTGGGAGAGCAGCAAGTGCGTGTGCTCAGCGACCTGGCACGTGTGGCGACGGCACCAGAGCGCCTGAGTCTGGTCGAGGACACACCAGGACTAATCACCGTGGTGGGGTACGATGCAGACGGCTACGATGCGCTGATTGAGCCAAGTGATGTTACCTTTGCATACGACGAATCTATTATCACCATCCAGCCTACTGCGCAAGGCACCTTTGTTGTCGTTCCCCAAACCAACCTGGGGTCAACGCTGGTAGAGCTAACTGTCGCAGGTGTGCAAACTCTGCTGCCGATCTCAGTCGGGCTGAATGAGGAGCTTGTTTCAGATTTTAGCGATCCCGAGGAATGGCTATTCTCTCGGGCACGTGCCATCGGTTCGGTGGAAAGTGCTCCCGGACGAGATGACGATGGTGTACAGCTTAATTTTGATTTCACCGGAACCTGCGAGGGATGTAATCTGGGCACACGTGCAGCCTATCTGAATATCAATCTTCTGGCGCCATTTCTCGAACTTCCTGGCCAGCCACTACGGATTGGTGTGTGGGTGCGCTCGGAGGATGGGCGACTACCCTGGATGCGGATGAACATTCGCCATGCTGGCAATCTGAACTCGGATACCACGCTCAACCTCACACCAGCGTATCAAGAAGATGTCGGTACCGACTGGCAGTATCTCGAAGTGGATGTTCCAGCGGGGCTGCAATACCCACTGTATCTGCGCCGGATCTACGCCGTGGAAATCAGTGCCGAACGTGCGTATGAAAGCTCTCTTGTATTTGACGATCTGGTTGTACAGGTGGCACCACCAATCGATCTTCCACAGCCATCGATTACACCTGACCCGCTGGTGCTCATCGATGAAGAACTTGGCCCTGAACGCTGGACGTTTGCCGTCCTCGCGGACACTCAGGTGTATGCAACTGTACCCGATAGCTTCGAGGTACAACTAATGCGGCAGGCGCTCCAGCAGATCGTGGCAGCCGATCCCGACTTTTTGCTTATCCCCGGCGATCTGGTCGATATTGCTCAACCAGCAGATTTTGAGTTGGCGTTCAATATTCTTGCAGAAGAACTCGGCGACCCATATCCTTTCCCTGTCTACATTATTCCTGGCAACCACGAACGCGATCCGGTGACGACGGGAACGCTCGATAACTATATCGCAACAGGTCTCCCCACACGTCAGACATTTGACTATCAGGGCACGCGCTTTATCTTGCTCGATAGCTCAAATGGCCGTTTCCGCACCGATTTCACACAGTTGGACGAACTCAAACAAGCGCTGGACGAGGCCGTTACTGATGAAGCGGTGCAGAATGTCGTGGTGATGACCCATTACCCGACCAATGATCCGCTGCCAACCGACAATAGCCAACTCACCGATCGCTTAGAGGTGGCGCTGATGGAGCAATGGCTTACCACATTCCGTGAACAGTCGGGCAAAGAGGTTGTGTATGTGTCTGGACACGCACATGTCGCCGATTTTGAACGAGTCGATGGGGTACCATATGTAGTCCTTCCATCAGGCGGAAAAGTTCCCTATGGAGAGCCAGCCAATGGTGGGTTTAACGGATGGATGCTCTTTGGGGTTGATCCAACTGCTGAAACCGGCGACCAGTTCCGTATTGAAGTGCAACCACTATTAGAGGAAGCGACACTGACTATGCCCGAGACTATCGACATTGGTGAGACAATCTCAGTTGAGGCTATGGGCAACCAAGTGCGTGAACGCCAGATTCCGCTACGTTATCCCGCAACGGTACAATGGCAAGGTAGCTACAACCTGTTTATTGGCACGGGCGAGGCTGCAGAACGCGCTGCCAGATATCCCCGCTACGCCGCCGTGTTGGATCCCGTGACGTTGGATCTCACAACATTACGTGAAGGGACGATCGCATTACGGGTTGATGCCAACGGTGCACAGGCTACGGCAACGGCACGCATCGTACGGGACGATACCCAACTAGAAGGGATCAGCCCAGTCCTCGAATGTGTGGTAGCCAACAACGACGGCAGCTACACCGCACGCTTCGGCTATGATTACGTTGGGCGTGGACGCACACGCATCGCTGTCGGTCCTGATAATCGCTTTACACCTGAGCCACAGGATCGCGGTCAGCCAGAGGTCTTTGTATCGGGACGATGGCGAGATATGTTTACAGTCGATTTTGATGGAAGTGATCTTGTCTGGACCCTCAATGGACGAACCACAACGGCATCAGACAATCCGGTACAACGCTGTCGATAAGGATTGTGAGAAACCCGCCCGCCGCTTAAGCGGCGGGCGGGGAACAACGTCTGCTCAAGGAGCCTACCTGAAACGCCACAGAGCTTCATTACACTAGACATAGACGACCCCGCTCAAGTCTGCGCCCTGCACCAACCTGGCTTTCCTATAACCCGCCCGCCGCTCAAACGTCGGGCTACTCACCTTTTGGGGCTGGCTTCACGCGCCATGCTATGGAACTCACGATTAGGTCGCAGCTCAAGGGTGTTTGCAACCCGATTGCTATAATTAAAGAAACCCGCCACCTGAATGATATCCATAATGTCTTCATCACTACAGGTGTCAGAAGCCAATGTGATCTTGACAGCGAAATCAAACATGGCACGTTGACGCGATGTCAGATCATCTGCGCGGTAATTAGCCACTACCGTGTCGGCTAATACCTCATCACCGCTGCGAACACGCAACACAGCCCCATGCGATGTGAGGCAGTAGAAGCAGTGATTCTGCGACGACACTGCCACGGCAATCATCTCGCGTTCGGCCTTGCTCAACCCCGATTAAGCATCCATGAATGACTCATACAAGGCCAAAAACCTCCGTAACTGCTGTGGGCGTAGGCTGTATGCACGATAGACATTTGGCACAAAGCCAGGTTTCTCACGCATCTCTTCATACAAAGCTCTGATATCCTCTGGCAAGGATTCCTCTGCTGGTATGGGCAGACGACTGATAGGCAGTGATGGCGAGTTCTGGTCTGACATAAGCACTTCCTACGATTGAAATATCGTGAACTAACTATATGCTGTGGCAATGACACCTGCAAAGGATGTAAAACTTTTGGCAACGTCTATGCACCCCTAAGTAAGCATGCTATAATCTGAATATGGAGAAGCTATCAAAACAAAAGTTACTTTTTAGTTTTGTTTTATCAGCAGCTCTGATTGCCCTGATTGTCCTGGCCGGGTTGCAATATTACTGGATTGGGCAGATTAGCGAAGGAGAACTCGCGCGTTCCCAAGCCAATCTTGAAACAGGTATGCAACGATTCAGTGAAGACTTTGACCGTGAATTCGCCCGCATGTATTTGAGTTTTCAGATGGACTCAGAAACCCTCCGAACTAGAAACTGGCCAGCCTATACTCAAAGATACCGCTACTGGAACGCGACCGCGCCACATCCTAATCTGGTTAAAAACGTCTATCTCATCGAGGTTTTTCGGAGTGGTCGTACACGCTTACTCCAGTTCAATAGCAATGAGGGCCGCTTTTTCTCGGTGTATTGGCCAGAAGAACTACGCCCTATACGCCAGGAATTAGCCGAACTTGGTACTGCTACACTCATCGAAAATGAATTAGGCAATGTGGTTGAGCCAATCGTTGAAGATATTCCTGCATTGATCATTCCACCATCACGGAGTTGGTTGCTGACTGATCCACAAGAAGGCGATCTTGCTGCTGATCAGGTCTATGGCGATGCGTTTGTGTTTAGTGAATATGGTGAATGCTGGCAGTGTCAACCAGAATCGAGATTTGTGCCAAGTGTAGGCTACACAATGGTAACGATCAACGACACATACCTTACCAGTACCTTTATTCCCGAACTTACCCAACAACATTTTACCAGCGATAACCAACTCGATTATCATGTCGCTATTGTAAACCGTAACAACCACAAGGATGTCATCTATCAATCGCATCCAGATATGACCATTACGAATGCTGCGACAGCAGATCGAACAACCCCGCTACTCAGTGTACGTGTGAATGAACTCAATCGTCTCTTTATAGATATGACATCAGGCAAAGTACAGCCACCGGATCAACCATCGCAGGACCGCTTGTTTCTCCAGGTAGTGCCAAGAGAGTCGCTCGATTCGGAGGCCACAAACGCGATCGCAATCAAAGATAGTCGTGGTCGCTGGCAATTAATGTTGCAACATCGCTATGGTTCATTGGAAGCTGCGAAAGCCAATCTGCAAAACCGTCATTTCCTGATAAGTTTTGGAACCCTGTTACTTCTGGCAGCAAGCATTGCTATGATTGTTATTTCAACCAGACAGGCCCAACACCTGGCACGGCAGCAGATGGAGTTTGCTGCTTCGGTTTCGCACGAATTACGCACACCGCTGGCAGTTATCTGTGCAGCAGGCGAAAACCTGGCCGATGGTGTGATCGATAATCCACAAAAAGCTCAGCAGTATGGCAAGATCATTATCAATGAAGGACGACGACTTTCAGAAATGGTCGAACAAGCATTAGCGTTTACCAGCACTCAATCTGAGCGACACCAGTATAATCGTCGCCCGGTAGACATTTCACGTCTGATCGAGGAAACCGTCGCAGAGTATCGACTTCTATCGCCCCATACTACGATTGAAGCACATATTCAACCCGACTTACCCTATGTCTTGGCAGATGCTGCTGCCTTACAACGCGCCATCCAGAATCTCCTCAACAACGCAACAAAGTACAGTTCTGCACACCATTACATTCATATATATACCCAATTGGTGGCAAACGATCATTCACATGAAATACATATTACCGTAGCAGATAACGGCCAGGGGATTGAAGCAACCGATCTACCGTGCATTTTTGAGCCGTTCTATCGCGGTCAGAATGCTGTTCAAAATCAAGTAAAAGGAAGTGGGCTTGGGCTCAGCCTGGTTAAACACACTATTGATGCAATTGGTGGGCGACTTTATGTAAAAAGTGATGTGGGTTCGGGAAGCTCATTTACGATGCAACTTCCAATTATTGTATCACAAAGCCAAACAGTATTGATAGAAACACCACCATCAGCATTACAGACAGACAAAATAATCTAAAAACAGCCAACAGCAGCGTTTGTATAGTCACATACACGATACGAAATTGCTTATGGGTGAATCAATGAATAAGCGGATTCTATTGGTTGAAGATGAGCCCGGTTTAGTTTTAACCCTCACCGATCGATTACGTAGCGAGGGATACACGCTGGAATATGCGTCTGATGGTGTGGAAGGCTTTGAGCGGGCTACCCGCGAAACATTCGACCTGCTCATCCTCGATTTGATGTTGCCCTATAAGAGTGGGTTGGATCTCTGTCGTGATCTCCGCCAGCGGGGTGTGCTGACTCCTGTACTCATCCTCACGGCACTTGGACAAATGACTGATAAAGTCGTAGGGTTAAAACTGGGCGCAGACGATTATGTCACGAAGCCATTTGAGATGCCGGAACTGCTTGCACGGGTTGAAGCACTTCTGCGACGTGCGACGGTTGTGACACCACCAAGCAATATCTACCAATTTGGCACGGTACGGGTTGACTTTCAACAGGCACTGGTTGAACGCGATGGGCAAATGATCGATTTGTCAACGCTCGAATTTCGCTTGCTGGAGTACTTCATTCACAACCGTGGTTTGACCCTCCCACGTGACGAACTGTTGAACGAGGTATGGGGGTACAACGCCATTGTGTCCACACGCACCGTGGACGTCCATATTGCCTGGCTACGCCAAAAGCTAGAAACACATCCACGACATCCACGCTATATTCTCACTGTTCACGGCACGGGGTATAAATTTGCTGGTTGAACACCTTCTATTTGACGCGCATTCGATTGAGCGTTACAATACAAGATAACGAAGCGCCTGCCGCTGTTTTTTTATGTAGAATGTAAGGTCTATTTCATGTTTGAAAGCCTTTCTGATCGACTGCAAGCAACGTTTCAAAAACTCGGAGCTAAAGGCAAACTAACCGAGGATGATGTGCGTGATGCCATGAAGCAAGTGCGTTTAGCACTGCTTGAGGCAGACGTCAACCTTAAAGTTGTCAAAGAGTTTGTCGCCAAGGTCACCGAACAGGCCATTGGCGAAGAGGTCATGACGAGTCTGACACCCGATCAACAGGTGGTCAAGATCGTTCGTGATGAACTGATTGAACTGTTAGGTCAGGCAAATGTGCCACTCCGTGAAGCGACACCAGGACCAACTGTCATTATGCTCGTTGGTTTGCAAGGTGCCGGTAAAACGACACTTGCGGCTAAAATGGCCCTACATCTGCGTAAAAAAGGCAAACGTCCGCTCTTGGTTGCAGCAGACGTGTATCGGCCTGCGGCGATCACGCAGCTTGAGTCACTCGGTAAGCAACTCAACATTCCGGTATACTCCGAAGGTACCGAGGCTAGCCCACCCGAGATTGCTCGCAATGGCGTGCAGCAGGCCCGACGCGACAGTCTCAACTATGTGTTGATCGATACAGCCGGTCGTCTCCAGATCGATGATCGGTTGATGACCGAACTCGAGCAGGTGGTCGGAACGGTTGATCCGGTTGAACGGTTGCTGGTCGTTGATGCGATGATTGGTCAGGAAGCAGTGCGCGTTGCCGACGAGTTCAACCAACGTGTTGATCTGACCGGTGTCGTCATGACCAAAGTTGATGGTGATGCACGTGGTGGTGCGGCGCTCTCGATTCGCTCAGTTACGGGTGTGCCGATCAAATTCCTCGGAACTGGTGAAAAAGTCGATGCACATACACTCGAACCGTTTCACCCTGACCGTCTGGTTTCACGTATTCTGGGTATGGGCGATGTACTCTCACTTATCGAGCGTGCTGAACAGGTGTATGATGAAGAAGAAGCACGTAAGATGGAGAAGAAGCTGCGTAAAGGATCTTTTGATTTTCAAGACTTCCTGGCAGCGATGGAACAGATGCGAAAACTGGGGCCATTCCAACAAATTCTGGGTATGATTCCCGGTTTGGGGCAACTGACCCGCGGCGACGAAGAACTCATCAGCGATAAGGATATGAAACGAATTGAGGCTATCATCCTCTCGATGACTCAGGAGGAACGTCGCAATCCGCAAATTATTAAAGGTCGTCGGAAAGAGCGCATTGCAAAGGGCAGTGGTACACAGGTCCAAGAAGTATCTGCGCTCATTAATCAGTTCAAGCAGATGCAACGTATGATGAAGAAAATTGGCAAGGGCAAAGGTGGGCAAATGGACCCACGCGAGCTTATGCGAATGCTACAGTAGATGCGTTTTCTGTCTGGTACGATACACGTTGAGTTTATATATTCTGTAGTTGATTATCACATTATTTTGGAGGCAAGTAACACATATGGTTAGGATTCGTCTGCGACGTACCGGCAAAACGAAGCAGCCGAGCTATCGTCTCGTAATAGCTGATTCTCGCGCACCCCGTGATGGAAGATTTATTGAAATTATCGGACATTACAATCCTGTTCGGCAACCGAAAGAACTTGTTGTAAAAGAAGATCGTGCACGTTATTGGTTGAGTGTTGGAGCCCAACCATCGGATACGGTCGTACGCCTTTTGAAACAAGTGAATGTTTTAGATGCAAATGGTGAAGTCATGGGTGCATCAGAGGAAGCAACAACAGGCAGTGTTGAATCAGCACCAGTTGTCACTGAGACACCTGTGGCAGACGAAGATGCGGAAGCTGTAGTGAGTGAGCAGCCAACAACTGCGAGCTAAAACGTAGGCATCGTTATCTATTGGGAAGTGCGATTTCTTACGGTCGCACTTCTTCTGTATAGACAAACTGTGTATGCAGAGCAATGTTGGCTGCCTGATAGCTCTACAACACACTTGTATGTGAAGAGCTCTATCTTTACTCACACCTGTGTCTGCACAACTACAAGCGATGATGCTCTGGGAGAATAGTTATGAAAGATTTACTGGAATACATTGCGCGCAACCTGGTCGACAATCCTGAAGCAGTCGACGTCAAGGAACGTGTTGGACGTTATACAGTTACGTACGAACTCAAAGTGGCACCTGACGAGACTGGCAAAGTAATTGGCCGAAGCGGGCGGGTTGCTAAGGCTATCCGTGATCTCATGAGTGTGGCGGCTGCTCGTCAGAATAAACGTGTTCACGTCGATATTGAATAATTTGCTTGGACCACACGTTATGGGTAATTACCGCTCGCAATGTGTTACCATATATTCCTGATAGTTAATATGACTCACCCGAATACAGAAGAATTTTTGCTTGTGGGTAAAATCGTATCAGCATTTGGTGTCCGTGGCCAGATGCGTGTGCGTGCCTATACCGATCGTGTTGATCACTTATGTCGCAATGTTCGCGTAATTTACCTCGGTTCAGAGTACCGTAAATGTCGATTGAAACACGTATTTGAGCATAAGCCTGGATTACTTATTCTCTCACTTGAAGGGGTTGCCTCACGCGAAGAGGCCGAAGCACTACGCAACACTGATGTGTCTATCCTTGAGCAGGATGCCGCACCACTCGAAGACGGGGAGTACTTCATCCACGAACTCAACAAATTGCAGGTTGTGACAGAGTCAGGAGAGGTGATTGGGCAGGTATCCGAAGTCCTGGAAACGGGCGCAAACGACGTGTTAGTCGTCACACGACCGGGTCAAAAGGAAGCGCTCATACCGATGATCCACGACGTGGTAAAAGAACTCGATATCGAGGGCAAACGGGTGGTCGTGCAACTCATTGATGGATTAATTGAGTAGACCACCGATAGCTTATCCCCATTAACTCAGTAATATTGCCAATTGGAAGCTCATCGGCTACCTCTGTATCCGCGTAATCTGAGGCCAGCCGAAAAGCAGATACGAAATATCCCTTCGGAGATCTGCATCAACTTTAGCAAACATCACAATTAGGGGTTAGGCGGCAACCCAGGGGTCGCCGCTACGATTGTTCGGTTGGTGCATACATGGGCCGGTAACACACCTACAGCCGCTCCACTCTATAACCACAACTTGCCCTGTCATTAATCGACGAAATAACTTACTAGCTGACCATTTTCGTTATAGAGTGCACCATCATCTTGGTCGCTATTGTTCCAGATAGTACCACTTCCCAGATAGGGAAAATCTCTACTTTCGTCGGGGGCAAGGACCCCACTGATACTAATATGCTCCTGATTACAAGTAATGCTGCACATACGCCAGCCATCCAGACTCACGGGCTCAGGGCTCAGGTTTTGCAGTTGTACTATTTCTTTGTCTTTATCAATCGAGACAATTCTGACCGGATAGTTTGGGGCGACTTCAGCAAATGGGTCAGCCTGACAATTGTTGAATGAAGGCTCCGGTAAAGGAGGCGGTGCTTCAGGGGGTGTTTCGACTGGTGGCTCAGCATTATCCCGAATTTCATTCCCTAGTAGCCCCAGTAAGACATTGAAGGGTGGTTGGTTTTCAGGATGTAATTCAAAACGCGCTCGCTCAAACCACTGCACCTCATACATTTGCCCTTGAATCTCCTCCGTCTGCACATCGCTCAACGGCAGGCCGAAGAGCGCCAGATTTTCGGCTTCACTTTTTCCAGCGAGGCCATCGAATTCCAGGCCATTCGCACGCCACGCGGCAAGAATGTCGCCACACACATTGTGGCCTGTCTCAGGGAAAAAACGACATCCAGGTTGCTCAGACGAGGTAGGAAAGGCAAACCAATCACGACCTTGTTGTTCCAGGCGTACAACCCCCAAACGACCAAGCAACACATCGTATGGCGGAGCGTTCTCAGAATGGAGTTCAAGCCGATTGCGTTCAAAGCTCTGTGCTTGAAACGGTTGTCCTTCTATCAATACTTCTTGTTGTGGTCCGGTTGGATATCCAAAGACGGGCAGAGCACCATTTTGTTGCCAGAATTCACGGATGCGTCCGGTAATACAATAACCAGTTTCGGGAAAACAAAGTTCATCGGACTGTGCGAAAGTCGGGGGAATAGCCAGCACAAACAACACCAACGGGAGTAACCAAACGCAACGAGTATACATGGCGTAGTCCTTTCTAGCGGGGGCCCCCTCAATGCGTCGACAAGAGATATCGAGGAATTATGTGTAAGAAAACGATGCAAGTTTAGAATGTAAGTACTATGGTATGCCTTCGTCGCCACAATCAACCAACAACTTCAAAATGTAAAACTACCAACGCTCAGATTATAGCTGGAAGAAACTCATTGGTCAATATTTGGCGAGGGGTTAAGGGTTAAGGGTTAAGGGTTAAGGGTTAAGGGTTAAGGGTTAAGGGTTAGGCCATCCCACGCAAACACTCAACTGCTCCATCGCTCCAGCGCCCTAACGCCTCAACATTCTAGCGCCCTACTGCTCCATCGCCTCAACATCCTACCGCTCCCACGATCCTTTTCCTCACACCATCTGTGTTGATAATAACATCTCAGCCGTCGCCAGGTTTGTGGCAAGCGGCACATTGTGAACATTGCATACACGCAACAGGCCCTGAATATCTGGATCGTGTGGATGAGCATTGAGTGGATCAACGAGAAAAATAACCCCACTGATTTCTGCCTGTGCAACCCGTGCCGCAATCTGGGCATCACCACCCAGTGGGCCAGAAAGCAAACGCTCGACTGTTAAACCAGTTGCATCGGCAATGCGTTGGCCTGTCGTACCTGTGGCAATAAGATGAAACTGGGCTAACCGATCACGATGTGTTTGAGCAAAAGCGACGAGATCATCTTTTTTATTATCGTGGGCAATCAGAGCAAGTATGTTCATAAAAAGAAGTTGCCTTTTCCTTTACAACCAAGGACTGTTAAGAGAAAACTTTACTCATCCGCAAAAAGCGAACGCTGCTCAGGGCGGATGGCGAGCTGCGGTACACGGTTATTCGATGCTAAGTCGTGTGCTGCGCGAATTGGTGCAGGCAGACGATATTTGGTCACACACCCCATAATATATTGTATCGCTGTGGGCAAACTGATACGATGGCCTGCCGAAATGTAGAGCGGCTTGACCCCGGCACGCGAGCGCAACACTACGCCAATCTCTTCACCATCATCAGAAAGGGATACATATGCACCACGTTCCTCCGGCAACGGATCGTGCTTCCCTACCAGACGCGACTTGGCACACCCAATCGCAGGAATATCGGTAAGCACTCCAATGTGACACGCAATACCAAATCTACAGGGATGTGCCAACCCCTGTCCATCACAGATGATCAGATCCGGTTGTATCTGTAATTTCTCGAGTGCATCAAGAATAACAGGAGCCTCGCGGAAGGAGAGAAACCCCGGCACATAAGGAAAGGTAAGCGAGCGATACGCTTCGGCATAGTCAAGCGGCTGTAGCGAGGGGTAGTCCAGCACCACAATTGCCGCGTGGGCTTGATCGTCTGTGAAGCCAGCATCAACACCGGCGATACGTGTCACATTGCCAAGCTGGTCTTGTATGATAACCGCCGAACGTAGCTGTTGCTGAATCTGACGCGCTTCTTCGACAGTCGTGGGCCACTCATGCATAGCGGTTTAAGTATCCTTCTTTCTGGCGAATAACCATTCTATTGTATCACGCTTACAAGAGAGATAAAGCTCGTTGACATCACTGTAACACAATGCTACACTGCCGCCACATCAAAATGGAAATAAGCAAAAGGCCTGGTCCCATGTTGAACATACTACAAGCATTCTTTCAATTTCTCATGGTTGCCTGGGATGTCATACGACAAGTATTAGCCTTTGATTTTTCGCGTATTCAAGAGTTATCACAATCAGAAGCTGGAACCAACATACTTATTATCCTGTCAGTACTCGTGACATTTTTTGCGGGGGTATCAGAGGGCATTGGAACACAGAGCGTTGCCTTATTCATTAGTCGTATTAGCCGAAGACGTTTTTACATCAACATCGGATTGTCGGGCGTTCTCTTTGTCATCGGCGCCGTTGATTGGGTCATCACCATCTGGCTCGTCCTGCGCTATTTCCTGGATATTCCTGCAACATTTGTCGAAGTTGCATGTGTGGTCGGATTAGGGTACCTGCCGCTACTATTAGCTATCTTTATTCTCGTACCCTACTTTGGACCAGCTATCGGCATTGGGCTACACATCTGGAGCCTTCTGACTGTTCTGGTAATGATGCATATCGAATTCGGTGTCACCGCATCAGAAGCCCTCTTATGTGTTGGTGTCGGTTGGCTGATTGTCCAAATATCACGCCGATTTCTCAATCAACCCCTGGTAACGATCAATCGTTGGCTGTGGCGCATCACAACAGGTGTTTCTGCACGAGTGGGACCTGATGACATTCCACCGATACTAACAGGCTATGTGGGCAATCAATTAGAAAACACATCAGGCAAATAATGACTACTGTAGTGGATCTCTTAAGTAGCGTTGGCGTGTTTCTCTTCGAGAATGTTATCAACCTATCACTTATTGGTATTGCGGCCCTGCTCATATCTGCGGTTCTCGCGCCAATCGGCGCACTCCGCTGGTGGGGGCGACGACGATCTGCGACACAAGTGATTGTCGATCCCCTATCTCCTGCCAAACCAGCTATATCATCAGAAATGGCTGAACACTATATTGTCTATCTCTCCGGCATTGGTGATATATCTGGTGAGTATCTCTCTCCATATGAACTCCAATTTCTGGATCGTCTTACCCAGCACTTACCACAGACACCAATCGTACGTGATGTGTTTGCCTTCTCAGTTGAAAATCTAGGGTTAACATCAGACCGTCTTCTGAGCCGATTCTGGAAAGGTATTCACGCGCTCAAAATGCAGAAAGGCCGTTTTGCACGTCTCAGCCTGCTGATTAACATACGTAATCTCATTCAGGTTGGTGTTTCCGTTGATCGCCGATACGGTCCCATTTATAACTACGGAACTGCAGAAATGGTGCTTCAGGGCCTATTGCGTCAGGGCTATCAACTAGGGAGTGGCAAACCAGTCACGTTGCTGGGATATAGTGGCGGTGGTCAAATCTCACTGGGGTCAGCAAGATATTTGAAAGAGACTATCAAGGCCCCACTTCAGGTTATTTCACTTGGCGGTGTCCTCAGCAATGATCCCGGAATCGAATATGTCGATCATATTTATCACCTCTATGGCGCCCACGATAGCGCTCAGGCCCTGGGGGCCATACTCTTCCCCGGTCGTTGGCCATGGTTTTCTCAATCGCTCTGGAATAAAGCACTGGGTCAGAGAAAAATCTCGCTGCTTTGTATTGGACCCATGGCACATCGAGGTAAGCACAGCTACATGGACGTGCATAGTGCATTTGACCAGGATCGCAACTATTGCGATGTAACTGTTGACTACATTGTAAACATTGTTGGCGAAATAGCACTACCAGAAACAAAGGCACGTGAACGTACTGCTAGTTCATCGTCAATATAGCATCTTGTATCAGAAAACATTAATCCTGCAAGATAAAATTCTGTAGTATCGGGTACACAATATCCGTCTTTTGCTCTGGTTGACACGGATCAATCAGATCATGGATCAACTGATCAGTAAGCGGGAACTCAAAGTGGTTGGTACAAACACCCGGATGACGCTGCCAGCGATCAAGAAATCCCAGGGCGTATGACCGTTTTACATCCTGATCATTGGCGTTTGTCACCAGTATAATCGAGCGTACCGCAGGAGGATGCTTACGAGACGCACGTGCGGCAGCCTCGCCCAGACGCATCATTTCAGCCAGCGCATGAGTAGTATGATTCATATACGTGTACTGGGGGCCAACAGAGGCATCACCTTCCCCAACCAGCATAAAACGATTAGGCATCCGCCGTGCAATATTCATCAGCAAAGGCTGGAATGCATCGGGATAGTTCAACAGACCGAGTGCTGGTGAAACGATGACCGTTCGCTCTACATCCGCACGGAACTGTGTGATCCATGTCGTGATAACACCACCTGCCGACAAACCGAGAACCATAACACGTTTGCCCAGACCCTGAGCAATATCGACAGCGGTATCAGCAAAGGAACGTAATTCTTCCGCTTTGAGATGCTTCAGATCGTGGGTCTCACGTTCCAGCAATCCGTGATGCGGCATACGGGGTAATAACACATTACACCCTTGTTCATAGAACATGGTACCCAGCTTGAGAAATTGTGCGGGGCAATTGGTCATACCATGCAATAAAATAACCACACGATCTGTTGAATGGCCATGTGTCAGAAGCTGCGAACGACAGACAGGGTTGATATGAGGCCCGTCGAGTGCTTCACATAGCTGTGTAAATCGCTGCAATGCCTCTTCATAGCTACTGGTAGGACGTGGTCGCGGAATCAATGTGGCAGTAGCAGCGGGATAGCATACGACAGCACCAACCCCCAACAACGTCAGCGTGGCAGCACCCCCGCCAATTGTAGCTACTGTCTGTAGTATTCGTGCAGTTGTTGATTTACCCTTCATTAGTATTACTCCCATAGACAATTCACACGTAACAATCTCACAGGATGGGGTATCACACAGATATCATCATCAAAGATACCCAGCAAACACAACTTGTCTGATGTATGATACGATACTACTGCAAATATGCTATGCAACATTCACAAAAATCATACGTATATAAGTCACGTCGTCAAAGCCTGTGTGTACATAGCGTAGTCAAACGAAAACCCATATTTTTGAAAACCTGGTACCATGGACAATGATTTACGCAACAACAGGGGCTTCTGGGACTAAATCAATACTTTCCCCACTATTATTCTATTGGTTAGAAAGAGAAGGCATGACAATTCTTCTTTGATAAGCACTTTCTTCCACTTCGACGGTGTGCATATGGTTAGCCCGTCGAAGTTGTTTCGTATGAGGGAAAATGAATGAGTAAGCGGTTTCTATTTATTGAGGAGGTTTTGAATGTTTTTTCGCCGCTCGACATTTCTGGTTCTCGTATTAGCACTATTGGTCGGGTCTGGTTCGGTACACGCGACGGTGCAGTATGCTCCGACAACACAATCTGCTACTGAACAATCTGTTGGTGGTCCGGCGGTAACCATCGATCCGCTGGAGGAATATCCCAAATTACTCACAATAGCGGAGATCGATAAGATCGATCAGCTACAGAATAGTGCAGTAACCCCCGTATTGCTCAGTCCGGTTGGGCCTGACGATACGACGGTGCTGATGACAACTGTAGACGGTACATACTATTTTACGAACACACAGGACGGATCACAGGTGCGTGTGGATAGCACTTTTGCTGACCAATACATTCCTCTTTTTCTCTTTGGCGCCAATTCTGGTTGGATGTTTACCTGGCGTGATTCGTCAACGGTAATTGGGCTGGCAGTTGATGCACTTTTCTTTGAAATTGTGCTGGTTGCCCTTGACAGTACCACGGGCGAGCTTATCAGCGATCCGTTAGTGCTGCCCGATGTTCCTATCAGTATTTCACCTGATGCGTCAAAGTTGGCAGCATTTGCTATTCAGAACAATGAAGATGATTTCCGTGCCGCATCCACCACACAACTACCACTGCGCTGGGATAGTCGTACAACTCAATCTCACCGCATGTTTGCCCCTGCGTTTCAGCAGCGTATTAACGCCACACGAGCACAGATGCCAGCGCGGTTACAACAGCAACTGAACACTGATTATCAAGCCTTTCAGATGACGACTGAGACAGCTGCCGTCTTATTAGTCGATGTATTTACCGGTGATGTGCAAGAACTGACGACATTTTCCACAGATACCAATCTCGCTGGTGTCTCCTGGAGTCCTGATAGCACCAAACTGTCATTAGCTTACACTAATGTATCGGACCGACCACCCGATCAGTTAGATCCTGATGGTTCACTGCTCACAACCCTGGCAACACGTGATGCGCTTGGGCGACTGACACCGGAACAAAATCCTTTCTTACAAAATAACACTTTACAAGTTTTTGATCTGGTGAGTGGGAACAATCAAACCTTACGAGCAGCGGATGGTGATGGTGCTATCTTTACTGGAAACCAGTCCTGGAGTACCGATGGGCAAACCTTGATGGTACAAATGAATCACCCAGCACAGTTGGCCGGACGCACACATCCTATTTATCTCTTCCCAGAACGTAGCTCCTTCCGCTTCTATGACACGGCATTGCAAGAAGTGAGTCGTCTTGAAGCACCAGGGATAGCTGCGCCTTCGACATTTTTTACCTATGGTCAATTTGTGTCACCCGATGAAGTCATTTTCAGCACGGTCGTCGGCACAAATAATGCCGTGTACTACTACAATCGAGCCTCAGGGGCGCTGGCCAATGTGACTACTCAAGCAGGTAGCCACGGCCTTTTATTTGTGCCTGGCCAGATTCAGGCTTCGTATCAATCGCGCCAGTTGGTCTTCCCCTTCTCCTCATTTGTGCAACCGCCAGATCTTTACCGTATGGGATGGGATGGCTCTGGGTTCTCACGACTGACATGGTTTAACGAAGAATTGGCCCAGATGAGCCAGACTCGTATGGACCCGGTGTCATTTCAGTTGTCGAATGGGCAGACCCGCGAGGGCATGTTTATTCAGCCCGCCGATGCTACTTTTCCACCAAGTGATATACCCATGGTCGTATGGCAAGAGGGCGGACCAGGCGTACCAATGACAAACGCGTGGGCTGCTAACGTCGAAAATCCGTATGCACTCCTGCCTAATTTTGGTCTGCCAATGCTCGTTGTTCCGCTCTCAGGGCGCGAAGGATTGCCAACTAATACCTTTAAGGCGCTGCAAGACGGACGTAACTTTGGTCAGATTGACATTGATGAAGGGGCTGAAATCGTACGACAAACCATTACGCGTGGTTGGACAACCAGTGACAAAGTCGGTATTACCGGATGTTCTTATGGCGGGTATTTTGCGCTCCAAAGCCTGGTACGTCACACCGACCTGTATGCTGCTGCCAACGATCAGTGTTCTTTGGTTGACACCGTAGCAGAGTGGACACGGGGTAGTTCGCCGCTCATTACCTCGCTCATGCAGGATACGCCCTACAGCAACCCACAGGAATTCCAACAAGACTCGCCAATCTATAACATTGGCAAGATTCGCGCACCGCTTCTTTCATTCCACGGTACCGAGGATTTCCTCCCCATCACACTGAATGAGAACCTGTACAAACAGGTTATCGACCAGGGGACTCCGGCTCGTATGGTCACATTCATCGACGAAGGGCACGGCTTGGCCTTCCCAGAAAGCCAGCTCTATGCAGCTCAGGAACAGATTCGCTGGTTCCGTACCTATCTGCTTGGTGAGGAAGGTCCGACGCCTGAAGAGACAGACCAACCAAACGAAGATATTGATGAGCCTGAGGATGAACCATTACCAGATCTGGAAGACATAGACATTGATATTGATCCGGCTCTGACAGCCGAGCGTTGCTTTGACGAAACGGGCTTCTGTATATCTGGACGTATACGGGAATTCTGGGAGCAAAGTGGTGGCCTGCCCGTCTTTGGTTATCCGACAGGGCCACAACAGACGGCTGTCATCGAAGGGAAATCAGTTGAAATGCAGTGGTTTGAGCGTATCCGATTAGAATTGCATCCTGACAACGCACGCCCCTACGATGTGTTGCTTGGTCGGATCGGTGCGGAACGCCTTGACCAGGATGGCCTCAATTGGGCCGACTTCGCGCCAGCAACACCAAATGATGATTGTCAGGCATTTGCCGAAACCGGACATCAGGTCTGTGGTCTCTTCCGTACGTACTACAACACCCATGGCTTGAACCTCGATGAACAAACCTCATTGACACCGGAGGAGAGTTTGGCATTGTTTGGCTTACCACTAAGCGACGCAATGACCATGACACTGAGCAATGGTCGCGAACACACCGTACAGTGGTTTGAACGTGGACGCTTTGAGTATCACCCCGATAATCCCGAACCCTTCAAGGTGTTGCTGGGACTGTTGGGCAACGAAGTTCAGGCATTCGGGCAAGCAGAGTAATATCAATCACTATGGTATGTTACGGGCTGGTGACCAATAGCGGTTACCAGCCCGTTTTGCATGTAGATGCTACACGCCAACCGCACGCTGCGACAACACTTCAACCACCGCTTCAGCAACAGGCGTCGCCGAGGCCGGATTCTGCCCGGTTACTACACGCTCACTCACCGCAACATGTGGCTCGAAATTTGGCGCTTTGGTAATCTGTGCGCCACGTTCACCAAGTTGTGTCTCTAACAAAAATGGTACAATGTCTGTTAGCTCTACGGCAGCTTCCTCTTCATTGGTAAATGTTGCTATTGTTTTGCCCGCAACCAGATACGCACCATCGCTCAATGTTACATTGACCAATCCAGCCGGACCGTGGCAGACTGCTGCAACAACGCCCTTGCCCTCATAGATCGTTGCAGCAATCTGTGCCAGTTGGTTGTTGTCGGGGAAATCCCACATAACGCCGTGGCCACCAGCATAAAAGATTGCAGTATATTCAGCAGGGTTGACCTGATCGGGTGTTAAGGTCTGCTGTAGTTTCTCCGCCACTACAGAGTCGTCTAGAAATGATTTCTGTAACGGATCTGCAAGATCGACACCATCCATTGGCGGCTGACCACCCGCTGGACTCATAAAGTCAATCTCATAGCCAGCCTGTGTGAATACTGCATAGGGATGCGCTGCTTCAGATAGGTAAAAACCTGTCTCTCGTCCAGTATTACCAAGCGCTCTATGACTTGTGAGAACCATCAATATCTTCTGCATACGAGTAACTCCTTTAATACATTTTATGTACATTCAAATGCAATATATATGCCACATTGACAGGATAGCGCACTTGTACCTATAATTCAAATAATAAAATATAGCTTGATATATAAAAATATTTATGATTAATCTTGATTGGTATCTGAGCTTTGTATCGATTTATCGCAGTGGCACCGTTACTGGCGCCGCAACAGAGCGTTCATTAACGCAACCAGCCGTCACTCAACATCTTGCAGCACTTGAAGCAGCCGTTGGTGTACTCTTGTTCGTCCGCACACCACGGCGTATGGTGCCTACTGAACATGGCAAAATGCTTTACACACAAGTGGTTGATGCACTTGAAACGTTGGAACATGTCTCACAGAACGTGCGAAGATCCTCTAGTGATACGCTACCGTTAATGCACATTGGCACCCCACGCGAGTATTTCACAGATGTTGCCCTCCCACGCTTGCAGAACACCAAACTGCGCTACCATGCACATTTCGGAACGACCAGCGCATTGCTCGAGAAGCTTTCCCAGGAAGAACTTGATGTTGTTATAGCGACTGAACGACCACACATACGTGGCATCGAGTATCGTGCACTAGATCAGGAAGAATTTATTGTTGTTGGTGATACTCAGATAGACCCACCAATTGAGAATCCAACGTCCACCGCAGAACAAACGACCCTTGAACAATGGATGTTGGCGCAACCCTGGATTAGCTACGGTAACGATCTGCCGATTATCCGGCGTTTCTGGCGACAACACTTCAAACGCCGCCCCATCATTCAACCAATATTGATCATCCCCGACTTGCAGACTATCGTACGATCAGTCGAGCTTGGTTATGGTTTGAGTGTACTCCCCACCTATCTCTGTCATACTGCCATCGCCGATGGACGGCTCCGTCTTGTTTGCCAACCAGCAGATCCTATCACGAACAATCTATGGTTAGCATATCGTACGATGGATCGGCAAAAACAGGACATTGTGGAGATTAGTCGAGCATTGCGTGATGAAAGATAAGATAATGGTGCGATGGGACAACTTTAAGACAATATATGGAAAATATCCAATCATAAAAGAAACACAGGATCTTTACAGAATACTCCTTGATCAGCTAAAATATGCATCTATGGCCTGAGAAAGGAGATACGCGCAGTTTACACTGTGTGCTAAATCAAACGAAGTTATAGTGGTTCACAGGGAGTAGTTAATCCTATGACAGATCCTAACGATACGCCCAATAATCTTTCTATGGATAGACCAAATGCAGCCCGGATGTATGATTACTTTTTAGGTGGATCACACAATTTCATCGTAGACCGTAAAGCAGCGGATCAAGTTTTAAACATCTATCCTGACACAGCCCTGATAGCTCGGGTCAATCGGGCTTTTCTCCAGCGAACAATCAGATATCTGTTACAACAAGGCATAGATCAATTTTTAGATATTGGTTCTGGTATTCCAACTGCTGGCAATGTCCACGAAATTGTGCATGCAACAAAGCCAGAAGCACACGTTGTATACATTGATAATGATCCAATAGCAATAGCCCAAAGTAAGCAAATTCTTGCCAACACCCCTCATGCTGATATTATTGCTGCTGACGCCCGTCAACCAGAAGCCATTCTCGCACATTCTACGACTACAAAACTGTTGGACTTTCAACAACCAATGGCGGTTCTTCTTGTTTCATTACTTCATTTTATTGCTGATGATACTGAAATAAGAAAGATCGTTAGTGCCATACGAAATGCGGTGGTATCAGGAAGCTACTTGGTTATTTCACATATCACAAAGGAAAATATATCTGAAGAAGTTGCCAAACAAGGTGAACAGATTTACAAAAATTCAAGTACTCCCATAATTTATCGTACGCACGCTGAAATAAAGGCGTTCTTTGATGGGTTTGAACTCATTGAGCCTGGTATTGTAGTTCCCCCACAGTGGCATCCAAGTGGGCCAGATGAACTAGGGTTGGATAAGTTAGACCGCATAGCCTTATATGGTGGTGTCGGTCGCAAGCGATAAAACAGTGGAGTTCGCACAAACCTGACCTTGTGCGGACTCATCTCCAGCATGCTCTCCCAGAGTAAGCTCCTCACCAACACGAAATAGATCATCCGGTGGATCGTTACGCCATATAAGGCTAACATCTGCAACATGCATTGTAAGTGGCTGCCAGGATTGCTGCAGTTCTACCAACCACTGCGTGGCTTGTCTCTCACCACGCTGCTGTCCAATACTCAGGTGGGGCGTAAAGCCACCCGGGTGTCGTCGGGTGTTATCGCAATCTGGCACGACCTGCCACACAGCTTCCTGTAACGCGCTTATGACCTCTCGTGGTTCCGGAGCTAGCCATAGCGTGTAGTTCTGACGACAATGCTCAAACATGCCCACAGTTGCCAAGCAGAAGTCAAAGGGCCGAATAGATTGGCACACTTCTCGCATATTGGCTGCGACCTGAGCAAATCTGTCTCGTTTACGAAAAGGATACAAAAGCGTGATATGCGGCATCCATCTGCGATAATTACGATCATGGTCTTTACGGATAGCCTGAATTGGTGGCCATACCTCACGTGGCAGAATAATGACCACAGCTGTTTTATACGTATTCATATCAACTCCGATGATAGCGCAACCATACAAAAATAGGATAGATATCAAAAAAGGGGTATAAAGTAGAAAACATAAATACAGAATGATACGTACTTAGCAATATACATTACCAAAAGCACATGGTCCAACCTCAGATAAGAAGTCGGACCATTCTCTATAGTTCATCTTATGATCTGGCAAAAAAATGTGGAGAAGGATTGAGACTCACCCGGCTCTTCTCACTACAACACTATCCAGTATGATTACTGACCTGCGGCTACTGCATAGTTTCCTGGCATCTGCGAGTACCAACTTTGGCTATTTCTTCTCTGCAGAGAAACACCAGGCAATAAACGTAACTCGTGGTAACAATCATCAGGAAGATCAGTTAAAAGAAGAAGATAAATATGTGGATCTTTACCGCCCGGGCGACGGCGGTGATAGCCATCGGAGGAAGTAATGCCATGTTGACGTAAGACAGTCGTTGCACACAACTCGGCAATCACACCATTGCAAATAATAACCATTGTTGTAACTCCTTATATACTGATCGGTCTAATTTCTTCGCTGTACGAAAGTCATACCCGAGGATAGCATGCACCGCTTACCAAATGAGTACCAATCGCAAACGTCCCGCAATCAAGATTGCAAAATTATGGCAAAATAAGATGTAAATTATACGTTTTGAGCACCAAACAGAAACTTTATTACAGCAAATAGTACATTTATTGTTTAGCACTCTTTTATAGAATGGATTATGATGTCAAACTGGATGAAACGCATCAATGCGGCGTTAATTGATCAAAACAGCCGAGTTTACGAACCGTTAGTTGTGGACCACAAACGCAAACTATTTACCCATTTCGCTGGTGACGTACTGGAGATCGGTCCAGGTACCGGTGCTAATTTATCCTGGTATCCGCCGGGCATTCACTGGATCGGTGTCGAACCTAACTCCTACATGCACCCATATCTACATCGCACTGCCACACGCCTTAACATGAGCATACACATCTTAAACACCACTGCGGAGCAGCTTGACATACAAGACTCCACCATTGACGTCGCTGTTGCGACACTCGTTCTTTGCTCAGTACAAGACCCAATGTGTACACTTCATGAAATTCGACGAGTTCTCAAACCTGGTGGCCGTTTTGTCTTCATTGAGCATGTGGCCGCCCCACAAGGCACCTTGATGCGACGCTTCCAACACACGATTCAACCCATGTGGGGCATTTGCGCCGATGGGTGTCATGTTACGCGCGAAACGTGGCGGCTAGTAGAACAAGTTGGTTTCAAATCAGTGAAGATTGAGCACTTTTGTCTTCCACTATCTATTGTCGGACCACATATTGCCGGAACCGCTATCAAATAGGAGGACTGTATGCATTTTGATGATTTACGTGCCTATCTACAAAGCAAAGCTGGTACATTTGAGGATTTTCCATTTGGACCTGAGCCACTGGTAGCCAAAGTCAGAGGCAAAATGTTTGCGCTCGTCTCATTCCGCAAGTCACCACTACGCATCTCACTCAAATGCGATCCGAACTACGCGATCGTGCTACGTGAGACCTACCCAGCCATACAGGCAGGGTACCACCTCAACAAACGCCACTGGAACACTGTCACGCTGGATGGAAGTATACCGGAGGAAGAAGTACTGAAGATGATCGATCAATCGTATAAGCTGGTGGTGAAAAGCCTGCCCAAAGCACAACAACAAAACCTCGAGAGCAGCCAGTAATATCGACTACAACCGTGGATCGATCGGCTCACTCTCCAATGCCAGCACCCCAAAGACACACTCATGCACACGTCGGAGGGGTTCGCGCTGGACAAAGCGCTCCAGTGCTTCGATGCCCAGCGCAAACTCTTGGGTTGCCAACGCACGTTTGGCGCGTACATTCCTTGCCCGTAAGCGCTCAAGCTGATCAGGGTGCGTATATTCTGGACCATAGATGATACGGAGGTATTCACGCCCACGCACCTTCATCGCTGGTTGAATGAGGCCACGGCGATCCGTCACCACAAAATCAAAGGGCTTTACGACCATGCCCTCGCCACCGTTTTCGGTCATGTGCTCCCACCATTGCACGCCTTCAGTAAGACCTGCTTCGTCCATCACATCGATAATCTTGTACGCGGTGGGGAAGAACAAGGTACTATCTGATCCATGTAGACGCGCGAGCGTTTCCATATGCCAGATGTGTGGTTTGTCGCTATGGACAGCCCCTTCGCTTGCAAGCACATGAAACGGAGCCAGCCGTAGATCGGCAATGGATTGCACATCCCAGCAATAACGACGATACGCAGTACAATACTGTTCGACCAGCGACAAACGCGATTGGAAACGTGTTACAAGCTCATCGACAGCCAGCCCACGTGCCTGCGCGCTTTCGAGCAGCCCGGTTGCCACCCGTAACGACTCGTCTGCCGCTGAACCTACCGCTGCATACTGGGTTTGGAGCAGTTCCTGCGCTTTGGCCGACCACGGCATGAGTTCACAGTCCAGGACCATCCAGGTCGTGTCAAGTTCATCCCACAGCCCCGCCGCCATAATGGTACGGCAGATGTGAGTCAGAACCGTGTACTCCAAGCCAATATCATTCAAGAAGCGTCGACCAGTGCGCGTATAGATCATGCCAATACTATCACCAATGACGCCAAAGCGCTGACGTGCAGCATCGGCATCTTTACAGATTACTACAACTGCACGTGAGCCCATATGCTTCTCTTCACAGATCACCTGTGATACACCGTTTTCACGATAGTAGTCAAACGCCTCAGCCGGATGTTCGAGGAGATCGGGGCGTTGGCTTGTTGCGGTTGGTGACATCGTGGGGGGCAGGTAAATGAGCCACTTCGGATCAACCGCAAACCGACTCATCACTTCCAGCGCAGTCGCTGCGTTCTCAGCACGCACCTTCACCATCTTAGACAAACGCGTTTGGATACGACGCTGACCGAGGTTATCATCCAGTGCCAATACATCTGAGAGGTGCAGCACATCATCATGGTGTTGTTGCGAGGTAAGACCTGGAGCCTGTCCCTCTGGTAAAAATGGCCGTGCTGGCTCAACATACGTCTGCAATGCCGGAACTGAGACAAGTTCATTTTCTGGATAACGTAACGCTGTGAGGGCACCACCAAAGACACAGCCTGTATCGACATTGATTGTGCGATTGAGCCACTCGGCCTGCGGAACCGGTGTGTGGCCATACACCACCGTCGCCGCACCACGATATTCGGCGGCCCAGTTGTAGCGCACCGACAGACCAAATTCATCGATCTCGCCCGTTGTCTCACCGTAGAGGGCAAACTCACGGATACCACCCGAGGCCCGTCCTTGAAACTCAGCCTTCATCCCGGCATGTGCGACAACCAGGTTACCATCGTCTAGGAGATAGTGGCTTACCAGCGAGTTGAGAAAATCAATGACCTGCGAGCGAAATTCCGGTGTTTCTTGCTTCAACTGCTCCAGCGATTCCGCCAACCCATGGGCAATCCGTACATTTCTGCCGAGGAGTTTGCGTAACAGTTTCACATCGTGATTACCAGGTACACAGAGCGCTGTTCCAGACCCCACCATGTGCATGACAAGCTTGAGTACCTGCGGCACTTTGGGGCCACGGTCCACCAGATCGCCAAGAAAGATGACCCTACGGCCCTCAGGCGGCACCGCCGCATAATTCTCTGCATCAACTGTATAGCCAAGCTGTTTGAGCAATGCAATCAATTCATCGTAGCAACCATGCACATCGCCAATGATATCAAACGGACCATGCTCGGTGCTTTTGTTGGTCCACAGCGGTCTACGAGACACAGTGGTCTCGGCGATTTCTTCTACGGATTCGAGCAGAAACACACGCTGAAACCCCTCCCGATCCAAGCGACGCAGCGAACGCCGGAGATTACGTATCTGCCGTGTAATCACTCGCGCACCAAATGGACGTTCCGGGCGTTCCACATTTCGGTCAATACACACGCTATCGGGGAGATCCAGCACGATAGCCAAAGCCAACGCGTGATATTCCTTTGCCAGTGCCAGTAGTTGGGCGCGCGCTTCCGACTGCACATTGGTTGCATCAACAACCGTCAGCTTACGGCGTGCCAGCCGTTTTGACACAATAAAATTGAGCAGTGCAAAGGCATCCTGTGTCGCCGACTGCTCGGTTTCATCATCGGAAACCAGCGCACGACAGGTGTCCGATGATACGACTTCGGTCGGCAGAAAGTGGTTTTTGGCAAAGGTCGACTTGCCGCTACCAGAAGCACCGACTAACACCACCAGCGAGAAGTCAGGAATCGTAATGGTTGTCACGCGTTGCGTCCCTTCAGTTCAAACACAGCCATCTGGCTTGGTGACCCAACCTGTTCATCTTCATCACCAATAGCGTGGAGGTTGACCTGATAACCAAAACGCGCACCCACACGCTGAGCCCATGCCTGAAATTCTGTACGACTCCACTCAAAACGATGGTCTGGATGGCGCATAGTTCCAGCGGGAAGTGTCTCCCATTTGGTATTGTATTCGGCATTGGGCGTTGTGATGATAACACCACTGGGGCGGGCAAATTCAAACACCACACGCTCGAAAGCAGCAAGCCGTGGTGGGTCAAGATGCTCGATGACTTCGACAATGGCCGCCGCATCGTAGCCGTGCAGCCGTGGATCACGATACACCAACGAGCCTTGGAACAGCATAATCCGCTCTGGTTGTTTTGCTGCGAGTCGGTCGAGTTTCAGGCTTTTTTGGGCAATCTCCAGCATGCGAAACGACACGTCCATTCCTGCAATACGGCTAAACTGCGTTTCCTCCAGCAACAACGCTAAAAGCTTACCCTCACCACATCCCAGATCGATCACTGTGCGTGCACCACACTGTTTAAGCGTAGCTACCACCGCAGCAAGACGTTGTTGATGCAAGCCAACCTGCTGCTCAATTATCGTCTCCTCGGTATCTTGCTGTATACTCTGTTCGGCTGTCGGGATCACTTCAGAGTCGGCCAGCCGCGCCAACGCGTTACGCGTAAGATTACGCTGCCTCCGTAGATAACGATGCGTAATCAGTTCAACCTCAGGATGGTCAGGCAGCCAATCTGTGCCATGTCTGAGCAGTTTTTCGATTTCATGCTCGTCCACATAGTAATGTTTTGCATCATCCAGCACCGGAATAAGCACATAGAGATGCGAGAGCAGAGTCTGTAAAGTAGTAGTTATAGATAAAGTAATGGTGTAATAATCACTCATGCCCCAATCCGAGAATGTCGGGTCGAGGATAGAACGTTCAGCAGTAACCGCATAGCCGAGTGGCTCAAACAAACGGCGGAGTAGCGCTTCTCCTTCACGGCATGGCACCGCTACAACCCTGGCTTCGAGCGGTAGCGGTGTATGGGCCAGTTCATCGTGCGTCTTGGTTCTGCCATGCAACGCCGACCCATACACCTGGGCAATCGCCACACTCAAGAACGACGAGGCGACGTATGGACGATCATTGACGTACTGTGATAAACCTAACCCACCCCCTCGACCACGCCGTACCAGGCGCACAGCATCAATATCGAGCAGCAGCACAGCAGTACAACGCTCTTCGGTGGCCTCAGGATAGAACACCTGCGCCTGCCCAAAAGACAGTGGGAATTTGTGGAGGCGGTCGGGATGTTTGTGGAGCAGATAACCAAGATCGGTTGCTGGCCTGTACGTCGTTGTGATCGTTAGCAACATTGTACGCCTCTCACAAACGGTTCGCACGTGCCTGTGCACGCGCCATACGCCGCGCTATATCGGCATCGACTCCGATGATCAGTTCAATCAAGAGATCGGCCAGGATACGTGCATGCCGATAATCTTCCTTGGCCCGCACCGCTGACTGATACACCAGATGGTCTGCTGGCAGGTTGAGATGAGCAACCCGCTCCACCGCTTGTTGTGGATCGACGTTGGCGAGTGTATCAAGCATGTCGACTTCGACCAACGACTGGTGCATGGCGTTGGCACCCTCTGAACTCATCGTTAAGATATTGCCAAATTTCTCCAGACGTCCACCAGCACGAGCCACTTGAAACTTGAGTTTGCGCTGACCTGCGATATAGAATATGCGACCTCTGGTTGCAGGAAGCACCAGTGCCGAACGCCCTGGCACAATCGTTCCAATCCGCTGCCCATACAATACAGGCCAACTAAGTTCAACTGCCTGCTCAGTAGCCTGGGTAATATCAATCGTCTTCCCCTTTACATTTGATTCGAGTGAGATGCATGATTGCAAGCGATCCCAGAATGTGGGAGAGGGCGATAGAACGTGTTTGACCATGGTGCTCCGCTTGAGCTTGTCCGATTTGTGAATGAGATCCAGGGTTTTCATCACGTCCTGCTGACTCACTTCCGTCCCTACAAGATAATCGGCTACCTCGTTGAGCAGCGTGATGATTAATTCATGTGTTTGAATGCGATCAGCCGTAGCGATCCACTTCTCTACCGAAAAGGGGCACTGGCGCAATGTCGTGATTTGCGCTTGGTCAAGGATCTGTAGCACACTGTCATACTCTTCACTAATACGACGAGGCATTTGGTATACTACCATCGCTACACGCTCTAACCAAGCCTGTGTGCGTTGCAGTTCATGTGGTTGTTGGTTCTCGGCATACGCTATAGACTTTTGCAAACGCTGCTGAATCTGTGGAAGCCATGTATCCGCAAAAGTGCTGAACTCTTGCAGCGAGACATAATTAGTTAACCGCCAACCAACATACTGATAGTTTTGGGCATCAAAAATGTCATCAAGCACAGCTTTACGCCATACCTCTTCTGGAAGTTCAGTTATCTCCCGTCGTGATGATCCTAAATCGGACAGAAATGGAATACGAAACGTGCCTTTACGTGACTGTATGGTGAGCCAGGTTACGATTGATTCAAGGGAGGTTGCACGCAGACCTGGCATATCGAGCAAGACAAGCATATTCTCTTCTGGTTGTTGCCCGGCAAAGAAAATGCCATCACCATAGCCAGATGGTCGCACCATGATGCGATCACCATAACGCTCTGTGAAACAGAGTAGCTTCATGCCGCACCTCCTGAAGATGACTCAGCCAGAGATTGGAACGCACGCAGACGGTCCAGAAACTCACCAAAACGCTGGGCTGCCGAATCGCTGTAGCGGCTCCAGATACCAAAATTCCAGTTCGGTGTATTCATCGTGAATAACGCATAATACTCATATGCGATACAAATTTCACCTGGTGCACCAAACGCCGTGTTCAGATTAAAGACACGCTCAAACGGCAACAATGCTGACAGAATATCCATGTTGTCAGCAAACGGCAGATCAAGCATGAGCGGCGCGGTAGGATTCAGCTTGGCCAGCGTACGCGAGACCGCTTTGTAGTCGTAAGTGTACTCATAGCGCATGGTTAAACCACCAAACTCAGCGAGGAGCCAGCTTTCAAGAGCACGCTGATCATCGGCGAGATGCCGGGCGACGTTATGGAGATCGAGGGAAGGAACCTCTTCAACACCCTTTTTGTAAAGGAGCACCAGGCGGGTGTCCATTGCACTACTAAGCAGGGTGTACAGGAGAAAGCTCATCAGATGGATGACATTGCCTGGCTGTACAAATGTCAGTGGTCCCGGCCCTGGCAGTAATCCAGCAGTTTGGCGCCCAAAGTGTTCAAGCAGCGGAATGTATAGTGGTTCCAATACTAACTGGCGGGCGTGTTGTGGTGCGTTCATAAAGGCTTTGGTGATTTTGAAGAAGGGAATATCGATGCCCTTGTCGATCACGCTGTGGTGCACTCGGGTAGCAAGAGTCTGCGCGTGCGTTTCGGTGAGCCAATCGCCCCATTCCTTGAGGCGTAACAGCGACTCGATGGCGGTCGCACATCGTACGGCATAGTCACGCAATGGACCAATCTCGGAATGTAAATCCTGATTAAGTCGTATCCCCAATTGGCCCAACAAACCCATATACGAGGTAATCGGTATCTCAACCTCACTGTCATTAAGTACACTGAGTAGACCAACGACATCATCGTCAACCACCACACGACGCGCACGCAGGAAGGTGCCGACAGGCTCTACCACATCGTTCTCGGCAATATCACGTCCATTGTGAAAGCACAGGTTGTGGATGACACGCTCACGTTCGCCTTCAAACCGGAACCGAAGTAATGCCGCTGACTCTTTGATCGTCTGGCGATATTTGAGGATAGCCACACTCGGAGCCTGCGTCAGTATGTCACGAAACAAGGACTGGAGTGCAGAAAAGCGCGGCTCGCTGACCAGACGAAAGTTGAGTGAGCGTCGCCAGCCGGTGAAGATGGTGGCAGCCGGCTTGATCACTGCGGTTGGGAAGCTAAAGCGCCATCCCCATGGCAGCATACGTAGCAACTGGCGTGTCATATCATCGTTGCCATCCTGCCACGCACGCAAGGCCAACAAAAGTTTGTAGTCGTTGAGCAAATAGCGCGCATGTCCGACCAATGTTTGTTGTTCTTCTGGAGTTGCCTGCTGCACCAAATGCCATGCACGGTTGAGATGTTCCGGTTCGTTGAGCGTCGTTGTCGCAACAAGCTTGTCGGTGAGGGCTGCATCATAGAGTGGCGTCCCCGTTGATAAAGGCAAGGGGATGGAACGATCAAATGTTGGTAGCACGTGACCAAGCGCCAGATTCATCTTATAACGGCGTTTTAGTTCACGGATGGGAACACTCATGACAACCTCACGTTATACTTACACATCTTCAATAAAAAGGGGCCGCTGGGTATATGGGTCCAGCGGCATTGGGGGAATTTGGAAAATTCCTGAACGCTCCGCAGTGAATAGGTCGCAGAGCATATATAGTATAACAAGAAGTCGTAAGGTTTGCAAATGGGTAATAAAGGTGGCCAAGGGGTTTCTATGTATCAGTAGACTACTGACGTTGAAGACCGACGGAATCTATGATAAGGTGACACAGCCGCAGATGAGAAAGGAATGAGATGCAACGGCGACGATATTACGGCTTCATTGTTGGATTAGCGCTGATCATCGTAGCAAGTTGTGGCCCATTCAGCATGTCGAGTGATACAGTTTGACCATGACCCGAATATGTTGCTTCAATCCCTTAATGCGGGGGAAGTACCTGAAATGGTGCCCAGTGGCGAGTACTATATCCTGATCAGACGATCCGCTGATGGACAGATGCACACACATCAGATTCCATCTGCCTTAGGGGTGGTACTTTTGATCTGTAATGAACCACGGACGCTTGCCTGGCTACAGGATTACAATGTATTGGCTATTGATAATGCCGTCACATTGATTAATTCTGGATATTTGCATATAGGCCAATATGAAGCTGAATATGCCTCTACTTCTGTAAACGAAGAACTTGTTGTATAGACTGGAGGTCTCGAACATGAAAACACCATCCATACCGCACATAACACGCCGTCGGTTTCTCAAAGGGACATTTGCAGTGGGTGGCTGTGTTGCAGTCGCTTATGTAAGCCACTCATTGGGATCGCATCCCGTGCGCGCTGCATCCCAACCACAACGCTATGCGAGTGTAACCAGATCATCACAGGTAAACAAAATGCTCCGTTGCACGTACAATATGGATACCCGACATCTGACTGCTGCCAAATGTCGGTTGACCAGCTAGTGTGTGTGCTGTAATAAACTATCGATAACCAGTGCTAAGTTGTGGCTCGATGTGGTCAGGCTTGAACATGCCTGTCAGATCGGTACCACTGAGACCTTGCAATCATAGATCTCTATCAAGGTGAATTCTTGCCTGCAGTGACCAAACCTTCGCACTGGCTGGTGACCCGACAACTCGAGTTGCAGATGCAGTATCTCAATGCGCTGGAACGCCTGGCCCATCTGCACGAAGAAACGCAGCCCGATCAAGCGCTGGCGTACTACCAGCAGATGTGGCGACTGGACCCGTATCGCGAGCGGGTGGCGCACCGCATGATCGCCCTGGCCCAGCAGCAACACACCTACACCCTGGCCCAACAAGTCATCACCCAGTTAGCCCAGCACTTAGCGGCAATTTCGCCTCCTGTAACAGACAAATAGTCCAGACGATTGTTTGAGATTAACTATGATCCTATGGTGATTGTGCTAAACGTTCCTGCCAAACTTCGAAGGAGACTGGTTCCAAGTTTTCGGCGATAGCCAGAGCGTCCTCGAGCCCTACGCCACCAGCAACTCTATATTGATAATCCCCCTCATCCCAATAGAGCCCATAACCAGCCCCGGTAGTACTGGCCTGGCCTTCGTAGCCACGAATGGTCTGGGGTTCACCTTCAGTGAGCGGGAGTGAGGTCATAGCACCACCTTGGATGCTAGCATACCACTGCCCTCCGGCGGGGTCGCGTAACGCGAGTTCATACCCATCTTCGGTGATAGTAGATTGGGTGGGATCGATGACCAAGTCCCGTGGGAAGACGGTGGGCCAATAGAAATTGAGCCGGGGAATTTGGGCGACGCCGGGTTCGGTGGCTCCAGCAGGTGGAGCCGGGTTGGGTGCACTAGCACTATGGGCCAGGCGATCTTCCCACATCTCGACGGAGACTGGTTCCAGGTTTTCGGCTAGGGTCAGGACTTCCTCGAGTCCTACGTCTCAGTAGATTGCATATCCAGCCCCGGTGGTACTAGCTTGGCCTTGGTGACCACGAATGGTCTGGGGTTCGCCCTCAGCGGGAGGTGGTTGAACCGTCGCACCACCTCTAATCGTCGCCCACCATTGGCCGTCTGTGGGGTTGTGCAACTCCAGTTGATAACCCCCAGTGGTGAGGGACGACTGAGCCGGGTCAACCACCAGGTCACGGGGGAAGACGGTTGGCCAGTAGTAGTTGAGTCGGGGGGATCTGGGCTACCCCCGGTTCGGTGGCTCCTGGTGTTTGTGTAATGATATTGTTTAGTGTAGAGTTATCAGTAGGTTCTGGTGTGGAGGTAGGTTCGCTTTCCGCAATTATCTCGGATGAATCGTGTTGTACTGGGTTCTCTTCATCAAGATTGGTCTGGACCGCATTGGGATTTGGCGTGCCACATCCACTCAGAAGCAATACAAATGTGAGGATGACGATGTTCAACTTGAAACAATAATGACATAACATAGGGTATCTCCTTGTTTAATGTGGGCATTGTTCGTAAAGGTATTTTATATAATATGTTGATGCACCTTATTATCTTTTCTTCATGTATTAAGACGAGAATTAATTACAAAATGTAACATGCAGTTGGGAGAGCGTTGCACAGTTTGCTGTTTGCAGACGCTCTCCCAATCCATTTATTGAATTTTATATCAACACTGTTGCTGTATACTATCGGGCTACAGCCCAGAAATACTTCGGACTAATCTGCCCCCATATGTATATAGCACCACCACCATTGTTATGGTTTCCCCATCCCGGTTGAGTACCATTGCCATATGGGTCATTGACAACAAATCTTCCATCATCGGTATAGCCTCGAATAACAATAATATGCCCATAGCCGAATACCTCGCCACTGGTTACAACAACCTTACCTTCGTTTATTCTGTCCCTCACCCATTGCGCTCCTGCACTACCGTCAGCGACATTCAAGCCAACATTGTGTAAGTTGAGGTAGTCAGTAATCATATTCCAGTAAGCCACTCCTGGATCTTCCACAATATATCCATAGGCTCCCCATGCTGTACTTCCACTTGCATCAGGGTAGGTCCAGGCATATCGAACGCCATTGTAGGTGTCAATTTCTGGAACATAAAAACCATATCACTAGGCTGCCCAAGTACCCAGATTCGATTAGCAGCTAGACGATAATGTGCAACAGCCATAACTGATGAGGTTGGTCCACAGGCCCAACTCCCATTAAACCACTCAGGTGTACTCCAGAGTTGATGGATATAAGGTACCCAATTGGTTCGACCTTGTATTGTGATAGGTGTATCAGATTGTAGGTTTTCTGATAAGGTGATTGCTGGTAGGGTATCGATGGTTGGACCTGCTGTATCAAGTTGATGGTTTCCAAATCGCTCAGAGGTGAGCAGTAGCTCCTTATCCGAGAAGCCTGACAACTCGTAGTCAACCAGACCTGTGGCTACAACCTGCTTTTCTTGCTCAGTCGTTACATCCGCCACAAACACCCCTTCAGAGATAGCGGCATTTGATGCCTTTTGGGCCTTGGATGGACAATCACGTGTTGCAAATGCTACCTGATCACCGTTGGGATGCCATACGGATTGGCTTACAGCCTGTTCTGCAACTACCGTTAAAGAAAAATATGTATCAGAGATAGGGTAGTATTGCTCAACATCTTGATACCTGTAATGTATTGAGAAAAAGGAGTTCCCATTGCAGAAAACAGATCTACAGCCATGGAAGCGTCTTGAAACCCGCCTCTTGCTAGATCATCCACACTGTCGAATTGTTGTAGATGACATCTTACTTCCTTCCAATCAACAGCGAACATGGTGGCGTTTTGATGATCAACCTGATGTGGTCTGCATCATTTGTCAGGATCAACAACAGCGTATCTTAATTGCAGACCAATACATAACGCACCACAGCAGTAATAAGCACAGCCACGTGCGCCTCAGGTGGCATGTCTCTCATTACTTTTGCTAGTTCGGTTGAATCAAATATCATTATCTACCACAGTACCTTCAACAAACCTTTCGTGTAACAAAAAGTCTACCACACCCGATACAACCATGCTATAATCTCTTTAACATCAGTTCAGCCCATCACTGAACCGACTGGTCCACACCAATGGATCCACACTGAACACTGACAAGGCGCTGGAGCAGCGTCGGCTACGCAAGCAAAGCACCGCGCTGGAGCAGCGTGGTCCATTCCCCTGTTCACTAGACACATCGAAACAATTCCATACGTATGTACCGTTACCCCATTGCCATCAATGGGCTTTTTTGCGTATCCAATGAGTTACCAGCCTCTCGTCTCTCATCTCTCACCTCTTAAAAACTAAAAGGAGTTTGACTATGAGTACCTGGACCGTGGACATGAATCGAAAGGCCGCCCAGAAAGCCAATACGCAGAATGGACCTGTCCAGATGACGTGGGCTCTTCGTCACGTTGGAGGCTACGATAGTGCAGGTACTTGTGTCATGGGTGTTCCTCCTTATTGTATGCAGGTGTCGCGAGCACACGCTGACGCACCAGATCAAAACCTGCCCGTCCGTACCCCGTCCGTTTGATCAGCTGCAACCAATGAATATGACCTGCCCCTGGTCCCGGCGACCCGGGGGCACGTCAATCCGGCACGAACCGCTGCTTCGTCACGCCGTAGACCGACCACGAACGTGCGAAAGGCTGCCATCCCACTGCCCGCTGTCTGCTCACGCCCTGGCTGTAAATCAGGTGCCCAGCGCTCACGCACCATCACGGCAAAGGACCGTGCTCACCGACAGGCTGTACGACGGGTCTCATGCGCCGTTTCCAGCTCGGCCAGCACCGTTTGGTCTGCGTGCGTCAGCTTCTGGGGCGGTCGGAGGCCGGCCAAGGCCAGCTCGACCAGCGCGGACCGCCGTGTTGGTTTCGTTGGTATTGGGAGGCCCTGCGCTGCCCCCCGACGCACTACGGTGATCGCCTTCCGCACTAACGAGTCACCTCCCAGCGAGCCTGGCACCTGGATTTTCTGCTAGAACCGACGGGCGTGGTGCCCGCCGGCCTGCAACCGCGCCAGGCGCGAGGGCTTGCACGGGTCCAACGGACGGCCAGACGGTCGTCCACGGCGTGTGGCACCAGAAT